>NZ_JHYF01000001.1 GCF_000621485.1 Alkaliphilus transvaalensis ATCC 700919
AACAACTACACAATCAACAGACAGGCCCCTAAGAACCTTCATACCTTTTGGATGTACTATAATAGCGACTCTACAGACCATTTTATAGTTGAGATTAGGTCACAGAAACTTACTTCTGAGGGATGGTTAGAAAGAGAAATACACCCTTTAAGAGAGATTATTTTCGATTCTAATAGAAAATTAAATATAATTGGATTTAATTCTGATGGGACACCTATTGATGTAACAGTATGGAGAAAAGGGAAAGAACGTACTGATCTTTCAGATACCTTTAAAAATCAGTTTTTTAGAGGATATACTAGAGAACAAAATGGCTCTATATATTATTACTATCAACATTATCAATCTACAGCTGATGGAGAATTATATCCGACCTCCCAGTTATTAAATTATGTTCCTAATGAAAATATATTAGACTACTTAAGTAGATTTGGGCTTCATAATTTAGACGATTATGAACATCGAATTATGAATCCATAAGAATGATTAAAGGAAGGGTTTAATTGCTAGTGGACACATTCAATTGAATAATTTAGTTAGATTTAAAGAAGATTCGGTTGAGGTTTTCAATTTGATCCATATATTTATTTTATTAGGAGGTTTTTAATGAATTTAAGTTTACTGTTTAATATTTGTTTGCTCCTATATCTAGGCTCTGTAGCCTTGTGGGATTATAAAAGGTTAATTATTCCCAATCAATTACTTATCTTAGGAAGTATAGTGGGACTCATCCTATTGCTTTTAAATAAAAACCATAGTTTGGTCAATGCTATTATAGCATCCTGCATTATGGGGGGGTTAGCTTTTGGTGTTTCTCGTATGACTAGGGGCGGTTTAGGAATGGGAGATGTAAAACTTTTAAGTAGCTTAGGGCTTTATATGGGGGTATGGAGTTTATTAAATATGACCTTTATCGCCACAGCCTTAAGTGGAATTGTTGGTTTAGTTTTATTAGTGTCTGGAAAGGCAAATAAAAAAACATTACTGCCCTTTGCTCCCTTTTTATTTATTAGTGCAATGCTAATGTTTGTAAGGGGTAGTCTATAGAAAAGTAAGTATTAAAGTAAGTGAGGAAATTGCATAATTAATATTAGATTTATATTAATGTAAAATAAAAACTTCGCTGCTTAGTGTTCAACGTGTAATCCATTGAAATGTAAAGGAAATTACTCATTTCACAATGCGCGACTTAGTTTTTATATTTGCATAAAACGAATATAAATAAAGAGTTATGGTATTATGCAATTTCCTCAAGTATTACAGAAAGGAGCCTTCTATGGAAAAAGAATCAAAAATTCCTTTCCATACCTCCTACGAGAGGGATGCCAAGGGAAGCTATTTAGTTCTAAAACTAGAAAAGGAAGATATAATTCAAGAATTTCAGGTGGAGATGATGATTAATAATAATATTCCTTCTTTACTCCCCTTTAACCTACGGATTAAAGATGCCTATCGATATTTATATTATGATATTACTTCCAAACTTCAGGTAGGTCAATTTCTGTTAAGAAGGAAGCTAACAAAGGGGCAACTAATTGGAATATTAATTGATATTATAAAAGGAATTTTAGAAGCAGGCAATTATCTATTACACCATGAGAGCTTTATCATTGATGAAGATTTTATTTTTATTCACCCAGAAACATTAGAAATAAGTTTATTATATGTACCCTGCAAAAAGGAGGAGGGAAATATCATTTTATCCCTTCGACAGCTGATTAATAGACTTGTTTGGGCAACTGAATCAGAAAAAGAAGGGGATCATCAACTGCTTCTAAAAATCTTATACGAATTAAATAAAGAAACTTTTAATTTAAAGGAGTTTTTAAGTTTTTTAAGACAGATCCAACTAGAAGGTCTAAAGGATAACACAGATAAGACTGATGGAGGAAAAATAAATAAAAATAAAGAACAAATAAATAAAAATAAAGATCAAATTGTAAAACCAAAAGAAAATCAAACTGTAAAATCAATAGAAAAATCAGTAATTAGTAAATCAGAATTAGAGATGAAATTAGTTGATGAGGTCTCAGCAATTATTCAAGAAGAAAAATTAGTGTATTCAACAAAAACTAAATTGACCCTCCTACTAGCTGAGGTTTTAATTTTAATTGTAGTTGCACTATTATGGTTAGAGACTAATATATTATTTGATTCCACCACAGGTAATATTGATGGTGTCTCTCTAATTGGCATTGTTTTACTAGCAGCAGTAATTAATATTTTACTATTTAAAAAGCTATTAGTGGAAGAGAATTTAGTGACAGTTCAAGTGGAGAAAAATCACAATAAAATTAACAATGAAATAAATAATAAAATAAAAGCAAGATCCCTAAAAATGGACAAAAAAGAAATTAATAGTACACCTCAAGAATTAAATATTCCTTCGACTAAGATCAATTCTCAGTTTAATAATAAAAGTATAAGTAATAAGCCCTCAGATGGTTTTAAGGAGGAGCTGTTTGAAGAGACCTTTGATACAGAAATAATAGAAATCAATACTAACCTTCCTCAGTTAGTCGCCCTACAGGGGGGGCAGGGAGAAAAAGTTAATATTAATAGTAATCCCTTAGTTATAGGGAAATTAAAGGATCAAGTAGATTACTTAATTGCTAATAAAACCATTAGTAGGGTCCATGCAGAAATTCATCATCAGAATGGACAATATTATCTTAAGGACTTAAACTCCAGAAATGGTACTTATATAAATGGAGAGCGAATTAATAGCAACATAGATTATTCATTAAAAGATGGTGATCAGATTTCCTTTGCCAATTTAGATTATCTCTTTACCCTACCTCAAAATTATGGAGCTGAAAGTTATTGAAATCTAAACATAAGATTTTAGTGGTGGAGGCCATCAGTGAAGCTGGCGAAATAAAGA
Organism: Alkaliphilus transvaalensis ATCC 700919; assembly: GCF_000621485.1. Classification (GTDB taxonomy): domain Bacteria; phylum Bacillota; class Clostridia; order Peptostreptococcales; family Natronincolaceae; genus Alkaliphilus; species Alkaliphilus transvaalensis. The sequence continues at coordinate 2,885 of NZ_JHYF01000001.1, forward strand.
AGGTTAATCAAGATCATATTCTTGCAAGGGTAGGAGAAATAGATGGACAGCAATTCGGTTTATTTGCCGTTGCTGATGGCATGGGGGGACTTGAAGCTGGAGGCTACGCCAGTAGTTTTACCATTAAAAAGATTAATCAGTGGTGGGAAGGTTCTCTACCTGGCTTATTAGTGGAGTATGAAGAACCTATAGACATAATGGTAACTAACTTAGAAGAACTAGTTAGAGAGATTAATCATGAAATTTTAAGTATAAGTAAAGAAATTAATAAAAAAATGGGGACAACTTTGTCGATTTTACTTTTGTATAAGGAGAACTATTACATCTTTCATATTGGGGATTGTAGGATACACAAAATATACAATTTAACCATAAATCAACTAACAGAAGATCATTCCTATGTAGGAGATTTAGTAAAGAAGGGAACTATTTCTATTGAAGAAGCCAAATGCCATCCTAAGAGGAACTTAATTACTAGATGTTTAGGTGTTACATCGAAAATAGAATTGTTTTACCACTGGGGAAAGCAAAGGTTAGGAGAAAATTTTTTAATTAGTAGTGATGGTTTTTATAACCAATTAGAAGATGCAGAGATCGTATTAATGATCAATAAATATAAGTATAATGTAAAAAAAGCCCTTAAGGAACTAACAAGATTGGTTTATGAAAGAGGCGCCCATGATAATTTGTCTGTAATCTATGTTGGGGGAAAAACGGAAGCCTCAATTTTCCAGCGAATACGAAGTAGCATTGAAAATTAAATACCTTCTAAAAGTTACTGTTAACTAATCATCCCTATAAATAGAGTTGATTAATGTAATCTTATTTGTAGAAACCTCTTTATGGTGATAGAATGATTATCGATTCTATTATCACAAAGAGGTTTAAATATTTTTAGTTTAAACATTAAATTATCTTACAGTTTTTGAAAAAACTTCATATTTTTTTAGTAGCAAGTAATAACCGTAAACTAGGTAATAAGCTAATAAATAAGATAAAAAGGTGTGGAAGATGTTCCAATAGTTATCATAGACTACGAAATTTAATACCAACCATGCATATTCCATGATGGTGGTAATTAAACTAAAAGAAAAAATAAAATAATGTGTTTTCTCTTGATTTTCAATAATAACATAAACCAGAAAACTGGCAAGGATACTATAAACGCCAATATCCATGGGCAGTGTAGAAAAAGCACTGTATTCAAAAGGCTGAACCCTCCAAAACCCCAGAGATAGACCTAATCGATTGAATATATGGGCGATTGCACTACCTAAAGGAGCAACGACCAGCAGAATTAGAGGGTTTTTTTTAGCTAAATAGATTCCTGCTATCCAAGGAATGATAAATCCCGTAAGCCAATTATAGAAAAGTGGATTCATTTTGTGGAACACTCCAATCATAAATGTGATTTTTCTATAAAATTTAGTATCGACAATTATCGACAGAATATGAATTTATTTTATTTGTCTTTAATTAAATTCATTTATTTGATAAAATATAGTATAATGTAGCAGCTAGGTATAAAAAAAGAGGTGTAGTTAAGGATGCTTAGTCAAGTTAAAAAGACCGAAAAGAATCAAAATCGCTACGGCATATTAGGAGGATCCTTTGATCCAATTCATAATGGTCATTTGTTTATAGCCCAGACTGCTATGGAGGAATTGTCATTAGACAAGGTGATTATTATCCCTAATAGAGTATCTCCCCATAAATTAGATATTAAGGTGACCGACGGTTATCACCGTCTAATTATGTCCGAAATTGCCGCAATAGACAATCAAAACTTTTGTGTATCACCAATGGAGATTCACCGACAAGGACCATCCTATACAATTGATACGATTAAACAGTTAATGGAAGAAAATCCTGTAGGAACAAGCTATTATTTTATTACAGGTACAGATGTTATTCTAGAGTTAGATACATGGAAAAATCATGAAGAATTATTGAAAATCATAAACTTTGTTGTTGTTACAAGGGCTGGCTATGACTATTCAACTTTAGAGGATAAAATACAGTACTTAGAAAAGCAGTATAGAAGCAAGGTTATTAAAATTAAGATTCCTAACTTAGAAATCTCTTCAACTGACATTAGAAAGAGGGTAAAAGAAGGCAGATATATAAAATATCTAGTACCAGATGGTGTAGGCAAATATATTAAGAAGCATGGCTTGTATTTAGATTAAAAGAGGTGAAAAAATGGACAGAGAACTGGTTGATTATATCCATGCAAGACTTAAAACGGTGATAAACCCAAAGCGATATACTCATACATTAGGAGTTGTGGATGCAGCCATTTATTTAGCAGAAAAATATGGAGAAGATCCTTTACATGCACAAATTGCAGCCCTGCTACATGACTATGCAAAGGATTTTACAGAAAAAGAGTTAAAGGATTATATAGAAAAATATAAGATTGAAGTAGATAAAGAATTATTTGAAGCTTATCAACTATTACATGGGAAGGTAGCGGCTCATATTGCAAAAAAAGAATTTAATATTAACAATAAAAATATATTAAATGCTATAGAAAATCATACAACTGGCCGTAGTAATATGAGTAGATTAGAAAAAATAATATACTTAGCCGACTTTATTGAGGTAGGGAGAAACTACCCAGGAGTCGATGAATTAAGACTGTTGGTGGAAGAAGATTTAGATAAGGGACTCTTGAAAGCATTAAATAATACGATTATATATGTTTTAAGCATTGAAGGTCTACTTCATCCTAATACAGTGTATGCTAGGAATGAAATACTAAAAATAGTAAAGGACTAGGTGACCATGAGCAGAGTTAGAAGAAAAGAAAATAAAAAAGTGAATAAAAAGAAGTTTGGTTTATTTATATTAGTTATGGCAGCTCTAATTATATTAGGAGGTAATTTTATTAATCAAATTAGGGCGGATGGAAACGATGATGGCGGAAGAGGAGGCTTTGGATTCCCAAATCCCTTTGGCAATAAAAATGAAAGAATTAACATTCTTGTTATGGGGGTAGATGCAGCTGATAAAAATGCCAGCACAAGGGGAAGAGCTGACTCGATTATGTTAGTCAGTATGGATTCTTCTGGAAATAACCCAGCAATAGTTTCAATTCCACGGGATACAAGGGTTGAAATACCAGGAAGACGATCACTAGACAAAATTAACCATGCCCATGCCTATGGCGGAGCAGACCTATTAGTTGAAACTGTTGAAAATTTATTTGAAATTAAGATACATCATTATGTACGAATTAATTATCAAGCTGTAGAGGAACTAGTTGACGCCTTAGGCGGCGTAGAAGTTGATGTGCCGATTAATATGAGATATTCTGATAATGCAGATAACTTACATATTAATATACCAAAAGGGGTACAAACCTTAGATGGTAAAAATGCAGTACATTTCCTGCGTTTTAGAAAGGGTTATGCTAACCAAGATCTTGGGCGTATCCAAGCGCAACAAAACTTTGTTACCGCATTAAAGGATAAGGTATTATCACCTTCTTCTATCACTAAAATACCCCAATTAATTGATATTTTTTATAGAAATGTAAATACCAATATCCCTAAAAGTCAGATGCTATCTATGGGGTCAAAAGCTGCAGGCTTAGCAAATGAAGAGATTGCAAAGGTAACTTTATCAGGTAGGCCTCAGACAATTGGTGGGGTATCATATATGATTTATGATGAAGCAGATGTAAAGAAAATTAGAAATACTTATTTATTAGATGAAAAAGATATCGTACCAGAAATAGAAGTATTAAATGGTAGTGGTGTAGCTGGTATGGCTCAAAAATATAAGGATTTATTAGAAAAAGATAAATTTATCGTTCAAGGTATTGGTAACCATGCTACTTCAAATGTAGAAGAATCATACATCGAATATAATAGCAGATTTGAGAAGAAGGCAAAGGAAGTAGCAAAGACATTAGGGATCTCAGATGTAATTAAACTAGAGGAAGAAAATCAAAATATTGATATACGTGTAATCGTTGGGCGAGACTTAGCTCAATAGACAAATATTAGTCCCCAGTGGAATATATTTAAACCTAATCAATATATTTATAACAATGTGGATCATCTATCGGGGTTAATCCTGAAATGATTATATTGATAAAATATAGCTAATTAGGGGGATCATATGGGGACTATAGGTGTCGTAATATTTTTTGTTGCCGGTTTGGCTATTATTATTAAGGGCGGAGACTGGTTTGTTGAGTCAGCTGTTTGGCTAGCAAAAGTTACAGGAATTCCAAATGTGTTAATTGGTGCCACTATTGTTAGTATCGCCACAACTCTACCAGAGCTTTTGGTTTCAGCCATTGCTACCTATCAACATTTTTATGATGTAGCTATTGGTAATGTCGTTGGCTCTATGGTGTGTAATATGGGCTTGATACTGGGGGTAACTGCCATTATTTCTCCTGTTGAAATCCAGAAAATAAGCTTTACTGTAAAGAGTACATTTATGCTGATTACAGGAGGAATACTCTATTATCTAGCCTTAAATCGTATTATCACACCAATGGAAGGAAATATCTTTTTAGGTTTATTTGCTGTATATATCTTAATCAATATTTTAGAATTTGCTAGAAGAAATAAGAAAAGAAGAAAGCAGAAGATCATAGGAGTTCCCATTGATAAAGGCAATTCTACGCAATATATAGGTAAGTTTATTTTGGGAACAGTCTGCATTACAGTTGGGGCCAGATTACTAGTATCAAATGGTGTATCTTTAGCTCAAATTATAGGTATTCCAGAGCAGGTGGTTAGTTTAACTTTGATTGCTTTAGGAACTTCTTTGCCAGAGTTGACTACTGCCATTACTTCTGTCATTAAAAAGGAACAAGGAATATCTGTTGGGAATATAATAGGAGCAAATGTATTGAATATGGTAATGGTTCTTGGCCTGTCTTCTAAGATTGCCAGTCAAGGGATTGTAATTAGCTATCAAAATGTCATGTTAGGAGCAACTATTTATAATATCCCTCAAACCCTTTATTTAGATCTACCTGTTACATTAATTTTGATGCTAATATTAACGGCAGGTGGTTTCATTATAGGGAAGATCAGTCGACCCATAGGCTTTACTATTTTCGGTATTTACTGCATATATTTATTTATTTTGGCAAGATTATTCTTGTAGGACATAGGAGGAGTTATATGGAAAACACAACACTAGACTTAGTTTATAAAGCAGTTAAAAGCATAGATGATAAGCTTGGTGAAGATATAATGGTACTAGAAATATCTAAAATATCGTCCATATGCGATTATTTTATTATTGCAAGTGCATCGTCGGCAAGACAGGTAAAATCAATAGCTGATGAAGTAGAAGATCGTCTAGCAGAACTAGATGTTTCTGTGCGACATAAGGAAGGTTACCATACAGGAGGATGGATTCTAATGGATTATGGTGATTTTGTAATTCATCTCTTCCATCAAGAAGACCGAGCTTTCTACAATATAGAAAGAATTTGGAAGGATGCCACTGTGATAGATATTGACAATATTATTAAAAATAATATATAATGTATAAATAATTAAGAGAATTAATTTTGAGGAAATATAATTGTATAGGTTATAAGTGAAAGAAGTAGTAGGTAAATTAAGCTTTTAAAGAGAGTCGATGGTTGGTGAAAATCGATATTGCTAATTACTGAACTTGTCTTTATTGTACACTTATAGGAGGGGTTTCCTATATCAACCATGAAAGTGGACTTTCTGTCAATTAGGGTGGTACCGCGGGTTTTTACTCGTCCCTATCTGACTAGAAAGTTTTTTTATTATACTTTTTTATTTTATATTGCTTATTATGCATAGCAAATTATTTATACTAAATGCTCTTTAGATAAGTCATATCTTCAAAATGCATAACAGAAAGTTAATTATTAAAGTATCCAAAAGATTTACTAAAAAAACTGTGTATATTATAAAGGTTTGGAGGAGGAAAATATGTCAACTTATCAATTTAAAGAAATTGAAACTAAATGGCAAAAAAAATGGCAAGATGAGAATGCTTTTAAAACAGTTGAAAATGACCAAGAAAAGTATTATGTACTAGAAATGTTCCCTTATCCTTCTGGGAAAATTCATATGGGACATGTAAGAAACTACTCTATTGGGGATGTAGTGGCAAGATACAAGAAAATGCTTGGTTTAAATGTACTACACCCAATGGGTTGGGATGCCTTTGGTCTGCCAGCAGAAAATGCTGCCATTAACCACGGTATTCACCCTGACATCTGGACAAAGAAGAATATTGAAGAAATGAAGGATCAGTTAAGCGTATTAGGCTTAAGTTACGACTGGGATCGAGAAGTGGCAACTTGTAACCCAGACTATTATAAGTGGACCCAATGGCTTTTTCTTCAATTTTATAAGAAGGGTTTAGCCTATAAAAAGGAGTCAAGAGTAAACTGGTGTCCCGACTGTGAAACCGTTCTAGCAAATGAGCAGGTTGTAGGAGGTCACTGTGAAAGATGTGATAGTAAAGTTGGTAAAAAACTATTAAATCAATGGTACTTTAAAATCACAGATTACGCTGAAGAATTACTTAAGGATATAGATACACTAGATGGTTGGCCAGAAAAGGTTAAAACAATGCAGAAAAATTGGATTGGTAAAAGTGAAGGGGCTGAAATCCAGTTCCCTATCGAAAATACTAATAAAAAATTAAAGGTATTTACTACAAGACCAGACACCATTTATGGAGCAACCTATATGGTACTGGCACCAGAGCATCCATATGTAGCTGAAATGGTGGAAGGTACTGAGTATGAAGAAGCAGTTAATGGATTAATTGAAAAACTTCAACATATGTCAGATATTGAAAGAACATCAACAGAAATGGAAAAAGAAGGAATATTTATTGGTCAATACTGTATTAATCCAGTTTCTGGTGAAAGAATTCCAATCTATATTGCAAATTATGTTTTAATTGATTATGGAACAGGTGCCATTATGGCAGTACCAGCCCATGACCAAAGGGATATGGATTTTGCTCGAAAATATAGTATTAAAATTACACCTGTCATTCAGCCAGCTGACTTTGAAGGTGAGTTTACATTAGAAAACGAAGCCTACGATGGTGATGGCATCATGATCAACTCTCAAGAGTTTAATGGACTTTCCAACAAAGAAGCCTATGCTAAGATTAGTGAGAAGATCGAAGAAATGGCGGTAGGAAACAGAACAGTAAGCTATCGTCTAAGGGATTGGTTGCTATCAAGACAAAGATATTGGGGAACCCCTATTCCAATTATCTACTGTGATGATTGTGGAGCAGTAGCAGTACCCGAGGAAGAACTTCCATTAGAACTTCCGACAGACATAGAGTTTACTGGAAAAGGATTATCTCCATTAGCTACTAGTAAGACCTTTATGGAGGCAGCATGCCCTAAGTGTGGTAAGATGGGTAGAAGAGAAACCGATACAATGGACACCTTTGTTGATTCATCTTGGTATTTCTTAAGATATGCCGATCCTAAAAATTCAGATCTTCCTTTTAAGAAAGAGGCAGGTAACTATTGGTTACCGGTAGATCAATATATTGGTGGGGTAGAGCATGCTATTCTCCATCTACTTTATGCAAGGTTCTATACTAAGGTAATTAAAGACCTTGAGTTAATAGATGTAGGAGAACCCTTTAAAAATCTCTTAACCCAAGGGATGGTATTAAAGGATGGGGCTAAGATGTCTAAGTCTAAAGGTAATGTTGTTAGCCCTGCTGAAATCATTGAGAAATATGGAGCAGATACTGCAAGGTTATTCGTATTATTTGCAGCCCCACCTGAAAGGGATTTGGAATGGAATGATCAAGGAGTAGAAGGTTGCTATCGTTTCTTAAATAGAGTATGGAGATTAGCAATTGAAGCCCATGAAAATAATATGTTTGCTTCGACTGTAACCTCCTTCTCAAAAGAAGATAAGCATATAAAATATATGATACACAATACAATTAAAAGGGTATCAGAAGATATAGAAGGTAGATTTAACTTTAACACTGCCATTAGTGCTGTAATGGAACTGGTAAATGATCTTTATAAATACAAAGAAAACAGTAAAGATGCCATTAATGGCGAACTCTATAAAGAAGGAATTTCTACCGTAATCGTACTTTTAGCTCCTTTTGCTCCCCATATGACAGAGGAATTATGGGCAATCACTAATGGTGAGGGCAGCGTTCACAATATTAACTGGCCAAAATACGATCCTAAGGCAGTTGTTAAGGATGAAGTAGAAGTAGTTGTTCAAATTAATGGTAAAGTAAAAGATAAGATAGTTATACCTGCTGATCTATCTAAAGAAGAACTTGAAAAACTTGCTATGGAAAGTGAGAAGATTCAATCATTAATTGATGGAGGGACTGTTGTGAAGGTAATTGCAGTTCCGAAAAAGTTAGTGAATATAGTTATAAAGTAAGGGGGAGTAAAATGGCAAGATCATTACATCCGATTTTAAAATCCATGATACCAATGGTTGAAGGTATCGCTAGAACCATCGGTAGAAACTGTGAAGTTGTTTTACACGAAATTAATGAATCAAAAAAATCAATTATTTCGATATATAATGGTCATGTTACAGGTAGATCTATTGGTAGCCCTATGATGGATGTAGGCTTAAAGGCAGCTAGGCAAGGAAACAATGTAGATAATATCTTAAACTATAAGAACAAAAGTTCCGATGGAAAGGTTTTAAAATCTAGCACGATGTTCATTAAAGATGAACAGGGGGTTGTTATAGGTTGCCTTTGTATCAATATTGATATATCAGAATTCGTTGTAGCACAAAAATCCCTTGAAGAATTAATACAAACAGACTCAAAGGTAGAGATGAACATGGGAGAATTTGTTCATAATAACGTTAATGATGTATTGATGAATATTGTATCTGAAACCTTAGAAAACTTTGGAAAACCAGTTGCTTATATGAACAAGGAAGAAAAGGTAAATATTGTTAAAACGTTAGATGGGCAAGGAGCCTTTCTTATAAAGGGAGCCATTGATTATGTTGCAAAAATTCTTTGTGTTTCCCGCTATACCATCTATAATTATTTAGATGAAATAAGAGTAAACGGATAGGAGGAAGAAGGATGAGGGAAGTAATTAACACATCAAAGGCACCAGCAGCTATAGGACCATACTCTCAAGCTGTAAAGGTGGGTAATATGCTATTCATTTCAGGTCAAATTCCTTTTGTACCAGAAACAATGGAGTTAGTGTCAGAAGACATTAAAGAACAAACAAAGCAATGTCTAGAAAACCTTAAGGGGATTTTAGAAGAAGCTGGTTTAACCCTAAACCACGTTGTTAAAACTGGAGTATTTATTAAGGACATGAATGAATTTGCTGCCATCAATGAAGTATACGCTACTTACTTTAGTGATAACAAGCCAGCAAGAGCATGCGTAGAAGTAGCGAGACTACCTAAGGATGTTAGGGTTGAGATTGAGGCTATTGCAGTAGTAGAGAAGATGATTTAATTTTGAAGGTAATAAAAACCACTCCATAAAGGGGTGGTTTTTTTATAGGCTTTTAATACTCCAACACCATAATATGTTCTTTTCCAAAGACTTGTCCATTAAACTTAAAACCTATACTTTCATAAAGTTTTATAGATGCAACACCGGCAATATCAACCCCAAGAAAGACTTTGTTTCTTGATTTATCTTGTTTGATAATCTCTAATAGTTGATCCATTGCTTTTCTGCCATAGCCCTTTGACTAAAAAGGTTTTTAGAAGTTATTGTAGAATTACTTAAAAGATATGAGTACTTATGGTATAACTGGGAGGATCATGTAATGGCAAATATAGTTGAGATTTTAAAGAATAACTCAGAAATGGAATTGTGCTACCTATGGGTAGGGAAATATAAACTTATCAATGAAGAAGGATTTAACTTTAGCGGTAAGTATAGATTTAACGCTACATTTGAAAAAAACAAGTTAATAGTTGAAATTAAAGAAAATGAAGATTTCATAAAAAATTTCTTTGGTTCTAATATAACTAATATAACAGCAATTGTAGGTAAAAATGGTACGGGTAAGAGTACTGTCCTAAATTATATAAAAAATAACATTTTTGATTTCGTATCAAATAAGGTAGTTATATTTAGGATTGGATTTAAATTTATTGGCCTATATAGTAACATTGAAGAGCCTATATGTTCACAATACAATATTACGTGGTACAAGTGGGATAAAGATAAATATCAAGCATTGATGAACAATACTAGAGGAATTATTAGCGAGATAGGGCAATTAAACGTATTGTTTTATTCAAATCTAATCTATAATGCAGAAGAAAGTGAAAGGGAATATCCTGAGTATATTGTCCAAAATATATCTACGCTTAACTTGATGAAGCAAAATAAGTATTTTTCAGGAGATAAGTCAACACAGATTCAAAAAATATTTTTAATGGATATAATACAAAGCATTATAATGCTAGATAATAAAAAAATTCGTAATCATATAGATGATATAATAGTACCTAATCTAAGGTATTTAAAAATATCTATATCAGACTTATATAAAGATGCAGAAAATAGGCCAACAGGAATTATTTTAACTAGCAAACCATTCAATGACTATTATGGTATAACTCAAGCAGATAATCTATTAATCGATAAATCTAGAACAGCTCTTATACAAGGTTTAAAAAATGTTGAAGAATCAATTTATACGATAGAAGAGTTATCTAAAGAAAATACTAGAGATATGTTAATTTTTAAGATAAAAACATATAAAAATATACTAGTATCATTATTTAATGAATACTTCTACATGAATAATAGAGTTATTTATTTTTTAGAATTTTTAAGGTCGTATACGGTAGATGAGGATATTACATATCAGAATTTTAGTGATATATTCATAGATTTTTTAGAATCTCTATATAAAAGTTATACAAGTATTCTTAGAAAGAAAAAATATGATTTAATGCCAGCAGAGATAAAGGAGAATAAAAAAATATTGCTTTCGTATCTTTTTATAGCAAGGTATTTGCATAAAAACAAATTAAATTTACACACTATGGGTGATTCATCAAGTTATATTTTAGATATACAAAATAATATAAAACCCATGATAATATTTATTAAAAAATATATGAATCTTCCATCATTAAGATTTTATGATTTTAATTTTATACAAGAAAAGAATAGTAGCAGAAGAATTATTTCTTCCGGTGAAGAAGCGATGTTGAAAATTTATTCTAGATTATATTGGGCTATAACCAATATGGAAACAAATTCATTTATAAAAATTAATAAAAAAACCTCTCATATATTAATTTTAATGGATGAGCCAGAAATTTACTTACATCCTGCTTGGCAAACACAGTTAATAGATAGGCTTATTGAATTTTTAGGCAATGTGTATAAAGATTATAGTATACAGCTTATTATATCTTCAAATACACCGTTTCTTGTATCAGACTTACCCAGCCATAATGTGATATTTATGGAAAAAGACGAAGAGAATTGTAAAGTTAAAAAAGATCAATTAATACCTACATTCGGACAAAATATCCATACTTTATTCAAGGAAGCATTCTTTATGGAGAAAGGCACTATCGGTAAATTTGCAAAAGGCAAAATTAACGATGTAATTAGGGACTTAGATCAACTAGATAAACCCAATAATCAAATTAGTGAAGCACGTATTAAGGAAATTTATAAGATTATTAATTATATTGGAGAGCCAATTGTAAAAGGTAAACTTTTACAAGTTTTAGAAGACAAAACAAAGCATAATAAAGAAGCTAGAAAACAGTATTTATTGAGAATCAAGGAAGAAATAGAAGAGGAATTAAGTGAATTAGATTAAAGTAAGAGACTGGAGAGTTATAGAATGATACATATACCAAAGCTTTTAATCGAGGATGTAGTAGAAGAGCATATAAATGAAGTATTGCCTTATATAGTAAATGGAATAAAATTCTTTATAAATATAATTGTGACTATAAAAAATGCTAGACTTCAATGTACTCTAAATGAACTTAAAGTTAATTTAGGAGTAGATAAAAGGCGATATATTGCAGAATTAAACTGCATAAGAGGTAGTGCACATAAAGTAATTAATATAAAACATGATACAGTTATTGATTTTGACAATAGGAAATTTAACAACTATTTTATTTCTAAAATAGATTTATACCATAAATTTTTCAAATATCTTCTTAAAAATAACAATAAAAAATTAAAGCAAATACTTAAGTCAGAGCCATATCGATTGGAGAGAATATATGATGGACTGGAATGGAACTTTGATGAGATTTTTTTCGTTACAAATGATGAAAAAAAGTTTGTATGTGATTTATTAAGTATTATTTTTAATTACGAATCAGTTATAAATAATAAGTCTAGTAAATGGAATGGGTATGATTTGGCTACAAGATTAGATATAACTGTTTGTCCATATTGTAATCGCTCATATATTTTTACAGTAATCTCACGAGATAAGGAAATTGTAAGACCAGAATTTGATCATTTTTATTGTAAATCGCTGTATCCCATATTTTCTTTATCGTTTTATAATTTAATACCAAGTTGTAGTATTTGTAATAAGAAAAAATCTAATACTGATTTTTTAAAGAAACAAAAGGGGCTACACCCTTATTATGAAGGGTATGGAAATAATGCATTCTTTACATATGAAATAAAAGACCTTGATACGTTTGAGGGAGAGAAAGAAGCCGTTAAAGTTAAATTACAAATAAATCATGATCCTGATGGTAAAATCAGTATAAATAATAAAGTCTTTGCTATCAGTGCCATCTACGAATACCATAACGATATTGTGGCAGATTTATTATATAGAGGGAAAACATATACTAAAAGTGTGATAGAAGATATAGTAGAGACACTTAATAATGGGGAATCAACGAAAGTGAGTGAGGAAGAGGTTTTTAATCTAATCTATAATTACTCAAGTGATGAAGATATCCCAAAAAGGTCTCTTGGTAAGCTACATAAGGATATTGTTGATAGAATGAAATGGGATGTTAGTTTTTTTTCTAGCGCTCATATGTCGCTTAGCAAAAAGTAAAGGTTATCTTTAGACAGTAATAGAAAACCTGATTTTTAAAACTTAAGTAAATGATTAGTCAGGTCAAAAATAAAAGAACGAAAAGATGTAAGATTAGACTTATCAACTGTTTGAGCAAAGGGAGTTTTGATAATTGCTTACATCCCAGGAGTTAGACCTATCAATGGTTGCTGACGGATTTAGGTAGTTTTCAAAATAAGAGAAAAAAGGCACTGTCTTAATGATTGTAAAAATCATTTTAAGACAGCGCCTTTTTGTAGGCTTTTAATACTCCAACACCATAATATGTTCTTTTCCAAAGACTTGTCCATTAAACTTAAAACCTATACTTTCATAAAGTTTTATAGATGCAACACCGGCAATATCAACCCCAAGAAAGACTTTGTTTCTTGATTTATCTTGTTTGATAATCTCTAATAGTTGATCCATTGCTTTTCTGCCATAGCCCTTTGACTGATGATTTTTGTCAATCATAATTCGGTAAAGCCAATACTCATTATCATCTCCATCAATACAGTACATTAAAAAGCCAACAGGTGTTTCATTGTTATAAATTGCTAAAGGTATACATTCAGGTTGAACTTTAGATTGGGCTATAGAAACAGCATTAGAAACTAGAAGGTCACTTTGATACTCTGCTACATCCAAACTGATTATATCCCAAAAATTTTCTACATTGATTTCCTTTAGTGTTAGCATCTTCATACCCCTTTTTATGTTTTAGTCATTATTTCGTGCATATATGGTTAATTCAATATTGAGGTATTGAATACCTTTAATTACTAGAAATTATAAATCAACCTTTATTACAAACCCTCTATTTCAGATAAAATCTCTTCAATATCATGATCAATGATTGACCTGTAATTACAATAAAGAATACAATACCAGTGTGAAATGACATTATATTATTCGACAATAAAATATAGTATGTTATTGCAGCTAATAAATGAAAAGAAGTAAATGTAATCTCCACTACATTTGCTTTTTTAACATCATCAGTATTCAAAGCATGAGCCATAAGGGATTTTTTATTAAAATTGAAAAGTCTAAAGATTAGATACGCCAAAAACATAAGAATCAATAATATAAAGGTTTGATCTTTCAAATTAATTCACCTCTCCTTTATAATGGTTGCTCTGACTTTATCATTATATCATAAAACTTCCAAATATATCAAAAACCTATGGTTAACTTTAGCAAAAGAATCATATAATTTTACACAATTTCTGGTCAATAAAAATAAAAAATACTATTTAATTTGTTTAATAACAAAATAACAGGGTAAATATTCCTACGGATATGAGGTGAAAGATCTAAAGGAGAGGGAGAAACAAATGGGGAATGAAATCAATTATAATGCATTAATTAATGAAATTACAAAGTGTTGTTTTACTGAAAATGCCTGTGGCAGTTGCAATAGAGAAATCTGTCTTGTAGGTTATTGCAAGAAATCTTTAATAACAGCACTAAAGGAGAATACACAATTTATTGACGGAGGAATGGAAGGGATTCCCTATACAGATACAAAGGTTTATGAGGAAGAAGATCTAATTGAAACAATAGGTTTTATTTTAAACCAGTGTCGAAACTGTCAGCTTTATCATGATGAAGATTGTGTAATTAACATTATTAGAAGCTCTATGGAGGTAGGTTTATTAGGTGAAAGTCAAGAATATGGTGGTAGTAGTTTAGTTTATTTGAGTGATATGCACAAGGTAAACCCAGACATTGCCGACAGATTACTTGTAGCATTTAAGAATAAAAAGGGAGGAAACTAATATGGAAAAAAGAGAACTTACAATAGAAAATGTAATTGGAGAAACGAAGGGAACACCCTTAGAAAGACCAGTAAAACAAAACTTTACTGGTGAAACCAGTGAGGTAGGAATCTATTTAGCAATGGCAAGACTAGCCCAAAGACAAGGTTATCCAGAAATTGCAGAAGTTTTAAAGACAATTGCATGGGAAGAGGCAGAACATGCAGCACGATTTGCAGAACTAAATGGAATGATCGAAGAAGATATTTTTGAAAATATTAAGCGTATGCTAGAAGGTGAAACCTTCGCAAATCAAGAGAAGAAGAAGGCTGCAGATCAGGCGGAAGAGTTAAATCTCCTAACAGCGAGAGATTATTTTAATGAATCCTCTAAAGATGAAGCTCGCCATGCAAGAATGCTAGAAGGAATCCTTAATCGATTTATAGGTTAGTTAGCCCATATACATATGTGAAACCCTTAATTTACATTAAAAAATTAGTGTAAATTAAGGGTTTTATTTATAAATTCAGATTTATGGTATAATGCAATTTCCTCATTTATTAATATTTTACTCCAAACAATAATTAAAACGAGTTTTAACATTATTTATTTGTCCTGATAGGTTTAGATCAGTATTAAATTAGTATTAAATTAGTATTAAATATCTATCATCAATTAAAAGAAGCCTCCGCCAAAGCCCCCATAAAAAGGTCTACGCCATATTGCAGCTAAAAGTAGAAACCATAGTAATAAACTAGAGCCTCCCCAGAATTGGGTTTCAACATTTGATTCCCCTATAGAGTCTATATCGGCGTTTAACAGTTCTTTTACTAAGGGGATCTTCCTCTTTGCTGAAGGGTTTACAAGACCCTCCATCTGGGCTAGGGCATCAAGGTTTCTGATGTGCTGATTGATTAAATTAGGGGATAATTTACTTTTAGTGTTTAAGATCTGGCGATAAAGATCATAATCATCAAGGTTTCCATATTGAGACATGAAGTTGTTAAATTCAGCTATGTGCTCACTTGGAATCATTAAAAAGTCGAGGCTGTAGTTACCACTTACATTGGTGATTTCAGCCATTATCGTTCACCTCCCTTCAATGTTTCCCTTTTGCAGTAACATAGTATGAAGATTTGAAAAATAGGTGTAATTTTTTTAAGTTTAATGAATAAAAAAACCCTCTTCATTTAAAAATAAACTAGAAATACTATGGATAAAGCTGGATAAAAGATAGAGAGGACGAAGCTTATGTTGGAACCTTTAATTTTACAGGAAAAAAACAATCAAGAAGAAAAGCTACCAAACGAAAAATATCAAAAGCTAAAAAAATATATAGACGACCTACCTGAAACAGAAGGTACCCTAATTCAAGTATTACATAAGGCTCAAGAAATCTTTGGTTATCTACCTAGGGATGTACAGCTTTATGTTGCTAGAGCACTAGGCATTAGTGGGGCCAAGGTTTATGGAGTAGTAAGTTTCTATAATTATTTTAATGACAAGCCCCGTGGCGAATATTTAATCAATGTATGTACTGGTACAGCATGTTTTGTTAAGGGATGTGGTCATTTACTAGAGGCCATCAGTGAAAAATTAAAAATTTCTTCTGGTGAAACAACAGAAGACGGTAAATTTACCCTTAATGGAGTGAGATGTATCGGAGCCTGTGGCTTAGCTCCTGTAATTGTTATTGATGATCAAGTTTATGGACGAGTGAAAGTTGAAGAAATTGATAAAATTTTATCAAAATATTAAATGCTAGGGGAGGGGTGTTTGATGAAATCGCTAGAGGAGTTAAAGGAAATTCGAGAAAAGGCCAAAAAACGAATAAATATAAGATCTGGGGGAGAAGTTGAAGAGGTGAGAATTTTAGTAGGTATGGGGACTTGTGGCATTAGTTCAGGGGCAAGAGAAACCTTAAATTCAATTTTAGCTGAAGTAAATGAAAGGGATTTAAAGGGAGTGTATGTTACTCAAGTGGGTTGTGATGGTAACTGTCATGCAGAACCAATAGTGCAGGTAAAGATCCCTCAACAGGAGCCTGTCTTGTACGGTAAAGTAACCCCAGCTAAAGGTAAGGAAATTATAGAAAAACATATTATTAAGGGAGAAGTCTTACAGGACTTAATTATTGGAAGAGCCTTTCATGAATAAATTCAAAAAAAGTATTTGGAGGGAAAATGGTGAACAGTAGACGCTTACATATGCTAGTCTGTGGAGGTACAGGATGTCAATCTCAAGATAGTGATAAATTAGTTAAGGCATTAGACTTAGTTTTAGATAAATATGGTTATAAAGAAGAGGTGGAAGTAGTCAAAACAGGCTGCTTTGGTTTTTGTGAAAAAGGACCAATTATAAAGGTTCAGCCCGATGATATATTTTATGTGGAAGTGAAACCTAAAGATGCAAAAAGAATTATTGAAGAGCATGTGATTAAGGGTAGAAGGGTTGAAGATTTACTCTATAGCGAGCCAGCAAAACATGAAAAAGTTGAGAAACAACATGATATGAATTTTTACAAAAAGCAGATGAGAATTGCTCTAAGAAACTGTGGATTAATTAATCCAGAAGATATTGAAGAGTACATAGCAGTAGACGGATACTTAGCGTTAGGGACAGTCTTAACTACGATGACTCCTGTGGAAGTGATAGAACTGGTGAAGAAAAGTAGTTTGAGGGGGAGGGGCGGTGGAGGGTTCCCAACAGGCTATAAATGGGAACTAACCTACCGTAACAAACATGATAAAAAGTATATTATCTGTAATGCTGATGAAGGGGACCCAGGTGCCTTCATGGATCGAAGTATTTTAGAAGGTGACCCCCATAGTGTATTAGAGGCGATGGCTATCGCAGGCTATGCCATTGGGGCAGATAAAGGATTTATTTATATCCGAGCGGAATATCCTTTAGCGATTCATCGATTAAATGTGGCAATAGACCAAGCTAGAGAGATGGGGGTACTGGGTAAAGGACTTTTTGATACAGATTTTAATTTTGATATAGAGTTAAAGTATGGTGCAGGAGCTTTTGTTTGTGGAGAAGAAACAGCCTTAATTAACTCTGTTGAAGGGGGTAGGGGAGAACCCAATGCTAAACCTCCCTTTCCAGCAGAAAGTGGATTATGGAACAGACCAACATGTGTTAATAATGTAGAAACCTTTGCCAACATTCCTCCAATCATATTAAAGGGTCCAGAATGGTTTAGTAGCATTGGCTCTGAAAAAAGTAAAGGGACAAAGGTATTTGCCTTAGCAGGAAAAGTAAACAATGTGGGTCTGGTAGAAGTTCCGATGGGGATCAAACTAAGGGATATTATCTATGAAATAGGTGGAGGTATTAGAGGTGATCATAAATTAAAGGCAGTTCAAACGGGGGGGCCATCGGGGGGCTGTATTACAGCCGAAAATCTTGATATTGCCATTGATTATGATAGTTTAACATCTATTGGGTCTATGATGGGATCTGGCGGGATGATCGTTATGGATGAGGAAGATTGCATGGTAAATATCGCTAAGTTTTATTTAGAATTTACAGAAGAAGAATCCTGTGGAAAATGTACACCATGTCGAATCGGTAATAAAAGACTGCATGAGATTCTAACAAAAATAACAAAGGGAGAAGGAACAGAGGAAGATCTGGAGCGTTTGGTAAATCTGGGGCAGATGATTAAAGAATCATCCCTTTGTGGGTTGGGGCAGACCTCTCCTAATCCAGTTTTAAGTACACTAAATCACTTTAGAGATGAATATTTGGAACATATCATCAATAAAAACTGCCCTGCTGGAGTCTGCAAAGGGCTTTCAAATAAATCCTAGTAAGGGGTGTAAGTATTGAAGGATAGTGTAAAAGTAACAATTAATGATAAAGAAGTTGAAGTACCAAGGGAATATACCATTTTAAATGCTGCTGTCGAAGCAGGGATCAAAATCCCTACATTATGTCATTTAGATTTACATGATCTTAAAATGGTTAATCGAACAGCATCCTGTCGAGTTTGTATGGTGGAAGTTGAGAAACGACCTAATCTAGCCCCTGCCTGTGCAACACCAGTTAATGATGGCATGGTGATAAGAACTGATACCTTAAGGGCTATAACCAGTAGGAGGATGGCAGTAGAACTCTTATTGTCTAATCATCCTACCGATTGTTTAATCTGCCCTAGAAATTTAAGATGCGAGTTGCAAGCCTTGGCCCAAGAGTTAAATATTAGAGAAATTAATTACTCTGGCGAAATGAACGAATTTCATATAGATAGTTCTAGTCAAGCAGTGGTTAAACATCAAAATAAATGTATTTTGTGCAGAAGATGTGAAACAGCCTGTAATGAAGTTCAGACCTGTGGAATATTGTCTGCCCTTAATAGGGGTTTTGAAACAATCGTAGGCCCCGCCTTTAACCTACCTATGAAGGAGACATCTTGTACCTACTGTGGTCAATGCGTTGCAGTTTGCCCAACAGCCGCATTAACAGAGGTTAATCATGTACCAAAGGTTTGGGAAGCTTTAAATGATCCAGAAAAATATGTGGTGGTTCAGACTGCTCCAGCCATCAGAGTAGCTCTAGGAGAACTCTTTGGTATGGAGGCGGGTACCATCGTAACGGGGAAGTTGGCGGCAGCATTAAGACGATTAGGATTCGACCAAGTTTTTGATACAGATTTTGGAGCAGATGTTACCATAGTTGAAGAAGCAAAAGAACTGATCCATAGAATGGAAACTGGAGGTAGACTGCCAATGCTAACCAGTTGTTGTCCTGCATGGGTAAGTTTTATCGAGCATCAATTTCCAGATTTAGTAGATGTCCCATCAACTTGTAAGTCACCCCATATTATGACGGGAACAATTATCAAAACTTATTTTGCTGAAAAGAATAAAATCGACCCAAACAAGATTACTGTCGTGTCTATCATGCCCTGTGTTGCTAAGAAGGCTGAGGCAGCCAGAACAGAACTTTCTATTGATGATCATAATAACGTTGATATTGTTATTACCACCCGAGAACTAGGGGATATGTTAAAGGAAGCAGGTATCGACTTTGATAAGCTTCCTGATGAAGATTATGACCATCCGTTAGGTGAATCAACAGGTGCATCTGTAATTTTCGGTACTACCGGTGGGGTAATTGAAGCAGCTATTAGGACTGTGTATGAATGGACTACAGGAGATGAATTGGAGGAAGTGGAGTTCCATGCATTAAGAGGAATAGATGGATTAAGAGAAGCTGTTGTACCTATAAATGGCGAAGAGATTAAAATAGGGATAGCCCATGGGTTAGGAAATGCTCGTCAGCTTTTAGAAGAAATTAGAAGCGGCAAATCAAAGTATCATGCTATTGAAATTATGGCTTGCCCTGGGGGCTGTATTGGGGGCGGAGGTCAGCCCTATCATTATGGAAATGATGAAATTGTCAAAAAACGGCAACAGGCCATCTATCAAGAAGATCGAAGGAAGAAGATTCGAAAGTCCCATTTAAATGAAGAAGTTTTAAAACTCTATGAAAACTACTTAGGGGAGCCCTATGGGGAGTTAGCCCATAAGTTACTTCATACAAGTTTTGAGGCTAAAGAGAGAATATAATCATCGATTTAAGACTACTTATGAAATTTTGTGATTAAGTAGTCTTTTTTCTTATCTTTTAATAGGAAAGCCTTTAAAACTATTAGCAAGAGGAAATGAATCTGAACTTAGAGATGAATCTGGACTTAAAAATGAATTAGGTTTTAGAATTGAATTTATGGTGATACTGGATGGAAAAGGATAGTGGGGAATGTTATAATGAAAGGATGGAGAAGTACCAGAAATAATCTATAAAGAAGGGATTTCATATGCTTAATATAGATCAAGATCTGTTTAGAGAGATAGGTGTAAACAGCACCATATATAAAAGAGGTAAGGATTATTTTAATGCAGGAAGGGTCAAAGGCGTTAAATATGATTCTGTCAATAATCAGTTTTTAGGGAAAGTGATTGGAGAATCGGAGTATAAGGTTTCGGTGGAGCTGGACGAAGATTATGACTTTATGGATGCCCAGTGTAGTTGTCCTGCCTTCAAAGGGTATAGGGGCTATTGTAAACATATCGTTGCCATGTTACTGTCTATTAGCAAAATGAAAAAAAGTAGTAATTCTAATCAAGATAAGGATACTTATTTAGTCAGTAAAAGAAAAAAACTAGAAAAAGAGAAAGAAGAAAAAGAACGAGAGAAGGCAAGGCTAGTAGGGATGCAAACCCTATTACACTATTTTAAAGATGCTTCAATTTTAGATCATCAATTAAAAAACCCTTTAAAATTAGAAGTAGATTGCTTTATAAGAATGGGGAGCATGTTTGGGAATACGGGCCTTCCCTGTCATATTTCTTTTGCACTAAAGATTGGAGAAAATAAGCTTTATCGTGTTAAAGATGTTAAGGAATTTTTAAACTGTATGGAGGAGGAGAGTCCGCTAACCTTTGGAAAACTATTTACCTATAATCCTACACTTCATTATTTTCTAGAGGAAGACCAACTCCTCATCAATTACTTAAGGGAATTAAATAATTATGAGAATATGATATTAGAGGAACACTATGCTATTAGCAGTTGTATTTTCAGAGGAAAGGATATAACACCTTCAACTAAAGGGATAAAAGAAATTTTAAATATATTAGAGGGAAGATATGTTAATGGCGAGGTTAATGGGTATCAATATGGAAAGATTCCAATTATAGAGGGAAGCTTACCATGCCAGGTATATTTAGAGGAAGAAAATGGAGAGCTACAGTTGAAGGTAGAATTAAAGGCGACCTATACTTCACTTTTAACTAGTGGAGAATATATCTATATAAATAATAAAATAGTTAAGATCTCTAAAGAAGAACAAGATAGTATCATTCCTATACTAAAAACCATGGAAGAAGTTAAAGATCAAAAAATACTAATTCCTAAAACCCTACAACAGCATTTTTTTACTGATGTTTTTCCAAAAATCAGCAAGTCTGAGAAGGTAAAGGTTTGTAAAAGCATAACAGAACTAATAGAAAAAAATCAACTAACGACAAAAGTTTACTTAGATTCCTTAGGTAATAAAATCATTGCAAAGGTATTATTCCATTATGGTGATGCCATTATAAATCCCTTCTTAAAGGATAAAATGGTAAAAGAAAGTCAAGAAGTTTTTGTAAGACAAATAGAACAGGAAGAAAAGGTTATTAAATTCTTTGAAAATCTAGAGTTTAAAGTTAAGAATACGGAAGTATATTTAGAAGATGAAGAACAAGTTTATAGGTTAGTTACTTCAGAATTAAATCAATTAAAAGGTCTAGCAGATATTTACTACTCAGACTCCTTTAATAAAATAAAAATTAGAGAAGCCATAACATGGATGGGGGGCATTCGTCTTCGTGAAGATGACCTACTAGAATTTACTTTCGAGATTAATGACATCTCTAACAAAGAGATTAAAGAGGTTTTAGCAGCATTAGAAACAAGAAAAAAGTACTATCGCCTAAAGGATGGCACGATACTTTCATTAGAAAATAAAGAGTTACACAAGTTTAGAGACACAATAAGACAATTAGCCCTTCAGGATGATGAAATAGAAGCAGGTAAGATTCAGTTACCCAAGTATAGAGGGATCCTAATCGATGATTTGATTGATGGTAATCAAGAGATCAAAAGGGATGAAACTTTTAGTCAATACATTTACTCAATTAAAAGGGCTGAAACAACCAACTTTCAACTACCCCAGAGAATAGGAGAATTAATGCGAGGGTATCAAAAAAGAGGGTTTAATTGGATTAAAACCTTTAGTACATTAGGCCTTGGTGGAATTCTTGCTGATGATATGGGATTAGGAAAAACCCTTCAAATGATTAGTGCAATTCTTTCGGATAAAGAGGAGGGAGTCGAAACCCCCTCTTTAGTAGTAGTGCCTTCATCTCTATTAAGAAACTGGTACGAAGAAATAGAGAAGTTTGCCCCAGAAGTAAAAACATTAGTCATTTATGGTACACCAACTGAACGGGACAATATGATCAAAAGTATTGAACATTATGATTTAATCATTACTTCTTACCCTTTAATCCAGAAGGATGTTGAAAAGTATTCAGATATAACATTTAATTATTTTATTATTGATGAAGCTCAACATATAAAAAATCCACAATCTAAAAATGCAAAGTCGGTTAAAGAAATAAAAGCTAAAAGCAGGTTTGCTTTAACAGGGACACCGATAGAAAATACATTAACAGAGTTGTGGTCCATATTTGATTTCATCCTTCCTAAATACCTTGGTAGTTACAGTAGCTTTAGGGAAAAATTTGAGACACCAATTATTAAAGATCAAAAGGAAAGCGCTTATAGAGAGTTAACAAAGCATGTTAAGCCATTTATTCTAAGAAGAATGAAGTCAGAGGTTCTTGAAGAACTTCCACCTAAAATAGAGCAGATAATTTATGCAGATTTAACCAAAGAGCAAAAAAAGATTTATTTAGCTACCTTAGATAAAATTCGTGGTGAAATTAATGAAGAGATGAAATATAACGGCTTTCAAAGAAGTCATATAAAAATATTAGCTGGACTTACTCGTTTACGGCAAATTTGTTGTCATCCAGCCCTTTATATAGAAAACTATTATGGTGAAAGTGGCAAGTTTTCATTATTAGTAGAAATGGTTAAGGAACGGATTGAATCGGGTCATAGAATCTTATTGTTTTCTCAATTTACCAGTATGTTAAAAATAATTGGTGATACCCTAAAAGATGAAGGAATAAGGTATCAATACCTAGATGGTTCAACTGATGTAAAAGACAGAGGAGAAATCATAAGGGACTTTAATGAAGGAGAAGGAGAGGTTTTTTTAATTTCCCTAAAGACTGGTGGAACAGGTCTAAACTTAACTTCTGCTGACATTGTTATCCATTTTGATCCTTGGTGGAATCCTGCAGTAGAAGAGCAGGCCACCGATCGAGCCTATAGAATTGGTCAAGAAAAGGCAGTTCATGTGATTAAACTGATTACAAAAGGTACAATAGAAGAAAAAATAACTGCTCTACAAGAAAAAAAGAAACTTTTAATTGACGCAGTAATCCAACCAGGAGAAACCCTCATTACAAAACTAACGGAAGAAGAAATAAGAGATATTTTTGAAATAAAATAATATTTTAAGTATTACCTACAACCTCAGTAAAACAGTATAGATTGCATATACTACTACTGGGGTTGTTAATTAAGTAAATTGCATTACCTTGAAAAACAAGAATACTTTATCAAATGTAATAAAATACATATATTATATGCGTGTTTTTAATCATACATTAAAAATTTATAAAAATTTACTCAATTGAATATTTTTATAATATTTACAATATATATAAATTTGGTTTTTAATGAAATAATAGTAGAAATCTCATTGTTTTTTTGGTAATATTGATATTTAGATAAATTAATAATTATTCATTAAAATAGAATGTTAGGTAAAAGAAAGGAGTCGAATCCTATGAAGGATTTTAGTATATTTGAAATAGTTGGGCCAAATATGATTGGACCCTCTAGCTCTCATACGGCAGGTGCTTGTAAGCTTGGTTTTGTAGCCCATAAACTTGCAAAGGGAGACGTCGAAGCAGTAACATTTTTATTACATGGTTCCTTTGCAAAGACCTATAAAGGCCATGGAACAGATAAGGCTCTTCTTGGTGGAATACTAGGGTTTGAAGCAGATGATGAAAGAATTAGAGATTCTTTTGAGCTAGCAGATGCAAAGGGGTTAAAATATCAATTTATTGAAGCAGATTTAGGAGACAATCTACATCCTAATACCGTTAGAATTAATATTACTAAAAGTAATCAAGAAGAGATGACAGTATTAGGAGCATCTATAGGTGGGGGAAATATCAAAATTACCGAAATAGATGGTGTTAAATTAATGTTTACAGGGGAATATTCAACATTAATTATACCCCATGATGACAAACCTGGTATTGTTGGGCGAGTAACCTCTATATTAGGAGAACACGAAATAAATATCGCATTTATGAAGGTATATCGTCACCATAAGGGGAAAAATGCCTTCATGATTATTGAAACCGATAGCGAGTTAAATCGTGAGATGGTGGAAGATATAAAAGGGATAGATTATGTTACTAACGTATTTATTGTAAGTATTAAATAAAAAGGAGGTGTAGCTCGATGACATTTACAAATGGACAAGAATTAATTACACTTTGTAAAGAAAAAAACCTTAAAATTTATGAAGTAATGATTCAAAAAGAAATGGAATTAACGGGACTAAGTGAAGCGGAAATAAAAAATAAATTAAAAATTAGTTTAGATATTATGAAACAAGCTGTTGAAAGAGGCTTAACAGAAGATATTAAATCAGTTAGTGGGCTAATTGGTGGCGATGCTAAGAAAATTACAGAACGAAATGATAAGACAAGATCAGTTTGTGGCTCTTTAATGAGCAAAGCCATTAGTCGCTCTATGGCTGTATTAGAAGTAAATGCAGCTATGGGAAGAATCGTTGCGGCCCCAACAGCCGGTTCCAGTGGTATTGTACCAGGTACCCTCTTGACGATAGCCGAAGAGTTCTCTTTAGATGATGAGCGTTTAGTGGAAGGATTATTAACTGCCAGTGGTGTAGGCTTTATTATTTCACGAAATGCAACTGTAGCTGGGGCAGAGGGTGGTTGTCAAGCTGAGACAGGTTCAGCTGCAGCAATGGCGGCGGCTGCAATTGTTGAAATGATGGGTGGCACTCCAGAAGCAGCCCTACACGGTGCAGCAGCCTGTCTAAAAAATGTATTAGGCTTAGTATGTGACCCAATAGCAGGGTTAGTAGAAGCTCCTTGTGAAAAAAGAAATGCAATTGGTGCAGCAAATGCTTTAATTTCTGCTGAAATGGCTTTGGCAGGAGTAGAAAGTATTATTCCCTTTGATGAGGTAGTAGATGCAATGTATCGTGTTGGACGAACTCTACCCTTCGAACTTAGGGAAAGTGCAATCGGTGGTTTAGCAGGTACACCAACAGGTCAAAGGATCAAAAAAGAAATTTTAGGAGAATAAACAAAACCAGTATCCTGGCAAAAAGTATTTTTGATTAGGATACTGGTTTTTAATTTGATTTATTTATGTTGTATATTTTAGTTCTGCTATCTTCTTTTATAAAGACTTTTACTGAAGCTTAAAGAAGATCTCCTGCCAAAGTTACCAAATCTTCTTCGTTTTCTTTGAACTCTTATGTATAGAACTAAGAGTTTCCACAGGATAAAAACGCCAGCAAAAATTATTAAATATTTAACGGGTTTACTAGACTTTATTAAAGATGGCCTTACTTCAATGTCCACTGTAGCAATTAAATTAACTTCTCCTAAAATTTTATCACCAAGAGAATAGATAATTTTCCCAAAGGAATCGCCAGTATTAATTGGAGCAGTGATTTTTTCTTCTATGACTACCTCTCTTGTGATAGCAGATGGATCTTGGTCAATGGGTAAGACTGTGTATAAGTTTGATTCTGTATATAAAGAAAGGGTATCAACTAAACCTTTGGTTACTGGTACTTCTGTTTCAAGCAGATTAGCTTCGACGATGGGTACACTTTTAAAGTTTTCATAACCATAATCTATTAGCGTTCTTGTGTCGAGATAGATATTTGCTCCTTGAGCACCCAGTACTACAGAAATCAGTCGATGATCCTCTTTCATAGCAGAACTAACTAAACATTGTTGAGCTGCTACGGTGTAGCCAGTTTTTCCTCCCTCAATTAAATCATATTTAATATCAACGTTTCTGCCGTTGTAAAGAATTCGATTACCACCACCAGTTCCCCATAAAAAGCGGTTAGAGTTACGATAATATCTTTTTTCAGGTGTTTGCTCTGTTTCGTCAAATACAATATTAACTGTGGCGATGATTTCCCGATAAAGAGGAAAACTCATGGCATATCTCCCGATAAGGGCTAAATCATAGGCTGTCGTTACATGCTCTGGGTCAGGCATGCCATGGGGATTTGTGAAATTAGTATCAGTGGCCCCAAGCTCTTTTGCTCTTGTGTTCATGAGTTTAACAAACTCTTCTACTGATCCAGATACATGAATGGCAAGAACCTCTGCAACATCATTAGCAGAACGAATTAATAGTGCATGTAAAAGTTCTTCAACGGTAAAAGATTCTCCAGGAAGTAGATACATACTAGCTCCACCAACAGTAATATTGTTGCCTACTGTTACAACGTCACTTAGGTTTGCGTTTTCCATTACCAAAATAGCAGTAAGAACTTTTGTAGTGCTGGCAGGAAAGGTAACTTCTCTAGCATTATGCTCATACAAAATTTCTCCTGTTTGGTAGTCCATCAAAATTGCATTTGGGGCCGTAAGCTGTGGTGTAGCAAAGGCGCTGCCGACGGACAACATCGAAATTAAAATCACAAGTGACAAAAAAGTAAGTATCGTTTTCTTCATATCTATTCCCCTTATCTTTCTACATATTTCAGTCCCTCATTATAGTATACCAAAAAAAACAACAAAAATTAAGATAAATAAAAAAACTAAAAAAGGGAAATTAAATCTATTGATAGAAATAGTTAGTAAGATTACCAATGTAAAGAAATAGTCTTAAGGAGTGGGAGCATGCAGGTTACAATAAAACAAAAATACATCATTTTTATCATGATCGGGGTAGCCATGTTAGGGATATCCTTTTGGAGTCATCAAAAGGATCAAGGTAGAATGTATGAGGTAAGTGGAAAAGAAGAAGAATCTGATGTAGAATGGAATATAGACAAGGCAGATAATGGGGAGAATCCTTCTCAATCTGAAAAGATGATTATGGTTCACGTGAAGGGGGAAGTAATCTCCCCAGGGGTATACGAGTTAAAAGAAGGTGCAAGAGTAATTGATGCAGTAGAAGCTGCTGGAGGTTTTACAGAGGAAGCAGATCAACAGCAGGTTAATCTTGCCATGAAGATCTTTGATGAAGATGCGATTATTATCTATAAAGAAGGGGAAGTGTCTGCCCATCAGCCAGTAGCAACAGGTAATATTAGTAATAGTGCTAATCCTACTAATATTAATAATTCCTCACGTAATTCAGGGAAAATTAATATCAATAGTGCCAGTAAAGGGGAGTTAACACAGTTATCGGGAATAGGAGAGGCTCTAGCCGAGAGAATAATTGTATATCGACAAGAAAAGGGAGCCTTCAAATCTATTGAAGAGATTAAAAATGTAAGTGGGATAGGCGACAAAAAATTTGAAGAGATTAAGGAAAAAATTTCAGTACAATAGAGTGGGTGATTGAAATGATTCAGAAGATTATTAGTTGGTTATTAGTGTTGTTAACTGGTGTGTTTAGTAGTTTCATCACTTTTAATTATATCGATCTTCAACAACAGAGTTTTGAAAATGAACTAATGGGTTACCTTTCAGAAATGACACTAGAAGAAAAAATAGGGCAGATGTTAATGGTTAGTTTCCATGAAAATCAATTGGAAGACTATATTATTAATAAAAAAATTGGAGGATATATTCTTTTTAACAACAACATTCAGAGCTTAGAATCAATCCAAAATATAACAGATAAAATAACTAGTTTAGGCCAAGAACACCATGTCAGTAAGCCCTTTATCTCCATTGACCAAGAAGGTGGAAATGTATCCAGGTTAGACAGCTTATTCTATCCTTTTCCAGGAAATATGGCCTTAGGGGCAACCAATAGCTTAGATTTGGCCTATCAACAGGGGGAACTAACAGGAAGGATGTTAAAATATTTAGGGATTAATCTCAATTTTGCTCCTGTTGTAGATGTAAATAGTGACTTTCGTAATCCTGTAATCGGATTAAGGGCCTATGGCAATGATCCAAATCCTGTTGCAGAGATGGCCCAAAGTTTTATAGTGGGTCAACGGAATGAGGCAGTGATTTCTAGCATCAAACATTTCCCGGGACATGGAAACGTAGATCAAGACTCCCATTTGCAGTTGCCTATAAACAAATATTCTATTAAAGAGGTTAGGGAAAATGACATGAAGCCCTTTGAAGTCTTAATTGGTAAAGGGGTAGAGATGATTATGACTGCCCATATCAAAGTACCAGTTTTAGATGAAGATGCTCCTGCTACCCTTTCAACCAAGATTATACAAGGAGAATTAAGGAACCGTTTAGGTTATAATGGCGTCATTATAACAGATGATATAGGCTCTATGAAGGCCATAACCACCCTGTATCCCCCAGAAGAAGCGGCTATTAAGGCAGTAGAAGCAGGGGTAGACATTCTATTGTTGGTGACATCTTCAACAAAGATTAATCAAACAATAACAGGGCTATTAAAGGCTGTTGAAGAAGGGCGAATTTCAGAAAAGCGGATTGATGAATCTGTTTTTAGAATTTTAGCCTTAAAATATCGTTACGGTTTATTTGTTGATAATTCACTAGAAAAAGAAAACTATGAAGAACTATTGGCAGAAACTAAAAAACATGGTAAAGCTGTTAGTGATGCAGCCCTTACGGTTATTAATAATAAGAATAGTTTATTTCCCTTTCAAGAGGGAATAATATTATTTTTAGTAGATAGCAGAAGAAATTACTCTGATCCTATAACTGAGATAAGTCTTCCGATAGAAAAGTTAATAGAGGCATATTATGAAAACTATCGGGTAATTAATATAAGAGATTATAGTCTTGCAGGGATAAAAACGCTATTACCCAATTTTGATAGAGTGATCTTTTTATCGGAAAAGGGGTATCTAAATCCACAGATACGAGAAGTGATAAATGATTTAAAAAGTAATGAGAAATTTATATTAGTTTCTTTGGCAGAACCCTATGAGGAAATATATATAGGGGAAATTCATAGCCATATAGCAATATATAGCCATCAAATGCAGGCAATGATTAGTCTGCTGGAAGGTATGAAGGGTTTGACTCCAATAGATGGGATTAACCCAGTACCTGTAAATACTCATTGATAGGGGGCAGGTTTATGACAAAAGAAAATAGATTAACTCAAATGACAACCAGCGCTGGCTGAGCTGCCAAAATAGGGCCTGATGTCCTGGCACAGGTACTGTGCCATTTACCAAAGATGAACAGTGATAGACTTCTTGTAGGATTAGATACTTCTGATGATGCGGCTGTATACCAATTGAATGACGAAACAGCCATAATACAAACTTTAGATTTCTTTACACCAGTTGTCGATGATCCATATACTTATGGCCAAATTGCTGCAGCAAATTCTCTAAGTGATGTCTATGCCATGGGAGGAAAACCCCTTACAGCCATGAATATTGTTTGTTTTCCAAGTTGCTTACCAATGGAAATGTTAGGAGAAATTTTAAGGGGTGGAGCAGATAAAATAGTTGAAGCAGGTGCCCTTCTAGTAGGGGGTCATACCGTTGAAGACCAAGAACCCAAATATGGATTATCTGTAACTGGGCTTATACATCCAACTAAAGTTTTAGCAAATGCAACTGCAAAAATAGGGGATCTTTTAATTTTAACAAAACCCCTAGGCTTAGGCGTATTAAATACAGCTATAAAGGCTGACATTGCCACCCAAGAACAATATCAAAACGCAGTAGAGACAATGGTGACACTAAACAAATATGCCATAGAAGCCCTAGACCACTTAAGGATTTCTGCATGTACTGATATTACCGGCTTTGGGTTTTTAGGTCATGCCTATGAAATGGCTAAAGGCAGTGGTGTAAGTATCGAAATTGATAGTAGTAATGTACCAATTTTAGAAGGTGCAAAGGAGTTAGCTGAAATGGGAATTATACCCGCAGGAATGTATGCAAATAAAAAGCATATAGACCATGAGGTAAAAAGGCTAGAACCGATCAAAGAAGTAATTGAAGACTTGCTGTATGATCCACAAACCTCTGGTGGATTGTTAATTGCCATCCATCAAGATGATGCAGACGAAGCAATTGAGGCCTTAAGGAAAGTTAATAAGAATCAATACGCTATAGTGGGTAAAGTAGTAGAAAAAAGGGAGTTTACGCTATTTGTTAAATAGTTTAAGAACTAATAGGGGGATGCTTAACTCTTTAAAATTAGTCTTATAAATTTTAACGTTAACTCTAAATTGAAAGAAGCCTGGTGGTAAATTCCACTAGGTTAATTTATGCACGTTAGAGCAAGAACATCTTATAGTATACTAATTAGTAAAATATGCTATAATTTAGAGGAAGATTTTTATGAGGAGTGAACTGAATGAATAAGGGAAAATTACTTAGCACACTACCTTCAGTTGATGAGCTGCTAAATCATGAAGAAGTGATTAATATATTGGGGGAGATCCCTAGACGTGTTGTATTGTCAAAAATTAGAGAGAGTATTCAAAGAGAAAGAAATAAGGTCCTCAGTATGAAGGAGGACAAGCTACAGGATTATCGGATTGATGTAGAAGGACTTGTTAAATTTATCGTAAAGTCTTGTTACGAGTTTATGGAAATGAATTTAAGGGAAGTAATTAATGGAACAGGTGTTGTTTTACATACAAACTTAGGTAGAGCACTATTAAGTGATGAAATAAAGGAAACGGTTTGGTCGGTAGCTTCGGGCTACTCTACTTTAGAGATTAATGTTAATACAGGAAAACGGGGAAGTCGCTATAGTCACGTTGTCGATATTATTAAAAATATAACAGGAGCAGAAGATGCTATGGTGGTTAACAACAATGCAGCCGCTGTATTGTTAGTATTGGGGACAATGGCTAAAAATAAGGAAGTAATTGTTTCGAGGGGAGAACTAGTAGAAATAGGAGGTTCCTTTCGAATTCCAGAGGTAATGGAGCAAAGTGGGGCTAAATTGGTTGATGTAGGCGCCACAAACAAAACCCACCTAAGGGATTACGAAAATGCCATTAGTGAAGACACCGCTGCTTTATTAAAGGTTCATACCAGTAATTATAAAATCCTTGGTTTTACCCATGAGGTTTCCCTTAAAGAGCTGGTTGAATTGGGGAAGAAAATCAATATTCCAGTAGTAGAAGATTTAGGTAGCGGCGTGTTAATCAATCTTCAGAAATATGGATTAAGCTACGAGCCAACTGTACAGGATAGCGTTGAAGCTGGTGTTGATATTATTACCTTCAGTGGAGATAAGTTGCTGGGAGGACCCCAAGCAGGAATCATTATTGGGAAAAAATACTGGATAGATAAAATGAAGCAAAATCCATTAACTAGAGCCTTTAGAGTTGATAAACTAACAATGGCAGCATTGGAAGCTACCCTTAAGTTTTACTTAAATGAAGATGAGGCAATTAAAAAGCTCCCTACCTTAAGAATGATTACAGAAGGAATTGAACCTATTCGCCAGAAAGCTGTTGAATTAATGAATGACCTATTGAAGGAAAAGTTAGATTTGTCTATTGAAATGATGGATGATTTTTCTCAAGTAGGAGGGGGCTCTTTACCCCTTGAAAAGTTACCAACAAAAGTACTACAACTAACTTCTCGAAAGCTAACGGTGAACCAGCTGGAAGAGAAATTAAGAATGCAGCCAACCCCCATTATTACACGAATTCAAGATGATAAATTAATTATTGATCTTCGTACAATAAAAGAAAGGGACTATAGCTTTATTTGTGAAGCCTTAAAAAGGGTTTTAAGTTAAGGAGGGAATCTAGTGAAACACATCATAATCGGGACGGCAGGACATATAGATCATGGGAAGACAACTTTAATTAGAGCCTTAACTGGAAGAGATACTGATCGTCTAAAAGAGGAAAAGAAACGTGGAATTTCAATTGATTTAGGATTTACCCATTTTGACCTTCCTAGTGGGAAAAGGGCAGGGATAATAGACGTACCTGGCCACGAAAAATTTATTCGTAATATGTTGGCTGGTGTAGGTGGTATGGATATTGTTATGCTAGTTATTGCTGCCGATGAAGGGGTTATGCCTCAGACTAGAGAGCATTTAGATATTCTTTCACAGTTGAAGATAAAAAAGGGAGTTATCGTGTTAACTAAGGTTAGTTTGGTTGATTCAGATTGGCTAGAGTTAATTAAAGAGGATATTAGGGAAAAAGTGCAGGGAACATTTTTGGCAGAAGCAGAAATTCTGATGGTAGACTCAATTAAAGGAACAGGAATTCAAGAGTTGGTAGAGAAAATAGATTGCCTTACTGAAGAAACCGAAAGTAGAGACATACAATCTCCAGCAAGGATGGCTATAGATAGGGTATTTACGATTACTGGTTTTGGTACAGTAGTGACTGGAACCCTAATTGAAGGGAAAATAACTGTTGAAGAAACTTTAGAGATTCTACCTGACCATGTAAAGGTAAGGATTCGTAATATACAGGTCCATGGTAAATCTGTTGAGACTGCCTATGCAGGCCAAAGGGTGGCAATTAACTTAGCTAATGTGAAGAAAGAAGATATTGAAAGAGGTCAAATATTAGTTCAGGTAAACTCTATGGAAACAACGATGATGTTGGACGGTAAGATACAAGTCTTAAAAAACTATCCAAGAAAGTTGCAAAATAGAGATAGGGTAAGGTTGTATCATGGTTCTACTGAAATACTTGCAAGGGTAGCCCTGCTAGATCAAGAAGAATTAGGGCCGGGGGATACTGGGTTAGTTCAATTAAGATTAGAGGAAGAAACTGCTGTAAAAAAAGGAGACCATATTGTTGTTCGCTTCTATTCTCCTATGGAGACCATAGGGGGATTTGTGGTGATTGATTCAAATCCTAAAAAGCATAGACGTTTTAATGAAGAGGTTATACAAGAGCTAAAAATGAAGGAAAAGGGAACGCCAGAAGAAATTTTAGAGAAAAAAATTGAAAGTATTAGTAGTGATTTTCCAGATGTATCATTGTTAGCTAAGATGACTGGGCAACAATCGTCTGAAATCCATGGGCTTCTTGAACCCCTTGTTGAGAAAAATCGTGTATTACAATTGGAAGATGACTATATTATCCATATTAAATATTACGAGAAACTTAAAAAACAGATTATAGAGCTACTTTCAATATATCATCAAGAGAACCCATTAAGAAAAGGAATACTTAAGGAAGAATTGAAAAGTAAAGTTTTTCCTAAGAAAAAAGCAAAGGTTATTGATGCTTTAATTGAAGTATTACAAAAAGATGAAGTGATAAAAGTTAGTGAGAAGTTTGTAGCCCTCTATCATTTTGAAATTCAAATGAACGAAACTCAACATAAAATTAAAGACAAAATAATCGAAGCCTTTTTAAGAGAACCCTATAGTCCTCCTAAAATTGAAGATGTGATAAAGGAACTTAACTTTAAAAAACAAGAAATAGATCAAGTTGTTGAGATTCTAATTGGTAATGAGTTGATTAGGCTAAATGCTGAAATCATCATAGATCGAGAAGCATTAAAAAAGGCACAGGATAATTTAATCACCTTTATAAAAGAAAAGGGTAGTATCACTTTAGCAGAATTTAGAGATATGTTAGATACTAGCCGTAAATATGCAGTTGCTATATTGGAGTACTTTGATAATAATAAGATTACTAAGCGGAATGAGGATACCAGAGTTCTTTATTAATGATCTTATTTAAGTATTCATGGCAAAAACTATTTAAAGACAGTGGCTCATTAGTCACTGTCTTTATAAGGTAATCTTTCTCCTTTCCATAGAGTTAAATATTGTATATAATGGTAGGTAGAGAAAGAAACGGACAACCCAAAGAGCAGTTAAAATACCTTATTTTTGGAATAATAATAATTAAGAGGTGATTGTAATGGCAAATAGAATTTTAATTGTTGATGATGAGCCAATATTAGTAAAGGGGTTAAAATATAGCTTAGAACAGGACGGTTATGAAGTAATTACTGCGGTTGATGGTGAAGAAGCCCTCGAAAAAGCCAGAAACGAAAAGATAGATTTGATCCTATTAGATTTAATGTTACCAAAGATTGATGGATTACAGGTCTGTCAAAGGATTCGTGAAGACCAGCAAACGCCAATCATAATGCTTACGGCTAAAGGTGAAGATATGAGCAAAATTTTGGGGTTAGAATACGGTGCCGACGATTATTTGACTAAGCCTTTTAACATATTGGAGCTTAAGGCAAGGATTAAAGCTGTATCAAGGAGGTTCCAAAATAATGACAATAGTACCGTAGATAGGATTATTAAAATAGATGATTTTAAAATGAATACATTAGGTAGAAAAGTATCCATAAGAGACGTTGAAATTAACCTTACTGCAAAGGAATTTGACCTTCTTCTACTATTAGCTTCCAACCCAGGCAAAGTTTATGCAAGAGAAGAACTTCTAGAAATAATTTGGGGTTATGAATATTTTGGAGACCTTAGAACAGTTGACGTGCATGTAAGGCGCTTAAGGGAAAAAATAGAAAAAAACTCCAGTCATCCAGAATATATTTTGACAAAATGGGGGGTAGGGTATTATTTTAGGAACAAGTAGCAAATTTATAAGTATTAGGTGGAAGCTTTTGTCCACCTATTTATTATTACTTATTATTGCTTTGATCATCATTAATATCTTTGTTTATGAAACAATAAAAAACAACTATATTGCAGAACGGGAAGTAAGTTATATAGCCCAAGCCAATATTTTATCTAATAGAATAAGGCTGTCAATTAATGAAGAGGAAGAGGCCTTCGATCAACTTCTTTTAAGTCAAATGATGGAGGAAGTAAGTCGCCTAATTGATGGTCGAATTCTTGTAGTTGATAGAGGGAATCAAGTAATGTACGACTCCCTACATGACTACAAAAATCAGTATGTGGATTTATTAGAGGTGGATAGAGCCCTTAAGGGAGAAAATATTGCTAATATCTATGAACTAAGCAAATATGGTAAAACAATGTATATAGGGGTACCGATTACTTATTATGAGAAAATTTTAGGGTCGGTATTTTTATCTGTATCTCTTGAAGGGACTTATCACCGACTAAATAATATTAAAAATTTTCTTCTCATTATATCCTTTATGACGCTGGTTTTAATTGCAACAATCAGTTTGCTTTTTTCAAATTTAATATCGGGGCCCATTAAACAATTAACTGAAGCAATGCAAAAGACGGCCCTTGGGAAGCTAAATGAGAAGGTAGAACTGGAAGGAAACGATGAAATAGGGCAATTAGGTAAAGCCTATAACTATATGAGTACAAAGTTAAGCCATATCGAAAAACAAAGACAGGATTTTGTCGCTAACGTATCCCATGAGCTAAAAACCCCCTTAAGTTCAATGAAGTTACTTTCAGAGTCGATTCTAACTCAACCAGATACGCCGATTGAGGTCTATAGAGAATTTTTACAAGATATTGATAGTGAAATAGATCGATTAAATGAGATTATTGAAAGTTTATTAACTATGGTTGATATGAATGAGGAAAAGCTACAATTAGACTTCGAACTAACCTATGTTAATTATCTAGTTGAAAAGGTAGTCCATAGTATCAAACCATTGGCTGATAAAAAGAATATAAAAGTACTAGTTAATCAATGGGAAAAAATCCAGATCTATTTAGATAAAGGTAAAATATATCAAGCTTTAATGAATATCATCTATAACGCTGTAAAGTATACTGACGATGGTGGCAAGGTTGTAGTCAGTATATTGAAAGAAGGAAAATATGTAGTTATTAGAATCGACGATAATGGAATTGGTATACCTGAAGAAAGTTTACCCTATATCTTTGAGCGGTTTTATAGAGTAGATAGTGCTAGGTCAAGAAAGACAGGTGGTACAGGTTTAGGTTTATCAATATCCCATCAAATTATTAGTCTACATCAAGGGTCTTTAGAGGTAGAAAGTAAGGTAAATGTAGGTACATCCTTCTCCATAAAGTTACCAATGCAATTGAATCCATAACTGTAGTATAATAATATCAATTTAAGGGGGTGCCATATGAGAAAGAATATTTGGCTAACACTTTTTCTGATTTTTCTTTTTGTTATATTAATGACCCGATGTGTTGGTATCCAATATTTAGATGATGATATTGGAAAAGCTCCCTTGGAAATAGCCCCAAATCGTGAAAGGACAGTTGAATTGGTTAATATTTATTTTGCTAATGCTGAAAATGAATATTTAAGTAGAGAGCAACGGGCGGTTGAACGAACGGTAGAATCTAAGGAGGAAGCCCTTTTAAGGGAATTAATTAATGGACCCAGAAATAGAACCCTTTCTCCTACCATACCTCCACAAACGAGGTTTTTCTCAGTTTTAACTGTTAATGGCACCAGTTATGTAAATTTTTCACGGGAGTTTGTAACTAATTTCAGAGGTGGAGAAATGGCAGAAACAACTACCATCTATTCGATCGTCAATACCCTAACAGAATTAGAAAATATTAAAGAGGTACAGATTTTAATAGAAGGAGAACGAATTGATAAATATCAGTCTAATTTATCCTTAAAGGAGCCCTATATCCGAAATGAAAGGATAATTAACAAACCATTCCCAACACCTATAGAAGTATTACAAAGCTATCTTACCAATATAGCTGATGAGAATTATCGATGGGCATTCGATGAAATCTATCGTCCCCTTGAATACAATTTAGATTACTCAATATTC
This sequence comes from Alkaliphilus transvaalensis ATCC 700919, assembly GCF_000621485.1. Taxonomy (GTDB): domain Bacteria; phylum Bacillota; class Clostridia; order Peptostreptococcales; family Natronincolaceae; genus Alkaliphilus; species Alkaliphilus transvaalensis. The sequence continues at coordinate 40,200 of NZ_JHYF01000001.1, forward strand.
TATCAGTATATACGATCTTATAAAGCTGATGTTGAGGCATTTACTATTGATTCATATATTATCACGAAAACAGAAGATGGGGGGATCATCTCTTTAGACTATCATGAGAAATTAAAAAATGGAGATGTGGTAGAATACAAGGAAAAAGCATTTCAATATAAAAATGATTTAGGTGAATGGAAATTGGTCTTTGAGCCCTTTTAAGGAGGGTAAATAAAATGAAACCACTTAGAGGGATAACCTTTGGTGGTTTTATGTTCATTAGACGCAAAGGAGGGTTAACATGAAATATTCCATAGGAGAATTCTCAGATATGTTAGGGGTTACTGCCGATACCCTTAGGCTTTATGAAAAACATGGAATCATAAAACCAACTAAAAATAGTAAAAATTACCGATTTTTTAATGATTTAGATGCACGTAATCTCTTAATTAGTCGCTGGTATAGAAGTATTCAAATCCCCCTTCAAGATACTGCAGAACTTACAAAGGTTTCTTCTATCAATGGTATTTTAGATAAAATGGAAGGTATACAAAAAAATTTAGCTGAAGTAGTTCGAAGAAAGACGCTGCTTTTAAATAAAATTACTGAAATTAACCAAGAGATAAAGGCTATAGAAGAATCAATCAATCGATGTAAAATAAAAGAAATTTCAGGGATCTATCGTTTAAAACAAACCGATAAAAATACCCTATTAAAAGACCCTGCCTTAAGAAAAATTGTAACTAAATGGATGGATACCCTACCTTTTACATTTTATTGTTTTAGAATAGAAGAAGTAAATGATCTCTTTCGGTATAGCTGGGGGCTAGCTATTTTAGAAAATGAGGTATTAGACCATGGGATTGAAGTCAACGATAATGTTGAATACATACAGCCAAATACCTATCTTTCATCTGTTATTTTCCTTTCTGAAAAGGAGAATATTACGAAGGAATCCTTAGATTTTATGCTGGATTACATAAAGGAACATCAGTATAGCATTACAGGAGATATTATAGGGAAGATTATACTTCCAGAAAAAACAGATGGGGAAAATCACTATTACATAGAAGTAAACATCCCAATTTCAGGCTAAACTCATTTTTTTTAGTTCGTTTTTTAACAAACTTATTGACCTTGGAGTAGGACCAAGGTTTAAACTATTTCTATAGTCCAGCTTATCCTAGAATAAAGGTAGGTTAGGAGCTATTCAATAATAGAAATAGGAGGAACAAGAATGAGCAAGAAAAGAACGATCAACAGGATGTTTATTTATTCAATTTGTATGTTGATGTTAATATCCCTGTTAAGTGGATGTACTCAAGAATTAACAACCCCCTCTATAGGAGGATATACAGAAGGGGTCTATCAGGTTGAAGGAAAGGGTTTTGGTGGACCAATACTTGTCGAAGTTACCTTTAGTGAAACAGAAATAACCGATATAGAAATTATCAGTCATTCAGAAACCGCAGGTCTAGGTGATGCTGCCTTTGACAGAATTAAAGGACAGGTATTAGCGGGGCAAACCCTTGCCGTTGATGTTGTTTCGGGGGCAACGGCTTCAAGTAAAGGATTATTAGAGACCCTTGAAGATGCTGTTAATAAAGCTGGCGGAGATGTTGAAGCATTAAAAGCCAATACCTTTAAAAGACCTGGAGAGGGTGTTGTAGAAAAATTAGAAACCGACGTTGTTGTAATAGGAGCAGGGGCTTCGGGAGTATCAGCTGCTATTGCAGCTGCAGATGAAGGGGCAAAGGTGATTATTCTTGAAAAAACTGCTGTAATTGGTGGGGCAAGTAACCTATCATGGGCAGGAAAATTCTATAACTCCTCTGTAGCTGTTGAAAATGGACTGGTAATAGATCAAGAAAAGGAAATTAGTGACTGGATAGAAGATAACCATTGGAGAGTGGATGCTTCTGTCATTAGGAAGTATGTAACTGAGTCAGGAAAAGTTTATGATTGGTTAAAGGACAAAGGTTATGTTACTCAATTCCTTAATTTCTCTGGAGAACAAATGCATGCTTTACCAGCTTATGATACTAGAGAAGCTACCTTAAGGGAGATGTTGGCAGATTCCGTAGAAAAACAGGGTGGAAAAGTCATAACAGAAACAACAGCTCAACAATTAATAACAAATTCCGATGGCGAAGTAATCGGAGTAGTTGCAGAAAAGGCCGATGGAACTAGGTTAGAAATAACGGCTAAAAGTGTTGTTATGGCAACAGGAGGATATGCAGCTAATGCAGAGATGGTAAAAGAGTACTTTGGTTTTGAAGGTGTTAATGGTGGTTTGGGACAAAATGTTGGAGAAGGAATTAAAATGGCTTGGGAAGCAGGGGCAAGGGTTCCTGATAATATTGGAGGACAAATGCTTCATCAAACCTTAGCAAGGGCGACAACAAAATTAAAAACTCAATATGATTCCTTTGAAGCAAGTTATCCCCTAATGCTAACTTATCTTCCAAATTTTATTAATGTTGGTACATCTGGGGCTAGATTTAGGGATGAAGCCGCCACATTAAAAGCAGTAGCGGCAGCCAATACCAGTGCTTTTCATGGTTCTCACCATTATGTAATTATTTCTCAGACTCAACTTAACACCCTAATGGCAGAAGGAATGGCAGGAGTAAAAGCACCAAGCCTTCCAGGAATGCCACCAGAATTCTATGCAGATTTTAGAGAAAAATTTACTTTAGAGAATCCTTGGATTAATGCTGATGAAGTATTTGATTCCATGGTGGAAAATGGTCATGGATTTAAGGGAAATACCCTTGAAGAATTAGCCATTGCTGCAGGAATGGATGTAGCTGTTTTTGTTGATACAGTTAGAAACTATGAAGAAGCAACTTCAACAGGTGTTGATATGGAGTTCGGTAAATCTCCTGATTACTTATTGCCACTAGGAGAAGGGCCCTATTATGCTATTATTGCAGAAGTAAATAATTTAGGCTCAATTGGAGGAATTATTGTAAATCGTAATTTCCAAGTGTTAAATGATGAGCGTGTGCCAATTAAGGGGTTATATGCTGTTGGAGTAGAGGCAGCTGGGGTTCTTTATAACGACACTTATGTAGGAAATGGAGTTGGAATAGGATACGCCTTTACTTCAGGTCGCCTTGGTGGAGAGTATGCCGCTATTAGCGCCTTGAAAAAAGAATAAATAAGCAAGAAGAAAAGACTGGAAAGAACCAGTCTTTTTTTCATATCTGTAATTAATTTACAAAAAACAGTTTATAGGGTAAGATAGAGTTAGCTTTAGTGATTACTATATAAAGGAGAAAAAAATGAAAAGAGAAAATAAAAAGTTTATTAACTGTATAACTCTACTATCTATACTTTTATTAATGGTTGGATGTAGTGGAGATTCTTTGAAGGATCAGGATACTAAAGATAAAAAAGAGGAGATAGTGGTTGAAGCACCAAAGGCTGAAATAGACCAAGAAGAGAACTTTATCATAGAGGATGGAGCTCATATAGAGACAAGAATATTACCTCCATTAAATTTTGTGAGGGTAGCTGTAGAGGAGGGTTCCTTTGGTGCTTATTTACGGGGGCTACCTTTAAAGCCCCATGGTTCGCCAGTATTATACTACAATGGCGTTGAGAAAACAAAAAGCAATGTTTATATGGCAGTTATTGATATGGAGATCGGAGACCGTGACCTACAGCAATGTGCAGATGCAATTATCCGTCTTAGGGGAGAGTATTTGTATGAAATAGGGGATTACCATCGAATTCATTTTAATTTTACCAATGGCTTTAGAGTAGATTATAGTAAATGGATGGAGGGTTATCGGATTGTTGTGGAGGGAAACCGAAGCTACTGGCAAAAAAGAACAGAAGCTTCTAACACCTATCAAGATTTTAGAAGATATATGGATATTATTTTTGCCTATGCTGGTACAATTTCATTGGAAGCAGAGTTAGAGACAGTAGATTTCAATGAAATGGAAATAGGAGATATTTTGATACAAGGAGGAAGCCCTGGCCATGCAGTTATTGTTGTAGATATGGCGATTAATGAAGGAACAGGAGAAAGACTATTTTTATTGGCCCAGAGTTATATGCCAGCCCAAGAAACTCAGATTTTAGTTAATCCTATAGATGAAAGGTTGAGTCCATGGTACTCCCTAGATCAATCTGGTGATAAGATTGTTACCCCCGAATGGACTTTTAAGAGGGAAGACTTGAAAAGATTCCCAGAGTAAATAAAGGGAAAAAGAAAGGAAGTTAAATTATTTAATTGTGGAGACTTTATAGATAATTTATATAAATGCAAAACGAAAACCCACATAATAAACATATAAAATCATAGTTATGGGAGTATGAAATTCATTAAATAAGTAAGGAGGAAAAGAAATGACAGAAATTAATGGAGAATTGGCGAAACCTGTTTCGACCAAAGAGAGAATTAAAGAATTAGATATTGTTAGGGGATTTGCCCTTTTTGGTGTGCTATTAGTTAATATGGTGATGTTTAATTCAACACTGTATGCTACAGCCTATGGAAAGATCGCTTCCTATCTGCCCCTTTCAAATCCATTAGAATTAGATTTATTGTCTAATAGAATTGCAGCAATGTTAATCCAAGTTTTTGCTGAAGGAAAGTTCTACACCATTTTTTCATTTTTGTTTGGTTTAGGTTTTTACATATTTATTGAAAGGGCTGAGGCGAAAACGAATTCACCCAAGAAGCTTTTTTTACGTCGTTCTATTATTTTATTTTTGTTTGGGGTTCTTCATTTCGTTTTTGTATGGTATGGTGATATTTTACACACCTATGGACTAGTAGCCTTTATATTAATTCTTTTTAAAAATAGTAAAGTAAAGACTGTTAGAAATTGGATCATTATACTATTGACCTTTTCATTATTAATGATTGCCGGTTTTGTAATCTTAAATGACTTCATTGAATTATCAAACTCTGGGATATTTCAAGAAACTAATCTTAGTATGCAGCTAATGGCAGAAGAATCTATCGAAATTTATACTAATGGGTCCTATGGAGAAATTGTAGGCTATAGAGTAACTAAGGAATTACCGATAATACTTGCTAACTTAATTGGGATCGCTCCTAAAATTCTAGGGATGTTTTTAATCGGTTTATATGTGGGTAAGAGAAAAATACATGCTAGTTTACAAGAACATAAGGCCATTATAGGTAAAAGTTGGAAGATTACCGGGGTAGTAGGATGGCTTTCCACTATAGCCTATGTCCTTATTCAGCTCAATATCATTAAACTGAATCCTGTGGTAAATAATGGGGTGATACACTTATTTAAAGAGATGGCCACCATTTTCTTATCTTTATTTTACATGACTAGCCTTGTGCTATTATATCAAAAAGTTAACTTTAGAAAATACCTTCAGCCTTTAAGTTATATGGGGCAGATGGCTTTAACAAATTATCTTATTCAATGTATTCTATGTTCTTTAATTTTCTATGGTTATGGAATAGGTCTTGCTCAGAGGATTAGCATAACATCAATTATTTTACTGACACTATCTATCTACTTTGGGCAAATGTTATTCAGTAAAGCCTGGTTAAAGAAATTTCAATATGGTCCCTTTGAATGGCTATGGCGGTATTTGACTTATAAGGGTTCGATATAATTTAATTATGAAGAAACTGCATCTTCAAATGAAAATAAATTGGATATAGATAATGTAATTTTATATAAAATAACGAGGTTTTAGGAGGAATAATATGATCAATGGAATAAACCATATTACATTTGCTGTCAAAGATCTAAATAAGTCAATACATTTTTATGTAGACTTATTAAAACTGAAGCTGGTTGCCCAATGGGATAAAGGCGCATATCTATTGGCTGGAAACATTTGGATTGCCCTTAATCTTGATGAGAAGGCCAGAAAGGAACCTAATCAAGATTATACCCACGTTGCTTTTAATGTGCTTTCAACTGATTTTCAACAGTTGAAGAATGAACTTGAAATTGCTGGGGTTAAGACCTTTAAGGAAAATACTTCTGAGGGAGATTCCTTCTATTTTTTAGACCCCGATGGCCATAAATTAGAATTGCACTATAATACGATTGAGGATCGGCTAAAGTGGGCAAAGGAAAATGATTGGAATACTTTTGAAATTAAATAGAAAATGAAATGGCAAATGACAAGAAGTGAACAGAAAGAGGAGAATCAAATGGGTAGAAAATTATCAAATAAATGGATTGGTATTTTAACAGTAATAGCTTTTATATTTGCTGCCTTTGGTTATACCTATATTGAAATGAGGGTGATGGAGCCCTATGTTGTAGCCAATAGTATCATCAGTGATGCAAGGGAGAATGGTGACCCCACTAGGATATTAGATGAGGATGAGTGGAATCGCCTAGAGAAAGACTCAAAATACAGCTTAAGGCGGGAAACAATAAGTTGGGATGAACTTCAGACTTTTATACAGAGAAGTGAAGTTAAGGGATCTTCTACTGGAGGCCCTTCATTACTAGATTGGCTGCTGGTTTTTAACCAAAGGGAAAAAGTAGTAGAGTTATATACCTATGACGAAAGTGGCCATGAAAATGGACGCATTTCCCTTTTAATGGTGAAGCGTAATAGAGAATGGAAGTTAGGTGGAAAATTAAATTAGTCTATTTTTAAGGGGGAATAGTGATTGAATAAGGAACTTATGAAAAAGATAGTGCTGTCCCTTACGGTAATTACTTCAATTATTACAGTTATGAATGTTTTTCTACCAAGGTTATTTTTCAATATCCTTTTAGGGAAAAAAGAAGCATCTTCTATCGGAATTATAGGGGGAGCAGATGGTCCAACAGCAATTTTTTTAGCAGGAAAGACTTCTTTTAACTTCATGGCGTATATTGTAGCCTTTATTGCTATAGGGGGAATCATCTACTTAATTATGACTAGAAAAGAAATTTAGAAGGAGGGGAATATATGAAGAGATTGAAAAAGGATGTATTTATTCAAGCTAAAGAATCAATAATGGAATTTGGGAGACCATTAGAAAAAACTCTCTTTAAACATTATTTTGAGGAAGCTTCAGGGGATAGCATAATTCAAGATTTAAAGAAGTTTCAGAATGATGACGGTGGCTTTGGTCATGGGCTAGAATCAGACTTTAGGCTGCCCTACTCTTCACCAATGGCAACGTCTGTTGGCGTAAGACATTTATCTGAAATAGATGATCATCCAGAAGCTAAGGTAATGATTAAAAAGGCCCTAGGATATCTAGAAAAATCTTTTGATGATAAGAGGAATGGCTGGTTTGCAGTTCCAAAGGAGGTTAATGATTTTCCCCATGCTCCGTGGTGGCAATACAACCATGAAGAAGGGATGACAGTAATTGATAGAAGTTGGGGAAACCCTTCTGCTGAAATCATTGCCTATTTATATAAGTACAAAGAATATGTAGAAAAACTAGATGTAGATGATCTTGTAGAATATGCTTTAAAATCTATAGAAAAGAAGGAAAGCTTTCAGTCTGAACATGAAATATACTGTTATATTAAGCTATATGAAACTTTACCAGACCAACATCGTAAAAGGCTAGAGGTAAAAATTGCTGAAGCGGTAGATCAATTAATTGTATATGACGATGAGAAGTGGTGGGATTATGTCCCTAAGCCACTGGATTTTGTAAAGGACTCTATGGCCAATCCTTTTGGTGTTTTAGAAGAAAAAGTAAATAACCACCTAAACTATACAATTAAGGAATTAGAAAAAGAAGGTAAAGTTTTTCCTCCATGGGGAGAAGAATTTTATTTAACAGATTTAAAAATAGCTTATCATGAGTGGATTGGTGAATTAACCTTAAAGGCTCTAATGAGCCTTGATAAATTCCACAGGTTGGAAAAATAAAAAATATCTTGATTTAATACTTTTTAGGTAAAGCGTACTTAAATGAGGAAATTGTATAATTAATATTAAATTTATATTAATGCAAAATGAAAACTTCGCTGATTAGTGTTCAATGAGTAATATAAATGATGTTAGAAACTTTCATACTAACAGTTTAATATTATAAACATTTGTAATTAGTATTAAAGTTTATAACAAAGCGACTGCCTCGAAATCTAAGATTTCGGCCATCTGCTTTTCACAATGCACGACTCAGCTTTCACCTTTGCATAAAACGAATATAAATTCAGGTTTATGGTATTATGCAATTTCCTCAAATATTAGTTATAGTGTAAAAAAATTACAAAATGGATAATAGCAGATAATGTGTAAAATTATGATAGAGAAATAAATTCCCTTGTCATACCAATGGTAGCTTGAATGGACTACCATTATTTTTTGAAAAAATTATCTAGTTTAATTAAAGGTGAAGGAAGGTATATATAATAAAACTAGGCTTTCTAATAAAGGAAGGTGTTTATTATGTCAAAATACCATCGTCAACCTAATCTATTTGTAGGTCAAATTGAAATAAAGGTAAGTAAAATCGAAAGGTCCCTTAGATTTTACCAGGATATCTTAGGTTTTAGCATATTAGAGAAGGGTGAAGATAAGGTGCTTCTAACAGCAGATGGGAAGAAGCCATTAATCACCATTCACCAGCCTAAGGGAGTCCTTCCAAAGGAAGAGAGAACAACAGGGTTGTACCATATAGCGATTTTACTACCTCAACCGTCTGACTTAGGTGCAATATTAAAAAAATTAATTGCAGAAGGCTATCCATTACAGGGTGCCTCCCATCATGGAATAAGTGAAGCCATTTATTTACAAGATCCAGACGGCAATGGTATAGAAATTTATACAGATACTCCAGACTCTACATGGGTATGGGAAAATGGGCTCATTGTTGCAGAAGGAAAAGCATTAGATATGGAGGCCCTTCTTTCGAAGGCAGAGGAGGAAGAGTGGCTAGGGATGCCCCAAGAGACATTACTGGGACATATTCATTTAAGTGTTGCAGAGTTGAAGGCTGCAGAGGAATTTTATCGGAAGGGATTAGGCTTTGATATTGTGATGAGTTATCCAGATCAAGCAATCTTTTTTTCCACTGGTGGATATCACCACCATGTAGCTGTTAATGTCTGGAAGGGTTTAGGAGCACCAGCACCTAAAGATAATAGTGTGGGATTGGGATTTTTCACCCTTATGTTTCCTAACGAGGGAACAAGGGAAAAAACAGTTAATCACTTGAAGGAACTTGGATATTTAATACAAATGGAAAATGGAATTGTAACAGTAGAAGATCCCTCAAAAAATAAAATAAAACTTATGGTATGTGAAGCGAATAGACAATAGTTAATAATTAAGTTTAAATAGAAAGACGGTAAAACGCTATTCGTTATAAGAAAGTTTGATAGAACATAAGCTTTTATCTTGGAAAATAAACATAATTTAAGTTGATATCAAAAAACATGTATGCTATAATGTTCTAGTGTCAACAATCAGTAACATAACATAAGGGAGTAGATGGGTGCTGGTGTGCCCTCTGGTCTTCAAAACCAGTTCGAGGGGTTAATAGCCTCTTGGGTGGGTTCGATTCCCACGTACTCCCGCCAATATCTCAAATCTAGGGGCTATCTTAAAATGATTTTTACAAATCATTAAAGGTAGCGCCTTTTTTCTTTGATTACAAAAAAACTACCCATAATTATTAAGTTTCTTAATTATACGTAGCGTTAAAGGTATTTTATTCACAACCAAAAACAATGGCTTTCGAGTCATAACCCTGATATTTTGAAAACTACCTAAATCCGTCAGGAATCAATGGTAGGTTGAACTCCTGCTGGCTAAAAAGATTAAAACCCTTAAGGTTTTATTAAGCGGTCTTTGGCTGAAGCATAGTGATCCCAAGTCTATTGTTAATTATTTTCTAATGCAGTTTTGACTTTAAAAAGAATTAAGAGAAGGTAATCGCCTTCTCTTAATATAAGCATTTATAAATTCTGAGGATACTGTTTAATTCCCCAACAATAAATTTTTTTCGATAATCTCAATAAATTCTTGCTTTTCATATACTTGAAACCAGCTTCTATAGTTTAATTGGACACCAAACTTATCTTCTAACATTGACATTGCATTAATACTATTACCAGTATTTTTCACTATATTAGAGATAAGGTCATCAATAACAATATCACCTTCATTTTGTTCAATTGCAATGGCTAAATCTTCGATATCATTTTTTATACTTAATGAGAAATACCTTAAGTCAGGTACTTTTTCGATAGCCTTTGGAAAATGTCCCATAAAACTATAATGCACTTTCTCTAATTCATTTGCATATATTTTTAATATTTCAGGTTCAATGGCTTGTTTATAGGTATCTTTAAGGTAATGGTGAATGTGGAGGGGTGTTGTATCTAATAGCGTTGTTGTCTCAAAGTAAAAATGTCGACCTAAATCATTTTTTAATCTCAAATTAGTATGATAAGTTTGGAAACTAAAAACTAGTAATAGAATAATTGATAGTATGGAAATTAAATGTATGGTTACTCTTTCTTTTAACTTCTTAATTATATTTTTATTCAAATCAAACACGCCTCCTTAAAGTGTTCTTATTTTATTATAATTTCCTCATTTAAATTATATCTCGTTAGCTTTTAAATAGTCAAATATTTCAAAATAACCACAACAAAACATTTACCATTTAATAACAGACATATAATCTAAAAATAAAACCAAAATAATACCAACAAGAAGATATGGGATGAATCTACAGGATTAGTTCGAGCATAAATACGCCAAAAGACTAAATGATTCCCTTATCTTCTTGTTATTTTTATGTTTAGATAATTTGACATACGAAATAGAAGTGGGTATGATAACCCTATGAGTAAAGAAATGTAAGGGGGAAGCTATGTGATTAAAATAGCAATATCTGGCCTTGGAAAAGTAGGGATAGAATTTATTAAAATTCTGAAAGAAAAAAGAAAAGAATCCAAAGAAAAGTATGGAATAAAATATAAAGTAGTGGCAGCAGTAGGAAGTCAATGGGGAATAGTAAAAGATGAGGGGATTGAACTGGATCTTCTTCTAACAGGGAAATATGGTTCAGAACTAATAAAAAGCACAGGATTAGCAAAAGAAGAATATCGAGGAATCTACGGAATTATGAGGACCAAGGCAGATGTATTAATTGAAGCTTCACCAACAGTTATAGAAGATGGAGGAGCAGCATTAGATCATCTAAAAGAAGCCATAAAGAAAAAAATGGATATCATCACATTAGCTAAGGGTCCATTAGTATTAGCATTTGATGAGTTAATGGAAGGTTGTAGGTTAAATAAAAAAAGCTTTAAATTTAGTGGAACGACAGCTGCAGCATTGCCAACAATTGATATTGGTGAAGGAAGTTTGGCGGGTTGTGAAATTAAATCTATCGTAGGAATTTTGAATGGAACAACAAATTATATATTATCAAAAATGATGGATGAAGAGAGATCCTTTGAAACCTGTCTACAAGAGGCCATAGAGGCAGGAATAGCAGAGAAAAACCATCATCTTGATACTAGTGGCTTTGATACAGCATGTAAAATTTTAATACTAGCAAAGGCCCTCATGGGATCAAAAAAGCAGCTAGGGGATATCATAATAAAAGGGATAGAGGATGTTACGCTTCAAAATGTATTTAATGCCAAAGAGTCCAACGGAACAATTAAGCTCATAGGTAGAGCATATCGGTTAGATGGAGATATCCAAATAGAGGTTGCACCGGTGGAATTATCTTCGGAACATCTTTTAGCACAAGTTAATTACAAAAATAAAGGAATATTATTTGATACAGACTTAATGGGAGAAATCGCTGCAATAGGCGGTAAATCTGATCCTAGAGGAGCAGCGGCAGCTGCTTTTAAAGACTTAATTAACATCTATAGAAAATAGATACAAAAAATAATATTACCCTTAAGAGACAAGGGTAATATTTATTGATTATTCTCTTTCAGTTGTTCTTTCTCTAAACAATAAGCTGATACAATATGCACCTGCTACCCCAACTAAGGTATATACAATTCTACTTAAAAGAGCTTCTTGTCCTCCAAATAATGAGGCAACTAAGTCAAAGCGGAATAAACCAATTAAGCCCCAATTTAAAGCACCAATAATGACTAAGATAAGAGCCAGTCTATCCATACTAAATCAACTCCTTTTTTTAATGTATCTGTATTGGTGTATCAATTATAGTATGGTTGTTTTTAAAAAAATAATACTCTCCGATTACATATTGATTTGTACTTTTCGTGTTGAATAAAATAATAAATAAGACCCACAAGTGAAGAGACCAATAATTAATCCTTCAATAGCCATATAATGAAAAGACATGTAGACTGTAGTACCAAAAATTGAAAGACTCCAGGAAGTGAAGAAGAACTTTAAAATAAAACCTACCAATTTCCATTGATAAAATGCAAATAAAAAGGTTCTTACAAGGATACCAGAGAGAAAGATCAATCCCAATAAAAAACAAAAAAAGCTAAAAAAATATTCCTTCGGATAAAAAAATACTTCTTTGAGGCTAAAAATACCTTTGTATTCTCGGCCAGCGTAGGCAGGAATTACAACAGGGATTAATTTAAACAAATAAATACTATTTATGAAAAAGAATAGTTCTGTTAATAATAACAAGGGATTAATTTCTATTAAGTATACTTTTTTCATATTACTCCTTTCAAATATTCCCTACAGACTATATAAGGAGGATCTTAATGTCAGAAAATAGAAAATTAACAGTTTTAAAGGGTGGAAAAACTAACAGTAAAGGTAGATATCTTTTTCATTCGGCTATTGGTACCAAAACACGATTAATGGGAGTTGTCGCCCTTAAACTTCATTGGGTTGGAGAAGATAATCATTTTGTTCAGTGGTTTCTATTAGATGCAGAAGAACATGGAATCTATGACTATATCAGTACAAAGACAGCTTCTATTGAAGAGACTGATCGGTATACAGGACAATTTATGGGGAATCTTGGTGGTGAGGCAATTCCCCTCACTAGAAAAGAAGCTTTTTTTCTTATTCAAAGATTTGCTAAAGATAATAAAAGATTTAGAAAGCCTCTTCCAAGACCAGAAGGTTATCAATTTATTTTAAAAGCCTTTGTTAATCTCAAAAGTGAAGAGATTAGACGGTTAAATGAAAAAATTTTTGAAGAAATTGTACAACCTCCCCAACTAATCAATTTCTTCATTATGAGGACAATTGCAAAGGATTTTGAAGGGATGGACTATTTATTAGATTATACTCATTTATCCCAAAAGGATATTAGCAATTATATGCCTCTAAAGAAGGCTGGAGTATTACTAAAAAACAATATTAAGAATACAATACAACAAGATCAATATATTACCTACACGATTGTAGAAGTAAAAGGCAGTTATTACCGTCTTAAGTGGAGGGTTACAGTGACAAAAACTAGTGGAACCTACAGAATTAAAGATGCCAAAATTTTAAGAAGACAGTTGATCCCTCCAGAGGAAGTAGCGGTTGAAATTCAAAATCCAGAATACATAAATTTATATCGTATTAAGGGTAATTTAGAGAAAATTGATCAAACACTAAAGGACCCTGCCCATCAGTTTATTAGGTATAAATTCCATCAAGGGATCATGTATGTTGCATTTCATAAAAATAACAATCATGTATTAAGATATCTATATCATATCGGTGGAGATATAAAGGCCATCTACTTTATTAATCACTTTAATCAATTAATTGCTTGTTATTATCATCAAGATGACTTAGAGGCCATTAAGGATTTATTAAAAGACCCTTTAACTGATAAAGAAATTGAACTAATAGAAACCTATGAAAAAAAGGGCTCTATTATATATGAATATGCGGAAGCTGAAGAAGTAGACTTTTTTGAATACATAAACAGCTTGACGGAAGATAGATGATACAAACCTACCCCTATGTATAAAATATTATAAAATGGTTAAAATAACCTCCAGAGAGATTAAGGAGGTTTTAATCGTGAGACGAAGAAGAAATACTAAATATTTCGTTGGACTCTTTGTTGTATGGTTATGCATTGGGGCAGCAGGATTTTTGGTAGGTTACTATGTATCTTCAGATAGAGATAGTAAACCACCAATACATATAGGAGAAGAAGTTCCCTTTGATGTAGATGTAGAATTAGGTACAGACAATTTTGCTGAGAAAGAGCAAGAATCAAATAATGATGATCAACATGTTGCTAGCCAACGGGTAATAATTAGTGAGGATACAAGAATCATCTTTCGTACGAGATATGAAAAGTGTCAAAGTATAATAGATGAGGTAATGGAACCCTTAAGTGATATGTTAGGGTTAAATAGGACAGAATTTAATGATTTTATTGTGACAAATTTTGAGGGATGGAACCAGGTGGGTTTTTCCCATGAAGAAGTAATTGTTTTCCAGAGTAAAGACCAGTTTTGCCCTAAACATTTTTGGGTTTCTCAAGAAGATGGATATATTACAGTATATCAATTTGATGAGAGGGGTAATAAAAATATAGTAGAAAAGACCCGTATCCCCATTTCTACACTTCCAAAAATTGATCAAGATCGCTTGATTAATGGAATTCCTCTACCGTCAAGAGAGGCAGTAGATAACTTGTTGGAAGATTATAGTGGATAAAGCCTTCTAAATAGAGGGCTTTTTTCTTTTTCCATGTCGCATTTTAAGAGGTATTATGTTAAACTTAATAAAGTAAATATATCAAAATATACAGGGGGACAACTATGATTATTTTAGGAATTGACCCAGGCATCGCAATTATGGGTTACGGAATTATCAATTATGAAGGAAATCGATTTAAACCAATACACTACGGTGCTATCAAAACCCCCAGTACCATGTCTACTGATATGCGTCTAAAGGAAATATACGAAGGTCTTATCGAAATAATAACTACCTATCGACCAGATGCGATTGCAATAGAAGAACTTTTCTTTAATACTAATGCAAAAACAGCCATTCAAGTAGGACAAGCTAGAGGAGTAGCGGTTTTATCAGCAGCTCTTCAAAATATTCCAGTGTTTGAATATACACCACTACAAGTAAAGCAAGGGGTAGTGGGTTATGGAAGGGCAGAAAAGAATCAGGTACAGCAAATGATTAAAGCCTTGTTAAACCTTGAAAAGGTTCCGAAGCCAGATGATGTTGCTGATGCCTTGGGGGTAGCCATTTGTCACGCCCATTCAGGTAATTTTAAAGAACTCTTTAGAGTTAAGTAGCTATTGGAGGGATTAACATGTACGAATACATAAAGGGCGTTGTGTCAGAAATTATTTTAGATAAAATTATACTAGAGAATAATGGCATTGGTTATCGTATTAATAGTACTATGAATAGTGCAGGACAAATACGAAAAGGTGATGAAACCTTAATCTATACATACTTAGTAGTAAGAGAAGATGAGATGAGTCTATATGGTTTTACAACCCGTCATGAATTAGAATACTTTAAACATTTAATATCTGTTTCGAAAATTGGGCCTAAGGTGGGGGCCGCTATTTTATCTACCTACACACCTCAACAATTAGGAGCCTATATCATTAATAAGGATATTAATGCCATTGCTAAATCTCCTGGTGTTGGGAAAAAAACTGCAGAAAGAATTGTTTTAGAGCTAAAAGATAAAGTTAAAATTACACCATTAGAAACATTGACAATGGAACCAGAACTGTTGAAATTGGCTGATGCAGGAACGGATCATGAAGTGTTAGATGCTCTAATGTCTTTAGGGTATAGCCGTATAGAAGGAGAAAAGGCAATTAAAGCAATTTATAATGAGCAGGATTCTACAGAAGAATTAATTAAAAAGGCACTTAAATGGCTGGTTAGATAAGAGGTGATAGAGGATGTTTAACGAAGCAGAAGACCGAATTATATCAAGTCAACAAAGGGAAGAAGACCATGATGTAGAAGGTGGTTTAAGACCTCAATATTTAGACGATTATATGGGGCAAGAAAACGTAAAGGAAAGACTTAAAATATTTATCGAGGCAGCAAGACTCCGGAAAGAAGCCCTTGACCATGTTTTACTATATGGGCCTCCTGGGTTAGGGAAAACTACCCTTTCTCATATTATTGCCAACGAAATGAATGTGAATATTCGTATAACCTCTGGTCCCGCTATTGAAAGAGCAGGAGACCTAGCGGCTATCCTAACAAATCTTCAGGAAAATGATGTCCTTTTTATTGATGAGATCCATCGTCTAAATCGTGCTGTTGAGGAGATTCTTTATCCTGCCATGGAGGATTATGCTTTAGATATTATTATTGGGAAGGGTCCTAGTGCTAGGTCAATTCGCCTTGATCTGTCTAAATTTACACTAATTGGTGCTACCACAAGGGCAGGGCTATTAACTTCTCCTTTGAGGGATCGTTTTGGTGTAATTTGTAAGTTAGAGTTATATAATACAGAACAGTTAACCGATATTGTAGTTCGTTCTGCTAATATTTTGAAGGTGGAAATTGAAGAATTAGGCGCTAAAGAGATCGCCACAAGGTCAAGGGGGACCCCAAGAATAGCAAATCGATTATTAAAGCGGGTTAGGGATTATGCCCAAGTAAAAGCTAATGGGGTGATCACGAAAGAAATTGCCTGTCAAGCATTAGAATTATTAGAAATAGATTACTTAGGCTTAGACAGTGTTGATAAGAAAATGATTAAAACCATGATTCAAAACTTTAAGGGGGGACCGGTTGGGCTAGATACTTTATCAGCATCGACGGGTGAAGAAAGGAACACGATAGAGGATGTATATGAGCCATATCTTTTGCAACTTGGTTTTCTAAATAGAACACCAAGGGGGCGTGTCGTTACCGAAAAAGCCTATAAACACTTTAATATTCCATACGGGGAGTAGATTAATATATGGATAACATAGGAAAGTTATTAATTATTGGTGGGATAGCTTTAGCCTTCATAGGGGGGCTATTGACAATAGGAGCAAGGTTTGGACTAGGTAAATTACCAGGTGATTTGTTTTTTCAAAAGGGAAACGTAACCTTCTATTTTCCAGTTGTATCTGGTATAATCATTAGTCTAGTACTTACATTAATTCTCAATTTAATTTTTAGGAAATAGCTACCATTCTAAAAGGATCTGAACCATCTACAGTTTAGGAGTGATTACGAGATGAAAAGAGTTAAGATGTTTTTTGCAATATTATTAATGATAGGCATTTTAAGTCCCATCACCCAACCGAGTTATGGCAATCAATCAAAATTACCAGAAACAATAGAAATAGGACTATTTTTTAATGCCACAGCTAAGTCTACCTTAAACATTAAAGCAGCCAATGGATTTCAAGTAAATCAACATAATGGAAGTAATAAAACCCAGTTGGTACTCTTTCCTAATACTGAAGTGATCCTAAGGAAAGATGGGTATTACTTAGGTAGTGGTAATAACTTTGTAGAATATACTGGTCCAATACAAGAGCAAGTAGGTCAAAATCCCCTACAGGGCCCTTACCATGTTCAAATTGGTGGTCAACATGCAAGTTTAGAGGATGCAAGAAAATTAATAGAGACACTAGGCCTTCAAGAAAAACCCTATTTAGTATATGAAGGTGGTTGGAAGGTGTTTGTTGGTTTATATATTGATCAAGCCACTAGTGAAAAAAGAGTTAGTGAAATAAAGACCCATACAGGGCAAGAGGCAACTGTAATTCCTCCTTCATCTACACGGGTACAGGTGATGGATCAACAAGGACAACCTTTATTTATGTTTGATTCTACGGCTAATATTTATTTTCAAGAGATACCAGATAAAGGACCTGTTCCATTAGTTGATGTCGAGGGCAAAAAATATAGAGGTGAAATAACAGCAAAGCGAGTAAGCGGTAATGATATGGTGATTGTTAATAAACTCCCTTTAGATGAGTATCTATATGGTGTGGTACCGAGGGAAATGTCGGCATCGTGGCCGATGGAAGCCCTAAAGGCCCAAGCAGTAACGGCAAGGGGGTTTGCTATAACAACAATGGGCAAGTATAGGAATATTGGTTTCGATTTATGTAACACCACAAGTTCACAAGCCTATGCTGGCTATGATATTGAGCATGCAAGAACAAATCAGGCAGTAGATGAAACAAAGACCCTAATTTTAACCCATAATGGCCAACCGATTTCCCCCTTCTACCATTCCAACAGTGGTGGGCATACTGAAAATAGTGAAAATGTATGGACAGCTGCCCTACCCTATATTAGAGGAGTCAAGGATGATTATTCCCTTGACGCCCCAAATGGTAATTGGGTTGAAACTTTTACGAAGGCTGAAATAAAAGAAGCATTACAGAAAAATGGTATCAATATAGGAGAGCCAGTTAATATTAGGGTAACGGAAAAGTCCGTTAACGGTCGGGTTTTAACCTTAACAGTAACAGGAACAACAGGTAGCCATGATCTATCGAAGGAACGGGGACGAATCGTTTTTGGACTTAGAAGCACATGGTTTGACGTTGCCTTACAAGGTGGAGGAAGCGTAGCAGTTAAATCTGCAACCTCAGAGGGCCTAGTTAATCCGAAGGGTTCTTCTGTGATGACAGCAGACGGCCTAAAAGTCATTAATAATTCAACTAATATCAAATTGTTTAATGGGCAAAACTATAAACAAGTAGAATCGGGACCAGAGGTTTTTGCATTTGAAGGAAAAGGCTGGGGGCACGGTTTAGGTATGAGTCAACATGGTGCTAGAAAAATGGCAGAATTGGGCCATAACTTTGAAGCAATATTAATGTATTATTATACAGGAGTAAAGGTGGAATCTAGATAATGAGGACAGCAGATTTTGATTTTCATTTGCCAGAGGAACTAATCGCCCAAACACCATTAGAAAAGCGGGATCATTCTCGATTAATGGTATTGGATAAAAGAACTGGTGAAATAGAACATCAGCATTTTTATAATATTTTAGATTTTCTTAACGAAGGTGATTGCTTAGTATTAAATAATACTAGGGTCATGCCAGCAAGACTAATTGGCGAAAAGATAGATACCGGTGGAAAAATGGAGTTTCTATTATTAAAGAGAATAGAACTAGATCAATGGGAAGTATTGGTTAAGCCTGGGAAGAGGGCCAAAATCGGCTCTCAATTTACCTTTGGCGATGGGTCGTTAAAGGCAGAGGTTATTGGAATCGGCGAAGAAGGTTCCCGCATCGTTGAATTTAAATATGAGGGTGTTTTCGAAGCGGTTCTAGACCAACTGGGGAAAATGCCGCTACCTCCCTATATCACAGAAGAATTAGAAGAGCAAGAAAGATACCAAACAGTATATAATAAACATCAAGGTTCGGCGGCTGCCCCTACAGCAGGGTTACACTTTACCGAAGAACTTCTTGAATCCATTAAGAAAAAAGGAGTTAAGATTGTGTTTGTCACCCTCCATGTAGGGTTAGGAACTTTTAGACCTGTTAAGGTGGAAAATGCCCTAGAGCATAAAATGCACGAAGAATATTATGTGATCGAAGAAGAAGCGGCAAAGGAAATTAATAATGTCAAAGAAAAGGGTGGTAGCGTGATTGCAGTAGGAACAACCTGCTGTAGAACTTTAGAATCAGCTGCCACAGATGATGGTCGTGTTAAGGCCTCCACAGGTTGGACAGACATTTTTATCTATCCTGGTCATAAATTTAAGGTTTTAGATAGTCTAATAACAAATTTCCACCTGCCAGAATCCACTTTAATTATGCTGGTGGCGGCTTTAGCAGGGAAAGAAAATGTGTTACACGCCTATAAAGTTGCAGTAGAAGAAAAATATCGTTTTTTCAGCTTTGGAGATGCTATGCTGATAAAGTAGAAAGGTGAGAAGGATGGCAATTAGATACGAATTAATTAAAACATGTAAGCAAAGTGGGGCTAGACTTGGTAAAATCCATACTCCCCATGGAGTAATCGAAACACCAATTTTTATGCCTGTAGGGACGCAAGCCACAGTAAAGGCCATGACCCCAGAAGAACTATTAAATATGGAAGCCCAGATTATTTTAAGTAATACATATCATCTATACTTAAGACCAGGACACCAACTGATTAAAAAAGCTGGTGGGTTACATAAATTCATGAATTGGCATAAGCCTATATTAACTGATAGCGGTGGGTTTCAAGTATTTAGCTTAGGAGATTTAAGGAAGATTACTGAAGAAGGAGTAGAGTTTAGATCCCACTTAGACGGCTCTAAACACTTTATTAGTCCAGAAAAAGCTGTAGAGATACAAACGGCTTTAGGCTCTGATATTATGATGGCCTTCGACGAATGTCCTCCTTATCCAGCTGATAAGGAATATGTGAAAAAGTCATTAGAAAGAACCACCCGTTGGGCAAAGAGATGTAAAGAAGCCCATACCAACACTGAAAACCAAGGGTTATTCGGTATTATTCAAGGGGGAATGTTTGAAGATCTTCGACGTCAAAGTGCAGAAGAACTACTTGAATTAGATTTCCCTGGGTATGCAGTGGGGGGACTAAGTGTTGGAGAGCCAAAACCAATTATGTATGAGGTGTTAGATTATACTGCCCCATTAATGCCTAAGGATAAGCCAAGGTATTTAATGGGAGTAGGTAGTCCCGATGCCTTAATAGAAGGGGTAATTAGAGGGATAGATATGTTTGACTGCGTATTACCTACTAGGATAGGTCGAAATGGAACCGCCATGACCAGCCGTGGAAAGGTGGTAATTAAAAACGCCAGCCATACAGAAGCCTTCGAGCCATTAGATCCAGAATGTGATTGTTACACATGTAAGACCTACTCTAAGGCCTACTTAAGGCATCTATTTAAGGCTAATGAGATTCTTGGTTTACGATTAATGACTACCCATAATCTCCACTTCCTAATTAAGATGATGGAAGAAGTTAGACAAGCAATCCGTGAAGATCGATTATTAGACTATAGAAAATCATTTTTTGAAAAATATGGTTATGATCTTTAAAATTAATACAAATTAAAGAAAATTTTAATATTTATTCTAAAGGATATTTTTAGAGAATGTTGAATAAGTTTAAAGAAGAGGACAAATTATCTGAGTAAAAGGAGGATGAAAGATGGAACAATTTTATGGTTTAATAATACCTTTAGGTATGTTAGCAGTTTTATATTTTATGATTATTAGACCTCAACAAAAAAAGGAAAAGAAAGTAAGAGAAATGCGTAATAGCATTAATGTTGGGGATGATGTAATTACCATAGGTGGTATCTATGGGAAAATTACTAAAGTTAAAGATGATCAGATTACCATTGAAGTTGGTGCAGATAAAGCGAAGCTTGTTGTTGCTAGATGGGCAGTTGGTAGTAAGGTTGGTAAGGAAAGCTAAGTAGTACATAATTATTTTAAATTAATTAAGAAATTTCCTCAATTGAGGAAAAGTTAGATGTCTCAATCCCTAAGATAGTATAAGGGATTGAGACATTTTTAATGTTTTTCTCTGTCATATTTCCCATTCCTTAGCATATCTATAAAATAAGATTGCTGTGGGGGTGAAGGGATGAAGGGAGCTAAAAAGAAGGTTGTTAAAAATAGTGGTCCTTTTAATATATGGACATATGGTAGAGGACTAGTAAGGGGATATGTCTTAGCGTTAATGTTATTTTTACTAAGTGGGATCATCATTACCTATTCCAGTATAGGAGAAGGGAGTATTCCATTAGTATCATCAGTCATATCAATTTTAGGAGTTGCCTATGCAGCCATTTATGTTGTAGCTAATATTGGGGCTAAGGGATGGTTACATGGAGCAGTAATCGGATTGGTCTTTATGTTGTTGTTAGTAATTCTAAGTAAAATGTTCGTTACAGATTACGTAGTAGACAAATATGTTTCCTATAAATTACTAATTAGTATAGCTACTGGAAGTATTGGTGGTATGATTGGTATTAATATAAAATAATGGCTTTTTTTACAGGGTATTTTATGGTATAATTTTTAAGAAATTATATCGGAAAGGGGACTAACACATGAAGCACATTAAAACACTTAGTGGAGCAACATTAGCCAACAGTGCTGCAAAGGGCGGATGTGGCGAATGCCAAACATCTTGTCAATCTGCATGTAAAACATCCTGTACTGTAGCAAATCAAGAATGTGAAAACAAATAAATTTTAAAAAGATACATAGAGAAGGGCAGCAGTGTGTTTCACTGCTGTTTTTTCTTGATTGTTTCATAAAAATTATATAAAATGGTAGTGGTGGAGCATTTTATGGAAGGAGTACAAACGTAGCATGATACATAAATTTAATCAAGGAAACAAAAATATTGTAATAGATGTCAATAGCGGTGCAGTTCATGTAGTAGACCCATTAGTTTATCGTATTTTAGATTTTTATCCAGAGAAGAATAATGAAGAAATCGTGGCATTACTAACAGGAGATTTTAAAGAAGAAGACATCAAAGAGGCATTATCAGAAATTAAAGCTTTAGAAGAAGGAGGTCTTCTATTTACTGAAGAAAGATATTTAGACCATCCTAGTTTTAAAAATAAGAAGCCTGTTGTTAAGGCCCTATGCCTACATATTGCCCACGATTGCAATATAAGATGTAAATATTGCTTTGCATCTCAAGGAGATTTCAAAGGACAAAGATCCTTTATGAGTTTTGAAGTAGGTAAAAAGGCTATTGATTTTCTATTAGAAAACTCCGGAAAACGAAGAAATTTAGAAGTAGATTTCTTTGGTGGCGAACCTCTAATGAATTTTGATGTTGTGAAGGAAATCGTTGCGTATGGAAGGGAGAGAGAAAAGGAATTTAATAAAGAGATTCGTTTTACAATGACCACCAATGGTGTATTATTGAATGATGAAAATATGAAATTTATCAATGATGAAATGCATAATGTAGTCCTCAGTATTGATGGACGAGAAGAGATAAATGATCATATGAGATACACAGTTAATGGACAAGGTACCTATGATGTGATTGTACCAAAACTATTAAAGATGGCAGAAATGAGGGGTCACAAAAACTATTATGTTCGTGGAACCTTTACTAAATATAACTTAGACTTTTCAAATGATGTGCTTCATCTTGCAGACTTAGGCTTTAAAAATGTTTCGGTTGAGCCAGTTGTTGCAGCACCAGAGCACGATTATGCCATTAGAGAAGAAGATTTACCAACTGTATTTGACCACTATGAAGCCTTAGCAGAGGAATACGTGAAAAGAACGAAGGAAGGAAATCCATTTTTATTCTTCCATTTTATGATTGATCTTCAACAGGGGCCTTGTGTAATCAAACGTATTGTTGGTTGCGGAGCAGGGGCAGAGTATTTAGCAGTAACACCAGAGGGCGAACTATATCCATGCCACCAATTTGTTGGTAACCCAGACTTCATGATTGGAAATGTGATGGATCAATCATTAAATAAAGCAATGTACTATACCTTTGCTGATGCCCACGTATACAATAAGGATAAATGTAGTCAATGTTGGGCAAAGTTCTACTGTAGTGGTGGATGTCATGCCAACGCTTATCATTTCAATAACGATATTAACATTCCATATGATATTGGATGTGAGATGGAAAAGAAAAGAATCGAATCTGCCTTAATGATCCAGGCAAAATTAGCAGAGGAGGAAGAATAATGTTGAAGAAGCTTAAGAATAAAAAGCCTGTAGTTGATGAAAGTTGTTTTATTGCAGAAACAGCTGACTTAATTGGTGAAATTTCCATCGGTGCTAATTCTAGTATTTGGTATAAGGCTGTTCTTAGGGGCGATGTAAACAGCATTACAATTGGGGAAAATACCAATATCCAAGATAATACAGTAATTCATGTATCAGATGTTGATCCAACCATAATTGGAAACAATGTAACTGTAGGTCATAGTTGCATCATTCATGGGACTAAAATAGGTAACAATGCCTTAATTGGAATGGGAGCAATTGTTCTTGATGGAGCAGAAATTGGAGAAAACACCATTATTGGAGCAGGAAGTCTTGTTCCTCAAGGTAAAAAAATACCTTCAGGAGTTCTTGCTTTAGGGTCACCAGCAAAAGTTATAAGAGATTTAACTGATGAAGAAATAGAGAAATTAAAAATTTCAGCTGAACACTATGTAGAAATGGGTAGAGACCATAAAGAATAGTCACTGGTAAAGGTGGATTTTAATGGAGTATTTACTTTTGTTGACTGTTTAGTGTGAAAGATATATAATTAAATTTATGATATTAGGTGAGGGGGAATACAAAAGATGAAGATGAAAAATGCCATTATATTATTGTTAGTACTGGCGATTGTTGGTTTATCAGCATTTACTGCTTTTAATGGCTTACAATTAGGAGACAGAGAAATTCGTCCTATAAGTCAATCGGTTAAGCAAGGATTAGATTTACAAGGTGGGGTTTTCGTAGTCTATGAAGCCGATACAAATGCTACAGGAGACGAATTAGACTCAATTATGCTTCAAACAATTGAAGTTTTTAGACGTAGGGTAGATGCATTTGGTTTAACAGAGCCTACCATTGTAAGAGAAGGGGACAAGCGTATTAGAGTAGAGTTACCAGGGGTACAAGATGCTCAACAGGCAATCGACCAAATTGGTAGAACTGCTCAGCTTAGATTTGTGGCAGGTGATAATGAAGAGGTTGTTCTTACTGGAACTAACATTAGAAGAGCAGAAGCTGCTATGGTAGAGGGACAATATGTAGTTAATTTAGAATTTGACACAGAGGGAGCTAGAATTTTTGCTGACGTAACAGGACGTTTAGCAGAAAACCCTTATGGTTCAGAAGAAAACAGATTGTTAATTACTTTAGATAATGAAACCATTTCAGCACCAGCAGTTAGAGAAAGAATTACAGGAGGAAAACCGCATATTGAAGGTGGTTTCACAAGAGATAGTGCTGTTCAACTTGCCGCTTTAATTAGAGCCGGTGGACTACCTGTAGATTTAAATGAAGTAAGAAGTTCAACTGTTACAGCGACACTTGGAGTAAATGCATTAAACAGAAGTGTTCAAGCAGCCCAAATTGGACTTATCATTGTATTCTTATTTATGTTATTCTACTATAGAATTCCTGGGTTAGTTGCTAATATTGCATTAACCATTTATATTTTAATTGTTTTAGGTATTTTTGTTGCCTTTAATGCAACGTTGACCTTACCAGGTATTGCAGCATTAATTTTATCAGTAGGTATGGCAGTAGATGCCAATGTAATTATCTTCGAAAGATTAAAAGAAGAAATTAGAGCTGGTAAGTCTGTAAGAGCCGGGATTGACGCTGGTTTTAAAAGAGCCTTTAGAACAATTCTTGATTCAAATATTACTACCCTTATAGCAGGTATTGTATTATATCAATTTGGTGTAGGTCAAATAAAAGGATTTGCTCTAATGCTAATCATTGGTATTTTAGCAAGTATGTTTACTGCTGTTGTTGTAACTAGATTCCTTTTAAAATTATTTATAGGAATGGACCTTACAAAGAATAGTAAATTATTTGGAGCATAAGGGGGGGAACAAGATGAAAATAATTGAAAATAGAAAAATTTGGTTTTCGATTTCTGCTTTAATAATAGCTTTAGGATTAATTTTAGGCCTAGTAAGAGGCTTTAATATGGGGATTGACTTTACTGGTGGTACAATGATGGAAATTCAACTACACCAAGAGGTTAATGTAGAAGAAGTCCGTGAAATTACCAACCAATTTGATTCAAATGCAAACATTGCTTTTATTGGTCCAGATAGAACTATCGTTCAAATAAGAACGATTGAAAGTTATAATAACCAAGAGAGATTAGAAATATTTGAGAAGTTTAACGAAAAATATGATCTTAATGTTCGAGAAGATTTATTGTTTGCAGACCAATTTAGTGCATCTGTAGGTAGAGAAATTCAGAGAAGTGCATTACTAGCTATGATTATTTCTGCTTTAGGGATGCTAGCCTATATTACCTTCAGATTTGAATTAAGATTTGGTTTAGCGGCAATTACTGCCTTAATTCATGATATTCTAATTGTTGTGGCTGTTTATTCAATTCTTAGAATACCAATTAACAGTCCTTTTGTAGCTGCCATCTTAACGATTCTAGGTTACTCGATTAATGATACCATTGTAGTATTTGATAGAATAAGAGAAAACTTAAGATTCTTGAAGAAAAACAACTATGAAGAATTAGCAAACAACAGTATTTCTCAAACAGTTACTCGTTCAATTAATACATCTCTAACAACTTTAATTACAATTGTTGCTTTATATGTTCTTGGAGTAGAACAAATTAGAGAGTTTGCATTACCATTAATTGCAGGGGTATTAAGTGGAACCTATTCATCTATCTTTATTGCAAGTCCAGTTTGGGTAATGTTAAAGGAAAGACAAAAATCAAAACCATCTACTCAACCAAATCCAGAAATAAAATAATGAAATATAAAGCAGAAAATGGTAATAATACAGATGAATGTATATTACCATTTTTTTTTATAACGAATAGTAAAGTTCGACTTTAATTATTATTAAATAAGAGAACTTTACGTAATGAGTTTCAAGATAAGCAGATAACCAATTTAATGGATTAAATTGTGTAAGTCGCTTAGTTTTTCACCTAAAGTCATCTTATAAATTTCCGAAGGAAGACTTTGTTCTTATAAATGATTTTTTAAAGTTATTGAAGTTATTAAAGTTATTGAGGTTATAAAGTTGTAGAAAAGTAACTTTGAGTAAATGACTTCAACATGATAGAGAAGTTGAACTAAATATATCAATCCAAAAGACTTTACTGGTGAAATTTATAATGATTTAACAGTGAATTACATAAAAGGGCTAGTTAATAGTCGTCTTCTGTAAAATGACTGGTTTAATAGGGTGCATTGTGGTATAAAGAAATTAATAAGCAAAAGATAAGTTTAGTTTTAGGGGTTGGGGGTGAGGTTTTGGTAAGAATCAGTTCAAGATATAAAAATTTAAAAAGATATAAAAAAATAGGAGAAGTCACCGTAAAGTATGGTTTTGACATTGTAGCTGAAAAACTTTGTGAAAAGGGACTAATACCTAAATTCATTTTATCAATGAAGAAAACAGATCGTAATCTAAGTGAAGGCGAGCGATTTCGTTATGCTTTAGAAGAACTAGGACCTACCTTTATTAAGTTAGGACAAATACTTAGTACTAGAAGAGACCTCCTTGGGGAAGAAGTAGCAAATGAACTGGCAAAATTACAGGATAATATTGTCCCTTTTCCTTTAGAAATGGCAAGGGAAGTTTTTGAAAAGGAAATGAAAATGACAATTGAAGATGCCTTCGATAGCTTTAGCATAAAGCCAATGGCATCGGCTTCCATTGGACAAGTTTATGAGGCTAGACTTAAAACTGGTGAAAATGTTGTCGTTAAAATACAACGTCCTAATATCAGTGCGATTATTGAACGGGACTTAGATATTTTATTTAATTTAGCCAAGCTATTAGATGAACATATGGATCAAGACAAGCCAGTAAAGCTTAAAGAGATGGTGGAGGAATTTTATTATTCCATTAAAAGAGAGATGGACTATACTAATGAAGCTAGGAACGCTGAACGTTTTAGTGAAAACTTCAAAGATGATAAGCAGATTGTTGTGCCAAAGGTCTATTGGAATTATTCTACTAAAAGAGTATTAACTCTAGAACGGATCTATGGGGTTAAAATTATGGATACCAAAACCTTAAAGAATAAAGGATGGGATCTAATAAAAATAGCCAATATTGGTGCAGAAGCCTTTATGAAACAGGTTTTTATTCACGGCTTTTTCCATGGAGATCCCCACCCTGGCAATATCTTTGCAATTAATGAAAACCAAATCGCCTTCATAGACTTTGGTGTTGTAGGATATCTAGACAAAAGCAGTATGAGAATGCTTACAAATATCTTTACATCAGGGGCAAGGAAAGATGTTGAAGGATTGGTAAATACATTAATTGAGATGGATGCTATTGCACCAGACACCAATATGAGAAGACTTAAAGAAGATATGGCAATGTTAGTAAATCTCTATTATAATATTCCCCTAAAAAAATTAAATTTAGGAGAAGCTATACAAGAACTAGTGGAGATAGCCTTCATCAATAAAATAACCCTGCCACCTCAATTACTTATTCTATTTAAATCGATTGTGACCCTAGAGGGAAGTGGAAAATATCTACACCCAGAATTTAGCTTGTCTAGCATTACTAAGGGTTTTATTAAGGAAATTTATCTACATCGACTTCGCCCACAACAGGTGTTGGCCGAAATAAGAGACTATACAGAAGAGATTATTTTTGGTATTCGATACTTGCCAAAACAATTACGTAGTTTAATAAAAAGAATTGAAAATAATGATATAAAATTAAAAATGGATCACAGTGGTTTCGAAGTACTTCATGAAAGCATTAATCGTTTAACTAATATCATGGCCCTTAGTTTAATTACATCAGCCCTTATTATCGGTTCCTCCTATATGATCAGGCATGATACAGAACCAAGTCTATATGGAATGTCATTGTTTGGTCTAATCACCTTTATAATTGCTACTGTTTTAGGGGTAGGGGTTATCATATCAATTTTTATCAATAATTGGTACAAAAAATAAAGAGGATTATCTCGATTTTTGTTGAATCTTTTATAGGAAGAATATAGGCGGCCAGTGCTGCCTATATTTTAATTTGTTTGTTTAAACAAAAGAAATATAGAAGCTATATAGAGGTTGTTTTAAAGGGGGCTTTTTGGTGCATAAATGGATGTTGAAAAATACTAAAATAGATTATAAACAGATGGCAAAAGAACTACAAGTAACTGAAGTACTGTGTAAGGTGATGGTAAATAGGGGAATTAATAATCAAGATGATGCCTACAATTTCCTAAACCCAGATATTAATAAGTTACACAGTCCCTTTCTATTAAAGGGTATGGAAGAAGGGGTGAACCTCCTTAAAGAAAAAATTAAAAACAATAAGAAAATCAGGATCATCGGAGACTATGATGTTGATGGGGTCATTAGTACATATGTTTTATATACAGCTCTATCCCAGTGTGGTGCAGAGGTAGATTATGAAATTCCCCATAGAATAGAAGACGGATACGGTATTAATATTAGCATGATTGAGGCAGCCCATGAAGCTGGGGTAGATACCATCATAACCTGTGATAATGGAATTGCAGCTATTGATCAGATTCAATATGCAAAGGACTTGGGACTTACGGTAATTGTTACAGATCACCATGAAGTTCCCTTTGTTGAAGATGAAGAAGGTAAGAGAACCTATATCTGTCCTCCGGCAGATGTAATTATTAATCATAAACAGTTAGATTGCCAATATCCCTTTAAATATCTTTGTGGAGCTGGTGTTGTATATAAATTGGCTCAGGTACTATTTCAAGAGATGGGTACTGCCCATATGGATAGCCTACTAAAGGATCTATTACAATTTGTTGCTATTGCAACAGTATGTGATGTTGTGGATTTAATAGATGAAAATAGGGTCATTGTAAAAAAAGGATTAGAATTAATTAATAATACAAATAATATTGGATTACAGGCATTAATAAAGGCTGCAGCCCTAGAGGGTAAAAAAATTAGTTGTTATACCCTTGGCTTCGTCATTGGTCCTTGTATCAATGCTTCGGGAAGACTAGATTATGCTAAAAAGGGATTAGAATTGTTATTAACAAAGAGCCTAGTAGAAGCCGAAGCTTTAGCGAAAGAGCTTTATCAACTGAATGAAGAAAGAAAAGAAATGACGATAGCTGGAGTAGAAGAAATAATAGAGACCATTGAAACTACCAGTGTTACTAAGGACAAAGTTTTTGTAGTTTATAAGTCTGGTATCCACGAAAGTATTGCAGGAATTATTGCTGGTCGTATAAAAGACAAATACCATGTGCCCACCATTATCTTAACCGATGCAGAAGAAGGGGTAAAGGGTTCTGCTAGGTCTATAGAGGGTTATAACATGTTTGAAGAATTATTGAAATGTAAAGACTTATTAACTAAGTTTGGGGGCCATCCAATGGCAGCTGGACTATCCCTAATGCCCGATAGAATAGAAGAAGTGAGGGAAAGATTAAACAAGCTTACAACATTAACAGATGAAGATTTAGTACCTAAAATCTATATAGATGCCCATCTGCCACTAGAGCGGATTTCATTAGAATTAGCAGAGAGTCTGGAAACCTTAGAACCTTTTGGGAAGGGGAACTCGAAGCCTCTATTTGCAGAAAAAGAGATTAAATTAGCTTCAGCCCAAATATTAGGGGCAAATAAAAATGTATTGAAGCTTAAACTGATTTCTAGAAGGGGAAGGTTAATAGATGGAATCTTTTTTGGTAATATACCAGATTTTGAAAAATTAGTTGTCGATCAGTTTGGACAGCTCCAATTAAATCAGCTATATAATGGCAAAAGTAACAACATCAAGTTAGATTTTATCTATACGATAGGCATTAATGAATTTAGGGGAAATAAAAGTGTACAAATCGTAATACAACATTATAGGGCAAATTAATATCACCTATATGGAATGAGGGTGTATATTTATCCTTAACCAAATATTGATAAAATTGATATTAAAAGATATAATAAAATTATTCTATAAAATTTGTTTTTTCTTAAGCTGTTTTCTAGTATAATTATAATTCTGGAAGAATTTCAAGATTAAGATTAAAATAGAAAAGAGCTAACTACAATATTAAGCTATTAATGAGACTAAAGGATTTTAATCATAATAAAGAATAGAAAAAGAAACTGAGGAGGAAGTAAGATGGATTTAAGAAAAGCAATTAGGGAGATACCAGACTTTCCAAAGGAGGGTATCAGCTTTAAAGATATAACACCATTATTTAGTGACGCAGAAACCTTTAAATATCTGATTGATGAGTTTACAAGTCAATTAAAGGATTTAAACATTGATGTAGTTGTTGGACCAGAAGCAAGGGGGTTTTTAGTTGGAACTCCTGTTGCCTACGCTTTAGGAACAAGCTTTGTGCCTGTTAGAAAACCAGGTAAGTTACCAGCAGAGACAATTCGTTATGAATATGAACTAGAGTATGGGACAGATGCATTAGAGATACATAAAGATGCCATTAAGCCAGGACAAAGAGTTGCAATTGTTGATGATCTGTTAGCTACTGGAGGTACTGTTTTAGCAGCAGCTAAATTGATCGAAGAATTAGGTGGAGAAGTGGTGTCATTAAACTTCTTAATCGAATTGGGCTTTTTAAATGGAAGAGATACCTTAAAGAATTACAAAATTGAATCTTTAGTAAAATACGAGTAAATGATAAGTGATGTCATGGATGTAGGGATGTCTATGCTGCGAGAGGGTGATTAAACATGTTAGAAAATTTCATAGCTTTAGTAAAAGAAAATGCCCCTCAGTGTGATGTGGGATTAATCAGTCGTGCTTATGTTTTTGCGGAAAAAGCCCATGAAGGCCAATTTAGAAAGTCTGGGGAACCCTACTTCATTCATCCTGTTGAAGTTGCAAAAATTCTAGTGGAGTTGAAATTAGATACCAGCACCATTGCAGCAGCATTGCTCCATGATGTGATAGAAGATACAGAGTACGGCTATGAGCAAGTAAAGAATGAGTTTGGGGAAGAAATTGTCCAACTAGTAGAGGGTGTAACTAAGCTTACAAGAATGTCCTTTGAGTCTAAGGAAGAGAGACAAGCAGAGAACCTACGAAAGATGTTCGTAGCTATGGCGAAGGATATTCGTGTAATATTAATAAAATTAGCAGACCGACTTCATAACATGCGAACGCTAAAATATCAATCAGATGCCAAGAAAAAGGAAAAGGCTACAGAAACACTAGAAATATATGCCCCTATAGCCCATCGTCTAGGTATTTCGAAAATGAAGTGGGAACTAGAAGATTTGTGTCTACGTTATATTGATCCAGAAGGATATTATGATTTAGTTGAACGGGTGGCTATTAAACGTAAAGATCGAGAGCTTTATATCAATGAAGTAATCGAAAGTCTTCAAGGAAAGCTTAAAGATTTTCATGTTATAGGAGAAATATCTGGTAGACCAAAACATTTTTATAGTATTTACAGAAAGATGATTTATCAAGGGAAATCCTTTGATGAGATATTTGACTTTTTAGCTGTTAGGGTAATTGTAGATACAATCAAAGACTGTTACGGTGTATTGGGAATTGTTCATACTATGTGGAAACCGATACCAGGCAGATTTAAAGATTATATTGCTATGCCAAAACCTAATATGTATCAGTCGATCCATACCACGGTTATTGGACCAAAAGGTGAGCCTGTTGAAATTCAAATTAGAACCTATGAAATGCATCAGATTTCAGAATATGGTATCGCTGCCCATTGGAAATATAAAGAGGGTAAAACAGCAGATTCTGCTGGAATTAGTGGTAAATTAACATGGGTTGGACAAATGATAGAATTAGAGAAGGAAACCCAAGATCCAAAGGAATTTATGGAATCTTTAAAAATGGACCTATTCACTAATGAAGTGTTTGTCTTTACTCCAAAGGGAGAAGTTATTAATCTTCCATCGGGGTCTACGCCAATAGATTTTGCTTATCGTATACATTCAGATATAGGAAACAAATGCGTAGGATCTAAAGTAGATGGCAGAATTGTTCCTTTAGATTACAAACTTAAAAATGGTAATATTATAGAAATTTTAACCTCCTCCAACAGTAATGGACCAAGTAGAGATTGGTTAAAGATTGTAAAGAGCTCCCAAGCCAAAAATAAAATTCGACAGTGGTTTAAAAAAGAAAGAAGAGAAGAAAATATTGATAAAGGTCGAGAAATTTTAGAGCGGGAGATTAGAAGACAAGCCCTTCAACAGCAGGATGCTTTACAATCGAAGCTATTACTGGCAATTGCCAAAAGACTTGGTTTAAGTAGCGAAGAAGATCTATATGCTGCCGTTGGCTATGGGGGAATAACCCTTAGTCAAATCATGCCTAAAATTAAAGATGTACTGAAAAAGGAAAACGTTAGAAAAGAAAATATTTCAGATCTCTATGATAAAGAAATTGTTCAACAACAGAAGAGTAATGAAAATAGGGAAAGAAGTAAAAAACAGGGACAAGGTGTCACGGTTAAGGGAATCGACAACATTATGGTTAGGTTTTCCCGCTGCTGTAACCCAGTGCCTGGCGATGAAATTATCGGTTATATCACCAGAGGAAGGGGAGTCTCAATCCATCGCAAAGATTGTCCTAATCTAATGGATGCAGTGGAATCTATCGACCGTTTAATAGAGGTTGAGTGGGACGAAAGTAAACAGCGAACCTTCCAAGCTGAAATCCAAATTCGTGCCTATGACCGTAAGGGTCTACTTTCTGAAATAACGAGAGTCATCACCGATAGCAAAATGACTGTAAACGCATTAAATGCTAGAACAAACAAAGAAAGATTAGCAGTATTAAACTTAACTGTTGAAATAGATAATATTAGTCAGTTGGATCGAATTATGCAAAAATTTAGAGGCTTAAAAGAAGTAGTGGACGTACATCGTGTCGTTACTTAGTTTAGGAGGTTTATATGAGAGCAGTTGCCCAAAGAATTAAAGAAGGAAGAGTAGAAGTAGCTGGAGAAGTGACTGGTGCCATCGATGGAGGACTTTTAATCTATTTAGGTGTTGGTCAGGAAGATACTAGTCAAGACGTAAAGTTTATGGCAGAAAAATTATCTAACCTAAGAATTTTTGAAGATGAAGAAGGTAAGATGAACCGTTCTTTATTAGATGTTGGAGGTAAAATGTTAGTGGTTTCTCAGTTTACCCTTTATGGAGACTGTAGAAAGGGAAGACGACCAAACTTTACCGATGCAGGAAAACCAGAAGTTGCAGACCAACTTTACTTGGAATTTGTGAATACCTGTAAAGAGATGGGAATAGAAGTACAAACAGGGGTGTTTCAAGCCCATATGGAGGTACATTCCATTAATGACGGACCAGTTACCATGCTAATTGATAGCAAAAAAGGCTTTTAAGGAGGAATAGACTTATGTTGTTAGAAAAGATACCAGCTGGGGTCTACGGTGTAAATTGTTATATTCTTGGTGATGAGAAGACAAATAAAGCTGCAGTAATTGACCCAGGTGGAGACGCTGATAAAATAATCAACTTTTTAGAAGAAAATGAAATTGAGCTACAGTATATTATTCTAACCCATGGACATGGAGATCATATTGGTGGGGTAAATGACCTAAAAAATAAATATAATGTCCCAGTATGCCTACATGAAGGGGACAGTATCATGATTCAAGACAGTAATATAAATCACTCTGCTGCAATGGGTGGTGGAGCCCATGAATTTAAAGCAGATCAGCTTTTAGTTGATGGAGAAGTCCTAGAACTTGGGGAATTAAAGCTTGAGATCATACATACGCCTGGCCACACAAAAGGTGGAATCTGCGTAAAAGTAGAAAATCTTTTATTTACAGGTGATACACTATTTGCAAATTCCATAGGTAGAACTGATCTAGAAGGTGGAGACTACGAAGAAATTATTAAATCCATTAAAAATAAGTTAATGATATTAGATGAAGATACGACAGTACTACCAGGCCATGGGCCAGCAAGTAGAATTGGAATTGAAAAACTGACAAATCCATACATCAAGTAAAGTATACTCCCGGAATATGAGGGCAAAATATAGATATATCTTTTCCGGGAGGTTTTTTTATGAAAAAAAGAATAGGTGACTACATACAAGATATTAAAAGAAGAAACTTTACTGAAATGCATTTACATGACTTTTTAGAAATGAAGGATGCCGGATTAACCGACAGTGAAATGGCGGAAGAGTTTGGCGTAAGTCAGAAAGTAATAGAATCCCTAAGAAAGGATTTTAAAGAATAGTGATGGGAGTTTAAAGGATGATTAAAGTTGTTTGTAAGGGGCACGATTATTCCTATGAAATAAAAGAATTATTAAAACTTTTTTATAATCTTGAAGAGATCATTGTTTTAACAGAAATCGAGGGAACCTTAGATATGAATACGACCTTGATTGAAGCGGATCTAAAAAAAGATCTAAAAAAGGATTTAGAAGAGGTTCTAAAAGAGGATTTAATAGTTAGTGATATGGAAATACTTGGTGACAGGATACAGGTTACTACTAAGGTTTATTACGAGGGTAAGAAATATGAAGTTACAGAAAATAAGGTGTATGATTCAGAACAACCCCTTAGTATAAAGAAAATTGGTAAGAATCTAGTCAAACGAGGTATTTTTCAATTATTAAAATCAATAAAAAAAACCTACTTGCCTTGGGGCTTTTTAGTCGGAATTAGACCAACAAAAATTGTACATGAGCTAATGGAGGAAGGCAAAGGTAAGGAAGAAATATTAGCCATTCTTCAGGAGGAATACTTCCTTCAAGAGGAGAAAAGTCAGTTGTTAATATCGGTGGCAGAAAGGGAACACCCCTTTATTTATCCAATTGACGAAAATAAGGTGAGTATCTATATCAGTATTCCCTTTTGTCCAACCCGATGTGTTTATTGTTCCTTTCCTTCAAATCCTTTAAAGCAATGGGGTCATTTGCAAGATCAATATATCGAAGCCCTATGTCGGGAAATTGAAGAGACAGCTAAGGTTCTTCAATTAAAGGGAAAAGAAATAGAAAATATCTATATTGGTGGTGGGACACCTTCAACTTTAAATATACCCCAACTAAAGGAACTATTTAAGTGTCTAGAAGGAGCATTTAATTTAAAAGCTTTGAAGGAATTTACCTTTGAAGGTGGTAGACCCGATACAATAGATGAAGAGCAATTGAAGTTTTTAAAAGAAAAGGGGATTTCTCGTTTGAGTATTAACCCCCAGACAATGAATGATTGTACCCTAGAGACCATCGGGAGAAACCATACGGTAGAAGAACTAAAGAAAGCCTTTAATCTTGCTAAAAAAGTAGGGTTTGACAATATCAATATGGATATCATCATTGGGTTACCTGGGGAAGATGCTTCTATGGTTAGAAATACAATGGAAGAGCTAAAAAAGCTTCAACCTGCCAACCTTACTGTCCATACCCTAGCTGTCAAACGGGCCTCTAAGCTAAAGGATGAAAAGGAAAATTATTTAAAAAATGAAGAAGAAGAAATTCTAGAGATGCTAGAGATCACTAAAGCCTATGCAGCAGAAATGGGGTTAGTACCCTACTACATGTATCGACAAAAGCATATGCTGGGGCATTTAGAGAATATAGGCTACTGCAAACCAGGTTATGAAGGGATCTATAATATTCAAATTATGGAGGAAAAGCAAACCATCGTCGCCTTTGGAGCAGGAGGGGTTTCTAAATTTGTATATCCCAAAGAAAACCGCCTAGAAAGGGTGCCAAATATTAAAAACCTAGAGCAATATCTTGTGAGGGTAGATGAAATGGTAGAAAGAAAAAAAAGCTATCTATAAGCTGTTGACAACCTATAGAAAAAGCATTATAATATTACCAATTCAATAGGAATACATACGTTTAATCAGGATGAGTAGGTTTGCTACCCGTTGAAGCGAGTCGAGGATGGTGAAAGCTCGATACGAAGGAACAGACTGAAGACACCCGATGAGTATATTTTCTGAAGGCTTTAATTGTTTAAAGTCTGTAGGAAAGTACGTACACCTGCGTTAAAGGTTTTAAGTGGGATTTGATCCAATTAGGGTGGTACCGCGGGAATATAATACTCTCGTCCCTTGCCAGGGGGCTGAGGGTTTTTTTATACCCTAAAATATGAAAATAATAGAGAATGGAGGACTGAGTTAGATGAAAATAAGTACATCAACAGTAAGGGGTACCTTTGATATTGTACCTGCTGATATGAATTTAAGAGAATGGATGAAAAACACAGTACTAGGCATCTACAAGCAAAGCGGTTTTGAGCAAATAGAAACACCTTCAATAGAAAATTTAGAGCTATTAACTAAAAGTGAAGGTGGGGAAAACTTAAGCTTACTTTTTAAAATCTTAAAAAGAGGAGAAAAGCTTAATTTAGATCAAGAAAATTTAAAGGAAGATGATATCTGCGATTTAGGTCTAAGGTATGACTTAACTTTACCTTTAAGCCGTTTCTATACGAATAATCGTGAAGTATTACCAAACCCTTTTAAAGCAATCCAAACAGGATGGGTATGGAGGGCAGAAAGACCTCAAAAGGGAAGATTTAGACAGTTTACCCAATGTGATATCGACATTATGGGAGAGAAATCTGAAATAGCTGAAATAGAGCTAATTACAACGACTGCAAAAGCCCTACAGGCCCTAACTTTTAAAGATTTTACTGTTAAAATTAACGATAGAAGAGTATTAAAAAGTGTTATTTTAAGTATTGGTTTTAAAGAGGAAGATGTTGAATCTGTTTGTATTACCCTAGACAAGATGGATAAGATCCAAGAAGATGGGGTTGTTAAAGAGTTAATTGCAAAGGGCTACGAAACGGCGCTTTCAAATGCCCTTATAGAAGCATTGAAGAAAGTTAAGAGCTTAGATGAAAATATACTTCACGATTATCAAGTGGAGGAAGATGTATTAACCTCTCTAAAAAGGGTAATAGAGGTTGTTAAAACCCAAGCTAAAGGCCAATATAATATTGAGTTTGATGTAACCTTAATTAGAGGAATGGGCTACTATACAGGCCAAATCTTTGAAATTGTCAGCAATGAATTTGGAAGCTCTATTGCAGGTGGTGGAAGATACGATAAGATGATTGGTAGATTCCAAAAAGAAGATGTACCAGCAGTAGGTTTTTCAATTGGTTTTGAAAGAATCTACTCCATCTTAAAAGAAAGAAATTTTGAGATTCCCGACACGAGAGAGAAAATTGCCCTATTATTTAATGGTAATGAAGATATAAACAGTGTTTTAAACTGGGCTAATCAATTAAGGGAAGAAGGTAAAATTGTAAGTGTTTTCCCTAAAAATAAAAAGTTTGGTAAACAGATTAATAACCTTATTAAGCAACGTTTTGATGCCTATGGAATCTGTAATAATGGCGAATTAGGAGAAATTACGAAGCTAGAAGAAGAAGGAAAAGAAGGAAAATAATCTAAAAACTGAAATAGTAGAAACCATTAGAAAACAATTAGAGACAATTAGAAATAATTAGAAACAAGTGGATAGGTATATTGATAGATAGGTGTTACTAACCACAAATTTAACTAAATATTTATTCTAAAAAATAAAGTTAGTATAGCGATGATTAGGAGGCGGTTTAAATGACAGTAAAGCTAAAAAGAACCCATATGGCTGGTACGTTAAGAAGCCAGCATGTGGAGGAAAAAGTAACCCTAATGGGATGGGTACAAAAGAGAAGAGACTTAGGAGGTCTAATCTTCGTAGACCTTAGAGATAGAAGTGGTATTATGCAGATCGTATTTGATAAGGATGTTTCAGAAGAAGCCTTTACAGCTGCAGAAGGGCTAGGGTCTGAATATGTTATCGCTGTAGAAGGAAAGGTCTTTACAAGACAATCAATTAACCCCAACATGCCAACAGGGGAAGTAGAAATTTTTGCAGAAACCCTTCAAATATTAAATAAGGCAGAAACGCCACCAATCTATATTAAAGATGATGATGATGTTTCTGAAAACCTAAGATTAAAATATCGTTATTTAGATTTAAGAAAGCCATCAATGCAAAAAAACTTAATGATTAGACACGAGACAGCTAAAATAGTAAGAAACTTTTTAAGTGAAGAAGGCTTTGTTGAAGTGGAAACACCTGTATTAACGAAGCCAACACCAGAAGGAGCAAGGGACTACCTAGTACCAAGTAGAGTAAACCCAGGCAAATTCTATGCCTTACCCCAATCTCCTCAGTTATTTAAGCAGTTATTAATGGTTTCTGGTATGGACAGGTATTTCCAAATCGTAAAATGTTTTAGAGATGAAGACTTAAGGGCAGACCGACAACCAGAGTTTACTCAAATAGACTGCGAAATGTCCTTTGTTGATGTAGAAGACGTAATTGAAATTAATGAAAGACTAGTAGAAAAAATCTTTAAGGAAGTATTAGATGTAGAAATTCAATTACCTTTACAACAAATGACCTATGAAGAAGCAATGGAAAGATACGGTTCTGATAAGCCAGATGTTCGTTTTGGTTTTGAATTAGTTAATGTATCTGACTTAGTTAAGGGATGTGGGTTTAAGGTATTTACATCAGCAATAGAAAATGGAGGTTCTGTAAGGGGAATCAATGTGAAGGGCTATGGCGATAAGTTTAGTCGTAAAGACATTACTTCATTAGAAGACTATGTAAAGACCTACGGAGCTAAAGGGTTAGCTTGGATTAAAATCACCAATGAAGGGGTTACTTCACCTATTGCAAAATTCTTTAATGAAGATGAAATGGCAGCTATACTAAAGGCTTTTAACGGAGAAGAGGGAGACTTAATTCTATTTGTAGCCGATAAAAATAGTGTTGTATTAGACTCTTTAGGGCATTTAAGGGGAGAAGTGGCTAAGCGATTAGGCTTATTAAATAAAGATGAATATAAGGCCCTATGGGTAACAGAGTTCCCATTATTTGAATATGACGAAGAAGCCAACCGTTTTGTAGCAAAGCATCATCCTTTTACATCACCAGTAGAGGCTGATATTCCATTATTAGAGACAGAACCAGAGAAGGTAAGGGCTAGAGCCTATGACATGGTAATTAATGGTTATGAAGTGGGTGGAGGAAGTATTAGAATCCATTCTTCTGAGCTACAAGAAAAGATGTTTAAGGCATTAGGCTTCTCTCAAGAAGAAGCATGGGATCAATTTGGTTTCCTATTAAACGCCTTCAAATATGGAACACCTCCCCACGGTGGAATTGCCTTTGGTCTAGATCGTTTAATTATGCTTCTAACTAAAGAAGAAAACATTAGAGAGGTAATTGCCTTCCCTAAAACTCAAAATGCTTCTTGTCCATTAACCAACGCACCAGCAGTTGCAGAGGAAAAGGCATTGGAAGAGTTAAGTATTAGGACTGTAGTGGAAGAGTAGTAGAGTTAAGATTTGGCTGCAAGATTTAGTACTACAAGATTTAGTACTATAAAACAGATAAAGTAAATAATATCAGAATATTAGCAAGGGGTTTCTTCTAATGGCACTAAGTCAATTAGGAGAAGCCCCTTTTTCTTAAATTATAAAAAAATTAAGTTTAAAATCTATGATTAGTTTTCTTATGTTGGAGAAACACTTTTTTAAAATAAACGTAAAAAGAGATGACAATAAGGTAATTAATATAAGTAAATAAACAGTAACACCCTAGTCGTACATATCAAGTTTTTTATGAAAAAGCTGGTGATAGTACCTTATAGATTTCTATAATCGTTTGATTCTATACTGACAGTCTGAAAATACAAGTATTTTAACTCTTCTTCTTGATTTTCTAGAGATAAGGCCTTATACCAGTCTTCATTTTTATCTGCTTCCTTAAATATACTAGGTCGCCAAAGATATAGTCCTAATTTGGGGAAAGCGTATGTGTAGCCTAACTCCCAATGATTAGAATCATAGGGCGAAATCTGTTCAATCTGCTTAATAAGTATCTCTGCTTTAGTATTAAATATATCTATGTCTTTAAATACACAATTAAATATATTCTTAATATCTGATATAATTTGAATAAAATTAACTTTGTTTTCTGAACTGTAATCAATTTGAAAGACATGTTTAAAAAATTTTTGATCAAAACCTAACTCTAAATACTTGTTTGAATAGTCCTTAATACATTGCTCTACTTCACTAGGGCTCATACCAAGAGAAATTGTTCCGATACCTTGTTTTGGTTCGATAATTAAAGCATCCATCGTCATCCTCCTAATTTATTTTATCTATATTGTTACTGAATGTAATGTTAAGCTTAATGATTTTTTATCTGTTATTTGTGTTTTTTATTTGCCCTTATTCAACCTTAAAATACCTAACAAAATAATACAGCCCTATAGGTATTTGCAATGTTCCAAATAGCGATAAATAAAGTAGCTACCGAAATGGAATGAATAAATAAGTTATCATTCTTGATTCATCATTACCAATTAGTGTGTCTGCAAGATATGTCAAAGTAAAATATAAAATAACTAATACAACAAATGAAAGTAACCCCCTAATTAATATTCTAAAACCACTTTTTCTATTTCTATATTCATCTTTACCTCTAATATCAACATCCCAAGCTCCATCTTTTGAATTTGGTCCACTTAACCACCAACTCATGCTTCCAACTCCTTTTTTAAGCATCTGATTTAAATAAATACTACCATATTTTTATTTTGAATAATAGATTATTGTTAAATTTTTCTATTTTAAAGTCGACAAATATCAATCCCTACCAAACACTACCAACCCAAACATCAAACACCAATGTTTTATCCAACCCTTTTATGGGTATCAGAATATTATCAAAACTTTAAAAAGGATATTGACAACATGGCCATTTTAGTTATATAATAATGATAATCATTATCAATATTAATTATTGAAGATACGGAGGCGGATAAATATGAAAGCGTTATTGGTAGGTGCAGATCGATTGGGTAATATCCCAAGTACATTAGAGAGTCATGGGATTAAGGAATACATACACTGGACAGGTAGAAAGAAGGGTATGAGAAAACTTGATATTCCAGAAAAGGTAGATATGGTTATTGTTTTTACAGATTTTATAGAACATAATATCACAGAAATAGTGAAGCAAAAGGCAAAGCAAAATAAAATACCTTGTGTGTTTTCCCGTAGAGCCTGTAGCGATCTAAGTAAGCGTTTAATGAATTGTAAAGATTGTAATCTTTGTTCAATTTCCAATAATTAAAATTTGAAATATTCCAAATTATATGTTATCATATTATTAAATCCTGCTGTGTGCGAAGAAACGATCTAGTTTTGAGGCAACATATTTACATTGGGAGTCTGGGTTTGGTGATGTAGAAAACGCCCCCTCTAGAGGGGACTTTTGAAACCATCAGCAGGACACCCCCCTGCTAGCGCAGGTTTCAAAACAATCGTTAAACGGCACAGCGGGCCCTATAGTGACTTCTCAAAAGCTTCTAAACAGGGGGCTTTTTTTAATGTAAACACATATACTAAGTTATGGTTAAATCTTATATCGATTATGCAATTTCTTCAATTAACTAAGAAATCTGTAGATGGCAATACTATGTTAAATAATTAAAATTTTCTTAAATGCTATAAATATGTGAGCAAATGAGTTGACAGTAAATAAATTTTTCGTTACTATTAAGGTTAGCGTACAATTAAAGGAGGATCAGAATGGCACTACATTCTTTTTCAAGAAGCGAATTGCTTATCGGAACAGAGGGATTAAACAAATTAAAAAATAGTAAGGTAGCGATTTTTGGTATTGGTGGAGTAGGTACTTTTACTGTAGAAGCTTTAGCAAGAACAGGTGTAGGAAAATTTGTACTAGTGGATGATGATGACATCTGTTTAACGAATATAAATCGTCAGCTGCATGCTACCAGAAGTACAGTTGGTAAAGCAAAGGTTGAAGTGATGAAGGAAAGAATATTAGATATTAATCCAAAGGCTGAAGTAGTTGGGTATAGAGAATTATACAATAGTGAAAGCGCTGAAAGGCTATTACAACCAGATTATGATTACGTTGTTGATGCTATAGATATGGTGTCGGCGAAATTAGATTTAATAGAAAGAAGTAAAAAAATGAATCTCCCTATTATCAGTAGTATGGGGGCAGGAAACAAATTAGACCCAACTCGATTTGAGGTGACAGATATTTCTAAGACTTCTATTTGTCCTTTGGCAAAGGTAATGAGAAAAGAGCTTAGAAAACGTGGCGTTAAGGGGGTAAAAGTTGTTTACTCCAAAGAAGAGCCAATGACACCTCTACAACTAGATAATGACTGTAAAACCAACTGTATATGTACTAATAAAACTAGAACCTGTACAGTAAAGCATCAAATTCCTGGCAGTG
This sequence comes from Alkaliphilus transvaalensis ATCC 700919, assembly GCF_000621485.1. GTDB lineage: Bacteria > Bacillota > Clostridia > Peptostreptococcales > Natronincolaceae > Alkaliphilus > Alkaliphilus transvaalensis. The sequence goes on from NZ_JHYF01000001.1 coordinate 82,989, forward strand.
TTGCCTTTGTTCCTTCTGTGGTAGGGCTAATCATTGCATCGGTAGTTGTTAGGGATTTAATTAAAACAACTGATTAATTAGCAGAATCATGTGTATATATATAAATACACGAAATAGGGACTAAAAGGAGGGGAAAGGATGAAACAAGTTGGTATTGTAACTTCAGTAGAAGGTAAAACGGCAAAAGTATTAATGCAAAGACACTCTAGTTGTGGAGACTGTCATGCCTGCAAAATGGGGGATGAAAATACAAAACTAGAGATCAAAGTATTAAACGAAGCCCAAGCAAAGGTAGGAGAATGGGTAACCGTTGACATGAGGGACCAAGATGTATTAACGGCTGCCTTTATGGTTTATGTAATCCCTCTATTAACATTACTGTTTGGTGTAATTAGTGGTAATTTCATTCTAAACGCTATGGGTATAGAAAACTTTAAAGATATCTTTTCAGCTTTATTTGGTTTTGGGGCAATGGCAATCTCCTTTATTTTCTTAAAAAGGAGAGAAGGTAATTTAAAAATGGATAAAAGATTCCTTCCAGTTGCTTCTTCTATTTTAGACAACGAAAGTGGATGCAGTCATTAATAATTTTGACAACAATGAAGCCAGCCTTTTTAATTTAAGGTTGGCTTTATTGTTGTTTCTTATATGGCATTATATAAACGACAATTGCATAACAATAACACTGAAATTATATTCGTTTTTTCAAAAATAAAAACTAATTCCCCCAGTGTAAAAAGTAGATTTGCGAAATCTTAGATTTAGAGGCAGTCACTTTGATATTTTTTAATATCATCTATATTTCTGGTTTAACACTAAGTAGGGAAGTTCTTATTTTCCATATAAGATATTTTTAGAGTTTTAAAATTCAAAAAATTTAAAATAAATAAAAAAGCATCTTGACTCAACCTGTACGTACAGAGTATAATATAAATAACAAACTTGTACGTACAGGTTTTATGTTCTTCATTTGAGGGTGGAAGTAGCTGATCAAATATTAAGGAGATAGGAGGTTTTATCGTGGGGAAATATGCCAGTGAAGTAATGGAGTTATTAAAGCATATTGGTGGAAAAGAAAACATTGTTACCTTGTCCCATTGTGCTACTCGATTACGCTTTGTTTTAAAGGACGTAAAGAAGGCTGATATCAAAAAGATTGAAGGAATCGGTATTGTAAAGGGAACGTTTACACAGGCTGGGCAGTTTCAGATTATTATCGGCAATGAGGTAGCAACTTTTTATAACGAGCTTGTTGAGAAAACAGGTGTCGTTGGTGTTAGTAAGGAAGAAGCTAAAAAGGCTGGTCGACAAAACTTAAACCTACTTCAAAGAATCATTTCACATTTAGGAGAGATCTTTGCTCCTTTAATTCCAGCTATCGTAGTTGGGGGACTAATACTTGGTTTTCGTAATGTAATTGGAGATATTAAAATGCTTGAAGATGGAACAAAAGCACTTACTGAAGTTTCGCAGTTTTGGGCTGGAGTACACCATTTTCTATGGTTAATTGGTGAAGCAGTATTCTTTTTCCTACCTGTAGGAATCACATGGTCTATAGCTAAAAAGATGGGAACAACGCAAATGCTGGGAATTGTTCTAGGAGTCACCTTGGTTTCCCCTCAGCTATTAAATGCATATGATATGGCAGGTGGAGCCCAGGCTCCTGTTTGGGATTTTGGTTTTACTCAAATTCAAATGGTTGGTTATCAAGCTCAGGTTATTCCTGCAATGTTAGCAGGGTTTTTATTAGCAAACCTAGAGCTGAAATTAAGAGATATTGTTCCAAGCTATATTTCAATGGTTGTAGTACCTTTTCTTGCTCTAGTACCAACGGTATTAGTTGCCCATGTTATATTAGGGCCAATAGGATGGACTATAGGGTCGGCAATTTCTAATGTGGTTTATTCAGGGTTAACATCATCCTTTGGTTGGTTATTTGCATCTATATTTGGCTTTGCATATGCACCCCTAGTAATTACTGGGTTACATCATATGACTAATGCCATTGATTTACAATTGATGAGCGAGTTAGGCGGTACCAATCTATGGCCGATGATCGCTTTATCAAATATTGCCCAAGGATCTGCGGTTCTTGCAATGATCTATCTAAATCGAGATGATGAAGAAGAAAAGCAAGTATCAATCCCAGCGGCTATTTCATGTTATTTAGGAGTTACTGAGCCGGCAATGTTTGGTATTAACTTAAAATATGTTTATCCCTTCTTAGCAGCGATGATAGGGTCTGCATTAGCGGCGATTTTCTCAGTAGGTACAGGCGTAATGGCAAACTCCATAGGGGTAGGGGGACTACCTGGAATCCTATCCATTCAACCTAAGCATATGTTGACATTTGCCATCTCGATGGCGATTGCTGTTGTGGCACCCTTCATACTTACAATCATATTCTCTAAGAAAAAGACTAGTTTGAAGTCAAAGGGAAAGGCGACTGCTTAATTTTCATTGAAAAGGTATTAATAAAAAAGAAGGAACTAAATGCTCCTTCTTTTTTAAATATATAAGGAAACGTAAATATATCAGGGAACTGCATAATATCTTGGTATGTATTTATCTATAACTATTACTATTTTTACTTTTGATTATACGAATAGTATTTTAATATTAAAGATGCATTTTCCTAAACTATATAGTTGTTTACTTAAGACAGTTTTGACTAAAGGAGTAGATATCATGAAGGACTTTAAAAAAAGTGTAGTTTATCAAATTTACCCCAAATCATTTATGGATACTAATGGTGACGGTTTTGGCGATTTGCAGGGAGTTATTAGTAAATTAGAATATTTAAAGCTATTGGGAATCGACTATATTTGGCTTACTCCTTTTTATGAATCTCCTCAAAGGGACAATGGGTATGATGTTGCGGATTATTGTAAAATTGACCCAAGGTTTGGAACAATGGAGGACTTTAAAAAACTAGTTACCCAAGCTAATGCATTAGAAATAGATATTATGTTAGATATGGTTTTTAATCACACTTCAACAGAACACCAATGGTTTCAGAAGGCACTAAAGGGTGATGAAAAATACAAGGATTTCTATATTTTTAAAAAACCTAGTAAAGCAAAAGAGCCAAACAATTGGCAATCAAAATTTGGAGGCTCCTGTTGGGAATATGTTAAAGACTTTAATGAATATTACCTTCACTTATTTGATGCTACCCAAGCTGATCTAAATTGGGATAACATAGAACTTCGAAAGGAAATATTTGAAATCGTAAATTATTGGATTAAAATAGGGGTAAAGGGATTTCGGTTTGATGTAATCAATTTAATTTCTAAGCCAAAGGAATTTAAAGATGATTATGAAGGGGATGGAAGGAGATTTTATACCGATGGTCCCTTTATACATCAATATCTAAAGGAGCTAAATAATGAGACCTTTGGTAAACACCCAGAGATTGTAACAGTTGGAGAAATGTCATCTACATCTATAGAAAATTGCATTAAATATTCTAACCCAGCGGAAGATGAACTAAATATGGTCTTTAATTTCCATCATTTAAAAGTAGATTACCATAAGGGTGATAAGTGGACAGTAATGGATTTTGACTTTAAATTACTAAAGGATATTTTAAATAATTGGCAAATTGGAATGCAAAAAGGAAATGGATGGAATGCTGTTTTTTGGTGTAATCACGATCAACCCCGTATCGTATCAAGATTTGGGGATGATGAAACCTATCATAGGGAATCTGCTAAAATGTTAGCAACGGCTATTCATATGTTAAGGGGAACCCCTTATATTTATCAAGGGGAAGAAATTGGTATGACTAATCCCTACTTCAATAGGATAGACCAATATAAGGACATTGAATCTATTAATCATTATAAAATTCTGATAGAGGAAGGTATGGAAGAAGAAGAGGTTATTCAAATACTTCAATCAAAATCTCGAGATAATTCTCGAACACCTATGCAGTGGGACAAAGGAAACAATGCTGGCTTTACAAATAGCAAACCATGGATTTCTGTTGCAAATAACTACCAAGAGATCAATGTAGAGGAAGCATTAAAGGATTCAAACTCAGTTTTTTATCATTACCAGAAGCTGATAAAGCTTAGAAAAAATATGGATATTATTGCTTATGGAGATTATATGCCTCTTTTAGAAGACCATGAAGATATTTATGCTTATATGAGGACTTATGAAAATGAAAAACTAATCGTTATTAATAATTTTTATCCTAGAAATGCAATTTTTCAGTTGCCAGCCCAGTTAAAGTTAGATGATTTTAACTGTCGAGTTTTAATCTCCAATTATGAAAATTCTTCAGAAAGGCTTGATAGACTACTGCTTAGGCCCTACGAATCTATCGTATATCACCTTGAAAAAAGATGTTAATAGTGCTAAAATAAGTAAAAATACGAATCTAGGTGATGGATATGGACCACAAATATATTAATATATATAATAAAATCATAAATAAAATAGAGAATGGGATGCTAGAACCAAAGGAAAAGCTACCCTCAGAAAATGAATTAATGCAGGAGTATCATGTATCGAGGGACACCATTAGGAAGGCACTAGATTTGTTGGAGCGTAATGGTTTTATCCTAAAGGTTAAGGGGAAGGGCTCCTTTGTGTTGGATATTAATAAGTTTGAATTTCCTGTATCTGGTTTAACTAGTTTTAAGGAATTAGCACAAAAAATTAATGTAGAGTCTGAAACAATTGTTAAGGAATGTGCACTAATCAACCCCAATGACTATTTAATGAAGCACCTTAATGTATCTAAGGAAGATAAGGTTTGGAAGGTGATTCGAGTGAGGAAAATAGGGGGGCAAAAAATTATATTAGATAAGGATTACTTAAATATGGAATTCGTACCCCATTTAACAGAAGAGATTTGCAAAGATTCCATCTATCAATATATTGAGAATGACCTTGGGCTAAGAATAAACTTTGCTAAAAAAGAAATTACAGTTCAGCAAGCTACAGAAGAAGACCAGCAGTATTTAGACTTTGACAACTATAATATGATTGTTGTTGTTAAAAACTATATTTATCTAGACAACGGCAGCTTATTTCAATTCACTGAATCAAGGCATCGACCCGATAAATTTAGATTCATCGATTTTGCCAAAAGACAACATTTATAGGGAAAAATCTAATAGTTTTGGAGGATTGCTGTGGGAAAGTATATCATTTCAAAAATTTTAAGTAATAATGTAATATTAGTAAAAGGGGAGCAGAATAGTTTTGTTTTTGTTGGAAAAGGGTTAGGTTTTGGTCGTAAAAAAGGGGACTTATTAGAAAATTTATCAGAGATTGAGGAAAAATTCATATCCTTTAAAGATCTACAAGATAGAAAGTATGAAGCCTTCTTTGAAACAGTTGATCCTCGTATTATTGAGCTTTGTAAAAAGATTAATGAAATGATTTCTTCAGAATTAGGGCTTAACTTTAGCTCTTCAATTAATCTAGGATTAATTGATCATGTTAATTTTGCTATTAAAAGAATTAGAGAAGGGATTGAAATTGTAAATCCATTCTTGTATGAAACAAAGCTATTGTACCCTGTAGAGTATGGGCTAGCCCAAAGAGTTTCCCTTATTTTAGAAGAGGAACTAGCTGTAACGATACCAAAGGAGGAAATCGGTTTCTTAGCCCTTCATTTCTATGGAGGAAGAGGAAGTAACAACAAATTGAAAGCACAGGAGCATTCAAGGCTAATGAATATGCTGATAGATTATATTGAGAAGAAGTTAGCAATAAAATTAGAGAAGGACTCCTTTGATTATAAAAGATTGTTAATTCATCTGGGGGGGATCATTAAAAGGGCTGAAAATAAACAAGAAATTATCGATACAATTAATACAAGCCTAAAGGCTGAACTTGCCTATGAATATAAGTTAGCTTTTGATATTTCAAAGATAATAGAAAATACCATGAAAATTACCATCCCTAAGGCAGAGATTGGCTACACAGCCATCCATCTGCATAAGTTAAGAAATATTATTTCTTAATAGAGGAAATTGCATAATTATATTAAATTTTATATTATTGTAAAGACGAATATAAATTCAGATTGATGGTATTGTGCCATTTCCTTAATAATGAATGAAAAGGTTTTTAACCTAATATATTGTTGATAAGACTTTACGTGTTACTGATTCGATCAGGCATGAGTGAAGAATGATTAAGGAGTAAGTTTTATACCCCTTAATGTCTTTTACCCATGCTTTTTTTGTTGATTAAATTAAGGAAGGAGTAGATTAATGATGTTAAAAAAGCTATTTGGTTTTGGAAAAGCAAAAAACGAAGGCAAAGAAATAGAAAAAAAACCCACAATTGAAGAACAAGCAATCCTAATCATGGAAGCCCTTGGGGGGCAAGGTAATATTCTAAAGGTGGATGCCTGCATGACAAGGCTTAGAATTAGGGTTGTCGATAAAGAGAAAATCCATCAAAGGTCAATAATTGAATTAGGCGCATTAGAGGTGTTAGAGGTTGGAGATGAGCTACAAGCAGTATTTGCCACAGCATCTAATCAATTAAAGGTAGAAATTTTAAAGCATTTCAATGTTGATAAGGAACAGGAAAAGTTAGATGAAAAGCAATCGCCAAATAAACTTAATTTTGTTATGCCTTTAGATGGAACAATTATTAAATTAGCTGATGTTCCTGATGGGGTTTTTGCAAGCAAAATGATGGGAGATGGCTTTGCAATTGATCCAACCTATGGTGAGGTGGTTTCACCAGTCAATGGCAAGGTAATGAATGTATTTGCAACAAAGCATGCAATCGGCCTACTATCAGATCTTAACATGGAAATACTCATTCATGTAGGGATAGATACTGTTAGTCTTAAGGGAGAAGGCTTTGAACTCCTTGTAGATGAAGGGGAAGAAATAAAGGCAGGGCAACCTCTACTTAAGGTTGATCTAGAGAAAATTAAAAAGGCTGGAAAGTCGATTATAACGCCAATCATTTTTACAAACCTTTTTGATGGCCAAGAGATACTCATCCAAGAGGGAAATGAAGTAAAGCGGGGAGAGGCAGACCAATTAATTATAAAATAGATAAAAGATAAAAGGGAGGAATATCTTGTGAAAAAAGAAATTACTATTCTAAATGAGACTGGAATTCATGCAAGGCCAGCTGCTATTATTTCAAAAACAGCAGGTGAATTTTCTTCGGAAATATTCATTGAATTTAAAGATAAAGTGGTTAATGCTAAATCGATTATGAATATCTTAAGTGCTGGGCTTCAGAAGGGCGACAAGGCAATGTTAACGATTACAGGTGAAGATGAAGCAGAAGCAATGATGGCCCTTGAAGAACTGTTTAATTCTAGCTTTGGTGAGTAAAGGAAGGTGAGATTATGCTTAAGGGAACAGCAGCATCCCCAGGTTATGCTATAGGGAAAGCCCTTGTGCTTAGGAATGAAGCGATAAAGATAGAAAAGGAAACTGTAGCTAATGTTGAAGAGGAAAAAGAAAGGTTTTCATCAGCTTTAAAGAAATCTAAAGAAGAAATAATAAAAATTAGAGAAAAAGCATTGGTTAATTTAGGGGAGAGTAAGGCGGCAATTTTTGATGCCCATTTAATGATTCTAGAAGACCCAGAATTAATAAAGACCATCCATCAAAAAATAGAGAACAACTATAATGCTACCTTTGCATTAAAGGAAACAGCCGATGAATTTATAGCCATATTTGAAGGAATGGATAATGAATACATGAAGGAAAGGGCAGCGGATATACGTGATGTTACTGACCGTATTTTAAGAAATTTAACAGGCCAAAAGGCCACTGACTTATCCCTTTTAGATGAAGAGGTAATTATAGTAGCCCACGACCTGACCCCATCTGAAACAGCTACAATGGATAAGGATAAAATCTTAGGATTTATAACAAATATTGGTGGGCGAACCTCCCACACAGCTATTATGGCAAGAACCCTAGAAATTCCTGCTGTAGTAGGTTTAAATAATGCCACTTCTGTAATTAACGATGGAGATTTCATAATTTTAGATGGAGAAACTGGCAAAATCGACATCAACCCATCCCAAGATCAAATAGAAGAATATAAAAGGTTAAAGGATGCCTATGAAAAAGAACGGAAAGACCTTGAAGCAATGAGGGGGAAGGCAAGTATCACAAAGGATGGTAGACAGGTAGAACTTGGTGGGAATATAGGAACCCCAGAAGATATTAATGGTCTTTTAAGAAATGATGCTGAGGGGGTAGGCTTATTTAGAACAGAATTCCTATATATGAACAGAAATACGATGCCTACTGAAGAGGAACAATTTAGCGCCTATAAGAAGGTTTTAGAAGCAATGAATCCTAAACCTGTTGTCATTAGAACCCTGGACATTGGAGGAGATAAAAATCTTCCCTATTTAAAGATTGATGAAGAGATGAATCCCTTCTTGGGATATCGAGCAATTCGTCTGTGCTTAAAAGAAAATAAAATCTTTAAAGATCAGCTTAGGGCCATGCTTAGGGCAAGTATTTACGGTAATTTAAAAATAATGTTCCCGATGATCTCTAATCTAAAGGAACTTTTAGAGGCTAAAAAAGTTTTACAGGAGGTAATGGAGGAACTTAATCAGGAAGGCATTCGTTTTTCTGATGATATAGAAGTGGGGATCATGATTGAAGTACCTTCTGCAGCAATCATTAGTGATATGCTAGCAAAACATGTAGATTTTTTTAGTATCGGTACAAACGACTTGATTCAATATACTTGTGCTGTAGATCGAATGAATGAAAAAATTCATGATTTATATCAACCCTTCCATCCTGCTGTTCTTAGATTAATACAAATGGTAATTGAAAATGGTCATAAAGAAGGGATTTGGGTTGGTATGTGTGGAGAATCGGCAGGAGACCAAAGGTTGATTCCGATATTTTTAGGGATGGGGCTAGATGAATTTAGCATGAGCCCGATATCAATCTTACCTGCTAGGAAATTAATAAGTTCTCTAAGTTATGAAGAGTGGAAAAAACATGCAGAAAATATGCTCTCCTTGTCAACTTCAGAGGAAATAATAGAATATGTTGATAGATTAAAACTTAATGCTTAGTTAACATACTATATTGTTTTCATACTATGGTGTTATCACATATGGAGTAATTGACTTGATACAGTCAGGTTGATTCTTCTGTCGATAGATTGTCTTCATAATAACAAGCCTGTTGGGAAGTCTTTAGCTAGACTTTTCAACAGGCTTAAATTTTTAATTATGAATTTCTTTATTTATTGGTGTCCACTTTTTTATCCATTTTTTTTCTTTGAAGGGCCCGTTTTCTGTAGGCGTTTATAGAGAGGGTGATGGTTAAGGCTGCTGATATTGACATTGCAACCATAAGAGCATCACTTCCGTAGGTGGTGGCTTTTTGAAAATCATTCTCTAAAATTGAAAGCATGGTATAATAGAGGCCATAACCAGGAACAAGCGGAATAATTCCTGGGATAATATATACTGTGATGGGGTTTTTGTAGTAGGTGGCAAAAAACTCACCAATTAGTCCTATTCCTAATGAGGCAATAAAGGTTGAAACAATAGCAGATTGTGAAATTTCATTGGACAAAATGTAAATGATCCACCCTGTACCTCCTGCTATACCAGATTTTATTAAAGATTTCTTTGGAGCGTTAAAAATCACCGCAAAACCGATAGTACAAATGAATGCATAGATAAAGTTCCCTAGAAGACTAATCATATTAGGTTACCTCCTGCTAAAAAAACCCAAGTTTTTAAGATGAATCCAACACCGAAGGCAATTGATATGGCGATTAAAAAGGCTTCGGCCCCCCTCGCCAATCCGGAAACTAAGTCACCTGAGATCGTATCCCTAACAGCATTGGTTATGGCAACCCCAGGCACCATGATCATAATAGCTCCAATAATTACCATGTCAACATGAATTGCAGGATGAATAGAAAATAAAATAGCCATAAGGGCAGCAACTGAGCCCCCTGCCATATTGGTAATAAATAGATTAAAACCATTCTTTTGAAGCTGATGTAGTGAAATGGTTACAAGAATACTGGTCATTAAAGCTGCAAAGAATTCATAAAAATTACAACCAAATAATAAAGCAACGAAAGCACTGGCAATTCCACCGAATAAGGCTCTGGTTTTTAAGTTGTAGGCCGGTAATTGATCGATAGCTTTAAGTTTAGCCATGGCTTCTTCAAGGGACATTGATGATTCAACAAATTTACGAGAGAAATCATTTACTTCATTAATTTTATTTAAATTAATGCTTCTAGAATTAATTCGCTTAACATAGGAAATCATTTCATTATGATCTTCACCTTCATTGTCAACAGAGATAATAATTCCAGTTGGGGTAACATAAGACTCAACAAAGGGGAAGTTTCGTGATTTACATAGTCTGATTATGGTATCTTCTACACGATAGGTTTCACCGCCATTTTTAAGCATAATCTCACCTGCATAGAGAGCCATAACCAATAACTTTTTTTGGTTTACCCGTTGCATTTAAACACCTCCCAAATGGTATTACTATACTATACCAAATGTTAGAGAATAATATAAGGGGGGAAAATAAAAAAAATTAATTTTTAAATAATAATTTTTAAAAAGAGATATTTTTTCTGTTATATTGGGTATATATCCAGCGATAAGATATTATTATTATCATTATTATTTCTCGTTTTTGAAATAGTAGCTTTATAATTGAGGAAATTGCAGAGTTAATTTAATTAGCTACTAGTATTTAGTAGACTGAGCTAATGCTATTTTCAATAGTCTTAGGTATGTTTAACTGGTATATGTGTATAATATAACATGATTGACATCATTAGACTGTTAGATGATAAGATATTAAAATCGTTGAAAATAAAATTTTTTATCTTTATCAGCATTACTAGATATAAAGATGATAAAGATTGATTATGAAATAATATAAGCCCCTAAGTAATAGTTTAAGCTAGGTAATATTTTGTAAAATTTTTCTGTCAAACTTGTAAATTTAAGATAAAAAAACTATAATAAAGTTATGGTAAATTTCGACAAAGCGAAGGGAGAATGACCTATGAACTTTGAACAATTAATTAAAGCAGATCCTGAGATTTATGAAGTAATTCAAAAGGAAACAAAAAGACAGAGGGAAAAGATTGAATTAATTGCATCTGAAAACTTTGTATCAATTCCTGTAATGGAGGCCATGGGTAGTCAGCTTACTAATAAGTATGCAGAAGGGTATCCAGCAAAAAGATATTACGGTGGTTGTGAAGAGGTAGACGTGGCAGAGAATTTAGCCCGTGATAGAATGAAACAATTATTTAATGCAGAACATGCAAATGTTCAACCCCATTCTGGTTCAAATGCAAATATCGGTGTCTACTTTACAGTGTTAGAACCAGGGGATACAGTACTTGGAATGAACTTATCCCACGGTGGACATTTAACCCATGGAAGCCCTGTTAATATTTCTGGTACATATTATAATTTTGTTGAATACGGTGTAGATGAAGAGACCCATCAAATTAACTACGATGAAGTTAGAAGAATTGCTAATGAGGTAAAACCAAAGTTAATTGTTGCGGGTGCAAGTGCTTATCCAAGAGCAATAGACTTTAAAAAGTTTAGAGAGATTGCTGATGAAGTTGAAGCATATCTAATGGTGGATATGGCCCATATTGCAGGGTTAGTGGCTACTGGTTTGCATCAGAATCCTTGCGAATACGCCCATTTTGTTACGACTACTACCCATAAAACCCTTAGAGGACCAAGGGGTGGTGCAATCCTTTGTAAAGAAGAATTTGCAAAGAAAATTGATAAGTCTATCTTCCCTGGGATCCAAGGAGGACCATTAATGCATGTAATCGCTGCAAAGGCTGTAGCATTTAAGGAAGCCTTAAGCCCAGAATTTAAGTCATATCAAGAGCAAGTTCTAAAGAATGCTAAAAGATTAGGCGAAGAATTAGTTAATAGGGGCTTTAAGCTAGTTTCTGGAGGAACAGATAATCATTTATTATTAATAGATTTAAGAAATAAGAATATTACTGGTAAAGATGCAGAAAAATTATTAGATGAAGTGGGTATTACAGTAAATAAAAATACTATTCCTTTTGACCCTCAAAGTCCTTTTGTTACAAGTGGAATTAGAATAGGTACGCCAGCCGTTACAACAAGAGGAATGAAGGAAGAAGATATGGTTACGATTGCCGAAATCATGGCGACAATTATTGATGCCCCTGAAAAGTTAGAAGAAGCAAGTCAGATGGTAACTCAGCTTACCTCAAAGTTTAAGCTATACGAATAAAAAAATATAATAAAAAAATAGAGAAAAATAGTAAAAATCACTGGGCATATTATCCCAGTGATTTTTTTAAAAATAAAATCTATTCCATTTTTTCTCCATTATCGATAACAATCTGACCTTCGAAGACATAAGCATTGTTGAAGTGAGCCACTTTTCTAAAGAAGCTTAGAGGAACATAGGTAGTTCCATCTAACAATTCTGGTGCAGTACCAAGATCAACAATTGCTCCATTAGAAGTATATTGGCCACCTATAGATAAATTAATATCAGAACCTACTGTAATAGATTTTGTTGCAGGGTCCCATTTTACATCTAAACCTAATTCTTCTGCAATGCCACGAAGAGGAACCATTACTGTACTTTCATCCTTAATGTAGGCTGAAGGAAGAATAATTTCATTGTTTTCTACGATATAATCCATTTTAGATACATCACCCATAATTGGTATATGGTTTTCATAGGCTATGTCATCTCTAATAAGTTCAGATGAATCTGGATAGTCAATAAGTTCTACACCTTCATTCTCTAACTCAACTTCTTCTTCAGTTAAAACGATAATTTTAGTGGGGGCAGTTTGAGCAGGTAAACTTTTAGTAGAAATACCATAAACTACAGCTAAATGTCGGTTTATAAGCTCTCCCTCGTAGACATTCCCATCTTGGGTGATAATTACAGTCTCATCTGAAGGCATAATTTTTAAAGAATGATCTGCACTAACTAAGTCTTCATTAAAGAGATCTACCTTAATGTTGATCATCTCATCGGCTGCTCCCTCTACATGAACAGCTTCAATATTATATTGGGGAGGATAAATCATCAGCATTGGCTTATTAACGTCATAGTAGCCTGTAATAATTGCCCCTACCTCTATTTTATCACTTCCAATAACATGTAGGTTTTTAGGAATATACATGTGGACTATTTGATCCTCTGAAACTTGGATAGTGGCAAATAGCGTATCCTCTAAATGACTAAGCTCTTTAATCTCTTTAACCTCTCCCCTCACACCATTAAAATGAGATTGATGTAGAGGTGCACTAATAGGTACTGCTTCATAAATCACATGTAATTGATCTGGTGGTAGAAGTTCCACTTCAGATGCAAAAGTTGTTCCTGCTGATAAAGCTAAGATTGAAGCAGATAAAAGACCTGCAGTAATTTTATTTTTTTTCATAAATATCATCCTTTCTCAATATATCCTTTTTATTCATAAGCTTTCATTTTGTAGCTGTTTATATATTTAGACGTGGGATGAAAGTAAAAGTTCCAACTTTATTTAGTTCTATATTTTGCCAAAAATCATATCCATATAAAGGTAAAATTAAATTAGTGCTAAGGTAGGGGTTTAAAAAAAATAGTAAAATATGGAGGAAAATAAGAATAAAAGTTGAATAGTGTATAATAGATTAACTAGGAGGAATGCATAATGAAAAAAAATATCAAAAGTTTAATTGCAGTTTTAATTGTCTGTACTATGTTTTTTGCTAGTGCCAGTACAATGATCGTGTTTGCATCAAATAATATTGGGATAGTTGTAAATGGTAGAACCCTAAGACTAGATCAACCACCTGTGATGGAAAGTGGTAGAACCTTAGTACCCTTAAGGGCAATTTTTGAAGAGCTTGGAGCACAAGTAGATTGGAATAGTGCAAACCAAACGATTACAGGGACAAAAGGGAATTCTACAATCAAATTAGTTGTAGGAAATACGACAGCAGTTGTAGATGGTAAAGAAGTAAAGATGGATGTGCCTGCTAAAGTTGTTAATGGTAGAACTCTTGTACCAACAAGATTCGTTGCCGAGAGTTTGGGTGCAGTTGTAGAGTGGGATGGTGCAAATAGAATTGTCAAAGTTATTGCAGATGTTGTGATCGATGAAGCCACGATAGATGCCTATATTGAATTGTTTGTAGATACAACTGAGCTTTTAGAAGAAGGATTGTTAAGCTATATTGACACATTAATGATGATAACCTACGCATCCGAAACTTTAATCCAACAAGAACTAGTAAAACTTAGAAATAATAGTCAAAAAATGCAAAGTGATTTTAATGCTATAAAGGATGTAAAAGTATTTGAGCAATCTCAGTTTTATATGAGAAGGGTACTATACTATTATAATCTTGTTATTGCAGACACCGAAGAATTAATTGCTTTAGCGATTGAGGGGAAAGAAGCAGAACTTTTTGTAATACAGGGTAGGGTAGAAACAAATCTTAGTAAAATGGAATCAGAATTTATGAAGGCAATAGAGCACTTTTTCTTAGAATATGAAGCATATGCTGGCGAGATAGATTTTGAGTTGAATTTTGAATTTTAGATACATATTCTCTAAAAGAGAAATGAAATAGGCATGGTTCTAATTTAGAGCTATGCCTTTTTTCAAACCCATTAACAAAACATATAAAATAATGACTAAATGATTTGTACTTTATTTAAGGATAAAAAACTGTTATACTGAGGTAAATAATGTAAAAAAATTCAAATTATATCATTTTTCTACATGTTATAAGGGGGATTAAAATGAAGGATAAAAGGTGGTTTATAGTAGTAGTTATTGTTCTATGTATATTAGTGGGCTTAGGTCTATGGCAATTTCAAACAATTGAAGAAATACAGGTAGCCCATCAAGAATCCTACGAAATTTCTCAATGGGAACGGGCGACAGGAATATTTGATACCGACAGTAGTCAGCCACTACTCTATTATCGAGATGGTGACTATGCCATCTATATTCAATCAAATCAATTGCTGTACAAAAATTTTGGAAAAGAACCACAGGTAATTTATACATGGGACAAGCCTTCTAAAGGGAAGATATGGAAAAGTGATGGGGCTTTATTAGTGGGGACAGAGCCGGAGGAAGAAGGGTCGTGGACGGGTAAGTGGTTTGCTGTCAGATTGCCCAATGAAGACCACCCCCAATTTAAACTATTTCCCTTTAAAGAAATGCAGTTTTTTGGACCCCACCAAATAATTAGTATGGGGATATCAAACGACCCTTCGATCTTTGTAGCCACTGTTAAAAATGCCACTACCTATACAGAAATGATCTATAAACTTGGGGAGTCAGACTTTATATGGGTGAACCATTTGATCCATCCTAAGATTAATGGAGAAGAAAAGAATATTGAAATGCCTGCTATTGTTAGACAACCAATGGAGCTAAAACTAAAAGCATTTCAATTGGAAAATACTACTTTTTTTACATTTGAAGATGACAGAGGCACGATCATTTATTATGAAGAGGATAACAAGGCTGATCGATATGTTGACTTTAAGTTCTACGACCTTAAGAAATGGTTATTTTAGACATTAGAGTTATGGATTTTCAACAACTCCCTAGCCATAAACTAGGGAGTTTTTATCTTTAAGGAATTTATAAAAACTGATATACTAAAGTTAACGGATTAAGCAGTAGAGGGGGACCCTTATGAAGTCAAAAAAGATGCTAACAATCATACTGCAAAAAATTTTGCAGTCCATAGATGAAGGAATCCATGTAATCGATAACGAGGGACAGACGATTTTATATAACAACAGTATGGCAGAGTTGGAAGGGATGGAGATTGATGATGTCATGGGTAAAACCCTGCTAGAGGTTTTTCCTAGCCTCAACCATGATACAAGTACATTGTTGAAGGTTCTTGAGAATGAAAAAGCCATTATTAATCAATCCCAAACCTATTTAAATAATAAAGGGAATAAAATTACAACAATCAATACCACAATTCCTTTATATTATCAGAATGAAAAAATCGGGGCTTTAGAAATAGCCAAGAATATTACAAAAATAAAAAATCTCTCAGAAGAAATTATAAGGCTGCAGCAACAATTAGGCAGTACTGAGCCCAATCAAAAAAAGGATATGAAAAACTATACCTTCGAAAGCTTAAAGGGAAAAAGTAGCCGATTTTTAAAAGCCATTAATGGGGCAAGAAGAGCGGCAACTACATCCTCAAGTGTACTGCTATATGGAGAGACAGGGACAGGAAAAGAACTTTTTGCCCAGAGTATTCACTACCATAGTGACAGAAAAAATAGACCTTTTATTGCCCAAAACTGTGCGGCCTTACCTGAAACATTATTAGAGGGAATTTTATTTGGTACGACAAAAGGGGGCTTTACTGGAGCCGTCGATCGCCCAGGATTATTTGAACAAGCCAATGGTGGGACAATTCTGTTAGATGAAATCAACTCAATGGGAGTACAGCTTCAAGCAAAACTTTTACGAGTTTTACAGGAAGGTTATGTAAGAAGAATAGGGGGGCTAAAGGATATACCTATAGATGTTAGAATCATTGCTACTACCAATGAAGAACCAAATGAAGCTATTTCAAATGGAAGGGTTCGTAAGGACTTGTATTATCGTTTAAGTGTAGTTAACATAACGATTCCTAGTCTAAAGGATAGACAAGAGGATATTCTTTTACTAACTGATTTTTTTATAAATGAGTTTAATCATAAGTTAGGTAAACAGGTTTGGATGATTGCCTCGGAAATAGGAAAGCATTTTTTAGAATACCATTGGCCTGGTAATGTTAGAGAACTAAAAAATGTCATTGAAGGAGCCATGAATATGGTGCAGGATGAACATATTTTAAAAGAAGAGCACTTTCCAGATTATCTCTTTAAAAGAGAAAAAAAAGATCCTAAATCTATCGTGATTAACCAAGAAACGTTAAAGGAGACAGGTAGCTTAAAGGATACATTAGAAGAAATAGAAAAAGCTTATATCATTAATACGATGGAAAAATATAATGGTAATATTACGAAAGCAGCCAAAGAACTAGGGTTAAAAAGACAAACTCTACAGCATAAGTTAAAGCGTTATATTTAGCTATTAAACTTAGGGCCTTTTATATTCTTTGTAATAGTTTTAAAATGGCTATTAAACGCAAATTATTTTGCATTATATGCAAAATAATTTGCGTTTTTTTATCTATTCTGCCATAAAGGGCCATAAGGCAGATGGTAGTTAATAATAATGTGGTAAAATACAGAAATAATAAATGAATATCTATTCATAGGAATATAAACGAATGACTCTACCCTTTGAAAATAAATCAATGTAATTTCTTCAATTTGTATAAAATACTGAAAATAGTGAATAAACAAAAATATACTGTTTGTCTATAATATTTTATTGAAATAACAAGGTTTTGGCAAAATAATTGCAATGAATAAAGGCGAAGGAATTAATACATAACTGGAGGGGTATAGAATGGAAAATATTAAAGTGATTATTTGGGGTTTTGGAGCTATGGGTAGTGGAATGGCAAAGATGCTTTTGCAAAAGAAGGGTGTAGAAATTGTTGGGGTTTGTGATCGAAACGAAGCTAGAGTTGGAAAAGATATGTATGATGTGTTAGGGATTGAAAGAGGAAACCGAAAGCCAGTCATAATCAATTCAAATATCGAAGAAGTATTAACGGAAAGAAGTTGTGATGTTTGTATAACTGCAACAGATTCATTCACTAAGGCAGCTTTTCCAAGAATAAAATATTGTTTAGAGCAAAAAGTAAATGTAGTTTCAACAGCTGAAGAAATGGCTTATCCTCAGGCACAAAATCCTGAATTAGCAGCAGAACTTGATAGAATAGCAAAAGAGAACGGAGTAACAGTTTTAGGCACAGGTATTAACCCTGGGTTAATAATGGACCTATTGGTTGTATGTTTAACAGGTTGTATGACTGATGTAGAACATATTGAAGCAAAACGTGTTAATAGCTTATCACCATTTGGACATACAGTTATGGAAGAACAGGGTGTAGGAATGAAAGTTGATGAGTTTAATAGACGGTGTGAAGAAGGAACAATGGCAGGTCACGTTGGATTTGCTGAATCAATACAAATGATCGCCGATGCTATTGGCTGGAAGGTAGATAAATTTGAACAGCAAATGAAGCCTATTGTTACTACCGTAGATAGAAAGTCACCCCATGGATTTGCTGCTGCTGGAGATGTTGCTGGTGTCAATATGACTGGACAAGGCTATGTAGATGGTGAAGTTAAGATTAATATGATTCATCCACAACAGATTGAACCAGAAATGGAAGGGACCTTCACAGGAGATTATATCAATATAAAAGGAACTCCAGAAGTAAATATGTCAATTAAACCAGAGGTAGAAGGTGGACTTGGTACAATCGCAATGTGTGTTAATATGATCCCTCATGTAATTAATGCAAGGGCAGGATTAAAAACAATGTTAGATTTACCAGTTCCAAGGGCAATTATGGGAGACATGAGGGATTTATTAGAGAAATAATATAAAAAGGTAGGAGAGCATAAATGAAAATCGAAAAGGGTACATGGGTAAGAATACATGATATTGTATTAAGCCCCCAAGAACGATCCCCTAATCTGCCAGAAGATACGAAAAAAGTTCCATTAGAAATGTGGGTAAAGGGATTCTTACTGGAAGAGGCAATGATAGGTGAAAGAGTGGCGGTAAAGACCATTACAGGTCGAAACGTTGAAGGGACATTACTTGAAGCGAATCCCTATTATGACCATGACTTCGGAAAATTTGTACCAGAAATATTAGAAATAGGTCTTCAGTTAAAGGAGATCTTATGGGCAGGTGAAGGCCATGACTAGAGAAATGACCTATGAAGCCATCATGTCTCGTCGGGGAGAGATAATGAAAAGAGCTGTGGGGATAGATTATAGTGTATTTGAATATGGGAAGGTAGCCTTCGACTATGAAAAAATCATGAGGGAGACGGGCTATACCCTTCAAGAAATGCAACAAATTCAAGGAGAAACAGGTGTTGGGAATACGCCTTTATTAGAATTAAAAAATTTAACTGCTTTATCTAGAAAAATAGCACCAGAGGGGAAGGGGGCAAGAATCTTTATAAAAGATGAAGCTTCTAATCCCTCTGGAAGTTTTAAAGCTAGAAGGGCAGCTAATGCAGTATATCATGCAAAAAGGTTAGGTTATAAGGGGGTTATCGCTGCCACCAGTGGAAATTATGGGGCGGCTGTTGCCAGTCAAGCAGCAATGCAAGGGCTAAAATGTATTATCATTCAAGAATGTTATGACAGCACTGGCAAAGGTCAACCTGAAATTATTGAGAAGGCAAGAAAATGTGAGGCCTATGGAGCAGAAGTTGTACAGCTAACTGTGGGGCCAGAACTATTTTATACCTTTTTAAAAATGCTGGAGGAGACGGGTTATTTTAATGCTTCATTATACACACCCTTTGGTATTGCAGGGGTAGAAACCCTAGGCTACGAACTGGCAATGCAGTTTAGAGAAAGGGTTGGAAAGGATCCAGATGTTGTGGTTTGCACTAATGCAGGTGGAGGAAATTTGACAGGGACAGCCAGAGGATTGATTAAAGCGGGAGCCGATGAAGTAAAAATTGTTGGTGCCAGCGTTAATTTAAAGGGACTACATATGGCCAGCGATGGAGATTTTAACAGAAAGTCCTTCACCACAGGTCATACTGGCTTTGGTATACCCTTCTCAACATGGCCAGATCGTTCTGATGTACCAAGATCAGCTGCAAGACCATTGCGTTATATGGATCGCTATGTGTTGGTTAACCAAGGGGAAGTCTTCTATATGACAGAAGCCTTAGCCCAATTGGAAGGCTTAGAAAGGGGTCCAGCTGGGAATACATCATTAGCTGCTGCCTTTGCCCTAGCACAAGAAATGGATCAAGATCAAATTATCGTGGTGCAGGAAACCGAATATACCGGGGCAGGAAAGCATATTCAGCCTCAATTATCCTTTGCTAAGGAAAACGGAATTAAAATTGAGTTTGGTAATCCTGAGGATGAAATTCAAGGAGAAAACATCATTCTACCTTCCCATCCATCTTTAATAAAGGCTAGAGAAATCGAGATGGAAAAACTTCGTGGCTCCTATATTAAAAACTGTGTCACTCAAAATAATTTAACTGAAGTCACAGAAGAGGACTTAGCTTTTTTAATAAAGGACTGTAAAACGACTCGAGAATTTGCTACATCAATACTAAATAGCTTAAATGTAAAAATTATCGAGTAACCTATTTGTAGGCAGTATTATGTTATACAACTATTTAGTAGAAATCTCGCTTTCATTAGTTAGAAGGGAGTATTGATATTATCCCTATAAAGTAACATCGAATATTAAGTTTGTACTTAAATTAATCATTAAAATTAATAATTAAAATAAGAGGATTGATTATATATATTGACGGAGGTGCTAAATGAAAAGAGCAGATGATTTTCAGCAAAGAAGCGTACATTTAAAAGACCTAACAGATCAAGAACTAGAGCAGAAATTTTGGCAGTTGGCAGAACAAATTGTAGAACCAATGGTAGACATGGCTAAAAAACATACAACACCATCAATAGAGCGTTCTGTACTATTACGTATGGGTTTTTCCAGCATGGAGGCTAGGGCTATTGTAGAAGGTGTTATGGATCGAGGACTAATGGGAAAAGGTGCAGGGAACGTAGTTTATCGATTAGCTCAGAAAAAAGGAATGGACATTCGTGAAGCAGGACTTCAATTAGCAGAAGGAAACTTATGGGATGAAGCCCTAGAAACTTTTCAAGGGGGTGCTAAATAATGGAACTAAAGCCTAATGAAAAATTAGATATCAAAAATATCCTACAAGATTTAGAGAGTTATAAACCTAGGCGAAGAGGATGGACATGGAGAAAGAAGGAAGATAATCTTCAAATGGGGCCCTTCACCTACCAAAATGCCTCAGCTCCATTAAAAAATAGCGTGCCATTACCATCGGCAAAATACTTTAATGATATCGACCCTCAACCAGATGCAGTAATCACTACTGAGATCGCTTCTGGAAGGTTTGAAGACGATATTCGTCGAATGAGGATGGCTGCTTGGCATGGAGCCGATCATATCATGGTAATTCGTACAGCTGGTCAGAGTCACTTCGACGGGCTTATTGAAGGGACTCCTCAAGGGATTGGTGGTATTCCCATCACTAGAAAACAAGTAAGAGCCCAAAGAAAAGCATTAGATCTAATTGAGGAAGAAGTAGGAAGACCAATTAACTACCATTCCTATATAAGTGGTGTTGCAGGGCCAGAAATCGCTGTTATGTTTGCTGAAGAAGGGGTTAATGGCGCCCACCAAGATCCTCAGTACAATGTATTATATAGAAATATTAATATGATTCGTTCCTTTGTAGATGCAGCTGAGGCAAAAAGTAATATGGTATGGGCAGATATCGCTCAAATTGACGGGGCCCACAATGCCAATGCAACAGCTAGAGAAGCTTGGAAGGTTATGCCAGAGCTAATGGTACAACACGCCCTAAACTCTATTTATTCTGTAAAAGTGGGAATGAAGAAGGAAAACATCTGTCTTTCAACAGTACCACCAACGGCACCGCCTGCTCCCAATATGACATTAGACTTACCCTATGCAGTTGCCCTAAGGGAAGTATTTAATGAATACAAAATGAGGGCTCAAATGAATACAAAGTATATGGAATCTTCAACAAGAGAAGCCACCGTTACCCATGTATTAAACTTATTAGTTTCAAGATTAACGAGGGCAGACATCCAGTCAACCATCACACCAGATGAGGGAAGAAATGTACCTTGGCATATCTACAACATGGAGGCATGTGATACGGCAAAACAAGCATTGGTAGGTATGGATGGGTTAATGGAAATGATCCAGTTAAAGGATGAAGGAATCTTAAGGGATAAAGTAAGAGAATTAAAGGAAAGAGCTGTTCTATTCATGGAAGAAGTTCTTGAAGTTGGTGGGTACTTTAAAGCAGTAGAGGAAGGTTTCTTTGTTGACTCTGGATACTATCCAGAAAGAAATGGCGATGGAATTGCAAGGAAAATTGACCAAGGAATTGGTGTAGGAACAGTATTTGAAAGAGATGAAGACTATATGGCACCTGTAACAGCCCACTTTGGGTATAATAATGTAGGGCAATATGACCCATCTGCTGTAAATGAGCCTTCTAAACTAATAGGGGGGTCTACCTATGAAGTGCCAGAAAAAATTGTCTACATTGATGAATTAGATGAAACTGATAATGTTAATGTACGTATGGAGGAAACAAAAGAGTTAAGAGAAACTTCAAAAATTAAGCCTGAAGTGGAATGGATGGGAGACGGTTATGTAATGCTTAATCTATTCCTGCCAGTACCTAAAAGAGTAGCAGAATTTGCAGCTATTGAAATGGGTAAGAAAATGGGCTTAGAAGATGTAGAAGTAATCCATAAGGAAGTAATGCATCCATCAGAGGGTACTAGAATCGAGTTAAAGGGTAGAGTTGCCTTTGCCATAGATACTGCTGACTTAGTGATTCCACCAGAGCCAGAAGTTATGTCTGAAGATGAAGTAAGAGAAGAAATTGAAAAGCAACCAATGAAAATTGTTGCTGGTACAGTTGGAGAAGATGAACACTCCGTTGGATTAAGGGAGATCATCGACATTAAGCATGGTGGGATTGAGAAATATGGTATTGAGTGTCATTATCTTGGTACATCGGTGGCTTTAGAAAAGTTAGTTGATGCTGCCATCGAATTAAATGCCGATGCAATCCTAGCATCTACAATAATCAGTCATGACGATATCCACTATAAGAATATGAAGAAGATCCATGAACTTTGTATAGAAAAGGGAATTCGTGATAAAATCATGATCGCCTGCGGAGGGACTCAAGTAACGCCAGAACTAGCGGTACAACAAGGAGTAGATGCAGGTTTTGGAAGAGGATCAAAGGGAATTCACGTTGCTACATTTCTGGTAAAGAAAAGAAGTGAGATGCAAAATGAAGGTTAATGTTTTAGTGGCGGAGATAGGCAGTACAACTACGGTTGTCAATGCCTTTAAAGATATCCACAGCCCTTGTCCAAGGTTTATTGGACAGGGGCAATCCCCCACCACAGTATTAGAGGGGGATGTAAACATTGGTTTACGGGGAGCAGTAGAAGATTTAAGAAAAAGGCTAGCTGTAGACCAACTAGAGTATGATGAAATGTTGGCCACCAGTAGTGCAGCTGGAGGGCTGAAAATGACAGTACATGGTCTTGTCTATGATATGACCGTAAGAGCGGCTAAAGAAGCTGCCCTTGGTGCCGGAGCCATTATCCATCAAGTAACAGCAGGCAGGATGAAAAGAACTGATATAAAAAAGATTAAAGAAATTAAACCAAATATTATTTTGATAGCTGGAGGGGTAGATTATGGCGAGCGGGATACTGCAATCCATAATGCAGAGAAAATCGCTGAGCTAGGGTTGGATGTACCAATTATCTATGCAGGAAACATCGAGAATCAAGAAGAAATAAAAGAGATTTTTGCAGAAACCAATAGCAAACTCTATTGTGTTGAAAATGTATATCCCAAAATAGATCAATTAAACATTGAGCCCACCCGTAAGGTAATACAAGAGGTTTTTGAAGAACATATTATCCATGCCCCAGGTATGAAAGCTGTTAGAGAGATGGTCAAGGGTCCGATTATTCCTACACCAGGAGCTGTAATGGAGGCATCTAAAACCCTAAAAGAAGAGGTGGGAGACCTTATTACCTTTGATGTTGGTGGTGCCACCACAGACCTTCATTCTGTAACGGAGGGAAGCGAGGAGATTAATCGAATTCTCGTTAGTCCCGAACCCCTAGCAAAGAGAACTGTAGAAGGTGATTTAGGGGTATATGTCAATATGGGAAACATTGTTGAAAGAATTGGTAAAGAAAATCTCGAAAAAGAGCTTTCTTTAAACATTGAGGCCCTAATGGAAGCATATCGGGCAATTCCTAAGACTCCTGATGAAATAAAATTTGTAGAACGCTTAACCCTAGAAGCGGTATTAACTGCCTTAGAAAGACATGCTGGGAAGATTAGGCATCTATATGGACCAGGAGGAAAAACCACCATCGCAGAAGGAAAAGACCTCTCTAATGTAAAATATATTATTGGAACAGGTGGCGCATTAACGAGGCTTCCGAAGGGGAAGGAAATATTAAAGGGGATTCTAAGTAAAAATCGCCAAAATATTTTATACCCCACCGATGAAGCACAAATATTAATCGACAATCATTACATTATGGCCTCACTAGGAGTGTTAGCTAAGCGATACCCAGAAGCGGCCGTAGCCCTGATGAAGGAAAGTTTAGGGATGAAGTAGGGAGAGGGTTAAATGAATCCAAAAATCAATGTATACTTAAATAAGTTGCAGCATAACACAGAAGTATTAGTAAAACAATGTTATGATGCTGGTATTGATGTGGCGGCTGTTACAAAGGTTTTCTGTGGTAAACCAGAAATAGCTGAAACGATTGTAAAGGGTGGAGTCAAGTATTTAGCAGATTCCCGTATAGAAAATTTAGCAAAGATGAAGGAGCTTCCTTTAGAGAAAATATTATTGAGACTTCCCATGATTAGTAGAGCGAAGGAAACCGTCCAATTTGCCGACATTAGCTTAAACTCTGAATTAGAAACAATTGAAGCCTTAAACGATGCAGCTCTAGAGCTGGGTCAACCTCATAAGGTAATTCTAATGATGGATTTAGGTGATTTGAGGGAAGGGATCTTCGATAACGAAGAACTTCATAGGGCATTAAAGCGAATTAAGGAACTACAAAATATTAAAGTAGTTGGCATTGGCACAAACTTAACTTGTTATGGTGGCGTGATTCCCGATGATGAAAACTTAGGTAGGTTACTGGAAACAGCTAAATTGATTGAAGCTGAACTAGGATATCCCGTTGAAATGATTAGTGGAGGTAATTCTAGTAGTATTTACCTTTTAGAGAAACAAGGGATGCTTAAAGGAATTAACCATTTGCGGTTAGGAGAATCAATTGTATTGGGCTATGAGACAGCCTATGGAGAAAGAATTCCTAATACCTTTGATGATGCCTTCCAACTGGTGGCTGAAATTATTGAGATAAAAGAAAAGCCCTCTATTCCAATTGGAACCATTGGAAGGGATGCCTTTGGTAACGTACCAGAGTTTGAAGACAAAGGAAAGCAAAGAAGAGCAATTCTAGCTGTAGGGAAGCAAGATTTTGGCACCCATTCCATCATTCCACTAGATACGGAGATCGAGATTTTAGGTGGCAGTAGCGACCATTTAATTATCGACCTCACCCATTGTCGAAGGGAATATAAGGTGGGGGATGAAGTAACTTTTAACCTAACCTATGGTTCTTTACTGGCCCTAATGACCAGTGAATATATTTATAAAAATTGTATTAAGTAAGGCAAGTTACCATACTTCATATTTTTTTAAAAAGAAAAATAAAATGCCATAATGGCTTTTAGAAGAATTAAACAATCTAATTTCATTTATCTAAAAGATAGGTAGACTACATTATTTTAATAGTTATGTAGTTCTACCTATTTTTTTAGGACTGCAACCATTACTAAAATCAGAAAGGAGGAAGTCTGATTCTAGTTTTAAATTATTTAATAAGAGCTGAAGAGAATTTTCATTTTTATTAATTTTGAGGGAATCGGCTAATATTTCTTGTTTTTCATAAAAATCTGGTATGTTTTTTGTATAGGCTGTCTCTAACTCAGTTAAAGTCTTTTCGCTAATATTACCTTCTACTTTTACAATCTCGTACCAAAAGGGGTAAAATATAGACAGTTGAATAAATTCTTTTAAATTGTTGGCAATTCTACCATAGAAGCCGTCTTGGCCAACATACCCTATCGGAATGTCTAAGTCTGAGAAATTACAATGGTCTCCAATAGATCCAAGGTAGTTTCTATCTTGATCCATAGCAAAAACAACAAATAGTTTAGATGATTCAAAGATAAAGTCTTCATCTTTTTTATCGTAGCATAGATTAAGGCCACAAATTTCTTTCAAAAGTTGATAGGTTGTATCAAACTGATATTCTTTAAGACTAGGTTCAAAGAGGAGGCCTTCATTGGATAGTGTCAGGTTATCGACAGTCCAATATAAACCACACGATCCGTCTATTCTACTGGTTTCTATAAGCCAATCATACTGCAAGTTTAAGAGTTTGATCGTTTCTTCATGAGTCTGTTCCCTTAATAAAAGATGATATTTCTCTGTAATCTCAGTTAATAAGGTTTCCTTCATTTTTAAATTATTTTTGGAAATAGGTAGTTTTCTAAAAACTAATTCAATGCATTCATAAAGAAAGTCCATAAAATCCCTCCTATAAAAAAGCTCACCATTTAGTTTTCTATACTTTTCTTTAGTTATTCTAGATTGATAATAAAAATCCTTTGAAAATAGTAAAAACCTGGCAAATAGGATTATAAATCAAATCATAAATCAAACAAATCATAAAACAAATCGTAAAACAAATCGTAAAACAAATTACAAAACAAATTACAAAATAAATTACAAAATAAACTACAAAACAAATTACAAAACAAATTACGAAATAAATTTATAAATCAAGTTATAAATCAAGTTATAAATCAAGTTATAAATAAAATGGTAAAATCTAAAAAGATGAAGTATGATCTTAAAAACATCTGCTAAGGAATAAATAGAAATTATTGACAAAAGAACATCAGTTCGATATAATAGCTATAATTATAATAAAATTAAAAAGTTAGGAGATGTTGAGATGATCAAAAGAACCTACAGCCACTGTGGTGATGAAACATGCCCTGCTTGTGTTGTTGCTGGAGAGTATATTTATTTAGCCCATCATGCAGGAGGTCATGATCGGGAGGACATTGTTTATCAAATGGAGGCTAGCTTTAATGCTTTAAAAAGCACCTTAGAATCGGTAGGAGCAACCTTAACTGATTTAGTACAAATCAATTTGTATCTTAGGGATATTAAAGATTTTAGAAAAGCAAGGGATGTCTTTTACCAGTTTTTTGATGGTGATTTTCCTGCAAGAACGACGATTACAACCGAGTTTGTAAATCCAACATGTCTCTGTATGATTGATGGAGTTGCATATAAAAAAACAGGTGTAGGCAAATGGAATTGATAAGTGCAAAGAAATTACTATCACCTTGGCAAAAGGGAGATCATTGGTTTGCTACAAACTACAACTTCAATATCTATAAAGGGTGTAGTCACGGTTGTATTTATTGTGACTCAAGAAGTCAATGCTATCAAATAGAGAACTTCGATGAAGTACGGGGGAAAGAAAATGCTATTGCTATTTTAGAAATGGAATTAATATCGAAGAAGAAGAAGGGAATCGTTGCTACAGGAGCAATGAGTGATCCTTATAATCCGCAAGAAAAGAAGTATGAGCTTACTAGAGGAGCCTTAAAACTTTTAGCTAAATATGGCTATGGTGCTAGTGTTACTACTAAATCAGATCTTGTATTAAGGGATATTGATTTATATAAAAAAATTGCAGAATTTTCTCCAGCAGTAGTACATTTTACAATTACAACAGCAGAGGATCATCTTTGTAAGTTAGTTGAATCTAATGTTACTGTTTCTTCTAAAAGATTTTTAGCTATAAAAAAACTTTCAGAAGTAGGAATTTTTACAGGGGTTAGAATTTGGCCAATATTACCTTTCATTAACGATTCAGCGGAAAATATTAGACAATTGATAAGAATGAGTGCAGAGGCTGGGGCAAGATATGTTAGTCCCTATTTTGGGGTTACCCTTAGACAGAACCAACAAACATATTTCTACCAAGCTTTAGATCGGAAGTTTCCAGGTTTAAAAACAAAATATATTCAGGCCTTTGGTAATCGTTATGAATGTATTTCACCTAATAAAAATCGACTTAATACAATTTTGGTTGAAGAATGTAATCGGTATGGTTTACTTTTTCGAATGGAGGATATTGTCAAGGCTATTAAGGAAAAATACGAGGTAAATCAAATTTCTTTTTTTTAATACAAAGTAAAATTCTCCATTATAGATATTATAGTACTAAATTTCTCTCCTCCTCAATAAGATGATTAAGAGGAGGGGGGAGCATGAATAAAAAAATTGAATTAGAACTTTCTCATGAAATCTATGAAACCCTTAAAAAATCAGCTAAAAGAAGAGGAATGACAGTAGATGACTATATTGAATATCTCTTAAAAGAAGGGCTAGCAAAGGATCAACTAAGGGAAAACAACTTGATTCAATATAAGGATTATATTATTAAAGAATTAGAGACGTTACTAAAGAAGGTTAAGGGCTTATCAAATAGTGATGATAATCCACAAAACAGTAAGGTATTAATTTACTCCTATAAAATGTACAAACATTCATTACCTAAAGACATCGATCAGATCATACAGCACTACAAGATAAGAGGTTGGTTTAATGAAGATTATTTTTACTTTATTCTAGATAAGAAAGGAATCGTTGGGTATATGGGGTTAAGCCTTGAAAATGAAGAATTACCCTTTGGAGAGTACTTTTTTGTCTATAGCCTTCATTTATCTAAAAAATATCATAATAGCCAGAACACAAAGTACATCGCTGGTTTCCTTCAAGCAATTGCTAAAAAATCAAGTTGTCATAGTATTGATATAGCAAGTACATTAACAAACATAGATAGTAAAATTCTTGAAGAGATGGGTTTTATTAAATTTGATAGGGCTCAAATTATTAAAGGGGTAACGAAAAATAAAGAATATGAAGTAATGAAGTGCAACCAACAGAAGATAAAGTTGGAGGAAGTGATCGATAAAAATTATATAAATAGTGGACGTAGTGTGCCTATTCGTTTTTTATATCGGCAATGGTTAGAAAAAGAGGAAGAAGTAGACTTTACTCTTTATAACATGTTACGAAATGGTAAGGAGCTAGAGTATATTGTCGTTTCAGAAAAGATCAATAAGGGAAAAGATGGTTACACTAAGTATACAGTCTTAGTAGAGCCTACATTATTATTTGATGAAGTTTCATTAAAAAGTATCTACCTAACTAAAATGAATAATGTGATGACAAATGAAAAACGAGGAAAAGTTCAAATATCAATGCCAGATGAACTCTTAGAAATAGGAGAATTAATGACAGAAGATACCACAACAGAGGTAACTTGGTATAGAAAGTTAGTGATGCACAACTGAGGCAATAGCCTAATACCATACCATAACGATAAATTGATTAACAACTTATGGAAATTTAAAATTCCTCAACCCATCGTTTAAATGGAAAATAAAATTTATAGTTAAAACTAAAAATTAATAATAAGGGAGGCCCATCAACTAGAGAAGGGTCTCCCTTATTTTATTTCTAATTTGGCATTAATCTATAGAATCGCTAAGATGATTAGAATGAAATATAACATTTGAACATGGTCTTTTTGATTTTGTAATTGTGTCTTCAAGTTAGTATTTTCTAAAGTAAGTTTTGATAGGTTAGCTGAAAGATCGGAAACTTTTGTAATATCGTTTTTATACATTTCGTAATTTTTTAGTTCATCTTCTAAGGCTAGGATCTTTTCGGTAGATTCCTGTAATCGAATTTCCAGCGTAGCCAGTTGATTTTCAGAATGGGAAAGCTGTTCTCGTAGATAATTAACATCATTATTTTGAATATTAGGGGCTAGACTTTCTTCCGATTTGAAGACATCTCTTTTTATTAAAGGTGGTTCCTTAACAGGTAGTGGCTCCATCTTAACAGGTGAACTCTTTTCTTCAGCGATTTTGTCAATTTTGTCATTTTTATCCTTTTGATCATTTTTTTCAATAACTTCTGTCTTTGAATCTTTCTTCTCAATAATATTTTTAGGGACAAAGTTATGATTCGTTGGTTGGTACTTCATCATATTGATCACCTCCAAAACCAAGAAATTCAATACTTGGATATTCAGTTCCATACAAGAAATCGCTAATTAAATTATTTTTAAAGTCTGGTTTATTAACACTATAACGGTAGCGCTTAAAGGATTTTGTTTTAGAATTGCTCTCAACTTCTGGTTTGCTCCAATTTTTCCCATAATCGCCACTGGTGACAACTGCTAAATGACTAAATTGTACCCACATGCAGTAAATTTTTTTATTAATAAAGACTAGATGGGGAAAGGAGCAATTCAATTGGGTTGAAAGGGTAACGATATCTTTTTCACTAAAATTAATATTCTTAAAATCAGATTTTAAATATTTTACTGTTAGGCCGTTTTCCTCTTGATAATGGCACCAAACCATATGTAGATAACCATTAAAGTCTATAAAACCATCTAAGTAGAGTTTTCTATCATTACTATTAGTTAACTGTTGAGGTTTACCCCATTGATTATTGGCTGAGTCATAATGAACAATGAATAACTCTTCCTTTTGATTAACAATGGAAGTGTAGAGGATAATAATTTGGTTTTGATAGGACATCACTTTATAAGGGTTAACAAATTTGTTAAATCTCATTGTACAAACATTGTTACTAATCCATGTTTTTTCTTTTTCATCAAAGGTATAGTGGAAAAGAGCGCATCTTTCTTTTTCATTTCCTTGCTGTAAATCATAAAAAATATGAATTTTTTTTCCAATGGTTTTTATTTTAGGATAAAAGATTTTTTCTGATCTTTTTAGCTTTGTAAGTTGGATATTTTTCCAATGTTCTTTAGCCTTATAGTTGTAATATAGATCGCCATCATAATGATAGCTTACGATATGAATTTGATCTTTATCATCAATTTCTATATCGAGACTACTACAACGCTTTTCAAAAACATTTTCTTTGTCAGTCCATTTTCTTTGGTGATTTGAAGATATACAAGATATTTCTTCTTTTTCATTTAGGTAGAAGTTATAGATTTTATCTTTGGAATCATGGATTAGAAATTCATGCTTTCCCGATAATGGCATACGATCACTTCCTAACTAATTTTAGTAAAATATATGCAACTTTTAAATAAAAATTACTCATAAGTAGCACAGATAAGAGGGGGATTACATATTTTACAGTAATAGCAAAATTTTAAATTTATAATCAATAAAAAAAGGAGTTGAATTATATGTCTAAAAAACCTATTGATGTTAGTCCAGAGGCAATAGACGATAGATGCTGTATAGCCGATACTGGCTGTTACTTTGATGGAAGAATGGATAATATAGTTGGAGAATGTATCTTTGTTGATAAGGTTTATGATTCAGTAACATTTAACTTACAAGGATTACAACCAGCTTCTAAAGTGCCTTTTGGCGCATTACCAGCATCCAAGTGTGGTCCAAAGTCTAGAATAGTTAGAGTATTGGATATTAGAAGTAGAAAGTTTTTTAATCCTAAAAACATAAATGACACAAGAAATCTAACGATAACGCCTAAAACTAATCTATCTGGAGCACAATTTGTTACAGATGAAAAGGGCTGCCCAGTAGTTGTACCTGGTCCTGCTGGATTACTACAGTATTTAATTTATACTGATACATCTGATTGTGATGAAGAAGGCTTAGGAACACCAATATTTGGGTCTCAAGAAATTTCTATTACTGGTTCAGTATTAGTTGAAGTTGACGTTGAATACATTGATGCATTAGGAAATATTCAGTTTGCAACTCTAAGGGGAAGAGTACCAGTTAATCAAACCCTAACAAACTTCTTTGAATTATGTATGCCTTCAGTTTTCCTTGGAGCATTCTTACCACAGTTTACTGAATTCTGCAACATATCTTTTATTACTAGATTAGCAACTCAAAGTATTTCAAGAGACATAAACTTTAACCCAGTAACTGGTGAAATTACACTGAACCTAATTGTAGCTTTATGTATTACTTGCGAAAAGAAAATTAAGGTTCCGGTTCAATTATGCGTACTAAGTACTGGATTCTGCGAACAAAGACCTAGAGTTAGACAGATTTGTGGCGATGACTTCCCATCATTATTCCCACCACAGGTTAATGAACCTTTTGTTGGGCCAATAGACTGCTAACTTAACTAAAAAATCTGGTATCTAGACACACTGGTGTTTAGATACCAGATTTTTATTTTCTATGAATAGGTGTTTAGAGACATGTGATATCATTTCCCAGCATAACTAAGAAGGATTGGAAATGAAGGTCCCTTTCAATTATAATAAAAGAAGAGAAGAACAACTGATAAAAAAATGTTAAGTGATAGTGTTTTAGGAAACTGCGTAAATAAAAGGAGGTAGTGGCGTTATGAACACTCAACAAATATTTGATTTTAGAAGTGATACAGTGACCCATCCAACAGAAGAGATGCTTAAGGAAATTGTAAAGGCTCCATTAGGGGATGATGTTTATGGTGATGACGAAACAGTTAATCTGTTAGAGGCAAAAACAGCCGAATTAATGGGAAAGGAAGGGGCCTTATTTGTTCCATCAGGAACAATGGGGAACTTAATTGCTGTACTAGCCCATACAACACCTGGACAAGAGGTTATTTTGGAAGAGAGTTGTCATATCTACCTATATGAAGTCGCAGGAATTGCAAGAATTGCAGGTGTACAAGCTAAACCGATAAAGGGGAAAGACGGCATGATCTTAGCCAAGGATATTGAGGGAGCCATACGCCAAGAGAATATCCATTTCCCAGAAACAGGTTTAATTTGTTTAGAGAACACCCATAATATGGCGGGAGGGGTTGTTTTACCTTTAGAAGAAATGAGAAAAGTATATGAGTTGGCTAAAATAAAAGAGATTCCCCTACATATAGATGGTGCTAGAATTATCAATGCCGCCCATCATTTAAAGGTAGATGTTAAAGAGATTACTCAATATGCTGATTCTGTCATGTTCTGCCTGTCAAAGGGTTTAAGTGCACCAATCGGAAGTATGCTGGTTGGTACGAAAGATTTTATAAAAAAAGCTAGAAAACTGCGTAAAATGCTAGGGGGCGGAATGAGACAAGTGGGGATTATAGCAGCTGCAGGGTTAGTTGCCTTAAGGGATCACAGCCAATGGATGGAAGAAGATCATCTGAATGCTAAAAAACTAGCATTTGGTCTAAATCTTATTGATGGCGTAAGGGTTAATTTAGATAAAGTACATACAAATATCCTTATGGCAGACATTAGTGAAACAGGCTTTAATGCATATGATCTAGTTAATAGAATGTCTGAAAAGGGTCTCTTAGTTAATCCTAGAAATGAAAGATTAATTAGATTCGTGACCCATCGAGGAATAAATAATAGGGATGTAGAGGCCGCCATTAAAATTGTAAAAGAAATATTAGCGTAAGGGTGAGGAAATGAATTTATTTGATATGGTAAAAGAAAATACTTTGGTACAAAATGCACCGTTGGCAGAACGGATGAGGCCCCAAAGTATAGATGAAATTGTCGGGCAGGAACATATTTTAGGTGAGAATAAATTCTTATCACGTTGTATTAAAGCCAAACGAATTCCATCAATCATTCTATATGGACCTCCAGGTACTGGAAAGACAACCATTGCTAAAGTTATAGCTAAAGAATTAGAAATAGAATTCTTTCAATTGAATGCAGTAACTTCTGGTGTTAAAGAGATCCGTGAAGTAATAAAAGAAGCTGAAGAACTGCTAGGAATGTATCAAAAATCAAGTATTTTGTTTATTGATGAGATTCATCGCTTTTCAAAAAGTCAACAGGATGCATTATTACCCCATGTAGAAAGTGGCTTAGTTATATTAATTGGTGCTACTACAGAAAACCCATACTTTCAGGTTAATGGGGCTTTACTGTCAAGAACGACTGTATTAAAGCTAGAACTGATGGAGCAAGAAGACTTAATTGAGCTTATGAAACGAGCGATTGTCAATGGGGAGAGGGGTTTAGGCAATCAATCGGTGGAAATTACTGATGAAGCACTAGAGCATATGGCCAACGTGGCAAATGGAGATGTAAGAAGGGCCTTAAATGCCTTGGAAATTGCTGTGCTGAGTACACCCTTTAATAAGGATATGAAAATAGTAATAGACTTTGAGGTTGCGCAAGAATCAATACAAAAGAGGGCAATCCAATATGATAAAAATGGCGATCAGCATTATGATGTAATCTCTGCCTTTATAAAAAGTATACGAGGCAGCGACCCCGATGCAGCCCTCCACTATTTAGCAAAGATGATTTATGGTGGAGAAGATCCAGAATTTATTGGTAGAAGACTAATTATATCAGCTTCTGAAGACATCGGTAACGCCGACCCTATGGCCCTACAGATGGCATTATCAGCCCATGAAGCTGCCCGTATTATCGGACTTCCAGAAGCTCGTATCATTCTAGCCCAAGCAACCACCTATTTAGCTTCAGCCCCAAAAAGTAATGCCGCCTATATGGGGGTTGATATGGCCTTAAGAGATGTTGAAAAAGTCCAGACCACTGTCCCCTTACATTTAAGGGATGCCCATTACGGTGGAGCAAAGAAATTAGGCCATGGAAAGGATTATCTCTATGCCCATAACTATGATCATAACTATGTAGCGCAACAATATCTTCCAGATCAATTAATGGGAAAAAGATACTATGAGCCTACTTCAAATGGCTATGAAAAGAAAATTAAAGAGCACATGAAATTTATTAAAGGACAAGCGTAGTAAATTTAAGTATACATTAATTATTGATAGGCACAAGAAAAATCCCCCCATCATATAGTAATATATAAAGTTTACTATATGATGGGGGGAATTAAGATGGAAACGGTATATTATCTTGCTGTTTTTGATTCAAAAAACCATGCTATTTTTCTACAGCAGCATTTAAAAAGAAACAAGATCAGTGGATTTGAAATGGTATCAACTCCTTGCAAAATAAAGGCAGGTTGCAGCTATTCAATTAGATTTACAGATATAGATCAAAGAGAGATTTTAATTAAAGAGGCCGCTAAACTTAAAATAAAGATCGCAAGTTTTTATGAGATCAATCGATCCTATGGAAGACGAATCCTTAACAAATTATCTTAAACAAGGCTGTTATTTTCTTTATCTGAAGATATTTTTCAATTTAGAAACAAAACTAGATTGTAGCGTTGGAATCTTCATTACTTTGTCTTCTAATTCTAGTAATTGCTTTTTAAACTGAATCATTTTATCTTCCATCGAATAAATCTTTTTCTGAAAATCATCTAATTCTTTTTGAAGTATAAATTGTTCGTTTTCAATCGAATTAAGATCTTCGTTTAAATGTTGTAAAGTGTTTTGAAATTGTTGGAAAGAAGAGGACTTAGCTGGGTCCTCTTCTGCATGTAGAGGATCAGTTTCAATAAATTTTTTGGCCTCTTCAATTTTTTCTACTTCTAAAGCCATTCTATTAATATATTCCTGTACTTCCTGAACTAGTACCTTTAAATTTTTATCTAAGCTAATCTCCTGTATCTTTTCTTCAGAGACTTTATTATTGATAGGTTCAGTTTTTACAATTTCAATTTCTTCTTCTTTTATAGTATCGACTACTTCTTCTATGACTTCTTCAATTACTTCTTCTACTACTTGAGGTTGTTCTTCTATTTTAGGAGGATCTTTTTTAGCAATTCCTTTAAATATGCTGGCTCCTATAACAGAAATTGTATCGGTAATTTCCCCATATACCTTATTAATTGCATTTGTCAACCTTTCTTGAGAAGCATTTGAAGAAAACTTAATTAAATTTGGGCTAAGCATATCTGTTAAAATTTCTTTTGATGCCTGCCAACTCTGACCAAAATCCTCTGAAAAAACCTCATTTATACGGTTATTCTGTTTGCTAAAGACCTTAATGATAGCACCTTCTTGAAGCAATATCGGAGATAGATTATTTGAATTAGGATTTGACAGATTTTTTACACCAGACCATTTGGACTTAAAGTGATTGATATTTACTTTACGTTTATGTTTGAGGGTAAAGTTGTTATCTTCAATTGTACACCATACTAAATGCAAGTTATCACTTCGATCAATTAGTACATGAGGATGGCTATGATCCTCATGAAGGCTAGAGATAATCTCCCCATTGCTCCATTTCGTATTGAAGATATTAAAGAAGCTGTAATATAGCTGACTATTCTTTGTGTGTAATACTTTATAAACTAAATGTAGATTTCCTATGCTGTCAACATCCACTTGAAAAGGACTTGCATATTTACCAGGTAGGTAAGTTGTGACAGTAATTTTTTTTATGCTTTTATCATTCCAATACATATGTTCAATAGAGGATATTGCAGGATTAGTAAAATTTGTCTTATTACATAAAACGTGGGTAATCTTATTTTTCAGAATAAGAACTAAGTTACGATATACATTGGACTTAATATCTAGTTTTGCGATTTGACGATGATTCCACTGATCATTTTGTAAGATATAGTAATTCATCAGACCTTCACCTGTTATGCAGACAAGATGTATGTAATCACTTCCATCAATTGATACAGCAAAATCCAGAATAGATGTAGCAGTTAAAACTTCCTCTTCTAGAAATACATTTTCCTCTGTAAAGATTTTAAATGCTATTGTCCTATCTTTTGTTAAATAAAAATAGTACCCTAAGTTTGTCTTTGTTTTGATCAAATAGGACTGAGGAGAAGGTAATTGCATGGTACTCACTTCCTTTTATAAAAATTTTTTTAGAAAATTAATCACCATTGTTGACTTACTCCATACTATGATATTACTAGCAAATTTATTATTCTTTTAGCGTTCTTATAGTAATATGCAAGGGGGGGATAGTATGGATTTTCCAGATTTTAAAGCTGAATGTGTGATGGTAAACAAAGTATATTTCAGTTGTCAGCAAAGAGAATGCTTTGAAGATGTTTTTGTACCTCTACCTGATAGTGGTAAATATGAATTTATAGACATTACCTTTAATCAGGGTAAAATTATTAAAAATACACTGGACATAACCCCTATTCCAAATAGGCCAAACTTTAGTCGAGTCCGATTTAGAATAAGGATAACTTTTACATTAAGAGTAAGGGAAATATGCGATGAAAAAAACATTTTAGCAATTAGAGGAGAGTTACCAGAAATACAAAAAGACATTATTATGTTCATGCCTGAAGCTAGAAGTGAATTTAAATTTAAGATCATCCTAGAAACTGCATCACAAATATTAACAGAACCTGTACAAGAAGAAAGATTTTTTACTTTTGCAGCCGGAACATTTTTAATTGTAAAGGCAGTGGGAAGAGTGCAATTATTAGTTCCTGCCTATGGTTTTTGTCCCGAACCAGCAGATTGTGAAGAGTTCTTACCTGATGATGTATGTATAGATTTTGATGATGCACCATTTCCTAATTTCTTTCCACCTCAGCTTGAGGATCTTGAAAATTAAGACCATATAAATTTGTAACACAATTTTATCAACAACATATATTGGTAGCATAGAAATAAATAGTAAAAGTAAGGAGGTAAAATTATGTCAAATCATGAACCGAATCCAGGGGACGTTATTACATTACAAAATGATCCATACTTTCCAGACTTCAAAGCAGAATGTATCATAGTTGATAAGGTTTATTTTAGTTGTCAGCAAAGAGAATGCTTTGAAAGGATAGCTGTAGCCCTCCCATGTGGAGACGAATTCAAATTTCTTGATATCACCTTTAACCCAGGAGAAATAGTTAAGAATACATTATCCATAACGCCAATTCCCAACAGACCTAATTTTAGTAGAGTACGTTTTAGAGTAAAAATTACATTCAACGTAAGATTAAAAGTTAAGGGCGAAAAAGGTAAAGTCATTAGTATTGCAGGAGAACTTCCAGAAATTCAAAAAGACATTATCATGTTTATCCCTGAAGCAAGAGATGAATTTAAGTTTAAAATTGTAATTGAAACAGCATCTCAAATTTTGACAGAGCCCCTTGTTGAAGACGGATTCCTTGTATTTGCTGTAGGCGTATTCATTATAGTAAAAGTAGTAGGAAGAGTACAATTATTAATCCCAGCATTTGGATTCTGTCCTGAGCCACCAGATTGCGAAGAGTTTTTACCGGATGATGTTTGCATTGACTTTGATGAAGTACCGTTCCCGGATTTCTTCCCACCACAATTAGAAGATATTGAGACGCCACTTTTCTAAAAGCATATAAAAACTGCCATAGGGCAGTTTTTTTGTATAAGAAAGTTGGTTTAAATTTCTTAAGTATGAGAAACAGTTAAAATGATTAAATTCTCCTATATATGCTAAAAAGGGGAAGATCGCTTTATCAAAGACGATCTTCCCCTTTTGTTTCATAATCTTACTTATATTAAAATTTGCTTATTATTTAGAAATAAACATTTGAGTATAGTAACCGTTGTGGATACCGATTCCAATATGAGTAAAATTAGGATTTAAAATATTTTTTCTATGGCCCTCAGAATTCATTAAACCTGTATGGGCAGATTGTAAGCTTTGGGTTCTTGCAATGTTTTCAGCAGCACTTCTATATGAAATTCCAAAAGAACGCATCATATCAAAAGGTGAACCATAAGTTGGTGATTGATGGGAGAAATAATTATTATCACTCATATCTTTTGATTTTACTCTAGCAACATAAGATAGATCTACATCAATTTCCAATGTTCTTAATCCTGCTTTTGTTCTTTCTTCATTTACCATCTGTACCATTTGAATTTCGTTAGCACTTAAAGAATGACGTGCATTACTTGTATTTGATGGTTTCTCTACAGATGGAGCCGGAGCTGGAGCTGGCGTTGGAGCAGGTTTAGGTTCTGGAGCTGGAGTAGGTTCAGGTGTTGGAGCTGGAGTAGGTTCAGGTGTTGGAGTTGGTGTTGGTGCCGGCGTTGGAGTTGACTCTTCAGCTGGTTTATCTTGAGCTTTATTATTTATTGTAATCCTTTGAGTGGTTGTAGTAAAGTTGAAGGGAATTCTTTTAAGAATGTTAACTGTACTCCCATTACTACTTGTGCCATTAATATTGTATACAAATCTTAAGTTACTGTTATTAGTAACTGTAAAGGCACTAGATGTTGCTGTGGTACCCATCAACATTAAAGCAACTAAAGTTGGGACAACTACCTTTTTCGATATTTTATGATTAAGCATCTTATCTCCTCCTTATTTTTATGCTTAAAACTATGATATAGTAATAGGCTAGGCCTTTCAACGCATAAAATATGGTAGTAAAACGAAAAAAAGGCAGTGGTGTTAAATAAAACACAAAGGTATTATGTATTAATAATTGTGTTAAAGTGTTGAAATAAGGGGGACAGACCATGAAAATACTATTTTATGTCAGAGAAGATTATTTGAAGAATTTGGCAGGAGATTCTATCCAAATGCTAAAGACAAAAGAGTACCTAGAAAAACTAGGTATAGATATTACGGTTTCTAGTAATCCAAATGAAGATTTAGAACAATATGATTTAATACATTTATATAATACAATACGAGTACAGGATACTTATAGCTTTTTTATTAATGCCCATCGGTATAAAAAGAAAGTAGTAATATCGCCAATCTATTGGAATTATATCGACTACACCCCTAAGGGAAAATATAATGATCTAGAACAGATTTATTGGAAAGAAGGGGATCGATTAAGGGAAAAAGTTTTAAAAAATGTAGACCGTATTTTACCAAGTGCAGAAATTGAAATGAAGAAAATAAAAGAAATTTTTAATGTACAGACAGATTATACAATAATTCCTAATGGCGTAGATGAAGAATTTGCTAAAGGAGACGGGGAGCTTTTTATT
This sequence comes from Alkaliphilus transvaalensis ATCC 700919, assembly GCF_000621485.1. Taxonomy (GTDB): domain Bacteria; phylum Bacillota; class Clostridia; order Peptostreptococcales; family Natronincolaceae; genus Alkaliphilus; species Alkaliphilus transvaalensis. Next base: position 122,716 of record NZ_JHYF01000001.1, read on the forward strand.
AAAGAACATAAGATGAATGATTTTATTTTGTGCGTAGGAAGAGTTTGCCCCCATAAAAATCAATTAAGCTTGGCTGAAGTAGCAAAAAAAATGCAGTTACCATTAGTGCTTGTTGGTCCAGTTAATGATCTACAATATTTCCATAAATGTATAAAGACCAATTCTAATATAATTTATTTATCAAAAATCAATCATCTGCAGTTAGCATCAATTTATAAAGCAGCAAGAATACATGCCTTAGTAAGTTGGTATGAAATACCAGGTCTGGCTAATCTAGAGGCAGCTCTTGCGGGATGTAATATTGTAACTACTGAAGAAGGCAGTACTAAAGAATATTTTATAGATTATGCAAAATATGTAGACCCAAAGAATATTGTATCTATAGAAGATCGTATTAACGAAGCATGGAATCAGGAAAAAAATCATCAAATAAGTGAATATATTAAGGCGAATTATCTTTGGGATATAGTGGCAGAAAAATTGCTGAAGGTTTATAAAGAATTACTTGAATAACCTGACTCTTATAGTGAAGGAAATTGCGTTAATATAAACTTAGTATTAACTATGCAATTTTCTTAGTTATTTAAAAAAGACTATTCTTTTAAACACAGGCATATAATGAATAAAATTTCTATAAGATAGAAACCAAAGTTTTATGAGGGGAGAGGTCGGAATGAAAATATGTTTGATAGGAGGAACAGGGCAACTAGGTAATGAAATAAATAAAAGTCTTGTAAATGAGACGGTTTATAGCTTCGGAAGTAAAGGTTTAGACATAACTAATTTTGGTGAAACCTATAAACAATTAAAAAATCTTAGCCCAGAAATTATAATTCATGCTGCTGGCTATACAAATATTGATAGGTGTGAAGAAAGACCAGAAACAGCTTATCAAATTAATACTGTAGGAACTAGTAATGTAGTAAAGATTGCTGAGAGTATAGGGAGCAAGCTTCTTTATATTAGTTCGGATTATATTTTTGACGGTGATAAAGATAGCCCTTATTGCGAGAAGGATCAACCAAACCCCATTAACGTCTATGGTAAGACAAAATTGGCGGCTGAAGAAGAAATCGTAAAAAACATAAAAGAATATTATATTGTTAGAACTGCATGGCTCTACGGCCATAAAGGGAAGAGTTTTGTGCAATCCATCCTAAGTTTGGCTGGAAGTAAGAGCTTAATAAATGTGATAGATGACCAAAGAAGCTGCCCTACCTATGGCTTTGACTTAGCAATAGCGATAAAAGATCTAATTGCAACTGATGATTATGGGGTTTATCATTTTATTAATGAAGGTGATTGCACATGGTATCAGTTGGCACAAGAGATCTGTAGACTTCGAAAAATTGAGGCAAAGGTAAATCCTATTAAATCTGAAACATTACAAAAGAAAGCTAAAAGACCGAAAAATTCAAGCTTAATGAATAACTCAAACATAAAGTTAAGACCATGGCAGGATGCTTTAGAGGCCTTTCTAAAGAGTATCTAGTCTAACCATAAATGAAGCATCTTATAAAGTAGGCAAAATACAATATACAAAAAAACATAATAAATATTCCCAAGGATTGTAACAAAAAAATATGAAAAAATTATCATATCAAAACATAGCTCCTACAGAAATAGTAGGAGTTTTAAAATGCCTAAAAATGGATATGATATGCAAGTGCATAGAAACACAAAACAGTGAAGTTTTCATTTTGATTAATATAAAAATAATTGATGATGTAGTTTCCTCAAATGAAAAACTTAAAATCTAAAATTCTATTTAAAAAACTTACACTTAGGTATCTATTCTTGATGCGTCATTTTTAATGGAGGATTAGTAACAAATGAAAAAAATATAATAATTATTTTCCAATTGTAATGTTGACAAGCCAACTAGGGTATAATATACTTAAAATGAATTCCAATCAATTCACTTGGGATTAAAGGAGTGATAGAGAATATGAAACTTTCTACAAAAGGAAGATACGGATTAAAGGCAATGTATGACTTGGCAATTCATTACGGAGATGGACCGATCGCCTTAAAAAATATAGCAGAAAGACAACGAATTTCCGATCATTACTTAGAGCAACTCATTGCAAACTTAAGAAAGGCAGGACTAGTTAAGAGTGTTAGAGGTGCCCAAGGGGGCTATATGCTAGCTTATCCGCCAGAAAAGATTACTGTTGGTAGTATTATACGTACATTAGAAGGCCCATTAGGACCATCAGATTGTGTATTAGAAGAAGACGCTACCAATTGTGACAACGCAGAATGTTGTGTGACTAGGGTAATCTGGGAAAAAATTAGAATTAGTATTAGTGATGTAATTGATTCAATAACCCTTCAAGATATGGTGGAGGATTATCATAAAATTAAGAATAAAGAACACTATATGTTCTATATATAGACCAGTATAAAGGTAGAACACATAAGGAGATGGTTTAATGAAAAAACGAGTTTATTTAGACTATTCAGCTACAACACCAATGAAAAAAGAAGTTCTAGATGAAATGTTACCTTTTTTTAACGTCCAATTTGGGAATCCTTCAAGTATTCACTGTTTCGGACGAGAAAATAAGGCAGCAATTGATAAATCCCGAACCACTATTGCTAAGACACTAAATGCTGGGGTAGATGAAATCTTCTTCACAGGCGGTGGATCAGAGTCTGATAACTGGGCAATAAAAGGAGTAGCTAGTGCCTTAAAGAACAAAGGTAAACATATTATAACTACTGAAATTGAACACCATGCTGTTCTACACACCTGTCAATTTTTAGAAAAAGAAGGGTATGATGTAACCTACTTAAAAGTTGATAAATATGGACTAATCGATATAGAAGAATTAAAGGCTGCCATTAGGCCTGACACGATTTTAATAACGATTATGTATGCCAATAATGAGATTGGAACCCTACAACCGATTAAAGAAATTGGAAAAATAGCAAAAGAAAACAAAATTATTTTCCATACTGATGCTGTACAAGCTTATGGAAATATTGAAATGGATGTTAATGAGTTAGGTGTAGATTTGATGTCATTATCAGCCCATAAGGTTTACGGACCTAAGGGAATTGGTCTTTTATACATTAGAAAAGGTACAAAAATTCAGCCAATCATCCACGGTGGAGCTCAGGAAAGAAGAAGAAGAGCGGGAACAGAAAATGTACCAGCAATCGTAGGTTTTGGCAAAGCGGCTGAACTAGCCTATGAAAACATTGAAGAACATTCAAGTAGATTGATTTACTTAAGAGATAAATTAATTAATGGTTTGACAGAAAAGATTCCTTTTGTTCATTTAAATGGACATCCAACTAAACGATTACCAGGGAATGTAAATATTAGTATTGAATTTATTGAAGGCGAATCTCTATTATTAATGCTAGATATGGTTGGAGTTGCATGTTCAAGTGGTTCGGCTTGTACTTCTGGCTCATTAGATCCTTCCCATGTACTGATGGCAATTGGATTGACCCATGAAACAGCCCATGGTTCCCTCAGACTAACCATTGGAGACTATACAACAGAAGAAGATATAGATTATGTGATAGAAAATTTACCACCAATCGTTGAAAGACTTAGACAAATGTCACCACTATATGAGAAAGTAAAGGGAGGAAATTAATATGTACAGTGAAAAAGTAATGGATCATTTTACAAACCCTAGAAATGTTGGAGAAATAGAAAATGCAGATGCAGTAGGTCAAGTAGGTAATGTTAAGTGTGGAGACATTATGAAAATGTATCTTAAAATAGAAAATGATACAATTGTAGATGTAAAATTTAAAACCTTTGGTTGTGGTTCTGCCATTGCAACTTCAAGTATGGCAACAGAAATGATAAAGGGTAAAACTGTAAAAGAAGCCTTAAACCTATCAAATAGAGCTGTTGCTGAGGCATTAGATGGACTTCCGCCAGTAAAAATGCACTGTTCTGTTTTAGCAGAGCAGGCGGTTAAATCAGCTATTTACAATTATGCCCAAAAAAATGACTTATATTTCGAAGAATTAGAAGGTTTTAATCCAGACGAAGACCATGATCACCACGATCATGGACATGAAGACGAAGAACACTAAAATTTTATGATTATACTTTATAGAGAAATACAGGGATTGATTCCCTGTATTTTTTTTTTGTAGGGGGCAAAAAATAATGATATCTATTTGAAAAGAGGGATATATATGATAAAAGGAAGTGAGTTAATCGGAGGAAAAATTTTTGATTCTAATAATCATTTAATGGACTATCATGTAAAAGAGCTGGTCTACTGTCTTAAAAAATTAAAAGTATTAGGTTTGATAGTGGAAAAGCAGCCTAAAGGTAAAGGAAAAAAAGTTGTTCCTTACAAAAAAATAAAAGATATTAGACAACAGGAGATCGTAATCACATCCCATAGGGAAATATTAAGTCCTAGTCAAATCCCAGAAATAGAAGTAGCACTAGAGAATCCATCTGTCATGATTGGTTTTGAAATTTACGGAATGAAGGGCGAGTTGGTTGGCATTGTGAAGGATACATTAATAGAGATTAAAACAGGAAAGATTGTGGCGCTTTTAATTAGTGAAGGTGTCCTCACAGATATTATAAATGGATATGGAATTATTTTCTTATCGGAGCATATAAATTTTGATAAGAAAAATATTATTTTGAATCATGTAAATATGAATGATATGATTTATTATCAATATGGTGGTTTGAAAAAAATGCTTGGTATAGAACAGGAAAATTAACAAAAACTATTAAGGAAAACTCTTAGAAAAAGGAGTGGATACTATGAATAGAAGTACCATGATGGGTTTAGTTACTGGAAGTTTATTGGGGGCAACAGTTGGACTTTATGCAGCTTCCCAAATGAGTCCAAGGGATAGAAAAAAAGCCTTAAAAACAACCAAAAGGATGCTATCGAAGGCTACTAGTAATATGTTAGGGATGGGAATATTTTAATTATTTAAAAGCAGCTAATAAAGCTGCTTTTAAATAAGGTATTTTTTCTGGAAAAGAGAGGGGGATTAAGATGGATCATCCAACAATTCAAACAATATCCAACAGTATTCAAGAAATTGCTACTGGAGACTTTCTTAAAAATTTCCTTCTTTTTGTAACACAAATACTATTGGTTTTTTTAATTGTTTTTATTTTATATTATCTAATTCATATAGGAAATAAACATGTTGATTCAAGACGTAGAATTAATTTCGAGAGAAGGCAAATTTTAAATATTATTCTGGTTTTCCTATTAGTCTCCATTGGCCTAGTTTTTTTTAGGATTAGGGGAATTTTATTGGAACTATTAACCCCTTTTATTGGTGCCATAGCCTTAGCTTACATACTAAACCCCTTAGTAAAGACCCTATGCAAAAAAGGGATTCCAAGATTATGGGGAGTACTTATTATTTATTTATCCATAGGGGTAGTTGTTTTAGCATTGTCACTAACCATTATTCCTAAAATGACAGGAGAAATTCGGGGTCTTATGGAGATTTTGCCTGACTTCGGTAATGGAGCCTACGAATTTATTCATGACGCATATATTAAGTTTAATCGTAATCTTGAAAATTTACCACCAGAGTTTGATGGGGTAAGAAATTTACTTCAAATTAATATTGATCGAGGGCAAGAAATCGTATTAAATGTATTAACAAGTGTGACGAATACCTTATTATCCATATTTGGAAAGGTATTTAGTATTATTTTAATTCCAATACTAGCCTTTTATTTTTTAAAGGATGCAGAGGAGTTTAAAAAATCTATTGTTTTGTTAATTCCTAGCAAAGTAAGAAGAAAGGCCTTAGAAATGGCTAAAGATTTCGATGATGTCCTTGGAGGATTTATAAGAGGGCAATTAATTGTTGCATCCTTTGTTGGTATTTTAACTATGATAGCCTTACTAATTTTGCAGGTAGACTTTGCTATATTAGTTGGGTTAATAGCTGGTATCGCCAATATCATACCCTATTTTGGACCAGTTATCGGTATTATACCTGGAGTTTTTTTTGCATTAATGGATAGTCCCATAAAAGCATTATGGGTTGTGATCGTCTTTACAATCATTCAACAAATAGAAAGTGCCATCCTGTCGCCTAAAATTGTTGGGAAAAGTGTAGGAATCCATCCTGTTTGGGTAATTCTATCATTATTGGTGGGAGGTAGACTTTTTGGACTATTGGGACTGTTAATTGCTGTACCTGCAGCTGGAGTTCTTAAGGTTTTAGGAAAGCATATTATCCTATATATTGTTAAATTTTAAAACTTTGCTAATTTTCTGTTACTTCTTGGCATAAATATAGTATAATTGGGTATAGGAAAATAATACCTGTTAAGAAAAACAGTAAGATTGGAGGAATATATATATGTGGACTAGAGCTGAACTAAAATCGAGGGCAAAAAGCGTTTTAAAAGCAATTTATTGGAGGGGGCTATTGGTCAGTCTGTTAGTTATTATATCCGGAAATGGCTCTAATGGAGGGATCAATTTTAATTTACGAAATAATGATAGGACTCATATTTGGGTTGATCGTGTAGGCGATTTCCTCCCAAGTTATAATTATAGTTACTCACCTACATCTTTAATTTTTGTGGTATTAATGGTAGCACTGGTTATGATAATTATAGGAAGCTTGTATCGACTTTTATTAGGAGTACATCTTGAGGTTGGTGGAAGGCGTTTTTTCATCAAAGCTGCAATTGAAAAAAATGCCCAGCTAGAGGAAATTGGTTATACTTTTAATAAACGTAGCTATCTAAGTGTAGTTAAAACAATGCTGTATAGAGGTGTCTTATTGTTTCTTTGGACATTACTATTGATTATCCCTGGTATAATTAAAGGATACGCCTATCGAATGGTACCTTATATTTTAGCTGAGAATCCTAACATTGGATACAAAAGGGCAGTGGAACTTAGTAACCAAATGACTAAGGGACAAAAAATGGAGATCTTTATTTTAGACCTATCCTTTATTGGTTGGTATATATTAGGAGGCTTAGCTTTTGTTGTCGGTATTATATTTGTAATGCCCTATGTTAATGCCACTAACGCAGAACTATATTTAAAACTAAGGGAAAAAGCATTAGAAGATGGCATTTGTACTTTGTCGGAGTTAGAGGTGGAGTTTCAAAAATAATCTATAACAATGATTGACAAAACCCCCAACAACGTAATATAATTCTTATAATAATTCTTATAACTTAATATTTCAAAGGCGATGAAGAGAAGGAGTAGTATGGATGGATTCTTATAGAGAGGAGGTTCTTGGCTGGAAAACCTCTAGATACACCATGGGAAGCAGTCTCAGAGCTATAATCTTGAAATAGTAGTAGAGATTATCGGTAAATCCGTTATTATTTTAAACCAAAGCGACCTTTCAGGTAATTAGGGTGGTACCGCGGGTATTCCTCGTCCCTATTTATATCTAATTAAGGTGGCTTTTTATTTTTGTATTTCATTGAAGAAATTGCATAAAACCATAAGGCTGAATTTATATTAGGATTTATCCATTAATATAAAACTAAACTCATATTAACAGTGCAATTTCCTTGACTATAATTATTTTATCGTATTTTAATTTTAGAAATTAAAATAAGCCATCTATTAATGAAACAAACTAATAGTACTTTGAGATGAAGTTAATAAAACTTTACATAAACTATGAGGAGGAAATGATATGGAAAAGAAAGGATTAAATGAAATTAGAAAATTGTTTTTAGACTTCTTCGAGTCTAAGGGACATTTAATAACCCCTAGTGCACCATTAGTACCACAAAATGATAACAGTTTGCTACTGATTAATGCGGGAATGGCTCCATTAAAGCCCTATTTTTCAGGAACGGAAATTCCCCCTAAAAATAGAATGGCTTCCTGTCAAAAGTGTATTCGTACAGGAGATATTGAAAATGTAGGAAAAACTTCACGACATGCAACCTTCTTTGAAATGTTAGGAAACTTTTCATTTGGAGATTATTTCAAAAAAGAATCAATTCAATGGGGATGGGAATTCGTAACGGAATACTTAAAATTACCCCTAGACCGTGTGTGGGTTAGTGTTTACGAAGAAGATGATGAAGCCTATGATATTTGGACTAAAATGGTTGGTGTTCCTGAAGAGAAGATGGTTCGTCTGGGGAAAGCCGATAACTTCTGGGAAATAGGGATCGGGCCATGTGGACCCTGTTCAGAACTCTATTATGATAGAGGTGAAAAATATGGTTGTGGCTCACCTGATTGTATGCCAGGTTGCGAATGTGATCGTTTTGTAGAATTTTGGAACCATGTATTTACTCAATTTGATAAAGACGAAGCAGGCAACTATAATCTTTTACCAAACCCGAATATTGATACAGGGATGGGCCTAGAGCGAATCGCTTGTATTATGCAAGATGTAGACTCTATATTTGATATTGATACAATGAAGTTTATAAGAGATCAAGCATGTGAAAAAACTTCGACAAAATACAATGAAGACCCTAAAAAGGATACCTCCATCAGAATCATAACCGACCATATTCGTTCTATTTCTTTTATGGTATGTGATGGTGTAATCCCTAGTAATGAAGGAAGAGGCTATGTTTTAAGAAGATTGTTAAGAAGGGCAGCTCGTCATGGTAAGTTACTAGGTAGAAGTAATGCCTTCCTATTTGAAATGGTTGATGCTGTTATTAAAATGTTTGGAGAAACTTATACTGAGCTAGTTGAAAAAAGAGAATATATTCAAAGAGTCATTAAGGTAGAGGAAGAAAGATTCCAAGAAACTATCCATCAAGGGATTGATATTTTAAACGAATATATTTCTAATATGGAAGAATCAGGAGAAAAAACATTAACAGGTGAGGTTGCTTTTAAACTTTACGACACCTTTGGTTTCCCCTTAGATTTAACTAAAGAAATCCTAGAAGAGAAGGGACTTTTAGTAGATGAAGAAGGCTTTTCAAATGAAATGGAAAAGCAAAGGGAGCGAGCTAGAAAAGCAAGAGCAGGAGAAGCCAATGAAGGTTGGAAGGATGATGTTTTTGCAACTTTAGATAAGAATATTAAAACAAACTTCATTGGTTATGGAAATCTCTCTGGAAAGGGAGCTGTTTTATCAATTATACACAACCAAAGGGTTGTTGAAGAAATTGGAGTCGGCGAAGAAGCGATATTGATTTTAGATGAGACTCCCTTCTATGGCGAAGGTGGGGGTCAAATAGGGGATAAAGGAGTAATTTACAAGGATTCTTTTAAAGCTACTGTGCTAGACACCAAAAAAGGTACTAACAATAGAATTCATCTTATTGTAAAGATAGAAGATGGAAAGATTAGTGTAGGAGATCGAGTAGATGGGAAAGTGGATGAGACCCTAAGAAAGAATACTGAAAGAAATCATACAGCGACCCATTTACTTCATAAAGCCCTTAAGAAAGTAGTAGGTAACCACGTTCAACAGGCAGGCTCGCTAGTAACACCAGAAAGGCTACGTTTTGACTTTACCCATTTTGAAGGATTAACGCAAGATCAATTAAGACAGATTGAAGAAATTATAAATGGAAAGATTCTTGATGCTTTAGAAGTAGAGGCTTTTGAAACTTCTATTAAAGAAGCTAAAGAAATGGGAGCAGAAGCCCTATTTGGTGAAAAATATGGCGACACAGTAAGAGTTGTTAAAGCTGGTGAATTTAGCACAGAACTTTGTGGTGGAACCCATGTAAAAAATACAAGCGAGATCGGTACCTTCTTAATTTTAAGTGAGGGAGGAATCGCAGCAGGGACTAGAAGAATAGAAGCATTAACAGGATCCGAAGCCTATAATTTTATCAAAGAGCAAAGAAGTACACTTACAAAGGTTGCTGAAATTGTTAAAACTCAAGAAAATCTACTATTAAATCGATTAGAAGCCATCATGGCAGAGTTAAAGGAAAAGGATCGAGAAATAGATAAATTAAAGAGTCAATTGGCATCTGGCGCAACTGATGATATTTTAGCTGGAGCAGAAATCATTAATGATACAAAGGTAGTTCTTCACCATATGGGTACAGCAAATATGGATGATTTACGAAAAGTTACTGATGTTATTAAAGAAAAGATTGAAACGGGAGTAATTGTTTTAGCAGGTGAGAATGATGGGAAGGCAAGCTTTGTTGCAGTTGTGACAAAAAATCTAATTTCTAAAGGATTACACGCTGGTAATCTAGTTAAGGAAGCTGCAAAAATTACTGGTGGTGGCGGTGGAGGTAGACCCGACATGGCACAAGCTGGTGGGAAAAATGCTGATAAAATAAATGAGGCATTAGAAACTGTAAAAACTTTAGTTAAAGAGCAATTAAATGGGTAAAATAATAGGGCATGGAGATTATCCATGCCTTGTCTTATAAGTTAGTCTCAATGATAATAATTTTTATGACTAGATCCACCACTAAAAAAGAAAAAGAAATTCTTTAAATTGAGGTATAGGGGATTAATATGGTAAAATAATAATAACTGATAGAAGGGAGTGTTTAAAATGACTGAAAAAATGAACTATACAATGAAGTTTAATTTGGATAAAGAAAAGGAAAGAAAAGCCCACGAGATTATTACTACCGTTTATAAAGCATTGGAGGAAAAAGGTTATAATCCAATTAATCAATTTATCGGATACATATTATCTGGCGATCCTACATATATTACAAATCATAATGATGCTAGAAGCATTATTCGTAAAATTGAGAGGGATGAGCTCTTAGAGGAACTATTAAAATCCTATCTAGAAAAATAATGGGAGCGATTTGCTTTGAAAATAGCCAGATTAATCTTAACAATACTGCTGATTATAGTGACAATACTATCAAGCCCTTTAGTTGCTTTTGGTCAACACAGTCAGGACAACCAAAATAAAGTTGTGATGATTATAGTTAACCGTGTTGACCTTGATGATTTAAGTAAGATGAAAGAAGTTCAAAAAATGATGGAAGAAGGCTCCATCGGGTTGATGAACATTAGGGCTTCTGGTAGATATAGTGAATATAAATCTTATGCAACAATTGGTTGGGGAACTAGGGCAGAGGCCAGTCAAGATGGTCAGGCTTTTTCAAACATTAATGAAGAAACAATAGCGATTTATCAGAGAAGAACAGGAGAAACACCTGAAGAGAAGGGAATTATTAACCTTGCAATAAATACTTTAATACAGCAAAATTTAAGAGGCGAATTTGGTGCTATACCTGGTAGCTTAGGAGAAGTTTTGCGTAGAAATGGTATAAAGACTGGTATGATAGGGAGTGCCAGCTCGGATGAAAATAAAAGCCCATCTGCAGGGTTAATTGCTATGGATCAAAAAGGTTATATAGATTACGGAGATGTTGAGGGTAGACATTTAATAGACAATCCCCTTAAACCCTATGGGATTCAAACTAATTATGAACTACTTTTTGAAGATTTTAAAGAATTTTATCTCCATAGTGATTTTATTGTGATTGAAACAGGTGATTTATCTAGACTAGAAAGCTATAAAAGTAAATTAAATGACGAGACTTATGAAAAATATAGAAATGCAATATTTGAAGATATTCAAATATTTGTTGAAAAAGTGATGGACTACATAGATCAGGATCAGGCTAATACCTTACTCATGTTGGTAGTTCCTTATCCAACAGATGTAACTTTTGAAGCTGGAAATCGATTGACTCCAGTTGTTTTCTATGGAAAAAATATAAAAACAGGCTTGTTGGTTTCCGATACAACCAGAAGGACAGGGATTATCGGTAATATAGATATAGCACCAACCATTTTAGCCCATTTTGGATTAAACTCTAATGAAATGATGACAGGAAGAGAAATTAGTTCAGTTACTTCAGATAACAATTTAAACTATTTGAGAGAACTTGGGTTACGTGTTTTATACACCTCTCAGCAAAGATATCGAGTGCTATACACATTTGCTGTTTTTGAGATGTTGGCATCTGTAGTTGCATTATTAGCAATTATACTTAAAAAGAATATTCCACAAAAAATTAAAGGGGTTATAGCGGGCATTCTATTAGCAACAATTATAATCCCTTTTGTTTTCTTGATATTACCATTACTAAAGATTACAGCAATAACATACATATATATCTTTTTAATTATTTTAACGATCATATTTGTTAGTTTGATAAGAATTCTAGCTAAGCAAGACGAGGTAGGAACTTTGATCTTAGCTACTGGACTTGTTGTTTTAGGTTTAGTAATTGATATTTTAACTGGACAGAATCTAATTAAAAACTCTTTATTAGGCTATGACCCCATTATTGGGGCTAGATATTATGGCATAGGTAATGAATTTACTGGTGTATTAATTGGAAGTACGTTAGTTTTCTCAACCGCCATCATTCAAAAAAATGCAAAGTTTAAATGGGGTATTCCCTTTATATATATATTAATTATAATGATAATCGGATTTCCCAAGTGGGGTGCAAATGTTGGCGGAACCATTACAGCAATGGTTGCCTTCCTATATAGTCTCTTTAGAGTATTTGGGAAGCAGATGAATATTAAGAAATGGCTTTTAATTGCTGGGTTAGTGGTTTTAGGTGTTGGAACCTTTGCCCTTATAGACCTATTTGTATTAGAAAGTAAATCTCATTTAGCAGGGGCTATTCACCAAATTTATCGTGGAGGACCATGGGTAATCCTCCAGATTATCACCCGAAAATTAGCTATGAACATTAGGGTAATGGGGGTAACTATTTGGAGTCGTGTGCTGCTTATGGCAGTGGCTGTATTAGGAATCCTATTTTATAAGCCTATGGGAGTATTAAAAAAAATTGCTAATGAATATTCACAATTGACAATAGGTTGGACGGGGATACTTGTAGCTGCAGCTGTAGGCTTTGTTGTTAATGACTCTGGGGTAGTAATGGCAGCTATGGCAACAATTTTTCTCACAACATCTATTCTTTATTTAGTAATTAATGGTAAGTAAATCAAATTAGTATATTAAGATGATAATGCTAATTAGTTGATGAGGAAATATACAATAGAAACCTAATATTTAGTATTAATGATGAATTTATCTAGGTATTTAATAAATCCTTCTATTTTAAAGTTATGGAGAATGATTATGGAAAAAATTGATAAGCAAAAATTGGGGGACACTGGTCTTCATGTTTCAAAAATGTGTTTTGGTAGTTTAACAATGGGACCTTTACAATCTAATTTATCTCCTCAGGCGGGGGGGGATCTAATTATTTACGGTTTTGATAAGGGAATTAATTTTATTGATACAGCAGAGCTATACGAAAATTATGCCCATATTAGGGAAGCTTTAAAGGTGATAAAACGTGAAGATTATGTAATTGCAACAAAATCCTATGCTTATTCTAAGGAAACTGCAGAGGAAAGTCTAAAAAAAGCCATGAAGGAAATGGGAACAGACGTCATTGATATTTTTTTACTTCATGAACAAGAGAATGAGCATACTTTAAGGGGCCATGAAGAAGCCCTTCATTACTTTATTAAAATGAAGGAAAAGGGGTATATTAAAGCTGTAGGCTTATCTACCCATCATATAGCTGCTGTTAAAGCCGCCCTTAAAATGAAAGAAATAGAAGTGCTGCACCCTATTGTAAACATTAATGGTTTGGGTATACAAGATGGTAATATAGAAGAAATGTTAGATGCTCTAAAGACTGCCCATCAAATGGGGAAGGGTATTTATGCTATGAAACCTTTAGGGGGTGGCAATTTACTAAAAAACTTTAAAGCCTCCTTTGATTTCGTCTTAAAACTACCTTACCTACACTCCATCGCAGTGGGGATGCAAAACATAAATGAAATAGATATCAATGCAGCTATTTTTAAAGGTTATGAGATTGATGAAGAATTGATGAGTCAAGTTAAAATTGAAGATAAAAGATTAAATATTGCCCATTGGTGCGAAGCCTGTGGTAAGTGTCTTGAAGGGTGTAGCCATCAGGCATTAACAATAAAAAACAATCAGCTTCAAGTAGATCATAGTAAATGTGTTCTATGTGGTTATTGTTCCAAGTATTGTCCACAATTTTGTATTAAGGTGGTTTAGGAGGAAAGATTATGGCAAGAATGATGGGTTTAGATGTAGGAGATAAAACAATAGGAGTTGCAGCCAGTGACTTAATGGGATGGACTGCTCAAGGTATTGAGACAATTCAAAGAATTGGAATCAAGAAGGATCTACGACGTTTGGAAGAGTTGGTGGAGGAATATGAGGTACATAAATTTGTTGTTGGATTACCAAAGAATATGAATGGAACCCTTGGTCCTCAAGGTGAAAAAACATTGGAATTTGTTGAAAGACTAAAAAAGCGTTTTCCAAAGATTGAAGTTGTGCTATGGGATGAAAGACTTACAACTGTAGCAGCAGAAAGGGCACTGATTCAGGCAGATGTAAGTCGGAAAAAACGTAAAGAAGTGATTGATAAAATGGCTGCTGTCTATATATTACAGGGTTATTTAGATAGTGTCAGTAAATAATAATATAAAATAGTATTTTTTTCTAATAATATAGTATATAATACATATGTGGCTTAGACCAAAGGAAAGGAGAATTAAAATGGAAGAAAGAGAAAATTTTATAACATTAGTAGATGAAGAAGGCAAAGAAGAGGAATTTGAGATATTAATGACTCTTGAAGTGGAAGAAAAGGAATATGCCATTCTTTTAGCTGTTGATGCAGATGAAGACGATGAGGCATACATCTTTAGAATAGTAAATGAAGACGAAGAAGAATATACTTTAGTTGCTATCGAAGACGACGAAGAGTATGAAAATGTAGTTGCTGCCTATGAAGCAATTATGGATGAAGAAGAAGGAAACTAAAAAATAAGATGGACTTACCAAGTCCATCTCTTCTTTTTGTTAATGGTTAAGCTAGATATAAAAGCCGCAACAGCAGTTAATGTAAAAAAGATGCTTAATATATAAGTACTTAGCTGAGTATCTATTTCCTTTAAGCCTATCCCTGTTTTAAAAAGTACAGGAGGCAATGTTAGCCCACGATCGTAGCCTAATAGGTAAAATATAATTGTTAGGGCAATTACTGGTACAAGTATTGTCCCTGCTGTAGAAAATAAGGGGAAAAGGAAATTTGAATAATGGTTATAGCCTTTTATTAGTCCTAATGCTCCTCCTATAATGGCAATACTGGGGATGATAAAACCAGGATGGAAATAAGCTTCAATTTCTGGATAAAATTCATTAGCTAAAACGGCTAAAAGTAGTCCCATTACAAATCCTAAAAATACACCGTGGATGGTATTCAAAAATATTTGCGTTGATGATTTCAAATTAATTAACCCCTCCCATAGAATAACTTTTAAACTTTTGTAGAAGGACTTTGTCCTAAAATTAGTATAACATAAGTAGGTGAAAATTATGAGAATAAATATTGAAGGTGAAAAGGTAATCGGTAAATTTCAAAAAAGAGTAAATCGTTTTATTGCAGAGGTTATCGTAGATGGCAAACTTGTTATCACCCATGTGCCCAATACTGGCAGGATGAAGGAACTATTATTACCAGGAGCAAAGGTAATTCTTAGAAAAGTAGATAACCCATTAAGAAAAACATCCTATGATTTATTATTCGCATACAAGGGAGATCTTTTGGTAGCCCTCGATTCAAAATTACCTAATACAATTTTAGAAAAATATTTTAAAGAAGGATTGATGAGTCAGTTTTCTGGGTATAATCAAGTTAAGAGAGAAGTTACTTTTGGAAAAAGTAAGTTCGATTTTTCGCTAAATACCTTAGGCGGAAATCATGCCCTTGTTGAAGCAAAATGTGTTACCTTAGTAAAGGAAAATGGCTTGGCCACCTTTCCCGATGCTCCTACCGATCGTGGAAGAAAACATGTTCTCGAACTAATTGATGCAGTTAGGGAAGGAATTAGGGGAGCAGTATTTTTTATTGTTCAGCGGGAAGATGGAAAAGAATTTACGCCAAATTTCGACATGGATGAAAAATTCTATCAGGCTGTTGTGATGGCAAAAGAAAAAGGTGTGGAATTTTATGCCTTTAACTGCTTGGTAAATCAAGACTTTATTTCATTGAAAGAAGAATTAACTGTAATCATTTGAAAAAAATGGATTGACAAAGGGTGTTGGAAAGTGTATACTTTTGGATAATAAGGGTTATTACTTGAGAAATGTGGGTGAAATAAATGGAAATTATGGACGATTTAAAAGACAGATTAAAGGAAAAAGGTTTAAAACTAACTCCCCAAAGGAGAGCAACCTTAGAAGTTCTGTATAATAATCAAGGAGAACATCTTAATACAGAAGAGATCTATGATATAGTAAAAGAAACTTGCCCAGAAATAGGTCTTGCCACTGTTTATAGAACCTTGCAATTATTAGATGAGATGGGATTGATCTCTAAACTTAACCTCGACGATGGTTGTAGCAGATATGAATTTAATAACCACGAAGATGACCATCAGCATCATCATTTAATTTGCCAGAGTTGTAATTGTGTTATTGAGGTAGAGATCGATTTATTAGACCAACTAGAAGAAGCCATAGAAAAAGAGTACAAGTTTAAAATAAAAGATCATAAGGTGAAGTTTTTCGGGATTTGTTCAAATTGTAACTAAGTCTTGCAAGCTCTAGCAAGACTTTTTATTTTTGTACAAAAAAATTTTAGATAAAAGTGTTAAATAAGACTTAAACATTATTTAAAATTTTTAAATTAGGACAGAATATATCTATAGGATGAAATGAAGATGATTAAAATATTATTTTATATAAATGATATATATGGTAAAATATTCTTTAAGGTGTATAGGTCGGAGCAAGTCGTGCTAAGATATTAAAAGAAAAATTTTTAAAAAATTAATTTGAAAACAAATTAATTTAAATAAGTCATGGGCGGACTAAATAGAAAAGGAGTGAATCGTATTGGGAAGAAAACCATCAAAACTAAAAATAATCCCCCTTGGAGGATTAAATGAAATAGGAAAAAATATGACAGCCATTGAATATAAAGATGAAATAATCATTATAGACTGTGGTTTAAGCTTTCCAGAAGACGAAATGTTGGGAATAGATATTGTAATACCCGATATTTCATATATCTTAAAAAACAAAGATAAGGTTCAAGGAATCTACTTGACCCATGGGCATGAAGACCATATCGGTGCCCTACCATATGTATTAAAGAAAATTGATTTGCCCGTATATGGAAGCCGACTAACATTAGGCCTTGTGGAAAACAAGCTAAAAGAGCACAAAATGTCAAATGTACATCTTCAAAGGGTGAACCCTGGTGAAACAATTAAGGCAGGTAACTTTAGTGTAGAATTTATTCGTTCTAGCCATAGTATACCAGATGCATGCTGTATTGCCATCCATACACCAGTAGGAATTGTTTTTCATACAGGAGATTTTAAAATCGACTATACACCAATAGATGGAGAAATGATTGATCTACACAAGATAGCAGAATTAGGACAAAAAGGTGTTCTGGTAATGTTGGCAGATAGTACAAATGCAGAAAGAAGAGGCGCTACTATGTCTGAAAAAAGCGTAGGAGCCACCTTCGAAAACATTTTTAGAAATACTAGCCAAAGAATTATAGTAGCTACCTTTGCTTCTAATGTTCATCGGGTACAACAAGTTATGGAAGCCGCCCAAAAACATAACCGAAAAGTTGTTGTATCAGGAAGAAGTATGGTGAATGTTGTAAATGTAGCTGAAGAATTAGGTATTTTAACTTTACCAGAAGATTTATTAATTGATATTGATGAAATGGATCGATATCAGCCTAACGAGATCGTTATTATTACTACAGGAAGCCAAGGAGAACCAATGGCTGCTTTATCAAGAATGGCAAGTTCTGAACATAAAAAACTAGAAATTCAACAAGGAGACTTAGTTGTATTTTCATCAACACCGATCCCTGGAAATGAAAAGGGTGTTAGTCGAGTAATTAACCAACTATTCGAAAAAGGTGCAGATGTAATCTATGAGAGCTTAGCAGAGGTTCATGTTTCTGGCCATGCTTGCCAAGAGGAACTAAAGCTTATGCATAGACTAGTTAAACCTAAGTATTTCATCCCAGCCCACGGTGAATACAAACACCTATTAAAACATGCCAAATTGGCTGAAGACCTTGGGATGCCAAGAGAAAATATTTTTACTGTATCAAATGGAAGCATTGTTGAATTTACTAAAGATAGTGCTAAGGTAAATGGAACAGTACCAGCAGGTAGGGTATTGGTAGATGGACTTGGCGTAGGAGATGTTGGAAATATCGTTTTAAGGGATAGAAAACATCTTGCAGAAGATGGGTTAATGGTGGTAGTCGTAACGATTGCTAGAGAAACAGGAAAAATCGTTGCAGGGCCAGATATTATTTCTAGAGGATTTGTGTATGTAAGGGAATCTGAAGTACTTATGGTTGAAGCAAAAGATGTTGTCAAAAAAGCTTTAGAGACCTGCCAACAAAATAACTCTAGAGAATGGTCTGTCTTAAAGAATGCCATCAGAGATGGTTTGAAAGATTTCCTTTGGGAAAAAACAAAACGTAGACCAATGATCTTACCAGTAATCATGGAAGTGTAGAAACTTAAAAATCATACAAATAATAAAATCACCCTCTATGGGTGATTTTATTATGAATAAAAATAATTAATTATCAGAAGGCAAAAATGATCTAATGTAGAATCTTTTATAATAGAAAAAAATTTTACTGGGGGAAATGAAATGGATATACTTTTATACTTAGGTATTTTACTGGTGGGGGCTTTTATTGGGTTTAAAGATAATAAAAAGCTTCCTCTTCTAAAGTATACAGGAGAAATACAAACCTTCGCACTACTTTTTTTATTATTCGTTATGGGGATCAAGATAGGTTTAGATCGAGAAATTATCTATTCTTTTAGAATAATTGGATTACAAGGTACTGTTCTTGCCCTTGCCTCTATCATATTTAGCATATTAGGAGTTCGATTCATCTCAGGAAGAATATTACATCAGAAGGGGCGGGCTAGAGATGACATTTAAGATACTGATTTCAGTTGTTTTAGGTATTTTAGTAGGTTTTTTTATTTTTCCAACCATGCTAGTTGAATATATAGGTATATTAATTAATTTGGGATTATGTCTACTATTATTTTTTGTTGGAATTGATATCGGGCGACAGAAAAATATATTAAATGAAATTAAAGAAATGGGGGCAAAGGTCCTGTTGATTCCTTTAATGGTGGGTTTAGGCAGTATCTTTGGGGCAATTTTTGGGGGGATGTTTCTAAACATTTCTATCAAAGAGTCGGCGGCAATTGGAGCTGGCTTTGGGTGGTATTCCCTTTCGGCTATAGAACTATCGAAGCATAGTGCCCAGCTGGGGGCATTGGCCTTTATTACAAATGTGATGAGGGAAATAATTGCCTTGGTGTCTATTCCCTTTATAGCTAAATATATAGGAAAACTGGAAAGTATTGCACCTGCAGGGGCAACTGCTATGGATACAACTCTTCCTGTAATTTCTAAGGCCACCGATGGAAGGGTTGCAATTATCTCATTTATTACGGGTGTATGCCTTTCGACAATGGTTCCGATCCTTGTACCTCTTATTATGTCCCTCTAAGGTAAAGTAGTTGCTTTTTCAGTAACTTTCATATAAAATAGAAATGATAGTTATAAGAGCTTACTCTGATATTACAACAAGTTTTACAGCAATGGATTAAAGGGGGCTTATAATATGAACGTTTATGACAAAGCACATCAACTGGCAAAGGCACTTAAAGAAAGTGCAGAATACCAAACTTTTAAAAGCCTTGAAAAAAACCTACAAGCCAACCCTTCTATTAAGTCTATGATGGAGGACTTTAAGAAAAGACAATTTGAAGTACAAAGTGCTCAAATGAGGGGGCATAAGGTTGAAAAAACAAAGCTAGAGAAATTGCAGGAAATGGAAGAGCAACTAATGAAGGACTCAACTGTTGGTAATTATCTAGAAGCAGAATTTAGGTTTACTCAAATGTTGTCGGATATCTATAAAATTATTGGAGAATCAATAGAAATCGAAGATTTAGAGTAAACGTATTATTGTTTATTAATTGGGCAGTCAATCTGACTGCCTTTACTTATTGATGAGATAATAATTTATCATTTATTGTTTTTTCTTCTATTAAATAATATAATAAGACAAGAAAATATAGGTAACAATTTAAATAGATACTTTTTTAAAATCTTCCGACGGAAGCTTTTGATCTGTCGAAGCAACTAGAATTTATTACGATTTATTTTTACATTTAATTTAGCGCAAGGAGTGTTATTTGTGAGTAATATTACAAATGAGTTTGTAGAAACATATATAAGAGAGCTATTGCCAGAATCAAAAGGCTTGTTTAAAGAAATGGAAATTTATGCTGAAGAAAACCATGTTCCCATTGTCCATAAGGAAGTGGCATCTCTATTGGGAGTTTTAACTAGAACCAGTGGCGCAAAAAAAGTATTAGAAGTAGGGACGGCTATTGCTTATTCAACATTGTTATTTTGCAGAGCAATGGGAGAAGATGGACATATTACTACGATTGAAAGAAATGAAGAGATGATTTTAAAAGCAAAAGAAAATATAAAAAAGGCTAATCGTGAAGATCAGGTTCGAATCCTACAAGGGGACGCCGAAGAAATTCTAAGGTTTTTAGAAGGTAGATATGATATTATTTTCTTGGATGGAGCAAAGGGTCAGTATAATGATTTTTTAAATGACTGTCTTCATTTATTGAAGCCAGGTGGGTTGCTTATTTCTGATAATATTTTATATAAAGGAATGATTGCCACCGACGAACTTGTGGTAAGAAGAAAAAGAACCATCGTGAATAGAATGAGAAGTTACTTAGAGACTATATGTGATCACCCTCAACTGGAAACTAGTATTATTCCTATTGGTGATGGATTAGCTTTAAGTTATAAAAGGCAGGAGGAATAAACATGACAAAAGTAGAACTATTAGCCCCCGCAGGTGATTTAGAGAGATTAAAAGTTGCAATCCTCTATGGAGCAAATGCTGTATATGTTGGAGGTCAAATTTTTGGATTAAGGGCGGCAGCAAAAAACTTTACCATAGATGAGCTGGCGGAAGGGGTTAAATTTGCCCATGAAAGAGGTGCTAAGGTATTTGTTACAGCAAATATCATTCCCCATAATGAAGATCTTTCTGAGCTTCCAGATTATTTGAAGAAGCTTTATGAAATTGGTGTAGATGCAGTAATTGTTTCAGACCCAGGAACCTTTTCAATTGTAAAAGAAACCGTACCAGAGATGGAAATTCATATTAGTACCCAAGCTAATAATGTTAACTACAGAACTGTGAAGTTTTGGTACGATTTAGGGGCTGAAAGGGTGGTATTGGCAAGGGAATTATCCTTCGAAGAAGTTAAAGAAATTAGAGAACATATACCACAAGAGGTAGAGCTAGAGGCATTTGTCCATGGGGCGATGTGTATTTCCTATTCTGGAAGATGTTTATTAAGTAATTATATGGCCAATCGAGATGCTAATAGAGGAGAGTGTGCTCAGCCCTGTAGATGGAAATATCATATCGTTGAAGAAAAGAGACCTGGAGAGTATATGCCGGTTTATGAAGATGAAAAAGGTACATATATCATGAACTCCAAAGACTTATGTATGATAGAATATATACCTGAAATCATTGAGTCGGGAATTAATAGTTTGAAAATAGAAGGTAGAATGAAAACGACTTATTATGTTGCAACAGTAGTGAGGGCTTATCGAATGGCTATAGATGCTTATTTAAAAGATCCACAAAATTGGGAATGTAAAGAAGAATGGCTAGAAGAAATTAAAAAGGCAAGCCACCGAGACTTTACTACAGGTTTTTATCATCAAAGACCAGATGAAAATGAACATTTATACACAGATAAATCTTATGTTAGAAATTATGATTTTATTGGAATGGTTTTAGACTATGATCATAATAATAAGATAGTGACTGTTGAGCAAAGAAATAGATTCTTCCAAGGCGACCAAATTGAAATCATTGGGCCCCACAAAGAGCTGGTAAAAACAGTAATAGAGAAAATGTGGGATGAAGAAGGTAAGGAAATAGAAGTAGCCCCACACCCTAAACAAATTGTAAAAATGAAGATAGACAAAATTGTAGAACCTTATGATTTACTTAGAAGAGAAGTTAAAGAACAATAATAAGCCAGTGATCTTCAGTAGTTTAGAGTCTAAAATTAGATATTAATCAGTTTATGCCCCTTTGTTTTTGGAAATACTATAGAAAAAAACATAGGGGTAATTTTTATGCGAAAGAATAGAAAAAACAGAGTAGATGGTGATGATTTACAAATTAATACAAACAGAATCATTATTATGGGTGTGGTGGCATCAACGATAATAGTTGCACTTATAGGACGACTTTTTTATCTTCAAGTGATGCGGCATGAATTTTATACGACAGAGGTAAATAAACAAAGGAACGTAACAATACCTTTAACAAGTGGACGGGGAACTATATACGATAGAAATTTCATCCCCCTTACAGAGCGAAGTGAAGATACCATCGGAATCGTCTATCCTCAACTTTTTCAAAGGACTGAAGAAAATCTTCAATTTTTAAGTGATCTTACTGGAAGTTCTCCTTTAGAGCTTGATAATCGCATCAAAAGATCAAATAACTTAATAGAGCTTAGCATTAAAGGAGATTTAGATTGGAATGATAGAAGATTAGTTAACACAAGAGGATTATTTGTTATTGAAAAGAAAAACAGATATGATGATGAAAAGCTGCTTAGTCACGTAATCGGTTATATAAGTACGATTGATAAACGAGGAATGTCTGGTCTTGAGAAATCATTAAATGATTTATTAAAGGGGCAGGAAGGTAGAGCCATTGCAGCAGTATTGGATGGACGGAAAAGGCTGTTGCCAGGTGAAGGATATACGATGGTAAGTGGGGTTGCAGACGAAAGAAATGTGAAACTAACAATAGACTATCATCTTCAAAAAATAGTAGAAGAAGCACTAGACCGTAGTAATGATAGGGGTGCTGTAATAATTAGTAATATAGAAACTGGTGAAATTCTTTCTTTAGCAAGTAGACCTAATTTTAATCCAAATGATATTGCTACTCACCTCAGAAGTGATGGTGATGAACTGTTTAATAAGGCAATTCAACTAACTTTTCCCCCTGGCTCTATATTTAAAATCGTAGTAGCGGCAGCAGCACTAGAAGAAAATCTAGTAGAATTAGATGATGTATTTTTTTGCTCAGGTGCAGAGCAGGTAGGAAATGTTGTTATTAGATGCAATTCCTTTAATCAAGGGGGTAATGGTGAAATAACCTTTGCAGAGGCCTTTGCAGAGTCCTGTAATTCTACATTTATTCAGGTAGGTCAAAGATTAGGTGCTAAGAAGATTATTGAAATGGCAGAGGCATTAGGGTTTAACCAAAAAATTGGAATAGGCTTAGAGGAAGAGGAACAAGGGAACTTACCTAAAGGTGATAATCTACTTGGGCCTGCGATAGGAAATATTTCTATTGGTCAAGGACTGATTGAAGTAACACCTTTACAAGTTAATCAATTAACTCAAATGATTGCCAATAATGGTGTTAAAATGCCTCTGCATTTAATTGAAGGAGTCGTTAATAAGGAGCATGAAAAAATAGTTGGTTTTGATGACTTTAAGAATAGGGAAGCCGAGATAGATCCTTTAGTTGAAGAGGGAAGATTAAGCCAAGGCACGATATCGAAGCTTCAACACATGATGGAATTAACCATGACTCAAGGAACAGGACGAAATGTAGGTGACTTATCTAACCTAACAGCCGGTAAAACTGGAACAGCTCAATCCACTGAAAAGGGACAGCCAGTTCTTCATGGTTGGTTTACAGGTTACTATCCAGTTGAAAATCCTCAGTATGCTATTACGGTTTTTCTGCAAAATGGTCAATCGGGTGGACAATATGCAGTACCAGTATTTAAAGAGATTATAGAAAAGCTAATTAGATTAGGGTATTAAATAGAAGCTTATAAAATCTACAATGAAGGAAAAAGCTTGAAAAAAGGCCAAGGATGACAATCTAAATCTTTTCAGTACATGCACATATACCTCTTAAGCAACATATTATTTAAAGTGACCTATTATATAGGTTTTTCTAGGAGGTGTTATTAAATGTGGGCCTTATTGACTGGAATTGCGCCCTTGGTCTTTAAACCATTAATGCTGGCAGTTTCGTACATTTCTAGCAGTACCTCTTTTCCTCAACCCCTTACACCTGAGGAGGAAGCAATTTACTTAGAGCGTTATGAAGAAGGAGATGAAGAAGCAAGGAATGTACTCGTAGAAAGAAACTTAAGGTTAGTCGCTCACATTGTCAAAAAGTACTCTAATATTGGTGTGGATGCAGATGATTTAATTTCCATAGGTACGATTGGACTAATTAAAGGAATAACAACCTTTGATCGTAAGAAGGGTACACGATTGGCAACATATGCGGCAAGGTGTATAGAAAATGAAATCCTAATGACCATACGCTCCAGTAAAAAACTAAAAACTGAAGTTTCTTTACAGGAGCCGATAGGAATGGACAAAGAAGGCAATGAAATTTCTCTATTAGATCTTTTGGGGACTGAACCTGACAAAGTACTAGAAGAAGTCGAGTTAAAAATACAAATTAAAAAACTATATGAAAAAATGGCTTCAGTATTGAAAAAAAGAGAGCGAATAGTAATCGAATTAAGATATGGTATTTGTAGCGGGGGAAGCATGACTCAACGGGAAATTGCTAAGATGTTAGGCATATCAAGGTCCTATGTATCGAGAATTGAAAAAAGAGCAGTAAAAAAATTATTAAAATCCTTTCAAAATAAAGATGAATAAAAGAAAATTATTTAGCAGCAATGCTGCTTTTATTTTTCTTTATGAAGGATCTATCTTAATTAACTGTGGTTGAAGAATTAAAGAAAGAGGATTGCAAAGATATAGGCATAAAGGGGGACTAAAATACCTAAGTGTCTTTGCATCCTCTTTTATTATTTTATCCATAATTATTAAAGTTATACTTGAAGGTAATAAATAAAGTCGTCTTAGTACTGGAAAGTAGATAAAAATCATTTACAAAGAACATATGTTCTGGTATGATAAAAATAAAAGTGGGGGTGAAATAATGGTTGAATATGTATTGAACTATTCATTAGAAAACAAGGTCCCTATCGTAATTGTATATGCTAAAGGGTTAGAAATAACCCAGCGGACAGTTAAGGTAATGAAGGATGATGGGAAAATCATATATGCTTATTGCTATAAAAGAAAAGCAAATAGAAAATTCATAAAGGATAATATACTAGCAGCCATGGTTAATTCTGCTCCATACTTACATTCTGTTGAAGGTGTAGCTAAAAATCTTTAAGTGTTAGAAAGAATAAAGGATTAAAATAGAAAATGAGACTATATCAGTTTTTGGCATTAAAGGGGGACTAAAATACCTAACCAATATAATCTCACTTATATTATAATGATTGCCAAATTTCAAAGCCTTATACATAAAACTTATCATAAAAATGTAAATGTAGGGTTTTTCTATCCTAACAAAATGAAGTTGCGTATTTAATAAAAGATTTTAATAATAATGATTGTAGATAATCGACATATCTAGTAAAATGTAAAGGGTAGAAAACATATGAAAGTAAAGGTGAGAATAATGAGCGTACTAACTGTTACTGAAATGAGTCATGGTTTTGGTGCCAGAAAAATATTTCAAGATGTCTCTTTCAGGTTATTAAAGGGAGAACACGTTGGCTTAGTAGGTGCCAATGGTGAAGGGAAATCTACGTTTTTAAATATCATAACAGGAAAGCTAATGCCAGATGCTGGTAATGTAGAATGGTCTAACCGTGTGACTGTCGGCTATCTAGATCAGCATACTGTACTAACAAAAGGGAAATCAATCAGAGAAGCTTTAAGAGAAGCTTTTAAAGAAATGTTTGATTTAGAAGCTGAGATGCTACAAATTTATGAAAAGATGGCAGATGCAACAGATGATGAACTTACTGCAATGATGGAAGATGTTGGTGAAATACAAAGTATTTTAGAGAGCAATAGTTTTTATATGATAGATTCTAAAATAGAAGAAATCGCAAACGGGTTAGGTTTAAGGGAAATAGGACTAGACAAAGATGTTGCTGATCTTAGTGGAGGACAAAGAACTAAGGTACTATTAACAAAATTACTATTACAAAATCCAAGTATTCTGATCTTAGACGAACCAACAAACTATTTAGATGTAGAACATATAGAATGGTTAAAGAGATATCTGAAGGAGTATGAAAATAGTTTTATCTTAGTTTCTCATGATATTCCTTTCCTAAATGAAGTCGTTAATGTAATTTATCATGTAGAAAATGCAATTTTAACTCGGTACTCAGGTACCTATGAGCAGTTTATGAAATTGTATGAAATTAAAAAGCAGCAACAGCAACAGGCATATGAGCGACAACAACAAGAAGTAGAAAGACTGGAAGACTTTATCGCTCGTAATAAAGCTAGAATCTCTACAACAGGTAGAGCAAAAAGTAGACAAAAACAACTAGATAAAATGGAACGGATTGAAAGACCACGGGAAAAAGTCAAACCGACATTCCAATTTATCGAAGCTAGAACTCCTGGTAAGTTAATTTTCCAAGCAACAGACCTGGTTATTGGATATGACGAACCTCTAACTAAGCCACTTAATGTAAGTCTAGAACGGGGTAAAAAAGTTGCCATTTGCGGAGTAAATGGTTTAGGAAAATCTACATTATTAAAGACCTTATTAGGTCAATTAAAGCCAGTAGGTGGGACTGTGGAGTTGGGAGATTATCTATTCCCCGGTTATTTTGAACAAGAAAGCAGCAGAGATAATAACAATACGGCTATTGAAGAAATATGGAAGTATTATCCAGGCCTTACGAATTTTGAAGTAAGACAGGCCTTAGCTAAGTGTGGGTTGACCAACGAACATATAACAAGTCAAATGATGGTTTTAAGTGGTGG
Organism: Alkaliphilus transvaalensis ATCC 700919; assembly: GCF_000621485.1. Lineage (GTDB taxonomy): Bacteria > Bacillota > Clostridia > Peptostreptococcales > Natronincolaceae > Alkaliphilus > Alkaliphilus transvaalensis. Next base: position 149,674 of record NZ_JHYF01000001.1, read on the forward strand.
AGAAAACGCAAAAGTTAGACTATGTAAACTTATGCTTAAAGAAATTAATTGGTTAGTGCTGGATGAGCCAACAAACCACTTGGATGTTGATGCAAAAGAAGAATTGAAAAGAGCATTAAAGGAGTTTAAAGGCACAATTTTACTTGTTTCTCATGAACCTGAATTTTACGAAGATTGGGTGACTGATATATGGAATGTAGAGGATTGGACAACTAAAATTGTATAGGAATGTAAAAAGGGATCTGAATTGATCCTTTTTTTTATGGAAAATTTTAAAAATTTTTAAAATATTATAAAATAAAAAAAGGAATTTGGAAAGTTGTGGCGAAAGTATAACAAAATTATTATTAATGAGTAAATAGCATTATTAGATTTGTTGCCATATCCATTGATGTAACATGAAAGAAACTAGTATTCAAAAGAATTTTCACATGTTGTAGTTTAACAAGGTGTGTGTTAACAATTATAATGGCGTGTTAACTGGTCATGAGTGAATATGGAGGTGTTTACTTTGAGTTTAAGAACTATAGTAGGGGAAGTTGATGAAGGTTTGAGGAGGGATATCATTAAGGTGTTGGAACGGGTAGAGGGGGTAGAAGTAATATATTCTACAGACAATGGAAAAGATCTTCTAAATGTATTAAAGCTTATGAAACCTCAAATTGCAATTATTAGCACTCATATGCCTGATCTAAGTGGTATTAAGGTAGGGGAACTCATTAGGGAAGACCAGCCTCATTTAGAGTTAATATTTTTATCTACTACTGTAGAAGACTTAAAAAATGCCGTTAGACTTTATGCTGCTGACATTATTGAAAAACCAGTTAATGCAGAAAGATTATATACCACCATAAGTCGATTAAAACATAAATATGATGTGATTGAAAAAATAGTTCAGCTGAAGGCTTCTGGCGGTTATCAAATTGTAAGAAACAAAGATATTTATTTAATCGAAGCTATAGATAAAAAAACAAAAGTATATACAGCAAAGGAATCTTTTATATGTGATCATTCTCTAAAAGAAATGGAAAAGCTTTTATCTTACGATAATTTTTTTAGGGCTAGTCGGTCTAATATTATTAACTTGGAAAAAATTAAATCAGTAAAACCCTATACTAGAACATCCTATGAAGTAATCTTTGATCATAAAAGTTATAGAGGATATTTGTCTAAAAAAATGCATGAATCATATAAAGATAAAATGCGAAATTACTGTGTAGTATTATAAAAATATAGATAGAATAAATCCATAATTTAATAACCTTTCTTACTTTGCTTGATAGAAAAAATATATTATGAGGACTTTATATCGGGCGAATTCTATAACGACACAATTTCCCTTAACTCATACTTATTATCATTATTTACTTAAAGTTTTGGTAAAATAGTATGCTCTTTTATAAATACAGCTGATAAAATAAATCGGTTCAGCTGTCATATTTATCTTTTAAAGATTTTTCTTGGAGTTATCCCATCAGCCATCCTTAGAAAAGGCCTATAAGTGCATCCATTCTCTATGAATAACAAACGAATACCAATTGAGTTTTAACTACGATGATAAGTCAGAAAATTGCATAATTAATATTAAATCTATATTAATACAAAAAATGAACATCCCCCTTAGTGTTAAAGGAGTAATATTAACGATATTAGAAATTTTCCGATTAACAATTTCATACTATAACCACTTGCAATTATTATTTAAGTTTTGTTTAAGTTTTGAATAAAGTCATCCTTAGAAAGATCTAAGGATGACTTTAGATAAAGAAACGATGCCACTTATATAATTTATTTCAATCAAATTAATTGGTAATCTACTTATATGAACAAAGTCTTCCTTCGGAAGGTTCAGAGGATAGCTTTCCTATTACTTATTTTAGGGATAACAAAGGGACTAAAAGGCTAGTCGCCATTAGTGTAGTATGTCGATTTTATTACCCAATAGATTGTGTTCCAAGAAATTCTTTCTTTCAAGATAATGGATTTATAAATGTTAAATCTACTTAAAAGGGGGTGGATTTTGGTTGATCGCTATGTAATTGGTGCCTATTAGAAAGTAAGATAGTGTATATTGAGTATTATGCTTGAAAGATTAAAAAATAAAATTCGATTAATTTAAAAATGATGTTAACAAGAAAGAGGTGGTATATGATGAACTATAAAACCTTAGGTGATTTACTAATGGGAAAAAAACAAGTCACTAATAAAGGAATATGTTTTATTAATGGAAGAAATGAAGAAGAAATGATGTCCTATAGTGAAATACTGGATAAATCACTAAAAGTACTAGGTTTTCTACAAAAATATGGACTAAAAGAAAAGGATGAATTAATATTTCAGATTAATAGCAACAAAGATTTTATCCATGTGTTTTGGGCATGTCTATTGGGAGGAATTATAGCTGTACCTGTTACAGAAGCAAACAATGATGAACGTAAGTTAAAGGTTTTAAAGGTGTGGGAGCGATTAAAGAACCCATTCATAATATCAGACAAAGAAACATTAACAGGTATAAAGGCATATGCTGAAGGTAGTAATAAAGCCATTAACACGATTATGGAAAGACATATTACTATTGAAGAAATTTATTGCCACGATGATTATGGAGTAAGTATCCTACCAAATAAAGAAGATATTGCCTTTATTCAATTCTCATCAGGGTCTACCGGAAACCCAAAAGGAGTAATCTTAACCCATGATAATTTAATCGCCAATTTAGAAGGGTTATCTGATGCCTTAGCAATTACAGAAGAAGACTCATTGTTATCATGGATGCCTTTGACCCATGATATGGGCTTAATTGCATGTCATCTACTAGCAACTTTTTCAAATATAGATCAATTTATCATACCGACAAACCTATTTATTAGAAGACCGACGATATGGCTAGAAAAAACAAGTCACCATAAAGCATCAATACTACAAAGTCCCAACTTTGGATATAAATATGTCATGTCATTTTTAAGAAGAGAAAAAAAGTTAGAATGGGACCTATCGTCAGTAAGAGTCATTTTAAATGGAGCCGAACCAATTGTTGCAGATATATGTAATGAGTTTTTTGAGGCTATGGATGAGTATCACTTAGATAGAAATGCCATGTTTGCAGTATATGGGCTGGCAGAGGCTAGTGTAGGCGTAGCGATACCGCCAGTTAATGGTGAACGAATGAGAAGTGTAGTCTTAGATAGAAGGTTTTTGGGCATTGGAGAAAAAGTGAAGTATTTAGAAAGTGAAGAAGATCAATTTGCAGCAACCTTTTTTGATGAAGGGCCAGCAATTAAGCACTGCTTTATGAGAATAGGTGATGAAAAAGATAATGTTTTAGAAGATGAGCGGGTTGGTTACATTCAGATAAGTGGTAGAAACGTTACACAAGGATATTATAATGATGAAGAGAAAACGAGGGAGATGAAATCCCAAGACGGATGGGTAAACACTGGAGATCTTGGTTTTATGAAGGACAATAGGGTAGTTGTAATTGGTAGGGCAAAGGATGTTGTATTTGTTAATGGACAAAACTATTATGCCCACGATTTAGAAAGAATAGCTGAAGAATTGGATGAAATTGAATTAGGTAAAATTATTGTAACAGCAGTAAAAGATCCTGCTACCCAAGCTGAAAATATTGCAGCCTTTATACTACATAAGAAAAATTTAGAGAGTTTTAAAGAGATGCCCCCTAAAATAAAAAAACATTTCAGTATGAGGGTTGGAATTGAAATAACCTATGTTTTGCCAATTAAAAAAGTACCAAAGACAACTAGTGGAAAAGTACAACGATTCAATTTATCGAAGCAATTTGAAGCGGGTGAGTTTGATTTAATAATAAAAGAGCTTCAATTAATGAGTAATAAAAAAAGACAAACATATGTAGCTGATGAGCTTGACACCATAGAAAGAAATTTGCTTAGAATCTGTAAAAGTATTATACCAGATAAAGAAATTACTTTAGATGTTAATTTTTTTGAGCTAGGCTTAGGGTCTTTAACTTTAAACCAAATGGCAGGGATTGTACAAGAAGAATATGGAGCACATTTACAAGTAATAGACTTTTTCTCATATCCTACAATAAAAAGTTTAGCACAATATATTAAATTTGGAGATGAAAATAACCCGACCCCAGAAAACATGTCAGATATACCTTCTACTGATATTGCAATAATAGGGATGGGGGTACATTTACCTGGGGCAACGAATTTACAAGAATATTGGGAGATTATTAGTAATGGCGTTGAATGCTTAAAACAAATACCAAACAATAGGAAAAATGATATTACACCCTACTTAAGGTCTCAAAAGGAAGCCCCAGATGTTTTGAAGTTCCAAGAGGGGGGCTACTTAGATGACATAGATTCCTTTGATTATAAATTTTTTAAAGTAATGCCCTCAGAATCTATCGCTATGAATCCAGCTCAAAGGAAATTTCTACAGGTAGCCTATGGAGCTATTGAAGATGCAGGTTATGGAGGAGACCAACTTAGAGGAAGCAGAACAGGAGTTTATGTAGGTTACATTGGAGATTTAGAAGGCTATAAATATCAACAAATTTTAAATAGTTCCAATGATAAAGCATCGCCAACGGGAACATTATCATCTAATATATGTGGGAGATTGTCTTACTTTATGGATTTTAAAGGACCTAGTATGTTGGTTGATACTGCGTGCTCATCTTCCTTGGTTGCTTTACATTTGGCTTGTCAAGGAATTAAAAATGGCGACTGTCAACAAGCGATCGTTGGAGGTGTACGTTTTAAAATACTTCCAATTGATTCAAAGGAAAAGGTTGGAACAGAATCTAAAGATTGGAGAACTAGAACTTTCGACGATCTTTCTGATGGGACAGGGGAAGGAGAAGGCGTTGCTGCAGTTTTAATAAAGCCCCTTAATAAAGCCCTTGAAGATAAAGACCAAATATATGCAGTAATAAAGGGGACCGCATCTAATCAAGATGGAAGCTCTATAGGTCTATCTGCCCCAAACCTAATAGCTCAAAAAAATGTACTGATAGACACATATAAAAAATCTAATATTAACCCTAAAACATTAGGCTATATTGAAGCCCATGGAACAGGGACCCCCTTAGGTGATCCGATTGAGATACAAGCCCTTTCAAGGGCATTCAATCACTATACAGAAGAAAAACAGTTTTGTGCTATTGGTTCTGTTAAAGCTAATATAGGTCATCTCTATGAAGCTTCTGGGGTAGCAGCACTAATAAAATGTAGTTTAATGTTAAAATATAAAATATTACCTCCTATGGTAAATTTCGCAGTCCCCAATAGAAAGATATCCTTTACAGATTCTCCTTTTTATGTAAATACAAGGTTAGGTAAATGGGAAAGGGGTGAGACCCCTAGAAGGTGTGGAATCAGTAACTTTGGTTTTTCAGGAACAAACTGCCATGTTATTTTAGAAGAAGCTGAAGAAAGAAAGGAAGAAATGATTCCCTTAACTAAAAGGAAAGAGATTTTTACGATTTCAGCAAAAAGTAAAGAGGCATTAGAGAATCTAATAAATAAATATATTATTTATTTAAAGTCTGATTCGACAGAATCAATTGAAAACATATGTTATACAGCCAATGTAGGCAGAGGCCACCATCAATATAGAGGAATTTTTATTATTGAAAGTATAGAAGACTTATACAATAAGCTTATGAACTTCAACTTTAGATCTCAATTAGAAAAAGGTGTATTCTATGCCCAGCATAAAGTTGTGATGAAGGTAAAAAGTCACAAAGGGTTTGATGAAATTTTTGAGGAGGAATTAGAAGAAATATCTCGAAAAGCCCAGCAACTCATCATAAATTTGAAAGAGCGTGAAGATATAGCAACACTTAATCGAATCTGTCAGTTATATATAAGAGGTGCTCAGGTTTCATGGACTTATTTATATGAAGGGAGAAGTAGACAGAAAGTGAGTTTGCCCACCTATGGATTTGAAAAGAATCGTAGTTGGCCAGAAGGAGGGCAGAAAAAAGCTAATTAATAAAATTAAGATTTTAAGTTTAGATGATGGAGGTGTACACAGTATGGAGAAAGTTGCATTTGTTTTTCCAGGGCAAGGCTCGCAATATGTTGGAATGCAAAACAAAAACTATAATACTTATCCAATAGTAAGACGAACTTTTGAAGAAGCAAATGATACTCTTGGTTATGACTTAGCTAAACTTTGCTTTGAAGGTAGTTTAGCTGAATTATCTAAGATGGAGAATAGCTTAGTAGCACTATTAGTAAGTAGTGTTGCAGCCTATAGAGTGTATATAGAAGAAATAGGAATTCCTCCCTATTTTTTAGCTGGACATAGCCTTGGGGAGTATTCAGCACTAACTTGTAGTGGTGCAATAGATTTTTCTGATGCAATAAAAATTGTCAAACACCGTTCTTTACTAGCGGTTGAAGGGAATGAAAAGTGGGACGGAATAATGACGATCGTAGATGGGGGCGAGATAAAAGAAATAGAAGCTCAATGTGAAAAACTGAGGAAAAAGGGAAGACAAGTTTGGATTTGTTGCTATAATGCATCTAATCAAGTTAATGTTGCAGGATACTCACAGGATATAATAGAGTTGGAAGATCAATTAATGAACAAGGGGTTAAATATTACCCCCCTTTTAACAAGTGCACCCTTTCATAGTCCTCTAATGAAAGAAGCGGCAGAAACATTTAGTCTGTATTTAAAACAGTTTAAGTTTAATGACTTTAAATACCCTGTAATCTCCAATGTAACGGCAAGACCCTATAGGGATAAAAATAAGATTATTGAGCAGCTAACAAGGCATTTAATAGAGCCAGTTCGATGGAGGGAAGTTATCAATTACCTTCAAAAAATGGGAGTGACAAGCATTTTAGAATTGGGTAGTAAAAATGTTTTAACTGGTTTATTGAATACTCAAAAAACAGAAATGAAAGGTTATTCCTTTGATAATCTACCAGAAAGAAAAGAATTGATGGAAATTATGAAGGCCGATGTTTCTAATGCTACCCCAATGTTAACCGTAATTGGAAAATGTTTAAGTGCAGTTGCCACAACTAGAAACTTTAACCCTGCTATAGCGGATTACAAAAAAGAGGTAACAGAAAAATATAATCGTATCCAAACATTGTACTTAGATACAGAAGCAAAAAAAATTAAGCCTACATATGAACAGTGTCTAAAAGCAATTTTAATATTGGAAGATATTTTAAAAGTAAAGCAAGTACCTCATGAAGAAGGTGAGGAAATACTTAAAGAGATCGCAAGGGATGCAAGGCATATTGCAGAATTACAAAAACGAATAAATGAAAAGGAAGAAGCTAGTATAAACAATATTAAAGAGGTGGGATAAAATGAAAAAAGTAGGAGTTATTGGAGCTGGGGTAATGGGAATTGGTGTCGCCCATAGTGTCGCCGAAGCAGGTCATGGGGTTATCTTGGTGGATATCGACACAAATTTATTGGAAAAAGCTAAAGAAGAGATTTACAACAATGTAAGAATGCAATTTTTCTTTAATAAAAAGGAAGAGTCCCTATCACCAGAGGAAGTTATTGATAGAATTACAACTACTTTAGATTATGAGCTTTTATCAGATGTCGATTTTATTATTGAGAATGTTCCAGAAATATGGGAAATAAAGAGGGATGTCTATAATAAGTTAGATGAAATTTGTCCAGACCATTGTATATTTGCAGTTAATACCTCTTGCATTTCCATTACTAAAATAGCAGCCTTAACAAAAAGACCAAAACAGGTTATTGGTACACACTTTATGAATCCAGTACCTATGAAACCTGTTATAGAAGCAATAAAGGGATTTCATACCTCTGAGGAAACGATTAATTCCCTAAAAGAATTATTAGCCACAATGAATAAAAGATGTGTCGTGGTTAATGACTACCCTGGCTTCGTATCAAATAGAATATCCCATTTATTAATGAATGAAGCTGCCTTTGTAGTTCAGGATGGAGTTGCGACTCCTGCAGAGGTAGATGAGATTTTTAAAGAATGTTTCGGTCATAAAATGGGGCCTTTGGAAACTGCTGACTTAATTGGATTAGATACGGTAATGGATTCCCTTAACATCCTTTATCAAGAGTATCAAGATGTTAAATTTAGGTGCTCTCCCCTTTTAAAGAAAATGGTACAAGCAGGCTTAAAGGGAAGAAAAAGTGGCGAAGGTTTTTACCAATATTAGAAGTAGCATTATTTTAAAGATAAAGAACTGATAAATAAAAATGAGGAGGAATAAAAATGAAGGAAGTAAAAGGTAATGTTAAAAAATTTCTTAGTAGATTTTATAGACAAAGGGAGATTGAAGACCATGAGGATATTTTTGCCCTTGGTTTTGTAAACTCTTTGTTTGCAATGCAATTAGTCATGTTCATTGAAAAAGAGTTTAATATTAAAATTGATAATAAAGATCTAAATTTTGAAAACTTCAGAACAATCGATTCTATCGTTGCCTTTGTTGATGCAAGAAGTACGTAACAGAAAAATTATAGACTGGGGGAGAAAAAATGAGAATAGAATTAACTGATGAGCAAATTAAGAAAAAAGATGAATTTAAAGAATTTGTTGATACATCTATTATACCCTATGCAAAAGATAATGATGAAGAAGAAAATATGAATCCAGAGATGTTAAAAAAAGTAATTGAAAGCAAGTATTTAGGAGCCCCTCTGCCCAAAGAATATGGAGGGCTAGATTGGGATCAAATTACTATAGGTCTATTAAATGAACAGTTTGGTAGAGGGTGCTCCTCAGCTAAAGGTCTTTTAACTGTCCATGGTATGTGTAGCTTAGCGATATTAAAATGGGGAAGTGAAGAACAAAGGAACCTGTGGTTGCCCAAAATGGCAAAAGGTGAGGCTATTGGAGCTTTTGCATTAACAGAGCCTAATATTGGTAGTGATGCAAAAAGTGTTGAGACCGTCGCTAGCCAAGTAGATGGACACTATGTCATTAATGGACATAAAAAATGGATTACTATGGGTCAAATTGCTGATATTATAATCGTGTTTGCAAAGCTTGAAGGAAAGCCTACAGCGTTTTTGGTGGAAAAAGGGACGCCAGGTTTTTCAGTTAAACCGATGAAGAAGTTGTTAGGGTCTAGGGCTGCAATGATAGCAGAATTAACCTTTCAAGATTGCAAAATTCCAATAGAAAATATAATTGGTTTTCCTGGTGGAGGAATAACTCATGTAGCATTAAGTTGTCTAGATTATGGAAGATACACCGTTGCTTGGGGCTGTGTTGGTTTGGCAGAGGCTTGCTTAACTGACAGTTTAAAATATGCACGAAGAAGAAAGCAGTTTGATGCACCCTTAAGGAAAAATCAACTAATTCAAAAAATGATAACTGAAATGACTGTAGATGTAGAAGCTGCTAGGCAATTATGCTACAAATGTGGTTATTTAAAGGATGTCGGCGACCCAGATTCAATAGTAGATACATGGATTGCGAAATACTATGCAGCTAAAATGGTTAATCGAGTTGCCAATAACGCAGTTCAGATCTTTGGGGGTAATGGTTGTTATAATGAATATCCAATTGAAAGGTATTTAAGAGATGCACGGATTAATGAAATTATTGAGGGTACGACTCAGATGCATGAAGTACTTATTGCAACAAATTCTTTTGTGCGATATAGCTAAAGTTTTTAGCTATATTGCAACCTATTAAATTTATCTAATAATGGTAAATTAAAAATGTATAGGGGAGGAATAACAATGGGGGAAGAAAGAAAAATTAAGTGTGTTGTTTGGGATTTAGATAATACAATTTGGGACGGAACCCTAATTGAAGATTCTCGCATAAAATTAAAAGATAATATTAGAAATATCATAAAAGAATTAGATCATCGAGGTATATTACAATCAATAGCTAGTAAAAATGACCATAGCATGGCTATGGAAAAATTAAATGAATTAGGGTTAGTAGAGTATTTTTTGTATCCACAAATTAACTGGAATGCTAAATCCTCATCTATATCACAAATAAAATCTGAGATCAATATAGGAATGGACACTATTGCTTTTGTTGATGATCAGGCATTTGAAAGAGAAGAAGTAAATAGTGAATTGCCAGAAGTTTTATGTATCGATGCATCTTTAATTGACAGGATTTTAGATATGCCAGAAATGAACCCCAAATTTATTACAAAGGACTCAAAACAGCGAAGGTTACTCTATATGAGTGATATAAAAAGAAATAAATTAGAAGAAACCTATGTAGGACCAAAGGAAGACTTTCTAAAGTCTTTAAATATGAAATTGATTATTTCGCCAGTAATGGATGACGATTTAAAAAGAGCTGAAGAATTAACGGTAAGAACTAATCAATTAAATGCAACTGGATATACCTATTCCTATGAAGAATTAGATGCCTTACGATTTTCTGATGATCATATACTGTTAATGGCTGAACTTGAGGATAAATATGGTACTTATGGCAAAATTGGCTTGGCACTTTTAGAGTGTAAGGAAGATGTTTGGATTATTAAGCTATTGTTAATGTCTTGTCGTGTAATCTCTAGAGGGGTAGGTTCTATTTTGTTAAATCATATATTAACCTTAGGAAAAAAGGCTGGTGTAAAGGTTTTAGCAGAATTTAAACCAACCGATAGAAATAGGATGATGTATATAACTTATAAATTTGCCGGATTTGAAGAGGTAGAAGAAAAGGAAGATTTAGTCATGTTAGAATATAAGTTGGAGGAAGTACCTAATATGCCAGACTATGTTGATTTAAATATAATAGAAGGGTCTACCTGCTAACTTTGATAGAAGAGGATTTCGATTCTAATAGCAAACTATTAATGACATGTGGAGGGATATCATGAGTGGAGAGTTAAGGACGAAAGAACAAAGTTTATTTAGTAACAAAAATTATATGTTATTGTTTTTAGGGCATATTGTATCTAACTTAGGTAATGGGATACATCAAGTGGCGGTTGCTTGGTTTATTATGAGCTCTGTTACAGAGGAACGCTCTGGGATGTACATGGCTATATTCGGCACGTGTGTGTTAATCCCCTATATTGTTTTTGGGCCCTTTTCAGGAGTTTTGGTAGATCGAATCAACCGTAAGAAAATTATTTATGGAAGCGACTTTATGCAGGGGATTTTAATGCTACTATTAGCCCTATTAGTCTATCGTGATTTCTATCCGTTGCAATCTCTATTTGTTATTACATCATTATGTGCTTTTTTTGGTACGTTTTTTAATCCTGCTGTAGATTCCTCTGTACCTAATGTCGTTAATGAAGCACACCTAGGGCAGGCTAATGCATTAAATGAACTTAGTCGCCAACTTTCTTGGACAATAGGAGGAGCAATAGCAGGAATCTTATACTATCGACTTGGAATTGTGGGGGTTTTTATGGTTAATGGACTCTCTTTTATAGGATCAGGTATTTCAGAAATGTTCATACAACTGCCCTCTAGAACCCCAAAAAGCACAGAGGATAAATTTAGTCTTTGGGAGGACTTTAAAGTTGGAATAGCATTTGTAAAAAGCCAGAAAGTGATTCTAAAAATAATGATTTTTGCCCTAACCCTTAACTTTATCATTCAACCAATATTACAGATCATATTTCCCAAAACGGTTAAGTTTACTTTAGAAATGACGGCTAAAGAATTTGGTTATCTTCAGTCTTTATTTCCAGTTGGTGCAGTAGTTGGTATGCTTTTAATTTCTCTATCTACCAAAGTTCAAAATAGTTATAGAATTGTACAAGTAGCTCTAATTGCCCAAGCTTCTATACTGATTGCTTTTGGTATACCTATTATTCCATCAATATTAAGGGAAGTAGGTGTGATGCCAGTATTTATTTTATTTTGTATTATGGCAGTCCTTTTAATGATGTTTAACTCATTAATTACCATACCTTTTTTTACAGCATTACAAAGAAGGGTTCCTGATGAGTATAGAGGTAGGTTTTTTGCCTTGCTTAATACAACTTCGGCAGCAATAGTACCTGTTGGTTTAGCTTTTTTTGGAGTGCTATCAGATATAATTATTCCTGCAAAAATATTTATAGTTACTGGAATAATTGCAATGCTATTTGCCCTTTGGATGATTTTTACTCCAGACTTAAAAACATTTTGGAGCCGTAAATGAAGAAGATAAAGAGATCAACTTAAAGAAGAAAATTGAAAGAATGGGAGGAGTTCATAAATGACAAGTATAAAAAGAAAAGAAGTAATACTTGATGACTTAGTGAGTATCTTATCACAAGTGACTAAATTGAAAAAGTCAGATATAAACATCTATGACCACCTTATAGAACTAGGTGTAGATTCCATCATCTTCACACAAGTAAAAAGTTTAATTAACTCGAAATATAACATAGAAATACCTATAACGATGTTTTTAGATACGCTAAATAATCTAAATGCAATTTCGGAATATATTAATGTAAATACCCCCGAAGAGATACCTGTCGAAGCAATAAAAGATACAGAATTTGTAGAAATTTTAAAAGCTACAGAAGACCGTAATGACGAAAAAATTGACAACTTAAATGAGAACTTATTAGACAAACATAAGTCGTTGGATGACATAATAGAGGAAGAAGACTATGGCGAGTTTTCTATGAAGGAAGTTGCAGCAAGTATAGAACAGAAACAACACCTTCCCATTGAAGAAAATCAGCAAAATTGGAGTTGGCTAGAAAATATTTTTTCTAAGCAAATCAACCTACTATCTAAGCAGGTAGAAACGATTAATAATTTAAATATCAAACCATTAGCAGAAGATGCAACAGTACCAACTGATAATGTTATAGCATTTAACAGAGACAAAGATATAAAAGTAGGAAAAAATAAACAAATGGCATCAAGAAAATCTCAGGTTAAACAAGATGTTTTCCTACCCTATACACCTTTACAAATAGTAGAAAACCCAAATGCCGACCGCCAAAAACAGGAATATCTCCAAAAACTAATTCACAGCTATACAACACGCACAGGAAAATCGAAAAAGACAACACAGTTCTATCGATCGGTCTATGCCAGTAATAGAAATGTTGCTGGTTTTAGACCCTCACTAAAGGAACTTGTCTATCAAATTATAGCTGAAGAAGGTAATGGCTCAAAAATGATTGATGTAGATGGTAATCAATATATTGATTTAACAATGGGCTTTGGAGTAAATTTGTTTGGTCATAACCCTTCTTTTGTTGAAGCAGCATTATTAGATGAGATTAATCATGGGATGCCCCTTGGCCCTATGGGTAGATTAGCAGGAGATGTTGCAAAATCAATTCATGAAATGACAGGTGTTGAAAGAGTGGCTTACTATAACACCGGTACTGAAGCAAATATGGTTGCTTTAAGAATAGCAAGGGCAGCAACTGGCAAGAAAAAAATAGTTTTATTTGCAGGATCCTATCATGGAACATTTGATGGTGTGTTGGGGGCACAGGCCTATGACTCGAAAGACTACGGTGCCAGACCTCTAGCTCCTGGTATTCTACCTAATATGGTAGAAGATTTAATGATTTTAAATTATAATGATTCGGAATCTTTTGAAATTATTAGAAAGTACTCCAATGAAATTGCTGGGGTACTAGTTGAACCGATTCAGAGTAGAAGACCCGATATTCAACCAAAGGCCTTTTTAACAGAATTAAGGAAGCTAACAGAAGAATTATCGATTGCATTAATATTTGATGAAATTATTACAGGTTTCCGTATAGAGGCAGGAGGTATTCAAAAACATTATAATATTCAGGCGGATATAGTTACTTATGGTAAGGTAATAGGGGGAGGACTACCTATAGGAATTGTAGCTGGGAAGAGGAAGTTTCTAGACTGTATAGATGGTGGACTATGGTCATTTGGAGATGATTCAATACCACCTCATGATGATAAGAGAACCTTTGTTGCAGGAACCTTTTGTCATCATCCTTTAGCGATGGCAGCAGCAAAAGCAACATTAAACCAGATTAAAGAAACTGGTGAAAGTCTATATCAAGATCTTAATAATAAAACGAAGTACTTGGTAGATAAACTTAATAATTATTTTGATGAAGGCCAGATCCCTATTAATGTTATCTATTTTGGGTCATTATTCCGGTTTGTTTTAAAGGGAGATTTCGAGATATTCTACTATGGTTTATTAGATAAGGGAATATATATTTGGGAAGGTCGTAATTGTTTTCTTTCTACAGCCCATACCGATGAAGATATTGAAAATATAATTAAAGCTGTATACAAAACAATAGAAGAGATGAAGGCAGCAGGTTTTTTCCCAAACCATCCACCAAGTTCGCCAATAAAAAAGGAGGAAGAAAGAAAAGAGATTCCTTTAACAAATGAACAGAAGAATATATTGCTTCAATGTGGAGCAAGATGCAATTCATCTGCCTTTAATGAAGCAATCATTTTCGAGATTAATGGTAGCTTGAACGTTGAGGCATTGCAAAAGGCTGTAACTGTAATTGTTAACCGCTATGAAATCTTAAGAAGTGTAATTAATCAAGAGAAGGGTGTACAAGAAATATCAAATGAATCTGAAGTTAAAATCAATCGATTAGACTTTAAAGAATTCTCAGTAGAAGATACTTCTATGACAGAGCTGTTAGAGAAGGAATGTACAAAAGATTTTGACTTAAGGAGTGGGCCCCCCATTAATATATCATTAATTTGTGTGAAAGATAGATATATTTTAATCATATCAATGCACCATATTATAGGTGATGGCTGGTCTTTAGCTTTATTCTGTAAAGAACTTCAAGAAATTTATGAAGGAGAAGTACTAAATAAGGCAGTAGACTTGAAAGAACCAGTACAATTTAGAGAATACCTTCAATGGAGAGATGAACTACTAAATAGCAATGTAGCAAAAGAAGCAAAATTATTTTGGAAAAACAAACTTGAGAATGTCTCTAAGTTTGTAAACTTACCCCAAGAAAAGTTTGAAACAAGGGATATGAAAAATGAAGGGGATAGATATAACTGGACGATAGATGGAGATTTATTAAAGGGACTAAGAAAATTATCGGCTTCATATAAAAATAGTCTACTTACAACAATGCTAACGGCCTTCAAAATATTATTAAATAAATTAACAGGACAAAGTGAGCTAACGATAGGTCTTCCGATAGCGGGTCAAAATATAATGAATGCTGAAAACTTAATGGGAAACTGTGTAAGTATAGCACCGCTTAACACAATAATTAACGATGAGTGTAGTTTTGGGGAGATGTTAAACAATATAAAAGCCGAACTTTTAAAATTTGAAGAAATTAAGTATATAACCCCTGACATGATAGAAGATTTCGCAGATGAAATTTCCAGCATAAATTTAAATGTGGTATTTAATATGGATCGTACCATTTTTGATTATGATTTTTATGGAACCACAACAGAAATGATTTTACCCACAATAAATCAGGTAAAGTATGACTTAATGCTTAATGTAATTGATGTAACTAATCAATTAAAATTACATTTTGATTATAATAGTAATATCATTAGCAAAGAAACCATAGAAAGATGGGCGGGCTATTACTTAAATATTTTGAAAAAACTCATAGAAAATAGTAATAGGGCAGTCGTAGAAATAGAAATGATTACTAATCTTGAGAGACAAGAAATTTACAACAAGTATAGTAATATTAGTACAGATACCCTTAAGAAAAAACTGGATGTAGATTTAGGGCTCTTTGATTTAGAAGATGTAAGGGAAGGTAAATGCTATGTTTTAGACGACAATATGAAACTCCAACCCCTAGGAATAGAAGGTAACTTGCATATTGGAAGAAGCGATGTAGAGTTCTATTTTACAGGAGAGAGGGCAAAATTTGATGGACAAGGAGAACTAATTGTATTAGGCCCCCATCATAAGCAGGTATTTATAGATGAGCGGAAAGTAAATCTAAATGTAGTTGAAAATACCCTTAAGTTGATGGATGGGATTGTAGATGTCTACTGTACTCTTGATGAAAATACTGGCAAAATGAAAGCCTATATTATTGCAATAGAAACTTTAGCAAGAGTTAATGAGCTAGTAGACTTCCTAAGGGGATATTTACCAGAGTATATGATTCCAAAGGAGTTTATTCAAATTAGGGAATTTTCCAGTGATGGAATGGACTTAAACTCAATAGATAATGTTGCCGAGTTAGATGGCGAGATTCTTTTTTATAAAGAAGAAAAATATGATGGTGTAGAGAACCAACTAATTAGATTGTGGAAGGATATACTAACCGTTGACTTCATAGGCGTAAATGACGACTTTTTCCTTTTGGGGGGAAATTCATTAAAAGCAACAAGACTACTGGCGAAGGTGCAATTAGATTTTAATGTTAAACTTCCCTTAAATGTAATTTTTAAAGAACCAACAATAAAATATATGGCAAATGTAATTAGGAGCAATAGCAAAATTGAAGTTCCAGTTAAGTTAGAGGTTGTTGAGGCTAGTGATTACTATGAAGTTTCTTCAGCTCAAAAAAGAATGTACGCCCTCCATAAATTAGGAAATAATAGCTTGAATTATAATGTACCTATTGGGATGATTGTAGAGGGAAACTTTGAGAAAGCTAAACTTCAAAGTACAATTAATCAGTTAATTAAGCGACATGAGATACTTAGAACTAGCTTTGAAGAAATAGACGGGGAAGTCCACCAACGGGTAGTAGAACATCTTGACCTTCAAATAGAATATATTGAGAAGGATTCTAGAGATGAAAAAACTTTTATTGATGATGTGATATCCAGTTTTGTTAGACCCTTTGACTTAAATAAACTACCTTTGTTAAGGGTAGGGCTAATCAAATTACAGGAAGAAAAGCATCTACTATTAATAGATCTTCATCATAGTATTTTTGATGGTGCAAGTGGACATATTTTTGGAACAGAATTTGTTAGCTTGTATAGTGGAAAGAAATTAGAAAAACCTGCTATACAATATAAAGACTTTGCAGTATGGCAAAACAAATTGAAGAAAACCGACTACATGAGGCAACAAAAGCACTTTTGGATTAATCGCATATCAAAGGAAGTTCCAACCTTAAATATCCATACAGATTACAAAAGGCCTATAAGGCAGAGTCATAAGGGTAGGATCATTAACATGCTACTTTCCGATGATTTAAGTGCAGAAATTAATAGATTAGTACAAGAAACCCAAACGACACCCTATATGGTATTTCTAGCAGCCCTAAATCTTTTACTTGCTAAATATTCCATGGAGGAAGATATTATCATTGGAACTCCTGTAGAGGGAAGAAATCATCCCATGTTACAAGAGGTTATGGGGATGTTCGTAAATACACTAGCAATGAGGAATTATCCTGAACAAGACAAGAAGTTTTATGACTTTTTACAGGAATTAAAGGAGAATACTTTAAGTGCCTTCGATCATTCCGATTATCAATTGGAGGACTTAATAGAAGCTTTAAAAATAAAAAAAGAGCTAGGAAGAAACCCTCTATTTGATGTAATTTTTGTTTATCAAAACAATGATCAATTTCAATTTAGTATTGATGGATTAAATTTCAAAGAATTTGAAATTAGTGTTAATAGCTCTAAAGTAGATCTAACCTTTGAGATTAGAGAGGTAAATAATCAATTCTTAGTAAATATAGAGTATAATACAGAGATTTTTAAGGAAAGGACTATAGAAATATTAGGAGAACACTTCCTTAATATTCTAAATTCAATTACTTCTAATTCTGATGTATTGATTAAAGATATTGATATTTTATCAGAGAAAGAAAAGCAGCAATTACTAGTGGATTTTAATAACACAAAAACAGAATATCCCAAAGAAAAAACAATAAACCAACTTTTTGAAGAACAAGTGGAAAAGACTCCTAATGATATAGCAGTGGAGTACAATGATCAGAGCTTAACCTACAAAGAGCTCAATGAAAAATCAAATCAGTTAGCTCAATTTCTAAGAAAAAAGGGTGTAAGACCTGATAATATTGTAGGGTTAATGGTAGAGCCCTCCCTTGAAATGATGGTTGGAATTCTTGGGATTTTAAAATCTGGAGCTGCTTATCTTCCAATAAATCTAGAGTACCCATCAGATAGAATTTCTTATATGCTAACCGACTGTCAGGTGGAAATTTTATTAATACAAGAAAATTTAAATGTAGAGATAGACTTTAAGGGTGAAGTAGTTAATTTAAAAGACACAAAACTAGTAGAAGAAGAGACCTCTAACCTGGAGACAATAAACAAACCTGACAATTTAGCCTATGTCATTTATACATCCGGCAGTACAGGAAAACCAAAGGGTAATTTAACAATGCATTTTAACGTGGTTAGATTATTAAAAAATAGCAACTACATTGAGGTAACATCAGATGATGTCCTACTACAATTATCAAGTTATGCCTTTGATGGGTCAGTTTTTGATATTTACGCTGCTCTTACTAATGGTGCTAAACTAATATTAATTAATAAAGAAACTGCTGTTGAAGTAAATAAGTTAGCTAAGGTAATTAAGGATAAAAATGTTACCGTCTTTTTTATAACAACTGCCCTTTTTAATGTATTGGTTGATTTAGAATTATCATGTTTACAAGGGGTAAGAAAGGTATTGTTTGGCGGAGAACGTGTGTCGGTTCAACATGTTAAAAAGGCTTTGGAATATGTTGGGAAAGATAAACTTGTTCATGTTTATGGACCTACAGAAAGCACAGTTTATGCCACCTACTACAACATTAATGGTATAGAAGAAAGTGCCATAACAATTCCAATTGGTAAGCCCTTATCAAACACAGAACTCTACGTATTAGACGGAAATAATAAATTACAACCTTTAGGGGTAGCGGGGGAACTATGCATTAGTGGAGATGGACTAGCTAGAGGCTATTTGAATAACCCTCAGTTAACAGAAGAAAAGTTTGTAGATAATCCCTTTGTAGAAGGGGAAAAGATGTATAAAACCGGTGATGTGGTTCGATGGTTACCAGACGGTAATATCGAGTTTTTGGATCGGTTAGATCATCAGGTTAAAATACGTGGGTTTAGAATAGAATTAGGTGAGATAGAAAACCAACTTCTTAGTCATGAGTCGATTAATGAAGCGGTTGTAGTTGCAAGGGAAAAGGAAGAAGGCGGTAAGTATCTTTGTGGTTACTTTGTAGCAATGGATGAAACCCTTAGTATTCAAGCCTTAAGAAAGTTTCTTGCGAAAGAACTACCTGAATATATGATTCCATCATATCTGATCCCGATGGATAAGTTCCCCTTAAATCAAAATGGGAAAATAGATAAAAAGGCTTTACCATTACCAGACGGAAATATATTGACGGGCTTAGAATATGAAGAGGCAAGAAATAAAATTGAAGAAGTTATTGTAGAAACATGGAAAGAGGTTTTAGGGGTATCAAGGGTTAGTATTAATGATAACTTTTTTACCCTAGGTGGAGATTCAATAAAGGCGATACAAGTATCTGCCAGACTAAAGGGGCATAATTTAGAACTGGAGACTAAGCATCTATTACTAAACCCATCAATAAAGGAATTAAGTCAACATGTAAAAACAGCTCTTCGAAGAATTGATCAGAGTCCTGTAATAGGAAAAGTAGAACTTACCCCTATTCAAAAATGGTTTTTCGACAGTAACTTTAGCGATGAACATCACTGGAATTTATCAATGATGTTATACCGGAAAGACAATTTTGATGAGGGCTTAGTTAGGGAAGTGTTTAATAAGATTGGAGAACATCATGACCTTCTTCGGGCTGTATATTACAAAGGAGCTGAGGAGGTAGTTCAAGAAATAAGGGATTGCGGTGTAGAAACTTTTGAGTTAATGATATATGACTTTACTGAAGAAAACCAATATGAGGAGAGAATAAAGGAAGAAGTAGAGAAGATTCAATCGACTATAGACTTAGTCAATGGACCTATAGTTAAGCTTGGGTTGTTTAGAACCCTAGAGGGGGATCATTTACTAATCGCAGTACATCACTTAGTGATAGATGGGGTCTCTTGGCGAATCCTGTTAGAAGACTTTAAAACAGGCTATAGCCAGTTGTTAGAGGGAAACAGCATATCTTTACCTGATAAAACTGATTCTTTTAAAGCTTGGTCTAAGGAGTTAAGAAAATATGTAAATGATGAAACCCTTTTAAAAGAATTAAATTATTGGCAGGAGATAGAAGATACCTCAATTTCACCTCTACCTAAAGACCATGTTGCCATCAGTAACAGAGTAAAGGATGGAGAGAATCAGTCGATTATATTAAACCCAAATGATACAGAGAAGCTATTGAAGTATGTAAATAAATCCTATAATACAGAAATTAATGATATATTGTTAGCGACATTAGGGTTATCCTTTAAGGAATGGACTGGAGAAAATAAGATATTAATTAGTTTAGAAGGTCATGGACGTGAAGAAATAAATCAAATTGATGTATCTAGAACAATAGGGTGGTTTACATCAGTATATCCAGTGATTTTAGATGTTACCCAATCGGATAATCTGTCATTTATCATTAGGAATACCAAAGAAACCTTAAGAAGAGTGCCCCAAAAAGGAATTGGTTACGGGATATTAAAGCATTTGACATCAAAAATTAATGGAAATATAGGGCTAAAGAAAAAACCTGAAGTTTGCTTTAATTATTTAGGGCAATTTGACAGGGAAGTGAATACAGATATTTTTCAATTCTCTAGCATTGAGGTTGAAGGTAGTATCGCTGCAGATTTGGAAAGAAACTATAGGATAGAAATTGATGGGATGATAACCAATGGGGAACTAAGACTAAACTTTAATTATAACAAACAAGAGTATGAAACCGAAACAATAATAGCATTAATGGAAAAGTTTAGTAAGAATCTTCTGTTGATTTTAGAACATTGTTTAGAAAAAGAAGGGACTGAATTGACTCCCTACGATACAACTGCAAAACATCTTGATATTAATGAATTTGACCAAGCGATGGAGGTATTGGAGTTAGCAGGGTTTACTAAGGGGGAAGTAAAGGATATTTATCCACTATCACCAATGCAGGAAGGAATGTTATTTCACGCAATTGTGGGAGAGAGTACAGAAACTTATTTCGAACAGGCAGATATATCAATTGAAGGGAAAATGGATGAAGGGCTGTTTGAAAAAGCCTTTAATGCTCTTATAGAAAAATACGATGTTTTAAGGACTGTATTTGTCTATGATAAAGTGAAACAGCCACTCCAAGCAGTATTAGAAGATAGAAAGGTAAAGGTTTCATTTGTTGACTTGACAGATTTGGGTCAAGAAGAAAAGGTTAATTTCATAGGGGAATATAAAAGAGAGGATAAGAAGAGAGGTTTTGATTTAGCCAAGGATAAACTTCTTAGAATGTCCATTATTAAAACTGAGATCAATCAATATCAATTAATCTGGAGCTTCCATCATATTATTTTAGATGGTTGGTGCTTAGGTATAATCATTAAAGATCTGTTGGAAAACTACAGAATACTGAGGGAAAATAAACCTTTAATGATTGTTAAAGGAATGCCCTATAGTAATTTCATCCAATGGTTACAAAATCAAAATCGGCAAGAAGGCATTGACTACTGGAAAAAGTACCTTAAAGGTTACGAAGAACAGATAGAGATTCCCTATAAAAATAAAGAAAATAAGAGTTTAAGTGGTTATCAGCATAAGGAAATGGAATTTACCTTAGATAAAGAGTTAACTAGTAGGTTAACCAGCCTTGCTCAAGAAATGGGTTTAACAGTCAATACTTTATTTCAAACGGCGTGGGGAATATTACTTCAAAAATACAATAATACAAAGGATGTTGTATTTGGAGCTATTGTATCTGGAAGACCTTCAGAAATCAATGGAATAGAGAATATGGTAGGCCTCTTTATCAATACAATTCCTGTAAGAATGAATTTTCCCGAAAATATTAATCTAACTGAAATAGTAGAACAGGTACAGACTTCTGCTGTTCAATCTAGTAAATATGACTATTTATCCCTTGCAGAAATACAGGCAGAAACAGAGCTAAAGCGGGACCTAATTAATCATGTAATTGCCTTCGAAAACTATCCGTTGGATAAAGAAATAGGACGGGTCACCACCAAAGAGGGGGAAGAATTTGTTATTAAGAAGGCCAAAATTGAAGAACAGGGTAACTACGACTTTAATATCATTGTATTGCCGGAAGCAGAATTAACAGTTGTACTGTCCTATAATTCATTGGTTTACGACGAGGCTCAGTTAGAGAAAATTGAAGGTCACCTTAAGAAAATCTTAAGATACTTTCTAGAGGCACCATCGACTAAGTTGTCAGAAATAGATATCTTAACAGATAAAGAAAAAGAAGAAATCCTTTATCAGTTCAATAACACAAAAGCCGATTATCCTGAAGGTAAAACGATTAATGAACTATTTGAAGAAGTAGTTGAAAAGAATCCTGGTCATGTAGCAGTGGTATATGAAGATAGGAAACTTACTTATAGGGAGCTGAATGAAAAAGCTAATCAATTGGCAAGGCTTTTACGAAAAGAAGGTGTAGAGCTAAATTCGATAGTAGGTATTATGGCAGAACGTTCTTTAGAAATGATTATCGGAAAATTAGCTGTACTAAAAGCTGGTGGAGTTTATCTGCCTATTGATTCAGAATATCCCCAAAAACGAATTGAGTATATGATGGAGGACAGTGGATTAGAGGTGCTTTTAACACAGTCTCATCTGATGGAGGGTATAGGATATCGAGGTAAGACAATAGCTTTAGATGATCCTCAAATATATCAGGGAAGTGGCAACAACTTAGAAACAATTAATAAAGCTAATGACTTGGCTTATATCATCTATACTTCAGGATCGACTGGAAATCCAAAGGGTGTTATGGTTGAACATGCTGGGGTAGCCAATTTAACGACCCTATGGAAACAGCAATTTTTAATTACTGAAGAAGATAGAATACTTCAATTTGCCAGCAGTTCTTTTGATGCTTCTGTATGGGATATTTTTATGACCCTTTTACTGGGGGCACAGTTATATTTAATCCCTTCTGATGTAATTAAAGACAGTAGTAGGTTTGAAGAGTACTTAATTAAAAACAAAATAACAACTGCAACATTGCCTCCTACCTATTTATCAAGTCTTATACCTGAAAACCTTACTTCCCTAAAGCGGGTGATTTCGGCTGGTTCTGCTCTTAATAAAGAGATTATGGATCAATGGAGAAGAGACATGGTAATTATTAATGCATACGGACCAACAGAAGGGACAATTTGTTCAACTATGATCTTTGGTGATGAAATAGGAAATAGATCTACAGTGCCCATTGGTAAACCCTTACCTAATATTAAGGCATATATAGTTAGTGCAGACGAGAAGCTGCAGCCAGTAGGGGTTGCTGGTGAGTTATGGATTTCTGGAGTAGGGCTAGCTAGAGGTTACCTTAATAAACAGGAGTTGACGGCAGAAAAGTTTGGAAACAACCCCTATGTATCTAACGAGCGGGTCTATAGAACTGGAGATTTAGCTAAATGGTTACCTGATGGTAATATTGAGTTTTTAGGAAGAATAGATCATCAAGTTAAGATTAGGGGGTATCGTATAGAAATTGGAGAAGTTGAGAATTGTTTACTTGGTTATGAGGGGATAAAGGAAGTCGTTGTAATTGCCCGAGAAAATCAAGATAAAAGTAAGTATTTATGCGGATTTATAATTGCAACTAACAAAATAGACATTGTTGAATTAAGAAAATATCTATTAGAACAATTACCAGAGTTTATGATTCCAGCTCACTTCATACAGATGGAGCAGTTTCCTCTAACATCAAATGGGAAGATAGATTTAAAATCTCTTCCAGAAGTAGGGGGGATGCAGTTATCTAGTGGGGAATTTGAAGAACCTAGAAATGAGAAGGAAAGAGTTTTGATGGAGGTATGGAAGGAAATATTGGGAATAGAAGGATTCGGTATTAATGACAATTTCTTTACCCTGGGAGGGGATTCAATAAAGGCAATCCAAGTTTCGGCTAGACTACAGAGATACAAATTAAAGTTAGAAACAAAACATCTACTATTAAATCCTGTAATAAAAGAAGTGAGTAAATTTATTGTAGAGGGCTATAAAGAAGTAAACCAAGGCCCTGTAGTAGGGGAAGTAAAACTTACTCCAATACAAAAGTGGTATTTTGATAGAAACTTTACAGAGGGCCACCATTGGAACCTATCAATGCTTCTTCGAGGCAAAACAGTTTTTAGTGAAGAAGGGATCGTTAAGGTGTTCAAAAAATTGATGCAGCATCATGACCTTTTAAGAACTGTGTATGAATTAAACGGAGATGAGGTAGTACAGAAAATTCAAAGTATAGAAAGTGATGTTAGCTTAAAGGTATATGACTTTATTAATGAAGTAAATTATGGGACTAAGCTAAAGGAGAAGGCAAATGAAATACAAAGTAGTATAGATTTAAGAAATGGGCCTTTGTTGAAACTAGCTTTATTTAAAACGCAGGATGCAGATTATCTTTTAATAGCAATTCATCATCTAGTAGTTGATGTGGTATCTTGGAGAATTTTACTGGAAGATTTTAATGCTGCCTACAGTCAGTTTGTAAAGAATGAAGAAGTAAAGTTACCTCCAAAGACTAATTCCTTTATGCAATGGGCTTCAGAAATTAATGCTTATGCCAATAGTAAGGTTTTTTTAGAAGAAGTAGATTATTGGAAAGCGATAGAAAGAAATGAAATTATCGAAATTCCAAAGGACTATCAAATAGAAGCTAATCTAGTTAAAGATGAAAAAATGCTAACGACATCATTAAATAGAGAAGAAACAGAAAAGCTACTAAGGAAGGTTAATCAAACTTATAATACTGAAATTAGTGATATTTTATTAACTTCACTGGGCTTAGCAATGAGAAAGTGGATCGGTGGAAATAAGATATTAATAAACCTTGAAGGTCATGGAAGAGAATCAATTAATGAGATGGATGTTAGTAGAACTGTAGGATGGTATACATCTATGTATCCAGTAATATTTGATTTTTCTGATGAAGGAGACTTAGTGTATCAAATTAAAACTGTAAAGGAAACACTACGAAAAATTCCCCATAAAGGAATTGGATATGGATTATTAAAGTATCTCACTTCTCCAGAAAATAAAAAAGAACTGGTATTTAACTTAATGCCAGAAGTGAGCTTTAATTATCTAGGACAGTTAGATAATGAACTAAACACAGATGTCTTTGAATTATCTGACTTGTCAAAGGGAGATGAATTTAGTCCCAATGGCGAAAGAACCCATAGTATAGAAATTAATGGGCTGATCATTAATGGGGAATTTGTTATAAACTTAAGCTTTAATAAACATCAATATAACGAAGCTACAATCAATAACTTGTTATCAGACTTCAAAGGGTATCTAGAAGAAATTATTCAACATTGTTTAGATAAAAAAGATATAGAACTTACGCCAAGTGACATAACTGCAAAGAAATTAAATATTAAGGATTTAGACCATGTGGTAAGAGAATTAGAAGGAATAGGCTATAAGAAAAATAATATTAAGGACATCTATCCATTGGCACCTATGCAGGAAGGAATGTTATATCATTCGATTATGAATGATAGTAATGGATCATATTTTGAACAAGCCAGTTTTACTGTTGATGGAGAACTGGATATCCTATTATTTGGAGAAGCTTTTAATGGCCTTGTCAAAAAATACGACGTATTACGAAGTCTATTCCTATACAAAGCAGTTAAAGAGCCCCTTCAAGTTGTATTAAAAGATAGAGAAATTAAGATACACTATGAAGATATAAGTGGATTTGAAGAAAATAAAAAAAGTGAGTATGTAGATGGTTTTAAGCAACTCGACAAATTAAAAGCCTTTGACTTAACTGGAGAACCCCTTATGCGGATATCCATCATCAAAACAGATCATAAGCTTTTTGAGGTAATTTGGAGTTTCCACCACATTATCATGGATGGTTGGTGTTTGGGTATTATTGCAGAAGATTTGTTTGGTAATTATAGGACGTTAGCAGATGGTAAAGCATTAATTATTGAAAAAGAAACTCCCTATAGTAACTTTATTAAATGGATAGAAAGTCAGAAAAAGCAAGAAGGTCTAAATTATTGGAAAAACTATTTAGAAGGATACGATGAAAAAGTAGTACTGCCCTACTGTAAAAACAACAAATTGGAAAATGAATATACGTTAAATGAAACAGTCATATCTTTAAGTGAAGAAGCAACAGACAAAGTTACATTGTTGGCTAAGTCATATGGCGTGACCATAAATACCATTTTCCAAGCAGTTTGGGGAATTTTACTACAAAAGTACTGCTATACAGATGATGTTGTATTTGGTACAACAGTTTCAGGTAGACCTTCAGAAATAGACGGCATTGAAAACATGGTAGGCCTATTTATAAATACAATACCAGTACGAATGAACTTCAATTCCGATAGTAAGTTTGAAGAAATTATTAAAGACATTCAAAATAGGGCCTTTGTTTCATCTAAATACGATTATTTACCACTTGCTGAGATACAGGCCCAGTCAGAGCTAAAAAGAGACTTAATTGATCATATCATTGTTTTTGAGAATTATCCTATCGATAAAGAGATCGATAATATAGGGAAAGAATTGGGTCTAGGCTTTGACATTAAAGATGCTAGAATTAATGAACAAGTTAATTATGATTTTAGTATTACTGTTGTCCCAGATAAAGAATTAACCATTATCATGTCTTATAATGATAGCGTCTATGATCCTGCAGATATTCAATTGATTGAAGGACATATTAAGACCGTAATTAACCAGATTATTGAAAAGCCTGATGTTAAATTAGCTGAAATAAAAATCATATCAGAGGAAGAAGAAGGCCTGATACTTCATCGATTTAATAAGGAAATGGGCTATCATAATAACAAAACAATTCACCAATATTTTGAAGAACAGGCTGAGAAGACACCTTATCATATCGCTTTAGTTTTAGAAAAGGATCAGCTTACCTATGATGAACTTAATAAAAAGTCTAATCAGTTGGCACGGGTTCTTCTTAATAAAGGAATAAAAACAGATTCAATTGTTGGTGTTATGACCCATCCATCTTTAGAGATGATCGTAGGGATAATGGCTGTGTTAAAAGCGGGAGGAGCATATCTGCCGATAGATCCCCAATACCCTCAAGATAGGATAAATCATATGATTGAGGATAGTGGTACTCACCTACTGTTAACGACTAAGGACATTTCTAAAGATTTAAAATTATTCCGTGGGGAGGTTTTATTATTAGATGAAGAAGGACTATATAGTGGAGAAGATCATAATTTAGGAGTCATAACTAATTCTAGTTCCCTCGCCTATGTCATGTATACATCTGGCAGTACAGGCAAGTCTAAGGGGGTTATGGTAGAGCATAGAAATGTTGTTAGTTATACAGGGGCATTTATAGAAGAATTTGGACTAACGGAAAATGATGCTGTTCTTCAACAGGCTTCTTTTAGTTTTGATACCTTCACTGAAGAGGTATATCCAATCTTATTTAAGGGCGGAAAGCTAGTAATTACTAATAAAAACAATCTTCTAGATATGGATAAATTACGGGAAATAGTTTTAATCAACAGCGTTTCTGTGATTAGTTGTTCTCCGTTGCTTTTAAATGAGTTTAATAAATATAAGCTTCTAGAAGGTATCCGTTTATATATTAGTGGTGGAGATGTATTGAAAAAGGAATACATGACAAATATCATTTCTGATAAAAGGAAAGTATATAACAGTTATGGGCCAACGGAAACCACCGTATGTGCAACATACTATCAATGTAGCGGTTTAGAGAAGGACAGCATACCTATCGGAAAACCGATTCATAGTAGCAATGTATTGATATTAGATAGAGATGGAAATTTATTACCTGTCGGGGCTATTGGAGAAATTTATATTTCAGGTATGGGGGTTACAAGAGGCTATCTAAACAGACCTGAACTAACAGAGGAAAAATTTTTGGACAACCCATATATAGAAGGAAAAATGTATAGATCAGGTGACTTAGGAAGGTGGCTACCAGAAGGAAATATCGAATTTCTAGGAAGAGTAGATCATCAAGTGAAACTAAGGGGATATAGAATAGAATTAGGGGAAATAGAAAATGTCCTTCTAAATCATTCCGACATAAAAGGAGCGGTAGTAATAGCTAGAGATAATGAAAGGGGAGAGAAGTATCTATCTGCTTATGTAGTTGGGACAGAAGATCTAAAGGTACAAGACCTTAAAGGCTACTTGTCTAAGGAACTGCCTAACTATATGATTCCATCATATTATGTCAATATGGAAGCAATACCAATTACAGTTAATGGAAAAGTAAACAAAAAAGCACTACCTTCACCAGTGGAAGAAGAGGTCTTTTATGAAGAACAACTGTATACAGCACCAAGGGATAAAATCGAAGAAGAAATAGCTTCAATATGGGCAGAGATTTTATATTTAGACAAAGTTGGAATAGAAGATAATTTCTTTGATATTGGTGGAGATTCTTTAAAACTTATAAGAATTATGTCAGCTATGACAAGTAGAGGATTCGAAGTGACATTAAATGATATCTTATATCATCAGAACATCAGAGCATTAAGAGATAACTGCATTACCAAGGGAAGAGATGATAAAAACCTAAGTAGTAAAGAGGTGATTGAAGATTTATTGAAATCTCACTTTAACTTTGCGATGCAATATCTAACGATAAAAATAAATAAAACAAGTAGAGATTTATTATTGATTGACGATTTATATTATGATCATCGAGAAGATGTTCTAAATTGTTTCAAGAAAAATAATTTAAATCATTTACTGCCCCATTATGTTCTTAGAATGACAGATGGAATGTCTCTAAAAAAAGATATGCTTACTGAGACCGAATTTACAAACCTTCTTAAGAACTATAGACAGGAAAGTAGTATTGATAAAGTAGCTGAATTAGTAAAAGGGGCAACAAAGAGCTTAGAAGAGTCGGTGATTAGTGGTAAAATTATTAGAAATTACAACTTAGCAGCAGTACAAGAAATAACTAAAGCTATTAATATGACCCTTAGTGGGACAGTAATTAACTTTGATGCTGGCATAGACTTAGAGGTGTTTAATAAAAGTATTTTAAACATAGTAAAAGAAGAAGGTTTATTAAGGAGCATCCTTATTGAAAAAGGACAGTCTTTAGAAATTCAAGAATTAGAAGCTCCTGAAAGTGTAAATGTGCCATTTCTAGATTTGACTTACCTTGAGCCGGAATTTGTCAATAGGGTGTTAAATCAGGTTGTAAGAGAATTATTTACCAACAACTATAAAAATAAAAGCAATATAACAAACAAACTATTATATACAATTCTACTAGTTAAATTTAATGAAAAAGAGTTTAAAGCATACTTGCCATTTAATCATATTGTATTTGACGGGATGAGTAGTGAATATATTAAAAACATTATAGTTAAAACCTATGAAAATAATGGCATAAAAAATAGTTATGAAAAAACGCTAGATTATCATTCTTATATTGAGCAAATAACTAAAGGTCCAGAAGGGATTAGTGAGGAGGAGATTATAGCCTTATATGAACTAGAGAAGTTTGGAGATTCGGCGAATGAATTCCAAGCACAATTAAAGAAAGAAAAATCTAAACTGAGAAGCACTATCATAACTATAGAACTAAATGAAGAGGAAGGAAATTTAATAAGTAGTAAAGGGTGGGAAGTGGCATTTAGCCTATTCTTGGAAGTCGTAAGATTTAATTTTAAGGTAAAAGAAGCACCTATTGCCATTTTACACACTGGTAGGCGTTATCAGGATAAAAATTATTATAATACAGTTGGAGAGTTTTTAGATATTATTCCCTACACAGTAAATTTAGAGGCAGGAGAAACAGTAGGTTTTAAAAAAATTAAAACATTAATGGAGATCGCTTATGACAAAAATATTAACTTCACAACCTTAGCTATTGATAAAGCATTAGAGGCGAATTTCTCAAATATCAGAAAGTTAATCAACAAGCTAGATATTTTAAAATTAGCGTTACCAGTATTTAATTACGTAGGACTGTTTGAGGAAGAAAGTGACTTAAAAGGGATCGAACTTGATGGCATTAACCAAGGGGCTGAGGTAGAAGGATTAATAACTGATATTGCTTTAAATAACAATAAAATTACGGTTAACACCTATTGTAAGGCCGATGAAGAATCTAAATTAGAAGATTACTTAAAATCGGTTGTTGAAAACTTAAATTAAATGATTGACTTAAGGTATTACACAAATTGATGAAGGGATGTAGTGAGAAATTTCACTACATCCTTTTCAACTGACAATTAAAAAAATATTGGTATTAAGTAGAAAAAACAAGAAAAAAGGATAATTGTATATTATTAGTTACCCATATTTTAATGATATAGTAAAATAAATAAATTGCTTAAATTCTAATGCATAAATAATCTATTTTATGCACTTTCATTCATTTTTTATGACTAGTCTTCAATAGAATTATATAATTAATTCAATAATACTTATTGAAAATGTTAATTTATTAAATATGTTGCTTTTCGATAAGTATTATCAGTAAATTTGTAAGTTTGTTACACTTTGATATTTTTATGGGGCAGTTAAAGTTGTGATCATTGATTATTTTAGCATGTAATTGCTACATGTCTTGCAAAGTGTAGAAAGACTTGCAAATTAAAATAAATAGGAAAGAAGGTGATTTTTTTACAAGAAAGAAGTTATATTTTAATTTATTTTCAAAAACAAACTAAGGAAAGGGAGATGATTTAAGTGAAAAAAACACTTGCGATTTTGATGACTTTGGTTTTAAGTATTGGTGTGTTAATTCCTGTAACTGCAACACAGGCAGCTAATGGAGAAAAGACTGAATACTTAGTTCAATTTGCAGGACCAGCAGAAGTTGGATTGATGAATGCTTTTGGGGTAAAAAGTGAATCTGTTCTTCATGAATATCAGCTACTCCCTGTTAAATTACTAGAGCTTACTGAAGCACAAGCAAAAGGATTAAAAAATCATCCCCATATATTACATGTAGAGCCTAATGCCGAAGCCTATGCATTATCACAAACAGTTCCCTGGGGAATTTCTCATGTTCAAGCCATTACGGCCCATAATAGTGGCTATACTGGTGAAAATGTAAAGGTAGCAATATTAGACACGGGTATAGATAATAAACACGAAGACTTATTTTCAAATGTAAAGGGTGGATATTCTGTATTTACAGATTCAGCAAACAGTGATCCTTTTTACGATGGAAATGGCCATGGTACACATGTAGCTGGAACAGTTGCAGCCCTTGATAATAATCTTGGTGTTATTGGAGTAGCCTATAATGCAGATTTATATGCAGTAAAGGTGCTAAATAATAGCGGTAGTGGTTCTTATGACGGTATCGCACAGGGAATTGAATGGGCTGTTAACAATGGTATGGATATTATTAATATGAGCTTAGGTGGATCAGCTAGTTCTGCAATACTAGAAAATATGGTTAATGCAGCTAATAATGCTGGTGTACTATTAATTGCAGCAGCGGGAAATAGCGGTAATATTTTTGGTTGGGGAGACACTGTTGGATATCCAGCAAAGTATGGGTCTGTTATGGCGGTTGCAGCAATAGATTCAAATAATAGAAGGGCTAACTTCTCTAGCCATGGACCAGCAGTTGAAATATCTGCACCTGGTGTTTCTGTATTAAGTACAACCCCAGGTAACAATTATGCTTCATTTAATGGTACTTCTATGGCATCGCCACATGTTGCAGGTGTTGCGGCCCTTATAAAAGGCGCAAATCCTACTTTAACCAATAGTCAAATAAGACAAATTATGAACGATACAGCACTAAACTTGGGAACGTGGAATTACTATGGAAATGGTTTAGTAAGAGCTATGAATGGGATTAACCTAGCTTTAACATATTAATAGTTTATATAAAGGCCGACTAAGTCGGCCTTTTTTTTGTAGAGAAATAAAGTTAAAAACTCAACTCATCATATATGTTGATGTATATTAACTTAATTATTAATAAAAGAATATAATTTATAAAAGTAAGTGTTTTCAATATGTTTAGCTAATATATTATATAAAGCAAGTAATTATTAGATCCTCTGTTTACATTTTTACACCAATATTTACATTTTAATTCCAAGATTCAGACAATTCTAAATATAAATATTATAATGGTTATTAGATAAACGAATTAATTTTAAGTTTGTTTAATGAGTAACATTAATTGATGTTATTGGTTTGCTTAACATTTAATCAAGGTATTACATAATGTGTATTACAAAGGTGTTTATCCTTTGAAGAAAAACCCAAAGGTTATAAACGATGATGTTCACCCAGTGTAAAAAAATATTATGAAATGTTATTTCAAAAGAGTACAGAGGGTAGAACAGTTATTTTACACAAAGTGTAGTAGCGGGAATTAGAATGTATTAAGTAATCCATAAACATAAAACAAAAATCAAAGGAGGAGTTTTAATGAAGAAGATGTTGGCTGTTTTAATGATACTTGTTTTAAGTATCGGGATCTTGGTTCCTGTTTCTGCATCGGTATCTGCAGAGAATGAGAAACAAGAGTATTTGGTAGGGTTTAATGGCAAGGCAAGCAGAGGCCTAGTTCAAGCTTTTGGTGTTCAGAATGAGGCAATTCTTCACGAGTTCCAATATATTGATACAGTATTAATGGAGTTAACTCCTGCTCAAGCTAAGGCTTTAGCTAATAACCCTAATGTTGAATACGTTGAAGAAAACGCAGAAGTTCATCTTTTAGCACAAAGTACTCCTTGGGGAGTAACTCGTGTACAAGCTCCTAACGTATGGAACAGAGGATTTACAGGTTCTGGCGTTAGAGTTGCTGTATTAGATACTGGTATTCATTCTTCCCATGAAGATTTAACAGTATCTGGTGGATACTCTGTGTTTGGAGACTCTCCTTACAATGATGTACAAGGACATGGAACTCATGTTGCTGGTACAATTGCTGCTAGAAACAATTCTGTTGGAGTAATTGGTGTTGCTTACAACGCTCAATTATACGCAGTAAAAGTTTTAAATAACCAAGGTAGTGGTACACTTGCTGGTATCGCTCAAGGTATCGAGTGGGCAAGACAAAACAACATGCATGTTATTAACATGAGTTTAGGTGGAACTAGTGGTTCTACAACTTTACAAAACGCAGTTAACGCTGCTTATAATGCAGGTATTTTAGTAGTTGCTGCTGCTGGTAACAGTGGAAATTCTGCTGGAACAGGCGACAACGTTGGTTTCCCAGCTAGATATCCAAATGCAATGGCAGTTGCTGCAACAACTTCTGGAAACGTTAGAGCATCTTTCTCTAGTACTGGTCCAGCTGTAGAAATCGCAGCTCCTGGACAAGATATCAATAGTACTTATCCAACTAATACTTATAGATCATTAAATGGTACTTCTATGGCAGCTCCTCATGTTGCTGGTGTTGCAGCTTTATTAAAGTCTGCTAGACCTGCTGTAACAGCTGCAGGAATTAGAAATGCTATGAACAGTACTGCACTTAACTTAGGAAACTCTAACTGGTACGGAAATGGACTAGTAAGAGCAAACAATGCACTTGATATGGTATTAAGCTACTAATAAGGATCAAAGAAAAGGTCGATGAAAATCGACCTTTTTTCTGCCTTCAATTTGATTTTAACCCATTTATTACAATATATAGAAGGAGATAAATAGCTGGAAATTTTATCAAATCATAGTAGATGATATTTTAAAATAAGTATTTCAATAAGTATTCCAATAAATACTTCAATAAAGTTTAGTCTACCAGTAGATTTACAATGGAAGACTTTGTTTTAATTTATAGAAAAAATATAGCTTACCATAATTTAAATCTAATAAA
Source organism: Alkaliphilus transvaalensis ATCC 700919 (assembly GCF_000621485.1). GTDB lineage: Bacteria > Bacillota > Clostridia > Peptostreptococcales > Natronincolaceae > Alkaliphilus > Alkaliphilus transvaalensis. Next base: position 183,492 of record NZ_JHYF01000001.1, read on the forward strand.
TCATTTTAGTATGGAGATAAACCACTAGCCAACTAGTAGATACTCAAAAAAAGAATTAATGGAATTTTCATCTTCATATTTTATTGTGATATTACTATGCTTTGTAGATAAAAGTTGTATTAATAGGACTAATTTATTATAAGTGTATTTTAATTCCAATAAACTCCCTTTGGTCTAAATATTCCGACTATTATATGTAGAAATTATAAAATAGACATAGATACAAATAGGTCGGTAATTAATGCATAATACCGCTACCTATCGTGTCTAGTTGTAGGATAGGGAAAATAAAGTTAAATCTTAAATCTATAGTACATGTAACTTTTGCCTTGGTAATGTACTTAATATCATTATAGGTGGTGATTAATTGCAAGGTTTTTCTTTATGCCCTTTTCTGATAACTAATATAACGAAAACGAAGGAGGAAGATTGTCATGAAAAAAATACTTTCAATCTTAATGATTCTTGTTTTATGCATTGGAATAATAATTCCAGTGTCTGCGACACAATCAGTTAATAGTGAGAAACAAGAGTATTTAGTGGGATTTAACGGTAAAGTCAATAGAGGATTGTTAACAGCTTTTGCGGTAAAAGATCAAGCCATGCTCCATGAATATATTTTTATGCCAACGGTTTTATTAGAACTAACAGAAGCTCAAGCTAAAGGACTATCTAAAAACCCTAACATTGAATATGTTGAGTTGAATGCTGAAGTAAATCTTCTTTCCCAGAGTATTCCTTGGGGTATTGAACGAGTCCAATCTCCTGCTGTTTGGGAAATAGGTTATAAAGGTACGGGGGTAAAAGTTGCTATTTTGGATACTGGTATTGATAATACCCATGAAGATCTTGCAGGAAACGTTAAAGGTGGCATGTCTGTGTTTTCAGATTCTTCCAATAGCGATCCCTTCTTTGATGGAAATGGACATGGAACTCATGTTGCAGGTATAGTAGCAGCATTAGACAATCATATTGGCGTAGTAGGGGTTGCTCCAGAAGCAGAATTGTATGCAGTTAAGGTACTTAATAATTCTGGTAGCGGAACATTAGCAGGGATAGTGCAAGGAGTTGAATGGGCAAGGCTTAATGGAATGGATGTTATCAACATGAGTCTTGGTGGTGCTGTGGGCTCTACTGCATTAAAAAATGCTTGTGATGCAGCCAATAATGCAGGTATTGTCGTAGTTGCAGCAGCTGCCAACAGTGGAAATCAGGCCGGAACAGGGAATAACGTAGGTTATCCAGCTAGATACGAGTCTGTAATAGCTGTTGCGGCAACAAATTCAGATAATGCAAGAGCACCATTTTCTAGTACTGGTAATACAATTGAAATAGCAGCACCAGGGGTAGGAATATTAAGCACATTGCCAAATAATAGCTATGCATCATTGAACGGGACTTCAATGGCCGCTCCCCATGTAGCTGGAGTCGCAGCATTAATAAGATCAGCTAGAGGAGATATTAGCAATCATCAAATTAGAAATGCTATGAACTCAACTGCTCTTCCTCTAGGTAATCCAAACTATTATGGTAATGGATTAGTTCAGGGGTATGATGCAGTAAATTTAGCGCTAACATACTAACAAAGGTAAAAAAAGATCGATGAAAATCGATCTTTTTTAGGTCTAAAAATGAGTTGAGGAAATTGCATAATTAATATTAGATTTATATTAATGTAAAATGAAAACTTGGCTGTTTAGTGTAAATGCAGGACTCAGCTTTCAGCTCTACATAGGATGATTAAAATCAGATTTTTAGAATTATGCAATTTCCTCAATGATAATGTATATTTTGCAATTAAATTTAAATTTGGGTGTACCGGTATCCTTTTGACCCATGGCATCGAGTGATATCAATGGAATACTGAGCTATTATCTATTAAATTGATAAATATAAAAAAATTACTTGAAAATTGCAAAAAAAAATGTAAATTTTTTAGACAATCGAAGATAAATTTGTTAATATTATTATGTAGATTAATTCATATTAGCTACACAAAAAAGAATAGTTATTAATGAATGAGGTAATTACCCAATGTATATTTTTACAAAGCCTACCACAGAATTATTAGTTATTCTTTAATATAAAAATTTAAAAGCTATTTCATTAAGGTAATTTGGAAAGGAGGGACACAATGGAGATTTTAAGTCCGGGCAAGAAAATTAAAATTCTTCGAAAAAAGATTGGGTTAAGACAAGACCAATTAACTGATGCGAGAATAACAAGAAGTTTAATCAGTATGATCGAGAATGGTAAGAGAAGATTAAACCGCAAAACTGCCATGATTATTGCTGTAAAACTTAATGATTATTACAAAAATTTAGGACAAGAAATAACTCCAGAGTATTTATTGGAATCGGAAGAAAAACAGGCAAGTAATATTATAGAGGAAAATATTGAAAGCTTAAGACCGATTTTAAAGAATAAAAAGGAAGTAGATCACCAACATGTGTTTGAAATTCTTAAAAGCATGATCGAATTAGCAGAGAAATGGAATTTACCTGATAAGAAAGCAGAGATATTATTAGTTAGAGGTAAGTATTATTTTGATAAGAAACAGTTTAATTTAGCTATTGCTGACTATTATAATTCTTTAGAATATTACTTGAGTTCTAAAGAAGAAGCTAAAATTGCGCTCCTTTATGTTAAAATATCTAAATGTTATATTTTTATGGCTCAATTTGATCAAGCTGCTTTTTATGGTGAAAAAGCCTTTAGTTTATCAAGGGAGTCAAAGATATCAAATTCTAATGAAATAAAAGCTAAGGCCTTATTAAACAAAATAATTTGTTATTATAGAACAAATAGATATGATTTAACATTACAAGAAATTGAAAAATTTAAAAACATTAAATATGTTAATGAATCATTGAATGATGAAGTAACTTTACTTGAAGCAAATACCTTCTACAGTTTAAAGAATTATGAGAAAGCAAGAAAAATATATGAAAGACTTCTAAACAGAGAAGGAAAGGTTGAACTTCATGTAATGCTACCTGTTTATGATCATATCGCTAAACTATATAGTAAAATAGGAGAGCTTAGCAAAGCTAGAGAAATACTTCAAAGGGCAATTTTGCAAAGGGAAAGAATTGCAGATGAAGAATACCTTGCAACATTTTTACTTGAAATTGCAAAATGCTATTATGGTATTAATGACCATGAAGGTGTCTTAAAACTTCTTTCTGAAATAATGCTTATATCTGAACAGGAAATCTTGCGGGAAGCTGATTTAGCGGATACTTATATATTAGCTGCTAAAATTTATCTAGGTCGACAAAACTATAATGAAGCTGAAGAGTATTTATTAAAGTCACAATACTATTTAGAAAAAGATAGCATTAGTGAAAAATTAAATGAGGTTTATAGTCTTTTAGGTGAGTTATATTGTGATCTTGGAAATATCAATGCCACAAAAGTGTACTTTCAAAAGATTAGAAACAACTAAAGTTGTTCAGTAAGTCATAATGAACAAAGTCTTCCTTCACAAGATTTATAGTTTGACTGTAGCTGAATAAATTAACAGACTTACACAATTTAATCCGTTAAATCGATTATCTGATTAAGTTGAAACTTATTGTGTAGAGTTCTCAGATTTTAAAAATAAATAAGTCGAACGTTCTTATTCGTTATAAGAAAGGTCCACTAGGGTTACTAGTGGGCTTGTTATCTTTTAGTTGATAATAAGCTATAATATTATAAAATAGTGCTATCTTCCTAGTACACAAAAAAGTGGGCTAAAATGATGTAAAATGGCTTAATAGCTTGAAAATTGTTGAATTAACACTATTTCCTCGGAAATTAAATATTGAGATACTGAAGGTTTCTAGACTGGTCAAAATACAAAAAATCTATTAAAATAGTTAATAAGGAATGCTTTTTATATTAATTATTGTAAATGGATGGGTATCGAGGGGACACTATATAGATGAGGATGGAAACTATGAAAAAAAATAAATCTGTAAATAAATTAAAAGTCTGTAGAAAATGTAGAGTACCAGTACATGAAAATTCATTACATGATTATTGTCCAAGCTGTTTTAAAATCGTTGAAGATATCTTTGATAAAATTCGTGAATATTTAGCTGAATTTCCTGGAGCTACTTCCTATGAAATGGAACAACGGTTAGGAATTCCTTTACATGTTATTAATAATTTTGTCAAGGATGGAAGATTAATAGAAATTAATAATGATTTTATTAATCTTCAATGTATGAGATGTAATTGTCTATTACTCTCTGCCCATCATAAATATTGTCCTACATGTGAAGGAGAAATGATGAATGATTTACTAAAAGTAAAGGAAGATTTAGAGAAAATAAATATAAACAAAGATGATGGTGGGAAAATGAGATTTAGAGCTTATTGGGAAAAATAGATAGGTTATATTAATTTATTTAATAGAATTGGAAATACTAAATTTAATAAAAAGCATAATGGGGTGAGGAAGTGAAATTATTAACACCAGATTTATTTGTTGAATCTGTTTTTCATTTAAATCTTGAACAATTAAAGAAAAGAAATATAAAAGGACTAATTATCGATATTGATAACACCCTTGTAGCATGGGATATTAAGTATGCAAGCGAAGAAACGAAGCAATGGCTTTTAAGTCTTCAAAAGGAAGGGTTTCAAGTTTGTCTAGTTTCAAATAATACTGAAGATAGAGTTGTAAAGTTTAACGAAGCCTTGAACCTTCAAGCTATACATAGGGCGGTAAAACCACGCCGAGGTGCATTTAAAAGAGCAATGGAAATGATGAAAACAAATGTAAATAACACAGCAGTAATAGGAGACCAGATTTTTACAGATGTATTAGGGGGAAATAGAATGGGTTTGTATACGATTTTAGTAATCCCTATAGAAAGTAAAGAATTTTGGTGGACAGAATTTGTTAGAAAGATAGAAAAGCATGTTTTAAAGGCTGTTGTGCCAGAGCGCCAAGGAGATTAATAGAAAACCACTTTTAGTATATTGCTAGAGGTGGTTTTCTTCTAGTACACAGGAAATTATGGGCTTTAGCTTGTATCCACTTTGAACTTGAAAAAATCTTTTCCTATATAAAAGTTGTAATAAGTATTTAGTTTTAATAGAGTTTAAAGGAAAAAATTGTTCTATTACTTTTATATTACATAGAAGGAAATTTGATATTCATATAGAATTAACTATCTAGTATATAAAACTTGATAGGGACAAATGAAGTACAGATAAATATGGACGCCTTATGCTGTACGGATGTAGTGGCGTAACCGACTAACATTGTATTGTAAAATATATTGTTAGTTTTTTTGTATTAAAAATGATACTATTATTTGACTAGCTGAGATAGTATATTTTAGGTAAGGTTGTTTACACATTTTAAAACAATGAGGGATGTATATGGCAGTTAAAAATAAAAGATTAGGTGACTTATTAATAGATGCTGGATTAATAACAGTAGAGCAATTGGAAAAAGTTTTACAAATGCAAAAAAGTACTGGTAAAAAATTAGGAGAAATTCTGATTGATGAAGGCTTTTTGCAGGAAGGACAAATTATTGAGGTTTTAGAATTTCAATTGGGGATACCCCATTTAGATTTAAAAAAATATCGTATACAGACAGAAATACCTAGATTAATAAGTGAAAGGTTAGCGAAAAGACATAACTTAATACCTATAAAAAAAGACGGTGAAAAATTGCTAGTGGCAATGGCAGATCCTTTAAATATTTTTGCGATAGATGATGTAAAAATAGCAACAGGATTAGAGATAACGCCAGCCATAGCAACAAGACAAAATATCGAGGATGCAATTGCTAGATACTATGGTAAAGAAAGTGCCGAAGAAGCTATTAAAGACTTTAGAAGAGAATACGATATCGAAGGAATTGAAGATTTAGAGAATAGCTCATATACTGAAGTTAACAATGCACCTATGGTTAGACTAGTTAATTCCTTTATTAAGCAGGCAGTAAAGTTAAAGGCAAGTGACATTCACATAGAACCTTCAGAAAATAACTTACGGATTCGTTATAGAATTGATGGAGACCTACAGGAAATAATGACTATTGGAAAATCTGCCCATTTAGCAGTGGTTTCTAGAATTAAAATTATTGGCAAAATGGATATTGCTGAAAAAAGGTTGCCTCAAGATGGTAGGGTGGAAATGATCGTAGATAATAAACCGATAGATATGCGTATTTCTGTATTACCAACAGTTTTTGGAGAAAAAGTTGTAATCAGATTGTTGGATAGAAGCAGTTTTGTCCTTTCTAAAAGCCAATTAGGTTTTACAGAAGAGAACTTGAATGTATTTGAAAAAATCATAAAAAAGCCCTATGGCATCATTTTGGTAACTGGACCGACAGGGAGTGGAAAAACCACAACTCTGTATGCAGCCCTTAAGGAATTAAATGCCATTAATCGAAATATCGTGACAGTTGAAGATCCTGTAGAATATCGCTTGGGAGGAATTAATCAAGTACAGGTAAATAATAAGGCAGGACTTACCTTTGCTGCAGGTTTAAGGGCTATATTAAGACAAGATCCAGACGTTATCATGATTGGTGAAATAAGAGATTCAGAGACAGCTCAAATAGCCGTAAGGGCCTCTATAACTGGGCATTTAGTTCTTAGTACAATGCATACAAATGATACAGCCTCTACGGTCACTAGACTACTAGATATGGGAATAGAACCCTATCTTGTCTCTTCATCAGTAGTTGGAATAATTGCTCAGAGACTCATTAAAAAAGTATGTGATTCATGTAGTTACACATATATATCCAACCCTTCAGAAAAGGAACTATTAGGACTAACTGACGATATAGAATTAGTGAAGGGAAAGGGCTGTAATATGTGTAATTACTCAGGGTATAAAGGGAGACAAGCTGTGCAGGAAATTATGCCAGTTGATGAAACCATTAGGAAACTAGTAGACGATAGAGCCAGTATTGATGTCATAAGAAGAGCATCCTTTAACCAAGGACTTACTTCCTTGAGGGAAAATTGTAAACAGTTAGTACTAGATGGAACAACAACTGTAGAAGAACTGATCCGTATAGCCTACGGGTTAGAGTAGGAGGAAATTCATGAATATAACTAACTTATTACAACAAACGATTGATTCAAAAGCTTCTGACCTTCATATTACCGTTGCAGTACCCCCTACAATTCGTGTAAATGGGGAATTAACAAAAATTGGAGAACAATTGATATCAACAGAAGAAGCATCGAGATTAGTTAAAGAAATTTTATCAGAGGATCAACTTCAGATTTTAGAAAGTAAAGGCGAGGTTGATTTGACTTATTCTTGTCCTGGCTTAGGACGATTTAGGGTAAATGCCTTTAAGCAGAGGGGAACCTATAGTATGGCCTTAAGGGTGGTAGCTCCAAATGTTCCTACGATTGAAGCGTTGGGCTTGCCATCGGTGATGAAGGAATTGGCCAACAAAAGAAGAGGTTTGGTATTGGTAACTGGACCTACGGGAAGCGGTAAATCTACAACTTTAGCTTCTATGATTGACTATATTAATAAAGAAAGAAATTGTCATATTCTTACTCTAGAAGATCCGATAGAATATATGCACCGCCATAATAAGAGTATCGTTAACCAAAGGGAAATAGGTCAGGATTCCCACAATTTTACAAATGCATTAAGGGCAGCTTTACGTCAAGATCCAGATGTTATTCTAGTTGGAGAAATGCGGGATATTGAAACAATTAGCATCGCTATTACAGCTGCAGAGACTGGCCATTTGGTGTTATCCACCCTCCATACATTAGGAGCACCAAAGACAATAGATCGAATTATAGATGTCTTTCCACCCCATCAACAGCAACAGATCAGAATACAATTAGCAACAGTGTTAGAAGGGATTGTTTCCCAACAACTGGTACCAACGCTAAATGATCAGGGTAGAGTGGCCGCTATGGAGATAATGGTAGCAACAAATGCCATTCGTAATCTAATTAGGGAAGGAAAGACCCATCAGATACAAACCTCTATTCAGACGGGAGGAAAGTTTGGAATGCAGACGATGGAGGCCGCCTTGGGAGATTTGCAGCTGAAAGGGTTAATATCAAAAGAAACTGCTTTATCCCATGCCTTTAGTCAGGATACCATCTCACGGTATATATAAATTAAATAAGGGGTGGAAGTATGCCTGTATTTCAATATAAAGCAATTACTAAGCAAGGGGAACGGGTACAAGGGTCCCATTACGCCCATGATGAAGGCGAAGTAATTGCTATGCTAAGACAAAATCTATATTATCCCGTAGAAATTAGAGAAATGGAAGAAGCGAAAAAAATAACTGAAGTTAGTTTTGCTAGAACTATTAATTCTAAAGATATAGCAATATTCTGTAGGCAATTTTATACCATGTTACATGCAGGAGTCCCAATTGTAACTTGCCTTGATGTATTAAAACTACAAACAGAGAATAAAAAGTTAAAAACGCTTCTAGAAGATGTCTCTAGCGGTATACAAAGGGGAGTCACCCTATCTGAAGCTTTGCGGACTCATAGAAAGTTGATACCTGAACTTCTAATTAATATGATTGAAGCTGGAGAAATAAGTGGTAATTTAGATGGGATCATGGAACGGATGGCAAATCATTATGAAAAGGAAAATAAAATTACAAATAAGATAAAAGGAGCAATGGTTTATCCAATTATTTTATCTGTTGTAGCAGTTTTTGTAATTGTATTTTTACTAACTTTTGTAATGCCAACTTTTATAGGTATGTTTCAAGACAGTAATGTTCCCTTGCCATTACCTACTAGAATTTTACTTACCATAAGCTATACCATGACCCATTATTGGTATATATATTTATTTGCTTTAATGGGACTTAGCTTAGGGGTATATCAAATGATGAAAAGCCATCAGGTAAGAAGTTTTTTAGATCAAATGAAATTTAGATTACCAATTATTAAAAATACCCTTCAAAAAATAGTTACTTCAAGGTTTACAAGAACCCTCTCTACTTTGCTTTACAGCGGCATACCGCTAATACAAGCCCTTGAGAGCACTTCGAAGGTTGTTGGAAACAAAGTAGTGGAAAAGGGGATTATAGCAGCTATAGAAGATATTTCGAAGGGAGTGAGTCTTGCGGCCCCTATTAAAAAGATTGGGGTATTTCCTCCAATGTTGATTTCTATGATACAGATTGGAGAAGAATCAGGTGCATTAGATGAAATATTAGATAAGACAGCAAATTTTTATGACGATGAAACAGAAATAGCTTTACAAAAGATGACGACACTTTTAGAACCATTAATGATTGTAGTAATGGCATTAATTATAGGGTTTATTGTAATGGCAATGATTCTGCCAATGTTCGATATGTTAAATATTGTTTAGTTAATGCTAACTAATTAAAACATTAATTTTATTATATTAATAATTTTGGTGATAATAACCAAATGAAAAATAAAAGGGAGGAAAAAAAATGATTCAATTTTTTTCAAAGATGGTAAACAACAGAAAAGGGTTCACACTAATTGAACTAATTGTAGTAATTGCAATACTAGGGATTTTAGCAGCAGTTGCAGTACCGAGGTTGGGTGGATTTAGAAATAATGCTCAAGAACAAGCAGATGTAGCTAATCAAAGAGTTGTTGAGAGTGCTGCAGCAATGTGGTTAGCTGAGAATGGAAATCCTGCTAGCAATACTACTTGGAATTCAACAACTAATAAAACACAATGGGAAAAATATTTAGACAAATGGCCGACCGGCGTAACAAGCGTAGTTATCGATAGAGATGGTAACATTTCAGTTACCCCATAATGGTGTGGGTATATTAGATCGATTAATAGCTTGTTATTACTAATAACTACTATTAAAGTTAACATTAACTCTAATATTGGCGTATGACGCCTAGCCATTAACTATAAAAGATAGAGTCAATCTAACAGATTGACTCTACTTTTAAATCATGCCAAGGGGCGAGGAATGTATGATGAAAAGCAATTTTAAAAGGATGAAAAATACAGGGGGCTTTACCCTCATTGAAGTAGTCGTAGTAATCGCTATCCTAGGAGTATTATCAGCTATTGCAGTACCAAGACTAGGAGGGTTTAATGGAAGTGCAGAGCATAAAACTAATCTAGCTAATGCTAAAATTCTAACTAACGCCGCCCATATGATTGAAGCTACCTTAGGCTATTTCCCAACAGAGGAATACTGGGGGAGCACTTTTACTGAAATTGAGCCTGTGAAAGTAGATCATCTTATTAATGATAAAATTATTTTCTTGGGTAATGGATCCTTTAAATATGACGCTACTACAGGAGTCGTCTCTATTGATGGAGGTAGTGGTGGTACTGACCCAGATTCTGGCTCACCTACAGACCCCGGAGGTGAAATACCTAATACATATCAACTTACTGTAACTGTAAATGCAACATCAGGAGGAACAGCCTCGGGTACAGGTACATACGAAGAAGGTCAAATAGTTAATGTCTCAGCAAATGCTAAATCTGGCTACCAATTTATAAATTGGCAAGCTTCAGCAGGCACATTTGATGATATTGATGCCCCCTCAACTACCTTTATTATGCCTTCGCAAAATGTAACGGTTACAGCAAATTTTGAACCCATACCAAGTGCCGAAAACTTCATAAAATCTATCAACGGCAGCGGCAATTTCTTTAAGATAACCTTTAAAGATAAAATTATTACCTCTACATCAAATCAGAGTATTACCGTAACTGGGTTAGGTACTAATGAAATTACCTATAGACTAAATTCAGGTAGCTTTACTATTAACGCTGAAGTGGAGGTTACTGTTGTAACTGAGAGTGGTGGTAGTTACTCATTACGGGTGAGAAGAAATGGTAACAGTCATAATTGGAGAATTTTAACGATAAGTCCTTAATAAAAGTCTATTAAAGCACTAATGAAAGTCTTTTTAAAGCCTAATAAACTCCAATAAACTCTAATGGAGGATAAATGAATAATGACAGTTTAGAAATAGTAGTATGATATACGCAATATAAATTACAAAGTATGACTAAATATAATAATTAAGAATAATTGGAAAAGGTGGATATTGATTGTGATTAATTTCCTAAAGAAACAGCTGAAATCAAATAGAGGATTTACATTAGCCGAAGTACTTGTGGCATTGGCATTAATCTCTTTGATAGTTATGGGCTTTATCGGCTTATTTGTCTTTTCAGCTAGAACTAACAGCATGTCTACAACCTCAATGACGGCAACCTATATAGCTAGAGATAATGTTGAAATGTTGTATGACTTAAGTAGGACAGAAGATTTTTCTACTGCTATAGAAATTCTAACAACTGACCATCATTATACTAGCCTATCCACCGACAAGAAATTATATGGTAAGCTCCTAGAGCAAAAATATATAACCATTGAGTTTGAAACGTTGGGAAATTTAATTAAAGTACTGGTGATTGTTTATGAAGATGATTATTTGCAAAAAAAAGAAGCACAGATAGAAACAATACTATCATGGGATTAGGAGTGATAGTGAAATGATAAAAAACAATAAAGGAATCACTCTAGTAGAACTAATAGTGGCTTTGGCCATATCTTCAATTATTATTGGTCTAATATTTTCGACTTTGGTATTTGGAAGTAGATCATTTAATGTACAAGCTGATCAAATTGATAATTTATCCAGTGTGAGAAATGCTATGGATTTAATCACTAGAGAGATTAGAAAAGCTGAAAGTGTAGATATCAACAACAATGTCCTAACACTAGATGAATACGTCTATAAATTAGAAAATAATTCTATAACAAAAAATGGGCAAGTAATCATCTCAAACATTGAAAAATTTGAGATAGTCCGTAGCAATAATAGAATTGATATCGAAATTAGTAGTCCAGAGAGAAGTATTGGCAGTAAAACCCAAATAACTTCAACTATATATTTAAGATAAAGGAGTTAGGAAATGAGATATATTAAGGGTATGATCAATAACAATAGAGGCTCGTCGCTACCTTTGGTATTAGTGGTATTAGTTGTCGTATCGGTACTTGGAATGACCCTAATAGGGATAGCAACTTCAACTTTTAAGATGACCAGAATCGATGGTGATGTCCAAAGTGCCTATTATATTGCAGAGGCAGGAATTACGACAACTCTTGACTTAATTAATGTTAAAGTAGATCATTTATATGATCATGTCAATTCGCCCGAGGACTTCTTTAATGAATTAGAGGGTTTTATGAGTAATCCTTTTATCGTTGATAATTTCAACACAAATTTTGGTAGAGTGCCTATAGCTACAACTACAGTAAATGGACAGAGAGAGGCTAATTCAAAGAATGCCGATTATACGCTAACATCAGTAGGTAAGATAGGTAATAGTACAAGAACAGTAACAACAACGGTCACCATCAATTGGAATAAGGGAGAAGAATCTTCCAATATGGGAGATGTATTTATCTATGGTCCCCATTTCTCCTTCACAGGGAGCAATATCAATGGAGAAGGTGGTACAATTGTATCGGGAGGATTAAACACCCATGACCTAAATGGAGGCTCGACCCTTAATGTATCAAACCTTTATTTTGGAGGTTCAGTAAATATGAATGGTGGCTCAGCTTCCTTTGGAAGCCAAAAAAATCCAGGAAACATTTACGTAAATGGAAACTTAAATCTATGGAGTGGAACAAGAAATGTATATGGAGATGTTTATATCAATGGAAACTTCAGTTTAAAAGATGCAAGGATGTACGGTAATGTCTATGTTAATGGTGATCTAGAACTGGGATGGACTCCTCAAATTCATCAAAAAATCTTCTATACAGGGACATTAGTGTATCCAACCGGTTATCCAGGGGAACTTTTAGCAAAGGTAGTTAAAGTTGATCATGTACCCACAATTCCTTATCCTATTATAGACATAGGTTTAAAGGATGACTTTTGGTATTCTTCTAATGGTTATACAATAAGGGGAGGTGTTTCAGAAGCATCGATTCCCAATAATACTAAAATGCTGGTGGATAATTATTATTCCAATAGTCATACAAGTCCTAGTGGCGATACAATAATTGTTAGCAAAGGAGATATTGATATAAGGGGATGGCGGCATATTACAGGCGTCTTAATTGCACCAAATGGTAGCGTAAGACTTGATGTGGCTTCCTTTACAGGAGTAATCATTTCAAAGGATGGTTTGATTGCCTCTGGTGGAGGGTGGAATATTAATATGAAAAGGTTAACAGACTTTTTTACACAAACTAGTATGCCTATAACCATAAATGGGGGGATAGATTCTGGTGGTGGCTCAGAAACTGGTGGCGGTTCTAATGAGCGGGTAGTAATTAAAAATCCAACAAAAGAAAAATAATAGAAGTAAGTCTAAAAAAGGACTTACTTCTATTATTTATATCTGAATGAATTTATTTATACCTGAATATAGAACTAAATCAAGTGAGGAAATTGCATAATACCATAACAATGAATTTATATTCGGTTTATGCAAAAATAAGAACTAAGTCGCGCATTGTGAAACGAGTAATCCCCTTTGTATTCCAACAAATTACTCGTTGAACACTAAGCAGCGAAGTTTTTATTTTGCATTAATATAAATATAATATCAATTATGCAATTTCCGCAAGTATATAAAAGCCATATTAAAAAATATTATATATATGGCGCTTCATTTTGCATTTAAAGTGATAAGATTTAATAGGGTAGTTTACTCAGTCAATTCTTTACAGTTCTCAACTTACTATTAATACTATAATTACCTTTAATACTATAATTACTTTTCGACCAAAATTTTAATAACAAATAACAATACAGTTATAAGCATAATAGGGGAGACTTCTTTTTTCTTCCCTGAAAAAAGTTTTAACACAACATAGCTAATCATACCAAAAACAATACCTTCAGAAATGCTATAGGTTAAGGGCATTAGAACAATTGTAAGAAAAGCAGGAATAGCTTCTGTGTAGTCCTCAAAATTGATCTCTTTTATAGGTGACATCATGAATAGTCCAACAATTACTAAAGCTGGTGCAGTTGCAGCTGAAGGAATCATAATAAATAAAGGAGATAAAAATAATGCCAAAATAAACATACCGGCTGTAGATAAGGCTGTAAGACCAGTTCTACCTCCTGCAGCAACCCCTGCTGCACTTTCAACATAAGTGGTAACGGTACTTGTCCCTAGAACAGCACCGAAGGTTGTTCCAACGGCGTCAGCAAACAGGGCTTCCTTTGCTTTTGGTACATTACCTTCTTCATCCAGCATATCTGCTTTAGCTGCTACCCCTACTAATGTACCTACTGTATTGAACATATCAACAAATAGGAAGATAAAAAGCACGACTAATAGGTCAAGTGAAAAAATATTAGAAAAATCAAATTGAAAGAAAATGGGACTTAAAGAGGGTGGTGCAGATAGGAATTTTAAACCTTCTGGCAATTGAGTAACCCCCATTGGAATTCCAATAACTGTAGTAATTAAAATACCAATCAATAAGGCTCCTTTGACCTTCTTTGCCATTAATAGTCCAGTAATCATAATTCCTAAAATAGCTAAGAGGGGTGAGCCAGAAGATATATTACCGATTGCGAGGGGAACACCGTCTAGAAGGCCATCTCCCACATGGAACATACCAGTTGTAACAATACCAGAATTATATAATCCTAAAAAGGCAATAAATAAACCGATGCCTGCAGACATTGCCTTTTTAACAGTCATAGGTAAAGCATTTACAACAGCTTCCCGTACATTAAAGAAGGTTAAAATAAGAAAAAGTATACCTTCTAAAAAGACCACCGTTAAAGCCGTCTGCCATGAGTAATTCATTCCTAAAACAACTGTAAAAGCAAAAAAAGCATTAGGTCCCATTCCAGGTGCTAATGCATAGGGAAGATTTGCATAAAGACCCATTACGATGGTAGCAACAATTGCAGATAGGGCAGTTGCTGTAAATAAAGCCCCTAGATTCATTCCTGTTGCTGAAAGGATGTTGGGATTTACCACAAGAATATATGCCATGGTCATAAAGGTTGTAATACCTGCCATAATTTCTCTTTTTGCAGTAGTGCCATTTTCCCTTAACTTAAATTGTTTTTCTAATGGGGAAACGTAGTTAGTAGATTTTGAGTTTTCCATATAATGCCCTCCTTAAATGATAGACTAAATTTGAATTTTTTACATAATTTTACGAACAAAGAAAAGTTTTGTAGGTAAAATCAAATTCAAATTAAAGTCTATAGTCAGGCAATTTACGGTTGTCTGGTAGAAACTTCGTGCCCCTATTGCACGAATTATATAAGACTTAATTATTTTAATGTTTTGCCTCAACTATAATAATACATTCTTATCCGTCAGTCAATAGTTTTTACGAACTTTTGGTAAGAAAAAAATATATAATTCGATATATAACGTATATTTAACAAGAATATAAAGTTTAATATTCGTGTTATTGACAATGGGTAGCTTTAGGTTTTGTTTTTTAAGACCGATTCAATTTAATGAGGTTATTTGAGAAAGTCCAATTAAGCCACAGTAATTCACTCATTTCCGACTGGGTAAGTTAGTTTTCATATTTGTATAGATTGTATATTAAATCACTGTTGATATGTATTGTGGAAATCCTCAAGTAATAGTTTATTGTGAAATGTATAAATACCCCATTAATTGTAATACTCATGGGTATAACAAGAATGGG
This sequence comes from Alkaliphilus transvaalensis ATCC 700919, assembly GCF_000621485.1. Classification (GTDB taxonomy): domain Bacteria; phylum Bacillota; class Clostridia; order Peptostreptococcales; family Natronincolaceae; genus Alkaliphilus; species Alkaliphilus transvaalensis. The sequence continues at coordinate 199,144 of NZ_JHYF01000001.1, forward strand.
GTGCTTAAAATGACTAATAAACAATATTACTTTTTAGTTTTTTTATTGGCAGGTATAGGTCTATTTAATATCGCAGACTATTTTTTAACATTAGAAGTGGTGGGGCAGGGGCATCAAGAAGCTAATCCCATCATAAATGCCATATTATATACACCATATTTTTCAATAGTAAAGTTGTTAGTAGTACCGCTACTATTACTGTTAATAGCCATTGTTGGCAGAAGGCTACCAAAAAGATGCTTATTTTATACAGGGGCGACTTTTCTAGTATATTTTGTATTAATGGTATATTTTAAAGTTGTGTTTTTTTAGAATTTCATTGATTTAAAGGAATTAAAAAGACCATCGATCTTGATCGATGGTCTATAAAATTATTAATGTTGAGAAGTAGCATGTACTTTTTCTTTAGACTCTACTTCGATATTTTCAGAACTTCTTTCTCTTAAAACAACTTTTTCAATAAGTCCATCCTTCATTTTTATAATCTTCATACATACATTTTCGATAGAATATTCTGCACCTACTTCAATTGGTACCCCCGTTTCCTCTGAAAGGTGGCAGATTAAACCGCCTACGGTTACACCTTTGTTTTCTGGAATATGCATGTTAGAATAAAAATTTAAATCGTGAATAGGTGATGCAGCTGATACGATATTGCCTTCATCACTTTGATATTTAGTGTACTTGCTAGACATAAGATACTTGCGGATAATAAATACAATGGCGATGGCTACAGTACCTAGAATTAAGTCAAGCATAGTTTCACTGTAAATTAACATTTTTCTTGCAATGGCGAAAAGTACCAATTCTAATATACTACTGCTGGAATGGGAAAGAAGCATTAATACCATTTCAACACCGATTACCAATAATAAAGCAATACTTAAAAACTTTTTAAAGGTATCATAGAGGGCGTAGGCATCAGTTTTTGCAATAACCATCAAGTATCTCGCTAGGGTGAAAATCCCTAATAAAATAGAAATCGAAATACATACGGCTATGACAATTTCCAGATTCATAGCATACTTAATTAGATTTTTTTTGAACTTTTCTAAATTCATTAATGTCATCTTCTTTCTTTTTAATTTTAATCCTATATTATTATAGTCCTGTCAAAAGAAAATAGCAATATCATTATCATTTTATTAACAAAGAATTTTCACGAGGTAAGTATAATTATTGAAATTTAGGTCACTCTATAAGTTTTTTAATAATATTTTGAAAATGTAGAAATTTGTATATTTAAGAGGGAGTTAAAGGATTTTGCCGTAGAATGGCGAATATGAGACTATAGACCTATTTATAATTTGGTTTAATCTATTTAAAGGATGTGATAAGATGTACTTTATTGTTTTTATATACGGGATTGTTGTTGGTTCTTTTCTAAATGTTTGTATATGGAGAATTCCTAGAAAAGAGTCATTAGTTTTTCCATCCTCCCATTGTCCAACATGCAATCAATCCTTAAAAGTACGTGATCTACTACCTTTAATGAGCTATATCATTTCTAGAGGGAAATGTCGTTACTGTAAAAATAAAGTCCCTTTACAATATCCTTTAGTTGAGTTAGCTAATGGGCTATTATGGACACTAGCCTTTTGGCGTGGGGGATTTTCTTTTACTGCATTAGAGTATTGTCTGATGGCGAGCCTCATTTTAACCATTAGCGCAATTGATCTACAACATCAAATTATACCTGATGAACTAGTAATCACTGGGCTAGGAATTGTGTTTTTGTTCAATGTCATCTATTATATAGATTCACCAGAAATTTTGCTAAGTAGCCTTGGTGGAGGGTTTCTAGCTGGAGGCTTTTTTCTATTTTTAGCGGTAATCACAAAAGGCGGCATGGGGGGAGGAGACATCAAGCTAATGGCCTTATTAGGTTTTTGGCTGGGGTGGCGACCAATTCTTATTGTTATCTTTTTATCCTTTTTGTTGGGGGCAATTATTTCTATTATATTAATGATATTAAAAATAAAAGGGAGAAAGGATATGATTCCATTTGGTCCTTTTATTGGATTGGCTACATTACTGACAGTTTTCTTTGGAAATGATATAATTAATTATTACATAACAATATTAATTAATTATTTCTGATACATGTTAGGGAGGGAAGAATTTGATATTAAATAAAGATGTTTTATCCTTAGATATTGGGAGTTATCAAACGAAGGCTGTAGTGGGGAAATTTCAAAATGGAGAAATTCTTCTATCTCAAGCTTTCATGATTCCTACTCCCCAAAATGTATTTCAAGACGGAGAAATTATAGATATTCAAACCTTGAAAAAGGCCATTAGTCATGAGTTAAACAGAAGGAATATTAAAACGAATAAGGTGATCTACTCTCTTCAAAGCACTACTGTTATTACAAGGGAGGTTGACTTGCCTTCAGTTAGAGAAGAAGAACTTGAAAACATGCTTCAGTTTGAAGTCCAACAGTTTTTTCCAACTGCTCTAGATGAATATGTTATTCAATATAAAGTATTAAAAAATATAGAAGAAGATGAAAAAAAGACTCGACTATTGGTGGCGGCTTTACCGAAACTAATTGTCGAAAATTATATGGAACTTTCTAAGTCATTAAATTTAAGGCCGATAGCCTTAGATATACATTCTAATAGCATTTCTAAACTGTTTATGAAGGGATTAAAAATAGATCAGCAAGATTATAAAGATTGTACATTAGCAGTGGTAGATTTAGGTTACCAAGGAATTAATATTAATATTATCAAGGATGGAATACTGGAATTTAGCAGGTTATTACCCTTTGGTGGAAAAGATATTGATATGACTTTAATTAATACCTTAAACTTAAACCCAGAGGAAGCAGATGAAAGAAAAAAATCGATTAGAACTAACCCTATTGAAAATGAGACATTAGAAGCATTAATTCTTAGTTGTATTGAAGGCTGGGCTGAAGAGATTCAAAGAATTTTTAAATACCATACCAGCAGAAGTCTAGGAAATAAAATTGACCAAATTTCATTAATGGGTGGTCATTCGAACCTCAAGGATATTGCACGAGTAATCGAGGATTACTTTAATATATCAACAAGCGTAATTACTAATTTGAGTAATGTCAAATTCAATTTGCCCACCAATCAGCGGGATGATTTAGACATTAAATGTTATTTAAATGCAATGGGAGCTATTATACGAAAGTGAGTAGGTGGTAAAGTTGAAGGACTTTAATTTTTTTCAACCCTATTTAGATTCTGGTGAAAAAAGTAAAGAGACAAAATTATCAAAAATGATTGTGGCTAGTATACTTATTGTTGGATTGACTGTATTTCCTTTATTGAATGCTTGGAAGATCTATAAAGGAAATAATGAAGTTACAGCTGTCAGTAATGTTTTTAATAGTCCAGCATTACAGGAGGGAAAAAGAAATTTTGATACATTAATGGTGGAATTAGATAGCTTGAAAGAAAATACAACAAATTTTCAAGGCTTAATTTCTTATTTCCATCAAGAGTCTATGATCAATGATTATTTACTTTATACAATAAATGAACAAATTCCAGAAAATGTTTTCTTGCAAACCCTTAAAATAACTAAGAAGGAGATTCAATTGCAAGGTATAGCTAAAAATAAAACAGCGATTGCTTTATTTGAGAATAACTTAAGAAGAATCGATGGATTTAAAGATATTTTTATACCTAATATAATAGAAGATTCAAATCATTACACCTTTACATTAAGTTTATCCATTAAGGATGGAGATGAGAAATGAAGCTAACAACTAGAGAAAAGAAACTCATTTATGTGCTTGGGGTAGTAATTTTTTTAACTGTATATTTTGGTTTTATTGTCAGTCCTCAAATCACTAAATTACAGGAAATAGCTAATAAAAAGGAAGCATATAGTGATGGTATTAATGAAATAGAAGAAGCATTATCTTCAAAGGAAGCTGTTGAAAAAGAGATTCTATCTTTACAAAAGGAGCTAAAACATCAGTCAGAACAATTTTTTAGTAGGATAGATCAAGGAAGTATTATTCTCTTATTAGAGGAATGGTCGAAGGAAGCCAACATTATCATTCCTTCATTAAGTTTTTCTGAATATAGGGTGGAAGAGATTGCAAACTTACAATTAGATACAATTTCAGTTACTGTTCCCTTTCAAGGGACATATCAATCTACCATAGATTTTATTAAGGCCATTAGAGGCTATGAAAAAAACATAATAATTGAAGAACTTCAATTACAGAACAATTTTAATGAAGAAATTAATGGTAACATGATATTAATATTTCAAAGTTTAAATGGTAAATCAAATGTAGACGAGAGTTCTATAACAGAAGAGGGGTGGATGAGACGAGCTAATCCATTTCTACCCTTTAAAGGTTATATTGCAGAACTTTATGAAAGATGGGAGCCTATAGTACCACCTCAAAACAGTGGAGGTATTGGTATTGCTCAACCCGAATTATTAGATCCTACAAATGATTCCTTCGTAACAATAAACCTAAATAGTTTTGAAACTCTAAATACTTTTTTTGTTGGTGAGCCTAGGGAAGTTGTCGGAAACCTTGGGTTAAGTACAAAGGCTAAGAAGGGTAATCACTCATTACAATTAACTTATGATTTTCTAAGGCCTCGACAAAGATCAGTTGCAAATATTGTATTTGATGAAAAAATATTATTAACTGCTCAGCCAGAAAAGATTCAATTATCGTTATATGCCTTTAGTCATAGTAACCATAAAATATCATTAGTATTAAAAGACAGTAGGGGTAAGGAGTCTATCATCCCTTTAACTCAGCAAATTAATTGGACAGGCTGGAACAAACTAGAGGGAGTGCCCCAAATGGACATAAGCTATCCAGTTGAAATTCAAAGGTTAGTTATTTTAGCAGAAGACTTTAGCGCTACTATTAGTGGAACGTTGTTGTTGGATGAGTTAGAAGCAATTTATCCAAATGGATCTATTATCAATCCATTAGATTTGAGTATTAGTGATGGAAGAATCTATGAAGTTAAGGCAGGAGACACGCTTTTTAGTATAACAACAGCTTTTTATCAGGATTTTTCGAAGCGTTTTTTAATCATGGAAGCCAATAATATTACTGATTCTAACCAGATTTATGTTGGCCAAAAATTGATTATACCAGACGGTAATAAACAGGTTAATAGTTCTGTTATAGATGCCATTGAATATGTCGTAAAAGAAGGAGATACCCTTTATAGTATCAGTCGACAGTTCTATAGCGATGTTACTAAACGACACTTGATTATGGAGCAAAATGGAATAATAGATCCAAATGATATGAAGATTGGTCAGCGAATTTTAATTCCACGTTTATCATTTTAATAACGAATAGACTTTTGCCAGAAATCATGAAAGATATGGGGTGTTTGTATGAATAAAAAGGCATTCATGAGCCTTATAATAGTAATTATTTTTCTGTTATCTGGGGTTAGCGTCGTTACTGGTCAAAGCCTCCATGAAGTTGCAGAGGCAAATGGTTATACTAATGGACAAATATTGGGAGAAATAGCTGCCCAAAGAGATTACATTAATAATCAACGAAGTGACTGGCAAAAAGCCCACCAGGAAGAAGAAAAGAAAATTATAGTCCTACATGACCTAACAAAAGAAACTTATACCTATCGATTTTATTTTCTTCGAGGATTTAAAGAGGGTTTTAAGGAGGGCTATGAGAGGGTTTATAAAGAACTATCAAATAGTAAAACATTAACCGATTATGATTATGGTTTATCTCATGGAGGATTCTTTGGGAGAATGCTTGGAGAAATTAATGGAGTGAAAGAGTTTCATCAAGGGAAAACCAATGACTGGAAAAGAACAGTACCCAGTGATACAGATCTTACGAGAGAGTATTCCTTAAATAGAGATACGACAAGATACCGTAGTGGTTTTATAGTCGGTTTTAAAAGAGCCTATGAAGAAGGTTATACAGATGCCTTCAGAAATGCTAATGTTGATAATCATCGTTTCACAAAAGAAATGGGACTAGAACATGGATCTGTTGTAGGGAAAATGCAAGGAGAATTTTTTGGTGAAATGGATTATGTCGATGGTAGGAGCAACGACTGGAAGCGGGCTATACCAAGAGAACAAGAAGTAGTTATACAAGCTAACCTATTAAGGGAAAATCTACAGTATAGGGAGGGTTTTTTAGCCGGATATAAAGAGGGATTTAAGGAAGGATACACTGTGGCCTTTCAAAATGCTAACATAACCAATACCCTCCAAAGTATTGCCCACACAAATGTTTCGTTAGTTGGGGCTACAATAATCACTGCCGATGACATGTTAACCCTCAGAATTAAACCAGGTAGTTTTTATTGGGACACTTATTTCACTGTGGATAAAGAGGTACGAGCTATTTATCAGCTGAACACAAATCGATTAGAAGCGGCAACGAATAGATATACAATTGATGTAGCAAACCATGTAGGAGCAGTAGATCTTAAAGAGCCTATAGAATTGGAATTTACTTATTATGGCTCCGAAAGAGCTGGTATTTATCAACTCATAAATGGTGAGTGGAGGTATTTGTATAGTACAATTAGTGGAAGTACTATCACAACTGTCCTTCCAACAGGATTATATTCGGGTGGTACCTATGCAGTTTTTATTGATCATCAATATCCGATACTAAGGGATATTTATACCCATTGGGCCTACGAAGAAATTTATACCTTTGTTAGACAATTTTATGTAGCGGGTTATACCGATGGTACTTTTAGACCAAAGGAGGAAGTATCAAGGGGAGAATTTGTTACCCTTTTGAATAGAGTACTTAAGTGGAACAATATTAGTCAGCCTAGCATTAACTTTATCGACGAAGGACAGTTTGGAGACCATAGTACTGCTATATATAATGCTGTAGCTAGGGGCTATATAAAAGGCTATCCAGATAATACTTTTAAATCGAAAAACCCCATAACCTATCAAGAAATTGAATGGATTATGGAACGAATCTTAGGTAGCAGAGGTTTTAAGTGGGCAGATATAGAAGACAAAATGCTATATGAAAAGTACACAAGGTCCGACAGTCGCCATAGTATGGGGAAACATATTACTAGGGGAGAAATTATTTATATGCTTCATGAATTACAAAAAGAAGGAAAACTTTAAATCTCCCCTATGTAATACTTAGGGCTAAAGGATATAATCTTAATAAGAAGTAAAATTAGCAAGTTGTGGGACCTTCTCACATATGTTGCTTTACTACAAGCCTCTCTTTTGATCAAATTAGATCAACTGAGGGGTTTTTTATGGAAAAGAAAGACATTTCATAATTAATAGTAACTAGGAACTAAATCTTCTTAGCAGGAATTAATTATTCCTTGTGGAATACTGAAAAGATAGTATGATGCTTTTAGTAATGACCATACTGGGTAAAAAATAAATAAATTAGCGGATAATAAACTAGGAGGGATATTGATGAAAGTTAAGAATTATATGGAAGATGTGGTGGATTACCTATTACCAGATGTGCTAAAGAGTTATCCTGATCTTTGCAAATGTCAGCATTGTGTAAGTGATATAAAGGCCTTGACCTTAAATAATCTGCCGCCAAAGTATGTTGCAACCCCTATTGGGGAAGTCTATACAAGAGTAAACGAACTATCTCTTCAATTTGAAGCCGATGCAATTAAAGAAATTTTACAAGCCATTAAGAAGGTAGCTCAGCACCCAAGGCATACATAAAAAATACAAGTCTATTATACAAAATCTATTCAAATGATAAAAAATATGATATTATAAAATAGGATTTTTAGAGGAAGGGTTTGGTAACAGTGGAAAAATACTTGGTGATTCATGGTCCTAACTTAAATTTATTAGGAACAAGGGAGCCAGAGGTCTATGGAACCCTTACTTTAAATGAGATTAATCAAAAATTAATGGAGATGGCTGAAAAATATCGGGTTCAGTTGGAAATAATACAAAGTAATAGTGAAGGAGAAATAATTGATTTTCTACATAAGAATAGCAATGTGAAGGGAATTATTATTAATCCTGCTGCTTATACCCATTACAGCATAGCCATTTATGACGCTATTAAAGCTGTTAATTTGCCTACAATCGAAGTTCATTTGAGTAATGTACATGCCCGTGAAGATTTTCGCCGTCAATCAGTTATTGCACCTGCGTGTATCGGTCAAATAAGTGGTTTCGGCTTTAATAGTTATTTGTTAGCATTACAGGCATTAATAACACAGGTTTCATAAATATTATTTCTAGGGGGATTATAATAATGACAAGGATTAATCAAGTTAGAAATTTATTACAAGAAAGAAACTTAGATGGTATATTATTGTACAAGCCTGAAAACAGAAGATATATATCAAATTTTACTGGTAGTGCAGGTTATGTTATTATTACCAAAGATAGAGCCATTTTTGTAACAGATTTTAGATATACAGAACAGGCTACTGCCCAATGTCAAGGATTCGAAATTATTGAAAACAGTATTCCTAATGGAATAACTGATGTGTTAAATGATCTAGGTATCAATAAATTAGGTGTTGAAGAAGATTACGTAACCTATGGACAATATCAAGATTTTAGTAAAAAACTACCTAATGTAGAGTTTGTTTCATTAGAGGGGTTTATTACTAAAATGCGATCTGTTAAAACTCAAGAAGAGTTAAGTTATATTGCTAAGGCAGCAGAAATTACAGATGAAGCTTTTCAACATATCCTGAAATACATAAAACCTGGAATGAGAGAGTTGGATGTTGCTTTAGAGCTAGAATTCTTTATGAAGAAAAAGGGAGCTTCGGGCTTAAGTTTTGAAAGTATTGTTGCTTCTGGTAAGCGATCTTCTCTACCCCATGGTAAGGCTTCCGATAAGGTTATAGATAAAGATGACATGATTACCCTAGATTTTGGTTGTATTTATAATGGTTATTGCTCAGATATGACCAGAAGCTTCTTTATGGGGAAGGCAACAGATAAACAAAAAGAAATATACAATACAGTATTAGAAGCTCAAGAAACTTCTTTAAAAGCCGTAAAGCCAGGTGTAAAGGGGATCGAACTTGACAAAATAGCAAGAGATATCATTACAGAAAAAGGATATGGACAAAACTTTGGTCATGGTCTTGGACATGGGGTTGGTATAGAAGTCCACGAACTTCCCCATGTAAATGTTAGAGGAACTGTCCCGATGGAGCCAGGAATGGTAATAACAATTGAGCCAGGCGTATATATTCCCGATTTTGGTGGAGTAAGAATCGAAGATTTAGTTATAGTAACAGAAGATGGTTATCAAGTTCTATCAAAATCTACTAAGGAACTGATTGAACTTAATTATAATAATTAATTTATGGAGGGATAGAATGATTTCAGCAGGTGATTTTAGAAAAGGTGTTACATTTGAAATGAATGGAGAGCCATATGTAGTATTGGATTTCCAACATGTTAAGCCAGGTAAAGGAGCAGCCTTTGTAAGGACTAAACATAGAAACTTAAAGTCTGGTTCAATAAGAGAGGAGACTTTCAACCCAAGTGACAAGTTCCCAAGAGCTCATATTGAAACAAAAGAAATGCAGTATCTATACAATGATGGAGAATTATATCACTTTATGGATAATGAAACCTATGAGCAAATTCCTTTAACTTATGACCAAGTAGAAGATGCTATTAAATTCCTTAAAGAAAATGATTCAGCTACGATCAAATTTTATCAAGGGAAAGCCTTCCAGGTGGATGCACCTAACTTTGTAGAGCTTATCATTACAGAGACAGAACCAGGAATTAAAGGTGATACTGCTTCTAACGTAACTAAAACTGCTACTGTTGAAACAGGTGCCGTAATACATGTACCTCTTTTTATCAACGAAGGAGACAAGGTTAGAATTGACACTCGTACTGGAGAATACATGTCAAGGGCATAAAATGTGTGCTATGTAGGAAATAATATAAAAGTATTATGTAAAAAAAGGAGGTAGTAAAGATGAGTTATTTATTTGAAAAAGTTTCATATCTAAGAGGTTTGGCAGATGGACTTAACATCAAAGAATCTTCTAAAGAAGGTAAATTATTAATGAGTATTATTGACACACTAGAAGAATTTGCCGATGCCATTGTTGAAGTCAGTGAAGATCAAGAAGATTTAATTGAGTATGTTGAAGCGATGGACGAAGACCTAATGGAAGTTGAAGATGAACTATTCGAATTAGACGAAGAAGATGACTTAGATGATTATGATGACTTTGAAGATGATGATATTGATTTTGCTGAAGTAGAATGTCCTTACTGTGAAGAAGATATCTACGTAGACGAAGATCTTTTAGATGAAGATGAAGTAGAAGTTCAATGTCCTCAATGTCATAGACCAATTACAATAATGGATGAAAATGAATATGCCGAATATGAAGAAATTCATAATCATGATGAAGAATAATTTAAACTAAATTTACTACATTAAAAAATCCAATGTGTTTGCATTGGATTTTTTTCTTTTCAGTAGATATATCATTAAATGAATAGTAATATGTGAGGAAATTGCATAATTAATATTAGGTTTATATTTGCATAAAACTAATATTAATTCAAAGTTATGGTATTATGCAATTTCCTCATGTAAAAGAAGGAAATAGAGATGTAAAAGAGAATAATCATTTAATAGGAAAATAGTTTTACAAAATTTTTCTAGGTAGGGGGAAGGTTATGAGAAAAATCAAAGAGATAAATTGTCCTAATTGTGGCAAGGATATGAGTTATGGAGCTATATGGTCTACCCATGCTATCAATTGGTCTGAAGATACAAGAAGAAAATTTTTTGATTTTGAAAAAGAAATAATTGTAGGGATGCCTTTTTTTAAACCAATTAAAAATCCGGCTTTTAGATGCGAAGAATGTAAAATCGCCATCTTTGAATATGATCCCTTTGAAGTGAGTGATCTGTAAGGCATCTCTTTTAAAGAAGAAAATAAGATAGAAAATAATAAACAATAAAAAGGAAAATCAATGATTCTAACATTGGATTTCCTTTTTTTTATGTTTTAAGAATATTTATAGTCAAAGGACAATATCTATTATATATAGAGGGGGGACATGTTCTGATGAATTATAAAATGCAAAGCAATTTTATTAAAAAGGAGCTTAACAATGACGTTCATCTACAATTAGAACAGTACCTCTGTCCTGAACTAAGGAAAATATTCGGCAAAGTACCTAAGGAGTTTAAAAAAACAATGGAAGAAATCCGATTAAGGGTAAACCAACCATTGATGGTCTATGGTAATAATGAAGACCACTTTGTTAGTGCCGAAGGAGAACTTATAAAGGATAGAGAGAAAGGTTTTCTGGTGAGGGGACCAAATATACAAAATACACTACAATTTATTTCTAATTATTCTATTTATGCAGTAGAAGAAGAATTAAAAAGAGGTTATATTACAGTAACTGGAGGTCATAGGGTAGGAATTGTAGGGAAAGTAATATCAGAAAAGAATACCATAAAAACCATGAGAGATTTTAGTGGTTTAAACATAAGGATATCTAGAGAGAAGAAGGGGGTAGCCAACCCCATTATAAAATATTTGGTTGACTCTAGTGGGAAGGTATATAATACCCTAATCGCTTCTCCTCCCCAATGTGGAAAAACAACTTTATTAAGGGATATTATAAGGCATATTAGTAATGGTTTACCTAGAGTAGGACTAAAGGGTATGAAGGTTGGCGTAGTGGATGAACGGTCGGAAATCGGGGGTAGTTTTCAAGGAAATCCACAGAATGACTTAGGGGTAAGGACAGATCTCTTAGATGCCTGTCCCAAGGCAGAAGGAATGATGATGCTCATCAGGGCAATGTCACCAGAAGTTATCGTTACAGATGAAGTGGGGAGATATGAAGATAGTATTGCGATAGAGGAAGCATTAATGGCAGGAATACGGTTAATTACAACCGTCCACGGGAACTCATTAGAGGATTTACTTAATAAAAAAGTCATTGGAGAATTAATAAAGAGTAATACCTTTCAACGGATAATTTTACTATCAAATAAAGACGATGTAGGGACCATCGAAGGAATTTTTGATGGAAATAAGGGGAATAACCTCATCTCTGGGTCCATAAGGAATAGGGTGGTGAATTCATATGATGATTAAAATGATATTTTCCATCATCATTATTATCTGTAGCACCTTAGTAGGTGAGATATATGCCAATGCCTATAGGCAGCGGACAAACCTCCTAAGTCAGCTTATTTTAACTCTTCAAATGCTAGAGACTGAAATTGTTTATGCCTCAACACCTTTACCTTATTTATTGCAGAGTGTAGCCAAAAGAAGCAAAATAGAAATCGCATATTTGCTTGAAGAAACTGCAGAGATACTACTAAAAAAAGAAGGCTACACTTTTTCAGAAGCATGGCGTAAAGGGATCGAATTAGCTAAGAATAAGAGCGAACTAAGAAAAGAAGATATTGAATTATTAATTAGTCTAGGCAACAACCTAGGTAATTCTGATCGAGATAATCAAGTTAAACATATTCAGCTGACAATGGAAGAATTACGTAGAAATTATCAAGAAGCTATAGATCTTCAGCATAAAAATGTGAAGCTATATAAAAGTCTTGGTATATTAGGCGGAATAGCCATTGTAGTCATCTTATTTTAATTGGGGAGGAAATAACAATGATAATGGATGTGGATTTAATATTTAAAATTGCTGCAGTGGGGTTTATCGTAGCAGTCTTATATCGGGTATTAAAGGCTGCAGAACGAGATGAACAAGCTATGATGGTGACCTTAGCGGGAGTAGTTGTTGTGTTAATGATGGTTATTAATTTAGTTAGTAATCTCTTTGATACTGTAAAAACGATGTTTCGTTTATATTAAGGATGTGATGATCAAGTGGAAATATATCAAATTGTAGCATTAGGAATTGTTGCAACTGTACTGGCAGTTACTGTTAAAAATCAAAAACAAGAAATGGGCATGTTCGTCAGTCTTGTGGCAGGGCTTGTTATTTTCATTTTTATTGTTACTAAGCTACAATCAGTCATTGAAATCCTTCACCAAATGGCTAATAAAATCAATATAGATGATATCTATTTATCCACTATCTTAAAGATTGTGGGGATCGCCTATATTGCAGAGTTTGGAGCTCAGATTTGCAAAGATGCCGGTGAAGGGGTAATCGCTTCTAAAATTGAATTTGCAGGAAAAGTACTAATTATGGTTATGGCAGTACCGATTCTAGTTTCTTTGATGGATTTAATTATAAATATGGTACCTTAGGATGTGAAAATATGAAAAAACTACTGATTATAACAATAATAATATACGTACTGATGACCCCTGTAATGGTTTGGGCAGAAGATGGAGTAATTCTTAGCCCAGAGAACATTATTATGGATCAAATTAATCGATTAGATACGGGTGAGCTGCAGATGATTATGGAGGGCCTTAATAAAGACCTAGGTGAGTATCTGCCAAGAATTGATTTTAGAGACTTTATACAAAAGTTAATAAAGGGAGAAGCGGTTTTTTCCTTTAATGACTTGATGGTGGGAGCATTGGGGTTCTTATTTAGAGAAGTGATTGCCAATTGGAGACTTTTGGGACAAATTATCGTCTTATCATCAATTTATGCAATTCTAAGTAATTTGCAAAATGCCTTTGAAAATGACATTGTTGGTAAATTAGCCTCCAGTGTATGTTATTTAATAATTGTAACCCTAACAATTAAAAGCTTTATGATCGCAATAAATATAGGTAAAGATACCATAGATTTAATGGTTACCTTTATGCAGGCCCTCCTACCCATATTATTGGCAATCTTACTGGCAATGGGGGGGATTACTTCTTCAGCTTTTTTTCACCCAGTATTATTAGGGGCTATTGGCTTTGTAGGGACAGTGGTAAAGACAGTTGTTTTACCATTAATCTTTTTCTCAGCTGTTTTATCAGTTGTTAATAATTTTTCTTCGAAAATACAGATTTCAAAACTGGCAGGTCTTCTAAAGCAGGGTGCAACAATGCTTCTTGGGTTTATACTAACCGCCTTTGTTGGGGTCATATCTATCCAAGGAATTACAGCTGCATCAGTAGATGGCGTAACCATTAGAACAGCTAAGTTTGCTGTTGATAAATTTATACCAATAGTAGGCGGTTTTTTATCTGATGCAATGGATACAGTGATTGGGGCTTCTCTTTTATTAAAAAATGCAATTGGAGCAATTGGATTAATTACAGTGTTTTTGATCTGCTTAATTCCCATGATTAAGATTTTGGCATTAATTGTGATTTATAAACTTTGTGCAGCTGTTATAGAACCCATTGCCCAAAGTCAGTTGGTAGACTGTTTGAACCAAATGAGTAATGCGTTAGTACTTTTATTTGCAACGGTTTCATCAATAGCAATTATGTTTTTTATTACCATCACCATAATTGTGGGGACCGGTAATATAACACTAATGATGAGGTAGGTGAGGTAAAATGATGGAAACCATTAGAGAGTGGATTGTAACGATTTTATCTATGATAATCTTTATCACTTTTGTTGAATTTCTATTACCTAATAATAATCATAAAAGATATATTAATGTCATCATTGGACTGATGATTATGTTGGTGGTTTTGAGACCTTTAATGGGTCTGGTAAATGGGGGTGTAAATTTAGGTGATAACATTCTACAAACCAGCAATCAAATGGAAGTGATGACAATGCAAAATAGAATGCAAACCTTTGAAGTAGCCAATCAAGAAACTGTAATTCACATATATAAAGAAAATGTAAAAAGCCAGATGAAAAACAGGCTAGAAAAGCAATTAGGCTATCAGGTTTATGATATAGAGTTAGCGATTGAAGAAAATAATAATGATGAATTTGGCATCATTAAAGAAATCAATATAATTTTAGCCGAAGGAACAAAAGAGACTGAAGCTAGAGATGATAAGAGAATTAAAGATGTTCAAGTAAGCGTCAATGTAAATGTAAGCTTGTCGGAAAAAAATTATAATAATGTAAAGGCAGATAGCATATTGTTAGATAGTGAAGAAGAAATCATTAAAAATGATTTTAGTACCTTATACCAAGTATCAAAAGAAAAGATTAATATTTCTGTACTTAAGAATAGCAATTAATAGGAGGGAAAACAATGGAAAAGTGGAGTGAGGCAATAAAAAAGGTAATATCGAAGAAGTATGTAGCCAATATTTTAGTGTTATTGGCAGTGGCAATTATTGCTTTAATTGTTTCAGGAGATTTTTTTGTTAAGGATGCTTCATCAAATAACAATAGTAACCAACCCATCAATGGAACATTGGTTCATCAGGTGGTGGAAAATAGAACAGAAGAGGAAGTTGTTGAAGCCCGCCTCAAAAGGATTTTAGAAGAAATTAAAGGCGCAGGAGAAGTACAAGTAATGATTACCTTTGAAATGGGAGCAGAAATTGTACCTGCCATAAATACGGTGGAATCAACAGATACGACGGAAGAAAAAGATTCGAATGGTGGTAGCAGAGTTGTTAATTCCCAAAGTGTTACGACAAACACAGTCATTACAAATGAAAGTGGCGGAAATAAACCTTTGGTTTTAAAGGAAATTAAACCCCAAGTAAAGGGTGTTATTGTTGTTGCAGAAGGGGCTGATGATATTGCTGTAAAGGCTAGTCTATACGAAGCTGTTAAGACTGTACTTCAAGTTCCCGGACACAGGGTTCAGGTATATCCAAGAAATTAGAATATAAAATATTTTAGGGGGGATCATTAATGAAATTTAGAGATTTTAATGTTTTGAAAAGAAAGAACTTTGTAATATTTTCATTAGTAATGATATTGGGGTTAATTGGGTATATTAATTACAATTTAAATAAGCAGTCCTTATTACAAACCTCTAGTGAACTAGAGCGATATGAGTTAAGAATGATGGAGAATAGCGGTGTAGTTACGAACATTCTTGATAACGAAATAGCCCTTAATGAAGATGAGGAAGAGGGAGAGGGAGAGTTGGATCTTGATTTAAACAAAGAAGAAGAGGATGTAGATGTGGATGTGGATGCAACTAATAAAACACAAGATGAAATGGATAATGCGATAATCGTAGATAGTCGTGATAATGAAGTCATAAATGTGGCACAAGAAACTAGTGCCCAAATAACTCAAATTATAACCGATAGACAGATTATGAAAAGTAATGCCTATTTTATAGAAAGTAAGCTAGAGCGAGATAAGAGAAGGAGCGAAATGATTAGCTACTTAAATGATATCGTAGATAATCAACATACGGCAGAAGACCTTCGCTCTCAAGCTCAAAATATGAAAATTCAAGTGGTAACTAATACAGAAAAAGAAATGATGATAGAAAACATGATCACAGCTAAGGGGTTTAATGATGCGATAGTATATCTTACAGATCAATCTATTAATATTGTTGTCCATAGTGAAGGGCTAAACGAAAAGGAAGTTGCACAAATCGTTGATATCGTCCGAAGAGAAACTGACATAACCATGGATAATATTATTATTATGAATAAAAAATAGAACTGTTTGTCAATAGGTATTTATTTTGGTATAATAATCCTAGATATTTGACACTCAGGAGGTGAAGAAATGGACGCTATTCAATACTTAGAAAATGGAGAAATTCGAATTGCAGAAGATGTGATCTCAACAATAGCAGGCCTAGCAGCTATTGAAGTTAAAGGTGTAGCTGGAATGAGTGGGGGATTAGTTGGCGGAATAGCCGATATACTTGGCAAGAAAAGCCTTTCTAAGGGTGTAAAAGTAGTAATCAATGATAAAGGCGGTTTTGTAGACCTTTATCTAATTGTTGAATACGGAACTAAAATACCCGATGTAGCGTGGGAAATTCAAGATAAGGTAAAGCGGTCAATCGAAACAATGACCAATCTGAAGGTTATAGAGGTTAATATTCATATTCAGGGAGTCCACTTCCCCAAGGAAGCGGTGGAGGAAGAAGGTAAGACCCAAAGCTCTAAATAAATGATCATTAATAACCCTCTGGTATCAGAGGGTTTGTTTTGCGTCTATAATATTTTATTTCTGGTGGTTTAAAATACTTCAGTAAATATAACAATAGATAATAGCAATATAGTTCTATAGCGTTAAGTCAAAAGGCTATAAAATTGTAAAAATACAGTGCTTCACCAATTAAGGAGGAAAAAAATGAATAGAAAACTTGCCAGAGAATTCTGCATGAAAATGATGTTTCAAATGAGTATACATAATAATTATGATTTAAACATAATTAAAGGCCATCTTGATGAAGAAGTGGAAGTAATAGAAGTGCAACAAATGGATTATATTCAAGAACTACTTAAGGTGGTTACAGAAAATCGCCAACAGTTGGATGATATTATTGTTGAATTTTCAAAAGGATGGAAATTAGATCGTATTGCAAAGGTAGATCTTGCGATTTTAAGGATTGCCTTAGGAGAAATACTGTTTATGGAAAACATACCCTTTGCAGTATCCATTAATGAAGCTATAGAATTAGCAAAAAAATATAGTACCCACGAATCTGCTAACTTTATCAACGGAATATTAGGTAGATATGTAGAAGAAAAGGGTATCAATAAAAATGAGTAACAGAAAATTAGTATTAGGGATTGATACCAGTAACTACACAACTTCTATGGCGTTGGTGGATGTAACAGAACAAAGACTTATAAAAGAGGTCAGAAGAGTCCTACCTGTAAAGGAAGGTACCGTTGGTTTAAGGCAATCAGATGCCCTATTCCACCATGTAAAAAACTTACCAGACCTCTCTAAAGCGTTGCTGGCTACAGTAGATCCTAATGAAATAGTAGCCATTAGTGGTACAACTAGACCAAGACCACTAGAAGAGTCTTATATGCCAGTGTTTTTAGCATCGGAATCCTATGGAAAAACCCTGTCAAACACCTTAAAGGTTCCCTTTTATGAATTAAGTCACCAAGAAGGACACATTGAAGCTGGACTCTGGTCTATCAATAGGGAAATGAGAGATGGATTTTTAGCCCTACATTTATCAGGGGGCACAACTGAAGCTTTAGAAATTTCCCCCACTAGAGAAGGCTATGACATTAAGATCGTTGGAGAAACAGGAGACATAAGTGCGGGTCAATTTATTGATCGGATTGGGGTAAAACTAGGGTTACCCTTTCCAGCAGGCCCCCATTTAGAAGCCTTAGCCCAAAATTATAAGGGGGAAGCTATAAATGTTTCTTCTTCAGTTAAGGGGACAACGATTAGTTTCTCTGGACCAGAGACTTATCTGCAAAAGTTCGTTGAAAAGGGTTCTCAAGACGATAAGGTTGCCTATTCCCTTTTCCAATGCGTAGGGATAACCCTAGTTGGCCTCATTAAGGGTCTCATAAAAAAATATCCCTATAAAACGATACTACTTGTAGGCGGAGTCGCATCAAATCAATTAATTAAAGAAAAATTGGAAATAGAATTAGGAAAGTATCAATTAAATCTTTTATTTGCTAATCCTAAATATTGCTCAGATAACGCAGTAGGTATCGCTCTGTTAGGTATTAAAAAATACATAGGGGAGGAAATTTAGTATGACAGCACAATTAATTGACGGCAAGAAAATGGCGGCAGATATAAGGGAAAAAATTTCCCATGGTGTAAGAACTTTGAAGGAACAGTATGATGTTCTTCCAGGTTTAGCAGTTGTCATTGTAGGCGATGATCCTGCGTCCCATACCTATGTTAATATGAAGGAAAAGACCTGTAAAAGTGTTGGGATGTACTCAGAAGTCCATCGTTTACCTGAGGAAACAACTCAAGATTAATTATTGAAGTTAGTCCATAGATTGAACCAAGATGAGAAAATTCATGGTATTTTAGTTCAAGTTCCACTACCTAAAGGGATAGATGAGAATTTAATAAATTCTAATATCAAGCCAGAAAAGGATGTTGATGGCTTCCATGCTATTAATACAGGAAACCTATTTTTGGGTGAAGAGACAATTGTACAATGTACGCCTAAGGGGATTATAGAATTAATTAAATCAACTGGTATAGAAATCAGTGGAAAACATGCAGTTGTCGTTGGGAGAAGTAATATTCTTGGAAAACCTGCGGCAATACTACTATTACAAGAAAATGCCACAGTAACAATTTGTCATTCAAAAACTAAGGATCTTAAAGATCATTTAATGAAGGCAGACATTGTTGTTGCTGCCGTAGGTAGACCCGAACTAATTAAAGGAGATATGATTAAAGAAGGGGCTATTGTGATTGATGCTGGAACAAGCGTAGTGAAGGGTAAATTGATTGGTGATGTCGAGTTTGATAAAGCTAAGGAAATTGCTTCCTTTATAACTCCTGTACCGGGGGGCGTAGGTCCTATGACAATAGCTATGTTGTTACAAAATACATTGGAGGCGGCTCAGAAAAAATGCAAATAAAGGTCTTATCGGTCTCTGAAGTAACTCAATATATTAAACGGATTCTGTCGAATGACCCAATTCTTTATAATTTAAGGGTTAAGGGCGAGATATCAAATTATAAGTTCCATAGTAGTGGACACATGTACTTTACCTTAAAAGATCAGCAAAGCAGAATAAACTGTATCATGTTTAAGGCAAATTGTGAAAAAATGAAATTCCAGCTTGAAGAGGGGATGAAGGTCACAATTAAGGGGTACATATCCGTATATGAAAGGGATGGACAGTATCAATTATATGTTAATGAAATTGAACCAGTAGGAATAGGAGCACTATATTTAGCTTATCAGCAACTTAAAGATAAGTTAGAAAAAGAAGGTTTATTTGACTCTAGAAGAAAAAAAACCATTCCCTATTTACCTTCAAAAATTGCCCTCATTACTTCTCCAACAGGGGCTGCCATACGTGATATGCTCTCGGTGATCAAGAGAAGATTTCCTAAAGTACAAATAGTTGTCTTTCCAGTTCTAGTACAGGGAGAAAAGGCTCCAGACTCTATTAAAAAGGCAATAGAGGCAGCTAATACCTTCAATGATATTGATTTGATCATAACAGGAAGGGGCGGAGGTTCTATAGAAGAACTTTGGGCCTTTAATGAAGAAGTTGTTGCAAGGGCAATCTACAATAGTAGGATACCAATTATTGCAGCAGTTGGTCATGAAACAGACTTTACAATAGCAGATTTTGTTGCAGACCTTAGAGCACCTACCCCATCGGTTGCTGCAGAATTGGCCCTCCCCTCCTTAATTGAAGTAAAGGAAACTTTAACTAACTATCAAAAGCGTTTACTCTTATCTATTACTACGAAGATGAACTTTTCTTATAATAAGTTAGAGAATATAAAAAATAGTTATCCTTTTAAGTATCCCTTAAATCCTATATATGACTATAAACAACAGCTAGATGGGTTAATGGAGGGTCTGATTAAACAAACTAATAACTTTAATCGAGAAAGACGGAAAAAAATACATAATATTGGTGATAGACTTAATGGACTTAGTCCCTTATCGGTTTTAAAAAGAGGCTTCTGTTATGCCGAACTGGAAAATGAAAAAATGCTTAAAAGTGTTGGGGATGTAAAACCAAATGACTTGATTAATATTAAGGCAACCGATGGTAGGCTCCAGTGCAGAGTAATAGAAGTATTTAAGGAGGAATAAACTCTTGAAGAAAAGGAAATTTGAAGAGGCGATTAAAAAGCTCGAAGAGATCATGCACCAGTTAGAGGATCAAAATATGGAATTAGAAGATTCTTTAAAACTATTTCAAGAGGGTGTAGAACTATATCAATTTTGCCATCAAAAACTAAATGAGGCAGAAGAAAAAATCGCTATGATTATTGACGAAAATGGGGTTTTGAAGCAGGTTCCCTTTGAGACAGAGGAGGAATAGACAATGGAGTGGAAAAATCAACTAGAGGAATATCTTAGCATAGTCAATAGACAGTTAGATGACTACTTTAGCATACCTGAAGACAAAAATAAAAAAGTTGTTGAGGCAATGAAATATAGTATGTTTGCTGGTGGAAAGAGACTTCGTCCTGTACTGGCATTGGCATCTTACAACTTATTTGCAGATGACTTAAATAAAGTGATGCCCTATGCTTGCGGATTAGAAATGATTCATACCTATTCATTAGTACATGATGATTTACCTGCTATGGATAATGACGACTATAGAAGGGGAAAACTAACAAACCATAAAGTATTTGGAGAAGGGATGGCAATCCTTGCTGGGGATGGTTTATTAAACTATTCTTATGAAGTTATGTTAAGGGACGCTTTGAAAAGAGATGAACCAAAACCTTACCTAAGAAGCATAAATGAGATTGCTAAAGCGGCAGGAATCTATGGCATGATTGGTGGACAAACTGTTGATCTAGAGAGTGAAGGGAAAGCCATTGATGCAGATACCTTAGATTATATTCATCATAACAAAA
The DNA here is from genome assembly GCF_000621485.1 of Alkaliphilus transvaalensis ATCC 700919. Classification (GTDB taxonomy): domain Bacteria; phylum Bacillota; class Clostridia; order Peptostreptococcales; family Natronincolaceae; genus Alkaliphilus; species Alkaliphilus transvaalensis. The sequence continues at coordinate 220,481 of NZ_JHYF01000001.1, forward strand.
CAGCAGCATTAATTACTGTACCCCTTAAAATAGGAGCAATTATTGCAGGTGCATCTGAAAAAGATATAGAAAATATGGCTTACGTCGGTCAGCAATTGGGTTTAGCTTTTCAGATTAAAGACGATATATTAGATATTGTTGGAGATCAAGAAAAACTTGGTAAAAAGACTGGTAGTGACCAAGATAACGAAAAATCAACATATCCTAGTCTCCATGGTCTCGAATTTTCAATTAATAAGGTGAGGGAGCTAACTAATAGTATCAATGAGATCCTATCTACATATGGTGAAAAAGGAAGTTTTCTATACCATTTGAGTCAATATTTGATTGATAGGGAAACGTAGATTTAAGGAGGGATGACAGTGGGCTTTTTTGATACCGTTGGCAATAACAAAGTATTATGGGTTTCAGTTTTAGCATGGTTTATTGCACAATCCTTAAAAGTAATACATACCCTGATTGTTGATAGAAGATTTAATGTTTGGAGGTTTGTTGGTTCTGGTGGCATGCCCAGTTCCCATTCTTCCTTTGTGATGGGCCTCTCTACATCAATAGGGTTAGTTCATGGATGGGACTCTACCTTGTTTGCAATAGCTATTGTTATGGCTTTAATTGTTATGTATGATGCAGCCGGTGTTCGTAGAGCTGTAGGAAAGCAAGCGATTATTATTAATAAGATGATAGAGGATCTTCATAAGAAAAAGGGTAAGAGAGAGAAAAACGTAACAGAACAACGATTGAAGGAGCTAGTAGGCCATACACCAATTGAAGTGTTTGCAGGTGCCCTATTAGGGGTTGTAGTAGCGTATCTATTGATTTGATATAAAAATTTTAGTATGTTATAATTTTTGTAATTATTTCAGTGGTGCAGTATTCTAGTCAATTTTCCTGGCTTTGAAGGCGGGGCTAAAAATCCGTCAAAGGGCACATCGATGAAGTTCCTAGTAACGGCTGCTGACGCCCAGTTGGGGGTCGTTGCTGGGAGTAAGGAGATGGGGGCGATCTGCAATGGCATGCGGGCGATGACCCTCGCTTCGTGGAGACCGATTATAATTTTAATAATTATAGTGGGGAGAAACCTATAGGAGCTCTGATTGGGCAACCCTGTAGAGTAGCCTGCCTTGAGTGGGATAGGTGGATAAGTGGATCAGTTTCTGAAGGATAGGGCCCATCTAACGGATTCATTGCCGCTTGAAACCTATACTGCAAAAGAGGCTAAGAGTTATGGGAAATTGTAGAGGAAAACTCCTAGACTGTTCGTTTGACGAGATACATCAAGGATTACAGTGCGGACTAAGTGGTAATCCAGTCCTGCTTTTGGTGACAAGGTAGAGTTTAATTTAAAGGGAAACCGCTGCTATGGCGACAGGCAGTATTAAACTGGGAAATCCAACTGGACCTAAGCCGTAAAATTTACTTGATGTATTACCACTACCAATTAGCTGATAGTGATTACTATCAGCTTTATATTATTATTTTTTCTTTTGAGTTAAAGGACTCTATAAATGGGGGGATTTTTTTGTCGGTTGGCAGTAAAAATGTGAAAAAGGGGAATACTGATAAAAATAGTATATGGAAGAAATATAATCTTCATTGGGTTATTATTATTTCCATCTGGACTTTTTTCCTTACAATCGGTATAAGTATTTTATCGGAAATTATATTAAGTAATACAAGTTTAGTGTTTGCTTTTACTATTCTATTGATAATCGTAACCGTAGGAGTAATCAGTGATATGATTGGTATAGCAGTAACAGCTGCTGTCGAAACACCTTTTCACGCTATGGCAGCTGATAAGGTTGAAGGTGCAAAATGTGCCATCAGATTATTAAAAAATGCAGGTGTCGTATCAAATTTTTGTAACGACGTAATTGGAGATATTTGTGGAATTGTTAGTGGGGTGGCAGGTGCCACCATTATTCTTAAATTGCAAACTACAATTGTTCCTAGATCGTTAATGACCATAGTGATAACTGGGTTCGTTGCCTCCTTAACAGTAGGGGGGAAAGCGATGGGAAAAAGTGTTGGTATAAATCAAGCACAACTAATTGTGTATAAAACTGCTAGAGTATTAGACTTTATAAGTAGTAAATTTGGGGTAGATTTAATTCCAGAAACCAATGGTAGAAAATAAGAAAGAGGATGAGCGATCATGTATAAATATCTAGAACAGATTAACTCACCCAGTGATTTAAAAAAGTTGAAGGAATCTGAAATGGCAGCTTTAGCAAAGGAAATTCGAAGATTTCTTGTTCATTCAGTTTCTAAGACAGGTGGGCATTTAGCATCTAATTTAGGGGTAGTGGAGTTAACGTTAGCAATGCACACAGAATTTGATAGTCTTAAAGATAAGTTTATTTGGGATGTGGGACATCAGAGCTATGTGCATAAAATATTAACAGGGAGAAGAAATGACTTTAGTAGTTTACGTCAATATAAAGGATTAAGTGGCTTTCCAAAAAGAAAAGAAAGTCTTCATGATCACTTTGACACTGGGCATAGTAGTACTTCAATATCGGCTGCCCTCGGAATGGCTACTGTTAGAGACTTAAAAAAAGAAAAGCACTCAATTGTTGCTGTAATAGGGGATGGAGCATTAACTGGAGGAATGGCTTTTGAAGCTTTAAATCACGCTGGTCAAAGTAAAACTAACCTAATTGTGATTTTAAATGATAATGAAATGTCCATATCAGAGAATGTTGGAGGACTATCAAAATATTTAAGTAAGATTCGAACTGCACCAGTTTATTCAAAGGTAAAAGGTGATGTTGAGAACCTAATTAGCAATATACCAGCAATTGGCAAAACTATGGTAAAAACTGCTGAAAAGGCAAAGGATGCCATTAAATATTTTTTTGTTCCAGGAGTTTTGTTTGAAGAATTAGGACTAACCTATATTGGCCCCATAGATGGCCACGATTATAGCGCCTTATGTAAGGCCCTTAAGCAATGTAAAAACATATCTGGCCCAGTATTACTACATGTATTAACAACAAAGGGGAAGGGGTATTCATTGGCAGAGGCCAGCCCATCAGACTTCCATGGAGTTAGTCCCTTTAAAGTAGATTCGGGTAAACCTGTCTCAAATAAGAAAAAGATATCTTATTCTGATATAGCTGGAAATACTTTAATTGAATTGGCAGAAAAAGATCAGCGAGTGGTTGCTATTACAGCTGCTATGCCAGCAGGAACAGGGTTAACAACCTTTGGAGAACGGTTTCCAAAAAGGTTGTTTGATGTAGGAATTGCAGAACAACATGCAGTAACCTTTGCAGCAGGAATGGCTGCCGAGGGATATAAACCCTTTATCCCCCTTTATTCGACCTTTTTACAGAGGGGGTTTGATCAGGTTGTACATGATGTATGTCTTCAAAACTTGCCAGTCACTTTATTAGTGGATCGAGCAGGCCTTGTAGGCAATGACGGTGAAACCCATCACGGAACCTTTGATATATCATTTTTATCTTGTATTCCTAACTTAACCTTTCTTTCTCCAAAGGATGGTAGGGAACTAAAACAGATGATTAAATACGCATCTAAATCTAGTGGACCAGTTGCGATAAGATACCCCAGAGGTAATGTGGATAATGCAGAGGTTGATACTAACGAAGAAATTGTAACTGGTAAGGGAGAAGTAGTATATGATGAAGGACGAGATCTTGTTATTTTTGCCTTAGGACATATGAATGGGGTAGGTTTAGAAGTATGCAAGAATCTTGAAGCTAAAGGGATAAAAGCCGCCTTAATAAATCCTAGATTTATTAAGCCCCTTGATGATTACTTAATTCTACAATATGCTGATAAATGCAAATATATCTATACAATAGAAGACCATGTTAAGATCGGTGGTTTTGGAACTCAGGTATTAACTCTTTTAAATGATAATAACATAAAAAAAGATATGAAAATATTAGCGTTACCAGACATATTTATTGAGCATGGAGATGTAGAGAGCCTACATAATTTTTACGGTTTAACTGTAGAAAGAATTACGGAAGAGATATTAGAAGATTTTGTTGCAAATAGTAGAGGGAAAGTAGTAATTAATAGATAATTAGGAGATTGGTAATGGCACAGAAGATAAGGTTAGATCAATTATTATTTGATAAGGGCTACTTTGATAGTCGAGAAAAGGCCAGAAGAACAATAATGGCAGGGCTTGTTTTTGTAGATCAACAAAAAGTGGATAAGCCAGGAACTAAAGTAAGTGAAGATGCTGTTCTTTTAGTAAAAGAAAATGCAATTCCTTATGTAAGCCGTGGGGGCTTAAAATTAGAAAAAGCCATTAAAGAATTTGATATTGTTTTACAAGAAAAAGTCTGTCTTGATATTGGAGCTTCGACAGGAGGCTTTACAGACTGTATGTTACAAAATGGAGCTAAAAAAGTATTCTCTATCGATGTAGGATATGGACAGTTAGATTGGAAGCTTCGCCAAGATGCTAGAGTTGTTTGTATGGAAAGAACAAATATTAGATACGTTAAGCAAGAAGAATTAGGAGAAATGGCAGACTTTGCTTCAATTGATGTTTCTTTTATATCTTTAAGATTGGTATTGCCAGTTGTTAAAGAATTAATTCGTGATGGTGGAGAAATTGTAGCATTAGTTAAACCACAATTTGAAGCAGGTAGAGAAAATGTAGGAAAAAAAGGAGTTGTGAAGGATATAAAGGTTCATCAACAAGTAGTAGATGATATCGTTAATTTCTGTCACGCTAGCAATTTTTCTATTATGAATTTTTCATTTTCACCTATTAAAGGGCCTGAAGGTAATATTGAATATTTATTACATTTATGTAATGATTCTAATTCTAAAATGGTGATCTCTAAAGAGGATATCAATGTAAAAGTCTTAGAATCTCATCAAATGCTTTAATGGACCACTAATAAAAGCCAGCTGTGCTGGCTTTTATTTTCGTATACAAAAATTAATATGTTTAAAAAAAATTAGAATAATATGTTATCTTGAAGGAAAATGAATTTTTATGAAGAATAATAAAAATACAACAAAGTGGATATAGATTATTAATGTTAATAAAGGAGGTTTACCATGAAGTATACAAGGCATGCTAAAATATTAGAAATAATCGAAAATCAGGAAATTGAAACCCAAGAAGAATTATCAGAGGAACTTAAAAAAATTGGCTTAAATGTTACTCAAGCAACAGTTTCAAGAGATATTAAAGAATTAAGATTAATAAAGGTGTTGGCTAAAAGTGGAAAATACAAGTATGCTACATTAAAAAGTCAAGACTCTGTTTTATCGGATCGATTAATTAGACTCTTTAAAGATTCTATACTTTCAATAGACCATTCTGGAAATATGTTGGTGTTAAAAACGATTCCAGCAGCAGCCCAAGCAGCAGCTTCTGCTATTGACGCTGCAGGTTTAGATGGAATCGTAGGCTCTGTAGCAGGGGATGATACAATTTTTGTTTTGATAAGAGATCATGAAAAAATGGAAGAAGCCATGGAGAAATTTAGAAAATTGATGAAGTAGAGGAGGCTCTTTATGTTATTAGAGCTGGAGGTAAAAAACTTTGCATTAATCGATGAACTTTATCTTCAATTTGATAAGGGGTTAAACATCCTTACAGGTGAAACAGGTGCAGGTAAATCAATTATCATTGATGCAGTAAATATGGCTATAGGAGAACGGGCTGACAGGGAATTTGTCCGCTCAGGAACTAATAAATGTACCATACAGGCTTTATTTAATACAGATGGGATCTTTGGACTGAAGGATTTATTGGGTCAATATGGTATTGAAGAAGAACAAGATCATTCATTAGTCGTAACAAGAGAGATTTATGCCAATGGCAGAAGTACTGGTCGTATAAATGGTACAATTGTCACCCAAGGGGTCTTAAAAAACATTACCCAGAAGTTAATTGATATCCATGGACAACATCAGCATCAATCTTTATTAAATACTCAATCTCATATTGATCTGTTAGATGCTTTTGGTGGACAAGAAGTTGAAATTTTATTAAAAGAAATTTCAATAGAATACCATAATCTTACAAATCTAAAATCACGTTTAGCATCAATTTGCTCTAATGAAATAGAACGAGAGCGGAAAATAGACCTCTTAAAATTTCAAATTCAAGAGATAGAAGCAGCTCAAGTTAGTAGTGGAGAAGAAGATGCCTTAAATCAACAGAAAAATCGCTTAGCTAACAGCGAAAAAATTTATAAGGCAGTGGCAGAAGCATATACTGAACTACATGAAGGCAATCGGCAAGCCCCGATGATAGATGCCCTCTCAAAGATTATTAATCAGTTACAACATGTAACAAGCTATGATGAAAAACTAGAATATTTCCATCAGTCTTTAGAGGAAGTATTATATAAATTACAGGACATATCTAGAGATATAAGAGATTATAAAGAAGAAATTAATTTTGAACCAGAACTACTAAATGAAGTAGAGAGTCGTTTAGATACAATAAATAACTTGAAAAGAAAATATGGAAAGTCAGTTGATGAAGTACTTCATTATTTTAAAAGTATTCAAAAAGAATTAGACTTCTATCAAAATAGTGAAGTGGAAATAACTAGATTAAAAAAGGAAATCGAAGAAGCACAAAAAAAGGTCGTAAGCAAAGGATTAGTATTAAGTAATATTAGAAAAAAAATTGCTTCAACCTTTCAACAAGAACTAACTCAAATTTTAGAAACCCTCAATATGGGAAAGGTTTCCTTTGAAGTAGCTATCAATCATACGTATGATTCAAATAATAACTTTAAGGTTAATGAAAAAGGCATTGATCATGTTGAGTTTAAAATATCAACTAACTTAGGTGAGCCATTAAAGCCATTAGCAAAAATAGCTTCTGGGGGAGAAATGTCGAGAATTATGCTGGCCTTAAAAACCATCTTAGCAAATGTAGACCATATTCCAACACTTATATTCGATGAAATTGATACTGGAATTAGTGGACGTACAGCTCAAGTCGTTGGGAAAAATCTCTATCATATATCCCAAAATCATCAAGTAATCTGTATTACCCATTTACCTCAAATTGCCTCTTTAGCAGATAGCCATTATTTAATTGAAAAAAAGCAACTAGATCACTCAACTAAGACGGAGGTAAATAAAATAAATGTTGAAGAAAGAATCAAAGAAGTTGGCCGCCTTTTAGGTGGAGAATTAACTGATATTACTTTAAAACATGCAAAAGAACTGATAGAACAAGGAAATCTTAAAAGAAAATCTTAATTTTCTCTTAAGATTTTTTTTGATGAAGTAAATCATATTAAACTGTTAGCATGAAAGTTTTTAACGTCATTAATATTAAATTTAACACTAAGTAGCGAATTTTTGTTTTGAATTCATTAATATAAATTTAAAGTTAATTATGGAATTTCCAATTATTCAAAAGGATAAACAAAAACTGACAAGTTTTAAAAAATTTATATATCATAATCACTGTCCCAAAAAGCCAAATTAAGTATAGCTATAAAGAAATGAAGGCAATCCAAAAATTGCTGGGAGAGTGATGAAATGAGACACAAAAGAAAATTGTTATTTTTAGGAAATTTAATTCTTTGCACCTTCTCTATTATGTTAATCTATCTGGTGGTACTGGACTTTACTGGAGCAATCCCATCTGAATATAATATAAAGGTTGGGGATGACTATGTAATAGATGCCAGATTTCCTTTATCGTTTACCTACGATCTAGAGGAAAATAGCATTTTAGAAGTGAACCCAGTAGAAGAATTATCGAAAACTTACCTAGGTAGAAATAACGGAATCCAGTTAAAGACATTGGAGAAAGGCAGCGCAGATCTTCACTATAAAGTATTGGGTTTAATACCTTATAAAACTGTAAAAGTTAATGTAGTGCCAAGATTAGAGGTTTATCCAGGGGGCCAATCAATAGGCGTAAAACTGAATACAGAAGGTGTGTTAGTGGTAGGTGTAGCAGAAATAACCGATATTAGCGGAAATAGACACAGTATAGCAGAAAAGAATGGAATTAGAATTGGGGACTCCCTCATTGCTATCAATAATACAATGGTTGAGAGTTCTCTACATGTTGCAGAGCTTGTTCAAGAAAGTAACGGAGAAAACTTAGAATTAGTTTTAAAGAGAAATGGAAGGGAATTTACTGCTAACGTAACTCCCATTCAATCGGGAGAGGATGGAAGCTATAAATTAGGTCTATGGGTAAGGGACAAAACAGCAGGTGTAGGTACTTTAACCTTCTATCATAAAGATTCTAAGAAGTTTGGAGCCCTTGGTCATGGTATAGCAGACGTTGATACAGGTGAATTAATGTCTATCAAAGATGGAGAGATAATGAATTCTAAGGTTATTTCAATACAGCCAGGTAAGAAAGGTCGTCCTGGTGAAATAAGAGGAATCTTTAATGACGTCAACAGTCCTATAGGAAGACTTGAAAAAAATACTGTACATGGTGTCTATGGAGAAATGATAAGAGACTTTCCCAACAATAAATTTAATGTCCCAATGGAAATAGCCTATCAGCACGAAATTAAAGAAGGACCAGCATACATTTTAACAACATTGGATGATAATCAAATTAATAAGTATGATATAGAAATTTTAAGGGTAATCAATCAATCTAAAGCCGACAGTAAGAGTATGATTATAAGGATAACAGATCCTAGGTTATTAGAGAAAACTGGCGGCATAGTTCAAGGTATGAGTGGAAGTCCTATTATTCAAGATGAAAGAGTGGTAGGTGCAGTAACCCATGTTCTAGTAAACGACCCCACTAGAGGTTATGGAATCTTTATTGAGTGGATGCTACAGGAATCAGGGGTTTTCGACAATTAACGACAGGAAAATGTAAAATATAAATGAAAAACAAAGAAAAAAAGAAAACGATTTTTACTCAATAAAGTCAATATTTTTTATTTTTCAGAAGGATAAGACCTCCCTTTGTCGAAAGAGTAATTTAGTAAATTTTAAAATTAAAGTTAATCAGGGGGCGATACTTTTGAACAATGAAAAAATTAACGTATTAATTGCTGATGATAATGAAGACTTCTGCGATATTTTATCAGAATATCTGGAAAGACAGCAGGATATCGAAGTCGTCGGAGTTGCAAAAGATGGAGTAGAGGCTGTAGAAATGATAGCAAAAAGAACGCCTGATGTGGTGGTTTTAGATATAATTATGCCTCATCTTGATGGTTTAGGGGTTTTGGAGAAATTAAATGCCATTAATTTGGAGAAATTTCCTAAGATAATTATACTTTCAGCTGTAGGACAAGATAAAATTACCCAAAGGGCAATTAGTTTAGGTGCAGATTATTATGTAATTAAACCTTTTGATTTTGAGGTTTTTATAGAGAGAATCCGTCAAACAATGGGTGGAGCAACTGCTAATTCTGAAAAGAAAAGACCTATGGCACCTCAAACAACGCAAAAACAAACTTTCGTTACCAATAATAAGAGTTTAGAAGCAGAAATTACAAATATTATTCATGAAATTGGGGTACCTGCCCACATAAAGGGCTATGTATATTTAAGGGATGCCATCACGATGGTAGTTGGGAATTTAGAACTTCTAAGTGCAGTAACTAAGGAACTTTATCCTTCCATTGCTAGAAAATATAACACAACAGCCAGTAGAGTTGAAAGAGCAATTCGACATGCCATTGAAGTTGCATGGAGCAGAGGAAGAGTAGATACCATTAATGCTCTTTTCGGTTATACAATAAATATTGAAAAGGGGAAACCTACAAATTCCGAATTTATAGCGATGGTGGCAGATAAATTAAGATTACAACAACAGGTAGGATAATATAATAAAAAAAACATTTTTTTTAGAAAAACACTTCTTTTTTCAAGAAGTGTTTTTTTTTAACGAATAGGAAAGTTCAACTTTAATTAATCTTAAAATAATAGAACTTTACGTAATGAGTTTCAACATAAGCAGATCACCAATTTAATGGATTAAATTGTGTAAGTCCCTTAGTTTCTTCACCTAAAGTTATCCTTTGAATCTTCCGAAGGAAGACTTTGTTTTACATAAATAGATTATTACTGAAATGCAAAAAAATAGTAAAAATTAACAAAAGTTACCTTTCATCAAGTTAGGATAATTAGAAGATAATTAACTCATCAAAGTTGAAAATATTAATAAAATGAAATCAAATATTTAAAAATTTTCATAAAATTCATTTACATTTACCTTGAACCAATGTAAAATTTAGGGTATCATTCTATTATAGGGTTTTAGTTTGATTGGGGTTACGGAAAGGAGGAATAACAATGAACTTTGGAAGTATCAAAAAGGATATTTACTCTTTCAATTCCCTAATAGAAGCTAACAGTAATGAAGATCACGGTTTAATCAATAGAGAAGCTTTATTTTACATTTACCATTACTTTATTATATTAAATATTCAACGGTTAGAATTTGAAGTAGCTTTACAATTTATTAATAGCGCATTAGAGCTCAAAGGCCAGATAAGCCTCCATCATTATATATGGATCTGTACGACTAAGGCTAAATGTCAAGTAATGCTAAAAAAAACGAGGGATGCTTTAAATAGCTTAAAAGAAGGGCTACCTTTTGTCGAAAGGACAACTACTGATGAGATGCTTATAGATTTTCATTTTACAATAATTCAAGTATGCATTAAGTTGAGGGAATTTGAAGATGCTTTAAGTCATCTTCAACAATTAGAAAGTTTTATTTCAAAGAAAAACATAAATTTGATTCTTAACCAACAGTTTCGTTATTACATAGAAAAAAATAACCCTTCAATTGAAGAATATAAGCTAATGTTTTGATAAAAATAGTGCATTTTGAGTTAACGATAAGACAAGAAAGGGAGGATAAGAGAAATGATAATTTTTAAAGTATTAATTTTATTCCCTAAAATTGGGATAGAATGGGTGCGAAATGTTAATCATTTTATTTTGAGAAATGAACATGACCCCATCCCTGAACCAATGTAATAGAAAACTCCCTTTGACTAGTTGTTAGTATATAGGGAGTTTTGCAATTTAACTAAATCGTTTTTTGCTGTTATAATTCTGCTAACACTTTTCTTATGACTTCTTGCTCATAGCCCTTTTGGTATAGATAGGCTCCAACTCTTTGCTTAAGTAGGAAAGAAGAGTCATTATTCTTTTTAGAGAGTTTGTCAAAGTACTTTTTTCCTATTTTAAGGGCCTCTTCCAATAAAAAGTCAGATTGCTCTTCTAGGGCCTTTACTAAATCAGGATCTGTTTCTAATATTCCCAGACATTCCGTGATAATGGTCCAATCATACCCTTTTGACATAAGGCGATTCGTAAGCTTTTGCTTAATTTGATTTAAAGGAAGACTTTTCTTATTCATAAAAAACTGTTGGCCAATCTTAATTGCATTTCCCAGTTCTTCTTCGTAGGAATAGGACTTTAAATTACCTTCGATAATTTTTTCTTCTATGCCCTTCTTTGTTAATTCTTGTCTAATTAATCTTTTACCCTTTAATTGATTCTGACAACGATTCTTAACATAAGTTTTTGCATACTCCTCATCATTTACAAATTGATAGTCCCTTAAACGAACAATTGCTTTATTAACTATTTCTTCATCAAAACCTTTTTGTACTAAATAGGTAAAAACTTCTTGTTTTGATCTTGAGCGAAGGGCTAAATAACTAAGTCCTTTATTAAATGCTTCTTTAAAATTATCTTCATAAATAATTTCAGTAATTGCAGATTCATCAATTTTGTTACCAGTTTTTAGCTTAAGCTTAACAATCAGTTCATCGTTGCATGAGAAAGCATATTGGTGGTCAAGATAAATATTAAAACGATATAGATTCTTTTTTTGTTTTTCAATAGAAGTGATCAATTTCAAAAAAACACATCCTTATATATATTTCATAATTTCATTAAGTTAAATCTGATTATTATGATGAGGTACAATTTCCATAATAGATAAGTAGAATGATTCCATCAATATTACAAATACTAAGTAAAAAGACTTTATGGAGGTTTTATTATGTTAAAACCAGCACCTGTTAAGTTAGATAAAAGAACCAAGAACTTAATTTCAAGATTAGAAGCAGGTGATATAGCTGTTATCCATCATAGGGATTTAGATGAAGTTGCAGCCAAATCTTTAGTTTCTAAAAAAGTAGCAGCAGTAATTAACTGTGACTCATCAATAAGTGGAAGATACCCAAACCTTGGTCCAACCATACTAAATAATCATAACATACCACTACTAGAAATAGAAGATGTAGACATTTTTGAACTTATAAAGGATGGAGACGAAATAAGCATTAAAGACGGGGTTTTACTGAAGGAAGGGATTGAATTAGGATTAGTAAAAAACATGACTAAAGAAGTAATAAAAGACCTTTTAGAGAAGGCAGAAAAAAATATGATGGTGGAACTAGAGAAGTTCGTTGATAATACACTATCCTATGCTTCCAAGGAAAAGTCAATCATTTTAGAGGAAATACCAATGCCTAATACCAAATTACCTATTAAGGGAAAACATGTTTTGGTTGTTGTAAGGGGTAAAAACTACAAAGAAGATCTACAGACAATCATTTCATATATTAAAGAGGAAAAGCCTATATTAATTGGTGTCGATGGCGGGGGAGATGCCCTCTTAGAATTTGGACTGGTACCAGACCTAGTTGTTGGAGATATGGATAGTATTAGTGATCATTGTTTAAAAAAAAGTGGAGAAATAATCGTTCATGCTTATCCCGATGGTAGAGCACCGGGGTTAGAGAGAATAAAAGACTTAGGGTTAAAGGCAGCGACAATTCCCTTGCAGGGAACTAGTGAAGATATTGCCATGCTATTTGCCTATGAAAAAGGGGCTGAATTAATTGTAGCAGTAGGTGCCCATACTAATATGATCGATTTTTTAGAGAAGGGGCGAAAAGGAATGAGTAGTACCTTTCTAGTAAGAATGAAAATAGGAACAAGATTGGTAGATGCAAAAGGTGTAAGTCAGCTCTACTGTAGCAATGTAGAGATTAGTCATATTTTCTGGGTTGGGGCAGCTTCTTTAATACCCATACTCATTATTGCAGGACTATCACAACCCATACAGTACTTAATTAGGCTACTTCACATAAGACTAAGACTATACTTAGGACTTTAGGAGGTAATAAACTATGGTTATTAATATGAGATATTATGTTATAACAATCGCATCAATTTTTCTTGCATTAGGCATTGGAATCTTTATTGGTTTTAATATGGATAGTGATGACCTTTATTTAAGCCAACAACAAATTATTGTAGATGCTCTAGAGGAAAAGTTTAGTCAGTTAAATATGGAAAAAGAAAACTTTACGAAGCAAATAGAAGAGTTGATGGTGGAAAATCAACGGAATACAAGCTTTATTGAGAAAGTATACACTGAGGTAACTAATAATCGACTTTATGGATTAAATATAGGAATTATCATTACATCGAAGGACTATTACTATCATGATATTCGGACAACACTTGAAGCATCAGGGGCGAATGTTCCAATAGAATTTCTTTTTACAGAAAGAATATACAATATCGAATATGAAGAAATTTTAGAGTTAAATAGTGCCTTTAACTTATCCTTAAAGGACGAAGATGATGTTCTGGAGGTAATAAATGATAGTATCGTTTATTTACTAACTTTTGGGATTAGTAATGAAAAATTAGATTATTTTATAAGAAATAATTTCATACAAATCAAAGGCAATTTATTAACATTAGAAAGTTCGCCTGTCGATTATGTTGTCATTGCAGGTGGAGGACTTAATCCTAATAAGAGGATTGAAACCCTAGATTTAGATATCATTAGGAAATGTTTAAAAAATTATATACCTGTTGTGGGGGTAGAAAGGCAGGATGTCCAATACTCATATTTGCCCCATTATGAAGGATTAAATATTTCAACTATAGACAATATTAATACTACAATGGGTAGAATTTCATTAATCTTTCACCTAGAAAATGAAAGACCCTTTATGACCAGTGACCATGAGTAGGAGATGAAGCTCTTGAAACCAAATATTTCAGTGATCATACCAGCATATAATGAGGCCAAAAGAGTTGTGAAAACCATAAAGCCGCTACAAATGATTAAGGAAATTAATCATATATTTGTTGTAGATGATGGTTCTTGTGATGCTACAGGAATAGAGGTTCTAAAGTTAGAAGGCGTTAATTTATTACAGCATCAAATTAATCAAGGTAAGGGTGCGGCATTGTTAACGGGTGTAAAGGAAGCTATTAAGTTATCGGACATTATTGTATTCCTTGATGCAGATTTAGGTGACTCAAGTGTTGAAATAGTAAAGCTAATCGATCCCATCCTTAAGAATGAAGCTGATGTTACCATCGCTAAATTTCCACCAGCCAAAAGAAAGGGTGGCTTTGGACTGGTGAAAGGGTTGGTGAAATTAGGATTAAAGATACATACTGGCAAAGTTATTTCATCAGCTTTGTCGGGACAGAGGGCCTTTAAAAAGGAAGTCTTGCAGGAGGTAAACTTAAATGCCCATGGTTATGGTATCGAGTTAGGAATGACTATAGATCTATTAAGAAAAGACTTTAGAATAGTAGAAGTAGAAGTTAATATGACCCACCATGAAACAGGTAGAAATTTTAAAGGGTTTTATCATCGAGGAAGGCAGTTTTGGCAGATATTTAAGGTTATCATAAAAAAAAGGAAATAAACGGGTAGAGGTGGGGTTTAATGGATCTATTTTTAGTTTTTATAACTAGTCTTTTAACAACTTATGTTGCCCTTCCCTTTATTAAAAGTATGTTGGTAGAGGGTAATCTTTTAAAGGAAAACTACCGAAGGGAGGTTATTCCTGTTGGTATGGGGATAACACTGATTCCTGTATTGTTGATTCAATTTTGTTTAATTAGTCTTATCTATGAAATACATGTAAACACATTACTGCTATTTCTTGGTGGAATTCTAACTATGGCCTTTGTAGGAATGTTAGATGATTTGATGGGAAATAGAGAAACTTCTGGATTTAAAGGACACCTAGGTTCTTTTTTAAAGGGGAGACTAACAACTGGCGGGTTTAAAGCAATTATAGGAGGGATGATTGCCTCACTAATTGCTTTTCTGGTTTCCCCTACAATTATCCAATTCATTGTGAACTTATTAGTAATAGCTTTAATGACAAATTTAATCAACCTATTAGATTTAAGGCCAGGTAGGGCAATTAAATCTATTTTCTTCTTGACTTTAGTTTTCTTTTTTGTAGGTTTAACTAGAGAATCACAGTTGATATTAGCTGTTGTTATGGGATATTGTGTAGTTTATTTTCCAATGGATATTAAAGGAAAGGCAATGATGGGAGATGTTGGCTCAAATACCTTAGGGGTTTCTCTTGGAATAGTTGCAGTACTGAGCTTCACCTTTTTTTTAAAGGGGATATTATTAATAGGGTTATTAGGTATACATTTAGTTTCAGAAAAATACTCAATCAGTAAAATAATACAAAAAAATGGCTTATTAAACTATATTGACCAATTAGGAAGGGAATAGAGGTGATCTCTTTGATTAGTTTGGAGTCAGGTATTGTAAAGCAGATCTTAAAAAAAAATAAAAATAGGATGGATTTAGTAGTAGAGGTTGATGGGAGAAAAGAGAAAGCCATAAATTACATCGACTTGACGGGAGAAGTTAAGGAAAATGATAAAGTACTATTAAATACCACCGCCATGAAGCTAAAACTAGGAACCGGTGGTTATCATTTTGTACTACATAATTTTTGTAACCATGATAATGAAAAAAGAGACGTAATGGATGGAGGGCATATCATGAAGTTAAGATATACGCCTTTACAGTTTAAAGTATTTGCAACTGAAGAACAAGAAAGCCCCCATCACAAGACATTTTTAGAATTTAGATCCCTTGAAAAAATGCCAGTTATTGTCGGGAGCCTCCATAGTATGTTATTACCAATAAGTACCGTTCTAAAATATCTTCGACCAGATATTAAAATTGGTTATATTATGACAGATGCTGCAGCCTTACCTATAGCCTTAAGTAATACCGTAGAACTTTTAAAAGAAAATCATATCATTGACAAAACCATCACCATAGGACATGCCTATGGTGGAGATCTAGAATGTATTAATATTTATAATGCATTAATAGCCGCAAAGGAAATTGCTAAACTAGATATTGTAATTGTTACTATGGGGCCAGGAATTGTAGGAACAGGTACTCCTTTTGGCTTTACAGGAGTAGAACAAGGGGTAAACTTGGATGCTGTAGAGCTACTAGGTGGAACCCCAATTGCTGTCCCAAGAATCAGTTTCTCAGACTTCAGAAGTCGCCATCGGGGGATCAGTCATCATAGTTTAACCGTACTAGATAAAATCAATAGAGGAAGATCCCATGTTATTATTCCAGAATTAGAAGATGAAAAAAAAGAATTTTTATATAAACAGATAAATAACTTGAAAATAAATGAAAAACACTATATTGTAGAATTAAATGGAAACATTATTACAGAAGCCTTAAGTCGTTATCACTTTACTGTAGATACCATGGGTAGAGGTCTAGAAGAAGATCTTGCTTTTTTCCAAACATGTGGTGCTGCTGCCCAATACGGTTTAGGCCTACTTGAGGATAGGTTTTTGTAGAAATTCTTTTATTGTTGTGTTTTTTGGATTTTTCTCTACAATTTCAGTTAAAAATATCCGTAATTGATGGGCTTTACCAGTAAAGAAAAGTTTGTCCTTAGTTTTTTTAATCATCATAACACCCCATTGTATTAATTATAGTTATCGATATCAATAGAAACTTATCTATGATTTATTAATTTGTACTATTATATTGATAGGGAGGGAGATTTATACCTATGGATGAAAAAACCGTTAAAAGTGAAAGAATTTATGAGGGGAAGGTAATCAATTTAAGAGTAGATATGGTGGAATTACCTGACAGAAAATACTCTAAAAGGGAAATCGTTGAACATTCAGGAGCTGTTGGAATAGTTGCCATAACCCAAGAGGGAAAGCTTCTGTTGGTTAAGCAATTTAGAAAGCCTGTAGAAGAAATATTAATTGAAATTCCCGCCGGAAGAATAGAGACAGAAGAGGACCCTAAAGATACAGCTATAAGAGAACTTAAAGAAGAAACCGGTTATGGGGCTAGGAAAGTATCTAAGATGCTAGACTTCTACACAAGTTCAGGTTTCTCTAATGAGGTGTTACATATATTTTTAGCAGAAGATTTAGTTGCTGGGGAATGCTGTCCCGATGAAGATGAATACATAGAAGTACTTAAAGTAGATATAGAAGAGGCACTTTCCATGATTTCAAATGGCAAGATAAAAGATTCTAAAACGATTATTGGAATTTTATATTATCAAAACAATTTTATTAACCGTTAATTTGTAGATTTTAACTTGTTTGATAGAAAATACATAACAGGACAAGGCATAAAACTTCTTTTTTAGGCATATTGATTTTATAGTATAAATGTCTAAAGAGGAGGTTTTTATGTGCCAAACAAGATGATTGAAAACATTAAGAAACACGTTAAGGAAAATTTACTGATATATTTTATAGTAGTTCTTTGTTTCTTAATAGGGGTATCAGTTGGGGCCTTTACCGTTAAGGCTATTGATCCCCATCAAAAACAAGAACTAGTGTCTTATTTAAGGGGATTTTTTAACATTTTTGGTCAAAATCAAATTAAATCTACGGAAGTATTTCGAGAGTCAATTATAAATAATACGCAATTACTAATATTAAATTGGATTTTTGGATTGTTAGTGATTTCAGTACCATTAGTTTTAATGGTTATCGGTTTCAAAGGATTTGTTATTGGATTTACTGTAGGTCTTTTATTAGAGGAATTTAGGTTATATGGTGTTCTTTTATTTTTATTTGGTGTCTTACCTCAAAATATTATTATTATTCCAGCCTTTATTATGGCCGCAGTGGTATCTTTAAGTTTTGCGCTACTGGTCTTAAAGGCAAAAATAAATAAAGTCAGAAACTTTAGATTCTCAAAACAGTTTACCATTTATAGTGGCATTCACCTTGCCATTTTCGGAATTTTGCTGACATCTTCCCTGATAGAATCATTTATTGTACCATTTTTTATTAAATTGATTGTTAAGTATATCCTTTAGACTTTAAGGTGTTATATTACAATTTAAATAAATATTTTATTTCTTGCAGGAATTAATAAGGATTTAACGAATAATTGTAATATAATTGGATAGAGGGAGTTTTTTATTATGTATGAAATAATTACAGATTTTAGTAATTTTCTAACAACTGAAAAAAATTTATCGGCTAACACTTTAGAATCCTATAAGCGTGATATTAAGCAATATATTAACTATTTAACAGAAAATAATATAAAAAATTTAGCAATTACTACAAAAACAACCATTATTACATATTTAATATATTTGCAAAACAAGGGGAAGGCTACTTCAACAATATCTAGGAATATAGCCTCTATTAGATGCTTTTATCAATTCTTATTGATGAATAACCAAGTAACTAAGGACCCTACATCAAATCTAGAGTCTCCGAAAACTGAAAAGAAGGCACCAAGCATTTTAACCTTAACTGAAATTGATACCCTTTTGAATCAGCCAGAAGCCACGTCAACAAAAGGAATTAGGGATAAGGCAATGCTAGAATTGCTCTATGCGACGGGAATTCGAGTTAGTGAACTAATTTCATTAACAATTGATGACCTTAATTTAGAAATGGGTTATATTAGGTGTACTACAGGCTCAAAGGAAAGGGTAGTGCCCTTTGGATCAGTGGCTTTACAGGCATTAAAAGACTATATTGAAGAACACCGCAAATATTTGGTTAAAACAAAAAGTGAAGTAATTTTATTTTTAAATTGTCAGGGGAAACCCCTTACAAGACAAGGTTTTTGGAAAATTATTAAAAGCTATACTAAAAAAGCAAATATTGAAAAAACCATTACTCCCCATACACTAAGACATTCATTTGCCACCCATTTAATTCAAAATGGTGCAGATTTAAAGTCAGTGCAAGAAATGTTGGGACATTCGGATATATCAACGACACAAGTTTATATGAATCTTTCTAAGAACAAAATAAAAGATGTTTATAATAAAACACATCCTAGGGCCTAATGTTAGGTCCTATTTTTCGCTAGCAATGTTATTATCACACTTTGGGGGCTGTCTATTGCAGACTAGTAATTAAATCTCTACTTTTCTAAGAAGTAAAGAATTCTAAAGTTGAGGTCTCGAAAAAATAAATTACTAAGTCTATAGTTCTAAGATAACAGGGTATAATAACAAAAAATAAAGGAGGAGAGAAGAAACATGATGATTAATCGAGTTGTATTATTTGTAATGGATAGTGTTGGGATTGGCGCATTACCTGATGCGGCAGACTTTGGAGATGTTGGAGCCAACACTTTAGGAAACATTGCCTTAACAACAGGCGGTATAAATATGAAGAATTTAAGAAATCTTGGGATGGGAAATATTGATGGACTTAAAGGAATAGAACCTATAGAAAATCCCAAGGGTGCCTATGGTCGATCCGAAGAAGTATCTAACGGGAAAGACACAACTACTGGTCATTGGGAAATGGCAGGTCTTCACGTTATTGAGCCATTTCAAACTTTTCCCGACGGATTTCCACCAGAAATAATTGAGAAGTTTGAATCGAAGGTGGGAAGAAAAGTGTTGGGGAACAAACCCGCATCGGGGACAGTAATTCTAGATGAATTAGGTGAAGAACACATGAAAACTGGAAATCCCATTGTATATACTTCAGCTGATAGTGTTTTTCAAATTGCCGCCCATGAAGAGGTTATTCCTTTAGCAGAACTTTACAAAATGTGTGAAGCTGCTAGAGAAATTATGATGGGAGAATATGCCGTAGCTAGGATTATAGCAAGGCCCTTTAGTGGAGAGGTAGGTGCCTTTAATAGAACGCCTAATAGAAGAGACTATTCCTTGGACCCTATGGGAGAAACGATCCTTGATTTTGCTAAGACAGCAGGATTAGATGTAATTGGCGTAGGAAAAATAGAAGATATTTACAATGGTAGAGGAATTACAGAAGCAATACATACTAAAGATAATATGGCAGGAATAGATGCAACGATAGATTATCTAAAAAAGAATAATAGAGGAATTATTTTCACCAATTTAGTAGACTTCGATGCTAAATATGGCCATAGAAGAGATGCTATAGGTTATAAAAATGCATTGGAAGAAATGGATGCTCGAATACCTGAAATATTAGACCATTTAGGGCCGAGGGATATCATCATTTTCACTGCTGATCATGGGAATGACCCTACCTATAAAGGAACAGATCATACGAGAGAGTATGTACCTATTATAGTTTATGGAGATATGGTCAAAGAAAATGTAAATTTAGGGACTAGAAAGTCCTTTGCTGATATTGCAGAGACAATAGCTGATCTTTTAGAAATTTCTGGAACAGGAAAAGGGGAAAGTTTTAAGGATTTAATTCTTATAGATCATCAATAAATTATCTGAATTAATATAGAAAACAAGGTAAATAAAGATATATAAAGAAAAATAAAAAGAAACAAATAAAAATAAATAAAAAGAAGCAAATAAAAACAAAAAAACAAAGAAAAATAAATGTAAACAAAGATGACAAAGAAAAACAAATAATATAGGAAATATAAAAAATAAATGTATAGGAAATACAAAAAATAAAAGTATAGAAAAAAAGAATTAGCCTCTAGATTAATCTAGAGGCTAAATTTATACTTCAACATAGTAGATAACTGATTTAATATGAATATATTATGCTACTATCATAGTTTACTCACTATAAATCATATTTTAGAATTCTCAACAGAAATTTTCTTGTAAAATTTTACATAGACTATTTCCTCCTCTGTCTTCTTCTTATAGTATAAGGAACTTCTGACATGGAAAACCTAATTACAAACCTATAAAAGGAGGATTAAAAAATGAAATTGATGGGAAAAATGTTGAGCATTGTTTTATTAGTTACTCTCCTCTTAAGCTTTTCCATTCCAGAGGTTGAGGCGGCACAGCCCTTCGATATAAATGCAAGATCTGCCATATTGATAGATGCTGCCACTGGAACAGTTCTTTATGAAAAAAATATACATGAGGCTTATCCACCAGCCAGCGTAACAAAGATTATGACTATGCTTCTTGTTATGGAGGCAATTGATGAAGGGAAACTAACTTTAGAAGACAAGGTAGTGGTAAGTGAGCATGCCTCTAAAATGGGGGGGACTCAGCTTTATTTAGAGCCAGGAGAGATTAAAACAGTTGAAGAATTAATGAAGGGAATATCCATACGCTCTGCAAATGATGCCTGTGTTGCAATAGGTGAACATATAGCTGGTTCTGAAGAACTTTTTGTTCAACGAATGAACGAAAGAGCTAAAGAACTAGGGATGGAAAACACTAATTTTGTAAACACTAATGGATTACCTGCCGATGGACATGTTACGACTGCTTATGACATATCTCTGATGTCTAAGGAATTATTAAAACATAAGGAAATCCATAGATGGCTAACTACATGGATGGATGAAGTGGTCGTAGGTAAGAGTCAATCGGTACAACAATTAGTAAATACAAATCGTTTGATCCGCTATTATGATGGTGCAAACGGAATTAAAACTGGATACACTAGTGAGGCGCTTCATTGCTTATCAGCTTCTGCCACAAGAGGAAGTACTACTTTTATATCAGTTATAATGGGTGCCCCAACGTCCCCTATTAGATTTAGTGAAAGTACAAAATTACTTGATTATGGATTTGCAAACTATAATACAGTAGAGGTCGTAAAAGAAGATAGTGTTGTAGGGACAGTGCCTGTTCAAAAAGGTAAAGGATTAGAGTTAAACGCAGTGGCTAAAGAAGATTTAGCCCTCTTAGTTAAAAAGGGTGAAGAAGGAAAGGTAGAAAAAGAAATCATCTTGCCTCAGTTTGTTCAAGCACCAGTGATGAAGGGTGAGAAAATTGGTGAAGTGATTGTAACAGTTGATGGAAAAGAAGAGGGTAGGGTAGACTTAGTAGCTCAGGAAGATGCTGAGAGGGCATCTATCATTGATATTATGAGTAGAATGTTTAGGAAGATTGTCGGGAGTTAAAAGTTTTATAAATGTGTCAGCATTGATACTAAAATAGTTGACTTTTATGAAGTCCAAAAACAATATGATTAATAGATTATGGGTAGTAGGGTGCTGCTAGGGGTTGTCTTAAAATGATTCTTACAATTATTAAAGGCAGCGCCTTTTTTCTTTTTGGTGTGTATTCAGTAAAGCTGGACCACACTTTCTGGTGAAAGTCCATCATCACGGGTAATTACCAAGAAGTCTGTTAGCTAATCCCAGTGCGTCACAGTAATGTGGGGTACCAAGCGGAAGGATAAAGTACCTGTCTAAAAAGCAAGGCGAGCGAAGGTACAGGTCGTAACATAAAGTGAATTCTGCCGTATCGTCAAAAAGGTTTCTGGTTAGAAGTCGAGCCTTGCAAAAATGGGCGAAGACCATGGAAGATAGGGAGAACTTGGAGAGCACTATCGAAGAATCCCTCGGTGTATAGGAAGCGACAAACTGGAGAGAGCCTACTTTGCATAGTGTAAACAATATTTAGTTTTATTGTTTACTCAAAATTTTCTACAGCTCTTTAAATAATAAGCTTTATCCCTTGCTTAAGCGTATACTCATAATGTATGAGGATGACCTTTTAAAAAATGGTTTTTGCAGGAATATTTAGAAATTATTACATGAGGTGTTGACATATCGAGTTCAATTTTATAATATTAAAATAGATTTAATTATAGTGTTAACCATAATTATAAATTATAATGGTTATAGTTTACACTAGATAATAGAAAGCATATTTCATATGGTCTTTTAAGACAGTATTATATTGTTATCCTATCTTAGATCATAAAGACAATTAACTTCTTAAGTTTTTAATAGTTATTTACTGGACATTTTTTTTAAAAAGTGATTTAGCTAAAATGCAAGATATATAAATGTTAAAAGGTATGTTAAGAGGTCTTCTTATTGCTAGTAGGTAATTTTTGATGCTCTAAAAGTAAAACTCTAGGAAAATTATCAGAATTAAAGTTGATAAAATGTTATATTAAAGAAACTTTTGGTGGACATGGGACAATAGTTTGGACATATAAAATGTGATATTTTTAAGCAGTAAGTTTTTCAAATTCATTTGGAGTTAGATATCCAATCCTATTTATGCATTCTCTTGTTCTATTTGAGCAATTTCCTATTTAAACTCAGCAATATTACGAGGGCTTAGGGAGCTTTCATCGCTTGAATCAGTAGGGGTTATATCCTTGACCCATATTTGTATTGTTGTTACGCCATATTTGCCTTCTAGACTCTTGAAGGTGTGATTAGTTGTATTGTAGAAGGTCAACAAGCATTCTTTTAAACTCATCATCATATCGTTTTCCATTTTGCTTCATACGGACGCTTCCTTTCAGATATAATTAGTAAAACTTACTTTTCGTGTCCATGCTTTTATACTAACACTAACTTTGTCCATTCCTTTGAAAATGAAGATGCAAGTGTAAACCTATAAATTAGTATTCTGGTATTTATCAAGAACTTGAGATATATTAAGTTTAAAGTAGATTCTTTGAATAAACTAACCAATGTCAAATGAAATGCTAGCGCTAATAAAATTATAAAGATAGGATTGGAGGGAGAAAGTTCTGTAACTAAAAATTATAGGCGGCTACAAAAAAATGATTTTTAGTAAAATGAGAGTAATTGGTATAGAAACAAAGAGAATTGGAGTTAGAGCTAATTAAATTCTAAATAACAAGTACACATGCTTAAGTAAAAATCATCTAACAATAGAGATTAGAGATGTTAACACTTATATTTATTGAAAATGTTACTGAAGATTGGGATTTATAAAGCTTTAGTTATGTAAGTACAGAAGCATACTACAGTGTAGATACCTTTTGCATCTTTGCTGAATTGATAGAAAGTAAACAGAGAATAGCAAAACCGGAAGTATCACTGTTGTTTATTTCTTAGTAAAATGGATGATGCTGGAAATATAGGCAAGAAACCTAGTAAAGGTTTCAATGAATATAAATAGTGGAATTTAAAACTAAGAATGATAGAAAGCATAAACAATAAAAGAATAAGGAGTGCTTGATATTATGAATAATTTATCTAAACAGCAACTAGAGAAATATAATGAATTTTCTAAATTTACTAAATATTGAGCCTTGCGCAAACTAGTGGGGGAAGGAAGAACGAATCTCTAGAGAAATAATAGAACTTTGTTCAAATGTTGGATATTTAGCTGGAACTCTTCCTCAAGAGTATGGGGGACTAGGATTGGATCACGTAACTTATAGACTGCTTAATAAAGCTATGGCTAAAAGTAGTACATCCTAAAGTGGATTATTTAATCTTTACACAATGATAGAACAATCAATTCTTAAATGGGGATCAGAAGAACAAAAACAACGTTGGTTAGCTTCGATGGGTAAAGGCGAAATATTGGGTGCTCTTGCATTAACAGAGCCTGATGCAGGGAGTGATGCATCTAGTAGTACAATTGATACAAATAGGAGGGTGATCAATTAATATTAAATGGCAAGTAAAAATGGATTGCATTTGACGTTGTTGCAGATATCATATTGGCGTTTGAAAAACTGTAATGAAATACATCAAATGTTGTTAGTAAAAAGTTTTGCTAGACAATTTAAGAAGAGCAAAAGCTAGTAGTGAAAAGAATGAATAGATTTTAAATAGAACTAGAATGAAGTAGTGTGGGAAAGAAATAGATTTATATCATAAAAGCAAAGAATAACCTAATGTAGAGGAGTGTTTTATATGGAATATAAAGAAAAAGTAAGAGGGTACCTAAGTAAATTTTTAAATGAAGAAGATTTATCGGATGACGAAGATATTTTTCAACTGGGGCAGATAAATTCATTGTTTGCATTTCAGCTAATCATGTTTATAGAGAAGGAGTTTTCTATAATGGTGGACAACTCGGATTTAGACATAGATAACTTTAAGAGTATTAATGGTATAACAGACTTTATTGAGTCAAAATTAGCGTAATAGTAGTTAAAATACTTGTGTTAATAAGGAGAAGGTTTATGATAGGATTTAAGGCAATAGAATTTTACATTCCCAACAAACTACTAGATGTAAATGAGCTTACTGAAATTAAAAAATTGACTTTACATGAACAGGAAATGTTTAAACTACTAGAAATAGAAACTATTCCCGTTGCAGAAGATATGACTAGTATAGATATGGCCTATGAAGCATCGGTTAAAGCTTTAGAAGCTGCAAAGGTAAATGCAGAAGAGATAGATTTAATCATTTCAATACCCAGTCGAGTACCAGAGTATATGATGAGTTCGGAAGCAACTAGACTTCAAAACTTGCTTAAGGCTAATAATGCCTTCAGTTTGTCTGTTACAGATTTAGGATGTGCTAATATTAATGGAGCTATACTGTTAGCTAAAAATTTTTTAATGTCGAATCAAAAAGCAAAAAATGTTTTGATATGTTATGGAAGTAAACCTTATGGAGAAAAACGATATAGAAATGGAGTTACTGTTATTGGAGATGCAGGAATGGGATTAATAATTTCTAAGCAAGTCGATGGAAATAAGATTATAGATCTAAATATAAAGACGGATGGGCAGTTTTGGGATTTGTATAAAGTAAAATTTAGGGATCGATTAGTGGAAGATTACGAAGAATTATGCGAAAACAATAGATTGAAATTTCAGTTATCCACCACCAGTAATAAAGTTTTTACTAATCTATTTAGCCAATTAATTAATGAAAATAACATCAGTAAAATAGATGGATATATCATTCAAAATTTATCAGTACCAGGTTTAAAGTTTAATGAAAAAACTTTTGATTTCTCCTTTGCTGATAGCTGCTATAGCAACTGTAGAAACTATGGTCACTTAGGATCGGTTGATATTCTATTAAATTATAAAATGAGCGTATTAAATAAAGAATTTAAGTCAGGTGATAAAATTTTAGTTTTGAATAATAGTCCAGTAGCATGTTGGACTTCAATGATCCTAGAAGTATAAGAAGCTTTTATGTAGAGGGGTGAAATAAAAGATGGCATATAAAGAATTATCCAATATCTATGATGGATATTGGTTGATATTTTCAAGACTCTATAAAAAATTTATCAAATCGGTACAGTTAAAGCACAACATAAAAATGGATACCATATTGGATATTGGATGTGGTACAGGTAGTTTAGCAAATATGTTAAGCAATGGAAAAAATATAATAACTGGACTAGATTTAAGCGAAGATATGCTGGAAAAAGCAAGACAAAAGTCGTTTCATGACAACAACCTTGAATTTATACAAGGGTCTTTTACAAACTTTAATTTAAACAAAAAGTATGATCTAGTTTTAAGTTGTCATGACAGCTTAAATCATATTTCAAAATTAGAAGAATTGGACTTAGTTTTTAAATGTGTGAAAGAACATTTAATTGATAAGGGTTTCTTTATATTTGATATAGTTAATGAAAAATTTTTCTTAAATATTATAAAAGAAAGAAATGAAATCAATGACTATAGCCAAGAAGAGTATATCAATGAGCTAACCTATGATGAAGGTAAAAAAGTATTTAAAAGTTCCTTTGTTTTTCAAGATTCAAAAGATGAACATGAAGAAATTCCAATAGAATACAACGAAATAATTAAACACATAGAAAAGTATAATTTTGAAATAGTCGATGTTTTTTCAGACTTTTATCTCAATGGAATTGTTGATAATGCAGAAAGACTCTTTTTTGTTCTACAAAATAAATAGTTGAGCTAACTATTGTAACGTAAAAGGGGGCAAATATGATTATAAATAAAAATAATGTAGAAGACATTTTATCATTGGGTCATATGCAATCAGGCATGTTATATCACTACCTGTTAGATAAAGATCCAAATGAGTATTTTCAGCAATTGGAATTAATTATTGGTGGTTTTTTAGATTATGATCTATTTGAGAAAACATGGGAAATATTAGTGGCAAATAATGAAATGTTAAGGGCAGTATATAGATGGCAACAAGTTGAAAAACCCATACAAGTGGTCTTAAAAGAAGTATCAATAAAAATTGAATATAAGGATTTTTCTAACGATACAGACACTAAAGAGAGTATCAAAGAGATTAAAGTAAAAGATAAACAAAATAAGTTTAATTTGGAAGTAGGTCCTCTTCTAAGGGTTTATGTTTGTAAAATAGAAGAAGAACGACATTCAGTAATAATAAGTAACCACCATATCATATACGATGGTTGGAGTACAGGGATTTTACTTAAAGAATGTTTTCAAATATACGATGAATTATTAAATGGTAGAAAATGGCCAATATATCATAAGGCAAAATTCAAAGAATATTTAAAATGGCTTAATAAAAGAGATATGACACAGTACAGTAACTTTTGGAGCAAATACTTAGATAACTTAAAATGCAGTCCTATCAATATAGCAACTAATAAAAGTAATGATGGAAAGCAGATAAAACAGGAGTCAAGGAGTATTCCCTCTCTACTGACCAAAGAATTTAATGAACTAAGTAAAAACAGGAAAACAACCATGGCTACAATTTTTAATTTAGCCTGGGGAATCTTATTGCAAAGGTACAGTGGGAGTAATGATGTTATATTTGGCACAACAGTTTCAGGAAGAGTGGCAGAAATAAAAAATATAGATCAAACAGTAGGTTTATTTATCAATACGATTCCCTTAAGACTAAAGTTTCCTGATGATGCCACTGTGGAAGAACTCCTAGAAAAATTAGATTCAAATATTATGGAGAGAAGTGCCTTTGAAAATACAGAATTAATTAATATCAAAGAATATTGCAAGCTAAAGGCAGATGATAGCTTATTTGATACAGTTATGGTGATAGAAAATTATCCCTTAGAAAAAATGCTATTTCAAAATAACAACTCACTACATATAGAAAACTACTCCATTTTAGAGTCAACAAACTATGATTTACTGATAAGTATAGAAATAATCGATACAATAATCATTACTTTAAACTATAACTCAAATAAATATCCAGAATTTTTAATGAAAAATATGCTAGCTCATTATATGAATATATTAAAGGCAATAAGTGTGAGTAATACAAGAATAAATGAAATTACAATTTTAGATCCTAGAGAAAAGGAACAAATAATAAGTGAGTTTAACCCAGTCAATTTAAATGATCACGACACCACAATAGATGCGCTATTTGAAGAACAAGTACAAAAAAATCCCGATGCAGTAGCAATAATCTATGAAGATAAAGAATTGACATATAAACAGTTAGATACTTTATCTAATAAATTAGCAAAAATACTGAGAGTAAAGATACAACAGGAAGACTTCGTAGGTATAATGTTAAATAGATCAATGGAAATGGTTATTTCAATGCTAGCAATACTGAAGGCGGGAAAGGCGTATATACCTATAGATTCCTCCTATCCCAAAGATAGAATTCAATATATATTAAGGGATAGCAATATAAAACTATTAATTACTGAAGATAAACTAGTAGAAGAACCCATCGAGGGTGTTACTTTAATATTAGTTAATGAAATAGAAACTAACTCTGAAGAATGTTGTTTTGTAGATAAAAATCATACATCCCAGTCACATGCCTATTGTATATATACTTCAGGCTCTACTGGGAACCCAAAGGGAGTTATAATCAAACATCAATCAATTGTAAATACCTTACTTTGGAGGTCAAAGTATTATCAATTCAGTAGTAAAGAGGGGGTTATGCAACTTCCATCCTTTTCCTTTGATAGTTCAGTGGAAGATATATTTACACCCCTAATCAGTGGGTCAAAATTAGTAATAATGAATGAAGAGAAGCGAAAAGATGTTGATTACATTAAACATCTCATAGAAAGCCAAAATATAACCCATTTCTTAATCATACCTAGCCTATATAATGTACTTTTGGATGAAGTGCCAGAAACCTTAAAAAGTCTCAAATTTATAACTATTGCAGGAGAATTATGCCCAGACCATATAATAGAAAAACATTTTAAACTTTTAGAAAATGTTGAACTACATAATGAATATGGACCTTCAGAAAACAGTGTATGTACAACAGTGAAAAAATTAGATAAAACCACCAAAGGTTCAAATATTGGAAGAGTAATAGACAACACCCAGTGTTTTGTAATGGCCAATAATAACCTTCAACCTATAGGAGTTGCAGGCGAATTGTGCATTAGCGGCGTTGGTTTATCACAAGGATATTTAAATAATATCGATCTTACAGATGAAAAATTTATCTTAAATTCTAATATAGACGGATCGATAAAGAGGATTTATAAAACAGGAGATTTGGTGAGATGGCTACCAGAAGGAGAATTGGAGTTTTTAGGGAGAATTGATAATCAAGTTAAAATAAGGGGGTTCAGAATTGAGAAGGAGGAAATAGAAAACCTACTATTAAAATATCCTGAGATAAAATCAGTGGTAGTTTCGGTTATTTCAAACCCCTACGGAAAAGAGCTAATTGCATATATTGTTTCAGATAAAATCATAGACATAGATGATCTGAAAATCTATTTGTCCAAGAAACTCCCCTACTATTCAGTGCCAGCCTATATATCACAAATTGCCCATATACCTAAAGGGCCAAATGGAAAAATTGACATGAAGGCAATAGAAAATATGGATTTAGTAAAAGGATTAGAAAGCAAAAGCTATAAAAAGCCCAAAAATGAAACGGAAGAAAGGTTAGAAAAAATCTGGTGCAAGTTGCTTAATGTACAAGCCGTCAGTGTTGATTCAAAATTCTTTGATATAGGTGGAAATTCGTTGAAAATAATGACTTTAGCCAGTTTAATAAACAAAGAGTTTAATTCATGTTTTAATGTTAGCGACTTATTTAAATATAGTACAATTGAAAGTATTGCAGAAAAAATCGAAGAGGATCATAGTGAAGAAGATGAAGTAGTCGTATATAAATATTAATTCATATTGCCCATAAGATGAAGGGAGAAAACTGTATGCTTAATAACGAAGAGACGAATCATAACATTTTTAATAAAATTGCAATAATCGGAATGTCTTGCAGATTTCCCCTTGCCAATAATACCGATGAATTTTGGAATGTATTAAAAAGCTCAAGGGACTGTGTGACTGAGTTTCCTCAAACAAGAGTAGAAGAATTGACAAAAATGTTGCCTAGTGTCTCCAGTGAACAATTTATAAGGGAAGGTTTTTTAGAAAATATAATTCTATTCGAACCTGAAATATTTTCAATTAGTCAAGAAGAAGCAAAATATATTGATCCCCAACAACGTCTATTGCTAGAACTTGTAGAAGGGGCTATTCTTGATGCAGGTTACAATCCCCTATCAATTTCAGGAGAAGAAACAGGTGTTTTTATCTCAAGAAATGAGAATGAGTATTCAAAGTTTTTTAATTATTTGAGTACCTTTAGCATGGTTAATAATGTAGAAGCGTCAAATGCAGGTCGTATTTCTTATACCTTCGATTTTAGAGGGCCTTCAATTTCCGTAGATGCAGCCTGCACATCCTCATTATTGGCTATACATTTAGCATGTCAAAGCTTAAAAACAGAAGAGGTAAATTATGCAATCGCTGGAGGGTGCAAATTAAGAATAATTCCACACGATAAAACTGAAATAACTAAAAGTCCTATAGCATCTCAACGTCAAAAAATTAGTGCCTTTGACAAAGAAGCCGATGGCATAATTGGTGGAGAAGGTGGAGGCATATTAGTATTAAAACGATTAGATAAGGCCTTAAGGGATCATGATAACATAATTGCTGTAATTGCTGGTAGTTGTGTAAGCACAAATGGTGATAAAAGCAATGGTATAAATGCCCCTAGCGAAGATATGCAGAAAAATATGTTGATTAAGGCAATAAAAAATGCACGAATAAATCCAGATAATATATCCTATATAGAAGCCCATGGGTCAGGTACACCATTGGGGGATGTTTTAGAATTTCAAGCGATAGATAAAGCCTTTAAAGAGGTAAGATCTAATAATAAAGGCATAGCTATTGGCTCTGTGAAAACTAATTTAGGACATTTAGACACAGCTGCTGGTATAGCAGGCATGATCAAAACAATATTGGCTTTAAAAAATAAGGAGATACCAGCTTCCATCAACTATAAAAGCCTGAATACAGAAATAGAAGTATCAAATTCGCCAGTATACGTAATTGATCAGCCAACTTTTTGGGAAAGTACCACCCCAAGAGTTGCAGGAGTTACCTCCTTAAGCTTTATCGGTATAAATGGGCATATAATAGTTGAAGAATTTCAATCTAACTACAATAGCAACCGATGTAGCAGTGGAACAGAATTAGTAGTTATTTCAGCTAGAACTGAAAAATCCCTTAAAAAAATGATTGAAAAGTTGAGTAATTCCAATTTTGATGATCCATGTCTTTTCAGTGATATTGCCTATACATTAAATAGTGGAAGAAGAGATTTACAACATAAATCTGTTATAATTGCCAACTCAATTGATGACTTTAAAAGAAAGTTAAAGGGTAACGATTACTATTTAATAGCTGGTGAAAAGCAAGAAAAGTATAAAAAAGTAATGGTTATACCCAATATTACCTGCTCAAATCTAAATGATCTAGCAGACTTTAAAGGGGAAAATGAGGTCTTTAGAAATATTTATGATGAACTAATGAAGGATCTAAATATTCAAAATGAATATAGTGATGTAGTAAAATATTTTTTAACTATGACTTCATATATAAAACTACTTCAATTATATTGTTCTTCAAAACTAATCTTCATGGGGATGGGGGCTGGAAATGCAGTAATTGATTACCTCAATAATAAAACATCCTATGCTCAATGTATTTCTGAAATAGAGACCCATTTAGCAGACAATAGTGAAATAGATCAAGAAAGGCTACAAAACATAATAAATGAAATTAATAAAAAGAAAGAAGCACTATTTTTACTGGTCAACTCTAATGACTATCTAAATGATGAATTTTTCAAACTAAAATATCAGAACCGACCAATAAATAGAATACACTTCAACACCAATATTTATTCATTCTATAAAGGAATGATATCTTTAATGGAAGATGGAGTAAAGATAAAGTGGGAAGATGTATACCAAGGAAGAAACCTAAAAAAGATAAGTTTGCCTTCCTATTATTTTGATAGAAAAGAATATTACCTTACATCAGAAGAGTATAGAAATGGAGTTATAGCAGTTGCACCCCTACAACAGTTGGATTTAAAAGATAATGATATCCAAAAAGAAATTATAGACATTATCAATAATGTGTATACAGGAGATTATTTTGATGTAGAAAGTAAGTTTTTTGATTTGGGAATTAGTTCAATTAGTATAATGTATATCCTTGGTAAAGTTAAAGAAAAACATGAAGTAGAATTGCCAATAGAAATATTTTTTGAGGATATAACAATTAATGAATTAACTTTGAAAATGGTTGATGCTATTCTAGCCAATAAAAAAAGTTGTCATATAGTAAATGTTGAAAATGCAAACTCATATATTGCAACAGATGCACAAAAGCGTATATATGCATCCTGTCAATATGATAAAAATTCAACCAACTATAATATGAGTTTTATTTTTGAAGTAGAGGGTTTGCTAAATTTAGACAAGCTTAATAAAACCCTTAATAAATTAATTGAAAGACATGAAGCATTACAAGTAAGATTTAAAATGGAAAATGGGGTTTTATATGGAATAATTAATAAATCGAACCCAATTGAGGTAGAAACCATAAAAACCACCAACCAAAACCTTGAAATCCTTTTAAAGGATACGATTAAACCCTTTGATCTAAATAATGACATATTATTAAGGGTGATCAATATTCAAACTAAGGATAAGAACCTATTGGTATTTGATATACACCATATCATTTCAGATGGATTATCCATGGAGGTGTTAATCAAGGACTTTATTAAACTATACGAGAATAAAGAACCTTCAAAACTAAAATACCAATATAGTCATTATGCCAATTGGCAAAGAAACTTCTATCAGTCAGAAGACTTTAAAAAGCAAGAGGACTTTTGGGTAAAAGAATTTAAGGATCATTTTGTTCCCTTAAAATTACCCTTAGATTTTGATCATATCAATACAATAAGCCACAAGGCTTCAACTCTTAAATTTCAGTTAGAAAAAAATGGCGGTTGGGAAATTTATCAAATTTGTGAAAAATACAAAATTACCCCATATATCTTACTTTTAGGAGTCTATAATCTTCTGTTATCAAAAATATCCCTTAAAGAAGATATTACTGTTGGTATATTTGTAAATGACAGATTTAAATGGGGTTATGAGGATATAGTAGGCTTATTTGTAAACACACTACCTTTGAGAAGTGCTCCTGAATTAAATAAAAACTTTAGCCAGTATATTGAAGAACTTAAACAGACATTTATAAAAGTGTTAGCCAACCAAGACTATTCCATTGAAAATTTAATAGAGAAATTAAAGTTACCGAAGGGCAATGATATTAATCCTCTATTTTCTACAGCTTTTAATTATCAGAACTCTGTATTTAATTTAAGTAATAAAAATATAGTCATAGATGATACAATCTTCAAACCCTGTACCTATGCAGAAAGCTATGCTAAATTTCATTTACTTTTTGAAGTAATAGAAATAAACAAAGACTTTAGCTTTAAAATTACATACTTTAGTGATTTGTTCAAGCAAGAAACAATAAATCTATTTAAAGATTTATATATGAAAATATTATCGATAATACTAGAAAATTTTAATATCCAAATTGTTGATATCGACCTATACCAAGATAAGATAAATAAAGGCGTAATGGAGCTTTTTAATGATTCAGACGATTTTAATTTCAGTTAAAGCAATAGTTAGAAAGGAAGAAGATAATGGATAAATTAAATTATGTAATTCTTTCCTCAAAAAAATTTATTTTGCAAAAAGAATATTGGATGAATAAATTATCTCATATAGAAGATGTTGATAGCTTATTGGAATATGACTATTCTGAATGTAATGATAACAAAGAAATACAAGGGATTGATTTTGTTTTAGAAAAGGACTTAACATCAAGGATCGAGGACATAAGTAAAAATTCTCACTTAAATATTTTAGCAATCTTGGCATCGCTATTGGCGTGTACGATATACAAATATAAGGGAACTCCCGATATTTGTATTCCCATGCCTGTTTATAGAGAGTCAGAAAACGATAGTGCTAGCCAAGAATATAACAAAGAAATTTTATTAAATTACCAACTATCAGATTCTATGACTTTTAAAGATCTTCTAATTCATGGAAAGAACTTAATAATGGAGGCCTATAAGCATCAAGATTACCCGTTGGAGAAGATACTAGATGAATTAGAAGAAGAGAAGCAAAAATGCTATAGAACATTTTTAGAAGGGATATTTATTTATAAAAACCTACATCAGTCTAAAGATTTAGATATAACCAATAAAAATCTAGCGATCTCCTGTTGTAAAGAAGATGGTGTTGTTAAGTTAGAGATATTATATAATAAAAATCTTTTTGATATAAACAGAATAAAACAATTAGCCAAACATTATAAAAAACTGATTACAGAACTTTTAAGTAACCCCAATGAATCTATTGGCGGAATAGAAATTTTAGAGGATGATGATAAACAGCAGTTGTTAAGGACCTTTAATAACACCCACTTTGATTATGGTAAAGATGAGGCCATCAGTAAAATATTTGAAAAAAAAGCAGAAGCCACACCTAATAAAATAGCTATTATTCAAGAGTCAGAGAAAATTACATACAAAGAATTAAATTATAAAGCAAACCAGCTGGCTAGATTTATATTAAAAAATGAGAAAAGAGAAAATGCTACCATAGCTATTATGACAGAACCTTCAATTGCCACCATTATAGCCTTATTGGGGGTGTTAAAGGCAGGCTGTAGATGTCTAACAATAGATTATGCATTTCCTAGTGAACGAATTAAATATTTGATGGCTGATAGCGAGGTTAATTTAGTATTGACCCAAGGTCATATTAAAGGAAGAATTTATAACAACTTAAATGGCTCAGAACAAGAGTGGGAGCACCTTAGGTTTATAGATATTTATGATGAAAAAATTTATGAAGAGGACTACCATAATTTAGAAGGACATATAAGGGAAGATTCAGTAGCCTATGTTATCTATACATCAGGCTCCACAGGTAAGCCGAAGGGTGCCATGCTAACCCATAAAGGTATAGTTAATGTATTGAATAATTTAGAAAGACTATATCCAATGTTAGAGGAAGATGTATATTTATTTAAAACCACCTATACCTTTGATGTATCCCTAACAGAATTGTTTGGATGGTTTATAGGGAAGGGAACTTTAGCAATACTTAATGACGGTGATAACAAAGATCCTAAAAAAATTTTAGATGCTATATTTAAGTATAAGGTAACCCATTTAGCTTTTGTACCAACCATGTTTGAAGCCTTTGTAACTGAACTAGTTGAAAATAATCTAAAATCATTAAAACAACTGAAATATCTTTTTATTGGAGGAGAAGTGCTATCAACAGAGTTAGTGAAAAAATTCTACAGCCTCATAGAAGGTGTCGAAGTTATGAACTATTATGGCCCCACCGAAACAACCATATATGCCACTAGCTTTCCGGTAGCACCAAAGGAAAACAGTTTTAGACTACCTGTAGGAAAACCAATGGATAATATGCAAGTATATATTCTAAATCATAAAGGAGAGCTACAACCAGTAGGTATTTCAGGTGAAGTCTATATAGGTGGTAAAGGGGTATCTTGTGGCTATGTAAACAATCAATTGTTAACACAGGAGAGATATATTGATAATCCCTTTATTAAAGGCGAAAAAATGTATAAAACTGGTGACATAGCTAGATGGCGTTGGGATGGAAATATCGACTATATAGGTAGAGTAGATCACCAAATAAAATTAAGGGGACTTAGAATAGAGCTAGGAGAAATCGAAAATGTAATAAAAAATTTCCATGGGATCACACAATCAAAAGTATTAGTGAAGGAAGATGAAAATAAAGGTCAATACTTATGTGGTTATGTAGTTGCAGATAACGAAGTAGATATAAAAGATTTAAAGGAATTTTTGTATAACAAATTACCTTTATATATGGTTCCAGCTTATATTATTCAACTGGATGAGTTTAGATATACCACCAGTGGCAAAATAAGTATTTTGAATTTACCAGATCCCATCGCAAAAGCTATTGCTACAAATGATTATATAGCCCCAAGAAATGAAGAAGAAGAAGTAGTATTGAAGATTTGGCAAGAAGTATTGGGGGATGCAAATATTGGTGTAGAAGATAACTTCTTTGATTTGGGTGGCAACTCCGTAAATGCTATAGAGATACTATCGAAGATTTTCACAAAGTTTAACACTGAAATTACAATAGGAAAATTCTTTGAATTAAAAAATATCAGTGGAGTTTGTCAATATATCAATAATAAGGAGAAGTCTTTATATGCCTCCATGAAGGCAATAGAAGAGCAACCATATTATCCTGCATCATCAAGCCAAAAGAGACTGTATGCTTTAAATGCCATTAACAAAGAAAATATAAACTATAATATGCCAGAAATACTAGTGATTAATGGGGAAATTGATAGAAGAGAGATTGAAAAAATATTTAATCTGATCGTTAATAGACACGAGGCCTTCAGAACACGATTTGAATTTAGAGAACATAACCTAGTTCAATTGATAGAGAAAAACATAGATTTTACAGTAGACTTTATGGATTTTGATGAGGCATATATGGAGAAAATTATAAGTAGCTTTATTAGACCCTTTGACCTAAGCAAAGAACCCCTTCTAAGGGCTTTATTAGTTAGAGTAGATCCATTAAAGCATTATTTACTGATTGATATGCATCACATCATATCAGACGGAACATCAATGGGTATTATTATTGACGAATTTATTAAAGTTTATAAAAATCAAGAGCTAAAGGATTTAAGCATACAATATAAAGAGTTTTCCAACTGGCAGATGGAATTTATGAAGAGTGAAAACTTTATAAAGCAAGAGAAGTTTTGGCTAGAAATGTTTTCAGGAGAAATTCCTGTTTTAGAACTACCAACGGATTTCCCAAGGGGCAAGGAAAGGTTATACGAAGGTGCAACCCTAACCTTTGAATTAAATCCAGAACTGTCTTCTAAAATTAAAGCATTTGCTGCAAAAAATTCAGTAACACCCTTTATATTTCTATTAACAACATATTATCTGTTATTGAATAAATATTCTCAACAAGAGGATATTATCGTGGCGTATCCAATAGTAGGTAGACCTCTACCAGAACTAAATGATGTTGTGGGAATGTTTGTAAATACCATAGCCATGAGAAATTATATTGATAATGAAAAAAGCTTTATAAGCTTTTTAGATGAAACTAAAAATAAAGCCCTACAGATCTATGAAAACCAAGACTACCCCTTTGACACCTTAGTTGACAAATTGAATGTTAAACGAAATTCAAATAGAAATGTATTGTTTGACACCATGTTCTCTCTACGGGACACATACTTTAGTCAAATAGACTTGGGTGACTGCACCCTTAGTAAGTATGTATTTGAAACAAAACAGACAAAATTTGATCTATATTATAATGTTGAAGATTATCCAGATAAGATTCTTTTAGAAGCCACTTATAGATCTGATTTGTTTAAAGAAGAAACAATGAAGAGATTTAATAAACATTTCGAAAATTTAATAAAGGCAGTTGTTGAAGACCCCTATGCCAAAATTTCTGATATCGAATTGATTTCTCATGATGAAAGACAAGAGGTACTACATGGCTTAAATGTAACCCATCATAATACTTTTGAAGTTGATAATGTAGTAGAGCAATTTGAAAATCAAGTTAAAAAGAATCCAGAGGCTATTGCGCTCGAATTTGGAGATGAAAAATTAACCTATGGACAGCTAAACGAAAAAGCAAACCAAATTGCTAGAAAAATTGTAGAGAAAAACACTTCTAAGGGGAGGGTTATAGCAATCATATGCAAGAGATCTTTTGAAATGATTATAGCTATAATGGCTTCTTTAAAGGCAGGTTGTGCTTACTTACCAATAGATGTAGATTATCCAGTAGATAGAGTTAAATATTTAGTTGAGGATAGCAATAGCAAACTAATTCTATCTAATCTAGATTTAAGGGACAAGGAAATAGATCCAACAATTGAAGTATTAAGGTTAGATGATGAAGCAACCTACAAAGGTAGTACATCAAACTTAGGTTTAAAGATTAATGGAGATGATTTGGCGTATATCATTTATACATCTGGGACAACTGGTAAACCCAATGGCGTTCTAATATCCCACTATAACCTGATCGCCAGAACTATAAATGCAAATTATTGTAATATTAATGAAGATGATAGGGTACTACAACTATCCAACTATACCTTTGATGGGTCGGTATTTGATATATATCTTTCTTTATTGAATGGAGTAAGACTAATTATCATTCCTCAAAGTACATTGTTGGATATGGAGAAATTGGCAGAAGTGATAGAAAATAGTAATGTTAGTGTTGTTCTATTCCCTACGGCACTATTTAATATTGTTGTAGATACAAATGTCCAATGTTTAAAAAACATTAGAAAGATTGTCATAGGGGGAGAAAGGCTAAAAATTCAATATGTTAAAAAGGCTTTTGAGGTTACAGGCCCTGGGAGCATTGTTAATATATATGGCCCCACAGAATGTACCATTTGTGCAACCTATTATACAGTAAACTCTTTAGAAGAGGTTGTTAATGATATACCTATTGGAAAACCCCTATCAAATACAAAAGTGTATATATGTGATAAATATAATAAAGTACAGCCCATAGGATTACCGGGAGAGATTTGTATACTCGGCGATGGTGTAGGAAAAGGATACTTAAATGCTCCCCAGCTTAACAGTAGAAAATTTGTAGCTAATCCATTTGAAGAAACTGGCCTAATGTACAAAACTGGTGACATTGGGAAGATGTTGCCCGATGGCAATATTGTATTTATTGATAGAATGGATGACCAAGTAAAATTAAGGGGCTTTAGAATAGAACTAGGTGAAATTGAATCAACCATATTAAGTAATAAATCTATTAAGGAATGTATTGTATTGCTTAATAAAGATATGAAGGAGAATCAATACTTATGCGCATACTTAGTACGGGAGGAAGCTATAGATACTAATGAATTAAGGGACTATTTAAAGGATATGCTACCTAAATTTATGATACCTTCTGACTTTATCTTTTTAGAAAAAATGCCTATAACGCCAAACGGAAAAGTGGATAAAAGAGTATTAAGAAGTATGAATAATGTAAATGACAATCAAACCGAAGAGGAAATGGACTATAAAGATTTAGACTTTATAGAAAGACAGATCATTGACATTTGGAGAGATGTGTTAGGTACAAGTGTAGTAAGGGTTGAAGATAACTTCTTTGAATGTGGTGGGAATTCACTATTGGCAGTAAAAGTTGAAGTTGAAATGAAAAAGGTAGGGTTAAATGTTAAGGTGGAAGATATTTATAACTATCAAACTATCAATGAGTTATCGCAATATATTAAAGGTTTGGAGGGGTAATAATGAGTAAGCATATTTTGATCGAGAATATAGAACCCTTTAACGATTTGTTTTTTAAAAATTGCTTCTATAATAGTTTCTTTCCTGTTATAAAGTATTTAAATAAAAATATAGAGCCCTTCATGATAAATGAAGTGCCTGTATATCAGTTAGAAAATGGTTTTCTAACAACGAAATACATTGAAGGTGAGGATGTAATAACTTTATTAGAAAAGGAAGGTATCCAGTATCAAATAACCATCACTTCCCCCAATGTAATAAATGAAATAATTGAATCTCTTAGTAACAATATGCCTGTTATATTACAGATAGATTGCTATTATCAATCTATTAAGGAAGAATTATTTCTAAAATCCCATTGGCCCCATAGTATCCTGATCTATGGAGTAAATGAAGAAAAAAAAGTTGTCTATGCAATCGAGCAAGAATACCATGAAAGTCTTTCTTATCAAAAAACTGAAATAGGTTATTTCGATATCATTAATTCTTATAGAGGTTACTTAGAAAACTTTCAAAAGGGTCAAGAAATTATTACAATGTATAAATTTAATACGAATATGGATCAAATAGCTGAGGAATTAGATAGCAGACGTAAGGAGTTTTTAGAGGCACTGTTAAAAAATAGGAAGCAAAATAAAGAAAATATCCTAGTTGGATTAGAATCAATAAATAAATACATAAGTAATTTAAATATTTCAACTTTAACTAATGAATCAACTGGAATCATTAATGGGCTGAACAATATTATCCATACTAAAAAAACAGAAAAATATGTTTTAGAGGGTATTTTAGCAGAAGATTTAGCGATACAGTCCAAACTAGATTCAATCATAAAAGATTGGAACTCATTGAGAAATACCGTATTAAGAGCATCGTTAACTCAGGGATTCAATCAGCCTATCATAGAAAAAATTTCAAACTATTTAGATGGTATTTATAGTATGGAGAAGGAATTAAATGAATTAATTTTTAGATTATAAACTTTAAAAAAGGAGATGGGTTACGATGAATAAAAAGTATGATATTAATACAGTACAAGAAGGAGTTATAAAGATTTTAAAGAGGGATAAAAAAGTTCAAGATAAAGAAATAACCTTAGATACTGACCTTGTATCCTTAGGGTTAAATTCTATTCAATTTGTAAAGTTAGTAATTGCCCTAGAACAGGATTTTGACTGTGAATTTGACGATGAAAAATTAAATTTATCAGATTTTAAAACAGTTAGAGAGATAGTAGAGTATGTAATGAATGTAGAGTAGATTAGTTTTTGAAAAGCTCTCATTATTCAGTAAGGGTGACAAAGGATAATAAGGAAGGTGAGGTTATATATGCAAAAAGATTTTAGTAGGATTCATTCATTTAAGTGGCTATATTTTTATATAAAACCCCATAGATTTTGGTTAAGGGTGAATATAATCAATGCACTGATTAATGTATTTGTGAGCCTTTCAATAGTATACTTGCTTTCGCAAGCCACTGATAATGGATTGGCTAATAAGTATGATCTATTTATTAAAAATGTTTATAGTTTGTTGGCATTAACAGGGGTAGGTGCATTGTTGACCTATATTATAAAATACAGCACCTTTAAAACTTCCACTTTAGCCATTAGAGATATAAGAAATAGGGTGGTTAATAATCTGCAAAATACCAGTATTAGTTTTATGGAATCCATTAATACAGGTGATGTTGTAACTACTTTAAATGACGATATTAATATAGTAGATAGAATGTTAAATAGATCTGCTGATTTTATAACACAGCCAATCATATTGCTAAGTGCCATAGTATATCTATATACTATAAATTGGAAACTATTGGTAGCGATAGCCCTTTCTATGCCGATTGCAATGTTGATCAATCAAAAAGTAGGGAAGGGTCTAGCTGGCATTACAAAGTCCCAACAAGACCATACTGCTGAAGCAAACTCGTGTTTTTATGATGCTATCAACATTGGTGGGGTGTATACTAGTAAAACCTATAACCTAGAGGGTTGGTTGGCAAAAAGACATAAAAGTGCCTTATTAAAGGCATTAAAAGAAAAATTAAAACTGAACAAATTTTATAATATTTATCTACTTTACATAGAATTAGGCCAAGTGGTGGTACCAATTTTTATTTGCTCCTTGTATGGGGGATATTTAGCTGTTAATGGTGAAATTACTGTTGGTCAATTGATCGCATGTCAAACATTAGTTGTTTATCTATATAATCCTTCTAGACAATTATTAATGCTCAATAATGGTTTAAGAAGTACAACGGGTGCTATAGCACGTATAGGCAGATTATTGGATGCACCAAAGGACGTGTTTGGTACAAATGATCTTCCTAAGAATAATGTTTCCATTGAGTTTAATAAGGTATCCTTTAGTTATGATAACCAAAAAAATATATTAAATGACATTACCTTTAAAATAGAAGAAGGTAACAATATAGCCTTGGTCGGTGAAAGTGGCAGTGGAAAAAGTACAGTATTTAAGCTTTTATGTGGCTTTTACAAAAATCAACTGGGGGAAATAAAGCTCTATGGTGAAGATATAAAGAAATTAGATATTATTAAAGTTAGAGAAAATATATCAATTGTTTCACAAGATGTATATGTTTTCCCAACTAGTATATATGAAAATATCAAGAATGGCTCAAAACATGCTACTCAAGAAGAGGTAATAGCAGCAGCAAAATTAGCAAATATACATGACTATATAATCACTTTACCCAATGGGTACGATACAATGATTGGTGAAAATGGAGTGAACTTGTCAGGTGGACAAAAACAAAGATTGTCTATTGCTAGAGCAATATTAAAGGATGCCCCCATTTTATTATTGGATGAGGCAACATCAGCCCTTGATGCGGATAGCCAACAGAAGATCAACTATAATATCAAAGAAATTTTTAAAGGCAAAACAACAATTACCATTGCCCATAGATTGTCTTCTATTATAGATGCTGATGAGATTTTAGTGTTAGATAATGGAGGGATCG
This sequence comes from Alkaliphilus transvaalensis ATCC 700919, assembly GCF_000621485.1. GTDB lineage: Bacteria > Bacillota > Clostridia > Peptostreptococcales > Natronincolaceae > Alkaliphilus > Alkaliphilus transvaalensis. The sequence goes on from NZ_JHYF01000001.1 coordinate 263,074, forward strand.
TTGAACGGGGAACGCATCAATCGTTATTAGAAAAAGGACATTACTTCAGTGAACTCTATCATAAGCAAATTAAGTAGCTATTATTGCGAAGGAAAACTATTACGAAGGGTGGTTATTATTAATGCTACTAATATTTAAAGAAGTCATAAAAGCTCTTTCTCTTATGAAAAAGAAAGTGTGGCTTTATTTAAGTGTATTAATACTTGATTCTATAACGGATTCATTTTGCTACAATATTGCAATTGCTTTTATCATGAAGGATATGTTGAATGCAATTATAGCTAATGATAGAGATTTGTTTCTCAGAGCTATGTATTTAGGGGCAGGGTCTTTGGCAGTGGGTGTTATACTGGTTCCAATCTTTAAGTATATATGGAATAAGATTACAGCAGAAACTATAGTTGAAATAAAAGAAAATATATTCGACAATTTAAGTAAATTGCCCATATCCTACTTTGAGAAGCATCATAGTGGAGAAATAATTACACTAGTAACCCATAACGTTGCCAAGATTGAAAATCTATACAATAATAATTTACTGATGCTGATCTTTGCAATAACTCATGGGTCTTTAGCAATTGGTTCTATGCTTTTGCTTGACTGGAAGATCGCCATGATTATATTACCATTGGGTGGAGTATCCATATTGATAAATAAAAGGTTTATAAAGCCCATTAGAAATTTAAGTGAAAAAATTCTAGCTAAATTTAATCTTAAAAATCAACAACTAACCAATATTTTAGCATCAATAAAGATCTCTAAAATGTTTGATTTAGATAAAGAATTATACGATGTTTATGCAAATAAAAATGCTGATCTATCAGAATTAACAGTAAAAAGAGCTAAGATTATGGGGTTTATGGATGCAATAAATTATGTCTATGAAAAGTTTAGATATGTGCTCATAATTCTTATAGGGATCATATTAGTTATGAGGGGTATTACAAATATCGGTGTAATTATTGCTATGGTAAGTTTACAAACCTATGCCAGCTATATGTTTGTGAATATAGGTAATTTTATTACTGATACTCAAGACTCCTTAGTTGGTGTAAATAAAATTCTTGAGTTATTAAATGAACCAAAGGAAGAATTAAATGTTGAAGATTGGCCGATTGAAATAATTGATGACAGAGTTGCATTAAAAATAGAAAATTTAAGTTTTCAATACGAAGAAAATAAGAAAGTGTTGGTGGATTTAAACCTAACGGTGAAAAAGGGTGAGAAGATAGCCCTAATTGGAGCAAGTGGCAGCGGTAAGAGTACAATTTCAAAACTAATATTAAATCTATACAATATAAAAGATGGAAATATATTTATCCATGGAAATAACATTAAAGATCTTAATCTAAGAAGATTAAGAGAGATGGTTTCCTATGTATCACAAGATGCATATTTATTCAATGGTACGATAGAAGAAAATATTAGATGTGGTAATTTAAATTCTACAAGGGAAGAAATTATTGAAGCCGCGAAGGCTGCAAAGGCCTATGACTTTATTATGGAACAACTTAATCAATTTGAAACAATCGTTGGGGAAAAGGCTATTAACTTATCTGGAGGGCAAAAGCAACGATTGGCTATAGCAAGAGCATTATTGAAAAACGCACCAATACTTATTTTGGATGAAGCCACATCTTCATTAGATTCTAAAACAGAAGATGAGGTAAAAGAAGCATTAAATAAGTTGATGGAAAATAAAACTGTAATCATTATTACCCATAGACTGTTATTAATAGAAAATATGGATACAATTTATGTTCTGGATAATGGACGGATAGTTGAGAAAGGAAACCATAAGCAACTTATTTCAAATAATGGAGTATATAAAAATATGAGTGCACTACAAGCTGGATAACTGGCTTATGGGAAATTATTACTTAGTTTTATACACCACTTTGATAAGTTATTATATTGAAGTGGTGTAAAATCTATAGAAGGGTGTTTGAAAAAATGCTAACAAACTTTAAAAGAGATGCTAATGAAGAATTTTATAAGTATATTAATGATTTAGTTCCTAGTTTAATGAAAAAATACTCTGTACCAGGGTTGGCCATCGCCTTTATAGATCATAAAGAAGTGTTTTTCAAAAAAGTATACGGATTTTCAGATAAAGCCAATAAAAAACAAATAGATTATAATACTATTTTTCAAGTAGCATCTATATCAAAAACCTTCACAGCATGGGGAATTATGAAATTGGTACAAGAAGGTAAAATATCCCTAGATGATCCAGTAGGTAAACATTTATTATCCTGGAAATTGCCTCAATCAAAATATAATGAAGCTGTTACCATTAGAAGGATACTTAATCATACAGCAGGCCTTTCTACCCATGGGTATAAGGGGTACCAACCAAATAAAAGAAATATATCATTAAAAGATTCTTTAGATGGTACCTTTAATAAAAAAAGTAGCGTGAGGATCATAGCCGAACCTGGAAAATCTGTTAAGTATTCTGGGGGTGGATATACCGTTTTACAATTACTTATGGAAGATTTACTTAAGATGGATTTTTCTGAATATATGAAGAAGGAAATATTGATGCCAATAGGAATGAAGGATAGTTCTTTTGAGTACAAAGAGTGTGTTAATAAAGATTTATCCAAAGGTTATGGGTACTTTGGAAATGCTCTGCCAAATTACATTTATACTGAAAAAGCAGCTGCTGGACTTTATACCACTATTGATGATATGGTGGAATTTATGTTGGAGACATTAAACACAAATGATAATGGAAGTAATGGGGTTTTAAATAATGAAAGTATTTCTTCAATGTGGACTAGGGTCAATCGGGAAGTGCCCTATGGCTTAGGTTACCATTTAATAAAAATGCCAAAGGAAAGAATTGTACTAAATTATGGCGTAAATAGAGGTTGGCGTTCAAGATTTATCATTTTACCCAATACTAATAATGCAATGGTTGTATTGACCAACAGCAATACAGGTAATAACCTCATTAAGGAAATTGCATTAAAATGGCTACAATGGAAGATCGGGGATGTCTCAGAATTTTATAAAAGGGAGCTAAACTTAACGCCATTAAATAAGTTTACGGATTTACTTAATACATGTATAGAATATTTATCCTAAGTAATTAAATTAAATCCTATTAAAGAAAATTATTAAGTGCGAGGAGATAGATTATGAAAATTATTTCAGTAAGAGAAAATCTTGAATATAAGGATATAGCAATTCAATACTTTCAGAAAAAATGGGGAAGGAAAAACACTAAAATTATATACGAAGACTGTATTTCAAACTGCATTTTCAACAAAAAATCCGTTGCCTCATTGGTATTTATTATTAAATGATTCAGAAGAAGTTATAGGGTGTGCAGGATTAATAACTAATGATTTTATAAGTAGAATGGATCTATATCCGTGGGTCTGTGCCCTATTTATTGATGCCAATTATCGAGGAAAAGCTTACGGCTCTTTGCTTTTAGAAAAAGCAAAAGAAGATGCAAAAAAGGGTGGATTTTCTCATTTGTATTTATGCACTGATCACATCGGCCTTTATGAGAAATATCACTTTAAATATATTGGAGAAGGTTATCATCCATGGGGAGTAAGTTCAAGAATATATGAGGCAGTATTGACCGATTAGAGTTATAACTTTCATTTAAATTGAATCCTCTATTTAGAGGAATTTATTGTATCACAGTGACACAGAGAAACATACAAAAGGGGTGGTTAAATGCATATTCTTCCTATAAAAATTGAATTTATTGAAAATTTTACGTGTATAGAGCAGGTGATTAGAGGACTAGGGAAATGGAAATGTGTTGACTTTCAATTAATGTTTTTAGATGACTGGGAGTTTGATTATTCAAAGAGTTGGGAGATGTTGTCTGAAAAACTTCAGTATACACAAGAAAAAAAGTACAGTTTGTTGGAGAAATACCACAATATTAAATTTAACGTCAAGGTATTAGAAGATGCAGATAAGGATGAAGCCTTTGACTATATAAAAGAATCAGTTCTACAAAACAGACCTGTAGGAATAATTATGGACTATTTTTGGACTCCTTGGCATCCTTCCTATTATAAAAAACAAAGTACATTACACTATTTACTAGTAATTGGCGTAGATGAGGCCACTGATGAAATAATATGCATAGATCCCCAATTGGCTATAAATGGGGAACGACTAGATAGATCCCATTTTAGTAAAGGTGCTATAGAATCTAATGACTTTTATCTAGTTGATGAAAATAATCAAATACATTTGAAAGATATTTTAGATGAAATTTATACAAACCTTTTTGAGAATAAAGAAAAGGGAAATATGTTTCAAGAAATTAGAAGATTCGCTGATAGTTTTTTAAATGATTTTGATTACGAAGGACAGTTAGAACTATATAGAGACGATCCTTCAATTTCTCCTTGCTTAAAGGAAGTATTTCAAATAGGAAATTCAAGGGCTAATTATGGAATGGCTCTAAAATACATAAGTGAAAAATACAACTATAATAAATTTAATAGTACCATAGAAGGTTTAAATCTGAGTTACACAAAATGGAGAGCAATTTTTGGCATATTAATGAAAGCCTTCTATACTGGCAAGGTTAAGGAGAGTAAAAATAAAGTATTTAATAGATTGTTAGAAATAGCCAACTTAGAAGAAGAACTATATTTCCAATTAAAAAGAATATTAGAAGATGATCAATATAATGAAAATGAAAATTTACCATTATATTACAATGAAAATAGGAAAATGGATTTAGAAGAAATAGAAGAAGAGGTAGTATACGAAGCTCCAAGAAACGAAGTTGAAGAGAAACTAGTAGAAATTTGGGAAGAGGTACTGAGGGTAGATCGAATTGGAATAAATGATAACTTTTTTGAACTAGGGGGACATTCTCTAAATGCCACGGTACTAGTAGGCAAAATATATAAAGCCCTTAATGTTGAAGTAAGTATAAGGGAAGTATTTACTCTGGGTAATATAAAAGCTCTAGCCCAAGAAGTTGCCACAAAAGAGATTAACCAATATGAAGAAATACCAAAAGTTGAAGAAGAAGAATACTACCCAGTATCATCTGCCCAAAAGAGAATGTATATGGTTCAACAATTTGAACTAGAAAGTACAGCCTACAATGTACCTTGGTCTATGTTAATTGAAGGAAAATTAGAAATAGAAAAAGTAGAGAATGTATTAATAAAACTAATAGAGAGACATGAATCTTTAAGGACAAGCTTTGAAGTAGTGGAGGGGGAAATCCTACAGAAAATACATAAACTTGAAGATATAAATTTCACCCTTGAAATAGAAAAAGCAGAAGATGATAAAGTAGCAGCAACGTTAAACAGAAGATTTATAAGGTTCTTTGATCTAAGCAAAGCACCTTTATTAAGGGCGGGTATCGTTAAGATAAATGATGAAAAACATATATTAACCATAGACATGCACCATATTATAACTGACGGTGTATCAATGGGAATATTTTCAAGGGAGTTTTCGGAGTTTTATCAAGGCATAGAGTTGAAAGAACTAAAAATACAATATAAAGATTTTTCAGCATGGCAAAATAACCAACATAAAAAACAACAATTTCAAAAACAAGAAGAATACTGGTTAAAGGATTTTGCAGGAGAAATACCAATACTGAACTTACCAACGGACTATACAAGACCCAAAATCCAGAGTTTTGAAGGAGATAATCATCAATTTATAATCGGAAAAGAAGAGACAAAAGCCTTACGGAATATTGCAATAAAAACAGGATCCACAATGTTTATGGTGCTGTTATCAAGTATCAACATACTACTTTCAAAATATAGTAACCAAGCGGATTTTGTGGTGGGAACACCAATAGCAGGAAGACAACATAAAGATTTAGAAACATTAGTAGGAATGTTCGTAAACACCCTATCTATAAGGACTAAAGTAGAAGAGCAGAGTAGTTTTAGAGAATACCTAAAAGCAGTGAAAGAAAAAGCAATAATGGCATATGAAAACCAAGACTATCAATTTGAAGAATTAGTTGAAAAATTAAATTTAACAGTAGATTTAGGAAGAAATCCATTGTTTGATGTCATGTTTGCCATGCAAAATTTGGATATAGCTGGAGTACAATTAGAAGGGCTAAGAATAACAGAGTACGGTGAGGAGTTTCCAACAGCAAAATTTGATTTAACAATAACAGCAGTAGAAACAGAAGAAGAGATCATAGCTACCATTAACTACAGTACCAACCTATATAACAAAGCCACAATAGAAAAATTAAAAGACCACTTCATAAATATACTAAAAATCATAATAAAAAATGTAGAAATCAAAATTAAAGACATTGATATAGTGACGGAAGAAGAGAGACGTGAGCTTTTAGAAACCTTTAATGATACTACCTACCAATATCCAAAGAATAAATTAATCCATAATATTTTTGAAGAAGAAGTGAAGAAAAACCCTAATGGGATAGCAGTGGTATTTAATGAAAATAAATTAACCTATAATGAACTGAATCAAAAGGCCAATCAATTGGCAAGAATTTTGGTTGAAAAGGGAGTAAAGACGGATGTAATAGTAGCTATTATGGTGGAACGCTCTCTGGAAATGATTGTAGGCATAATGGCAATATTGAAGGCTGGTGGAGCTTATTTACCAATAGCACCAGAATATCCAATAGATCGGATTAACTTTATGCTGGAGGATAGTGATACTAATATCCTATTATCCCAGGAAAAGTTAATAAAAAATGTAACCTTTGATGGAACAGTTCTTTCCTTGGATCATAACCACCTTTATCAAGGGGACGATAGTAATCTTTCCTCGGTTGGCGGCCCTGAATCCCTTGCTTATGTAATCTATACATCAGGATCTACAGGAAACCCAAAGGGAGTAATGGTTCATCATCAAGGGGCTGTAAACTATTTAACATGGGCTGCTAAGAGTTATATCAAGGGCCAGCGGGTTTCAATGCCTTTATATACAAATATATCCTTCGATCTTACGGTTACCTCCATCTTTACCCCTGTTATAACAGGTAACACAATTGTTATCTATAATAATCAACAACAAGAAACCCTTATAGAGGATATTATTAAAGATAATCAAGTGGAAGTGGTTAAATTGACTCCTGCTCACTTGAGATTAATGGCAAATATTAAACATACAAACTCTAAAATTAAACGCCTAATAGTGGGAGGAGAACAGTTAGAGACTGCTTTGGCAGAAAAGATTTACTATGCTTTTGGGGGAAACATAGAAATATATAATGAATATGGGCCAACTGAAGCAACAGTAGGCTGTATGATTCATCAATATGATCCACAAAAGGATAACGATGTAGCTGTCCCTATTGGCAAACCAGCAGATAATGTAAAGATATATATATTGGATCAACACAAAAAACCTGTGCCTAATATGGTAATAGGCGAAATCTATATATCAGGCGATGGGGTAGCAAAGGGCTATTTAAATAACCCAAAGTTATCAATGGAGAAATTTATTAATAATCCTTATGTTGATGGGGAAAGAATGTATAAAACAGGAGATTTAGCAAGAAGACTTTCTGATAGCAACATTGAATTTGTAGGTAGAATAGATCATCAAGTAAAAATAAGGGGTTATAGAATTGAATTAGGTGAAATTGAAAATGCACTATTACAGCTAGAAGGGATAAAAGCCGTGGCTGTAATAGATTTAGAAGAAGAGGGCAACAAGTATCTAACAGCATACTTAGTTTCAGAAAATAATTATAGCGTAAAAGAATTGAGAGAAAGTCTAAAAAGAAATCTACCAGATTATATGATTCCCTCCTATTTTATAACACTTGAAAAGCTACCCTTAAATCAAAATGGTAAAGTAGACAGAAAAGCTTTACCATTACCAAGTGGTAAAATAGATACTGGTGAAGAATATGAAGCACCAACAAATGAAATAGAAGAGAAGTTAGTTCAACTTTGGAGTTCTGTTTTAAGGGTAGATCAGATAGGGATAAATGACGAATTCTTCAGTTTGGGCGGAGATTCTATAAAGGCAATACAAATAGTTGCAAGGGCAAAATCAGAAGGTTGTTATTTTGAAGTAAAAGATCTTTTTAAAGTAAAAACAATAAAAGAATTAGGAAAATTGGTAAGATTTCAAACTATAGAAATAGATCAAGGAATAGTTGAAGGTGAAGTGCCATTAACAGCAATACAAAGGTGGTTCTTTGAAAGTACAATAGAGAATAAAAATCATTATAACCAATCAACAGTTCTATTTAGTAAAGAAGGTTTTGAAGTAGATCATATAAAAAAGACCTTTTTGTCGCTAATAAAACATCATGATGTATTAAGGATGATCTATAAAATTGAAAAAGGTCAAGTAATTCAAATAAACAAAGGATTAAATGAACAACTCTTTAGTCTAGAAGTCTATAATTTTAAAGAGGAAAAGGATAATGAAGAAAAAATAACTGAAATATGCACTAGAATACAAAGCAGCATCAATATTAATGAAGGCCCCCTTGTGAAATTGGGCTTATTTAAAACAAAAGAAGGAGATCATTTATTAGTAGCAATCCATCACTTAGTCATTGACGGAGTTTCATGGAGAATATTGCTGGAGGATATTACGGATCTATATAGGGCCAGTAAAGAAGAAAAAAGGGTAGAAGAAATTAAACTCCCTAATAAAACTACTTCTTTTAAAGAATGGGCAAATAGACTGGTGAAATATGCTAATTCATATGAAATGGAAATAGAGGCTAATTATTGGAGAAGCATTGAAGAGAAGAAGGTTGAAAAATTGCCAAAGGATAAAGCTGTTTCAACTGTTGTCACCACAGATACAGGTAGTGATATAAAGGCTGAAACAATTAATCTATCGGAAGAAGAGACAGCAAACCTGCTTAGAAAAGTTAATAGGGCATATGGTACGGAAATTAATGATATACTACTGACTGCCTTAACCAAGACTATCGGGGAGTGGACAGGCTATGATAAAGTGCTCATTAATTTAGAGTCCCACGGAAGGGAAGAAATTATAGAAGGTGCCGATATAACTAGAACCGTAGGGTGGTTTACAGCACAATATCCAGTCATTTTAGAAAGAAAACAAAACGATCTAATTTCAGATTTAATTAAAAATGTAAAGGATCAATTAAGACTAATCCCCAATAAAGGAATTGGATATGGAATTCTTAGATATCTTTCGGATGAAAAAATAAAGCAAGGGATAGAATTTAGGCTGGATCCTGAAATCTCCTTTAACTATTTAGGTGAATTTAAAAGTGATGATAATTTTGGAGGGTTTGGAAGTTCGAAAATAGATACAGGGGACTTCATGGATGTAAATGAAAAACCATTGTTTGCTTTGGACTTCATAGGAGTGATAACAAAAAATAGGTTAAATATGGATATTAAATATAGTAAAAGTGAGTATCATGAAGTAACAATAAAAACCCTAGCAGAAAAATATAAAGAGAACCTATTAGAAATAGTTGAGCATTGCCAAAGTAAAAAAGAAGTAGAAGTAACAGCAAGTGATATAACAAAAGAAAAAATAACTTTAGTAGAGCTAGAACCCTATAAAGCACAACTTCATAATATAGAAAAAATATTTCCCCTAACACCAATGGAAAGTGGAATGTTGTTCCACTCTATTGCTGATAAAGGGTCGGAAGCATACCATGAAACAATAATATTAGAGGTTAAAGGAAATATCAGAGAAGAAATATTCGAAGCATGTTTTAATAAGATTATAGAAAGATATGATATATTACGAACAATCTTTGATTATGAAAGTTTCCATAGTAGTATGCAAATTGTGTTTAAAAAGAGACCGACTAAGATAGATTTTGAAGATATTAGTAAGGACCTTGTAGACAGAGAAGCTTACTTAGATAAATTGGTAAAAGAAGATCGTAGAAAACCTTTTAATTTAAGTAAAGACCTTCTAATAAGAATGAAGCTGATCAAGACAGACGAAAGGCAATATTCAATAATTATAAGTAACCATCACATTATCATGGATGGCTGGTGTTTAAATATAATTATTTCAGATTTAATAAAAATATATAATCAGCTCAATAAAGGAGAGGAACTAAACTTAGAAACACCCCCCCAATACTCCACTTATGTAGAGTGGTTAACAAAACAAAACACAAAAGAAGCTAATAGATACTGGAGGGAATATTTAGATGGATTTAGGGAAGCTAGTAAACTGCCCTATGAAGAAAAGACAACAATAAAGGAATATAAAAACAGTAGTCATCTATTAGAACTTTCTAAGAAAGATACAAAGGCAATAGAAGATTTAGCCAAAAGAAACAACGTAACGGTAAACAACGTTATGCAGAGTATATGGGGAATTCAGCTGCAAAAATATAACAATGTAGGTGATTCGGTATTTGGTTATGTGGTGTCAGGTAGAAATGGAGAAGTAGCTGGAATCGAAGAGATGGTGGGCTTATTTATTAATACGCTACCTTTAAGGATTAGAAGTGGGGATAATCCATCCTACAAAGAGATCTTAGAGCAAGTAAATAATAGTTATTTAGAAAATTCTAATTATGAGTATTATTCTTTGGCAGACATTCAAGGTGCAAGTGAAGTCAAAGAGAACTTAATTGACAGTATAATGGTTTTTCAAAATTATCCAATCAACACTACTGAAATAAACAATAAAGAAAACTCCTTTGAAATCATTGGACTTAAAGGGGTGGAACATACAAATTATAATTTCAATATAATTATAATTCACCAAGACGTAATAACCATAAAGTTTGCTTACAATGAAAATAAATATCTAAAAGAGAATGTTGAAAAAATCAGTAGTCATTTTGAAAGCATATTAAAATCAATAACAGAAATTGAAGAAATTAAAATAAAAGATATAGAACTGGTTTCAGCCGAGGAAAAACATCAAATTGTAGAAGTGTTTAATGATACAGCAGCTGATTATCCAAGGGATAAAACAATACAACAATTATTTGAAGAGCAGGTAGAAAAGACCCCAAATAATGTTGCCTTGGTGTTTAGAACTAAAGAATTAACTTACAAGGCACTAAATGAAAAGTCTAATCAACTAGCAAGAGTGTTAGTAGAAAAGGGAGTAAAAGCAGATACTGTGGTGGGAATTATGGTTAAACCTTCCCTAGAGATGTTTATAGGAATAATGGGTATTTTAAAGGCAGGGGGGGCTTATCTACCGATAGACCATGAATATCCAGAAAATCGAATAAGCTTTATGATACAGGATAGCGGCACTAGGTTTCTTTTAACCCAATCTGATTTAGGTGTTAGTTTATCTGGGGTGGAAATCCTTTTGTTGGATGAAGCGGGACACTATAGTGAAGATGGTGAAAACTTTAGGAGTTTAAGTAGGTTAAATGACCTTGCCTATGTTATCTATACTTCTGGTAGTACTGGTAGACCTAAAGGGGTTATGGTTCAACATTCATCCTTAACAAACCAAATTGAATGGCATCAAAAATACTATGAAGTGACAGAAAATGATCGTAGTACAAAATATGCTGGTTTCGGATTCGATGCATCTTTATGGGAGACCTTCCCTTACTTAAACAAGGGGGCAACAATCCATATTATAGGTGAAGACATCAGATATGACATGAATCAATTAAACCAATACTTTGAGGACAATAACATTACCATAAGTTACTTACCCACTCAAATTTGTCAACAATTTATGGAGGTGGAAAATAGATCATTGAGGATTCTTCTAACGGGGGGAGATAAGCTAAAGCAGTATATTAAGCGGGGTTATAGGGTATTTAATAACTACGGACCTACAGAAAATACTGTTGTTACCACCAACTTTTTAGTTGATAGGCAATATGACAATATTCCAATTGGAAAACCTATTGGAAATAACAAAGTCTATATACTGGATCAACATAATAACCTACAACCTATCGGAGTAGTAGGGGAACTATGTATAGGAGGTTATGGACTGGCAAGGGGCTATTTAAATAGACCTGAACAAACAGCAGAAAAATTTGTTGAAAACCCCTTCACCACAGGCGAAAGGATATATCGAACTGGTGATTTAGCAAGATGGCTTCCCGATGGAAACATTGAGTTCTTAGGAAGAATTGACCATCAGGTGAAGATTCGGGGCTATAGAATTGAACTAGGAGAAATTGAAAATAGTCTATTTCAGTTTGAAGAAATAGAGGATGCAGTAGTAATTGATCTTGAAGAGGAAGGAAACAAATATCTAGCTGCGTATATAGTTACAGAGAGGGAATATAGTATAGCAGAATTGAGGGAAGGTCTAAGAAAATATCTGCCAGACTATATGATCCCTTCCTACTTCATAACCTTAGAAAAATTTCCTCTAAACCGTAATGGTAAGATAGATAGAAAAGCCCTGCCAAAACCAAGTGGAGAAATTGAAACGGGAGTAGCTTATGAAGCACCAAGAAACGAAATAGAAGAAAAGTTAGTGAAAATATGGCAAGAGGTATTAAAGATAGATCGAATAGGAATAAATGATAACTTCTTCGACTTAGGGGGACACTCTCTAAAGGCAACAGTATTGATAGGTAAAATCAAAAAAGTCTTAAATGTAGCAGTAACCATTAGAGCGATATTTAGTTTAGGAAATATTAAAGCTCTAGCAGAAGGAATCGCATCAAAAGAAACAAACCAGTTCCAAGAAATTGAAAGGGTTAAAGAAGACGCGTATTATCCAGTATCATCAGCACAAAAACGAATGTATATGTTGCAACAGTTTGACCCAGAAAGCATAGCCTACAACATGCCTTGGTCTATGGTGATAGAAGGTGGGCTAGAAATTGACAGAGTAGAAGTTGCAATAGGTAAGCTTATAAAAAGACATGAATCATTAAGAACAAGCTTTATAGTAAAGGAAGGGATTATTCTACAGAAAATATATAAATCAACAGAAATAGACTTCAACCTAGAAGTAAAAACAGCCAAAGATGAAGAAGAGGCAGTAAAGATCATTGATAAATTTATAAGGTTCTTTAACTTAAACGAAGCTCCACTAATAAGGGGAATCGTTATTAAGCTAGAAGAAGAGAAACATATCCTAACCCTTGATATGCACCATATTATTTCTGATGGGGTATCAATGGGAATCATCTCGGAGGAATTGTCGGAATTTTATCAAGGGGTAGAAAAGGAAGAATTGAAAATACAATATAAGGACTTCGCAGCATGGCAAAATAGGCTGTTTAAGAGTCCTCAATTTAAAAAGCAGGAAGAATATTGGTTAAAGGAATATGAAGGAGAAATACCAGTATTAAATCTACCAACCGACTATCCAAGACCCCAAACTCAGAGTTTTGAAGGGGAACTGATGAACTTCAATATTGGGAAGGAAGAAAAAGAGGTTTTAAGAAGTATTTCTAAGAAAACAGGCTGTACAATGTTTATGTTGTTGTTATCTGCCTTTAACATACTACTATCCAAATATAGTAATCAAGAGGATGTTATAGTTGGAACACCAATAGCAGGACGACAACATAAAGACTTAGAAAATGTAGTTGGTATGTTTGTAAACACCTTAGCAATTAGAAGTAGGGTAGATAGATACCAAAGCTACAAGGACTACCTACAAGAAGTAAAGGAAAAAGCCCTAAAGGCCTATGAAAACCAAGATTATCAATTTGATGAATTGGTGGATAACCTAAATATTATTAGAGATTTAAGTAGAAACCCACTCTTTGATGTGATCTTTTTAATGCAGAACCTAGATCAAACAGGAATTGAGTTAGATGGGTTAGTGGTTAGAGAGCACAACGCAGGTACAACTACTTCAAAATTTGATTTATCTATGTTAGCAGTAGAAGCAGAAAAAGAGCTAGTAGTTAATGTTAACTACTGCAGTAAACTCTACAACAAAGAAACGATAGAAAGGTTAAGCCAACACTATATCAACGTATTAAAGGTCATCATAGAAAATGAGGAAGTAAAAATAAAAGATATAGAACTGGTTTCAGTCGAGGAAAAACGGCAAATTGTAGAAGTGTTTAATGACACAACCACCGATTATCCAAGGGATAAAACAATACAGCAACTCTTTGAAGAACAGGTAGAAAAGACACCAGATCAAATAGCTGTAGTATATGAAGACAAAAGGCTAACCTATCATGAACTAAATGAAAGATCTAATCAATTGGCAAGGTTGTTAAGAAGTAAAGGTGTTAAGTCCGATACTATTGTATCTATTATGGTAGATCGCTCTCTAGAGATGATGGTGGGTATTATGGGAATATTAAAGGCTGGTGGTGCTTACCTACCAATTGACCCACAATATCCAATTGCACGAATTACATTTATGTTGGAGGATAGTAACACTGAATTACTCCTTACCCAGTCTTCAATAATGGATCATGTCTCCTTTAAGGGAGAAATCATCAACCTAGAGGATGGAGAAATATTGAAGGAAGATACTTCGAACCTAGAGCATATTACAACTGCTGTAGATTTAGCCTATGTCATTTATACATCCGGTAGTACGGGTAAACCAAAAGGGAATTTAATCATGCACTATAATGTAATTAGATTATTAAAAAATACTAATTACATCCAAATAACACAAGAGGATACTTTGTTGCAACTATCCAATTATGCCTTTGATGGTTCGGCATTTGATATCTTTAATGCCCTATTAAATGGTGGAAAACTCGTATTAGTTAGTAAAGATACTGTAACCGAGATTAGTTCTTTGGCTAAGATAATAAGAGATGAGAAGGTATCTGTATTCTTTGTCACAACTGCTTTGTTTAATGTACTGGTTGATGTAGAAATCGATTGTTTCCAAGGGATTAGAAAGGTCCTGTTTGGTGGCGAAAGAGTATCAGTAGAACATGCAAGAAAAGCCCTTCAATTTATGGGGCCAGGCAGAATACTTCATGTATATGGGCCTACAGAAAGTACCGTCTATGCCACCTACTATGAAATAGACTATATTGATGATAGGGCTGCCACCATTCCAATAGGAGGTCCAATATCTAACACCGTAATTTATATTACTGATCAGGATATGAACCTTCAACCTGTGGGGGTTCAAGGAGAAATCTGTATCGGTGGAGATGGATTAGCTAGAGGATACCTTAATAGACCAGAGCTGTCGGCTGAAAAATTTATTAATAATCCCTTTGGAGAAGGAAAAGTATATAAAACAGGTGACCTAGCCAGGTGGCTTCCTGATGGAAACATAGAGTTTATAGGCAGAAAAGATCATCAAGTTAAGATTAGAGGATTTAGAATTGAATTAGGTGAAATTGAAACATTACTATTAGACCATAAAGCTATAAATGAAGCAATTGTAATAGCAAGGGAAAATATTGATGGTAGCAAATATCTGTACTCCTATATTACCAGTGACGAGGAAGTTGATACTAAGGAAATAAAAGAATATGTATCAACAAAACTACCCGATTATATGATTCCTACCTTCATTATTCAGTTGGCAAGAATGCCGTTAACCCCTAATGGAAAAATTGATACTAGAGCCTTACCAGTACCAGAGGGAATTATGGCAACAGGAGCAACCTATGAAGCACCAACAAACGAAATAGAAGAAAAGTTGGTGGAAATATGGCAAGAGGTATTAAAACTAGAACGAATAGGAATAAAAGATAACTTCTTCGATTTAGGTGGACACTCTCTAAAGGCAACAGTATTGATGGGTAAAATCAATAAAGCCTTAAATGTAGCAGTAACCATAAGAGAGATATTTAGTTTAGGAAATATTAAAGCGCTAGCAGAAGGAATGGCAATAAAAGAAACAAGCAAGTTTGAAGAAATCAAAAGGGTTAAAGAAGATGAACATTACCCAGTATCATCAGCCCAAAAGCGAATGTATATGCTACAGCAGTTTGACCTAAAAAGTATAGCCTATAATATGCCTTGGTCTATGGTGATAGAAGGTAGGTTAGAAATTGAAAGGTTGGAAATGGCATTACGTAAGCTTATAGAAAGGCATGAATCATTAAGAACTAGCTTTATGGTTAAGGACGGGGTAATCCTACAAAAAATAAATAAAATAGAAGATATAGTTTTCAATCTTGAAGTAGCAACAGCCAAGGAGGAAGATGAGGCAGTAAAAATCATTAATCAATTCACAAGGTTCTTTGACTTAAATGAGGCACCACTCATAAGGGGAATCATTATCAAACTAGAGAAGGAGAAACACATCCTAACCCTTGATATGCACCATATCATTTCTGATGGGGTATCGATGGGAATCATCTCAAAGGAATTCTCTGAATTTTATCGAGGGATAGAAAAAGAAGAACTAAAGATACAATATAAGGACTTCACTGCTTGGCAAAATAGCCTGTTTAACAGTCCTCAATTTAAAAAGCAAGAAGAATATTGGTTAAAGGAATACGAAGGAGAAATACCAGTATTAAATTTACCAACCGATTATCCAAGACCCAAAATTCAAAGCTTTGAAGGGGAAGCAATTAACTTCTCTATTGGGAAGGAAGAATCAGCGGTCTTAAGAAAAATTTCTAGAAAAACGGGCTGTACAATGTTTATGATGCTGCTATCTGCCTTTAATATACTATTATCAAAATATAGTAACCAAGAGGATATTGTAGTTGGAACACCAATAGTAGGGAGGCAACATAAGGATCTAGAAAATGTCGTAGGCATGTTTGTCAACACTTTGGCAATTAAAAGTAGAGTTGATGAAAACCAAAGCTACAAAGAATACCTACAAGAAGTAAAGGAGAAAGCCTTAAAGGCCTATGAAAACCAAGACTATCAATTTGAAGAATTGGTGGAAAAACTAAATATAACTAGAGATGTAAGTAGAAACCCACTGTTTGATGTCACCTTGTCAATGGAAAACCTAGACTTCGCAGGAATCGAAATAGAAGGGTTAGCAATTAAAGGCTATGGTGATGAATATACAGTAGCTAAATTTGACTTATCTATAGCAGCGGTAGAAGTTGGGGAAGAACTACTTATTAATATCAACTACAGCAGTAAACTTTACAATAGAGCCACAATAGAAAGATTAAGCCAACACTATATCAACATACTAAAGGCAATTGTAGAAAATGAGGAAGTAAAAATTAAAGATATAGAATTGGTATCAGCAGAAGAAAAACATCAACTTTTAGAAGTGTTTAATGCCACATCCACCGTTTATCCAAGAGATAAAGCAATACATCAATTGTTTGAAGAACAGGTGAAAAAGACCCCAAACAATATTGCAGTGGTGTTTGAAACTAAAGAATTAACCTACAAAGCATTAAATGAAAAGGCCAATCAACTAGCAAGGGTGTTAGTAGCAAAGGGAGTAAAGGCTGATACCCTAGTAGGAATTATGGTAGAGCCTTCATTAGAAATGATTGTAGGTATGATGGCAATTTTAAAGGCGGGGGGAGCATATCTTCCAATAGATCCAGAATACCCACAGGCTCGGATTATGTACATGCTAAAGGATAGTGGTGCTCATCTTATATTAAGTCAGTCATGGTTTAAGAGTCAATTGGACGTTTCGGAATTTAAAGGAGAATTGATTGCGTTAGACAAGGAATGGTTTGCAGGGGAAAATAATAATCTTGACGTTTCCTGTAATTACAATAGTTTAGCCTATATTATATATACATCAGGTAGCACAGGAAAGCCAAAGGCAGTTGCAATTAACCATCAAAGTGTTGTTAATTTATGTTATTGGTTTAATTGTAAATATGATATTTCAAGCAATAGAAATATTATTCAAACAACGAATTTATCCTTTGATGTAGCTGTTGAACAAATTTTTGGTGGGCTACTCAATGGAGGTACTGTATATATTCCTACTAGAGAAGAAGTGCTGGACAAAGGTAAACTTAATGATTATTTAAGAAGACATAAAATCCAAATTGCACAATTTGTACCAGCAACACTAACAACCCTATTAGAAGGAGAGGGGATTGAAAGTCTAGAGGTTGTTACAGTAGGAGGAGATCAACTAAGCAATGTCTTAAAGGATAAAGTTATTTCCAAAGGATATAACTTATATAATCACTATGGACCTACAGAAGCTACTGTAGATACATTGGTGTCAGAGTGTAGAGTTGGAGTGCCAGTAACCATTGGTAAACCAATCAACAATACAAGGGTATATGTCTTACAGAACAACAAGCTACAACCTATAGGAATACCAGGTGAATTATATATAGCAGGAGATGGATTAGCTAGAGGATACTTGAATACACCTGAACTTACGGAAGAAAGGTTTATCGAGCATCTCTTTATACCAGGAGAAAGAATGTATCGAACTGGTGATTTAGTGAGATGGCTACCAGATGGAAATATAGAATTTTTAGGAAGAGTAGACCAGCAAGTTAAGATAAGAGGGTTTAGAATTGAGCTTGGGGAGATAGAAAATAGTTTATTACGGTTAGATGGAATAAAAGATGCAGTAATTATTGATTTAGTAGAGGCAGATCACAAATATTTAATTGCCTATATAATGACAGAGAGGGAATATAGCCTAACAGAACTAAGGGAAGGTCTAAGAAAGAATCTGCCAGACTATATGATACCATCCTATTTTATAACTCTAGACCAGATACCTCTAAACCATAATGGAAAGGTAGACAGAAAAGCCTTACCGAAACCAAGTGGCGTAATCGAAACAGGAGCAGTTTATGAATCTCCAAGAAATGAGTTGGAGGAAAAATTAGTAAGCTTATGGAAAGAAGTACTGGGTGTAGATAAAGTAGGAATAAATGATAACTTCTTTGAATTAGGAGGACATTCCATTAAATTAATCAAACTTGTTTCTTTAATCAATAAAGAGTTAGGCATAAATGTGGAAATAGTCACAGCACTGCAAAAACCAACTATTAAGGAGTTTACAGAATCTATTTCAACAATGACAGGTGAAAATCAAATAGATCATAGCTTTATAGTATTCAATCCGAATCAAGTACCGAAGATATTTGCCTTTCCACCTCTATTTGGTTCAGCTTTAATATTTAATAGACTAGCTGAAATGACTCCAAACTATTCTATAGTGGCATTTAACTTTATAGAAGGAGAAAGTCAGATAGAAGAATATATTAAATTGATTACCAATATTCAGAAAGACGGGCAATATACCCTAATGGGTTACTCTGCTGGTGGAAATCTAATGGTAGAGGTAGCTAAAGAGATGGAAGTAAGGGGATATGAAGTTAATAAGGTGATTATTTTAGATTCAGTTACTAAGAGCTATTATGACCAAGAAATAAAGGTTAAATATCAGATTGACATTGATTCTGAGGTTGAAGAAATGAAAAAACACTCTAACCTAAAGGTGGCTCTATTAGATGCTGCTTCTATAGGGCGAATGAAGGCCTTCTTAAGTTACCATCATAATGCAAAGGACATTAATGGTAAGTTATCGGCAGATATCTATACCATAATGGCTGAAAAGGATGAAGCCCTTGACCCATCCCTTGACCTGAGAAAAGGTATTTTAGGGTGGCGGGAGTATACTAAAGGTGAATTTACGTTGTATGAAGGTAGTGGTGACCATTCTAGTTTATTGGAGGGGGATCACCTGAAAAAAAATGGACAAATTATTAAAGGGATTTTAGAGAAGTAGAATCTTTAAAGGAAATAAAGGGTGATAAATCAATAAGTAGTTTACTGAGGGAGCTGTCTGGCTCCCTTAGTTAGTTATGGCGTTACTAGCGTGGACTTGCTATATTGGTTAAAAAACTTCTAAGAATAACAAATAACCTTGGTATTATTTGTACTAAATTCTCCCTCAAGTCTTGAAAATTAGCACTTATAAAGAGATTGTTGGTAACAATGCTAAAAACCTTATTAATCGTAAATTTTAAACAAGTGCGCCCTATCAAAAGATAACAATTGATACAACAGAATTAAAAAATTACGTGACTAATCCTGATGGAAATATGATTATCGAGAAGGTTTACTTAGATTCTTTCTAGGATACGTTGATCTATGACGCTGGTAATACTTTATTATAATATTGTTAAGAGAGGTAAAGATAAGAATTTATAGATTTATGTAGTTGATAGACAGGCTGATTACAGGGAGAGCGGTCGGGGAATAATAAATTTATTTTTCTCATACTCTACTTCAGACTTAAAGTCCCTATCATATTTCTTCTTCAACCCTAACTCTTTTAGTTACAAATCGGGTATGATATAATAAAAATCAGTTCTTAAATACAGATTATAGTGAGAGTAAAGGGTGAAAAAAATGAAGGCAATTATAAGTCACCAAAATACAGATTTTGATGCATTGGCCAGCATGGTGGCCTGTTCTAAAATACATCCTGATGCGACTATGTTTTTTACCGGGAAGCTTAAGGAAGAAGTAAAAGAATTTATTGTTCTATATAAAAATGTCTTACCCATCGATCAAGCTGGAAAGTTGAACTTAGAAGAGGTAGAAGAATTATTTATAGTGGATGTTAATTCTCCAAAACGAATCGGTAAGTTTAGTCAGCTTTTAGATAAAGAGCTACCGATAACGATAATTGACCACCATATGGTTGGGGAGCATAGCATTAAGAAGGGTAACCAAATTATTAAAGCTTATGGTGCTTGTACAACTATTTTGTTAGAGGAAATCATTGAAAAGGAGATCCCCATAAGCCCCTTCGAAGCAACCTTATTTGCCCTAGGAATATATACAGATACCAATTGTTTAACCTTCAGCCACACAACCTATCATGATGCTGAAGTGGTTGCCTATTTATTAAAGCAGGGGGCAAATTTAGCAATTGTTAATCAAGTTATGAGGGGAACATTAGCACCAGAACAAGATCAACTATTTTCTACTATAATTAATAATCTTGAGACTATCAATATAAATGGTTATGAAATCTTAATGGCTACCTTAGTTTTAGAAGATTTTATTGGTGAATTAGGTACGATGGCAGAAAAAATTATTGATATTAAAAAATGTGATGGTATTTTTTTAGTTGTAAAGATGGAAGAACGTTGCTATATTGTAGCTAGAACAATTGTAGATGAAATGAACTTACCATTGATCTTGAAGGATTTTGGAGGAGGCGGTCATCGTAAGGCTGCTTCTGCATCAATCAAAAAAGGTGAGACAGAAGAAGTGAAAAGTCTGTTGTTGAAGGCCTTGCAGATTAATACCAAACCCAAGATTACTGCTAAAGAGATTATGAGCCATCCAGTAAAGACTGTATTTGAAGACATGTCGGTAGATGAAGTTAATAAAATTATGTTAAGATATGGTCATACAGGTATGCCTGTTGTAAAGGAAGATCAATTAATTGGAATTATATCTAGAACAGATATCGATAAGGCCATTCTCCATGGACTCAGTCATGCTCCTGTAAAGGGTTTTATGACAAGAAATATTTTAAGTATAACTAGCAATACATCTATTACTGATATTAACAATTTAATGCTAAAACATAACATTGGAAGGCTTCCAGTAATTGAAGAAGGCAAAATTATTGGAATTGTGACTCGTACTGATTTACTTAAGGTTTTATATGGAAATAATCATCCTAATTGGTATAAAAAAGTTTTTCATGAAGAAGAATTGGAGGATATTAACTGCTATCACCTATTAAAGAAGCTGCCTAAAGACATATATCATTTACTTGATTTTGCAGGAACTGTGGCAGATGAACTCAATAAAAATGCCTACGTTGTAGGTGGGTTTGTACGGGATCTATTCCTTCATGCTACAAACTGGGATATTGATATTGTTGTAGAGGGGGATGGAATTGCCTTTGCAGAAGCATTAAATTTAAAACTTAATGGCCAAACAACCCTATATAAACAATTTGGTACAGCTATGATTACTTTAGATAACGGTCAAACAATAGATATCGTAACAGCACGGCGAGAATATTATGAGTACCCAGCAGCTTTACCAAAGGTGGAGCAAAGTTCAATCTGGAGCGATTTATTTAGGAGAGACTTTACTATTAATTGTATGGCTATTCAGCTCAACAAAGCCCATGAAGGTAAATTAATAGACTATTTTGGCGGGCTAAGAGATATAGAGAATAAGAAAATTAGAGTCTTGTATAACCTAAGCTTTATAGAGGACCCTACCCGTATCTTTAGAGCCATAAGATTTGCCTCACGTTTTAAATTTGAAATTGAAGAAGAGACTAGTGGTTTTATGGAGATGGCAATTAAGGATCATATGGTGGAAAAATTAAGTGATGAACGAATTAGGGAAGAATTAGTACAAATTCTTAAGGAAAGAAGCATGGGGGACAGTTTACAGCTATTAAAAAAATTTAGAATCATTGAGATTCTCCACCCCCAGCTAAATTTAAATGAAGATTTATTGAAGAAGGTAAATTATATTGATGCCTCAATTGAAAAATTCAAAGAGTTCTATGGGGAAGACAAGGGAATTAATAAACTTCAGATTATCATTATGCAGTTATTTAGTAACTTTTCCACTGATCATTTGGAAACTGTACTATTTAAGTTAGCTAATCAAACATTAGCCAAAAAAGTAGAAGAAACATTAAGGAATAAAGATAAGTTATACCAGCAATTGCAGGAAGAGGATTTAGATAAATTTACACTTTATCAATGGCTAAAACCCCTTAAGCAAGAAGAAATTATCTTCTACTATAATGATTGTGACGATCCATATATTAGACATTATCTCATGTTTTATCTGCTAAAATTAAGGGATATAGAGCTGGAGATGACAGGAAAAGACCTTATGTCCTTAGGCCTTAAGCCAGGGCCAATTTTCAAAGAATTATTAGATGATACATTAGAGGCTAAGGTAATGGGGCTAATATACAGTAAGGAAGATGAGTTAAATTTTGTTAAGAAGAAAATAAAAATAGCCGAAGAAAGAATAGGAGGGGAGTAATAATGTTCCCGTTTAATATTAATTTATTTGATCTAGAGCGTATCATACTGACAGTGCCAGCTGTTTTAATGGCGATTACCCTCCATGAGTTTGCCCATGGCTACAGTGCTTATTTAATGGGAGACCCTACTGCTAAAGAAAGGGGAAGATTAAGCCTTAACCCCTTAGCCCACCTTGATCCCTTTGGATTTATTCTTCTTTTGGTGGCAGGCTTCGGTTGGGCAAAACCTGTTCCCATTAATGCCTACTATTTTAAGAAACGTAGATTGGGAATATTTATTGTATCCATAGCAGGTGTAGTAACCAATTTTATATTGGCTACTTTATTGACAATTGCATTAGGACTACAAGCTACCTACTATCCGAATGGGATGATTTCAGATATGATTACTTATGGCATATGGATTAATTTAGTTTTAGGGGTATTTAACCTTTTCCCCATTCCACCATTAGATGGTTCGAAAATTATTTTATCTATATTACCAAATAATTTAGCCTATTACTTTCATAAAATAGAAAAATATTCCTACGTGATTTTAATAGCCCTAATTTTCTTTGGTGCAATAAATAAAGTTCTATTTCCAGTTACTCAATTTTTACTATCATTATTAGTAAGATTTATATTAGTACCATTTTTCTAGGAGGGATAAAAAGTGGCCTATAATGTTAAACTACAAGCCTTTGAAGGTCCCTTCGATCTTCTGTTTCATTTAATTGAGAAAAATGAAATTGATATTTATGATATACCCATCAACCAAGTGACAGATCAATACATTTCATATATTAGACAAATGGAAAGTCTTGATTTAGAAATTACCAGTGAGTTTCTAGTAATGGCTGCAACTTTGTTAGAAATAAAATCTAAAATGTTACTACCTGTTGAGGTAGTAGATCATGTACAGTTGGAAATAGAAGAGTTAGACCCAAGACACGAACTTGTAAGAAAGCTTTTAGAGTATAAGAAATATAAAGTGGTAGCTGAGGTCTTTAAGGAGAAAGAAGACCTTTCTAAAAAATTATATTTTAAACCAAGGGAAGAAATTATTTTTGAACAGGAAGAAGATGCCCATATACTGGAAAACTTAGAAATGGCGGATTTATTAAATGCATTAGAAAAGGTATTAACAAGTAAAAATGTAAAGATTAAAGAAAAAAATACCTTTCATCAAATGCAAAGAGATAGCTTTACCATCGAAGAAAAAATTATAGAAATTCAAAAAATATTATCTCAAAAGCATACCATTAAGTTTAAGTCATTATTTGAAACTTTATCAAATAGAAACGAAATGATTACTACCTTTTTAGCCCTACTAGAATTAATTAAAATGAAGGAAGTAGCAGTAAAACAAGATCTATGCTTTTCAGATATAGAAATTAAACTAAAGAATATAACATAACTTTGAGGTGTTGAATAAATGAACGAAGATCAAATGAGATCAGTTATAGAGGCATTACTCTTTGCTTGGTCAGATCCCCTAGCTTTAAAAGATATTGCAAAGGTACTAGAGGTAGATGAAAAAAGAGTAGCTGAAGTGTTAAAAGAGATGATGGATGATTTTAATTATAATAAAAGAGGAATTCAAATTATCAAAATGAACGATCACTATCAATTAGCTACAAAGCCAGAGCATTACGATTATGTTCAGAAATTATTAGAACCCAAACAAAATAAAGGATTAACCCAGGCAGCTCTAGAAACATTAGCTATTATTGCCTATAAACAACCTATTCCAAAAGGTGAAATTGAGGGGATTAGGGGTGTAAAGTGTGATAAAGCAATTGCAACTCTATTAGAAAAAGATTTAATTGAAGAAAAGGGGCGTTTAGAAAAAACAGGCCGTCCAATACTATACGGTACTAGTCTAAATTTCTTAAAGGCCTTTGGCTTGAATTCATTAAAGGACTTACCTCCTATAAGCGAATTCCAGCTTCTAAGTGAAGAGGAAGAAGAAGTGAAGGATATTTTGTTTAAGAAGTAGATGGAAGTAGATAGCAGTAGATCGAAGTAGAGTAGTAAGTAAAGAATAACACAACTAGATAGAGAATTAATAAAAATAATATTTTAAAAATTAACACAGCCACTAGACATGGAATCTAGTGGTTTTTCTATCGTTATAGAGATCATAAAAAGGATAACGTATTAAATACCTTAATATGGGGTAATAAAATAAGAGGAAAATAAAAAAAATAGTTGACGAGATATACCCTATGGGGGTATTATATACATATAGGGGGTATTAGTATACCGGTAAGTAATGATAAGTTTAAATATATTTGAAACCTTTACTACATTTCCTAAGAGAGGAGCATTAAAATGAGTGTTAAAAACAACAATCTTCTTAAAAGAGCAATCAAAATACAAGGTATGTCCTGTAGTAGTTGCTCAGCCAATATTGAAAAGAAACTCAAGGCAACTGAAGGGATTTTCAATGTAAGTATAAACTTTGCCGCTGAAAGAGCACAAGTTGAGTTTGACCCAGACATCATTACAATGGAGTCAATTTTAGAAAAGATTCAAAAGTTAGGATATAGTGGAACAGAAGAGGTAGAGGAAAAACTAGAAAAAGCTACCTTTAAAGTTACTGGAATGACCTGCACAGCTTGCTCAAGTAGAGTAGAAAAAACTTTGAATAAGATGGAGGGTATACATTCGGCAAGTGTTAATTTTGCTGTTGAGAAAGCAACTGTAGAATATGATCCAAAAATGATTCGCCTCATGGATATGAAAAGAAAAATAGCAAGCTTAGGTTATGAGTTAATTACTGATGAGGATTCTGTTAAAGAAGAGGTAGATGAAGATCAAAGGAAAGTTGATGCAGCTTATAAAACAATGTTTACTTCATTAATTTTTACGGGATTAATAATGGGTTTAATGATTATCCATATGTTTATTAAAGAGGTACCTTATTATTTTCCAATGACAGTTGTCTTAGGGATTCCAATTATTTTTGGGACTGGAATGCATGTTCATAAGGCAAGTTTTAAAGCATTAAAAAATAAAAGTCCAAACATGGATGTATTAGTTTCTCTGGGGTCTTTACCTCCTTATTTAATTGGTTTATTAGGTTTTATGTTCCCAATTCAAACTTTTATTGAAATGGCTACAACAATTATGTCCTTCCATCTTATAGGAAAATATCTAGAAGTTAGGGCAAAGGGAAGAGCCTCTCAAGCTATTAAGAAGTTGATTCAAATGGGGGCGAAAACAGCAAAGGTAATCATTAATGGTGAGGAAGTAGAAATTCCAGTAAAAGAACTTCAAATTGGTGATATAATGATTGTTCGACCTGGTGAAAAGATTCCTACTGATGGTTCGGTAGTTGATGGAAGCAGTTTAGTTGACGAGTCTATGGCTACTGGTGAGTCAATGCCTGTTAAAAGACAAAGTGGTGATGAGGTAATAGGCGCAACTATTAATAAGCAGGGCTTATTGAAAGTTCAGGTTACGAAGGTTGGTAAAGATACCTTCTTGTCTCAGGTTATTAAGATGGTTGAAGAATGTCAAGGTTCAAAAGTTCCAATTCAGGAATTTGCCGATAGAGTAACAGGTTACTTTGTACCAATTATTCTACTTTTAACGTTAGGGACCTTTATATCCTTTAACCTATTCCCTGACTTCCACAAAAACATAATGCTTTGGGGTGCTCAATATTTACCTTGGGTTAACCCAGATCTAACACCATTAACCTTAGCCTTTGTTACGGCAACGGCAGTGTTGGTAATTGCTTGCCCTTGTGCATTAGGTTTAGGAACACCAACAGCGTTAATGGTTGGTAGTGGTATTGGTGCTGAAAAGGGAATCTTAATCCGTAATGGAGAAGCAGTACAAACATTCAAGGATATTAAGGCTATAGCCTTCGATAAAACAGGTACAATTACTAAAGGGAAGCCAGAAGTAACTGATCTTGTAGTAATAAAAAGTTCAACTGAAAAAGAAGTCCTCTATTTTGCAGGGACAATTGAAAAAGCTTCTGAGCATCCATTGGCCCATGCAATCATAGAAAAAGCAACTAATGATCAGATTACTTTCGGTGAAGTAAAGGATTTTAGCGCTTTAGTCGGAATGGGTGTAGAAGGAAGTATTGATGGAAATAAGATTCTAGTTGGAAACAGGAAGCTGATGAAGGAAAATGGAGTAGAATTTGAGAGCCATGAAAATGAACTAATTCGTTTAGAAGAAGAAGCTAAAACTGCTATGATGGTGGCTAAAGATGATCAGTTAATTGGTATTGTTGCAGTGGCCGACCCACTAAAGGAAGATTCTATCAGAGCCATAGCTGAATTAGAAAAAATGGGGATTGTTACAGCCATGATCACTGGTGATAATAAAAGAACAGCAGCAGCTATAGGTAAAAAAGTTGGTATTAGTCACGTTATTGCAGAAGTTTTACCAGATGGTAAAGTGGCAGAAATAGAAAGACTTCAAGAAAAATATGGGCTAGTAGCAATGGTTGGAGACGGAATCAATGATGCTCCTGCATTAAAACAATCGAATGTTGGTATCGCCATTGGTACAGGAACAGATATTGCCATCGAAGCGGCAGATGTTACCTTGGTTAGAGGTGAGCTGAGTGGAATTATTTCAGCCATCAAGTTGTCTAAAGCAACCTTTAGAAAGATTAAGGAAAATTACTTCTGGGCATGGTTCTATAATGCAATGGCAATACCACTAGCAATGTTTGGACTACTGCACCCAATGATTGGAGCAGCTGCAATGTCAATTAGTTCATTAAATGTTGTGTATAACTCTTTAAGATTAAAAAAGATAAATATTGATCCAAGTTATATCAATCAAAAATGATAATGAAGGAGACTCCGGTATTGGGAGTCTCTTTTTTTCATGCTTGAACAATCTTTAGTTCTAATGTTTAAAAATATTAGCAACAAGGCAAGATATAAACGAGAAAATAAGTCTGTTCTTAGATGAAGGATAGAATTTATAGCGAGGTGGCTTAAATGACTAATTATATTATTATGCTCTTCAGCACTGTTGCAATTATTACTGGTTTTATTCTGGTAGGGTATTACCTATGGGGGGTATCTAAAAAATATAAAAAAGAGTGACTATAGAAAAAATAAGTTAGATAGACTTTGGTATAAAAATTGCATGTTTATAACTTTAAATTAACAAGACTATATTAAATTATATGAAAGGGGGCCTATTCAAAACAAAAGAAAATCGGCTAGATAAACTAAATGATATTTTGCTACATCAATCTAAATATATTGTAGGAAATGCTACAGTAGGTGTAGCAATTAATTAAATTCAATTAATAATATAAAAAATTACTAAAGATAAGACTAACTAATATAGTTGGCTCTTATCTTTTTTTGTTAGGGGGATTATTATGAACTTCAGTGCATATTTAGAACCAATGAAGGAACAAGTTTTAGGAAACTCACCCATGATCTTTATATTGATATTTCTAATAGGTATCATTTCGTCTCTAAACCCTCATATGATTGGGATGGTACCAATGTACATGGGAATAATTCTACAGGAAAAAAAAGAGGGAGTAAGGACTAGAGAAGTGATCTGCTTTTCCATTAGCTTTGCACTAATGCTAACGATTTTAGGTGTTATCGTTTCAAGTTTTGGGGCGTCTCTTCATCCAATTATGAGAATAAGTTATATCATTGGGGGAACCATCTATCTGCTTTTAGGATTAAAAATGTTAGGGCTTAATTTGAAGAAATTATCCCCCATAAAAATTGTTTATTTTTATAGCAGTAATACTAAAAAACGAAGTCTGGTGAAAAATATAATATTACCCCTTATTTTTACACCCTGTAGCTTACCGTATATTATATCAATTTTGACCTTAGCCATGCTTAGGGGTAGTCTCTTTTATGGGGGGTTACTTTTATTCAGCTTTGGCTTAGGACATAGCTTAATTTTTATTGTCTTTGGTCTATTTTCTGACTACATAACCAACATTAACCTTACATTTAGATATAGAAGGGTTATTAACAGGTGCTTTGCAGTCTTAATGTTGTTATTAGCAGTAGTTTTTTTCTTTTTAAGTTCTAATCATAAGGGTCATCATATGTAAAGTTGGCATGAAATTTGCTTGTTATAAATAGTGAGACAAAATAATTAGTGTAAGTCAGAAATATGGGCAGTACAGTGAATCTTTTATTGATGTAAAGAATTTAAGGAGTGGTTTTATGAAGAAATGGTTTAAAAAATTGTTAAAGGCTATTGAAGATGCAAATAAAAACAACTTTGATAGTGGGAAAATGGATTGTTGTGATTTAAATAAAAATAAGAAGGCTAAAAGAAAAACTAATACTGGAGGAATTTAAATGAAAAATCATAATCATGGAAAAAAACACGGGATGTTAATGTTATTATGTTGTTTAGTACCTTTATTACTACTAGCTTTGTTACCACGATTTGGTGTAAATCTAGGGCCACTGGGAAGATATGCTCCCTTTGCTATGGTTTTAATATGTCCTTTGATGCATATTGGTATGATGTTCTTTATGTTCAAGGGTAACAAAGAAGATTGTCATTCAGAAAAGCAAGGTGTAGATGACAAGACTCAACCATTGTAATTCTTATGAGGAAATTGCATAATTAATAATGCAATTTCTTAGTTGATAATTTCAAAAGAATGAGAAAAAATTTTAGTAAATTAATTCGTATGTAATAAGTGATTTTAGTTTGCTTAGAAAAGGCAATAGGGATATACTATTATTAATGAAAGAGGTGTCTTTTTGGAGAATATATTAATATACGGACTATTAGCAGTTTTAATGTTTTTTATGATGAGAAGAGGAGGTTGCTGTGGAGGTGGTCATAAACAAGATCGTAATGACGCATCTAACAGCTCGTCTAAAGGAAGTAGTTGTTGTGATAACTCGTCTGAAAAGAAAAAATAGATGAATTTAAACGTTCGATGAAACTGTAGGATATACTACAATAGAAGGTGATCATATGCCAGTTTTAGCTTGTGTTGGTATGTCAATTATAATTTATATGCTATTGTTTTATAGTTTAAGAAAAACAGAAAACGAGACAGATAAAAATAAAGTAGAGAAGGGTATTATTTTGGATGGTGAACTAACAGACCAGTGCCTCAAGTGTAATAAACCTTATAGCAGTAATTGGCGATACTGCCCCTATTGTGGAAATACACGAGAAAATGGGTGATACCATGAAAAAAGTCAACAAGGATCTATTATCAATAGCATTATTAATTACTTTAATTTCTGGGTTGCACTATTTTACTCTGGTAGGTTACTGGCCCATTCATGACTTCTATAGAAGATTGTATTATCTACCGATTATTATTGCTGCCTTCAAGTTTAGACTTAAGGGAGGTTTCATAACCTCCCTTATTGTCGTGTTGATATACGCCCCCCATTTGATATTTTATTTTGGAGAAATTAACATACAGGTTGTAAATCAATTTTTAGAACTAGGAATGTTTATGATTGTTGGAATGATTACAGGTTACCTGGTGGAGAAAGATTATCATAAACGGGGATTGTTGGAATTTCAGCTGATTCAGTTGGCTAACTTAGAAAATTACACCTATAATATATTAGATAGCCTAAATAGTGGTGTAATAGCCTTAGATCGGAGCTATAATGTACCCTCTACTAACAAACAAGCATTGGTTTTCTTTAATGATTCTAAAGAGATTTTACCTTTCTTAAAGAAAAATAATTTAGTTGAAGAACTGGATAAAATATTTAAGGGTGAAGCTGAACAAATAGAGTCGGAAGTATTATTAGAACAAAGGGATGGGTCGAAACAGAATTTAAAGATTGTTGCCCAACCTATTAAAAACATTAAAGGTGTGAAGGAAGGGATCGTTCTTTTAATTGAGGACATAACCAATATTAAGGAACTTCAGCTTCAAGTAAAGCGAAGTGAAAGATTGTCGGCTATTGGTCAATTGGCATCAGGTATTGCCCATGAGGTAAGAAATCCTTTAGGGATTATTAAAACCATAAGCCAAACAATTGAGGAAGACATAAAGGATCTCGATACCAAAGAGGCTATTGAGATTATTCTTCATGAAACAGATAGGGCTAACAGGGTAATTCAAGAACTGTTAGACTTTGCAAAACCTTATAAATATCAAGTGATAAAGGCCCCCTTGGGTAAACAATTACTAGAACTTTTGGTTTTAACAAATAAGTATGGTGAACAGAGGGGTGTAGAAATTATTGTGGATATAAAGGACGAATGTATTATAGAGGGAGACTTTGATAAGTTGAAACAAGCATTTTTAAACATCGTGTTAAATGGTATTCAGGCTATGGAAAAGGGTGGCGAACTAATGATTACACTTGAAATTGTTGACCAACAATTAGCAATGATCACCTTTCAAGACCAAGGAACTGGTATATCAATGGAAAATCTAGATAAAATGTTTGATCCCTTTTATACCACAAAAGACCAAGGCACTGGCTTAGGTTTATCAATTACCCATCGGATTATTGAAGAACATGATGGAAGAATAGAAGTGATTAGTGAAGTGGGAAAAGGCACTAGAGTTAAGATCCTCTTACCCATAATTAACAAGGAGGAAGTCGATGCATAAAAAAATTTTAGTCGTAGATGATGAAAAAAATATGCGATGGGCTCTTCGAAAGGCCTTAGAGAAAGAAAAATATGTTGTTTATGAGGCATCAAATGGAAAAGAAGCAATCGAAAAGTTTAATAGCTGTAATCCAAATTTGGTTTTATTGGATTTAAAAATGCCTGCTATGGATGGACTGGAGGCATTAAAAAAAATTAAAGTCCTAAACGAGGAAGTGCCTATTATTATGATTACTGCCCATGGCACAATGGAGACAGCAATAGAGGCGATGAAAATAGGTGCATTAGATTATATTTCAAAGCCCTTTGAAGTAGAAGAATTAAAGGTTACTATTCAAAAAGCATTAGGCTTTGGTGCTTTAAAAGAAGAGCTAAACTACTTAAGAGAAGAGTTGGAGCATACAACTGGAAAACAGATAATAGGAGCCAGTAATCAGTTGAAAAATGTTATGGACATGGTGGAAAGGGTGTCTAAAACTAATGCTACTGTATTGATTTTAGGGGAAAGTGGCACGGGTAAAGAATTAATCGCAAATGCAATTCATTATAGCAGTGATCGAAAAGCAGCCCCCTATGTAAAGATTAATTGTGGTGCAATACCAGAAAATTTAATTGAAAGTGAATTGTTTGGATACGAAAAAGGTGCTTTTACTGGTGCTGCCACAAGAAAAATAGGCAAGTTTGAACGAGCCAATGGTGGAACGATATTTCTAGATGAAGTAGGTGAGCTAGATTTAGGGATGCAGGTGAAACTATTAAGAGTTCTTCAAGAAAAGGAAATTGAAAGGATTGGCGGTACACAGCCCATTAAAATTGATGTAAGGGTAGTAGCAGCCACAAATAGAGACTTATTTAGTATGGTAGAGGAGGGTAGGTTTAGGGAGGACTTATACTATAGGCTTAATGTTATCCCTATTCAATTACCTCCCCTTAGAGAAAGGAAGGAGGACATCCCGCTACTAGTTAATTACTTTTTAGAGAAATTTAGTCAAGAAGTTGGTAAAGGAAAAATAATGCTTGAGGATGGGGTAGCGGAAAAACTTCTACAATATCAATGGAAGGGAAATATACGAGAGTTGGAGAATGTAATTGAAAGAATGGTAATACTATCCGATGGAAACAAAATAACAGTAAATAATCTTCCTAAAGAGATATTGGTAGCTGAAATCCGAGAAGAGTTTCTATTGCCTGAAAATGGACTGTTTATGGAAGATCTTGAAAAAAATCTAATTCTTCAAGCTTTAGAAAGAACTGACTATAATCAAACTAAGGCTGCTCAGCTACTGGGCATAAGTCGTCATACCCTAATCTATAGAATGGAAAAATATAGCATAAAAAAATAATTTGATTTTGGGAAGTAACTTTCAGAAATGGCATGGTTATTGCATATATATTCTTGTAGTAACTAATCATTTTAAACTGAAAGGAGAAGTACAAATGAAAACATTTCATATAGGAGGAATTCCAATTCAATTATTTGGCTTAACAATAGCTATTGGGGTCATGGTAGGGCTTTATATTGTAGTGAGGGAAGCTAAAAGAAAAAATATGAATCAAGAAGATTTAACAGATCTAGCCCTATATACGGTAATCGTGGGGATAATAGGAGCTAGACTAAATTATATATTAGCTTTTAACCCATCTTATTATCTTTCAAATCCATTAGAGATCTTAATGATTCAAAATGGAGGACTCTCAATACAAGGGTCTTTAATTGCCGGAATTATATTTGCCCTTTGGTATATGAATCGTAAAAAGATGGATATTGGGAAAACTGCTGATGTTTTTGCACCTGCCATTATTATGGGTCAAGCGATTGGAAGAATTGGCTGTGATGTATTTGGTGTAGAAATGAATAGGGTTTGGCCCTGGGGTGTAAATGTAGCAGGTAGGTTATTACATCCTGCTCAAATCTATGAGGCAATATTAAATTATATCTTATTTATGGTTTTATGGAATAAAAGAAAGAAACTTTATTATAATGGTCAATTATTTGTAATCTATCTTATTGGGTTTTCTATGAATAGATTTATCGTGGAATTCTTTAGAACTAATCCAATGGTAGCAGGACCGATATCAATTGCCCATCTATATAGTTTGGGGCTAGTAGCAGGTGCTATTGCATTAAGATGGTACTTTCAAAAGAAGGATGATAACCCACAATCTAATGGGGCAAATGCTACAGTAAAAATAGAAGTAAGGGATTTAAAGAGGGACAACATCATGGTAATAGGTATGATGATTCTATCGGTATTTATTTATTATTTTATTCATAGATAAAATGGGAGGAAAATTATACTAGTTTCAATCGTTTACGGAAATTGTATTATTAATCTTTGATTTATGTTAATAGTAAATCGTATATAAATCCATTGTTAAGGTTATGATTACAATTTCCGTCCTTAAGAAATCAGTAAATGAAGGAGAAAAGCTTATGAAAAGTAGAGCATCATATATTTTAATGGGGATCTGTTTATCTTTAATGCTATTGTTAACTGCAGTAGAATTAGTAACTTTTAATCAAAATCATTATAAAGAAATGTTTGATAAATATGATGTGCAAAAAGAAACTGGACTAGAGATTAGTGAACTTCAAGTAATCATGAATGATTTGCTAATGTATTTAAAGGATGATAGACCTTTATTGAATACAACAAGAATTGAGAATGGGCAAGAAATACCTGCCTTTGGGGAGAGGGCTGTGCTTCATATGATTGATGTGAAGGAATTATTTATAGGGGGAAAGCGAATTAGAAATTTTAGTATTATTGCTTTTATTGGACTATTGATCTACTCCATTAAGAAGAATAAGAATTGGAAGAGAAGCCTTGCTAAAACATTGGTGTATACTGCCGTTGTTAATGTTTCATTGATGGTAATATTGTATTTATTAATGTTATTTGACTTCTATCGCTATTTTACCTACTTCCACTTAATATTCTTTACAAATGATTTATGGTTACTAGAGGTGGATGAGTTGATGATATTAATGTTACCAGAAGGTTTCTTTAATGATACTGCTGTAAGAATTGCAACCTTATTCTTAGGAAGTAATATATTTATATCGTTATTAGGGTTTAAAGAGTTTTTCGTGGTTAGAAAACTGAAAAGTTTAATTTCAAGATCATAGATAGAAGCTTAAAAGTTGATGATGCAAAATAAGACTAAGACTTCCCGCGGGAAGCCTTAGTCTTATTTTTGTGCAGAAATAACCCAAACATATTTGTTTATTTGTTGCAGTTGGTAGGTATAACCAAGCTCATCAAATAGTTTAAGTATGTCATTGGTAAACTCATAATACTCAGTTTTTAAGTCATTTAATAGATTATGGGAATTAGAATCAGCAACGTATTTTAAAAGCTGATCCTTATAATCAGCAGATTCATACATTGTATCAGCAATCACAAACTTACCTGACTCTTTTAAATATCCATCTAAATATTTTAATGCATTTCTTTTTTCCGAATAGGTAAGATGGTGAAAAGCATAGGAGGTAACAATACTATCAAATTGTTCGGCAATAGGAATGGATAAAAAGTGACCATCAAGTATTGCTATATTAGGCAATTTTTCTTTAGCTAGACGTCTCATTTCTTGGCAAGGTTCAATACCAATCACACTAAAACCTTTAGAGACTAATTTTTTAGATAGATTGCCAGTACCTACGCCAATTTCCAATATTAAACCCTTATTTTTGTCGCTAATTTCATCACATATGGTGTTTAGAAGAACATCATAGTTTTGAAAAACCTCTCTATATTCACCTTGTTGATCATAAACAGTTTTATCATAGACTGGGGCCCATTCATTAAATAGTTCATTAAATTCTAGCACTTACATCATCCTCCTTTAAATATACAAGTATTCCTATCGATTTACTTGGTTTTATATTATCATCTATGCTAATATATGTCAATTAGGAAAATGAAAGTTTTGTATTTTAATTATATTTATTTTTTAAGCTAAGGATATTGCTTTTACTGTAATCATAAAATAAAAAAGGAGAAACAATATTAATATCGAATTAATTATTGACCACTGAAAAAATAAGTGATATATTAATGCCAAGTAAACCGATAAGAATTAATTAAATTTAAAGTCCTTAGGAGGTTAAATTATGAAGATTGTAGTAGAAAGTTTTACGATGGATCACACAAAGGTAACAGCACCTTTTGTAAGGAAATGTGGACACATCAACACACCCAAAGGTGATGTGATTAATAAATTTGACTTGCGATTCACTCAACCTAACGCAGAAGCTATGCCTACTGGTGCAATTCATGCAATAGAGCATTTAATGGCAGGTTATTTCAGGGAAGAACTAGAAGACATTGTAGACATTTCGCCAATGGGCTGTCGAACTGGTTTTTATCTGATTAAAGTTGGAGAATCTACAGAAGAAGAGGTTGCACAAGCTTTAATGAGAACACTAGAAAAAGTGATTAATTCAACCGAGATTCCAGCAGTCAATGCTGTTCAGTGTGGAAATTACAGAGATATGTCTTTATTTGGAGCACAGGAATATGCTAAGGAAGTATTAGGAAAATTGAAGGAAATATACAAAGGGTAAAGGCATAATAATAAGATAAAGGTACAAAATATTGTAAAGGTCTACTATTAGAGTAGTCCTTTTATTTTTTACTTGAATATAGATAATAATAATCTAGTGTTCATCTGTCCTGCCTATGAATTTAATGAATTATAGAAGTTCAAATAAAATGATTGATGAAATTGGATAATTAATATTAAATTTATATTAATGAAAAATGAAAACTTCGCTGTTTAGTGTCTCAGCTTTCACATCTGAATAAAACCAATATAAATTTAATTTATGGTATTATGCATTTTCCTCAATTAATAATTATATAAAAGTACGAATAACATTCTACAGGATTCTATAGGAAATTTCTATTGACCGATGGAAAAATCAATGGTATATTAATACCAAGTAAACCGATAAGGATTGTAGGAATATAATATATTATTAATATATGTTATGAAAAAGTCAATTAAAATTACTTAAATGAGAGGGAGGATATAAAATGAAATTTAATACTTTAGTAATTCATGGTGGTATTGATGGAGATGAAAGAACAGGAGCAGTTACTGTACCAATTTATCAAACTTCTACATACAAACAACATGCAGTAGGTAAGCATACGGGTTATGAGTATTCTAGAACTGGTAATCCAACTAGAGAAGCACTAGAAAAGTTGATAGCAGATCTTGAAGGAGGCCATAGAGGGTTTGCCTTTGGCTCTGGAATGGCGGCAATGTCCTCTGTTATTATGCTTTTTCAAAAAGGAGACCATATTATAATTGGTGACGATGTCTATGGAGGAACCTTTAGGGTAGTTGATAAGGTATTTAAAAACTTAGGTATTGAATATGATGCAGTGGATACAACAGATCCATCAAATATTGACAATGTAATTAAGGCTAACACAAAGGCCATCATTGCAGAGACGCCATCTAATCCAATTATGAAACTTACAGATATTAAAGCTATTGCAGAAAAGGCTAAAAAACATAACCTAGTATTTGTTGTGGATAATACTTTTATGACGCCTTATTTACAAAGGCCACTAGATTTAGGAGCTGATATCGTTCTTCATAGTGCTACAAAATACTTAGGAGGGCATAGTGATGTAGTGGCCGGATTAGCAGTTGTAAATAATGAAGAACTAGGAGAGAGATTACATTTTATACAAAATGCTGTAGGAGCAATCTTGGGACCACAGGATAGTTGGTTATTGATTAAGGGAATTAAGACTCTTGCTTTAAGAATGGATAGACATTGTGAAAATGCTAAGAAAATGGTTTCTTGGCTACAAGAGCAAAAATGGGTTAAGAAAGTATATTACCCTGGTCTTGACGCTAATATCGAAGAATTCAAAGATCAAATGAAAGACTATGGAGCCATGATCTCCTTCGAAGTTGAGAGTGAAGAACTTCTAAACTCTATTATGGCTAACCTTAAAATTATGACCTTGGCGGAAAGTTTAGGTGGAATTGAAACATTAATCTCTGTTCCAGCTAAAATGACCCATGCCTCAATTCCTGTGGAAATTAGAAATAGATTAGGCATCACAGATACTTTAATTAGGTTATCTGTTGGGGTAGAAGATATTGATGACCTAATTTCAGACATTAATCCATTTAAAGGTGAGTAGTATGAAAGTGTATAATAATGTAACAGAATTAATAGGCAATACCCCCATAGTTAAAATTAGTAACTTTAACCTACCTGAAGGGATTAATCTTTATGCGAAATTAGAATACTACAACCCAGGGGGATCGGTAAAAGATAGAATTGGCCATTGGATGATTAAAAAGGCTGAGGAAAAGGGACTCTTAAAAAAGGGGTATACCATATTAGAAGCAACAGCAGGTAATACAGGTATTGGCATTGCCTTAGCTGCTATTAATAGAGGTTATGAAGTGATTTTTGTAGTCCCTGGTAAATTTTCGATTGAAAAACAAAAAATTATGCAGGCATTAGGGGCAAAAATTATCACCACACCTACAGAAGAAGGCCTTAAGGGTGCTTTTAAGAAAGTAGAAGAATTGAAGGAAGAAATAGGAACAGTATTCGTCGCGGATCAATTTAACAACCCCGATAATGTAGAAGCCCATTATCTTTTTACTGGTAAAGAGATTTATGAACAATTAGACGGTAAAATTGATGCTTTTGTGGCAGGTGCCGGATCTGGAGGAACTTTTACAGGGGTAATGAAATATTTAAAAGAGCGAAAAGTACCTGTTATGGGTGTATTGGCAGATCCTGTTGGCTCGATAATAGGTGGAGGAGTAGAAGGTTGTTATAAAATGGAGGGTATTGGAAATGACTTTATTCCAGCCACCCTCGATAAGAAGTTTGTTGATGAAGTAGTAAAAGTTACTGATGACAATGCTTTTGGTATGGTAACGGAATTAGCCAAAAGAGAAGGACTTTTAGTCGGGTCGTCATCAGGGGCAGCTTTTTACGCTGCAATAGAAAAGGCTTATAAAATGAAGGAAGGTAATATTATTGTTGTTTTTCCGGATAAAGCTGATAGATATTTAAGCAAAGATATATTTGCAATTTAATTAATCAAAATTGATTAACTGCTTATGTTGAAGCAAATTTTTGTAAAGGTCATTTTATATTATAGCATTATATTATAGCATTCTGAATAGTTTAAAGTAGCATTCTCCTACCCTGTTAAAAGTAAGGTTTCTATCTTAATTAAGGTAAGGTTCTCTTTTGAGGACCTTTTTTTCTCGGCTAAAAGACTTTAGTTTTTAGTGGCTACTAATGGTGGAAATTGAATTATTGTATGCTCACGAAAAAAAGTTGTAATAACTAATGTAAGTACACAAATCTATAATAAGTACCTTCGTTGGAAATAATGGTAAGGTAGGTAAAGACTTAAAAAGCTAAAAAATTGCTTTTATGATTTAGGAGATTGTATATGCCATAACCCTGAACTTATTCGTTTTATGGAGAGATGAAAGGATAGTCATGCAATGTGAAAAGCAGATGGGTGTGTAATTTGGATTTTCAGACTATTCATTGAACACGAAACAATGAAATCTTCATTTTGCATTATTATAAGTTTAATTTCAATATGCAATTTCTTCCATTAAATAATAAAACATGTTAGTTAGAAATATTTACAGAAAATTAGAAGAAAAAGCAGGAAATTTGTTTAAAACATAGAATAGTACTACATACGAAAAATACTTATTGGGTGGTGACGTATGGAGCTAAAGAGAAGAAGATCAAGATTAGTTACTATGGTAATGGTGTTATTGCTAATGTCTACTTATTTTGCATCAGCAGCTGAGTTAAAGGGAACCGTAATTGCTTCTGAAGGAATTGTGAGAAAAAGTACAAGTTTTAATGGAGAAATTGTTGAAAAATTAAATATTGGCACTTCGGTTAATGTACTAGACTTTAAAGACCGCTGGTATCACATTAAAACCCTTGATGGTGGACTTGAGGGTTGGATATATGAAGAACTTATGGTAGTAGAAGACTCAACTAAAACTCAAAAAGGAATTACGACAGCTTCGGTTTTAAATGTCAGACAAGAACCTTCAACAAGTGGACATGTTTTATCAAGGTTAAGTCAGGGTTCGGAAGTGATTATTGTATCTGCTAGAGGTGAATGGTATCAAATTAAAACACAGCATATAAACAATGGCTGGGTCCATAGTGATTTTGTTAAGTTAATTCCTAATTATCCTCCAGGGCTGGTATTAAGAAATACAGACCTAAAGGAAAATAGAGGATCAGATAAAGTCGTTTTATCCTTAAGAAAGGATAGTCGAGTTTACATTAAAGATTTTGTAGAAGGCTGGTATCTTGTTGTAACAGATAATTTTATTGAAGGGTGGCTTCCACAGTTAGAGGTAGAGTTAGAGATTAACATAACCAGACCTGTAAGTCGCTCAGGTGAAAGAACTGGTATATTTTCTAATATAGCAGAAGTATCAAAAAAATATCTAGGAAAAAAATATGGATGGGGTCAAACCGGGCCAGATCGTTTCGATTGCTCAGGATTTACCACATACATCTTAAATACATATTATGGTGATTATTTAAAGTCGAAGGGGATAAATTTACCTAGGACATCTAGAGACCAAGCTACAGTTGGAACAAATGTTAACAGAGGTGAATGGATACCAGGTGACTTAGTATTCTTTAATACTGAATCAAGAATCAGTAGCAATATTACCCATGTTGGAATCTATCTTGGTAATGGACAATTTATCCATGCCTCATCGGCTAGACAAACAGTAATGATTTCATCTTTATCGGAGGGATACTATGATACCCGATATATTAAAGCAGTAAGACTTTAGTAGAAAATTATTAACTTAATTATGAATTACGTATCTAGGGCTTGTCATAGGATAAGCTCTTTTTTTATGGACAAAATGTCTAAGTAATGTATTAATATTGTAAGAATAATTTTTGATTTATCCATTATATATATAATAAGACAAGTTTACGAAGTTTTATCTAGTTGATGGGACCACGCAATGGAGGAGGAGATTAGTATGAAAAGGAATCGGATGATGATTAAACGAAAGAGGAGAAATACCAGTTTGTTATTAGTTGTTGTTTTTTGCATTATTCTTCCTATTACAGCTATCTATATAGGCTTAAGAATTACTGAATTATGGGTATCTCCAGTTTTAAATTCAGATGATTACATATCGGTTATCGATATTGACAACAACGAAGATGAACCAGTAAAGGATGATTCAGAAGAGGTTGAAGACCCCAATAAAAATGCTAATGAAAATGTAAATGAAAATACAAGTAAAATATCTAATGAAATTAGGCCTTTTTCAATTTATACGATACAAATTGCCAGTTTAGTAGATAATAGTAATCTAGATGATGTTATTGGCGAGCTAAACTACCAAAGATTGCCCCATTTAATATATCAACTAGATAACAGTTATAAAGTATATGTGTTGGGAGGAACTAAACGTGAACATGTAGAAATTGAGTTAGCAAGAGTTAAGGAAAACTATCCCGATGCATATATTAATGAAGTTCATGCTTCAAGAAGATCAGTCCAGTATGAAGAAGGAGAAAATAAGGATGTACTAAAGGAAATCGTCGGAGATTTAAATGAAATATTGATTACTTTAGAAGAACAAGGGGAAACTTGGTATAATTTTTTCAAAAAAGAAGGAAAATTAGATGGGTATATAGAATTGTTAAAAAAACAACAAACTTTATTATCGCATTTATCTAATATCATATCTGAGGTAGAGTTACCAGAGAGTTTTCCGGATAAAGCATTAATTGATAAAATGATCGTGTATCAAGAGGGGAATATTAATCGTTCTGTAGAATTTTACCAGGAAGACTTAGAAGATAACATCCATCGTCTTCATAGTTTATATTTAGATAATTTATTTAGAATAGTAGAGATTATCAAAGGATAAGAATCAATAGGAGGGATTTTATGAATTTAAAACACGTGCAACAACTCCTAGACGCAGAAATATTGTCTGGGGAAGCACATATGGAAAGGGAGGTAAATACTGTTTTTGCTTGTGATTTAATGAGCGATGTTTTATCTTTAATTGAAGACAAAACGATT
Source organism: Alkaliphilus transvaalensis ATCC 700919 (assembly GCF_000621485.1). Taxonomy (GTDB): domain Bacteria; phylum Bacillota; class Clostridia; order Peptostreptococcales; family Natronincolaceae; genus Alkaliphilus; species Alkaliphilus transvaalensis. The sequence continues at coordinate 304,518 of NZ_JHYF01000001.1, forward strand.
CTTTTAACAGGGTTAGTAAATCTACAGACGATTAGAACAGCTGAAATGCTTGATATTAACGCTGTAGTGTTTGTTAGGGGTAAGATACCTGATCACGAGACGCTTAAAATAGCAAAAGAGAATAATATTGTAATTTTATCAACAAAGCACATTTTATTTACCAGTTGTGGTATTTTATATAATAATGGCTTAAAAGGAGCCAAGCTAGAGTATAAATAATTGGCAATATGATGAAGGGGTGGTGACCATACAATTAAGTTACGAAGTAGTTAAAAATGATTTTTTTAAAGCTGGAGAAGCTTCGAGTAATATCAAAAAGGTCTTGAGGCAATTAGGGATTCCATCTGATCTTATCAGAAGAGTTGCAGTAGCCACTTATGAAGCCGAAATGAATATTGTAATCCATTCTGATGGCGGAGAAATAATTTTATTAGTGACTCCAGAAAAAGTGCAGATTACGGCACTTGATAAGGGACCAGGTATAGCAGATATTGAGATGGCAATGAAGGAAGGATATTCGACTGCACCACAAGAAGTAAGAGAGATGGGATTTGGAGCAGGTATGGGTTTACCGAATATGAAAAGGTGTGCAGATGAATTTGAAATTAAATCGTCCCTTGGTAATTCTACAGAAGTTACGATAATTATAAGAATCTAAAAATAGTTAAAAGAAGTTAAACGGAAGTTAAAAGAAGTTAGAAGAAGTAGAAGAAATTGATAGGAAGGTAAAAAGAAGATAAAATAAGTGTACAGAAGTTATTGAAGCATATAAAATAATTAAATAATACAATAAGAGAAAAAAAGAATTTGTTAAAATAATAACATAAAATAATAGTTAGAACAAAGGTTAGTAAATACAGGTTTAGCATTAAAGCCCATTTGTTGTGAATTTAATAAAGACTAACGTATTTATAGGAGGTTATGATGATAACAGTAAATCAATTGGTAGAAAAAATGGAGTTAGAGGTTATAGCAGGAGCAACAGGACTTAGTCAAGTTGTGGAGGGAATGTATATTGGTGATTTACTAAGTTGGGTTATGGCTAATATACGTAAAGGAAATTGTTGGGTAACAATTCAAACCCATGTAAATATTGTGGCTGTTGCAATGTTAGGAGAAGCAGCATGTATTATCATACCTGAAGGTGCTGACATCGATGAAGCCACTATTGAAAAGGCGAATGAAGAAAATATTCCTCTTCTCAGGAGTAAAGAAAGTGCCTTTCAATTAGCATTTAAATATGGACAACTATTAGAAGCTGATCAGTCATGAAGATTGCAGTAGATCTACATATTCATAGTGGACTTTCACCCTGTAGTGAAGAGGATATGACACCAAACAACATTATTGGTATGGCTAAGCTAAAAGGGTTAGATGCAATCTCAATAACCGACCATAATTGTTTGAAGAATATACCAGCATTTACTCAAGTGGCAGAGGAGAAACGCCTATTGTTAATACCGGGAGTGGAAATAACAACTAAAGAAGATGTACACCTGTTAGGCTATTTTAGAGATTTGGAATCTGCTTTAAATTTTCAGCAATTTATTGAAAACAACTTAATTGTTATGGCTTATCATGAGAAGATATTCGGTAGACAGCTCCTTTATAATCAATATGATGAAATAATAGGAGAATATCCTTCCCTATTATTGAATGCAACTAAGTTAACCTTAAGAGAAGCAATCGATGCGATTAAGAAATTTAATGGCATATCAATACCCGCCCATATAGACCGAGGAAGCTATAGTATCCTTTCTAATCTTGGTTTTATCCCCCCAGACCTTCTGATAAATACTGTTGAGTTAACTACTTCTTGTCGATATTCATCCTTAGTGGAAAAACATCCCTACTTATCTAAATACAAAAAGATTAAAAGTTCCGATGCCCATCAATTAGGTGATATATTAGAAAGAGAAGTATATTTGGAGGTAGAGGAACTATCAATTTCTGGTGTTATTGAAGCTCTAGAAAAAATGTGACATAAATAAAATGGAGAACTTAAATAGAGGTGATTTATTGTGAAGGAATTATCACTCCACATACTAGATTTGGCTGAAAATTCTGTAGGTGCTAAGGCAACACAGATAGATATAACAATTAAAGAAGATATTAAAGAAAACTTACTAACAATTTCCATTAAGGATAACGGATGTGGTATGGACTCGGAAATGTTAAAAATTGTATTAGATCCCTTTACAACTACTAGAACAACAAGAAGAGTGGGACTAGGACTTCCCCTTTTTAAAGCTGCAGCCGAAGAATGTGGAGGAAGTCTACAAATAGAATCTAAAAAAGGTAAAGGAACTACAGTAGTTGCAACTTTTCTTCATGACCATATAAACCGTGTACCTATAGGAAACATGGCTGACACAATGATAACCTTGCTGTTGGGGGATGAAAATATTGAGTATACTTACACCCATACCAAAGATATTGAGAAATTTTTTTTCAGTACTTTAGAAATTAAAAAAATACTTCAAGGACTGTCTATAACTGATATAGAGGTAATTACTTGGATTAAAGACTATATAGAAAGTGGGATAAAAAAGCTTGTTAAAATATAAATTTTGTAATATTATAGTATTTAATAATATTGAATTATTCTTTTATAAAAGTAATTCATCTTTACTAAAAATTGAGAGAGGGCTATGGGAAACTTAGCAATATCTCAATTTTATTTAATGATTCTGCATGAAGACAACTATGAAATAAGTTCTGAAGGATGCAAAGGTAGAAATCATAATTCGAAATTACTGTATACAGTATTCGATATTATTAATCTGCATTTGTACAAAGGAACTTGTATTTTTATGTAGAATACATTATAAAAAGCAAATTTTGTTATAATTTTATGTAAGGGGTGAAAATAACAATGAATTTTTTAACCTTTAAAGGTGGAATCCATCCACCAGAATTTAAAGAAGCAACTGAGCACCTAGCAATTGAAAAGGCTATCGACCCAAGTGTTGTTGCTATTCCACTTCAGCAACATATCGGGGCACCTTGCGAAGCTATTGTTAAAGCAGGGGATAGAGTATTGGTAGGGCAAAAAATTGGTGAGGCAAAAGGCTTTGTGTCATCACCTGTACATTCCAGTGTTTCTGGTGAGGTTAAATCCATCTCTATGATGCCAAGCGTCACAGGTGGAGAAGTACTTTCAGTAGTTATTGAGTCTGATGGACAGAATGAGGTAGATCCTTCTGTTAAACCAAAGGGGAAGCTAGAAAATTTAAAACCTGCTGAAATTATTGAAATTATTAAAGAAGCAGGAATTGTTGGTATGGGTGGAGCAACTTTCCCAACCCATGTTAAGCTATCTCCGCCACCAGAAAAGAAGATTGATACAATCATCTTAAATGGAGCAGAATGTGAACCTTATCTTACTGCAGACCATCGTTTAATGTTAGAGAAACCAGAAGATGTTGTTTTTGGTTTAATCGCATTAATGAAGGCAGTTGGAGTTGAAAAAGGTTATATTGGTATTGAAAACAATAAGCCAGACGCAATTGAAACAATGAAAAAGGCAGCTTCTAGCTATTCAAATATTGAGGTTGTTGCATTGTATACTAAGTATCCTCAAGGGGCAGAAAAGCAATTAATTTATGCTTGTACTAAAAGGGAAGTTCCATCTGGTGGACTACCAATGGATGTCGGTGTAATCGTTAACAACGTTGGAACAGCAGCACAAGTTGCAACTGCTATTAAAACAGGTATGCCTCTAGTAGAACGTATTACAACTGTATCTGGAAATGGTGTTAAAACACCTAAAAACCTATTAATTAAGATCGGTGTATCCATTAACAGTATCATCGAACAATGTGGTGGCTATGTTGGTGAACCAGGGAAAATTCTGATGGGTGGACCAATGATGGGATTAGCACAACCCTCAGATGAGGTTGTTACAACTAAAGGTTCTTCAGGTATTTTAGTTTTCACAGGAGAAGAGGCAGAAGTTCCAGAAGCCAGTGCTTGTATTCGATGTGGTAAGTGTGTTGACATTTGTCCTGCTTTCCTACAACCTCTTCACATTAGTAATTACTCCTTCAATAACATGATGGAGAGTGCTGAAAAGTATCGAGCTTTAGATTGTATTGAGTGTGGATCATGTTCATTTATTTGTCCAGCTAAGATACCTCTATTACAATCTATTAGAGTTGCAAAGCGATATATCATCGCAAAAAAAAGAAAACAAGCTTAATTAATGATGGGAGGGAAAAGAAATAATGGTAGAAAAATTAACTGTATCTTCTTCTCCACACGTTTGGTCTAAAAATACAACTTCAAAAATCATGTTAGATGTTGTTATTGCATTACTTCCAGCCACTATTGCTGCTGTATACTATTTTAGATTAAATGCTGCAATTTTAGTTGCATTAGCAGTAATAACTGCAGTTGTAAGTGAGTGGGGGATACAAAAAATAAGAAATCAAAAAACAACAATCCTTGACTTTAGTGCTGTGATTACTGGTTTACTTTTAGCTTTAAATATACCTGCTTCTGCTCCATGGTGGATTGCAGTTGTTGGTTCTGCATTTGCTATTATTGTTGTTAAACAGTTATTCGGAGGGATTGGACAAAACTTCATGAACCCTGCATTAGCAGCCAGAATCTTCTTAACAATTTCATGGACAGATAGAATGACAGCTTGGATTAGACCAGGAGTAGATGCTGTAAGTACAGCAACACCCCTTGCTTTAATTAAAGGTGCTACAGAAATTCCAGGAAATGCACCAAGCATATTTAATATGATAATTGGTAACACAGGCGGTAGTATGGGAGAGACTTCTGCAATACTATTGATTTTAGGTGGCCTATACTTAGTTTATCGTCGTGTAATGTCTCCAAAAGTTCCTGTTATCTATATTGGAACAGTAGCAATTTTAACTTTAATTTTTGGTGGGTTCGATATTAACTTTATGTTATATCATGTGTTTTCAGGTGGTTTAATGATCGGTGCTATTTATATGGCAACTGATTATGCATCTTCTCCAGTAACAGCTCGTGGTAAAGTAATATTTGCTTTAGGATGTGGTATCCTAACTACAGTGATCAGATTCTATGGATCTTATCCAGAAGGTGTTGGATTCTCAATTATCTTAATGAATATTGCTGCTCCACTAATCGAGAAATATACTAGTCCAAGAGTTTTTGGGGAGGTGAAGCAAAGTGCGTGATATGATTAAATTGGGTTTAGTACTTCTAATTATTTGCGCTATCTCTGCTTTCATTTTAGGAGTAACTAATGACTATACACAAGGAATTATTCAGGCAAGAGCCCACGAAGAAAATGTTGCGGCTATTAAGGTATTACTACCAGAGGCTGAAGAATTTGAGTTAGTTGAAGATGCCAATGTTACAGGGGTAACAGATATCGTAGAAGTATATCAAGGAACTAAAAATGGTGAGGTTGTTGGTTATACGGTAAAATCAAATCCTCAAGGATACGGTGGTAGAGTAGATATCCTTATTGGTATATCAATTGATGGTATCATTACTGGTGCTAAAGTTGGTGACAACACTGAGACGCCAGGTCTTGGAACAAAAATTGCAGATGCTGCATTTATTAACCAGTTTTTAGATAAAGCTACTACAAATGAATTCCAAGTTACTAAAGATCCTCAAAGAGAAAATGATATTGAGACGGTTACTGGAGCTACAGTTTCTTCGGAGGCAGTTGCTAGAGGTATAAACCGTTCTACTCAATTGTTTGAAGAAGTTTTGAAAAATCGCTAGGTCGTCGGAGGTGAAATGATGAAGTTTGGTCGAATTTTTTCAAGAGGTGTTATATTTGATAACCCTGTATTTGTACAATTATTAGGTATGTGTCCAACGTTAGCTGTTACTAACTCTGCTGAAAATGCTTTAGGTATGGGTTTAGCAACAACTTCAGTATTGATTGGTTCTAACTTAGTTATTTCTTTAGTAAAGAAGTTAATACCAAGTAAAATAAGAATACCATCCTACATTGTTATTATCGCAACCTTCGTTACGATTATAGGGATGTTAATGAAGGCTTTCTTACCAGATTTAGATAGAGCTTTAGGTATTTTTATTCCACTGATCGTAGTTAACTGTTTAATATTAGCAAGGGCAGAATCTTTTGCATCAAAGCAATCAGGTTTACCTTCTATTATTGATGGTATCGGGATGGGAGTTGGATTTACTGTTGCTTTAGTAATCTTAGGTAGTGTTAGAGAATTATTTGGTGCAGGAACAATCTTCGGTGTTACAATTTTAGGTTCTTTCTACGAGCCAGCAAGAGTTATGACATTAGCACCAGGAGCTTTCTTAGCATTAGGTTTACTATTAGCACTATTTAATAAAATTACTTCTAAAGAATTAAATGAACTTTAAGGAGGTGTAGGCGTTGTCAGTTTCTTCGATATTTTTAATATTAGTTAGTTCTATATTAGTAAATAACTTTATTCTATCAAGATTCTTAGGAATCTGTCCCTTCTTTGGAGTTTCTAAACAGGTAGAAACTGCCTTTGGAATGGGTATGGCTGTTACTTTCGTTATGGCCTTAGCTTCTATGATGACTTATATCATTCAAAATCAAATTCTAAAGCGATTTGACTTAGAATATTTACAAACAATAGCGTTTATTCTAGTAATTGCAGCATTAGTTCAATTTGTAGAGATGGTAATCGAAAAAACCAGTCCTACACTGTACCAATCTTTAGGGGTTTTCCTACCTCTAATTACAACAAACTGTGCAGTTTTAGGATTAACTATCTTAAATATCCAATTAGATTACAATATTATCGAAACGATGATTCATGCAATTGGTGCAGCAATTGGGTTTTCGTTAGCTATTGTATTATTTGCAGCTATCCGAGAAAGATTAGAGCTGTATGATGTACCAGAAGTATTCAAAGGTTTTCCAATTGCCTTAATTACAGCAAGTTTAATGTCGTTAGCCTTCTTAGGTTTCAGTGGACTTGTGTAAAGGAGTGATCAGATGAATATTCAACAAGTGATTGTACTACCAATCGTGAGTTTAGGTGGAATGGGACTTCTTTTCGGAGCAGGACTTGCCTATGCATCAAAGAAATTTGGTACTGAGGTAGACCCTAAACTATTATTAATTAGAGATGCGTTACCAGGAGCTAACTGTGGTGGTTGTGGCGTTCCTGGATGTGATAGTTTTGCTAAAGCAGTATTTGAAGGTAAACTTCCTGTAAATGGATGTCCTGTTGGTGGTGCTGAATGTGCCAGTGCATTGGCTAAGATTATGGGAGTAGAAGAAACAGAATCAGTTAAGACGGTTGCTAAAGTTATTTGTAATGGGACTACAACTAAGTGTAAAGAGCGATTTGAATATAAGGGAGTACAAGATTGTGTCGCTGCTTCAATGGTTGGTGGCGGAAGCAAATCTTGTGAATATGGTTGCTTAGGATTAGGAACTTGTGTTAGAGCGTGTCCATTTGATGCTATTGAAATTGTTGATGGAAGAATCGCTAAGATCATTCCAGAAAAATGTACAGCATGTGGAAAATGTGTTGAAGTTTGTCCTAAGAAAGTTATAGACATGGTTCCTTATGACCAAGATGTAGTGATTGCTTGTAATAACAAAGAAGTTGGTAAAGTTGTAAGACAAAAATGTAGCGTAGGATGTATAGCATGTAAGATTTGTGTTAAATCATGTCCTCACGAAGCTATTGATTTTGAAAATAACTTAGCCTTCATCAACTATGATAAATGTACTAATTGCTTTGTTTGTGTTGAAAAATGCCCAACTAAAGCAATCGAAGGTAATTATGAAAGAAGAGACATGCAAAAGAAGGATGTAATCTAATTTCATCAATGATAGAGATAAAAGAGTTTTCATAATGGAAACTCTTTTATCTGTTTTTGATAACTTTATTAAATATATTTAATAAAATACAAATGGCAATGATTAGAATTCTAATAATTACTACTTGTAAGTTGTTTCCTTTAATGATAAACTTTAATGGATTATGTGAATTTATTGCCATAGGAAAGTTTCAGAAAAGGAATGATTTGTACCCTGCAAAAAATAGAATTTTTTCGAAGTATATATATGCATTATATAAGGGGAAATTTGGAATATATATGCTATAAATTTTTGATAGAAAAGTTATATTTATTGCACATTCTATGTTAAAATATTATATAAAGTGTTCTATAATATATACTAATCTATAGAGCCCTTAAAGCAAAAAAATCCAGTTCAATAGTCAGTTAGAAAAGGGTGATGTAAATGAATACAAAAAAACTAACACATTTAGCAATGCTTACTGCATTAGGGTTAGCCCTACATGTGATCGAAAATTTTATACCAAATCCATTTATGGGAATTGCTCCAGGGGCTAAGCTTGGTTTAGCAAATATTATTGGATTAATCACATTAGTTTTGTTTGGTTTTAAATATGCCTTAAGCGTAAATCTTCTACGGTGTTTTTTGGGTGGACTAGCTACAGGTGCAGTTAGTTCTATGATGTATAGTATGGCAGGTGCCATTGTTAGTACCATTTTAATGTATTTAGTTTATAGATATTTAAGTAAATATTTCAGTTTGGTTGGGGTAAGTGTTTTTGGAGCTTTAGGCCATAATATTGCTCAGCTAACAGTTGCTAGTTTGTTAATTAGCAACCCACGAATCTTTATTTATTTGCCAGTACTAATGATGGCAAGTATTTTTACTGGGATTTTTATTGGTCTTACAGCAAACTTTACAATATCAAAAACAGGTCATTTAAATGAAGTAATTGGGACATAATTTACTTTAGGAGGACACAAAATGAGTAAGTACAAAAATCCTTGGCTATTATTACTTTTGTTAGTGACGGGAGTAGTTATAGGCAGCTTAATTGGCACTTCTTTAGGGAATGTATTGCCATTGCTTTCCTATGGGCCAGGTCCATTAGGACTAAGAAATTTAGAAGTGAATTTAGGTGTAATTTACTTTCATGTGACTATGCTTATTGAAATTAATGTTGCCAGTTTAGTGGGACTCCTTTTGGCAGTTCTAATATTCAATAGATTGTAGGTGGATTAATGACAAAATTGATATTGGCATCAAATTCTCCCAGGAGAAAGGAACTATTAACTAACTTAGGTGTTAAATTCGATGTGGTTGCAAAAGAAGTTGATGAAATTAAAGAAGTTGATTATGATCCCTATAAGCTTGCCTGTGAAAACGCTTTTAGGAAAGCGCAGGCAGTATTAACTGATGTAAATGAAGAGTCTATTATTATAGCAGCAGACACCATTGTGTATCATCAAGGGATATTGGGTAAGCCAGCCAATGAAGGTGAAGCTTATGACATGCTTAAATCACTTTCTGCCACAGTTCATGAAGTAATAACTGCTTTTGCTGTGGTGGAATATCCATCTAATAAAAAGATTCTTTCATCTGAGACTACTAAAGTCTATTTTAAAGAGTTAAATCATGATGAAATTATGTCCTATATTCGCTCTGGTGAGCCGATGGATAAAGCAGGGGCATATGGGATTCAAGGAAAGGCATCTTTATTTGTGGAGAAAATAGAAGGTGATTATTTTAATGTCGTAGGATTACCTTTATTTAAAATAGAAGAAACATTAAGAAAAGAGTTTGAGAAAAGTTTATTAAATTATTAATTTTGCATTTTATTTTAAATAATTGGAATAAACTAATCGAATAAATTATATGTATGGTTGGGTGAAAAGGAATGGGAATAGAAGGGTATACTACAATTAAGAAGATGCCACAGGACGAGAGACCAAGGGAAAAATTACTAAAATATGGAGTTAGAAAACTATCTAACGCCGAACTTTTGGCAATACTTTTATCAACGGGAACGAAAGATCAATCTGCTTTAGGTTTAGCAGAAAACATCTTAAGCTTTAGCCAAGAAGGATTACGATTTTTAACAGATGGAACAGTAGAAGAATTAAGTCAAATAAAGGGAATTGGTTTAGCTAAATCATCTCAATTAATTGCTGCTGTCGAGTTAGGCAAACGTATAGCTTTGGCAACAAAGGCTAATAATTATAAAATAAAGGGACCAGATGATGTAAGTAACCTGCTAATGGAAGAAATGCGCTACTTGAAAAAGGAACATTTCAATATAATTTTACTAAACACAAAAAATGAAGTGATAGCTGTAGAAAACATCTCAATTGGAAGTTTAAATGCATCAATAGTTCACCCGAGGGAGGTTTTTGTCAGGGCTATCAAAAGAAGTAGCTCATCAATTATTTTGGCCCATAATCATCCAAGTGGTGACCCAAGGCCGAGTAATGAAGATATTAAAATAACCCAAAGATTACAAGAAGCGGGAAAACTTATTGGTATAACAGTCCTAGATCATATTATTGTGGGAGATGGCAATTATTACAGTTTAAAAGAGAATGATTTAATGTAGAGGAAGGAGCAGTATAATGGGCATATTTAAATTCTTTTCAAAGGATATGGGTATAGACTTAGGAACAGCAAATACATTAGTTTATGTGAATGGTAAGGGGATTGTTTTAAGAGAACCTTCCGTAGTTGCGATACAAAGTGAGACTAAAACTGTTTTAGCAGTTGGAGAAGATGCTAAAAAGATGATAGGAAGAACTCCAGGGAATATTCGAGCAATAAGACCAATGAAGGATGGTGTAATTGCTGATTTCGATGTAACACAAAGTATGTTAAAATATTTTATTAGAAAAGCTTATTCAAGAAAAACATTAGTTCAACCAAGGGTAGTTGTCTGTGTGCCTTCAGGGGTTACTGAAGTTGAGAAAAGAGCTGTTGAAGAAGCTGCTTATCAAGCAGGAGCAAGGGAAGCCTTTTTAATAGAAGAGCCTATGGCAGCCGCTATAGGAGCAGGTTTACCAGTTGCCGAGCCAACAGGTAGCATGGTTGTAGATATTGGTGGTGGAACCACTGAAGTTGCTATTATTTCCCTAGGTGGTATTGTTACCGCTAAGTCCATTAGAGTAGGTGGCGATGAGTTAGACGAATCGATCATTAACTACATCAAGAGGGAGTACAATTTAATGATTGGTGAACGTACGGCAGAAGAAATAAAAATTACCGTTGGCTCTGCTTTTCCAAAAGTAAAGGAAGAGAAGATGTTAATAAGAGGTAGAGATTTAGTATCTGGTTTACCAAAGACTTTAGAAATAACTTCAAAAGAGATTATGGAGGCCCTTAAAGAGCCAGTGAGTCAAATTATTGATGCAATAAAGTATACATTAGAAAAAACACCACCGGAGTTAGCTGCTGATATTATGGAAATTGGCATTATGTTAACTGGTGGAGGGGCTTTACTAGATGGATTAGATAAACTAGTAAAAAATGAAACGGGAATGCCTGTAAGAATAGCTGAAGAACCTCTAGATTGTGTTGTACTTGGAACAGGTAAAACAATTGAAGATTTAGATGCTTTAAAGAACGTACTAATTACTCCCAAGAAACTAGGATAGAGTGGGTGATTACTGATGGGTAAAAGGGGTGCTAACAAAGATCGCTCTGCCATAGTGGTTGCTATTATAGCTATTATACTCATTATTATTATGGGTGTAACTGCTGGACAGAGGGAAGAGATAACTGTTGTTGAAAAATGGGTGGGGAATATTATTTCCCCTGTTCAACAGGTGATAAATACTGGTGTCACCACAGTCGGTGATGGTTTTATTTCAGTATTTAGTGTTTCAAAAATTAAACGAGAAAATGATGAATTAAGATCACAAGTAGAAGAGTTGGAATCAGAAGTAATTACTACCCGTTTAAATCGTGATGAATTAGAAGAGTTGAGGGAATTAAGATATGCTCTAAATTTCTTAGATGAAGAAGCTGAATTTGACACAATTGTAGCCGACGTTATAGGAAAGACACCTGGCAACTGGTTTAATACTTTTACAATTAATGCTGGAGAGCAACATGGCATATCAAATGAAAGTATTATAGTAGCTTCTAATGGTTTAGTAGGAAGAGTATTTGAGACAGGCGGAAATTGGGCTAAAGTTGTATCGATCATTGATAACAACAGTTCAGTAAGTTTCCAAGTATTAAGAGATGGCGATTCTCAAGGGATTGTATCGGGAAGTATTAGTAATGATCTAACTGGATATTTATTTGATGCAATGGCAGATGTTGTGATCGGTGATAAGCTTATTACTTCTGGCTTAGGAACGTTTCCTCGAGGGATTCCTATCGGTGAAGTTGTCGATGTCTCTAGATCAGCCGATCAACTATTAAAGACCATAACCGTTGAACCAGCAGTAAACTTTAAGAGGATTAGGAAAGTCATGGTAATGACACCTAACTTCACTTATGAACAATAAAAGGGGAAAGTAAAGTGAAGAGTATTGTCATTGGAATGATCATTATTGTTAATTTAATATTACAATCCACACTATTTCAGTACTTTAAGATTTTTGATGTGCTACCCAGTACTGGACTTATTTTGGTAATATCCTTCTCCATTTACAGCGGAAAGTATAAAGGCGCTGTAATTGGATTTTTTGTAGGTATTTTACAGGATATTATGTTTGGTCGAGTTATTGGATTAAATGCTTTGGTCTTTATGCTTACAGGCTATGTGGTTGGATTAATTAATCGTAAGGTATTTAAGGACAATTTATTAATCCCTTTTGCCCTTACTGCATTAGCCACAGTATTTTACGAAGGTGTTAATATGCTATTTATCTATCTATTGGGTTATAGAATAGAGCTATTAAATATCTTTAAGAAAATGTTAGTAGTAGAAGTGTTGTATAATTCTATTTTTTCCGTTTTTATTTATATTTATGTATCTAAATTATTTCAATCTAGATTAATGAAAAGAAGGTAACGTGAGGTAGGTGGGGTGTCTATGCTTCTTAATAAATTTAAGGATCGTTATTTTGTAACAACTACTGTTTTTGTGATGATTTTTACAATCATTTTATTTAGATTAGCAGACTTAATGATTGTAAATGGTGAAACCTATAGAGAACAAGCAGAAAACAGGATTTTTAAGAGTATTGAATTGGCTGCTCCTCGAGGGGAAATAAGAGATCGATATGGTAGACTGATAGCAGGGAATAGAACAAGCTATACTGTACAAATTATGAAAAATGAAGTTACAGGAGATTCAGTTAATGATGTTGCCCTAAGACTAACTCAGATTTTTGAAAGTAATGGGGATCAGTATGTAGATGAGTTTCCAATAATAGTCGATGATAATGGTCAATACCACTTTACTTTTGATTTAGAAAAGGAAGATTGGAAGGAAAGAAACGATCTTTTGGGGGTAGAAACAGCATCAGAAGCTTTTCAAATCTTATTAGATCGTCATGGAATACAGGAAGAAAGTGTGGGAGCTGCACAAATAGAGCTTCTAAACTATATGTCATCTGTACCAATATCAGTAGCAAACCCAGAAAACTTAAGATTTACCTATGATATGAGAAAACAAAATTGGTTGCAAGATCACGGGATAAGAGACCCAGAGGAAATTGCTATCATTACAGCTAAAGAGGCTTTTGATCGAGTCAGAGAACGGCCTTATGATCTAGAAAGTACCTACTCGGCAGAAGATGCCAGAAGAATTATGGTTATTAAAGAGCAATTAAGAAAGACAGGTTTCCTTCAGTATCAACCTGTTAGAATCGCCCACGATGTTTCAAAGGAATCTATTATTCAAATAGAAGAGAACATCATGGAATTACCTGGAGTAAATGTTGCCTTCGAACCAATAAGATATTATCCAGAAGGTGAAACTGCCGCCCATATCTTAGGATATATGGGGAAAATTTCACAAACCCACGAAATTGAAAAGTATGTCAATGAGTTAGGCTATAATCCAAATGATATGATTGGGAAAACTGGGATTGAAGAAAAGTTTGAAGAAACTTTAAAAGGGACTAATGGATCCCAGAATGTAATTGTAGATTCTCGAGGAAGGTTGGTTAATGTTATAGAGACTGTTGACCCAGTTCCTGGAAATACTATTTATTTAACCATTGATTTAAATATTCAAAAAAAGGCAGAAGAAGTTCTAAAAGTGGTATTAGAAACTCTTCAAGTTGGTGGTGTCTATGAAACCCAATGGGGAAGTGCTAGACTTATGGGTTCAGCTGGCATTATGAAGAATGCCAAGTCAGCTTCTGTTGTTGTAACAGATGTTAATACTGGTGAAGTATTAGCACTAGCAAATTATCCTTCCTATGACCCTAATCTATTTGCAACTGGCATCAGCACAGAAGATTGGAATAGTCTTCACCCTGAAAATACGAGGGATCTTTTAGCACCTAGTCCATTAAATAATATTGCTTTAAGTACAGCGATACAGCCGGGTTCTACCTATAAAATGTTGGTAGGTTTAGCCGCAATTGAACAGGGGCTTGACCCAAATTATAAAATATTGGATAGAGGATTTATTCAAGTAGGGGGTCACTCTTTTGGTAACTGGCTTTGGAATCAAGGTAGAGGACAAACTATGGGGTGGCAAGGACTACATCAAGCTATTGCTGACTCTAATAACTACTATTTCTACTCCTTAGGTACTGGGTATGATCATGGTATTGAAAGATGGTTACCTATATCTATGAATGTGGATACCTTTATTGACTATAGTCACCGCTTTGGATTAAATGATAGAACTGGAATCGAAATAGATGTACCGAGGGAAAGATCCGGTGGAGTACCAAGTGTTGAAAGTAAAACCAGAACCATTAAGGCGTTATTAACAAGACAATTAGAAAGACAATTACGACCTGCTGACTTTGAAGAAATTATTGGAATACCAACTCAGGAGGAAATACTGGATATTATAGAGGAAATCGTAAGTTGGACGGAAGAAAACCCTTCAAGACCAGTGCTTTATAATAGACTAGTTGATATAGGTCTACAGGCAGATAAAGCTAGTATTTTTGCTGACTTAATTAAGTTCACCTACTTTAATCAAGCAAGATGGAGTAAAGCTGATACAATGAATTTTTCCATTGGCCAGGGTGAACATGCCTATACTCCGATTCAAATGACTAACTACATGGCTATTTTAGCTAATGGTGGATACCGATACAAAGTTAGTGTGTTAAATAAAATTACAGATTTTGAAGGTAACATAATTAGTGAGCATCCACCAGAATTAATTGAGAGAATTCCAATGAATGACTACAGTAATTTAGATGAAGTAAATTATGGAATGTATCTGGTAAATACAACCGGTACAGCTAGAAGTCATTTTTCTAGATTCCCAATAGATGTTGCTGGAAAGACAGGTACAGCCCAAAGATCGGGAAAAATACCACCTCTTGATGAAGTAGAATATCTAAAGAGGCACTTAGGTGCCTTCGGGGTTACAGAGGCTGCTGTTTATGAACAAATGGAAATAATGCGAACAGAAGATCGTGATAATCCACGAATCCACGATGATGCATATGTCATGAGGGAAGCAATTAAGCAGTTAAACCCACGAATCAAAAATGCTGATCTTGATCATTTTAAAGAGGATTATGATAACTTTGCATGGTATACAGGCTTTGCTCCTTATGAAAATCCAGAAATCGCAATTTCTGTCCTCATCTTCCAAGGTGGTTCCGGTGGATATGGTGCACCAATCTTTAGGGAAATTGTAGCAGAATATATGGGATTAAATATTAAAGAAGATAGTACTGAGATGATTATGCAAAACAGACTCACTCAGTAGAGACTACCCTATAGGCTGATGGTCGATATCTTCTTGGTGACTGTGAAAGCTCACTGCCCTTACGTATCACGATATACGTTGAGGACGGTGGGCTTTCTTTTGATTTGAATATTGGGCTACATAACTTGTCTTACAAAGTGAAATGTATTATATCATCTTTAGCTTTAGAAAAAAATACACCAGCTAATCTGACATAAGGAGCATACATATCACTAATAAAGTAATTTACATTCTGTGGTATTTAAGTAAGTAAATATTTTACCAACTATAGAAAGGTAGTACTTTTCAAAAAGATAAGTAGAACTTCTTTTTGTACAATCAAAAAGCAAGAGGGAAAAGATGATTTTCTTTAGAGAATTACTATTTTAAGGTATTGACAACATTTTCAATAAAACCTACGTTAAGGCAAAAACCAAGGGTGAAAAGATTACAGACTGCTATAAATCCAACTTAAAGAGTCAATAAAAAAATATATTCCATTATTTACATTTTTTGTTTAATATGTTATTATTTATTATGAATTCAAATAATATAAGTGAAAGGATGATCAAAATGAAAAAATTGTTTAGTTTGATGTTAGTATTGATATTTATTTTCGCTTTAACGTCTTCTAGTATTGCAGCTGACACACACCCAAACTCACACTGGGATTGTAGTATTGGTGAGCATAACTACAGGGTATACAATGTTGAGAACTATTATCAGGTATCTTACCCAGGAATGTGTAGCCATAATAGAAACTGTATAATTACAACCTATTATAGAACTACTGCTTACATGTGTGCTGCATGCGGTCATTATACAACTACAACTATTATAACGGGTGAGAATCATTCTAATCACTAATTTTTTTTTTAAAAGCTACAAAAATCGGCACTTTGTCAACTGGTGTTGGTGAAGAAAAATAAAAAATATAAAACAACTGAATAAACAATGAAAAATATAATCTAAAGGCTTAGGAGAATATTAGGTGGTATATCTCCTAGGCCTTTAATGTTGATTTATTATACAATCATCAAGAGACAATTTGACAGCACTCCCTTGTAAAATGTGGTTTTGGTCGATTATATTTTACCAGAGTATTGTCAGTTGTCTTATTTTTTTTGCAATAAAAAAGGTGCTGGCTTTTAATCACTAACACCAAATATTATAGAGGCAATTATTCTTGGTAGATAGACAATGAGGTCAAAATTAAAATTCAAAAAAATTGACAAATACTGTAATTAGATATAAGATAATACATAGATATATAATACATAGATATAGGAGGTATATAAAGTGAAGATTAATAAAGAACTCTTGAAGGGTAGTACCACAATGCTAGTGCTAAATCTTCTAAGTAGTAGCGAAATGTATGGCTATCAAATGATAAAAGAGTTGGAGCAGCGTTCTGACAATAGCTTTACTTTGAAGGAGGGAACATTATACCCAATTTTGCACACCCTTGAAGGTCAAGGGATGATTGAATCCTTTTGGGAAGATACAGAATCTTCAAGGAAAAGAAAGTACTATAAAATTACTTCACAAGGTAGAAAACTGTTAGAAGAGAAGGAAAAAGAATGGCGATACTTTAGTAAAACTGTGAATCAAGTCATAGGGGGTGCATGTCATGAATAGGGAGGTGTCTAGCTTTTTAGCTACAGTCTGTCAAGAAATCAAGTACAAAGGAGTACATAAAGCTATTTCATTGGAATTACAAAACCATCTTGATGAGATAATTTTAGCCTATCTCCAGAAAGGGATATCGGAAGAAGAAGCTGTTAAAAAGGCCCTATATCAGATGGGTGATCCTGTAAAAATTGGTAAAAGTTTAGACCAAGCCCATAAGCCTAGAACAGAAGGCTGGCTATTAGCCCTGGTAGCAACAATGATTATAATAGGTTTTGGGGTAGTAAATGCATTATCCTATGTGACAGGAAGTTATATCACATCTGCTAGCTTAATATCCTACACCATGTATTTGATAGTAGGATTAGTGGTTTTTATTGGGTGCTATTTTACTGATTACACAAAATTGGAGAAATTTTCTTTACCTGTGTTTCTTTCTACTGTTGCGTTACTATTTTACTACATTAAAAAAGGTACTTATATCTATGGAATACCCCAGATAACAATAGGAAGTCTATCTTTTAATCCAACTTTTATTTTTCTTCCCATATTCTTGATCTCCTTTGCTGGGCTATTAAATAGATGGGCCAATGGTAAAGTGATGGATATGTTAAAACTGTTAATTTTAGGGGGGATTGCTGTAATAGCATGTTATGTACAGCCATCGTTTGTAAGTGCGATGCTTTTAACAAGTGGCTTTATAGTTACCACAACAATAGCTATACTAGGGAAAAATTTTAAGGGAAATAAGAAAAAGTTTTTAGTAGCTCTTTATGGAAGTGCATGTTTTAGTTTTATTCTAATAATATTATTTCTAATAAGACAGGGCTTAAGATGGTATCACTTATTCCCCCGACTACAACACCCTGCTGGAAGATATGTACATCAAATTGCCCTAGAATTATTGACAGGGGCAAGGTTTATAGGGGAGGCTAACGGCTTATTTGTTGATAATGGGTTCGAAAAAATATTGAGGCTACCAATGGCCAATGGAGATTTTGTGTTTGTTTATATTGTTGCTGCCTTTGGGTGGGTAACAGGTATTTTAGTATTAATAGTGCTTCTTACAACAATTCTTCGCATGTTAGCTACTGCCATGAAAATTAAAACCACCTATGGAAAGTTCTTATCAAGTTCTATCGTCACAGTATTTGCCCTACAAATTATTTCAAATCTATTAATGAATTTTGGCATATTTCCCAATACCGGAGCCACCATCCCCTTTATTTCCTTTGGTGGATCAAGTTTTATCGCCAATATGGCCTTAGTAGGCTTCCTGTTGGGAATATATCGTAGAAAGGATATGGTTTTATTAGTTCCATCTGAAAGATAAGCATACAAAACCCCTTTATATGGAAACATAAAGGGGTTTTGTATGTTGTAAAACCATTTACAGGACTATAGTACCGAATATTTTTTAACCCTCTTAGCAGGATTTAAATCATCAATGGAGAATGTTATAGATAGGGTAAAACTATGTAATTTATTGGTGGAGGTAGGATTAAATGCCCCAAGATAACGCAGTCGAGTTTAAAGGCACAAAAAAAGGAATTTATGTACAAATTAAACCATTAAATGATTTTGAAACCATCAAGCAACTACTGATAGAAAAGCTAGATAAAACTAAATCTTTTTTTAGTGGTGCTAAGATTTTAGACATTCAATGTGAATCCCTAACTGCAGAAGAAAAGGAAGAGTTAGAAAACATTATGACTAACGATTATCAAATGCAGCTTCAAAGGGAAATAATACAAGACAATACTTCAGTTGAAGTAGAAGACGAAGTTTTTCAAGGTATAAATGAGGGTAAAACTAAATTTGTACAAGGTACTGTTAGATCAGGCCAAAAGATAGACTACAATGGGAATGTTGTTATTTTAGGAGATGTTAACCCAGGTGCAGAGATCATTGCTTATGGTAACATCATTATAATGGGAAGTCTAAGAGGAATTGCCCATGCAGGAAGTAATGGGAATACAAAGGCTTGTGTAGCGGCCTATTATCTAGATCCAACTCAGCTTAGAATTGCAGACAAAATTGCAAGATCTCCCGACGGAGAGTATGAAAAACCTAAAGGGCCCGAGTTGGCAAAAATAAAAGATAATGTAGTGTATATTGAACCGTATTTAACAAAAAGATAAAATGAGTATTTGTTAGGGGGTTATTAAAAAATGTCACAAGTAATTGTAATCACATCGGGTAAGGGTGGAGTTGGTAAGACAACTACAACTGCTAATCTTGGTACTGGACTAGCTAAAATGGGTTATAAAGTTGTAGTGGTGGATGCAGATATTGGTTTAAGGAACTTAGATGTTGTTATGGGTTTAGAGAATAGAATTGTATATGATATTGTGGATGTAGTTGAAGGAGTCTGTAGACTTAAGCAAGCTCTGATAAAAGATAAACGGTATGATGGTTTATATTTGCTACCAGCTGCCCAGACCAGAGATAAAAATGCTGTTACGCCTGAACAAATGCAGGGACTTACTAATGAATTAAGAGAAATGTTCGATTTTGTGATAATTGATTGTCCAGCTGGAATCGAGCAAGGATTTAAAAATGCAATTGCTGGTGCCGATAAAGCTATTGTTGTAACAACACCAGAAATATCAGCTGTTAGAGACGCCGACAGAATTATTGGACTACTAGAAGCGGCTGAGCTGAGGGACCCGTTACTAATTATCAATCGGATACGTATAGAAATGGTGAAAAAGGGAGATATGATGAATATTGAAGATATGATCGATATTCTAGCCATAGATCTTTTGGGAGTTGTTCCAGATGATGAATCTATTGTTATTTCCACTAATAAGGGGGAACCGGTAGTTACGGAAAATTCCTCTTTAGCAGGACAAGCCTACCGAAATATTACTAAGCGCTTAACGGGTGAAGAAGTACCCTTCATCAATATGGAGACTGATGGAGGATTTGTTACAAAACTAAGAAAAATCTTCGGTTTTGGTAAGTAATCTGGGTGGAAGGAGGAGTATATAGTGGATTTTTTCAAACTGTTTTCAAAAGAAAGTAATACTAGTAAAGACGTTGCAAAAGAGAGACTAAAATTAGTTTTAGTTCATGACCGAACTAACTGCTCTCCTGACTTTCTTGAGATGGTGAAGGGGGATATCATAAAAGTAATTTCAGATTATATGGAAATTGATGAAGCAGGTCTAGATATTAAAATAACTAAAACAAAGCGTGAATTAGACGAAGGTAGTGTACCTGCACTAGTAGCCAATATTCCTATTAAAAAGATGAAGGATAGAGGAAGATAATTGAAATTGGAGGATCATCATGAATATAGCACTGATAGCCCATGACCAGAAGAAGGACTCAATGGTAAACTTTGTAATTGCCTACGAAAACATATTAAAGGACCATAATCTTTTTGCAACAGGTACTACTGGTAAGAAAATTATGGAAGCCACAGGACTGAAAGTCCATAGATTCCAGTCAGGTCCCTATGGTGGTGATCAACAGATTGGAGCTAAAATAGCAGAAAATGAAATGGATATGGTAATTTTCTTAAGGGATCCTATGGCTGCGCAACCCCATGAACCCGATATACAAGCACTAATTAGACTCTGTGACGTTTACAAGGTGCCTGTAGCAACAAACATTGCTACCGGAGAAATTCTAATTAGAGCACTTGAGCGGGGAGACCTTCAATGGAGGAAATTTATCAAAGAAAGTAAGCATGACTAGTTTGATTTACTGAAAATGATTTAAAGTTAGGAAACTTTTAAAAGTACATATATCTCTAAAAAAGACTATAGCAGTTATAGTCTTTTTTAGTTTTTGAAGGAATGGTAATAGTCAGTAATAAATCTCTTCTTCCAACAATATATTATACTAATTCAAACTAAGGGAGAGGAGAGTTTTGATGAGTACTAGTAAAAACCGCCAACAACCCTTCGGCTTTTTTGCAAAACTAAACCAACAAAGACCTATTGGTACTGAAAAGTCGATGTTTTCTTTTGATATTAATACAATACTAAAGCGAACAGTAGTCCAAACTGTTATTTGTGTCTTTTTATTTATTATTATTTTTTTAATCAATATGATTAACACTGGTTTTACCAACGGAATCAGCCACCAACTGGCCTATAGAATGAATCAAGAATTTAATTATAAAGAGAGTTATCGTATGGTGGTAGGATGGGGAAATCAATTAATTGTTAAAGGGGAAGAAGCCCTAGAGGCACTAAATTTAACAGATATAAGTCAGCGAAACTTTATAATGCCGGTGGAAAACAACATTCTTACCTATTTTAACGAAATTGATCCAGACACCAGTAAAAAGGTAAATGGTATTATATTGGGGACACCAGAAGGTAATCCAGTTGTTGCTGCTGATGAAGGGGTTGTTATAGAAGTTGATTCAAGTCATGGTTTAGGTCATTATATTGTAATTAAACATAGAGGAGAGTTTCTAACAGTTTATAAGCATCTACAAAGTAGCCATGTTGAATTAAATATGAAGGTAGTAAAAGGAGAGGAAATAGGGTTATCCTCCAATAAGTTGCTTTTTGAAATATGGCAACGTCAAGAGCCTGTAAATCCTCTAAATTTCATTGATGTAGAGCAAATAAATTTATAAGTTGGTATATAATATGATAAAATTTAAGTTATTTGGAATGGAAATCAAAATAAACCCTTTACTATTCCCATTAATTACTCTGAGCTTTTATTTGGGCCATTATAGAGAGTTGATCATAACCCTTGTTATTGTAACCCTACATGAAATGGCCCATTATAAGGTGTCGGAGTATTATGCTATTAACATAAAAGAAATAGAACTATTTCCCTTTGGTGGTGTGATTAAAGTAGACGACGAATTAGTGTTAGAACCCTATAAAGAGATTATTGTTTCAATTGCAGGACCTTTGTCAAATTTCTTGATGTTTTCCATCGGATATTTTTTAGGGCTTTATTTCCCTATAAAGGAAGAACTTCTCATGATCTTTTTAAGAGCAAATATTATGATAGGCATTTTTAATCTAGTACCAATTATCCCTTTAGACGGGGGGAGAATATTAAGGGCAATATTAAATTATCTATGGGGAATGAAACGAGCAACAAAAATTTCAGTTTTAATTGGAAAGACCCTGTCGGTGCTATTACTTTTAACTGGTATATATTATACTAGTCAATCTATAGAGCATTTGTATTTGATTCTGTTAGCCATCTTTCTATACTTTAACGTACATAGAGAAAAAAAGATGGTATTTTTTCTGTTTTTTAGGGATGTTCTTCGAAAGAAAAAAACCCTACAAAAGAAAGGCATCATGAACTCTAAGTATCTAACCGTAATCGAAACCATCGACATAAGTAGGGTTTTTCATGAATTTTCTACGGGAAGGTATCATTTTGTAACTGTTATTAGTTTGAAAGGTGAGATATTAGGAACATTAACTGAGAGTCAGATTTTAGATGCAGTAGCCAGCTATGGAAGTGAGATGACGATAGGTGGGCTAATTAAAAAATCAAGTATGAATAGGTTATCATAATCATGTAAAAGCTTCTCAATAAAGCAGTAGAGACTTATTATAGACTATTCAGTTTCAATTAATGGTTCTTAGTCTTAAATCGAGAAGCTTTCTTATAACGAATAGGAAAGTTCGACTTTAATTATTATTAAAATAAGAGAACTTTACGTAATGAGTTTCAAGATAAGCAGATAACCAATTTAATGGATTAAATTGTGTAAGTCGCTTAGTTTTTTTCACCTAAAGTCATCCTATAAATCTTCCGAAGGAAGACTTTGTTATAATTAGAATATCCTTTTAAAGTTATTATATAAAAATCTATCTGTTTAAATTTGTAATTGAAGAAACTATTCTTTATTTAGATGTTATCTAATCGAAGAAATTACATAACACCATAAATATGAATTATGTAGGGTTTATGCAAAAAAATAAAATGTTTTAAAGAACTAATTAACAGTGAAAATTATTTTTTTATTAGAATTGTAAATTGAGATAAATAAGTTATTGCTTTTTAAAATACTTTTGTATATGATGAAAAAGCAAGATTTAAACTCATATAATGGGGAAAAATATGTTATCATATACAATAGAAGTATTAAACAAATGAAGAAGTTGATTGGAGGATCAATAATGGGTAAATTAGCAATACACGACTTACTATACAAGGTCGAAAAACCAGCAAGATACTTGGGTAATGAACTCAATAGTGTACATAAGGAAGTAAATGACAACACAATCCGTTTTGCCTTTTGCTTTCCTGATATATATGAAATTGGAATGAGTCATTTAGGAATGCAAATTTTATATCATCTGTTAAATAGTAAGGAAGAAGTATTCTGTGAAAGAGTATTTTCGCCAGCAGTTGATATGGAAGAAGAAATGAGAAAAAATAAGATACCGCTATTTGCCTTAGAGAGTAGAGAACCAATTAAAGAGATGGATTTTGTAGGCTTTACATTGCAGTACGAAATGAGCTACACAAACATACTGAATATGTTAGATTTAGGAGAAATTCCGCTGTATTCAAAGGATAGAGACGAAAATCATCCCTTTGTAATCGTTGGGGGACCATGTGCCTATAATGCTGAACCAATAGCTGATTTTTGCGATATTATTATATTAGGTGAAGCTGAAGAAGTTATGGTAGAAGTAATTGATGCATATAGAGAGTTTAAGAATACTTCCTTTAGTAGAAGGTCTTTTTTAGAAAAGATTGCAAGTATCCAAGGTGTGTACATTCCCTCCTTTTATGATGTTACATATAAAGATGACGGAACAATTGAGGCAGTAAAAGCAAATAACCCTAATGCCCCAGAAAAACTAAAGAAGAGAATTATTCAAAATCTAGATGAAGTATTTTACCCAGAAGAAATTTTAGTACCCTATTTAAATATTGTCCACGACCGTGTGATGTTAGAAGTATTTAGAGGATGTACTAGAGGATGTCGTTTCTGTCAAGCGGGAATGATCTATCGACCAGTAAGAGAAAAGGGCTTTGATAGATTACAAGAGCTTACAGGAAAGCTTTTAGCTAATACTGGGTATGAAGAAATTTCATTGTCGTCTTTAAGTACTAGTGATTATTCAAACCTCGACTCGATTGTCAGACATTTAATAGATGAGTATGAAAAGGATAAAGTTGGAGTATCCTTGCCATCCCTTCGTTTAGACAACTTTACCTTTGAATTAATACAAGAAATACAAAAAGTTAGAAAAACAGGTTTAACCTTTGCCCCAGAAGCAGGAAGTCAGCGTTTGAGGGACGTAATTAATAAAGGATTAACTGAATTAGACCTAACTAATGCAGTTGAAAAAGCCTTCGGTTTAGGGTGGAGTAGCGTAAAACTTTATTTTATGATTGGATTACCAACAGAAACCTATGATGACTTAGACGGTATAAAAGACTTAGCCTTTAAGGTTGTGGATATTTATTATCAAACAGACAAAGAAAAAAGAGGTAAGGGACTAAATGTTACAGTAAGTGCCTCTACTTTTGTACCAAAACCATTTACACCATTCCAATGGGAACCACAAGATACCTTAGAAGAAATATATAGTAAGCAGCGACATTTAGTGGACAAGTTAAAGCGTAAAAATATCACCTTTAATTATCATGATGCCAAGACTAGCTTCTTAGAGGGGATCTTTGCAAGGGGAGATAGAAGACTATCTAGAGTGTTAGAAGAGGCCCTAAAGGCAGGCTGTAAGTTTGATGGTTGGAACGAACACTTCGATTATAACCGATGGATGGAGGTTTTTGAAAAGTGTAATGTTGATCCTGCATTTTATGCTAATAGAAGAAGAGCATATGATGAAGTACTTCCTTGGGATCATATAGATGTTGGGATAACTAAGAAGTTCCTAGTTAAAGAGAATGAAAAGGCTAAATCAGGGGAATTAACGCAGGATTGTCGTACTAATTGTTCAGGTTGTGGTATCAACAATGGTTTTATAGGAGGAATATGTTAATGTTTAAAATGCGTTCAAGATTTACTAAAACAGGAGACTTAGTATTTATATCCCACTTAGATCTTGTTAGGGTGTTTGAAAGAGCCATGAGGAGGGCAAATATCCCAATTTCCTATAGCCAAGGATTTAATCCTCATCCTATCATGGCCTTTGCTACTGCCCTGGGAATAGGGGTAAGTAGTGAGGCAGAATATATTGATATTCAATTAGATGAGGAAATAGATGTAAATGAATTTATAAGTCGTCTAAATGCTGTTCTACCAGAAGGATTAAAGCTACTTAAGAGTCAGTATGTAGCACCTAAAGCAGAGTCATTAATGGCAATTTTAAAGCGTTCTATTTACATAGTAAAGGTAGATTTAGAAACACCTATGGAAGAAGATGCTGTTAGGGCTCAACTTTCAGATTTTATCAAAAAAGAGGAAATTATAGAAGTGAAAGAGAAGAAAAAGAAAAAGGGTAAAGGTGGATTTAGACGGGATCGTGATAAAAATAAAGTGCAAGAAACAAATATCAGACCACTAATTCATGAACTAATTATCTTCTCTCTTAATGGACAAGAAATGCTTCTAAAAATGAATTTAGCAGCTGGAAGTGTTGGAAATCTAAAACCAGAAATAGTAGTGAAACATCTTAAAGAATTAACTGAAATTCCATTAAACTTAGAATCCGTCAGAATTAGTAGGCTAGAATCCCTAAAGGAACATAATGGGCAATTTGTTACATTGATGGAGGAATAGCATTAAATAAGTTGGGAGTTGGATTTATGAATCAAATCGTTGTGGATGTAGGGATCGTAGAGACACGATTAGCCCTATTAGAGGATCACGAGCTAGTTGAGTTATATATTGAAAGAAAAAATCAAAAAAGAATTGTAGGGAACATTTATAAAGGAAGAGTAACTAATGTATTACCAGGGATGCAGGCAGCCTTTGTTGATATTGGTTTAGAAAAGAATAGTTTTTTATATGTTAAAGATGCCATTCCTGAAGATCTATTAAATAATGAAGAATCCTGTAAGGATATTTCCATAAAAGAGTTATTAAAGCCAGGGCAAGAAATTATCGTACAAGTAATTAAAGAGCCCATAGGCAGCAAAGGGGCAAGGGTGACTACCCATATTACCCTTCCAGGTAGATATCTTGTGTTAATGCCTAATACCGACTATGTGGGGATTTCAAGAAGGATTGGCAGTGAAGAGGAAAGGGAACGTCTAAAAACCGAGATAGAAGAGTTAAAACCAGGAAAAATGGGCGTTATCGTTAGAACGGTTGCTTCTGGTAAAACAAAAGAAGATTTTAGGGACGATATCAAGTTTCTGCTAAAACTTTGGCAAAAAATCGAAAAGGATAAAAAGTTAGGATTTGCTCCAAGGCTAATCTATAAAGATTTTGATTTAATTAATCGAACAATTAGGGATGTCTTTAATAAGGAAATTGATCAATTCATTATTAATGATCGGGAAGAATACCAAAGTGCTAGAGATTTAGTAGAATTAATCTCACCATTGTTAAAGGATAAACTGCGTCTTGAAGAAGACGAGGATATCTTTCAAACCTATAAGATAGATGGACAAATTAATAAAGCTATTTCAAGGAAAATATGGTTGAAAAGTGGTGGCTATATTGTAATTGATACAACAGAGGCTTTAACGGTTGTAGATGTCAATACAGGGAAATATGTAGGGAGTATAGATCTAGATGATACCGTTTTTAAGACCAATCTTGAAGCAGCTACAGAAATTGCTAAACAATTAAGACTTAGAGATATTGGTGGCATTATCATTGTAGACTTTATAGATATGATCAATGAAAAATATGATGAAGAAGTATTGATGGTATTAGAAAAGGCATTAGGAAAAGATCGAACAAAAACAAAAATTCTTGGAATGACTCAATTGGGATTAGTTGAAATCACAAGAAAAAAGGTAAGACAGAGATTAGATTTCCTTTTGCAACGGAGATGCGATTGTTGTGAGGGGACGGGTAAGGTTTTATCAGAATACACCCTATTACATAAGCTAGAAATTCATTTGAAAAGAATGAGGGAACATACAACTTGTCAAGCAGTACTTTTTGAAGTTAATCCTGTTGCTTTAGAAGTAATTAAAGGGGAGCAGGAACTTTTAGAGGAAATGGAGAGAGTGACTCAGATAAAAGTTTTTTTCCAAATTGATGAAAAGTTAGCCTATCATGAAATAAATCGTAAAGTTATGGGGAATATTGATATGATAGAAAAACTCTTAAAAGAAAAGTCCTCTGAAAGAGTTGACAACAGCTAAAGACTATGATAATATTTATTATTGTAGTAGCCGCACAAATCGGGTTTAAAATGTAAGGATATCTTACTACCTAGTATTTGGCGAGACTGGGTTGAGGAGGTGTAAATATGTACGCTATTATTGAAACAGGTGGTAAGCAATACAGAGTTCAAGAAGGAGACACACTTTTTGTTGAGAAATTAGAAGTAGTTGAAGGTGATGTTGTTACAATTGACAATGTATTAGCAGTTTCTAAGGATGGTAACCTTACTGTAGGTGCTCCGACTGTTGCTGGTGCAAAAGTTGAAGCTAAAGTTCTTGCTCAAGGTAAAGCTAAGAAAGTTATTGTTTTCAAGTTCAAGAGAAAAAAGGACTACAGAAAAAAGCAAGGTCACAGACAACCATTCACTAAATTAGTAATCGAAAAAATCAATGCCTAGGTAAAGCCCATGATATCAATTCTGATAGAAAGAAACGATAAAAAAGAAGTTTCAAGGTTTGAAATTTCTGGTCATGCTGAGGCGGCAGAGCGGGGACAAGACATAGTTTGTGCTGCAGTATCTGTCTTAAGCCAAACAATAGTGTTGGCATTACATGAAATTACAAAGATTAACATAACCTATGAAATAAATAACGGTTTTCTCACTTGTAGAATTCCCGATGAACTAACCAAAGAAGAACGTGAAAAAACGAATCTTCTTTTGGAAACAATGTTGATAGGTTTAAAAAATTTAGAATTAGGCTATTCGGAATATATAGCGCTTCATGACAAGGAGGTGTAACTCATGTTATTTATCATGGATCTGCAACTATTTGCCAGTAAAAAAGGGGTAGGTAGTTCTAAAAATGGTCGTGACAGTATTGCCAAAAGACTAGGTGTTAAAAGAGCAGATGGTCAATTTGTTAGCTCTGGCAATATATTAGTTAGACAAAGAGGAACTAAAATTCATCCAGGAACTAACGTAGGAATCGGTAAAGATGATACGTTATTTGCTATGATTGATGGAGTTGTTAAGTTCGAAAGAAAAGACAAAACTAGAAAGCAAGTTAGTGTATACGCTAAAGAGGCTCAATAGTATATCCTTTTAATTAACCGCCAATGAAAATTGGCGGTTTTTTAGTATGAGAGTTAAAAACCTGCTAAAGAAAATCTATTATAGAAATGAAAGGAACTAACAATATCGACTTGAATGGTGAAATAAGAAAAGTAGAAGTTAAAGATAAAAGTTAAAGATAAAAGTTAAGAGTTAAAAGCTTTCTTAAATTTAAAGAGGGAGATGGTATCTAAATGTATAATTGTGGAATGAATTACTTAATATAACCTAATATAAGGAGTCGTTATATGGAAGATCAAAAAAGAAAGATGTATTGCTATTACTTAGGTAAACCTTATCCCTTATATATCCTAATAGACTCATCCATTAAAAAAATTACGATAGAAAAGAAAGAAGATACCTTTATTTGCAGATGCCCTCATGAAGGGGAAATTGACATTACTGATGCATTACAGGCTTATTATATTAAAGCTAGTCGTAAATTAATAGAAGAAAGATTGAGGTTTTATCAACCCAACTTTAAAGTAAAATATAAATCCTTCTCCATTGAAAATAGCCAAACCAAATGGGGAAGTTGTAATTCCAATAGACATTTGACTTTTCATTGGAAACTAATGCTGTTTCCACTTAAGGCAGTAGATTATGTTGTGGTCCACGAGCTTTGTCATCTTATGCATATGAATCATGATCGTTCTTTTTGGCGGCTTGTGGGTAAAGTATTTCCAGAATACAAAGAAGCCATGGCAATTTTGGGAGCTGAGAAAACGAGGGACATGTAGTTGGCTGAGATAAGCGATAATAGGTTTTCTCTACTAAGGTATAATAAACATAAATAAAATATTTTTTGTGTTTCTCTATGTTTATATGGACAAGTTATGGATAACAATATAAAAATCAAAAAAGAATTGGAGTGAAAAAAATGCCTCTTCAAATGTATTTAAACTTTAATGGGAATTGTCGGGAAGCTGTAGAATTTTATGCAAATGTCTTCAATGTAGAGAAACAAGAAATAATGCTATATAAGGACGTTCACTCTTCGGAAGATTTTCCCCTTACTGAAGAAACAAAAAATTTGGTGATGCATACCTTCTTAAATATTAAAGGGAGTATTGTAATGTTTTCTGATGTGCCACCAGGTATGCCCTTTACAGTAGGCAATAATATTAGCCTGGTAGTTAATTGTAATGATATTGATGAAATTAGGTCAGCCTTTGAAAAATTGAGTGTAGGTGGTTCTGTTCCAATGGAGCTTCAGGAGACATTTTGGAGTAAATTATATGGATATGTTGTAGATAAATTTGGCGTTGGGTGGCAATTTAATCTTGAAGAAAAAAAATAAGCATTTGTGCTTATTTTTTTCTGTAAATTATAATTTTAGTTTGTTAGTCATAGGTGTATAGAGGAGTCCCCCTATGGGCCTAGTCAGGAGGGTACTCAGACGTTATTATATCATCTAAGGGACCTAGGCTTCTTAGGAAAAATAACTTGGTGTAGACAACTTTATTCAAGTAGAAGGAAGTATAATCTTTTTGTTGAAAAAGTAATAAAAGAAATAAGTTAGTTAAGTTAGTAATAATTATAAAAATTTTAGAGCTAGGGGGAAATTATTTGAGTCAAAGAGATGGCCGTAAAAAAATTATAATTATCATTATATTTTTCATACTAGGTACAGTCACTATTGTATATGGGAAGCACCAATTGTTGACCTGGGCTTCAATATACAGGACTAGTCTTGAAAACGCAATTGATTTGGATACTCAACCATTGTATGAAATACCATCACCAGATGAAAAACTGACATTGGAAGTTTATTATAGAGGTGGACCATTTTTATTTTCAGATTATAGTTATGTTGGTGTGATCCATAGTAGCAAATCTGATGAAAGGAAGGTCTTATTTTGGGTAGACCAACATTATGAAGACATAAAATGGAACAGTAATGAAACCGTTACATTTGTAAACAAATTAAAGGATGATAAGACAGCACAAATCAACATTCATGATGAAACATATGATTTTCGGAAAAAACGATAAAATTTAAAAATCCACAATATGAGTTGAGGTTGATGATAAAGAAATCGAACTTGATGATAAAGAAATCGAACTTGATGATAAAGAAAGGGAACTTAATGACAAAGTAATGGAATTTGATGATAAAGAAGGAAGAAGGTTGATGAAATTGAATTAATGTTAATATAGATAATGGGAGAACAGAAGAATTAAATTGAAAAATTAGCAGTATAAGACTTTGAAAAAAATCATAAAAATAAGTGACAAATTATTGCATATAAGGTCGAAACCTGCTATAATTTGCTAAAAGGTAATATTTTCAAATAAAGCGTTAGGAAAATTACATTTTTAATTGCACATAACAAAAGAAAGTTTACACTAACAAGAAATGATAGCTTAAAAGATGAAGGAGGATACTATGGTCTATTTATTACTATCAATACTAGTAATTGGATTAGTATTGTTACTTTTTGTGGAAAAAAACAATAAAAAAAATCATGACAAGACTAATATGTCACAACAACTTGTGTCACCTAATTTTGCAAAAAATCCTAAATCAGAAGAAGATCTAATGTTAGAAGAAGATCCACTAGTAACAGAATTTATTCAATCTAATTTTCCTGACAGAGGTTCCCCAAAGGGAACAATTCTAAATAATCAATATGTAGTAGAGGGCATTTTAGGTGAGGGAGGCATGGGGAAGGTTTATCTTTGTCGTAACTTAAAATTGGGAAATCTTTGGGCTGTTAAATATATTCCCAAAATTGAGGGGATAAGAAACTCATCAATAGTTGCGGAAGAAGATATATTAAAAAAGCTTAACCATACATATCTTCCACAAATAGTTGACATATTTAAAGATGAAAATGGAACATATTTAGTGGAAAGTTACATTGAAGGGGTTTCGTTAGATAAAAAAATGAAATTGGAGGGGCCTTTTAACGAGGAAGAGGTTTTAAATTGGCTAAGTCACTTAACAGATGTGTTAATGTACTTGCACGGTATTAAACCCCATCCTATTATCTACAGTGACATGAAACCTTCAAATGTTATGATTACACCCGACAATAAAGCGGTATTAATTGATTTTGGTGTATCAATGGAATTCAAAGAAAAGTCTATTATTTCGTTGAGGGAAGAAACTGTAGCTATTACAGCAAAATTTGCTGCTCCAGAACAGTTTGAAGGTTATGCAGACACTAGAACAGATCTATATAGTCTTGGGGTTATGTCATTTTATCTTCTAACAGGAACATTTCCTAAAGTAGATGAAGGGTTTGCTAGACAGACCAAAAAGGTTTCTAAAGAATTATTAAAGGTACTAGAAAAATGTTGTCAGAGAGAAATGAAAAATAGATATCAGGGAATAGAAGAACTTAAATTAGACCTTGATAGAATAAAAGAGTCTAAGAAGGAAGAAGGTAATAGCTTTTCTTTATTCAAGGGGAAGGGAAGTTATCAACCTCCTCTAGATTATAAAAAAATAATAGCTATTATGGCTCCAGAAGCTACAGGTAAGACAATTACCGCAGTCAATCTTGCATGGTATTTCTCTCAAAAGAAAATAAAAACAATACTGATTGATGCTGACTTAGAAAAAAAGGATGTGTATTATTACTTTAACAAGGATTTTGCCAATTGCCTTGCTTCAGCAAGTAAAGATGGAAAGGCAACAACCCCTATTGAAATTAATCGCTATTTATCGATTTACTCTGAACATCGAGACGTAAAGCTTTCTTTAACGAGGGAACAACTATCAAATTTGATCCTTAGAAGTAAAGAGGAAGCACAGGTGGTACTTGTTGATATAGGTACAAAACTAGAGGAAAATGTGCTTCGGGATCTATTAGCATTAGTTGATCATCGATTGTTAGTGGTAGACCAGAGAATGAATACTCTTAATAGAATGCCTAATAAGCTTTATCTTGATGGGTTAAAAGAACTTAAGGTGGATTTATTGATAAATCGTTACAGTGATGATGTATATGTAAAGCGAAAAAATATAAAGCATCTTTTCAAGGATGTAGAAGTCAATCATGGTGGCTATTTTAATATTGATATAAACCAAATCTTTACTGTTACAGATGATTATCTTTCTATTTTGAAGGCATTAGAAGAGCGAAGACCTCCAATAACTGTGGCGGGCAATAAGTTTAAGGCGGACATTGTAAATTTAGCAAGGCATTACTATCATGGTGTTTAATTTGAAATAGCTAAGTTTAATAGTAGAATGAAAATTACTGAAACGATGGAACCTAGGTTATTTATCAAGAAGCTAGGGGGAAATCTTTTCAAACAGATAGGTATACAAGTATATTATTATGTAAGCCTACTGATAAAAGTATTCCCTCATTACCAACATAATCTAATGCCTTAAAGAGGGACAAAGTGTAGAGTTAGTAATAAATTAGGGCACTCAAAGAAATCATTATAGACAATAATGTAATTTTATAAATCATGAGGACTAGCTTTTAAAAAATGTTATGAATAATGATATGGGTATATAAATTAAATTTTTACTTAAACTGTATCGTTAGACTAAGTTTATGAGGGCCATTTAATTAGATAGGGATCATTAAAAGGGGTGGCGCTGCTACCCCTTTAATGATGGTGATAATATGGAGTCTGTAGAAAATCTTGTTGTTGTAAAGCCAAATCAGAATTTTTAACCCCTAAATGATAAAGATCAGTTGCTCTAACATCAATTTCTAACATTTTAGTAGCAGCTTCATTTTGGGGAATATAATGACTAAGTTTATTAATAACTGGGAGTCTGGCTTTATCCTTCATTAATCGTAAAAGCTCTCGTCCTTTATCATTAAAGGCAAGGACTCTAATATATTGAGGACCACCCTGTTGGTGTATTTTATCAAAGTCTGATTTTGATATATTAAGAAGTAAATGCATTAAAATTCTTTGGATTCTGGTTAATGTATATCGTTTGCTTTTTATATTTTCTAATAGTTCGCCATAGTCATTTGAAGTTAAACCACACTCTTTAATTCTATTCTCTAGCCCTTCATTTACATCAGGAATGTTCCTTAAGTCATCTAAACTACTTCGTCTGATTAGGGTCATGATAGACTGTTGGTATTGGTGACTAAAAATTGGGCCAATTGCATCTTTAAAGGAGTCCCTTAATACAGAATAGGTTGAAACAGGGATCACACCCATTAATTCTTCTAGAGGTACCTTCCTCTTTAGATGCTCTCTAATAGCAGTTGCACTGGCAATATTAGAGGAAATATCAGTGGAATGATAACCCGCCTTTACTCTCAAAATCGTATGGGGGAGGATCTTACTATTAATCCTTTTAAGGGCTTTTAGATATTCTATCGAGAGAATATTGTTAGGATTCTTAATAATGCTATGTAATTGTCTCGTTTCTTCCTCTGAAAAATTGCCTGCTTTATTAAAATAATCCTTTAGGGCATTTTCTCTGGCAACAGGGAAGGATAGTCCCTGTTGTAAATAACTTTGCAGATAACACTTAAATGCTTCAGGAGAGTATACTAAAACATCTGAAATTAATTGAAGCCCCTTTAAATTACCTTCTTCACTACCAAAACACAGGGCATCAACTATTCCTGTTTCATCTAAAAGTTTAACTGATCCGTAGGCGAAATGTTCAGCGGTTGCACAAGCATATAGGGTGGGGATCTCTAAAACGAGATCTACCCCTGCTGAAACAGCCATTTTTGCCCTAGCCCATTTATGAAGTAGGGCGGGTTCCCCCCTTTGAAGAAAGTTACCACTCATAACAGCAATTGAATGGGTTGCATTACTAACTTTAAGAGATTCCTGCAAATGATATAAATGACCATTATGAAAGGGGTTATATTCTGTAATCAAACCTAGTACCTTCATAAATTCCTCCTATATATGGGTTAATTTGTATTATCGGTATTTAGTAAATAAATAAAACATTTTGTAAATAAATATAAAAAAATAGTAGTATTTATTCTTTCGGTGAGGTTATTAATTAAGAATAAATTACCTAATTAAATGTAATTTGAAAGAGGATTTTGGTTATACTAATCCCTAGAGAATAGCAAGAAATAGAACATTCTTTGTATAACATAATGATTATACTATATTATTTAAATAAATGGTTAAAAATATGGTACAATATCTGTAGATTGGAAGAAAATATTTTAGATATTTTGTATACAAAGGGCTAAATTTGCCTTGCATTATTTTTGAATTTTTATTATTATGGTAATGTCGGAATATGTAAAACAATTTTTTATCAAACTAGATAAAATTATATTTTTAGGAGGTTATCAAATGAAAGTATTAGTTTTAAACTGCGGTAGTTCTTCATTAAAATATCAATTAATTAATATGGAAAATGAAGAAGTATTAGCAAAGGGAATTGCAGAGCGTATCGGAATAGAAGATGGCTTTGTAAAGCATGAAACTACTGGTAAAGATAAAGTAGTGATTAACGAAACATTAGGGAATCATAAAGATGCAATAAGAATTGTTTTAGAAGCTTTAGTAGACCCAAATCATGGGGCAATCAAATCAATGGATGAAATTAGCGCAGTAGGTCATCGTGTAGTTCATGGTGGAGAAAAGTTCTCTGGTTCAATACTAATTACTGAAGAAGTAAAGGCTACATTAGAAGAATGTTCAGAATTAGCACCATTACATAACCCACCAAACCTAATGGGAATATATGCTTGTGAAGAAATTTTACCAGGGGTTCCTATGGTAGGGGTATTCGATACTGCATTCCATCAAACAATGCCAAAATCCTCCTACTTATATGCACTTCCATATGAGTTATACGAAAAATATTCAATTAGAAGATACGGGTTCCACGGAACTTCTCATAAATATGTAGCAAATGTTGCGGCTGAAATGTTAGGAAAATCTTTAGAAGAGTTAAAGATTGTTACATGCCATTTAGGAAACGGTGCAAGTGTTGCTGCTGTTGATGGTGGTAAATCAGTTGACACAAGCATGGGCTTTACTCCATTAGAAGGTTTAGTAATGGGAACAAGATGCGGAGATATGGACCCAGCTATAACGACTTACTTAATGGAAAAAGAAAATATCAGCTCATCAGAATTAAATAACATAATGAACAAAAAATCTGGTGTCTTAGGTATTTCAGGAGTAAGTAGCGACTTTAGAGATATCGAACAAGCAGCTGCAGAAGGAAACGAAAGAGCTAATCTTGCCTTAGAAGTATATTATAAAAGAGTTAAGAAATACATTGGTGCCTATGCAGCTATAATGGGTGGATTAGATGCAGTTGTATTTACTGCAGGTTTAGGAGAAAACTCAAAAGAATGTCGTGAAGCAGTTTGTAAAGGTCTAGAGTTCTTAGGTATTAACATTTCTCCTGAAAAGAATGATGTTAGAGGGGAAAGAAGAATTGTTACAACAGACGATTCAAAAACAAAGGTACTATTAATCCCAACTAATGAAGAATTAATGATTGCAAGAGATACATTAGCTCTTGTTAAGTAATAAAAATAGGTTTTGAAGGTAGGGCAACCTACCTTCATATACTTTTATTCTAATAATTAATAGAGGGATGAATACAAGAGTTACAGCATAGTTAGTCAGAATTTGTATTAATTATCGGTAGCTATCAAGATAAAATACTTGACAAACATTTTATTCATTTGTATAATCTATTTTAGCGATGGTTAAGAGGTGAACTGTGTGAAGATTGATTTAACAGCACTTAAAAAAGAGAAAAAGGATCAAGTTGACTTGAATTTTCTTCTAAATCTTGATACTATTGATTATTATGGAGATCAAATTAATGTACCGTCGCCTGTTTCAGTAACGGGAAAGTTATATGTGATGGATAAAAGAATTTATTTAAACTGCAATGTTAAAGCTGACTTGTTGGTGGATTGTAGTCGATGTCTTGAGCCTTTTACATATCAACTGGACGAAAAAATTAATGCTGAATTAGTTCAAGAGGATTCTAATGAAGAAAATCAAGATGATGAAGATGATCTGATTTTTTATCAAGACGAAGTAATTGAACTAGATGAAATTATTAAGGAGAGCATCTTTATTAATGTTCCCCTTAAAACCCTTTGTAGCGATAATTGTAAAGGATTATGTGTACAATGTGGTAAAAATCTTAATGTTCATGAATGTCAGTGTTCCATTGAAGAGGAACAGGAAGAGGAAGTATTAGATCCTCGACTGGCAAAATTGAAGGAATTGCTACAAGAAGATTAAGGAGGTGTTAAATATGGCAGTACCAAAGCGAAAAACTAGTAAATCAAAAAGAGATATGAGAAGAGCTTCTAACTCAAAGTATGTTGCTGTTGGCGTAATCAAGTGTCCTCAATGCCATGAGCCTAAGTTACCTCATAGAGTATGTGGATCATGCGGTTTCTATAAAAACAAAGAGGTAGTTGAAACAAAGTAATACTAACTAACAAATAGTAATGAGAAATCATTACTATTTTATTTTTTTGTTTAAAAAATGGCTAAACTATTAAGAAAGGGAATTTTTAGATATAAAATACTTGATTTTTAAGTACTTATAATATATACTAATTATTAGTATCTGGTACTAAAACAAATCACTATTAGAGGTGAAGGAATTGAAAAAGGCGGAGAAACTAAAGAAATCAAGTCGTCAAAAAAGGTTACTAGAGCTATTAGAATCAGATCCATTTGTAACTGACGAAGACTTATCAGAAAAATTTGCTGTAAGTATACAAACAATAAGACTAGATAGACTAGAATTAGGAATTCCCGAATTAAGAGAAAGAATAAAGCAGGTGGCCGATAAAAACTATAAAAAAGTAAGAAGTATAATTGGGACAGAAATCATCGGTGAGCTAATTGATCTAAACTTAGGTCAACGGGGAATCTCAATTCTACAAACTACACCAGAAATGGCCTTTAGTAAAACAAATATCGTAAGAGGCCACCATATTTTCTCGCAGGCAGAATCTTTGGCAATGGCGGTAATTGATGCCGATGTTGCTTTGACAGGTGTATCAAATATAAAGTACCTCAGTCCAGTGCATGCGGGAGATAAACTAATCGCAAAAGCAGAAGTTGTT
The DNA here is from genome assembly GCF_000621485.1 of Alkaliphilus transvaalensis ATCC 700919. Classification (GTDB taxonomy): domain Bacteria; phylum Bacillota; class Clostridia; order Peptostreptococcales; family Natronincolaceae; genus Alkaliphilus; species Alkaliphilus transvaalensis. The sequence continues at coordinate 342,096 of NZ_JHYF01000001.1, forward strand.
AGAGTTAGAGGAAATAATCATTTTGTTCATGTAAAAATACATATTAACCAAGAACAGGTTTTTAGAGGTAAATTTATATTGGTAGCTATTAAATAGCAAATAAGGAGGTATACCATGAAGATAGTTGTAGACGCAATGGGCGGTGATCATGGAACCAAAGTTACGGTAAAAGGAGCTGTCGATGCAGTTAATGAATATGGAATTAATGTCATCTTAACTGGAGATCAGACAACAATTCAACAGGAATTAAGTGCAAAAAACTATCCAAAGGATAAAATTGAAATTATACATTGTAGTGAAGTTATTTCAAATGAAGATAAACCAGTTGCAGCAATTAAAAGAAAAAAGGATTCTTCAATGGTGGTGGCCTTAAACTTAGTTAAAGAAGGTAAGGCAGATGCCATTATATCAGCCGGTAATACTGGCGCTCTATTAGCTGGTGGTCTACTTGTCTTAGGAAGAATAAAGGGGATTGATAGACCTGCATTAGCCCCAATTATTCCAACAGAAAAGGGTGGAGCAGTTTTAATTGATGGTGGAGCTAATTCAGATATTAAACCACGAAATTATTTAGAGTTTGGACTGATGGGTAATATTTATTCGAAAAAAATGCTGGGAACCTCAAAACCAAGAGTCTGTCTTGTCAACATTGGGATAGAAGAGGGAAAAGGAAACGAAAGTACTAAAGCAGCCTATGAAATATGTAAAACTGCTCCCTTTAACTTCTATGGTAATGTTGAGGCGAGAGATATTCCTGCTGGCTATGCAGACGTAGTTGTTTGTGATGGCTTTACAGGGAATGTGATCTTGAAGCTTATGGAGGGTGTCGCAGGGACTATTCTAAAGCTATTGAAGGTAGAACTAATGAAAACGCCAATTAGAAAATTGGGTGCTTTATTGATGAAGTCAGGTTTTAGAGAGTTTAAAAAACAATTTGATTACACAGAATACGGAGGAGCTCCTTTTCTAGGGGTTAAGGGATTATTAATTAAAGCTCATGGCAGCTCTAATGAAGTAGCAATAAAGAATGCAATTCGCCAAGCCAAATTATTGGTTGAGCATGAAGTGGTTATGGAAATTACATCTGAAATAAGCACATTAGGAGAGGATAAAAATGATTAAAGGTTATGCAGTGGGCATTAGCGGTACTGGTAGTGCATTACCAGAAAAAGTGTTAACGAATCTGGACCTAGAAAAAATGGTGGATACTACTGATGAATGGATTCGAACTAGAACAGGTATTGGAAGCAGGAGAATTGCTGATGATAAGACAGCAACCTCAGATCTTTCAACTGAAGCTGCAAAGAAGGCTTTAGCAGATGCTAATCTTAAGGCAGAAGATCTAGATTTAATCATTGTTGCAACTGTAACGCCAGACATGGCTTTTCCTTCCACAGCTTGTATTGTACAGAAAAATTTAGGGGCAGTTAAGGCTGCAGCTTTTGATATTGAAGCTGCATGTACAGGGTTTATCTATGCCCTTACAATAGCTGAACAGTTCATAAAAAATGGTGTATATAAAAATGCTTTAGTGATTGGAGCAGAAACTTTAAGTAAAGTTTTAGATTGGGAAGACAGAAATACTTGTGTTCTTTTCGGTGATGGGGCAGGTGCCGTTGTAGTTGAAAGAACAGAAGAAGGTATGGGGATCTTATCCTCCTATTTAGGAGCTGATGGTGGTAATGGAGAAGCGTTAACACAGCCAGCAGGTGGATCTAGGATACCAGCGTCTTTACATTCTGTAGAAAACAAGCTGCACTATGTTAAAATGGATGGTAGTGAAGTATTTAAATTTGCAGTTAGGGCAATGGGTAAGGCGGCTATGGAAGCCCTACGCCTTGGGGGTATGGAATTAGAAGATATTGACTTTTTAATTCCCCATCAGGCAAATATTAGGATTATTGAAGGTTCAGCTAAACGTTTAAAGCTGCCAATGGAAAAGGTATATGTTAATTTAGATAAATACGGCAATATGTCGGCTGCATCAGTACCAGTAGCCCTAGATGAAGTTGTAAGAAATGGACTGATTAAAAAGAACGATAAGGTAGTTATGGTGGCCTTTGGTGGTGGGTTAACCTGGGGATCAACCCTAATGAAATGGTCCAAGGATTGATGAGGAAGTTAGTGAGTGAGGAGAGGATGAATATGTTTCAAACGAAATTATGTGAGATTTTAAATATACAGTATCCAATTATTCAGGGAGGAATGGCTTGGGTAGCTACTGCAGAATTAGCTGCTGCTGTTTCAGAAGCTGGAGGTTTAGGAATTATTGCTGCTGGCAATGCTCCAGCAGAGGTTGTAGAGCAAGAAATTAAAAAGGCTAAAGCCTTAACTGATAAACCTTTTGGAGTTAATATCATGTTATTGTCTCCCTTTGTTGAGGAAGTAGTCGATGTTGTTTGTAGAGAAAAGGTTTCGGTTGTAACCACTGGTGCAGGAAACCCTGGGAAATTTATGGGTCGTTTTAAGGAAATTGGAACAAAGGTTATTCCAGTAGTTCCTTCTGTAGCCTTAGCAAAAAGAATGGAGAAGTTAGGTGCAGATGCTGTAATTGTAGAAGGAACAGAGGCTGGTGGACATATTGGAGAGCTAACGACAATGGTATTAGTACCACAAGTCGCCAGTGAAATTAGTATCCCTGTAATTGCTGCTGGCGGAATTGCTGACGGAAGAGGATTCTTAGCATCCCTATCCCTTGGGGCAGATGGAGTTCAAATTGGTACACGATTTATTTGTGCAGAAGAGTGTGTAGTCCATGACAATTATAAGCAAATGGTGATTAAAGCAAAGGATCGGGACGCTATTGTTTCTGCTAGAACCACTGGTCACCCAGTAAGAGTATTAAAAAATAAACTTACTAAAGAATTTTCTCAAATGGAAAAGGCTGGCGCAACAATTGATGAAATAGAAAAATTAGGTGTAGGTAAATTACGATTAGCCGTAGTAGAAGGTGACATTGAAAATGGTTCGGTAATGGCAGGACAAATTGCTTCTATGGTTAAAGAAATTCAACCATGTGGTGAAATTATTGAAGATATAATTAATGGTGCAAAGGAACAACTAAATATACTGTCACAGTATAAAAAGGAGGAGTAAGTTATGGCAAAGATTGCTTTTGTCTTCCCAGGGCAAGGTGCCCAATATGTAGGGATGGGAAAAGAAATTTACGATCATTTCTCAGTTGCTAAAGAGGTTTACGAAGAGGCAAGCGATTATCTAAATTTAGACATGAAAAAGCTTTGCTTCGAAGGACCAGATGAAGAATTAGTAAAAACAGAAAATACTCAACCCGCCATTTTAACGACAAGTATCGCTCTACTAAAAGTTTTAGAAGCTGAAGGGGTAGACTGTAGCATTACAGCAGGACTGAGCTTAGGAGAATATGCTTCTTTAGTAAAATCTAAGGTTTTTTCCTTTAAGGATGCTGTTCGTATAGTTAAGAACAGAGGTAAGTTTATGCAAGAAGCTGTACCTCTAGGCGTTGGGACAATGGCTGCTATACTAGGGCTAGATAGAAGTACATTAGAGGTCTGCTTAAAAGAATGTAGTAGTTATGGGGTAGTTGAAACTGCTAATCTTAATAGTCCTGGACAAATTGTTATTTCTGGTGAAGTTGCTGCAGTTAAAGCTGCTGTGGAAAAGGCAGGAGAAATGGGAGCTATGAAGGCAGTATTATTGCCAGTAAGTGCCCCTTTCCATAGTAGTCTACTTAAGCCAGCTGGGGACAAATTAAAGGTTGAACTTCAGAAATATGAAATAAATCAACCAGAAATCCCAGTAATATCAAACGTAAATGCACAAATACTAAAGGGAAAAGAAGAGGTTATTCCTTCACTAGTAGATCAAGTGAGCTCATCTGTTCTTTGGGAAGATTCAGTAGAATTGATGTTGAAGAATGACGTAGATACTTTTATTGAGATTGGACCGGGTAAAGCCCTGTCAGGTTTCATCAAAAGAATTGCTAAAGCCAATAACCAAAAAGTTAAGATAAGTAATATTGAGAATTACGAAGATATTAAGAAATTGATTAACGGTTAAGAATTAAGGAGGGATTTAATTGAATTTAAGTGGGAAAAATGCCCTAGTAACTGGTGGCTCAAGAGGAATAGGTAGATCTATTGCTTTAGCTTTAGCTGGTGCAGGTGCAAATGTTGTTATCAACTACACAAGCAACGCAACTGCTGCAGAGGCAGTTGTAAAGGAAATAGAAGCCCTTGGGGTTAAGGGGTTAGCAGTAAAAGGAAATATTTCAAATGGTGATGAAGTTAATGAAATGATAAATCAAATTGAAGAAGTATTCCCTCAAATTGACATTTTAATTAATAATGCAGGAATCACTAAGGATAATCTAATTATTCGAATGAAGGAAGAAGAATGGGACGCTGTAATGGATGTTAATTTGAAGGGAACATTCTTAGCAACAAAAGCTGTTGCTAGAAAGATGATTAAGCAGAAACATGGCAAGATCATCAACATTTCTTCAGTGGTTGGTGTAATGGGTAACCCAGGTCAAGCAAACTATTGTGCTTCTAAAGCCGGGGTTATAGGATTCACAAAAGCCCTTGCTAAAGAACTGGCTGGAAAAGGAATTAATGTAAACGCCATAGCACCTGGTTTTATCGATACAGATATGACAGCTGTTTTATCAGACAATGTAAAAGATCAAATGCTAAGCCATATCCCACTAAAGAGATATGGTAAACCAGAAGACATTGCAAATTTAATTTTATTCTTAAGTAGTGACCTTTCTAACTATATTACAGGGCAAGTTATACATGTTGATGGTGGAATGGTAATGTAACTTAAGCTAATTAGAAAATATTTAAATAGATAAAAATAAAAAATTAAACTAAAATTTAGGAGGAATATGTATGTTATTTGAAAAGGTTGTTAAAATTATTGGTGAGCAATTAGGATTAGACGATGTAAGCAATATCGAGGCTACAACTTCATTAATGAATGACTTAGAAGCAGATTCATTAGATGCAGTTGAAATCATCATGGCTATTGAAGATGAATTTGGTGTAGAGATTCCAGATGAAGAAGCTGAAAAGTTCAAAAACATTGGTGATATTGTAAAATATGTAGAAGCTAATCAGTAGGCATAAGAAGGCAAAGTCCCGAGGAATTCGGGACTTTGTAATGAAGGAGGTTTATTATGAGCAGAAGAGTTGTTGTGACTGGAATTGGCTGTGTTACTCCAATTGGAATAGGTAAAGAAACCTTTTGGAATTCATTATTGGAAGGTAAATCTGGTATAGATTATATAACGAAATTTGATACAACTGATTACCCAACAAAAATTGCGGCTGAAGTAAAAGACTTTGAGGCTGAAAAATATATTGATAAAAAAGAAGCTAGAAAAATGGATCGATTTACTCAGCTTGCTGTTGCAGCTTCCCACATTGCAATGGCGGATGCTGGAATCAGTATGGAAACAACCAACGCTGAGAGGGTTGGGGTTATATTAGGTTCGGGAATTGGCGGAATTGAAACATTAGAAGACCAGCATGGAAAGCTAAAAGAAAAAGGCGTTAAAAGAGTAAGTCCTTTCTTTATTCCAATGATGATTTCAAACATCGGAGCAGGGTTCGTTTCAATGGCATTAGGGGCTAAAGGCCCTAATTCCACAATTGTTACAGCCTGTGCATCTTCTACAAATGCTATTGGTGAAGCCTTTAAAACCATTGAAAGAGGTGCGGCTGAAGTGATTATAACAGGCGGTATGGAAGCATCTATTACGCCATTATCTATTGCAGGCTTCTGTTCAATGAAGGCAATGTCAACCCATAACGAAGAACCGCAAAAAGCCAGTAGACCTTTTGACGCTAACCGAGATGGTTTCGTAATGGGGGAAGGGGCAGGGATACTAATTCTTGAAGAGTTAGAGCATGCCATTAAAAGAGGGGCAACCATTTATGCAGAAATTGTAGGATATGGAATGAGTGCTGATGCTTACCATATCACAGCACCATCACCAGAAGGAGAAGGAGCTGCTAGAGCAATGATGGAGGCATTAAACGATGCTAACATTACACCAGAAATGGTAGACTATATTAATGCCCACGGAACTAGTACTCCCTATAACGATAAGTTTGAGACAATGGCGATTAAAAGAGTATTTAAGGATCATGCATATCAATTGTCTGTTAGTTCAACTAAGTCCATGACAGGACATCTTCTTGGTGCAGCAGGAAGTATAGAGGCTATTGCATGTATCATGGCTATTCAAGATAGTAAAGTACCACCAACAATAAACTTAGAAACACCAGATCCTGAGTTGGATCTAGATTATGTACCGAATCAGTATAAAGAAAAGGAAGTAAATTATGCAATTTCCAACTCCTTAGGGTTTGGGGGACATAATGCAACAATCGTCTTTAAGAAGTATAATAAATAATAATAAAAATAATTATAGGGAAAATATTTCCTATAATTATTTTTTTATCATATAAAAAGAAGGAACAATACCAATATAAGACAAATAATAAATGTAGTCTCTATTTTTGAGTTGTAATCCTCGGCAAGTAGTTTAGTAAATGAGGAAACTGCATAATACCAACCTAAATTTATATACCTTCATGTTGGATTAATATAAATTAAAAAATTATTATGTAATTTCCTCGAATATGTTAACATCTCCTTCGAGGAAGAATTTATTCCAGTAGAAAGGGAAAGATATGGTAAGAATACTATTATAGTAATTATTGATTTGGTATGGTTAGACTATGATTTTGATATTAATTAAAAGAAGTAGAATGGGGGAAAAAGAATGCCTTTTTCTAGAAATAAAGAAGAACAAATTAAGATTTTTCAAGATAAAATTCAATATAACTTTAAAGCTCCAGAGCTGGTGGTAGAAGCTCTTACCCATAGTTCCTATGCAAACGAAACAAAAAATAGAAAATTTCCCTATAACGAAAGACTAGAATTCTTAGGAGACTCTGTTTTAAGTTTAATTATTAGTGATTATATTTTTAATAAATATAAGCATTTGCCAGAGGGAGAACTAACTAAAGTAAGGGCGAATGTTGTTTGTGAAGCCTCCTTAGCCAGTGTTGCAAAGAAAATCAGTATTGGCGATTTCTTGATGTTAGGTAAAGGGGAAGAGCTTTCAGGTGGTAGAAAAAGAACATCGATATTAGCCGATGCCTTCGAGGCCCTCATAGGAGCAATTTATACCGATGGAGGGTTAGAACTTGCTAGAAAATTTGTTTTAGATAATTTATTAGATTTAATTGAATTAGCCAGCAACGGTGAATTATATAAAGATTACAAAACCCATCTACAGGAGTTGCTTCAAAGCAAAACAACCGAAAAGATAGCCTATAGAGTAATTAAAGAAATGGGACCAGACCATGATAAAACTTTTGAAGTAGAAGTATGCCTTGGAGGACAAACTTTAGGTACAGGCTCTGGTAAAAGCAAGAAAGAGGCAGAACAAAATGCTGCTCAAGAAGCGATACAAAAAGTAAGGAGATAAGATGAATAGAAAGAACTATATTATACCCATATTCATACCCCACAAAGGGTGTCCCCACGACTGCATATTTTGTAATCAAAAGAGGATTGCAGGAAATATTGTAGAAACCACAGGCGAAGATGTAAAAGAAGTAATTAGTAACTATCTTAGAACATTGCCTAAAGGCAATCACCATAGAGAAATTGCATTTTATGGTGGTAGTTTCACGGGATTACCTTTGGAAAAGCAAGAAGAACTATTAGTCCCTGCCTTCGACTATGTAAAAAAGGGTGTAATAGATGGTATTCGCTTATCTACAAGACCCGATTATATCACAAGAAATATTTTATCATTCTTATCAGATTATGGAGTAACCACCATTGAATTAGGAGTACAATCCACAAACGATGAAGTTCTGCATTTAAGTCAAAGGGGTCATACAAAAAAAGATGTAGATGAAGCTGTTGGGTTAATTAAAGAATACAATATAAAACTTGGGCTTCAAATGATGATTGGATTACCTGGTGATGAAAAGAAGGTCATCTTGAAAACGGTAGCTGATTTTATTACCTACAAACCTGATTTTGTGAGAATATATCCAACAATTGTTATTAAAGATACGATGTTAGAGAAGCTTTACAGGACAGGAGAATACACACCCTTCACAATTGAAGAATGCGTAGAATTAAGTAAGTATGCTCTTTTATCCTTTCAAGAAAATAATATACCTGTCATTAGACTAGGCCTTCAATCGACTGAGGAAATTACCTATGGAAAGGGTATTGTAGCTGGTCCTTATCATCCCGCCTTTAGAGAAATGGTGGAGACAGAAATTTTTAGAGGTAAAATAGAATCAGAATTAATTTTACTAAAGTCGAGGCAAGAAAATTTGCAAAATATCACGATTTATTGTCATCAAAGGGATGCATCTAAGGTTGCGGGTTATAAACAGTCCAATAGAAAATATTTTATAGATCAATATGCTCTAAAACATCTCAATATTAGAATTTCATCGGATATTGAAGAAGGTACAGTTAAAGTTGGAATTTAAAGATGGGTCAATGGTAGGAGTTATGACTGATTTTACTAGAGTTACGGAAGGGTTTGTGATAAAATAAATCAGTATAGATTTCATTGTAAGCATGGGGTGATTTAGTTGTATTTAAAAAGATTGGATATTCAAGGCTTTAAATCTTTTGCAGATAAAATAGATATGCATTTTCAAAATGGTATTACTGGTGTTGTAGGTCCAAATGGAAGTGGTAAGAGTAATATCTCTGACTCAATTAGATGGGTTTTAGGAGAACAAAGTCCAAAGTCCCTAAGGGGAGCAAAAATGGAGGATGTTATTTTTGCAGGTACTGCCTCCCGAAAACCTGTTGGTATGGCTGAGGTGTCACTAACTTTAGATAATGGGTCTCAAATGCTACCTATTGATTATGGAGAAGTTACCATTACAAGAAGGGTATACCGTTCAGGTGAGAGCGAATATTATTTAAACAAATCTTCTTGTCGTTTAAAGGATATTAGAGAGCTTTTGATGGATACAGGTATAGGAAAAGAAGGATACTCTATTATTGGACAAGGAAAAATTGATGAAATTTTAAGCAGTAAACCTGAGGAAAGAAGATTAATTTTTGAAGAAGCTGCAGGAATTGTAAAATACAAAAACAGAAGAGACGAAGCAGAAAAGAAATTAAATAGCACAAAAGATAATCTACTGAGGGTGGCGGATATCCTACACGAACTTGAGGGGCAACTTGACCCTTTAAGAAGACAAAGTAATAAGGCTAAAAAGTTTAAGGAGTTTAAAGATCAACTAATCAAACTGGAAGTAAATTTATTTATTAGAGAGATTGATAAAATCGATAGTGAATTAAAAATACTATTAGATCAAATTGAATCGATCAAAAAATCCTTAGATGACCAGCTCATTATTAAACAACAACACTTTGACAAGATGGAGGAAATCAAAAGTCAATTAACCCAGTGGGAAGAAGAATTAGAAGGCGTTCAGAGTCAATATTTTCAAGCTGAAAATAATATAAAAAGTAAAGAGGGAAACATTACTTTAAACCAAGAGAAAATAAGCCATAATGATGAAAACCTACATAGAATTCAATTAGAAATAAAGGAAATGGAGAATCAAGAAAAGATTACTTCATCAGAGCTAGAAATTAAACTAAAGGAATTAGAAGAGGTTGGTGCAGAACTTGAAGCATTACAATCTCATTTGGCTGCAAAAGTTATTGAATATGAAAAGCAGGCTAAGGCAAATGCTTCTAAGGAAGAGGATTTAGAAGATTCTAAAGCCTTAATTATTGATACCCTTAACGAAATTTCCGATAAGAAAAGTGAATTAAATAGTCTTAGAACCCTTATTAAAACCATGAATGATCGAATGGAGCAGGTTCAAAAGGAAGTAAAGAACTATCAGGAAAAAATTGAAGGAAATTTAGTTCATATTCAGCAGATAGAAGGAGAGATTGAAAATATTGAAAAAATGATTCAATCTACCAATAAACAACATGCTGAAGTTAATCAGATCAGTTCTGAAGTTGAAAAGGAGTTAATGAATTCTAATAGAAAGTTAGAAGAATTTAAAAATCAACTTAACCAAAAAATATCAAGAAAAAACCTTTTAGAAGAACTTGAAAAGGATCATGATGGCTTTAATAAAAGTGTTAAGAATATCCTTACAGCCTGTGGAAAAAATCCTCAGTTGGGTAAGGGGATTCATGGCGTTATCGCAGATTTAATTAAAGTGCCAAAAGGGTATGAAATGGCCATTGAAACAGCGTTAGGTGCATCTATCCAAAATATTGTTAGTGACACTGAAACCGATGGAAAAAGATTGATTGATTACATGAAAAAAAATAATCTTGGACGAATCACGGTACTACCTATTACTGCCCTTCAGCCAAGAAAAATTTCTAAAGAAGAAAGTGAAATGATTAAAACTTTTAATGAGGTTGAAGTGGCGGCAGATATCGTAAAGGTGGAAAGTAAATTTGAAAATGTATTATCTAATCTTTTATCACGGGTGCTAATTGTACCTAATTTAGACTTGGGTATTCAGGTGGCAAGAAAACTTGAACATCGTCTTAAAATTGTAACCCTAGATGGAGATGTATTAAATATAGGAGGTTCCATGACAGGAGGAAGTGCTCCTAAAACTGGCTCTGGAATATTAGGAAGAAAAAGAGAATTGGAAGAACTGACCCAGCAAATAGAGACAGTCAATAATCAACTTAATTCTCAGCGAGAAGTCATGATAGAGCTTGATCATAAAAAAAATCATGTACTTGAGCAAATTAAAGAATTAAGTCAGATGCAACAAGAAAATAAAATACAAGAAGTAACAATAAAAAATAAATATGAACAAGCCTTAAAAGAAAAGCAACAGCTTCTAGAGAATCTTCAGCAGTTAGAGGGGGAGATTACTCAGCTGGAGGGTGTTAAAAAAAGTTCCGAAGAAAAATTGCAGGTGGAGAGCCTAGAAATTACAAAGCTTGAAACTAAAATTGCCAGTGTTCAGCAAAACGTATCGGAATCCCATAAAGATCTTCAAACTGAAAAAAGTATACTTGAATCCATCAATAATGACATTACTCAAGATAAAGTTAAAGTAGCTGCAACAGAAGGGCATAAGAAGTCTTTATTATTAGAAATAGATGCCTTAAAGAAATCTTTGAAAAATTTTAGTGAGTTAATAATGGTTAAAGAAGATGAAATTAAAGAAAACCAAAAGAAAAATCAACAGCTGCAATCAGAATTCCAAAGACAGCAGGAGGACTTAGAAAAACTAAGGAATGAAGCTTCCCTGTTAGAAGGAAAAATTGAAGGGTTGAAGAAGCAGAAGAATGAAATTTTAAGTATAGAAAATGAACTAAGAAGAAAGCTGAATCATGTAGAGGAAGCAATAGGCGGGTTGCAAGATAGCAGCCATAAACTAGACTTACGAAGAACCAGATTAGAGATGCAACAACAGAGTTTCTATAATAAATTATGGGAAGAATATGAACTAACCTATAACTCAGCCCAAGAGTATCGGGAAGAAATCTCAGACCTAGCTTTTGTTCAAAGGGAAATAAAAAAGTTTAAGGATGAAATTAAATCCCTGGGGAGCATTAATCTAGAAGCTATTGAAGAATATGAAAAAGTGAAAGAGCGTTATGAGTTTATGAAGCAACAGCAGGAGGATCTTGTTGAAGCAAAGGATTCTTTAGTAGAAGTGATTAAAGAAATGGAAACAACCATGGAGAAACAGTTTGTTGAACAGTTTGAGATTATAAAGGGCAATTTTAACTTGGTTTTTAATAAGCTTTTTGGTGGTGGTAAAGCTGATCTAATTTTAGAAAGTGATGGCAATATACTTAATTGTGGAATTGATATCATTGCACAACCTCCAGGCAAAAAGTTACAAAATCTTTCCCTTCTTTCAGGTGGAGAGAGGGCCTTAACTGCAATTTCACTACTTTTTGCTATTCTTTTAGTTAAGCCAAGTCCCTTCTGTATTTTAGATGAAATAGAAGCGGCTTTAGATGATGCAAATGTTAAGCGATTTGCAAATTTTCTAAAGGAACTATCGGAAACGACACAATTTATCGTCGTAACCCACCGTAAGGGTACAATGGAACTAGCAGATGTATTATATGGGGTAACCATGCAAGAGGAAGGGGTATCAAAATTAGTATCAGTAAAATTAACAGATAGTAACGAAGTAATAGCAAGCTAGGAGGGGTATAAATGTTTAAAAAGTTATTTGAAAAACTGAAGGGAACAGACAAAAAAAATCAAGAAATCATTGAATCAGAAGAGATAAAGGATTTAACAGAAGACCTAGAAAACCTTAATAACGAAGAAGAGTTAGTAGAAATCGTTGAAGAGGAATTTCCGATGGAGGAAACTGAGGAAAATCTATCGCTAGAGGAAGCCATTGAAGAAATGGAAGAAGCCCTAGAAGAGGAAGCTGATCATGCTGAAGAGTTAGAAAAAATTGAGATTCTTGAAAAAGTTGTAGAGGCAGAGATTAAAGAAGAGATTAAAGAAGAAGAGGTTAAAAAAGAAGCAGAAGAAGCAGAAGTCGTAGTCGATGAAATCATAAATGAAGAACCACAGGAAAAAGTTAGTGAAGAAGTTCAAGAGGAAGCACCTTCTAAATTCAACCTTTTCAAACGTTTAAAGGAAGGTCTCGCAAAAACAAAACAAGGGATCACAGGTAAGATTGAAGACTTAGTTAAATCCTATCAAAAAATTGATGAAGAGTTATTTGAAGAATTAGAGGAAATATTAATTACTGCAGACTTAGGGGTAGAAACCACTATGGAGGTAATTGATGACATTCGTGATCGAGTAAAAAAAGAAAAGATAACAGATCCAAACATGATAAAGGAACTTCTAAAGGACAAATTAGCATCTATTTTAGATGAATTTGCAGAAGATGAAACCTTAAAAATAGAGCCTAGCCCAGCAATTATTCTTGTAGTTGGTGTTAATGGAGTGGGTAAAACCACCTCTATTGGTAAAATAGCCAATAGATTAAAGCAAGAGGGGAAAAAAGTTGTTTTAGCAGCAGGAGATACCTTCAGAGCAGCAGCAGCAGATCAGTTAAAAATATGGGGAGACCGAGTTGGGGTTGAGGTGGTTCAACATCAAGAGGGGTCTGACCCTGCCGCTGTTATTTTCGATGGAATTCAGGCGGCAAAGTCAAGAAATGCTGATGTCTTAATTTGCGATACTGCAGGTCGTCTTCACAATAAAAAGAACCTAATGAATGAGTTAGGAAAGATTTTTAAAATTGTTGAAAGGGAATATCCAAATGCCACTAGAGAGGTTTTATTAGTGTTGGATGCCACAACAGGACAGAATGCAATTCAACAGGCAAAAATATTTAAAGAAGTAGCAGATATTACAGGGCTGGTATTAACGAAGCTTGATGGGACTGCGAAGGGCGGGGTAGTAATAGCCATTAGTAGAGAATTGCAGATTCCAGTGAAATTAATAGGAGTTGGGGAAAAAATGGAGGATCTACAAGAGTTTAATTCAAGATCCTTTGTAAGTGCATTATTTGGAGAAGAATAAATTTCAAAAAAACCATTGACTAGCAGGATGATTTAGTATAGAATATGACTGTAAAGGAAAGTTACTTTACAGTCATACAATCACTGAATGCATAGGAAGTGTTTGAAATGCTGGAAAAAACAATTGAAATTACCATACTTTTTGATTTTTATAGTCAATTACTAACCGAGCGACAGCGGGAAATGATAGACCTATATTATAATCAAGATTTTTCATTGGGGGAAATAGCAGAAACCTTTGAAATATCTAGACAAGCTGTATATGATACCATTAAGCGCACAGAAAAGATTTTATATGAGTATGAAGATAAGTTAAAGTTAAACCAATTGTTCACCAGTAAAGAAGAAGCAATTCAAAAGGCATTAGATCAGGTAGCCCACTTGGAGGATGAAATTCAACAAGATGCCCCTAAGGAAGGGTTAAAAGAACATTTAGAAGTGATAAAAAGCTTATTGACAGATTTGTTTAATTAATAGATTATTTTCGAGGAGGTTTCGTGATGGTCTTTGAGGGATTGGCAGAAAAACTCCAGAATACCTTATCAAAACTTAAGGGCAAAGGTAAAGTATCTGAAAAAGATGTATCGGAAGCGATGCGTGAAGTAAAACTTGCCCTTTTAGAAGCCGACGTTAACTTCAAAGTAGTTAAAGACTTCATCAATAAGGTGAAGGAAAGGGCGGTTGGTGCTGATGTACTGGAAAGCTTAACACCAGGTCAGCAAATTATTAAGATTGTAAATGAAGAATTAACCTCATTAATGGGGAATACTCAAAGTAAAATTACATTTTCATCTAAGCCACCAACAATAATTATGTTGGTAGGTTTACAGGGAGCTGGTAAAACCACTACCTCAGGAAAATTAGCAAAATTACTAAAGAAACAAGGTAAAAGACCATTGCTTGTAGCAGGAGATATTTATAGACCTGCGGCAATCAAACAGCTACAGGTAGTTGGAGGGCAAGTAGATGTTCCCGTCTTTACTATGGGGGATCAAGAAAGCCCAGTTACAATAGCGAAAGCAGCACTAGAACATGCAAATAATAATGGTAATGATGTACTATTGGTAGATACCGCTGGACGATTGCATATAGATGATAACTTGATGGAAGAACTCCAAGACATTAAAAATTCCATTAAGCCCCATGAAATATTATTAGTGGTAGATTCCATGACGGGTCAAGATGCTGTTAATGTTGCAGAGCATTTTAATGATAAATTAGGAATTGACGGAGTAATCTTAACTAAACTTGATGGAGATACCCGTGGTGGTGCAGCTTTATCTGTTCGTGCAGTAACAAACAAACCAATTAAGTTTGCTGCTTTAGGTGAGAAGTTAGATGACCTAGAGCCCTTCCATCCCGATAGAATGGCTTCAAGAATCCTTGGAATGGGTGATGTGCTAAGTTTAATTGAGAAAGCACAGGCTAACTTTGATGCTAAAAAAGCAAAGGAACTGGAAAATAAGATTAAAACATCTTCCTTTACCTTTGAAGATTTCTTAGAACAACTACAACAGGTTAAGAAAATGGGTTCTATTAGTCAATTATTAGAGATGATCCCGGGGGCTGGAAAACAGCTGAAGGGTATGGATGTTGATGAAAAAGAAATGGCTCGTGTACAGGCTATTATTCAGTCTATGACAAGAGAAGAAAGACAAAACCCATCAATCTTAAATGCAAGCCGTAGAAAAAGGATTGCTAATGGTAGTGGAACTAGTGTTCAACATGTAAATCGTTTGTTGAAGCAATTTGAACAAACCAGAAAGATGATGAAACAATTTACTGATATGGAAAAAACAATGAAGAAGGGTGGCAAATTTAAAATGCCCTTCTTTGGAAGATAAATTTTAAATATATAGTTTTTGAAGGAGGTGAAAGAATGGCTGTTAAGATTAGATTAAAAAGAATGGGTGCTAAGAAAAGACCTTTTTACAGAATTGTAGTTGCTGACTCAAGAGCACCAAGAGATGGTAGATTCATCGAAGAAATAGGATACTACAATCCGGTTTCCGAACCAAAGGAAATTAAAATAAATGATGAAAAAGCTACAAAATGGCTTAATAATGGCGCACAACCTACTGATACTGTAAAATATCTACTTAAGAAAAATGGCATTATTGAATAATAATGTACTTTTAGGGGGTTTTACAAATGGGCGAATTGGTAAAAGTTATAGCCAAAGCTTTAGTTGATTTTCCAGAACAAGTTACAGTTAACGAAGTTGAAGGAAATTCATCTATCATTGTTGAGCTAAAGGTAGCCCCAGAAGATATGGGTAAGGTTATCGGTAAGCAAGGTAGAATCGCTAAAGCAATTAGAACTGTTGTAAAAGCTGCTGCGACAAAAGATAATAAAAGAGTCATTGTTGAAATCATTTAGTAAGGATTAGGGAACCCTAATCCTTCTTCATTATCCATTTATATGTTAGCCCGTCTAATGGTTAATGGATTTTGATTTTTTTCTCCATAATGGAGTAAGTTATTTAATTTATAGAAGGTATTTTTTCTAATCCTTTATATCAAAATAATAATATTGTATTTTATACAATTTCATTAATATACAAATTCTCATAAAAGTAGGTGGGAAAGCAATGAAAAAAATAAGAGTTGGACAAATCGTAGATACCCATGGAGTACAAGGGGGGATAAAAGTTTACCCTTTAACCGATGAGCCAGAACGTTTTGAAGAACTAGAATATGTTTATATAGAAGATTCTACTGAAAAATTCTATATTAAATCTATAAAATATCATAAGGATCGTGTCATTATTACTTTTGATGGGTTACAAGATATTAATCTAGTGGAAAAGTACAAAAAGAAATATCTTTTCATTGATGAAACCCAAAAAAGAGATCTTCCCGAAGATACCTATTATATATCAGATATCGTAGGATTAGAGGTTTTCACAGTGGAAGGGGTTTATTTAGGCAAAGTTAAGGAGATACTACAGGCAGGTTCCAACGAAGTTTATGTGATTAAAAGCCAAGAAGGAAAAGAATATTTGATCCCTTCAGTGAAGGAATTTATTCCTGTTATAGATCTTGAAGCAGGTAAAATCGTTGTAGACCCAATAGAAGGAATGATTTAATGAAGATCAGGGTTTTAACACTTTTTCCGCAAATGTTTGAAGGGACCTTAGGTTCAAGTATCCTTCAAAGGGCTAGGGAGAAAGGTTTATTAGATATTGATTGTTTAAACATTAGAGACTACGCCGATAATAAACATAAAAAAGTTGACGATTACCCCTATGGGGGTGGTGCTGGTATGGTAATGACCCCTCAGCCTATTTTCTCTTGCTATGAGGCTGTTCAAAGGGAATTACAGTTAGAGGGAAGACCTAGAACCATTTATCTTTCGCCAAAGGGCAAGGTATTTAATCAAAATTTAGCCTCAGAGCTAGCCCAAGAGGAAGCTTTGATCTTTATTTGTGGACATTATGAAGGGATTGACCAACGGGTAATAGACCAGTTGGTGACAGATGAGATTTCCATAGGCGACTACGTATTAACAGGTGGGGAAATACCAGCAATGGTAATGATAGATGCTGTATCTAGGATGATTCCAGGAGTCCTGTCACAAGAAGAGTCCTATCAAGAAGAGTCCTTCTATTCTGGATTACTAGAATATCCCCATTATACAAGACCTAAAGACTTTAATGGACTTCAGGTTCCAGAGGTATTGATGTCGGGAAACCATAAAAACATTGATACATGGAGGCGTAAAAAGTCTCTTGAAATTACAATGGAAAGAAGACCAGATTTAATAGATGGTCTTGAACTTACTAAATTAGATAAAAAACTAATTGAAGAAATAAATAGAGAAGCTGAAAAGTAAGAGCTAAAATTATTATAAATATAATATAAATATTGTATATTCACCTATTGTTATTTCAAAATAGGTATGATATAATTACAAAGGTATTACGGGCGGTCCTCTATGCACCACATATGAACGTCTAGGAAGGAAGGAGGGGACAAACTATGGATTTAGTAAAAGCGTTTACAAATGAGCAAATTAAAGCTGATTTACCTCAATTTAATACAGGTGATACTGTTAAGGTACATGTTAGAATTAAAGAAGGTAACAGAGAGAGAGTTCAGGTCTTTGAAGGAATTGTTATTAAAAGACAAGGTGGCGGTATCGCCGAAACTTTCACAGTAAGAAGAATTTCTTATGGTGTTGGTGTTGAAAGAACTTTCCCAGTAAACTCTCCTAAAATCGAGAAAATCGAAGTAGTTAGACATGGTAAAGTTAGAAGATCAAGAATCTACTACTTAAGAGACAGAATTGGTAAAGCTGCATTCAAGATCAAAGAAAAGAAAAAATACTAATTTTATCAATAAAGGGACTGCTAGCAGTCCCTTTATTTGTAGCCTAAATTATGAGGTAATTTTTAGTTAGCTAGTTATGTTGTTCCGTAAATAAACAATAAAGATCCATAATTGAAAGTAACCTTTTGATTTGATAAAAAACATCTAGGATGTTTAAAATATAGATATACTAAAGATAGATGTACTAAAGAAAGATATAAAAATAACATACACACTGTTTAATAAATAAAGAGGAGATGAAGCTATGAATATCAACTGGTATCCTGGCCATATGAAAAAAACAAGGGAGCTATTGAAGGATCAGCTAAAGTTGATTGATGTGGTTTTTGAATTGCTTGATGCTAGATTACCCTTTAGTAGTAAAAATCCCGACATAGATAATATTATTGGGTCTAAACCTAAGGTAATTATATTAAACAAGGTTGATTTGGCCGATGAAGGCGCAACTGCTAAGTGGATTAACTATTATAAAGAAAGAAACATTACTGCAATCCCGATTAATACCTTAACAGGAGCTGGGTTAAGACAGGTAACCATTGAAGGCGAAAAGGCCATAAAAGAAAAAATGGATGCTTTAATTAGTAAAGGAAGAAAACCTAGGGCTGCCCGCATTATGATGGTAGGTATCCCTAATGTTGGGAAGTCTTCTATTATAAATAAGTTAGCTGGAAAAAAGAGCGCTCAAACAGGAGATCGCCCTGGTGTAACTAAAGGAAAGCAATGGATCCGTTTAAGAGGGAATATGGAGCTGTTAGACACCCCTGGTATATTGTGGCCTAAATTTGAAGATCAAGAGGTAGCTTTAAAGCTAGCCTTTACAGGCGCAATTAGAGACGAGATTTTAGATGTTGAGACGTTAGCTTTGAAGTTAATTGAGTACTTGGTAGAGAAACACCCAGAAAATCTAAAAGAAAGATATAATCTAGTAGGTGAATTAGGTACGCCCCTAGAAACAATGGAAGAAATGGCGAAGAGGAGAGGTTGTATCATTAGGGGTGGAGAATTTGATTATACAAGAATTGCTAATATTATCTTAGATGAATTTAGGGCAGGAAAGATTGGCAGAATCACCCTAGAGTACCCAGAAGATTTACTTAAGGATAATGAAGAAACATTAGAATCAATAAATGAAATAGAATTAAAAGAAGAATAGCTAAGATTGTGATAAACCTATACCTGAGTAGTTAATATTCTTAACTTAAATAACAAGGGGAGAAAGAAGATGAGTACACTAGAGCTAGAAAAGGAACTGTGGGAGTTTGGACATGAATATGTTGCTTGTTGTGATGAGGTGGGAAGAGGTTGTTTATTTGGAAGTGTCTTAGCGGCATCAGTAATTTTGCCAAAAGATCTTTATATTGAAGGTGTTAAAGACTCTAAAAAATGCACCCCTAAAAAGAGGGAAGAACTTTACGAAATTATAAAAGAAAAAGCCATTGCAATAGGGGTAGGGACAGTATCAGCAAAGGTTATTGACGAGATTAATATTAAAAATGCTACAAGATTAGCCATGAAAAAAGCTGTCATCAACTTAAAAGATCAAGATGGAAATAAAATTACGCCAGATTTTTTACTGATAGATGCAGAAGAAATTGATATTAAAATTCCGCAAAAAGCAATTATTAAAGGCGATGATACCAGTCATGGAATTGCAGCCGCTTCTATAGTTGCAAAGGTTATAAGAGATAGAATGTGTTTGAAGTGGGAAGAAGAGTATCCTATTTATGGAATCGCCCAGCATAAAGGTTATGGAACAAAACTCCATAAAGAAGCCCTTTTGACCCATGGACCAAGTGACTTACATAGAATGAGTTTTTTGAAGAAGATTTTAGCAGTTTAGGTGGTTGGGTAATGAAGAAGGAATTGGGGAACTTAGGAGAAGATTTAAGCTCTAAACACCTTAGAAATAAAGGTTACAATATATTATACAGAAATTATAGAACAAAGTTTGGAGAAATAGATATCATTGCTGAAATAAAGGGCTATATTATCTTTGTAGAGGTTAAGACCAGAAGTAATAAAAGCTTTGGTTTACCAAGGGAAGCCGTTAATTATAAAAAGCAAAGGAATTATTATAGATTAGCAGAACACTTTATTCAAAACCATAAGCATCACGGAGATCCAAATTACCGTTTTGATGTCATTGAAGTATATAAAAAGGGTGACCAATACCAAATAGAGCATATTGAAAATGCCTTTTAATCCCTAACTTAAACAAAATGAAATGATAGACAAAATTAAAAATATCCCTGCCACTATAATAAAGGCAGGGATATTTATTTTATATTTAATAGAATTTATTTTAAAATATCTTCAATGGGTTTAGACTTAACATTTGGATAATCAACTACTTCACCTTCCCAAGTTCTAATCTTAATATAGTCTCTACCATGGGAGATAACATATTGTGGTAGGATTGGCGTTTTACCTTTCCCCTTGGGTGCGTTAATAATATAGGTGGGGATAGCCATACCAGAGGTATAACCCCTAAGGTATTCCATAATTTCAATACCTTCGTCTACAGAGGTCTTAAAATGAGTTGTACCAAGAACCTTCTTCGCATGGAATATATAATAAGGACGTACACGACATTTTAAAAGCTCTTGATTCATTAAACGCATAACATATTTGTCATTATTAACTCCATTTAATAATACAGCTTGATTACCTAAAGGAACACCGATATTTGCAAGTTTATCACAAGCTTCCTTAGCTTCCTTCGTTATCTCTAAAGGATGATTAAAATGAGTATTAATATAAATAGGACTATATTTTTTTAGTATATTTAATAGGTCATCCGTAATACGTTGAGGCATTGTTACTAAAGTTCTTGTACCTAAACGAATGTAATCAACAGTAGGGATGGCATGAAGCTCACCTAATAGCCAATCTAAAACATGGTCTGATAGGGCGAGGGCATCTCCACCAGTAATGAGTACATCACGAATTTCCGGATTAGCTCTAATATAATCAATAGATTCCTGTAGGGCTTCCCTTGGGGTGTGTTGATCAAGGGTTCCGATATTTCTTCTTCTTTGACAGTGTCTACAGTACATAGCGCACTCATTAGTTACATTAATAATGAGTCTGTCGGGGTATCTTCTTGTAATTGAACCAGCAGGATTAGTAAATTCTTCACCCATAGGATCGATGCTACCCACTTGTTTTTCTATTTCTACTTTAGTAGGTACAGACATAAGTTTTATCGGACAATATTTATTGTCGTCATCAATTAACGATACGTAGTAAGGTGAAATAGACCATCTAAACTTCTTCTGAACCTGTTTTACTGCCTTAATTTCTTTTTCATCAAGTTTAATCATTTGACTCAAAAGATCAACATCAGAAATTCTATTTTTTAATTGCCACTTCCAATCCTTCCATTCTTCTTCAGTAGCATTTAGTAAACTTAAAATTTTCTTTTTCTTCTCTTCTTGTTTTCTAATACTTTCTTCAGATAACCCTTTAGGAATCGTGTCCTTAATTACTAAGAAGTCCTCAATTCTAGTTTTTAATTCTTCTGCTCTTTGTAGTGAAATTTCTCGACTGTTTTTTTCTTCCATTCAATCTCCTCCTTAAAAAAATCTATAAGTTTAGCCAAATTATAAAAATTTGCCAAATAAGCTTAGAAAGGGTTAAACTATACTTTGTTTAATAAAACAAATTTGATTAGAGCAAGTACCTTAAAAAAGGATGTTAAAAATGATAGTTAATTAATAAAAAATATCAAATGAGATAAGATATATTCAAACAAATAGATGGTTGTCTATCTATTGATGGCGATTTTAAGTCTAAAAAATACATAATAGTATATTGGGTTTTTTTGAGTTAAAATATTACGATTTAATTTGAGAGAGAGGAAACTAGCCTATGGCTGACATAAGAGTTAATGGTTATTCCCCTCAGTAGATATTAATTCATTGAAAGGTATGAAAACCTAGTTGACTTTTAGAAAAGAATCGTTAGTAATAAATTTTATCATATATATATGTCTATGTCAAATTAGTGATAATATACCAAGAAAAAATTTTTTATAAGGGACTTTAGGACTAGATTAAATTAAAAGAGAGATAATTTAGTAAAATTTTGAAGTTCTGAATAGAAGGATTTTTTCTGTTATTATCGAAATTTATAATATAGTGTTAAAAGCAGTCTGATGTTATCAATAACAGGAGAATTTTAGAGAAAAAAGTGAGAAAGAAAAGGAGCATACTAATGGCTGAGATCAGAATCAAATTATTAGAGGAATCTGACACTGAAAAGCTTTATCAGTTTGAAATACAAAATCGTAATTTTTTTGATAGAATGGGTTTTTCTAGAGGAGACCACTATTATGATATAGATAATTTTGAGGATATCATTAAGGAGATTGTGGCAGAGCAAGAGGAAGGTTTAGTATATATGTACTTAATAATAAATGAAGGTGATGAGATTGTAGGTAGAGTCAACCTTGTTTCTGTCGTTAGGGGCAGCTTAAATAAAGCAGAACTTGGTTATCGAATTGGTGAAGCTTATCAAGGAAAGGGCTACGGAACAAAGGCAGTAAAATTAATTTTAAAGGAAGCAGTAGACACCCATAAGCTGCATCGGGTAGAGGCAGGGACATCACCAGATAATATCGGATCACAAATTGTTTTAATCAAAAACGGATTTCAGTTTACAGGTAGAAATAATAAATATATTTATCAAAATGGAAGATGGGAAGATAGTGTCAATTTTGAAAAGGTACTAGATTAAATTAGACTCTTTAATGGTGTGAACTTTAGTCGATTTCTATGAAGTTAGGATGTGAAAGGCTATGCTAGCAAAAATAAAAACCTGCTGTTTAAATGGACTTCAAACTACAGAAATAGATGTAGAGGTAGATTTATCTAACGGGCTTCCAATTTCAAATATTGTAGGTTTGCCCGATCAAGAGATTAAAGAATCTAAAGAACGGGTAAGGGCTGCTATTAACAATAGTAATTTGATATTTCCATTAAAAAGAATAACCATTAACTTAGCTCCTGCAGATACTAAAAAAGTAGGGAGTCATTTTGACTTGCCAATAGCTCTATGTATTTTAGCTGCCTCTGGACAGGTTAAAGAAGAAGGGGTTTCACAGGTGGTTATTTTAGGAGAACTAGCCTTAGACGGGAGTATTCATAAGGTAAATGGGGTACTTCCTATGCTTTTAGCCATGCTAGAGAAGGGCTACAAAAAGGTGATTCTACCCGCTGGGAATATAGAGGAAGCAAAATGGGTAAAAGGGATGGATTGTTTAGGGGTATCTTCATTAAAAGAAGTGGTGGATTTTATAAACGGTGAATTGAAAATAGAGTCCCAGGTAGGCGGAGTTTCAATGGTGCAGGAGGATGATATTTTCAGTGAAGATTTTAAAGATTTAAGAGGACAAGATCATTTAAAACGGGCTATGGAAATTGCCGCTGCAGGTGGTCACAACCTACTAATGATAGGCCCACCTGGGTCTGGAAAAACCATGGCCGCAAGACGATTACCATCTATTTTACCAAGTCTCACCTTCGAGGAGGCTATTGAAATCACAAAAATTTATAGCATTGCAGGATTACTGGATAGTAGTAGCGGCTTAGTTAAGAATAGGCCCTTTAGGTCTCCCCATCATACCACCTCTATAATAGCATTAACAGGAGGAGGAAGAATACCTAAGCCTGGTGAAGTAACCTTAAGTCATTATGGAGTTTTATTTTTAGATGAATTACCAGAATTTAACAAAACTGCATTAGAAGTATTAAGGCAGCCAATTGAAGATGGTTATATAAGCCTTTCGAGAATTAGTGGCTCCTATACTTATCCTTCGAAGTTTATGCTAATTGCTTCAATGAATCCATGTCCCTGTGGCTATTATGGTAGTAATACAGAGAATCAATGTAGTTGTACCCCCCATGAAGTGAGGCGGTATATGAATAAAATATCGGGTCCCTTGTTAGATCGAATCGATTTAATTCTAGAGACTTCGGCGGTTACTTATGATGACTTAATAAGTAAAAAGAAAACCGAAGGATCGAAGGAAATTCGGAAAAGAGTAGAAACAGCACGGCAATTACAGTTAACAAGGTATAAGGGGAAGGAAACTAAATCTAATGCTCAGTTATCACCATCAGAGGTAAAAAAATATTGCAGTTTGAAAGGATATTCTGAAGAATTGATGAATATTGCTTATGATAAAATGAAACTTAGTGCTCGTGGATATAACAGAATCCTTAAGGTTGCCCGTACAATAGCAGATTTAGATGGCAGTGTGGATATATTGGAAAGCCACGTGGCAGAAGCATTACAATATAGAAATCTATCATTTGTTAAATAAACTAGGCATGTATGTAAAGGCAATAAACGTATTCCTAATGTAAAATTTCATAAAAAAATAAATCCTATGTAAAAGATATTTATCTTGATGAAATTATATATAATAGTAGTAATAAAACTGGTAGGGAGGGTGTTTATGGAATTTTTTGCATTGACAATCGCATTGTTTTTTGGAATTGGATTTTTAGCTCTTATCATCTGGAGTATTGTTTGGGCTTATGGAGACGCTGAAGCAAGAGGTAAGTCGGGGTGTTTAGTAGCCCTTCTAGTTTTTTTTGTTTCATGGCCCGTTGGACTAATTATATGGTTAATCTTTAGACCAGACCAAAAGAAATATTGAGTAATTGACATATTAAGGAGGGGGTTTAATGAATTTTAAAAAGACTTTAATAATCCTCAGCCTTCTACTGATGATAATCATAAGTGGCTGTACAATGACTAGTGAAAAAAATGTGTCTAATTTACCCACTGATGCTGATGAATCAAACCTAGTAGAAGAAACTAAATGGCTGAAGCATCAATTAAGTGAATTAGAAAGTTCATATAATC
Organism: Alkaliphilus transvaalensis ATCC 700919; assembly: GCF_000621485.1. Lineage (GTDB taxonomy): Bacteria > Bacillota > Clostridia > Peptostreptococcales > Natronincolaceae > Alkaliphilus > Alkaliphilus transvaalensis. The sequence goes on from NZ_JHYF01000001.1 coordinate 366,845, forward strand.
TTTTAGTAGATATGAACAGGCAACAAGTTAAAATAATTAATGGTATAATTGAGGAAGACAACAGGATAGAATCATTGATGCCAATTTATACTCTTGATGTGGATCATTACGAGAAGTATGTAGCTTATTATGTTGATACTGATGGTGTAGATAATGTAGAAGACAAATTAACTTTATTAGGCCTACAATTATCTAAATATTTTTTTTCTGAACTACCTATTTTGTTTAAGGGAATAGACTTGATTGAAGGTGAAAAAATAGCTACTTTTGATTTAAGGGAGTTTGATGTTAATATAGGAGAAGAAGATATTAGAAATTATCAAGGGAAATCTTGGAAGGGGAATTTTTTTCAAGGTTCAGCAGGTGGAGCAATAACTTCTGTTAGATTAATAGATTCTCTCCTGCAGAGATATTATCCAGATGAATGGATCGATGGAATTATTTTTTTGTATAATGGAGAAACGGAAAACCATTACAGTGATCATGTTAGTGGATTAGTAGGAGAAATCCATTATCGAAAAAGGTGATTTTTATTTATTAAGGAGTACTCATATGAAAAAGATATTCAAAGTAGTAGGGGTTTTAATGGTGGTAATTATTAGTTGGTGTGTTTTTCAATATATCTCTATTTCGAGCGTAGGAGAAAAGGCAAAGCCGGGAGAGGCAGATGTTATTATCGTACTAGGGGCTGCGGTATGGCCAACTGGGCCTAGTCCTGCCCTTCAAGCAAGGGTATATCGCAGTAATGAGATCTATAAAGAAGGTTTTTCTAATTCCTTTATACTTACTGGTGGACTGGGGAAATACCCACCGACAGAGGCAGAGGCCATGGCAAAGATATTAAGTAACCTGGGGATTGAAGAAAATGCCTTGTTTTTAGAAGATCAGGCAACAAATACAAGGGAAAATATTAAATTTAGTAAAAAAATCATGGAGGAACAAGGCTGGGAAACAGCAATTATTGTAACTGATGTGTTTCACATGAAAAGGGCACTTCTATTAGCGTCAGATTATGGGATTAAGGCTTATGGTGCATCTGTAAAAAATACTCACTTATATAGTAATAAACTATATAAATTCCGTTATACAGCGAGAGAAGTGCTGGCAATTAGTAGGTATTATTTTGATGCTTTTATAAAATAATATACATTTTAAAGATAAAGGGGCGATTAAATGAGTGTATGTAATATAAGGGTGAATATATCGCCAAAAGAAGCATTAGAAATTGTTAAAGAAAATGTAGATGCTTATTTAGTACATGAAGAGAGTATCACTTTAGAAGATGGAAGAAGTGTTGAGACGTTAATTTATGATAAGTACTACATTAGAGCAGGAAACAGCGTTGCTCTTGTAGTAATCATTGAAAACATAGAAGGAACAACTGGAATCAGATCGGTAGCAACAGGTAGTTCTTCAAGCCTTTTTTCAAATTTTGATTGGGGGGCAGCATCGGATTTCGCTGAAATGATACCTGCAATTTTGGATGAATATATTATTGAGGTAATAACGTAACTTTGTTTATTAATTATAAAGTTTTTATAATGAATAGGGAAATACAACATTAATTATTTTAATATAAAAGAACTTTACCTAATGAGTTTCAACATTACGAGTTTTGTCATAAGAAGATGAAGAATTTAATTGTACTAAATTGTGTCAGTCGATTAGTTTCTTTAACTAAAATTATTCTTTAAATCATCTGAAGAAAAATTTATACAAAAGGAAGACTTTACCTTATAACCAACAAGTTCTCAAAAACTAATACAATAAACTAATACAATATCTGGTGATTAAAGGAAGATAAAATGGTATACTGTTTTAAGGTGACGTACATACTAGGGGGCGAGAAATTAAATATGGTAGTAAATAAAAATATAACAGAATTATTAAATAATAAAGTTGTTAAAGAGATTCGAGAATGGACAAGTGCAGTTTTGGTAGCAGTAGTAATGGCATTATTGATTAATGTTTTTATTTTTGAATTGTATACTGTAAGACAAACCTCCATGTGGCCAACATTTTATGATGGAGATCAGGTGGTTGCTTGGAAGTTTGGGCAATTATTTAATGCTACTCCCGATTATGGAGATATTGTCATTGTAGATGGGAATGTTAATCGAACTCGAAGGTTAATAGATGAGTTTAAAGATAGTGCATTAATTAGTCGTGTAACTAAAAAAGAGGTTAACGATTATATTTGGATAAAAAGGGTAATAGGTAAACCAGGAGATCTGTTAGAATTTAAAGATAACAGTATTTATCGGAATGGCGAAAAACTTGAAGAAACTTATGTTGTAGATGAAATGATTTCTTCCTTTGAGACCATCGTTGTACCAGATAACCATGTTTATGTCATGGGGGATAATCGAGAAAATAGCAGAGATAGTCGTTCTGAAGGTCCTATTCCGATAGAAAATGTTAGAGGAAAGGTATTATTGCGCTTTTACCCCTTTAATAGGTTTGAAAATTATATATAAGGAAACACCTTTTATATCAATTTATACTTAAGAATTTCAAAAGGAAATTGTAAAAGGATAGTCAATATATACTCAAAATTAAAAGGGATTTTGATAAAATACGACATGAATTTTAACTTAATGTTGAATTTTCACTATTTCCACGGCAATATAATTGTTTTCCCATAAGATAATATTAAGGTTATAATAAACTGAGGGAATTGCATAATATCATTAATCTATATTTATATTAGTTGTAGGTAAAGATTAAAGCTGAATCTTGATTGAACACTAAACAGCGAAGTTTTCATTTTGTATTAATTTAAAATTAATATTAATATTAATATTAATAATGTAGTCTCTTCAATTAGTAGTATGATTTAATAAATTTATAGTTAAAGTTAGTAAATTGTCAGATTAAAACTAAGAAATAATATAAGATAGGTGGAATTAAAATGCAGAATATCTTTACAGAAGATCAATACTATACGCCAGAGGATACCAATAGATTTTTATTAGATCGCCTTTCTTTAGGAACCCGATATTATTTTCACTACCGATTTGTTAAAATCATTCTAAGGGCAAAAAAAATAGCCGATGCAGGTAAGTTTACCAGAGAAGAATGGGTGAAAGCATCCTATGATATATTAAAGGTAATTGAAGGTTGTGGTGGTAAATTTCATGTTACAGGCTTAAAAAACTTAGATGATTGTGAGAAACCACTGGTAATTGTAAGTAATCATATGAGTACCCTAGAAACAATGATTTTTCCTTGTTTAATCGCTTCAAAAATGAAGGCGAGCTTTATTATTAAGGCTAGCTTAGCCACCCATCCCTTTATTGGTTCTATCATGAGGGCTAGAAAGCCAATCGTTGTAAATCGAGTTAATCCAAGGGAAGATTTACAAACAGTAATGACTCAAGGGGTTCAAATGCTTGAAGAAGGTAGATCAATTATTATGTTTCCCCAGAGCACAAGAACGACAAGTTTTAATCCTGAAGAATTTAATTCTCTTGGGGTAAAGCTGGCGAAAAAAGCTAATGTACAAGTACTGCCAGTTGCAATTAAAACAGATTTTTGGGAAAACGGTAAATATCTAAAGGATTTAGGACCTATTTATAGAGAAGAGCCTATTCACATAGCCTTTGGTGAACCTATGGATATTACAGGAAATGGGAGAGAAGAACATAAAAGAATTATTGACTTCATTTCTTCTCATCATAATGAATGGAATCACAAGAAATAAATACTCAGTTGACACTAAAAAGTATCTAGAAAAAATTATCTAGATATTTTTTTCGTAATCTTATAGTAATATAACTGTTACCAAATTTTAACCATAAAAAATGTTTATTATTTTTCTTACATAGTATATAATGTGTTATGTCTGAATGTTTATAAATATTTTTTTCTAAATGAATTTAATATATAATATAAATAACCATTATATAGAAACACGAAGGTTAAGTAGAATAAAATATTTATTTGCAGGGGGGCAGGCTTTTGATATTGCAGGAAAGAGAAATCCTAATATGGCTTAGTCATATTGGTGGTATAAACCTTAAAACGATAGAAGCGTTTAAAGACTACTTTGGTAGCTTAGCTGAATTGTGGAATGTTGATGAAAAGCACCTTTATCAAGTATTGGATAAACGTAGAATAATTGCTGATAAAATTACCCAAAATAGGAATAAATCATATTTAGAAAAAATACAACAGAAACTATTAGAGGAGAACATTAAACCAATCACAATTGGAGAGGATCACTACCCAGATAAATTAAGAGACATATATGATCCTCCATATGTAATATACATAAAAGGTAGTCTTAACTTAGAAAAACCTCTAATATCGATTGTAGGGTCTAGAAAGGCAAGCCCTTATGGTAAATGGGCTGCTTATCAATTTGCTAAAGAACTGAGTCAATGGGGAATAGGAGTAGTAAGTGGATTAGCTCTTGGTATTGATACCGCCAGCCACAAGGGTGCTTTAGAGAATAATGGATATACCATTGGAGTGCTTGGGTGTGGAATTGACAAGTGTTACCCTACAACGAATACAGCTATTATGAATAAAATGATTGATAGTGGATGCATTATGGGAGAATACAGTCCAGGAACCCCTCCCCTAAAACACCATTTTCCTGCTAGAAATAGAATCATTAGTGGTATTTCAGATGGGATTATTATTGTAGAAGCTGCTGAAAAAAGTGGAGCACTAATCACAGTAGATTTTGCCCTAGAACAAGGTAAAGAGATCTATGCACTACCTGGAAACATTAATCAACAGCAAAGCAGAGGAACTAATTTATTGATTAAAGATGGCGCTAAAATTCTCTTAGGAATCGAAGATATTTTAGAGGATTTAGAGAAAAAATATCCAATAAGACATCAGAATACAAATAAGGCTAAAGGTCAATTAAGTCCACTTGAAGAAAAAATCCTTTTAACTGTCAAAGAAGGGCAACCTTCGATTGATCATATTGCCTATAAATGCGGAATTAAAGTCAATGAATTAAGTAGTATCTTAACGATTTTAGAACTAAAAGGTTTTATATCACAACTGCCAGGTAAAACTTTTATAGCAAATTGATTAATTTTGATAAATAAGTATATTAATAAGTATAGTAAGATAAACACAACACAGTATTACAGATTACAGATAGGAGGTGGGGTATTTGCCCAAATCTTTAGTAATAGTTGAATCACCAGCTAAAGCAAAGACAATTAAAAAGTTTCTTGGAGCAAATTATGTGGTGAAGGCTTCGATTGGTCATATTATAGATTTGCCAAAGAGTAAACTAGGGGTAGATGTAGAAGATAATTTTAATCCACAATACATAACAATTCGAGGTAAAGGGCCGGTGCTTAAAGAAATTAGACAAGAAGCTAAAAAAGCCAGTAAAATTCTGTTGGCAACGGACCCCGATAGAGAAGGTGAAGCAATTTCTTGGCATTTAGCCAATGCTTTAAATATATCAGAAGAAACTCCTTGTCGTATTGAATTTAATGAAATCACTAAAACTGCTATTAAGGCTGCTATAAAGAAACCAAGGGCAATTAATAAAAGTTTAGTTGATGCTCAACAGGCTAGAAGAGTTTTAGACAGGTTGGTAGGTTATAAAATAAGCCCCCTTCTTTGGAGAAATATTAGAAAGGGTTTAAGTGCTGGAAGAGTTCAATCTGTTGCAACTAAGCTGATTAAAGACCGAGAAGAGGAAATTCAGAACTTTCAACCTGAAGAATATTGGAGCTTAATGCTAGAGGTCGCTAACCAGAAAAAAGAGACCTTTGAAGCAAAATTTTTCAGTGACCATGAAGGCAAGAAGGATATTAATAATAAGGTCGAAGTAGAGGCTATTTTAAATAACATTGCAAATAAGCAGCTATTGATCACCAATATTAAGAAAAGTGAAAAGAAAAGGAATCCTTATTTACCCTTCATAACTAGTACACTGCAACAAGAAGCCTCTAATAAATTGGGATATTCAACTAAAAAGACAATGTCAGTGGCACAGCAGCTTTATGAAGGAATTGATCTAGAAAAAGAGGGTACTGTTGGTTTAATTACCTATATGAGAACAGACTCGACAAGGATTTCTGAAGAAGCTAAAGAAAATACTCATAAATTAATCTTAGAAAGATATGGAGACAAGTATCTAGGGCAGGAAACTGCAAAGAAGAAAGAGAAAAAAGATATTCAAGATGCCCATGAAGCAATTCGTCCTACTTATGTGGACAAAGACCCAGATTCCATCAAATCATCATTAACTAGAGATCAATATAAACTCTATAAATTAATCTGGGAAAGATTTGTTGCCAGTCAAATGGCTCCAGCGCTATTCGATACACTGGCGGTAGAGTTAGAAGTTGAAAAAAATATTTTTAAAGCTTCGGGTTCAAGATTAAAGTTTGATGGATTTTTAAAGGTTTATACCCATGCCAGCATCTCAGAGGATATCAATCTTCCTTTGTTAGAGGAAGGCGAAAAGGTTCAGGTGTTAAAAACAATACCAAAACAACATTTTACTCAACCACCACCTAGGTATACTGAAGCTTCCCTTGTTAAAACAATGGAAGAACTGGGTATAGGTAGACCAAGTACGTATTCTCCGACTATTTCGACAATTCTATCAAGAGGATATGTAGAAAAGGAAGGTAAGAATCTAAAACCTACAGAGTTAGGTTTTATTGTCACAGAAATTTTAGTTAATTATTTTGGGGAGGTTCTGGATGTCAATTTTACTGCCGACTTAGAAAGACGATTAGACGAAGTAGAAGATGGTGGTCAAGATTGGAGAGGACTAATTAAATCTTTTTATGATTCCTTTGAAAAAATGTTAGAAATTGCAGACAAGGATATGGAAGAGATTGACTTAGTGGAAGAAAGTGATGAAATTTGTAAAGTATGTAGTGCAAAAATGTTAATCAAGCATGGGCGCTATGGTAAATTTCTAGCTTGTTCAAATTATCCTGAGTGTACCCACACCGAACCAATTGTTAATAAGTTAGGGATCAAATGTCCCGATTGTGAAGAAGGAGAAATTATAGAAAGAAGATCAAAAAGAGGACGATTATTTTATGGATGTAGTGGTTTTCCATCTTGTCGATTTGTTTCTTGGGATAGGCCAATAGACCGAAAATGTCCAGAATGCAACCATATTTTGGTTCATAAAAAGAACAAAAAGGGCGAAAAAATCCTTTGTAGCAATAAAGATTGTGAGTTTGAAGAAGTAGTAGAGAATGAAAACAGCTAAATATGCTAAAATAACTATTGAATATAATTTTCATCTGTGTTAAGATGTCATTTGGGTTTAGTTTATTGTACTTCATAAAGGGTAGATACAGACCTCAAGGTATAGGAAAGTATAAAATTTTCTTTTATAGAAAATGCTATATATAAAGAGGAAAATAATTAGAAGTTAGTTCATCTTACATATTCTAGCGAAGAATTTAAAATTAATGAAATATTATAGACTCAGCCTTAAAATAAGTTATTGTGATAAGAATTTCTAATATTTAGAAAATATTAAAGAAGCGATACAAAAGGAGGAATTAAAATGGCCAGCGCATTATTAGAAAAGACCAGAAGAATAAATAGAATATTACAAAAATCTGGAGAACAGTCCATATCTTTCAATGAATTATCAAGAATTTTAAGTGAAATCTTAGATGCAAATGTTTACGTAGCTAGCTCAAAAGGAAAGGTTCTAGGTGTGAGCTTAACAGATGCTTCCGATTGTCCAATTGTTGTTGACGAGAAGTCGGGAGAAAAAAGGTTTCCTGAAGAGTACAACGAGCAACTATTAAGAATTAATGAAACAAATTCTAATATTACTCAAGACGAATTACTTAAAATCTTTAGATATGATGTTGATAGCTATAATAAGTTAGTGACAATTGTACCCATCAACGGAAGTGGACAACGATTAGGAACACTAGTCCTTGCTAGACATGCAAATGAGTTCACCGACGAAGATCTTGTTATGGTAGAGTACAGTTCAACAGTTGTAGGTCTAGAAATTTTAAGAGCTAAAACTGAAGAAATTGAAGATGAGGCAAGAAAGAAAGCAGTTGTTCAAATGGCAATTGGTACCCTTTCTTACTCAGAATTAGAGGCAGTTGAACATATATTTAACGAGTTAAATGGAAATGAAGGATTACTTGTAGCAAGTAAAATTGCCGATAGAGTAGGGATTACTAGATCAGTAATCGTTAATGCCTTAAGAAAATTTGAAAGTGCTGGAGTAATTGAATCTAGATCATTAGGGATGAAGGGTACTCATATCAAAATTTTAAATGATCGATTACTTGAAGAACTAAGAAAAATTAAAAAATAATATCTAAGCAACTAAAAAGGTGCTACCTGAAAAGGAAGCACCTTTTTTTATATATATACACTCTAAGTTATATATATAAAAATGTAATTCTTTGACAAATATGAAACAAAAATTGCTTAAATGCTGTAATAATTAGCAGTTTTATCCCAATGTAAATAATGGTATAGTTAAATTTTAATACTTCAATGGTAGCTATTTAGTGCAAGATGGTTTATAATAATAATTACAAAATACGACATTTTTCTCAGAAATTAAATAGCCTACATAACTGTTAATGAATGGGGTTGAAATAGGAAAGTGTAAAAAGAAATGTTGGAATTTAAAGATAATTCTAGCTTTTGTAATGGGCTAGGTAATTAGTCCCTTTTGTAGAAAAAACGAAAAAAAAAGCAGGAGAATAGAGAAATTTATCCAATAGTTATTATGTGATTAAATATAAATACGATAATACGTGTTTTTTTAGGGATACATGACGATATTTATTTTATCTTGTCGAATGTTCCTTTACTATAGAAGTAAAATTAGGGAGGTAAATATATGTATAATCAAGTTAATCTACTAACCAATGCCCTTAACGCATCTTGGAAACGTAATGAAGTAATTGCTAATAATATCGCTAATGCAAATACCCCGAATTTTAAACGATCAGATGTAGAGTTTGAAAAATTACTAGAGGGATATCTAAAAGGTAATAAGTTAGCAGGGGATCGAACCCATCAGAATCATATTCCAATTGGTATGAAATCTCTTGATGAAGTTCGACACAGAGTGGTTAAAAATGACAGTTTTAGCACCCGACTAGATGGGAATAACGTAGATGTAGATGTGGAAATGGCAGAGATGGCAAAAAACACAATTACATTTAATACCTTATCTACCCAATTAAATAATCATTTTGCAAGACTAAAAATAGCAATTAATGAAGGGAAGAGATAGATTATGTCATTATTTAATTCAATTAATGTTAGTGCTACAGGATTAACCGCAGAAAGGTTAAGATTAGATACCATCTCGAAAAATATTGCTAATGCCAATACGACTAGAACAAGCAATGGAGGACCCTATAGAAGACAGGTTGTTGTTTTTAAAAACAAAGATGACCATGGCCCTTTCTCACAACACTTAAATAGAGCTAATGGAAATCAACCTAAAATGAACGGGGTTGAAGTAGTAGGAATCAAAAACGACGCTTCTCCATTTAAAATGGTATACGAACCAGGACACCCTGATGCAGATGAAAATGGCTATGTTGAAATGCCAAATGTAGATGTTATTACAGAAATGGCTAATATGATTTCTGCTTCGAGGGGATATGAAGCTAATATTACAGCATTAAATACGACTAAAAGCATGGCTATGAAGGCCTTGGAATTAGGAAGATAGTGGAGGAATAATGATGAAGATAAATCCGAATATAATAAATAGTCAAGTACATAGCGTTAAGGGGTTAGGTCTTTTTGATTCTGAGTCCCAAAAAGTTACAGGTGGCTCCTTTCAGGATCTACTTACGGGAGCAATCAATAACTTAAATCAACTTGAAAAGGCAAGTGAAACATACTCATTAAAACTTGCTTCAGGCGATTTGGAAAACATTCACGAAGCAATGATAGCAGCCCAGAAGGCTGACATCTCATTACAATATATGGTGCAAATTAGAAACAAAGTATTAGATGCCTATCGTGAAATTACAAGAATGCAGATTTAATTTATAGCAGAGATGGGGTGATTCAATGGCGGAGGCATTTGGAAAGGTCGGTGGGCAATTTACTGAGTACTTTCAAAGTTTAGAAAAGAAACAGAAAATTAAGATTGGACTATCGGCACTATTTATTCTAGTTACATTTACAGGACTAATTTTATACTTTACTAAAACAGACTATGTTGTTCTCTACAATAATTTAGAAGCTAGGCAATCGGGGGATGTATTAAATGTTTTAGAATCTAGCAATATTAAGGCAAAGTTTGGTGAAAACAGCAGCACCATTTTAGTTGCAAAGGAAGATTTAAACCGTGCTCAGGTAGTCGTAGCCACTCAAGGGCTACCATCAGCAAGATTTACGTATGAAGATGCCTTCTCAAACTCCTTTATGATGACTAGTGAAGAGCGATCTCAAAGATTTTTAGTGGCTCAACAAAATCACTTAGCTCAAACATTAGAAGAAATGCCTGGGGTTAGAAGAGCAGTAGTTTTATTAACAGTACCAGAGAAAAGCGGCTTTGTATTTAGTGGTAATGATAGCTCTTCGAAGGCTGCAGTTTGGTTAGATTTCGAAACTTTTTCTACGGTAGATGCTAAAAGTATCAATGGAATGGCAACTTTAGTTGCAAATTCAGTTGAAGGTTTAGAAATAGATAATGTAACAATTCATGGCAGTGATGGTCGTGTTTTAAATTCTCAAAGACACGAAGGCGATACCTTCGATGTATCAGACCAAATAGCCCTTAATCAAGTAGTATCAAAAGAGCTGGAAGATAGTATTTATGACTTTCTATCAACCGTATACGGATACGGAAACATAGCAGTTAAGGCTAGTGTACGTTTGGACTTTGATAGTGAAGTAACAGAAATTAAAGAGTTTTCACCACCTATTGAGGGAGAGACCACTGGTATCATAAGAAGTATGCAAAGACTACATAGTACTGCAGTTAATCAGAGTGTAGGTGGTGTTCCAGGAACCGACACCAATGGAGAAATACCTCAATATGTTGAAGCAGAAGAAACAGAGTCAAGGTATGAAGAAGCAAATGAGACGATTAATTATGAAATTAATGAACTACGTAGAAAAATTGTTAAAGCAGAGGGGCAAGTTAAAGATATTACTGTAGCAGTTTTTGTTAACAGTAGAAGTTTAAGCAATGGTGAATTGTCGGATGAAGAAAGAAGAGATCTACAAAATATTATATCTGCTGCTGCAGGGTTAGATACAAGAGTTGTTCAAGTTGGTGTACAAGAATTTAATAACTCATTAGAAGATCAATTAAGAACGGCTTTAGAGACTGTTGACGGATCAGGAGCTAGTAGAATACCACTATGGTTATTAGGATTAATTGCTACTTTAGTTATTGCGGGTGTGTTTTTAGCAGTAACTCAGCTTAAGAAACGAAATAAAGTGGAATTACCACCAGTAAAGGAAATTATTCCACAGGAAGAGTTAGAAGAAATTGATTTAGAACTTTCGGGTTCTCAAGCAAAGCAACAAATTGAAAAGTTAGTTAACAAAAATCCTGAGGCTGTAGCGCAGTTGCTAAGAAACTGGTTAAGCGAAGAGTAGAGGTGAAAGGATGTCTAGGAAACCATCAAAAACAGAAATGACTGGGAAGGAAAAGGCTGCTGTTTTATTAATCAGCCTTGGTCCAGAGTTTTCTGCACAGATATTTAAACACTTAAATGATGAAGAAATTGAAGAACTAACGTTGGAAATCGCAAATATGAGAAAGGTTTCCCCAGCAGAAAAGGAAAAGATACTATCTGAGTTTTATGAGGTCTGCATTGCTCAAGAGTATATTTCAGAAGGTGGTATTAACTACGCTAAAGATGTATTAGAAAAAGCTTTAGGCTCTCAAAAAGCAATGGATATTATTAACAAATTAACTGCTTCGCTACAAGTGAAGCCCTTCGATTTTGCTAGAAAGGCAGATCCAAGTCAATTGCTGAATTTTATCCAAAATGAGCATCCTCAGACGATTGCACTTATATTATCTTATTTACCTTCTGCCCAATCTGCTCAAATTCTTTCGGCCCTGCCACAGGCTAAACAATCTGAGGTAGCCCAAAGAATTGCAGTGATGGATCGTACCTCACCTGAAATCATTAAAGAGGTTGAAATGGTTCTTGAACGTAAATTATCTTCATTGGTAAGTCAAGACTATACATCTGCTGGAGGCATTCAATCTATTGTTGACATTCTGAATGCAGTTGATCGAGGTACAGAGAAGAATATTATGGATACATTAGAGATTCAAGATGCTGAATTAGCTGAGGAAATTCGTAAAAGAATGTTCGTATTCGAAGACATCATTAGTCTTGATAGTACATCAATTCAAAGATTTATTAGAGAAATTGATAATAAGGACCTGGCTGTTGCATTAAAAGGTGCTACAGAGGAAGTATCTGGTGTTATTTACTCTAACATGTCTAAGCGTATGGCTGAAATGATCAAAGAGGATATGGATTTCATGGGTCCAGTAAGATTAAGGGATGTAGAAGAGGCTCAACAAAAAATTGTTAACATTATAAGAAAACTAGAAGAAGCTGGTGAAATTATTATTGCCCGTGGTGGAGGAGATGAGATAGTTGTCTAAACCAAGAGTATTTAAGTCCACCAATATCGTAATAGGTGAAAAAAAAGAAATTAGTTTGGCAGAGCTTGAAAACCTCATTAAATTGAAACAAGAAGAATTTCAGAAGATTGAGGAAGAACCACAAGAAGAACTAAACCTTGAAGAGATTTCTCAGCAGGCTGAGGCCCTTCTAACAGAGGCCCAAGAAGAAAGCACAAGAATAGTTGAGGCAGCTAATGAAGAAGCACAGTTAATTCTTCAAGAAGCCTACAATGATAGTCAAGGAATCTTTGAAAAGGCTAAAAGAGATGGTTACGAAGCTGGACTAATAGAGGGTAATAATAAAGGTTACCAAGAAGTTGAAAAGATTATTCAAGAAGCATGCGAGATTAAACAGCAGGCAATTCTTGATAAAGAAGCCATGGCAAAAGAGATGGAAAAAGAGATTATTCAACTGGTAATCAGTACTGTAAGAAAAGTTATTGACCACGAAGTAAAAGAAGACCAAGAGTTACTTCTTAATCTAATTAAGGAGGGGCTTAAGAAATCAACCTTTTCCGAGTCCCTTATCATTAGAGTAAGTGAAGTAGATTATGACTTGGTCAACTCAGCTAAAAATAAAATATACATGATGACTGATGGGATAGAAAAGCTTGAAATAAAATGCGAACCATCAATGGAAGCAGGAAGTGTATTAATTGATACTGTATCAGGCACCATTGATTCTAGCATTGAGACCCAAATAAAAACCGTTGAAAAACTCTTTTATGAGCTTTTGCAAAGTGAGTGAGAAGAATGAAAAGTATACCATTAAATAAATATAATGAGTCTCTACTAGAGGCGGATTTAATTAAATATACCGGTAGGGTTTCTCAAGTTATTGGTCTAACAATTGAATCTAAGGGTCCTGCTGTTAAAATGGGGGAAGTCTGTATCATATATACCTTAAAAGGGACGACTCCAGTTTTAGCAGAGGTAGTTGGGTTTAAGGAAAAAAATGTACTACTAATGCCCCTAGGTGAGATGGAGGGAATTGGTCCTGGTAGTAAAGTTGAGGCCACAGGAACTTCTTTAGAAGTCAAAGTTGGAGAAGCCCTCTTAGGTAGGGTATTAGATGGGTTAGGTAACCCCATCGATGGGAAGGGAACCATCACTACAAATAAAACTTATCCTGTAATGGGATTACCCCCTAACCCTTTAGCCCGTACAAAAATTAGAGAACCTTTATCTCTAGGTGTTAGATCAATAGATGGTCTTCTAACCTGCGGTAACGGACAAAGAATCGGTATTTTCGCAGGAAGTGGAGTTGGTAAAAGTACCTTGCTGGGGATGATTGCAAGAAATACCCAGGCTGATGTAAATGTTATCGCCCTTATTGGCGAGCGGGGTAGAGAAGTTGGCGAATTTATTGACAATGACCTACAAGAAGAAGGTTTGAGAAGGTCAGTTGTTATTGTTGCAACGTCAGATCAGCCACCCTTAGTAAGAATGAAGGGGGCCCTACTTGCTACATCTATAGCCGAGTATTTTAGAGATCAAGGAAAGAATGTAATGTTATTGATGGACTCCTTAACCAGGTTTTCTATGGCCCAAAGGGAGGTTGGTTTAGCAATAGGAGAACCACCTGTAACTAAGGGATATACTCCTTCGGTATTTGCAATATTACCAAGATTATTAGAGCGGTCTGGAACCTCCGATAAAGGATCAATTACAGGACTGTACACTGTATTAGTTGATGGGGATGATATGAATGAACCAATAGCTGATGCGGTAAGAGGCATCCTGGATGGACACATTGTATTATCAAGAAAAATAGCAAATAAAAATCATTATCCAGCTATTGATATATTAGCCAGTATTAGCCGTGTTATGGCTAATATTGTGGAAGAAGAACATCAATTAATTGCAAATAGAATCAAAGAATTAATGTCTATTTATAGAGAGTCTGAAGATTTAATTAACATTGGCGCCTATGTAAGGGGGACAAACCCAAAACTAGATTACGCCATAAGTCAAATAGAGAAAATTAATAGTTTTCTAAAGCAAAGAACCCACGAGAAAACTTCTTTTGAAACAACCTTAGAAAACTTGAAGACACTTTTAGATGATTAATTTTAAGGAGGTAACAAAGTGGCTAGAAAATTTTCCTTTCGTTTTGAATCAATTCTCAATTTAAGAGAAAAAGAAGAAGAGAACAAAAAAGCAGACTTAGGAGTTGCCGCAAAAGCTTTAAGACAAGAGGAAGAGCATCTAACTCATTTGTTGCAACAAAAAATAAAAATTAATGAAGAAATTAAAAAAAGAAGTCAGAGTAAATTACAAATAAAAGATTTGCAACATTTTTCAAGTAAGATAGAGTTTATCGATGAATTAATTAATAGACAGAAACAATCGGTAAACAAATGTCAAAATCAAGTTGATCATTGCAGAAGACAATTAGTAGAAGCTAAAAAGCAAGTTAAAGTTTTTGATCTTTTGAAAGAAAAAGATAAGGAAGAGTATAATTATTTGCAATTGAAGGATGAAGAAATGTTTATAGATCAACTGGTATCCTACAAAATTGCTAGCAAATAAGGAGGATAAAATGGCCATTAGTGAAGATGCAAAAAAATCAGGAATCATAAAGCCAATTATAATTATTTTACTAGCTTTTTTAATGGTTCCTACCTTGACAGTAGCCATAGCATATTATGTAGATGAAGGTTTTAAATATAAAACCAATGAAGTCTTATCGGCCCATTTACCAGGTAGGTTAGGGACACAATTTGCTAAGCAACCAACAAAAGAAGAACTACAACAGCTTAAATTACATATTGCTAAACAGTACATTAAATATGAGGATGATAGACTAGCCGATAAACTACAAATTATAAAGGCAGAAGATCAGCAGCTCTACAATGACTTAGTTATACTTTTAAGCAGAGAAAACTCTTCTAAGATGTCTAGGGTTAGGGAAATTATTAGAAATGCAGAACTAAAAAGTGATTTACTACAGCGAATTATAGCTGATCTTGATTTAGAACAAGAAACAGTTGCCGATGAACTAGTTTCCTATTATACATCACTACTGACAAGTGACGCTGTAAATGAAATTGAGCGAAGCTTTGACTCAGGAGAACTTACATTAGAACTATTACCTTTAATTTTTAATAAATTGCCTGTAGATCAAAGTGCTCTATACTTACAATATATTAATGATGATTTACAGCAAAAAATTAAATTTAGACTAACGCCTTCAAAGCGGACAGAAATTGAAAAACGAATAGAAGGTAATAAGATTAAAAATCAACAATTAGTTGAACTTGCAGAAGTTTATAAAGAGAGTCAGTTAGAAGAATTAGTTGAAGAATTAGGTTCTAATAATAAGTTTAATCATAGGGACTTAGCCAGAATTTATCAAAATTTACCAGTAACTAAAACGGGACAAGTACTGGCAAGGGTAGAAGACCAAGAGTTCATTCTAAGATTATATGAAGCAATTAATGAGTTAGAAAAACTAAATGCTACAACAAGTGGTTTAACTAATAAACTTGCTGCGGCAGTTCAGATTTACCAAAGCTACGAAGAAAAATTAGAAGAGCTTGCCTTAGCCTATCAAAGAATGCCAATTTCAGAGTTAACGACGATCGTCAACCAGATGTTAAGTGGTAACCCTGTATATCAAAGGCATAATTTAGGACAAGGGGTAGAGATTGTTTTTACGCAGGAACAATTAGTAGTTGATATTTTACGGAGATTTAGACCTAATCAGGTGGCTAATCTTCTAGAAAGCCTAGATACTTCCAAAGCAGTAGATTTATCAAAAAAATTAGTAACCAATTAGTTAAGTCTTAAAATAATTAAGTTAAAAAATAATTAAGCTTAAATAAAAATTATTGAAAGGAGGTGAAAAAATGAAAATAGATATGCTATTATCTTCAATGTCAATGGGGAACCAACAATCCCTTAAAGGTGTCAAAGGGGCTGAATCAAATAAAACCTTTGCTGACTTATTTACTCAAAAGTTAAGCGAGTCAAATCAAAGTCAGGAAGCAACAGCCACTACTTCCTCTTCCAACACTTCAGTTGAACAAAGGCAACAAACCAATAAAGATTCAAAAGTTTCTAAAGAAATAGCTACAGTAGAAAAAGAAAATAGTCCTCTTAAGGATGAAGAAATCACTGAAGTAGAAGCTTTAATTCAGCAGCTAAATTTAATTTTGATTCAGGTGCAGGAGGAAAATGTTTCATTAGAAGATGGATTAGAGGAAATTAATGAGATTTTAGCCACTGTTGATCTAAGTTTGATGGAGAATCAGTTAAAGGAAAGTAATGATGGACTTAAACAAATACTCCTAGAAATGGAATCTTTAGTTCAAGACCTAGATCTTGACTTAGAAACCATTAAAGACATAGCTCCATTACTTGACAAATTCCTTTTACAAGATGAAGTGAAAGAAATCTTAACTACGCCGATTGTTAAAGAGAGTATAGATGAAACGAAACTACTTCCACAGCAGGAAATACTCCCTCAAACTACTGGGTCCCTTCAGGGAGAAGGTCTACCAGAAGGGTTTATTGAAAGCTATGAAGGTATTATTGAGACAGAAATTAATCTTCAGCAGAAGGAATCCATGAAGAATGAAAAAAACATCGATAATAATGACAACATCAGTATCGAAGAGGGCAGTGAACCATCTCCTTTAACTGGAGAAATACCTGTAGATGGTAGTAAACAATTTCAACAGGTCATTCAACAACTAGTAGATGATGAAAGTATCAATGTCGATCCAAAAGTACTAATAGAAGAAGTGGCAAATAAGGCAAAGATTCTAACACAGAATGGTAAAAGTGAAATGAAGATTCAACTTATGCCAGAAAATCTTGGTAGCCTACACATTAACATTACAGTTGAGAAGGGAAATGTAACTGCTAAAATGTATGCTGAAAACCAACAGATTAAAGAATTGATTGATGCTAATCTTGATCAACTACGGATTGCCCTAGGGGATAAAGGAATCAGTATTACTAAATTAGAAGTTGCAGTTGGCCATAATCAGCAGGATTTTAGTGGTGCTAAATCTTTTCATCAACAAAAAGGTAAGATGAAGCTTAAAAGAGTGAATAAAGCAGAGATCAACAACGGATTACATAGTATGGAGTACCTTCAAGAGGCCAGTACAACTAATCCATACTTAGTAACATCGAAAATTAATGGACTAGCATAAAGGAGGGAAACGTAAATGCCAACTAATGTAACCAATGAAACTAAGGACTTGTATTACAAAGACTTATATGATGGTACCAAAAACAGTAGTAACAAGAATAATGATATCGGTAAAGATGCTTTTTTAAAGTTACTAATTACTCAGATGCAAAACCAAGATCCATTAAATCCAATGGAAGATAGAGATTTTATTGCCCAAATGGCTCAATTCTCTGCTTTAGAACAAATGCAAAATTTAAATGATACCTTATCCAGCACACAGTTAACAGTGATAGATCATATTACCCAAATGAACAATAACATGGTTAAGAGTCAAACAACGATAGCAAGCACCTTAGATGCGATTAATGCAAATATGAAGGCAATTGCTGATAAGCTGAATATCGACCATGTTGAGGTTGAGGTACCAGACGAATCCGATGGGTCAAATGGAGAAGTGGAAGAAGGACAGGGGGAATAGGTACAAAGGAAGTGTTAGGAGGGATACCCTTGTACAATGATATTAAAATCAAAGCTAACTCCTTACAACAATCTAAGATTAATCAAGCTAAACATAGTTATAAGGATCATTCAAATTTTGATAAGATACTTCAACAGAAGGTTAATCAAAATAAAGATTTGAAATTCTCGAAGCATGCGATGGAAAGACTTGAGAAAAGAAATATTCAACTAACACCTCAAGATCTTGGAAGGCTAGATCAAGCTTTAAATATTGCATCGCAAAAAGGAATTAAAGAGACTTTAATTATGATGGATAATCGGGTGTTTGTTGCGAGTGTCTCAAACAAAACAGTAATAACTGCAGCTGTAGAAGAACAGTTAAAGGATAATGTTTTTACAAATATAGACGGTGCTGTAATTGTCTAAGCCGGACCTACTAGGAGGCTTACCATTTCTGAATGAAGGAGGGAATGGAGCACCAATTAAATGATTGGAGGTCGTTAATTATGATGAGATCAATGTTTTCTGCTGTATCGGGATTAAGAGCCCACCAAACTAGAATGGATGTTATCGGTAATAATATTGCCAATGTAAATACTGTAGGTTTCAAGGGTTCGAGAGTTACTTTCCAAGAAGTATTTAGTCAAACCCTTCGTGGAGCAGGTTCTCCTCAAGATGGACGTGGTGGGACTAACCCACAACAAGTTGGTTTAGGAATCAATGTAGCTTCTATGGATACTTTTCATATTAGAGGGGCAGTTGAAAGAACCGACTACAATACCGATTTAATGGTAAATGGAGATGGTTTCTTCATTGTTTCAGATGACGCTAATTTCTTAAATAGAAGCTATACAAGAGCAGGTAACTTTGCTTTAGATCAAGCAGGAAACTTAGTAACTGCTGATGGTTATAGAATTTTAGGTTATATGGCTGATGAAAATGGTATGCTGAAGTCTAATATTGAGGGCTTACAAATTTCGAAGGCTACTACCTTTGATGCTAAAATTACTGAAAAAGTAGGTTTCGAGGGGAATTTAAATAGTGAAACGAAAGTAAGTACTGCAGGCAATACAGTTTCTGGTGATGTAGCCGATACAGATGCTGTATACATAGTGAAGGCCCATCCTGGACAAAGTGGGTTTATTTACGAAATCAATCCAGAATTTGAGAATACTGTAGCAAGGGAGACCACTTTTGAAGTTTACGACAACCTTGGGGGAATCCATAGAATTAAGCAAGTCTTTATCAAAACTGGTAATGATCCAAGTGAATTCGCAGTTGAATCCTTCTATATTCATCCAGACGGAAGTATGTATCACGCAGAAGGAGCAGATCCATTTACAGGGGTTAATCCTTCAATAGGATTTGGTACAAACGGTAGAATTGATACTGGTGGTACAACAACATTGACTTTAGAAATTGGAGAAACTTTGACCAATGGCGCCGGTCCAGTTAATTTTGAAATAGATTTTTCAAAGTTAACGATGTTTGCCAATACTTCTACAGCATCTGCTACCGATATCGATGGTTATAAACAAGGAACATTAGATGATTTTACAATAGCTTCTACAGGTGAAATTATTGGAGTCTTCGATAATGGACAAAGAAGATTATTAGGTCAAATTGCATTAGCTAACTTTAAAAACCCAGCAGGACTTGAGAAAACAGCTTCAAACCTTTATAGAACAACTGCTAACTCTGGTCAAGCAATGGTAGGTGTTCCAGGGGCTGGCGGTTTCGGTAACTTGGTTCCAGGGGCTTTAGAAATGTCTAACGTAGACCTGTCTAGAGAATTTACAAACATGATTACCACCCAAAGAGGTTTCCAAGCTAACTCAAGAATCATCAGTACTAGCGATGAAATGTTACAAGAAGTTGTAAACATGAAACGATAAGCCAATTTAATGGTTTAGCTTTTGATTATAGTTAATTCCCTGGGTGCTAGTCACCCAGGGAATAAAAAAGGAAGATGTTCATGATTAAAGTAAAAAGGCTTAATAGAACCGATGTTATTATTAATGCAGAACTAATTGAGCTAGTGGAGGAAACACCAGATACGATAATCACCCTAACAAATGGACATAAATTTTTAGTTTTGGACTCAAGCACTGATATTATAAACAAAGTAATAGCTTACAAACAAAAAATTTATGCCGGACATTCATTAAAAAATATTGAACCATAGAAATGAGGTGTAGTTTTGGATTTAGCAACGATAATTGGGATTTTAGTAGGATTAGCGTTTGTAGTAATGGGGATTGTAACAGATGGAGATATTTCAATGTACTTTAACCTATCTTCTATCTTGATTGTATTAGGGGGAACAGTTGCAGCTACATTCGTAGCCTATCCAATGCAAAAAGTTTTAGAGGCCATGAAGGTTGTCTCTAAAGCATTTACCCATAAACAAGAGGACCCAAGTAATATTATTCAAAAGATCATTAACTTGGCTAATATTGCCCGTAAAGAAGGCTTATTAGCATTAGAAGAAGCTTCAGAAAATGTTGACGATTCTTTTCTTAAAAAGGGAGTTATGTTAATCGTCGATGGTACTGACCCCGAGTTGGTTAGAAATCTTTTGGAAACAGAGCTTGCCTTCGCAGAAGAACGTCATAAAAATGGACAGGGAATTTTTGAAGCCATGGGGGCTTATGCACCAGCTTTTGGTATGATAGGTACCCTTATCGGACTAATAAATATGTTAAGGGCATTAGACGATCCTTCAACCATAGGTCCGTCTATGGCAGTTGCATTAATTACAACCTTTTATGGTTCTTTGCTAGCGAACCTACTATTTCTTCCGATTGCCAACAAGCTTAAATTAAGAAGTCGAGAAGAAATTTTAAGAAAAGAGATTATGGTGGAGGGGTTACTCTCAATACAGGCTGGGGAGAATCCTAGAATTATAGAAGAAAAGCTTAAAGCATTCCTACCACCAAAGTTAAGGGAAGGTTTAGCTGCTAAACAGGAAGGCGTTGGTGAAAATGGCTAGAAGAAGAGGTGGAGAAGAAGAAGCACCAAAAGGTGCACCATTATGGATGACTACCTATGGTGATATGGTAACACTACTTCTATGTTTCTTTGTACTACTGTTTTCTTTCTCAGAAATAGATGTTCAAAAGTTTCAGGCCATAATACAATCCTTTCAAGGTTCGTTAGGCATTTTAGACTCAGGAAGATCAGTTAATCCAGATACATTGGCTGGTGAACTTCCAACAGATGAAAGAAGTCAAGAACAGCAAGAAGAGGATTTGTTAAAACTGAAGGACCTATTAGAGGAATTCTTAATTGAAAGAGGCTTAGATACGGATATCTTAGTTACTCTTGAAATGAGAGGCTTAGTCCTTAGGTTTCAAGATAATGTTCTCTTCGATTCAGGGAGTGCCATTATTAAGGAACCATCGAAAGAAGTTTTAATTTACTTATCAGAATTTCTAGAGGATGAAGAATTTGAATCGAAGTTTGTTAGAATCGAGGGCCATACTGATACAGATCCTTTGCGGCGTAATTCTAGGTTTGAAACCAATTGGGAATTATCCGTTGCTAGAGCTGCCAATGTCGTACGTTTCCTTGTAGAGGAGATGGAACTAGAGCCCCGTCGTTTCTCAGCTTCTGGATACGGAGAATATCATCCAGTAACCAGTAATGAAACTGAGACAGGAAAAGCTAAAAATAGACGGGTTGACATTGTTATTTTAAGGTCAGAAGATTCAATTTCTAACCCTAGATAAATTGGAGGATGATTTATGGATACTAAAAAATTAATTACTTATGCTCTAATAGGATTTGTGTTTTCTGGTATATTTTTCGGAACAATAGCTTACTTTGCATTTTTTAGGAATACAGAAAGTGTTAATCGGGTTGTAAAAACCTATGAATATGCTTTAGAAGATTTTACAACAAATTTAAGTAGTACTCGGTCTCATTTTAGAGGATCTATTATAATAGAGACCACCAATAAAAGGTTAGTAAGCAAGTTTGAAGAGAAGAATACAGAGTTAAGAGATGGCGTTATACAAACGTTAATAGCAAAAAAACCTGAGGATCTTTTAGACCAAAAAGGACTAGATGATTTAAGGGATGAAATTAAAGAGCTAGTTATTAGGGTAGTGAATTCAGATGAAATTACGAATATTTATTTTATCGACTACATTATCCAGTAGGAGGTGAAGTAGTTGTCGGACATATTATCACAAAATGAAATCGACGCCTTGCTTAAAGCTATAGGCACTGGAGAGGTTGACGTAGAAGAAATCAAAGAAGATAAGCAAGAAAAAAAGGTAAGGTCCTATGATTTTAAGAGTCCAAAAAAATTGGCTAAAGATCAACTTAGAACCCTTCAAATTATCCATGAGAATTTTTCAAGGGTTTTAAACACCTTCCTGTCAGGATACCTAAGAAGCTATATTCACACAGAGGTATTAAATGTTGAGGAATTATCTTATTATGAATATAGTAACTCAATTGTTAATCCTGCGGTTCTTGGGGTTGTAAATCCTTATCCATTGTCAGGTCAAATTGTACTAGAGATATCGCCATCAATTGCTTTTACTTTCATAGATCGTATATTGGGGGGACTTGGAAAAAACTTTGATGAAAAGCGTTCCTTTACAGAAATAGAAGCAACATTAATCAAGAAATTAATGAAGCAAATATTAGATTTGATGATTGATCCTTGGGAGAATGTAATTGAACTTCAACCAAAACTGGATAAAATTGAAACCAATTCCCAGTTTATACAAATTGTCTCACCCAACGAAACTGTAGCCTTAATTACCCTTAGTTTAAAAATAGGTGAAGTTGAAGGGATGATGAATGTTTGTATTCCCCATATAGTAATAGAACCAATACTAGAAAAATTAAGTACTAAGTTTTGGTTTTCTAGTATCAGCAAATCTGTTACAGAAACAGATAAACTTACCCTAAAAAAACGGGTTGAGAAAAGTAATATTAACATTTCTGCTGTGCTTGGTAGTACCCGTATTACTGTAAAAGACTTTCTGGAGCTACAAAAAGGCGATGTCATTATGTTAGATAATCTAGTTAATAGAGAAATCGAACTTTTAGTAGGAAATAAACAGAAATATTATGGTGTGCCTGGAACTGCTAAAAACAGATTAGCTGTTAGGATTACAAGGATTGACAAGAAAGGAGATGAACTAGATGATGAGTGATATGCTATCCCAAGAAGAAATAGATGCACTACTAACTGGAAGTGGGTCATCCACCAGCAGCAAAAATGATGTAGAAGAAGAGTACTTTACTGAAGACGAAAAGGATGCCATAGGAGAAATTGGTAATATAAGTATGGGAACTGCTGCAACAGCGTTATCTACTTTATTAGGTAATAGAGTAAACATTACAACTCCAAAGGTATCGATAATAGATATTAATGAACTATCCAATCAACATATTTTACCTTTTGTGGCTGTAGACGTTAAATATAAAGAGGGTTTAGAAGGGTTAAATGTTTTAATTCTTCAAGAGGATGATGTAAAAATTATAACAGATTTAATGATGGGTGGTAGTGGTAGTATTAGCCCTGATCCTTTGTCAGAGCTACACCTAAGTGCCATTAGCGAAGCTATGAATCAAATGGTAGGCTCTGCCTCAACTTCATTATCTGAAATGTTCTCTAAAAAGATTGATATTTATCCCCCTAGGGTATTCAGCATGGACTTTAATTCTGAGAGTTTCACTGAGATATTCCCAGAGTTTACCATGAGTTTTATTAAGATTTCCTTTAGAATGGAAATTGGCACTTTAATTGATAGTGAGATTATGCAGTTAATTCCTTTACAATTTGGTAAAGAGATGATTGAAAAGTTGATGAGTAGTTATGGTGTAGAACAAGAAATAGCTCCACCTTCTAAGCCAGTGGCATCACCAGCTACACCTCCGCCAGTTAGAAGAGGAGAACCACAACAAGAACAACCAAGGGCTGCTGCACCAATGACAGAACATAGACAGGAGGCAGTTGTAGAACAACAAAGACCTCAGGCTACTAATCCTGTAAATGTCCAACCATTGCAATTTCAATCTTTTGATGAGCCAAGTGCTAAAGGAGTTCCAGTTAATATAGATCTTATCCAAGATGTACCGCTAAACATTACTGTAGAGCTTGGACGAACAAGCAAAAGAATTAGTGAGATTCTAGAATTTGGACCAGGAACAATTTTAGAACTTGATAAATTAGTAGGAGAACCTCTAGATATTTTAGTTAACGGTCAATATGTGGCTAAAGGTGAGGTAGTTGTTATCGATGAAAACTATGGTATTCGTATTACTGATATTGTTAATTCTTCCAAAAGATTGGGGAAAATATAGGCTTTTGTAACAATTAGCCAATAAAAAATATCAATAATTTTAATATACTATTAAAATTCATTGAAAACAGGTTAGCTATAATTATATAATACTATTGAGACGTTTTCTGTCGAAATTGATTTTATTTAGACGTACTTATTAAAACAAATACAAGGAGGAGTTTCTGATGTCTAAAGGAATTTTAATAGTTGATGATGCAGCATTCATGGGAATGATGATAAAAGATGTATTATCAAAGAATGGGTTTGAAGTATTAGGGGAAGCTGAAAATGGGGCAAAGGCAGTAGAAAAATTTAAGGAGCTTCAACCAGCCCTTACTATTATGGATATTACGATGCCAGAAGTAGATGGTATTCAAGCGGTTAAAGAAATTAAAAAAATTGATCCTAATGCTAAGGTAATTATGTGTTCTGCAATGGGACAACAGGCTATGGTTATTGAAGCAATACAAGCAGGTGCAAAGGATTTTATCGTAAAGCCCTTTCAGGCGGACCGTGTTATCGAAGCAGTTAAGAAAGTAATGGGCTAAGCCCGGTGAAGGTATGATTGATCAAATACTTACATTTTTTTCGATGTTGATGGCAGTAGGCTTTGTGATTTTCCTTGCCTACTTTACAACCATCATCATCGGAAAAAAATCTAATCGCTTTGTAAAAAATTCTACAATAAAAGTACTTGAAAAATCCAGTATTGGGTTACAAGTAAGCATCACAATAATTGAAATTAACTCTAAAGTATATATTTTAGCAAATCAAGGGAAGCAGTTAATATTGCTAGACACCCTTGATTCTGTTGAATGGCATCAAAAAAGGTCAAAAGTATTAGAAGAAATTAAACCACAGCAGCAACCAATACCAATAGAACTTTTGTTAAATAAGATAAAGAGTGTAGGAATAAAATCTACCCTTAAAAAAGGTGATGAGGATCATACAGATGAAGACTAAAAATAGAACTAAAACAAAATACATGACAAAGATAAACCTATTAATAATAGTATTATTGATAATATCCTTTTTTGGTCCAATGGAAGCATACGGACAGCCTTCAGTGCCATTTCCAAGTATTGGTCTAAATATTGAAACGGCTGACTCACCTCAACAGGTAGCATCTTCTATTCAGATTTTATTTATTTTAACAATACTATCTATTGCCCCATCAATTTTATTAATGATGACAGGCTTTACAAGAATAATTATTGTACTTTCCTTTTTAAGAAATGCCATATCAACCCAACAAACACCTCCAACTCAGGTGATAATTGGATTAGCTTTATTTCTAACTTTTTTTATTATGGCTCCTATAGCCTCTGAAATTAACGCCAATGCGATACAGCCCTATTTGGCAGAAGAGATTTCAGACACTGAAGCCTTAGACGCAGCAATGAAACCCCTTAGGGAGTTCATGTTCAGACAAACGAGAGAAAAAGATCTAGCATTATTTATGGAGATAGCTAATAGCGAAGTGCCCGACAGTCTTGATGACATACCAACATCGACTTTAATTCCAGCCTTTATTATTAGTGAACTTAAAACAGCATTTCAGTTAGGCTTTATCTTATTCATACCCTTTATTGTAATTGATATGGTTGTAGCAAGTACTCTGATGTCGATGGGTATGATGATGTTACCACCAGCAATGATTTCACTACCATTTAAATTACTCTTATTTATCATGGTGGATGGTTGGAATATTTTAATAAGGTCATTAATTGTAGGTTTTAACTAATTTGAGGTGATTTGATGAATGAAGCAATGGTAATAGAATTAGGACAACAGACATTATATACAATTTTAATTTTATCTGCACCAATGTTAGGAGTAGGTTTGATTGTAGGTCTGGCAGTTAGTATTTTTCAGGCAACCACCCAGATACAGGAAGCTACATTAGCCTTTATTCCTAAGATTATAGCAATATTTGCTTCAATCGTTATATTTGGACCATGGATGTTATCGGTAATATTAAATTTTACTGCTTCTTTGTTTAATAATCTAAGCAGTTTTATACAGTAAAGCGTGGTTGACTATGGAACAATTAACAGATTTAGTATTAATGAATTTTAACTTATTTATTCTTATTTTAATAAGAATTACAGGGATTTTTGTTGCAGCACCGGTTTTTGCCCGAAATAACTTTCCAATGCCAATGAAAATTGGTTTTTCTGTGGCAATATCCTTTATTTTATTACCTATTTTAGGTGATGGTTTTTTACTTGAAATTAATGGATTTTGGCAATTGACATATTATACGATAATCGAATTTATGATAGGAATTATAATAGGTTTTATAGCTTTTATGTATTTTTCTGCCCTCTATTTAGCAGGTACCATCATTGATACGCAAATGGGTTTTGGTATGGTTAATGTTTTTGATCCCCAAACAAATACTCAGGTTCCTGTAATGGGTAACTTTTATAATAATTTAGTATCATTACTATTCATTGTAATGAACGGTCATCATTTATTAATTCGGATCTTAGCAGACAGCTATCAACTTTTACCAGTAGGATTTACTTTTACAATAGGTAGCGACATGATAGGACAACTTAATCATATTATGATTGAAGTATTTATTTTAGCCTTTAAGTTTAGTGCTCCTGTATTAATAACGGTACTTTTAGCAAATATCTTACTGGGAATATTAGCTAGAACAATGCCGCAAATGAATGTTTTTATTGTTGGACTACCCCTTAAAATCATAGTAGGGATTGTTACTGTAATGATTTCATTGCAGTTTTTACTACCATTTACAGAGTTGCTATTTGATAAAATGTTTTCAGCAGTATTTGACGTATTGAAAATCCTATCTAGAGGATGATGTTATGGAATTTATCATTGACTTACAGCTGTTTTCAGAGGAAAAGACTGAAAAACCTACCCCGAAAAAAATTAAAGATTCTAGAGAAAAGGGGCAGGTTTTACAGAGTAAAGAAGTTAACTCAGCCTTTATGCTTTTAGGGGCTTTTGCAGGTTTCAGTCTTTTTTCTTCCTTTATGGGAAATACAATGAGGGGTTTAACCATTTACATTTTTGAAGAATATTTAAACTTAGATTACCTATTCTCCCAAAGAAATATCTATCAACTAATGCTTACATCAATGTATTACATGTTTATTATTACCCTTCCTATAGCAGGTATTTGTTTTCTTATTGGTTTAATTGCCAGCTATATGCAGGTGGGTTATCTCTTTACTACTAAGACTTTAGCAATCAAGTTTAGTAAATTGAACCCTATAGAAGGTTTTAAGAGAATTTTATCATTGAAGTCTTTAGTTGAGCTTGGTAAGTCCTTTGTAAAGATTATTTTTATTGGTTATGTTGTCATCAGCTATGTAAGAGGACAAATAGATCCGATTATGAATTCGATTGGTATGGGGATTGAAACAATTGTAGGGACTTTAAGAACAATTGCCATCGGTATTGGATTTAGAGCCGGAATTATACTAGTTTTTTTAGCAATACTAGACTATATTTATCAAAAATATGAGCATAACAAAAACTTAAAAATGACTAAACAAGAGATTAAGGAAGAATATAAACAAACGGAGGGGAACCCGCAGATTAAATCTAAGATTAGAGAAAAACAACGACAAATATCCATGAGGCGGATGATGCAAGATGTTCCCAAGGCAGATGTTATTATCACAAATCCGACTCATTTTGCTATAGCAATACAATATAGCCCTGAGATGTTTCAAGCACCAAGGGTTGTAGCTAAAGGGGCAGATCTGATCGCACTTCAAATTAGGAAAATAGCAGAGGAGAATGAAGTGCCATTAGTGGAAAATAAGCCTTTAGCAAGAACACTTTTTGATAGTGTAGAAATAGGAGAACCAGTGCCACCAGAACTATATCAAGCTGTGGCAGAAGTTTTAGCCTACGTTTATAAGATTAACAATAAATACTAAGGGGGGCAATTATGAAGTTTGGAGATATATTAGTTGTTCTAGCAGTAATAGCCATCGTAATCATTATTATAATCCCAATCCCTTTAGGTGCATTGGATGTGTTATTAAGTTTTAATATCTCATTGGCCCTACTGATTTTGATTATATCCATGTACACCGAAGAAGCTTTACAGTTTTCTATTTTTCCGTCGATCCTATTAATTACAACCATGTTCCGACTAGCCTTAAATATTACCACTACAAGATATATTCTTTCAAGTGGTACAGCAGGGGGACTAATTGATACTTTTGGAGACTTTGTAATGCAAGGGGATGCCCTAGTAGGATTCATCGTCTTCTTAATTATTATCATTGTTCAGTTCTTAGTAATAACTAAAGGTTCTGAAAGGGTAGCAGAAGTAGCAGCTAGATTTACCCTTGATGCGATGCCTGGTAAGCAGATGGCCATTGATGCAGATTTAAATGCAGGCTTAATTGATGATCGTGAAGCAAGGGAAAGAAGAAAGAAAACCCAAAGGGAAGCAGATTTTTATGGAGCTATGGATGGAGCAAGTAAATTTGTTAAAGGAGATGCCATAGCGGGTATCATCATAACAATTATTAATATTATTGCAGGTTTCATTATTGGATGGATGGGGGGACTAGACTTTGCCTCATCAATTCAAAAGTACACCCTATTAACGGTAGGGGACGGTTTAGCTAGTCAAATCCCGGCTTTATTAATTTCTACAGCCACAGGGATTGTTGTAACAAGGGCCGCTTCAGAAGGTAACTTAGGAACTGACGTTATTAAGCAGCTATTTAATCAGCCTAAGGTAATGTTCATTATTTCAGTAGTATTATTTGGGTTTGCCCTTACACCATTGCCATTTTTCCCGTTTTTCTTTTTATCATTGATGTTCATATATCTTGGTTTTCAACTTAGAAAAGAAATTAAAAAATCTGAAGAAATTGACATGCCAGATGTTATAGAAGAAGCAGCTGATGAAAAAAGAAAACCTGAAAATGTACTACCATTGCTAAATGTTGACCCCATTGAGCTAGAGTTTGGATATGGGATTATTCCTTTGGCAGATACGAGTCAAGGGGGAGATCTTTTCGACCGCCTTGTGATGATTCGTCGTCAATGTGCTTTAGAACTAGGGATTATCGTTCCAATGATAAGATTGAGGGATAATATACAATTAGAGCCTAATCAATATATCATTAAAATTAAGGGAATCGAAATTAGTGCTGGAGAAATTATCTTTGATCATTATTTAGCAATGAACCCTGGTATGGCTGATGGTGAGTTAGAGGGTATTGATACGATAGAACCAGCCTTTGGATTACCAGCTAAATGGATTAACGAACAGGAAAGAGAGAAGGCAGAAGTATTTGGCTACACGGTTGTAGATCCACCTTCAATTATTTCTACCCACCTTACTGAAATTATTAAGAAACATTCCCATGAGCTTCTTGGACGACAAGAGGTTAAGAAATTGATTGATAATGTTAAAGAAAATCAGCCAGCATTGGTGGACGAGCTAATACCAAATCAATTGTCTTTAGGAGATGTACAAAAAGTACTAAAGAATCTTCTAAAAGAAGGTGTCTCAATTAGAAACATGGTAACTATTTTAGAAACCTTGGCGGATTATTCAAATATGACAAGAGATACGGACATGTTAACTGAGTATGTACGACAATCATTGTCCAGAGTCATTACAAAACAGTTTATAATGAATCAGCCAACAAAGGTAATTACCTTAGACCAAACCCTAGAGCAAAGAATCATAGAGTCAATACAACAAACAGATCGTGGAAACTTTGTTTCTATTGACCCTGATATTGTTCAAAGGATGTTAAATAACTTATCCTATCAGGTTCAAAAATTAACCTCTTTGGGAGAGCAACCTATCGTTATCACTGCTCCCATTGTAAGATTATACTTTAAGAGATTATCAGAGCAATTAACTTCAGATTTAGTGGTGTTATCCTATAATGAAGTTGAACCAACAGTTGAGATTGAATCAATAGGGATGGTGAATGCATAGATGAAGGTAAAAAAGATTAATGCAGCAAATAATCACGAGGCAATGACAAAAGTACGTTCGGAATTAGGTCCTGATGCAGTCATTTTACACCAAAGAAAAGTTAAGCCTAAAGGATTATTTGGAATGTTTAAAAAACCTTATATCGAAATTGTTGCCGCTGTGGAAGATACTGCTGTAAGACCGCAACAGCCAGTAATGAGACCACCAGTACAGACGATTAATCGACATAATCATCTAGCGTCAAATAATTCCCCGAAGCCCTCACTAGCCCATGAAGAAGCATTAAAGGCCATTATTGAAAAAAATACTAATCAGATAACTCAAGAGAAGAGGGGGGCTAAAACAACTGAAGAAGGATTGACTAAGGAAATCTCTGAAATTAAGAATATGCTCTCTACTGTTGTAAAGAAAGTAAATGTAAAAGACTTACCAAATTCCATTAGAGACTTTCAAAATAAGGATATCGAAAAACTCTATCATCTATTGAAGGAGCAAGAAATAGATGAAGAGATAATAACCAATATCATTAACGATCTAATGAAGAATGACCAAGAAGAGATAGACGATCAGGTTATATTAGACAAAATGCGTACGATGATTGATCAATTGGTCATTAGTAAGGAAAAAGGTTTAAAATCTAAGATAATTTTCTTTGTAGGACCTACAGGAGTGGGTAAAACCACAACCATTGCTAAATTAGCGGCCCATTACTCGCTAAATGAAGGGAAGAAAATTGGTTTTATTAGTGCAGACACCTACAGAATTGCAGCGGTAGAGCAACTTAAGATTTATAGTGAAATTTTAAATGTTCCTGTTGAGGTAATTTATGAGGCAGGTGACATCCACCAAGCAGTCAGTAAGCTTAGCCATAAAGACATTATTATGGTAGACACAGCTGGCCGAAGTCATAAGAACCATGAGCAGGTTAAGGAACTTGAGTTGCTCCTTAATCAGCTGGATGAAAAAGAAATTTATTTAGTCGTAAGCTGTACAGCAAAAAACAAAGATATTCGAGAAATATTGAAGGCCTATGGTTTTATTGATAACTTTAAAATTATTCTTACTAAAATAGATGAAGCAACAACCTATGGTACGATTCTTAATACAGCATTGCAAACACAAAAACCTATTTCTTATTTAACGACTGGGCAAAGTGTTCCTGACGACATAGAGGTGATTAGTGCCGATAAAATTCTAAGCCTCTTATTGAAGGAGGAGTAGAAATGCAAGACCAAGCCTCTAGATTAAGAGAAATAATTAATCAAAAAAGAATATTTAATAATAGTATTGCTGAAAAAAGCAGGGAAACAACCCCTTCAGCTAGAATAATATGTGTAACTAGTGGAAAAGGAGGGGTTGGAAAGACCAACTTTACCCTTAACTTAGCAATTGCATTAAGTAAGCAAAACAAAAAAGTAGTTGTCATTGACGCAGATTTAGGATTAGCGAATGTCGATATTGTGCTAGGGGTTCTACCAAAATATACTCTTCTGAATGTGATTCGTGGAGATAAAGAACTAGATGAGGTAATGGTGACAGGACCAAATGGTATTAAAATAATTTCGGGAGGGTCTGGATTATTAGATTTGATTGATATGTCACAACAGCAAATTACTAACCTAATAGATAAGTTTGAGGCCATCAATGAATATGCAGACATTATCTTAATTGATACTGGGGCAGGTCTATCAAAATCTGTTCTTTCATTTGTATTAGCAGCCCATGAAGTGATTGTTGTTTGTACGCCAGAGCCAACCGCCATAACCGACGCCTATGCAATGATTAAGACAATTGGATTAAATGACAAAGGAAAGCAATTAAAATTGCTGGTGAATAGAGCTGAAAGTATTAACGAAGGTAAGATGACCTATGAGAAATTAAAGAATGCCAGTGATAAGTTTCTTAATGTAAAACTTGAAAAACTTGGATATTTAATGGAAGATGTTCATGTTAGCAGGTCAGTAAAGCTTCAGCAGCCATTTGTTATTCAATTTCCCAATAGTCCCGTTAGTAAAAATATCGAGTTAATAGCTAATAAACTGACGAATGATCAAATTGAAAATGATGTAGAACAGACCACCAAAGGATTCTTTAATAAGGTGATCAGTCTATTCAGATAGGAGTGAAGGAGATGGATGTATTATCGGAGCTGAAGGTTGGAGTTAAGTTAGAAATACTGCCACGAGAAAATTCAGAAGATAACGATTATACTATTGTAAGTCAAGTAATAGATGTTAAGGAAGGTAGTGTTTTCATTATAAATCCAATAAAACAGGGGGCTTCCTATCCCCTCTATCCAGGTCAACGTATTAGAATTATTTTTAATCGAGAAGACAAAGGGATTTTCAGATTTGTAGCTGAAGTAAAAAAGAAAATAAATAAAAATCTTACCACCTACGAGATAACCCCTATAGGGGAAGCAGAAAAAATACAAAGAAGATATTATTATCGTCTAGACATAGTTAGAAAAGTCTTGATTGAATTAAGGGATGAACCCATCCAAATTGAAGGAGTTACTAAGGATATAAGTGGTGGTGGAGTAAAGGTCTACACTAAAGAACCCCTTCCCATTGGGTGTAGAATTGATTGTAAGATTTTTTTACATGATGACTCAAAGGAGATCATAGATGTAGCTGGAGAAGTAATTAGATGCTTTAAAGACCCTCAGAAAAATGAATTTGTTGTTGGAATAAGTTATAGAGGTATACAGGAGCCAGTTCGAAGTAAGATCATTTCATTTATTTTCGAACGCCAGCGTCTACTTAGAAAAAAAGGGCTGATATAAATGATACAAGAAAAAATTAAAGTATTGGTTGTTGATGATTCTGCCTTTATGCGGAAGGTAATTTCAGATATGCTGAAGGACCAAGACTCTTTATCTGTAATAGGAATTGCAAGAAATGGTCAAGAAGCGGTAGAGAAGATTAAGTTGTTAAAACCAGACATTGTAACATTAGATGTTGAAATGCCAATCATGAATGGGTTAGAGGCTTTAAAAGTAATCATGTCTGAAGCACCCCTACCAGTGATTATGCTCAGCAGTTTAACTTCTGATGGAGCCGATGCCACCATAATGGCACTCGAAGCTGGAGCAGTTGACTTTATACAAAAGCCCTCCAGTGTTTTTTCAATTAATATCGATGCAGTAAAAAAAGAGCTTATTGAAAAAATTCAAGTGGCATCAAGCGTAAAGTTAAAACAAAAGAAACAAACAGTAATTGATACTTCCGCCTTTGTAGAAACAGATAAGAATGGAGCCAAGGTAAAAAATGAAGCAAAAGTAAAGAATGAAACCAAGGTAAAGAATGAAGCCAAGGCAAAGAATAATCCCATAGGAGTAATGAAGGGATCCTCTAATATACCTTTGGTTGCAATTGGTACATCAACTGGCGGGCCAAGGGCACTTCAATCAGTAATTCCTTTAATTCCTGCTGGAGTAGAAGCTTCCTTTTTAATCGTTCAGCATATGCCTGCTGGATTCACAAAGTCATTAGCCAACCGATTAAATAGCTTGTCAGAAATTCATGTTAAGGAAGCAGAAAATGGAGAAATCATTCTTCCATCAACTGCCTATATTGCCCCTGGAGGTTACCACTTAGGTGTTAGAGAAGGACATAATCAAGATTTATATATAGAGCTTTCCCAAAGTCCGCCTGTTTCTGGCCATAGACCCTCTGTCGATGCCATGTTTGAGTCTTTAACAGTAATTAGAAATAGACCTATTATCGGTGTGATTATGACAGGGATGGGGGCCGATGGATCTAAGGGCCTTAAATCATTAAAGGATACAAGAAATGCCTTTGTAATTGCCCAAAACGAGGAAACCTGTGTTGTTTATGGGATGCCGAAAAATGCTGTTCGATTAGGAGTTGTAGATGAAGTAATTCCATTAGAGAATATTCATAAATCAATATTAAATAGGCTGGAGGTGCTGTAATATGGATATGAATCAATATATCGATATATTTTTTGAAGAGTCGAAGGAACATTTGCAAAACATGAATCAAATACTGCTTCAAATGGAAAACAACCCTGATGATATGAATATGCTTAATGAAATTTTTAGAATTGCCCACACCATTAAGGGAATGTCAAGTACTATGGGATTCCAAAACATTGCCCACCTAACCCATGAAATGGAGAACGTATTAGACTTAATTAGAGGTGGTAAAATTACTGTTAATGGTAATATTATTGATATCCTTTTCAAGTGTTTCGATGAACTAGAAAGTTACGTGAATCACATTGAGACTCAAGGGTCAGAAGGAGAAGATACGTCTGCAGAACTAAAGAAAGAACTAGAAGCTATCCGGGATGGGAAAGCCTATGTTCCTGATGAGGTCGCTGCCAGTGTAGAAGAGGTTGCTTGTGTACTTGAAGAGGTGGAAATGTCTGCTAAAGGGTCTAGTGTTGAAGTAAATGAGTTTGTCCACAATGTCATTGTAAAGGCCATTCAAAATGAGTTAAACCCATATCTAGTAAAAGTAGCATTAAACCCTAAATGCATGTTGAAATCTGCCCGTGCCTACATCATAATCAATACGTTAGAGAAGGTTTCAGAAATTGTTTATTCTAATCCCAGTATTGAAGATTTAGAGGATGAAAAATTTGACTTAGATTTTGAGTTGATTTTAGTTACGAAGGCAGATGCTTCATTATTAAGTAAAGAGTTGAAGGATGTTTCAGAAATTGAAGCCTTTGATATTATTTCTCTTAAAGAAAATTATTCAGTAAATAAAGAAATATCCATAGAAGAAGCAGATGAAAATAAAGTTGAAAAATTACTAACATTAGAAAATAATGAGGAAGTTCCAACAGCTAATAAAAACGAAGAAACTAAAAATAAAAGAGGCAAAACAGGTAAAACTGTTAGGGTAGATATCGATCGTTTAGATAACCTCATGAACCTTGTTAGTGAGTTAATTATCATTAAAACAAGGTTAGAGGATATCGATGGTGCCAGCAATACAAATGCTACCGGCCAAAATATGCATGATGCAATTGAATATCTAGAAAGAATTACAACTAGTCTTCATGATGCCGTAATGAAGGTTAGAATGGTACCAATTGAAAGAGTATTTAATCGTTTCCCAAGGATGGTTCGTGATCTTTCTAAAGAATTAGGAAAGGATATTTCTTTATTCTTAAGTGGGGAAGAAACAGAAGTTGATAGAACGGTTATTGATGAAATTGGCGATCCACTAATCCATCTTATTAGAAACTCTATTGATCATGGGATAGAAGATCCAGAAACTAGATTAAACAATAACAAGCCAAAGAATGGTACGGTTAGACTGGTTGCATATCCAGATGGTAACAGCGTTGTTATAGAAGTAGAAGACGACGGTAGAGGGATCAATATAGAAAAGGTGAAAAATAAAGGACTTGAAAGAGGCATTATTACACCACAACAGAGTCAAATCATGGAAGATAAAGATATTATTCAACTTCTTTTCCACCCAGGCTTTAGTACAGCCGATAAAATTTCCGACATCTCTGGAAGGGGTGTAGGCTTAGATGTTGTTAAGACAAAAATAGAGTCCCTTGGTGGTGTAGTAGAGGTGGATACTAAGGCAGGTAATGGAAGTAAATTTACGATTCGCCTACCTCTAACACTTGCAATTATTCAGGCATTACTAGTAAATGTAGGACCTGAAAAATATGCAATACCACTAAACACTATTAAAGAAATTACCACAATACAATCAAATGCCATCCGTAAAGTACAAAACAATGAAGTTGTTTTATATCGTAACACAACTTTACCAATATTAAAGTTATCAAATCTTCTCCACGGTACATCTACTACTGAAAATGATGAAGAATATGTAGTAGTAATTGTGAAGAAGGGTGATAAAACAGTAGGAATTGTCGTAGATCATCTAATTGGTCAACAGGAAATTGTAATCAAATCTTTAGGTAAGTTCCTGTCTAATATTAAAGGAATAGCAGGAGCAACAATCTTAGGTAATGGTTCTGTAGCGTTAATCGTAGATACAAATTCATTTTTTTAGGGGGGGACAACAATGAGTAATCTAACAAATAATCAATATGTAATATTTCGTTTAGAAAACGAGAATTATGGTATACCAATAAATTATGTAGAAACAATAGAAAGAATTTCTGAGATTACAAGAGTTCCTAATGCTCCCTTTTATCTTAAAGGAGTAATTAACCTAAGGGGTGAAGTTGTTCCTGTAATTGATTTAAGACAGAGATTTCAGTTATCTAAAAAAGAGATTACAGATGAATCAAGAATTATCATTCTTTCAGTAGATGAAATGATAGTTGGTATTTTAGTGGATAGTTCATCAGAAGTTTTAACAATTGACAATGAAGCTATTGACCACACATCTAGCTTGGTAAATACTTTCGAAGATGACTACATTAACGGTATTGGTAAAATTAATGAGCGCATGATTATCATTTTAGATATCTACAAAATATTAGGAGTAGAATTAGAAAATAATTAAAAGGTGGTGGAGAGGATGGGCTTTACGTTAGAAGATATGAATAATATGTATATTGATGTTCTTAAGGAAATTGGGAACATAGGATCAGGGAACGCTGCATCGGCATTAGCTAAAATGATTCAAAAGAGAATTGATATGGATGTACCTAACGTGAGATTGCTCTCCTTTGATGACGTTAGTGGTGTATTAGGTGGAGAAGAAATGGTAGTGGCAGGCATCTATTTTCAAGTAGAAGGAGATATTGACGGAAATATCATGTTTCTCTTAGATATTTCCTCTTCTAAAATTTTAACTAGTATGTTAATGGGAAGAAGTGAACATACTGGTGAATTAGATGAGATGGATCGTTCTGCCCTTCAAGAAATAGGAAATATATTATCAGGCTCTTATATTTGTTCTTTATCTGCTTTAACTGGACTTAACATTAAACTTTCTGTTCCTTCCTTGTGCATAGATATGGCTGGCGCTATATTAAGTGTTCCTGCTATACAGTTTTCTCAAACCTTTGATAAAGTACTTTTAATTGAAACTGTACTAACAGAGGGAGATACTCTAGTGAAAGGAAATTTCTTCTTAATGCCTGATACAGATTCCTTTGAGAAATTACTTTCTAGTTTGGGAGTGTATAGATAGATGCAAAATATGATTAAGGTAGGAATGGCTGATTTAAAAGTTGTAAAAGAACCAGATGCACTAACGACATTGGGACTGGGATCTTGTGTAGGGATAGCCATATATGATAACTTAAAGAAAATAGCAGGACTTGCCCACATTATGTTGCCTGATAGCACATTGATTAAAAACAATGCTAACAAAGCAAAATTTGCTGATACAGCTATTGAAATAATGATTGATGAAATGATTAAACAGGGAGCCAGTATGTCAAGGATGACAGCTAAAATTACTGGGGGGTCACAAATGTTCAGCTTTGGAAATGGCAGTAGTGACCTAATGAAAATAGGATATAGAAATACTGTAGCAACCAAAGAGATCCTTGGTAAGCTGAATATCCCTATACTCGCAGAAGATACAGGTGGGAATCATGGTAGAACAATTGAATTTTATTCAGTTAATGGAGACTTACAAGTAAAAACCATTGGTCATGGAATTAAAATTATCTAATCTAATTACTACACAATTTTTAAAGCCCAGGAGGTCACTATGAAATATCTATCCCTATGGCAAAAATATAAGCTAAATAAAGATATTGAAGCTAAGACAGCCCTCATAGAAGGATATATCGAACTTGTTAAAATAGTGGCTGGTAGGCTATATACCACCTATGGGTCAAATATTGAATATGATGATCTTGTTAGCTATGGTATTTTTGGACTAATTGACGCTATAGATAAATTTGAATTAGAAAAGAGCGTTAAATTTGAAACTTATGCCCAGATCCGTATCAGAGGTGCAATAATCGATCAACTACGTAACCTAGATTGGGTACCAAGGTCTATTAGGCAAAAATCTAAAGCTGTGGATAGAGCCTATCAAAAACTTGAGGGGATTTTAGGTAGAAGTGCTACTGATGAAGAAGTTGCAAGGGAGATGGGTCTTTCCTTGGGAGAATTTCAATCCATCCTACAGCAAGTTAATAATTTGCAAATTATATCATTAGAAGAAAAGCTTATGGAAAATAATATTAATAATATCCATAGTGAAGAGGATTTAATCCCAGAAAGTATTATATGCAACAAAGAATCCTATGAAACCTTGCATGAAAGTATTGATAAGTTACCAGAAAGAGAAAAACAAGTCATTACGCTTTATTACTATGAAGAATTAACCTATAAGGAGATTGGTGCTGTATTAAGTATTTCAGAATCACGGGTATCACAGCTTCATACAAAGGCCATCTCTAGGCTGAAGTCAAAGTTTTTGCTTTAAATGATCAAGGTTGACTTATACAAAAGGGGGGATTATCATGTTAAAGGAGTTCTATATTTTCGAAGGTGATAGCTACGATGATGCGTTGAATAAAGCCTTGCAAGAGCTTTCGTTGACTAAAGATGAAGTGGCTGTAGAGGTACTAAAGGAAAAGAAATCTTTTATGTTTAGAAGGGGAAGCACAAAACTAAAAATTATACCAACTGTAAAAAAAGTTAAGGAAGAACCTGCTGAAGCT
Source organism: Alkaliphilus transvaalensis ATCC 700919 (assembly GCF_000621485.1). Lineage (GTDB taxonomy): Bacteria > Bacillota > Clostridia > Peptostreptococcales > Natronincolaceae > Alkaliphilus > Alkaliphilus transvaalensis. The sequence continues at coordinate 405,934 of NZ_JHYF01000001.1, forward strand.
TTTTTAGAAGAGATTGAGCCAATATTAGTTGACAACATTGAGTTAGACCCAAATATCCATCAAGAGAAGGAAGACTTTATTCTAACCTACCGAGAGGATGGTTTGTATTTAAGTGTTATAAAAGACCCTAAGGTAAAGGACCAAGACCTAACTCAAAATATTTTAGAATATTTAAAGGATAAGCAGGTAAAAGATTATGATTTAGTACAAGCAACCCTAGCCGTTCATGAGAAGGGAAGGGAATATAGAATAGCTCCAAATCAACAGGAAGTGTTGGTAGATAGCACGTTAAAAACCCAATTCTCTAAGGATAAAATGGAGGTTAGCATATATATTACAAAAGCCTTGGGGGGGAATCATTTTACCTTAGAAACTTTAAAGCAAGAACTTATCGATAACAATATTAATTATGGTGTAGATGAAGAACAGCTAAGTAGATTAGTAAAATTAAAACATACAGATCATTATGTACCTATTGCCAAAGGAAGAGCCCCTATTGATGGAATTGATGGGAAAGTAATTTATCACTTTAACCCATCTAAAGAGCATAAACCAGTTGTTTTAGAAGATGGTTCAGTAGACTTTAAACATTTAGATATTATTAAAAATGTTAAACAAGGGGACCTTTTAGTAGAAGTGCTTCCCCCAAGTGATGGCGTTCCAGGAATTAATGTAATGGGAGTCGAGGTGCCAGCTAAAAAAGGCAAAGAAGGAAAGTTTAAAAAAGGAAAGAATACAACTGAAAGTGACGATGGTTTAAAACTGTATGCAGCCATAGATGGACAGGTTCGTATTGATGATGGTAAAGTAACTGTAAGTGAGGTATATCAAATACAGGGCAATGTTGATAACTCTACAGGCAATATTAATTTTAATGGTACGGTAATTGTTAATGGTAATGTAAGGTCTGGCTTTAAAATTTCTGCTGAAGGTAATATTGAAGTTAATGGGGTTGTGGAAGGTGCTACATTAATTTCAAAAGGTAATATCATACTAAATAGAGGGATTCAAGGAAACAATGCAGCCTATTTAGAATGTGAGGGCAATTTAGTGGCAAAATATATAGAAAATTCCAAAATTAAGTGTGACGGAGATATCACTGCCGACTTTATACTCCATAGCGATGTAGTGGCAAAGGGGAAAATTATCCTAGCAGGGAAAAAATCCCTTGTAGTGGGTGGAGAAATTAGGGCATCTGAAGAGATTAGAGCTAGGGTTGTTGGCTCCCATATGGGGACCCTAACAAAACTGGAGGTAGGTGTAGACCCAGAAATTAGAAATAAGTATGAAGAGCTTAAAGGCGAGGCATTAGAACTACAGAAGAATTGTGAAAATCTTAAAAAGACAATTGATCTTCTAAATCGACAAGCTAAGATTACGCCATTACCCCAAAGTAAAGAAGAGATTTTAATTAAATCAATTAAGACCTACGAATATTTAAAAAAGAAGTATGATCTATTACATGAAGAACTACAATTGATGGAGGAACGAATTCAAAATCTTTCTATGGGTAAAGTTCACGTTGAGGATAGAATTTATCCAGGAGTTAAAGTCATCATTTCAAATGCTTTAAGATACTTTTATGATGAGTCAACATGTTGTACCTTATCTAAAAAGGATGGAGAAATTTATATTGGACCATTTGAAAAATAGGGGGAATTTAAATGTCCATTAAACCTATAGACTTTCACTTAACTTATGCTAATACTGTAAATGAATCTAAGACAAAACAAAGTGATTTAAATAAATTGAAGGATTTTAATCATAGTGTTCAGCACCAACAGCAGGTGGAAGTGAAACGTAACCAAAAACGTATAACTCATTCTGAAGAATCTAAGGGGAAAACCATCAATAACCGAGATAAAAAGCAACAGGGAGGTTCTGATGGGGAGAGTTCAGAAGCTAACCATCATCAAGAAAAGCAAAGTAATTGTGACAGTGAATCTTCTCCTAAAAATTGTGACCATAGAGGTTTAAAAATTGATATTATGATTTAAAAGGAGTGCACTATGGATTATAATATAGCAATAGTTTTACTAGGTTGTATCATAGTTATCATATCATTAATTCTTGTTTTTAAGAATAACAGCAAAGAAGATGAAGACTTTGAATCTCAATTGATTGTAGGATTAGGGAATCAGAACAACAATTATAACCCGCAGGATTCTATCAATCAAGAAAAGATGATCAAAGGAATCAATGCATTAAATCAGGAAATCGTTTCCATTAAAGATGAACTAAGCAGATTAAGACAACTCCCCCATAGGGTAGAAGAGTCAATAGACCCAAATCACCAATGGGAGAATTTTGAACACTCTCTTAATTACAATTTATTTATGCAAAAAAATAAAGATATTATTAGTTTGTATCAAAAAGGTAAATCGAAGGAAGAGATTGCTCGAAGTTTAAATAAGAGTGTTAGAGAAGTAGAAATGGTTATTAAAATGATTAAATGAGGTGAAGGGCTTGAAGAAATTTTGTATCCAAAGCTTAATAATGGGGATTGGCATCGGTATGATTATCACAGCTTCGTTTAACTTCCTCTGGGATGCAAAAAATGCAGCATCTTTAACGCCAAACCATGAAGTAATCGCTAGTAGTGGTTTAGAACAATCAATTGAGGATTTAAAGAATAATTTAAATGATGGTAAAAAAAATGAAGATGATGGTATTGAAGAAGAGAATTTTGTTGAGAATAGAGATGATGACATCAATGATGATGACGATATCAATGATGAAGAGTCAATGGCTAGAATCATTATCTCATCGGGTATGAATACCAATAGTATTGCTAATCTTTTATGGGCAGAAGGGTTAATTAGTGACCCCGACGATTTTATTCAATTAGCCCATGAAAAAAATTATACTAGAAAGTTTATTGCTGGAAGAAAACTTATACCAATAGGAAGTACGATTGATGAGATTCTAGAAATACTAATCATCAAGTAAATAACGCAATTCAAAAATATTTTTAAATTTTTGTTGCTTCAAAGGCAACAGTGTGTTAAAATACTTAAGGTGAGAAAACACACATCCTATGATTTATCTAGAAGTGCCTCAAAGAGAGGTTCTAGGTAAATATGATTAGGGTGGAGGATAAACTAAGGAGGTAGAAGAAATGTCAGTTATTTCAATGAAACAATTATTAGAAGCTGGTGTTCACTTTGGACATCAAACAAGAAGATGGAACCCTAAAATGGCAGAATACATCTTCACAGAAAGAAACGGAATATACATCATCGACTTACAAAAAACCGTTAAGAAGGTAGAAGAAGCCTACCAAATTATGAAGGAAATCGCTGCTGAAGGTAAAACGATTCTTTTCGTTGGTACTAAAAAGCAAGCTCAAGAAGCTATCGAAGAAGAAGCTAAAAGATGCGGTATGTACTATGTAAACCAAAGATGGTTAGGTGGTATGTTAACAAACTATAACACTATCAAAAACAGAATTGATCGTTTACATGAGTTAGAAAGAATGGAAGAAGACGGTACTTTCGATGTACTTCCTAAGAAAGAAGTAATCCAACTTAAGCATGAAATGGAAAAACTTGAAAAGTTCTTAGGCGGAATTAAAGATATGACAGAACTTCCAGAAGCTATTTTTGTGGTAGATCCAAGAAAAGAAAGAATTGCCATCAAAGAAGCTCACAAATTAGGTATACCAGTAATCGCAATTGTAGATACTAATTGTGATCCAGAAGAAGCTGATTACGTAATCCCTGGTAATGATGATGCAATTCGAGCTGTAAAGTTACTTACTGCTACAATGGCTAATGCTGTTATTGAAGGTAAGCAAGGTGCTCAAACTGAAGAGTAGACTTTAAAGGAGGTAAGGGTTTAAGGGAATTTCCCTTTCTCCCTTACCTTTAATAATATTATATGAGGAGGCATACAAATGAGTATAACTGCAGGAATGGTAAAAGAACTAAGAGAAAAAACTGGTGCAGGAATGATGGATTGTAAAAAAGCATTAACAGATGCTAACGGTGATATGAATAAAGCTGTTGAAATTTTAAGAGAAAAAGGTTTAGCAGCTGTTGCAAAAAAAGCTGGTAGAGTTGCAGCGGAAGGTTTAGTTGAATCATACATACATGGTGGTAGAATTGGTGTTTTAGTTGAAGTTAACTCAGAAACTGACTTCGTAGCTAAGAACCAAGAATTTAGAGATTTTGTTAAGGATGTTGCTATGCAAATCGCTGCTGCAAATCCTCAGTTCGTAAGTAAAGAAGAAGTTCCACAAGCTGAAATTGAAAAAGAAAAAGAAATTTTAAGAAAACAAGCTTTAAATGAAGGCAAGCCAGAAAAGATTGTAGATAAGATGGTTGAAGGAAGAATTGAAAAATACTATAAAGAAGTTTGTTTATTAGAGCAAACCTTTGTAAAGAACCCTGATGTAACTATCGGAGAATTATTAACTGAAAAAGTTGCTAAGATTGGTGAAAACTTAAGCATTAGAAGATTCGCTAGATTCGAGGTAGGAGAAGGATTAGAAAAGAAAGAAGAAAACTTTGCTGAAGAAGTTGCAAAGCAACTTGGCCAACAATAATTAATCAAAGGAGAACACAATGTGTTCTCCTTTATAACATAAGCTTCTGGAGATAATAATAAAATTTATATTATCATATATTAAAAACGACTTCTATCATATATTAAAATAGCTTTCATATTGTATCAGTCCTATAGTATGGGAGCTGTAATATTGTTTATAATAAAAATAGAAAAAAAAGGATTTTTAGTCTAGCTGTAGAAATAAATAGAATGGAGGATTTGAAGATGATAAAACCTCTATATAAAAGAGTTTTATTAAAAATTAGCGGAGAATCATTAGCAGGGCCACAAGGGTTTGGATTAGATACAGACACCATCAATCGGATTGCTAATGAAGTTAAAGAATTATCGGAAATGGGCGTAGAGATAGCCATCGTTGTTGGAGGTGGCAACTTCTGGCGAGGACGTAGTGGGGAAGGTATGGATCGAACTACTGCCGATTACATGGGAATGATGGCAACAGTTATTAATGGCTTGGCATTACAAGACGCTTTAGAAAATATAAATGTATTAACTAGAGTGCAAACTGCTATAGAAATGAGACAAATTGCAGAGCCCTACATTAGAAGAAGAGCAGTTCGTCATCTTGAAAAAAACCGAGTAGTTATTTTTGCTGCTGGAACAGGTAACCCATATTTTTCAACTGATACTACCGCTGCTTTACGGGCTGCAGAAATTGAAGCTGAGGTAATTTTACTAGCAAAAAAAGTAGATGGGGTTTACGATGCAGACCCTAATATTGTTCCTACAGCTAAGAGGTTTAATGAATTGTCTTATATAGACGTTTTAAAATTAGGCTTAAAAGTTATGGATTCAACTGCTACATCCCTTTGTATGGATAATAAGATACCTATCCAAGTTTTTGGAATCGATGAGCCAGGTAACATTAAAAAGGTTGCCCTAGGAGAAAAAATAGGTACATATATTAGTTAATGATAAAAGGAGGAGATTATATGTATTTAGAGATTCATCAAGTAATAGAAGAAAAAATGCAAAAGACAATTAGTGTTATTAAAGATGATTTAGGTTCAATTAGGGCAGGGAGAGCGAATCCAGCTATGCTTGATAAGTTAACCGTTGACTATTATGGAACCGTTACACCTGTTAAGCAATTAGCTTCTGTAACTGCTCCTGAGCCTAGATTACTTTTAATTCAACCCTATGATCGTTCAAGTATGCAAAGTATAGAGAAGGCAATTCAAATGTCTGATTTAGGTCTTAACCCTTCTAATGATGGTAAGGTAATAAGACTTAACATTCCTCAATTAACGGAAGAAAGAAGAAGAGATTTGACTAAACTAGTTAAGAAAACTGCCGAAGATGGTAAAGTTGCCATCCGTAATGAGAGAAGAGAAGGCAACGATTTACTTAAAAAGATGCAAAAAGATGGAGAGTTAACAGAAGATGAATTGAAAAAAGCGCAAGATGAAATTCAAAAAATGACTGATAAGTATATCCAACAAATTGATGAGTTAGTAGTAAAGAAAGAAAAAGAACTCTTGGAGGTATAGTCTTGAACCATATTCCAGATTTAGTAGCTTATCCAGTTGAAGAGGCTGTTTCAATTCTAAAGGATCTGAATGTGAAAATAAACGTAGTAGAATCCTATGGAAAAAGTTTCGAAAAAACAGAGGATGTAAGGGTAGTTCGCCAAAAAATCCTTACAGCTAATGAAATTGAATTGATAATATCATTTTTTTAAGCCCCCTTATTTGGGGGTTTAAAATGATTGAGGTGAAAGACGAGAATGGACATAATGAAGTTGTTTGGAAAGAGTAAAGAGGTAGATTATTCCTTAGACTCAGAAAATATACCCCAACATATTGCCATTATAATGGATGGCAATGGTAGATGGGCAAAGAAGCGGCAACTACCTAGATCCCTTGGTCATAGAGCAGGTGGTGAAGCTTTGAGAGACGTAATTGAAACGGCGGCAGTTATTGGCCTTAAATACTTAACAATATATGCTTTTTCAACCGAGAATTGGAGTCGACCACAAGACGAGGTTTCTTCAATTATGCAACTCCTAGTAGAATATCTAAAAAAAGAAGCCAAAGAACTCCATAAGAATAACGTTAAAATTATTACCATTGGAGATTTAAGTCGCTTACCAAGAGACCTGCAACAGGAAGTTGAAAAGGTAAAGGAATTAACGAAGGATAACACTGGACTAAGGGTTAATATCGCTTTAAATTACGGTGGACGTGATGAATTAGTTAGAGCATTTAAAAAGATATCCAGTGAAATTGTAGCAGGGAATAGAACAACCGACGAAATCAATGAAGAATTAATAGCTAATTATTTAGACACAGCCGAAATCCCAGAACCTGAATTATTAATTAGAACCAGCGGAGAGTGTCGATTGAGTAACTTTATGATATGGCAATTAAGCTATACAGAGTTTTGGTTTACAGATTGTTATTGGCCAGACTTTAAAGGTAAAGATTTAGTTGAAGCTATACAAGATTACCAGAATCGAGAAAGAAGATTTGGTAAGGTTTAGAGGGGGAACTCCATGTTAAAACGTATAATAAGTGCTATTGTTGGAATACCTTTTCTATTGGCGATCGTACATTATGGTGGAGTAGTTTTGTATCTATCTGTTATGATTGTTTCGTTAATAGGACTTCACGAATTTTATAATGCAGTAAAGCATAAAGATGTAAATCCTATTTCATGGGTTGGGTTTATAGCAACGATTGGAATCTTGAGTCAGTTTTATTTTTCCTTTAACCAATCTTTACTGCTGTTTATTTTAGTAGTTGCAACCTTAGTGCTAAGTATCATACCATTAACCCAACAGAAATATAATATTATAGATATCAGTACAACAATCTATGGAATTATTTATGTTTCTATTTTATTAGGTCATGTTATATTAATAAGTAGACAAGAAAACAATATAGCTATCTGGTTAATATTTATAACAGCATGGGGTACAGATACCTTTGCATATTTTGCGGGCAACTTCTTTGGGAAGCATAAATTATGTCCTAATATAAGCCCTAAAAAAACAATAGAAGGTTCCATCGGAGGAACCCTAGGTGCGGTGTTAGCTTCTGGTGTTTTTGGGTATCTATTTTTGAGAGAACATTTATTAGTTATAATTATTATGGGTTTTACTGCCAGCATTTTAGCTCAAATTGGAGACCTGTGTGCATCTAGTATCAAAAGATACGTAGGAATTAAAGATTTTGGCAACCTAATGCCTGGCCACGGTGGGGCCCTTGATCGTTTTGATAGTATTTTGTTTACAGCACCAGTCGTGTATTATTTTCTAATTTTTATGATTAATAATGTTCATTAAATAAGCAGGCTTTCAGCATGCTTATTTTCAAATACTAGGAAATTGTGGTCTTTAAACCTTAAGGCATGATTTCCCTTTTGTATTTTTATCCTTTTGCAGATACAGGATTATTAATTAGATTTAGCTAAGAGTGGGGTGAAGGAATGACAAAACGGATAACCATATTAGGGTCAACAGGCTCTATTGGTAAGCAGGCATTGGAAGTCGTATCAGAACAGCCACATGAATTTGAAATTATCGGATTGGCTGCCATGAGTAGTATTGATGATTTAGAGTTACAAATAAAACAGTTTCAACCTAAACTTGTAGCTGTTTATGATGAGAAAAAGGCTCTTGAATTAAAGGAAAGAATAAAAGGGTCAAGAACTAGGATTGTGTCGGGGATGGAGGGGTTAATAGAAACAGCTACCCTGGATGAGGCTGATCTTGTACTGAATTCTGTGGTAGGTAGTATTGGCGTATTACCAACACTTTCAGCTATAAGATCTAGGAAGAACATTGCCTTAGCCAACAAAGAAACCCTTGTTGTTGCAGGTGCCTTAATTATGGAAGAGGCTAAAAAGTATGGGGTAAAAATTATTCCTGTAGATAGTGAACATTCGGCAATTTTCCAGTGTCTTCAGGGAGAAGCATCAAATACAATATCTAAAGTTATTTTAACAGCTTCGGGTGGGCCTTTTCGAGAGCGTGAAAAGCGGGATTTAATAGATGTTAAGTTTCATGAAGCATTAAAACATCCTAATTGGAGCATGGGGAGAAAAATCTCAATAGATTCAGCTACCTTGATGAACAAAGGGTTAGAAGTCATTGAAGCAAAGTGGTTATTTGATGTAAATGTGGATAAAATAGATGTAGTAGTGCATCCCCAAAGTATCATTCACTCAATGGTAGAGATGGAAGATTCATCGGTAATGGCCCAGTTAGGGCTGCCAGACATGAAGCTACCAATACAGTATGCTTTTACTTACCCTAAACGTTTAAAGGGGAATATTCCTAAGCTTAATTTAAAGGAAATTGGCCAATTAAGCTTTTATGAAGCCGATCTTGATAAATTTCCTTGTTTAGCCTTAGCTTATGAAGCCCTCAGGATAGGAGGTACGATGCCTTGTATTGTTAATGGTGCAAATGAAGTTTTGGTTGATTATTACCTTCAAGATAAAATTGGATTCTACGATATACCTAAATATATCGAGAAAGCCATGAATAAACATGAAGTATTTCAATATAAAAATATAGATGAGATCCTTGAAGTAGATCGATGGGTTCGTGATTGGATCCTTAGTCAATTAAGATAGGTGGTGTAATGTAATGCAAACAGCTTTAGCAGCAATCATTGTATTCGGTATAGCCATATTTATTCACGAGTTGGGACATTTCGGGGTAGCAAAGCTAGTGGGGATTAAGGTTCATGAATTTGCTCTAGGTATGGGGCCAAAATTAATTCAATTCACCAGTGGTGAAACAGCATATACCCTAAGGGCATTACCAATTGGTGGATATGTTAAAATGGAAGGTGAAGATGAAGCATCAGAGGACGAAAGAAGTTTTAATAAAAAGCCTGCATTGGCAAGGATAGGGGTTATTTTTGCAGGACCAATTATGAACTTCTTACTGGGCTTACTTCTATTTACCATGCTTTTTTACACAGTTGGCGTACCTACGACAACGATACAACAGGTTATTTCTGGTTCACCGGCTGAGGTAATGGATATTCAGCCAGGAGACAGCATATTATCAGTAAACGGGCAGAAAACCGATAGTTGGGGAGATTTAGAATCGGCCATTGGTGGGTCCACTGGCGGTCAATTAGAGATTCTTCTTAGAAGAAATGGTGAAGAAATTAGTAAGATCATAGAACCTATGGTAGATGCAGAATCTGGAAGAATTATGATCGGAATTGTACCAAGTTATGAGAGGAACTTAGGAGGCGCCATAAGAAATAGCTTTAACAATTTTAGGATGATTATTAGAGAAATCATGTCCTTCCTAAGAAGGGTAGTGGTACGGGAAGCAACAACAGACGAAGTTGCCGGTCCTGTGGGTATCATCCACTTAGTAGGTGAGGCTACTAGAGCTGGGTGGTTAAATGTTCTATTTTTAGCAGGATTAATTAACATTAATCTAGGTTTAATGAATCTTTTACCTATCCCTGCTTTGGACGGTAGCCGCCTATTATTTCTAATAGCAGAAGTTTTTAGAGGTAAACCGGTTGATCCAGATAAAGAAGGTATGATCCACATGGTAGGCTTTACTGTTTTAATTGGTTTAATGATATTTGTAACCTATCAAGATATTGTGAGAATCTTTAATTAAGCTTCATTAACACTGATTAAGTAGAGAAATTCCTAAACTGAGAAATAAATTCAGATTTATGGTATATGCAATTTACTAACTAATGATAGAATAATATTAATACAATTAAGTTTTTTGTTGATAATAATAACTTCATTGTTGACAGTAATTAAGTTCATCAGGAATTATAAGTAGATCAGGTAGCTGATCTACTTTCCTTATGGTCTATACTTATATATACATATAATTAAATTACTGGAGTATCCATCATCAATGAAGGGCATACTGAGGTAAAATATTTTACTTTTATGACTTTATATATAACTGACTATTATGACTAAAGGTATCCAGCTGACTTATAAAGGTAAAGAAAGTATAATTAACATAATAAAATTATGTAAACGGAAGGTGTTTGTTATGAGGAAAAAGACAAAGGCTATAAAAGTAGGTAATATTTTTGTAGGGGGAGATCATCCTATTACCGTCCAATCTATGACTACTATAGATCCTAAAAATGTTGAGGCAAGTGTAGAACAAATCCTTAAATTAGAAGAAGCGGGTTGTGATATTGTTAGAATTGCAGTTCCTTCCCTACAATCAGCTTACCACATTGGAGAAATAAAAGCTCAAACCAACATACCCATAGTGGCTGATATCCACTTTGATTACCGTATTGCATTAGAATCTATTAAACAAGGGATAGACGCCCTACGAATTAATCCAGGAAACATAGGAGATAAAAAACGAGTTAGAGAAGTGGTAAAGGCAGCAAAGGAGAAAAATATTCCAATTAGAATTGGTGTTAATGCGGGTTCCTTAGAAAAACATCTGCTAGAAAAATATGGACATCCTACAGCCGATGCTATGGTAGAAAGTGCATTAGAACATGTAGCCATTTTAGAAGAATTAGACTTCACAGATATTGTTATCTCCCTTAAAGCCAGTGATGTGGCGTTAACAGTAGAGGCCTATCAAAAAATCTCTCAGGCATGTGATTACCCTCTCCATCTAGGAATAACAGAGGCAGGTACTGTTTGGGCAGGTACTGTTAAATCTTCTATAGGTATCGGAGCTCTTTTGTTAATGGGAATAGGTGATACCATCAGAGTTTCCCTAACAGGAGACCCTGTGGAAGAGATTAAAGTTGGTAGACAGATTCTAAAATCCCTTGGAATCATTCAAAATGAAATAACGATAATATCCTGTCCTACTTGTGGCCGTTGCCAAATAGACCTAATAAACCTAGCAAATGAAGTTGAAGAAAAAATAGGAAAACTAAGAAAACCCATTAAGCTGGCAATTATGGGCTGTGCAGTTAATGGACCTGGTGAGGCAAGAGAAGCAGATATTGGCATTGCCGGTGGTATTGATGGTGCATTGCTATTCAAAAAGGGTGAAATAATAAAGAAAATACCTGAAGGTGAAATTACAAAGGTTCTGTTGGAAGAAATTGAAAAAATGTAGTTCAGGAGGGTTTCTATGAAGGTATCTGCAATAATACCAGCCTTTAATGAAGAAGAGCGTATAGAAAATGTTATTAAACCGTTATTGGATTCTCCCCTTATAAATCGTATAATAGTGATAGACGATGGCTCGATAGATCTAACAGCAAAAGTAGTTAGCAAATACCCTGTAGAACTAATACGTCTTCCCAAAAACAAAGGAAAAGCTGAAGCTGTAAAGGTGGGCTTAAGCTATTGTCAAGAAGATATTATACTAATGATTGATGCAGATTTAGTAGGTTTAACAACAATACATTTAAGAGACCTAATTGCTCCTATTAAAGAAGAAAATATCGAAATGACCATTGGTATTTTTGAAGGTGGAAGATTTTTAACAGATACTGCTCAAAAAGTAGCACCTAATCTTTCGGGACAGAGGGCTTTTAAAGGGTCTCTTGTTGCAGATATTTTAAGTTTAGACACCAAGGGCTATAGTATAGAAATGGCCCTAACAAAGTTAATTAAGAATAAAAATATAAGTACGAAGAAGGTAATATTGAAGAACATTAGTCATGTTATTAAAGAAGAAAAACTAGGGCTTTATAAGGGAGCCCTCTATAGAATGAAAATGTATGGTGAGATTATTAAACATTGGTTAAATTAAAGGTGGGATCATATGCAGTTAAAATGTTTTAGTGATTTCCTTGGGGAATTGGGAATAAAAGGTTATCCTAGCTTTGAATCCTATCATTTAAAGCAAGTAAAGTTTTATAAAGAAAAAAGAAAACTTGAGATGAACCTTTCCTCGAATCATATATCAGTATGGAGAGAAATAGATTCTGTTATTGAAAAATTAAAGGGATTTTTGAAATTGCAAGAGGTTGCTGTTAAGTTTTCCTACGACTTTAAAATCGAATCCATAGAGGACTTACTTGAAAAAAACTGGAATAATATTTTGTTTTTTATTCAAAAGGCATTACCATCTTCCAGAGGTATACTATCTAAAATAACTTGGGAGCTAGAGGAAGATCGTATTAAAATTCTTATTCCAGAAAACTTTTTAGGTGAAAAGGCTAAAGAAAGAAATCTAAATATTGTAATTGAAGATTTCTTTTTGACCCACTTTGGAGTACGGTTATCTTGCATAATAGAAGGGATCAATGGAGGTACCTTTGATTTAGCAGACTATGAAGTCATTAAAGAAAAGGAAAGTAATCAGTACATAGAAGAGATCATGAAAAATGTACAACTGGCTACATCCAATTCTAATAGTGAGGTAAAACCAGCAAGTAAAAAGGAATCCCAATCCAAAGAAGCAAATTCAAACTCACCACTTCTCTTAGGAAAATCTGTGGCAGGTGAGGTTATGCCCCTTAAAGAGCTAACGGGGGAGCTAGTTAAAATTGTTTGTGAAGGTGAAACAATTGCTGTTGAAACACGGGAGTTAAATAGTGGAAAAAAACTATATACTGTACAATTTACTGACTATACCAGTTCTCTGGCTATAAAAATCTTCGAAAGAAAAAATACCACAGTAGACTTTGAAGAAGCCATCAAAAAAGGACAGTGGATTCGAGTTCGTGGTGATGTGGTATATGATAAGTATGCACGAGAGTATGTTATAATGGCTTCTGATTTGATGCTGATCAGTAAAGAAAAGATAACGGATCAGTATCATACCAAACGGGTAGAACTTCATCTTCATACCCAGATGTCTTCTATGGATGGTGTAAGCAGCACTTCTAGCCTTATAAAAAGAGCAGCAGAATGGGGCCACAAGGCAATAGCCATTACAGACCATGGGATAGTACAGGCCTTTCCCGAGGCAATGGAGGCAGGTAAAAAGCATGGCATTAAGATTTTATATGGTATGGAGGGCTATTTAGTTAATGATGAAGCTAAATTAGTTGAAGGAGAAGATACCTATCTTTTAGAAGATGAATTTGTTGTATTTGATATCGAGACAACAGGTTTATCTAATAAAGTAGATCGAATTACAGAAATTGGTGCTGTAAAGGTTAAAGATGGTAAGGTGATTGATCAATTTTCTTCATTAATTAACCCCCAAATGCCAATCCCACCAAAAATTGTTGAACTGACGGGGATTACCAATGACATGGTTAAGGATTCTCCTGGTATTGAAAAGGTGCTTCCAGAATTCTTAGCTTTCGTAGGGGATACCCCTTTAGTTGCCCATAATGCTTCTTTTGATGTAGGTTTTATTCGTGAAAATGCAAAACATCAAGGACTAACAGTTAAAAATGCTGTGGTCGATACCTTAAAATTAGCTAGGGTTTTATTACCCCAACTTAAAAGACACAAGTTGAATGTTATTGCAAAGGAATTAAATATTACCCTACTTTCCCATCACAGGGCCGTAGACGATGCTACAGCAACAGCAGAAATATGGATGGAATTTATTAAGATGATGAAGGAAAAGGAAATCCTAAGTTTTAAGGATATCAATCAGCAGTTAACTAAAAAAGCTGACTTTAAAAAGCTGGATACCTACCATGTTTTAATCTTAGTAAAAAATTATACGGGATTAAAAAACCTCTATAAAATGGTTTCAGAATCCCATATTAATTATTTCTATAAAAAGCCAAGACTACCTAAAAGCCTTTTAAGTCAATATCGTGAAGGCTTAATTATAGGAACTGCCTGTGAAGCAGGAGAGTTATTCCAAGGGATTATGCAAAATAAGACAGAAGAAGAAATCGAGGCAATTGTTAAATACTATGATGTTCTAGAAATTCAACCTGTGAAAAACAACCAATTCTTAATAGATAAGGGCTTTGTTGGTGGGGTTGAAGATCTTCAAAAAATTAATAAGCGAATTACTGATTTAGGAGATCAATTTAATAAGCCTGTTGTTGCAACAGGAGATGTTCATTTCTTAGATCGCAGAGATGAGGTATTTAGAAGGATTTTAATGGCGGGGCAAGGTTTCGGTGATGCCGATCATCAACCGCCACTATACTTAAAAACCACCGATGAGATGATTAAAGAATTCCTTTACTTAGGAAAGGAAAAGGCAGAAGAAGTAGTAATTCATAATCCCAATATGATTAATGATCTAGTGGATGATATTATTCCTATACCCGATGGAACCTTCCCGCCAGAAATCGAAGGCTCTGAGGAGGAATTAAGGCGAACCTGTAATGAAAAGGCTGAAAGAATCTATGGTTCGCCACTACCTGAACTAGTTAAATATAGACTGGATAAAGAATTAAATTCCATTATAAGTAATGGATATGCGGTAATGTATATTATCGCTCAAAAACTAGTGACGAAGTCAATGGAGGATGGATATTTGGTTGGTTCGAGGGGGTCTGTCGGGTCTTCCTTTGCGGCAACCATGAGTGATATTACCGAGGTAAATCCATTACCACCCCATTATGTCTGCGAAAAGTGCAAGCACTCTGAATTTATCACCGATGGGTCCTACGGTTCTGGGGCAGACCTACCCGATAAAAAATGTCCAAAATGTGACCATCAATTGACTAAAGACGGCCATGATATTCCTTTTGAGGTTTTCTTAGGATTTGAAGGAGACAAAGAACCGGATATAGACTTAAACTTTGCTGGGGAATATCAAAGTGAAGCCCATAAGTATACTGAAGAACTCTTTGGTAAAGGGAAGGTTTACCGTGCAGGGACAATTGGTACGATAGCCGACAAAACAGCCTATGGTTTTGTAAAGAAATATCTTGAAGAGAAGGGAACCCCCTACACCTCAGCTGAGATCAACCGTTTAACGATGGGTTGTACTGGGGTAAAGAGAACCTCTGGACAGCATCCAGGGGGAGTTATGATCGTCCCAGCCAATAAAGATATTCATGAATTTTGTCCAATACAATATCCAGCCAATGATGGAAGTTCTGGGGTTATCACCACCCACTTCGATTATCATTCCATCAGTGGACGTTTATTAAAATTAGATATCCTTGGTCACGACGTTCCTACCATCATCAAGATGCTGGAGGATTTAACAGGAGTTAATGCTACGTTAATTCCTTTAGATGATCAAGAAACTGTCAGCATTTTTACCAGTACTAAAGTGTTGGGCATCGACCCAAAAGAGTTAGGTAGTGAGGTAGGTACGTTAGGGATACCAGAGTTTGGAACAAAGTTTGTAAGGCAGATGCTAATTGATACTCAACCAACCACCTTTGCAGAACTAGTTCGGATCAGTGGACTTTCCCACGGGACAGATGTTTGGCTGAACAATGCTCAAGACTTAGTTAGAAATGGAATTGCTGAACTAAAAGATGTAATATCAACCCGTGATGACATTATGAACTACTTAATCTTAAAGGGGCTTCCAGCTAAAACCTCCTTTAAGATTATGGAGAATGTCCGTAAAGGAAAGGGATTAACCCCCGAGCATGTGGAGGAAATGCAACAGAATAATGTACCTCAGTGGTATATAGACTCCTGTAATACAATTAAATATATGTTCCCTAAAGCCCATGCTGCTGCCTATGTTATGATGTCCTTTAGAATCGCTTACTTTAAAGTTCATCATCCTAGGGCCTTCTATGCCACCTACTTCACAACAAAAGCGGAAGATTTTGATGCAGACCTAGTTGTTAAGGGTAAGGAAATGGTTAAGGGGAAAATAAGTGAGATAGAATCTATGGGGAATGATGTGACTGCTAAGGAGAAGAACCTTTTAACTGTATTGGAAGTTGTTCTAGAAATGTTCTTAAGGGGAATTGAAATCTTACCAGTAGACATTTATCAGTCAGATTCTGACCGTTTTATGATTGTAGATGATAAGCTACTGCCACCCCTAAAATCCCTGCAGGGAGTAGGACAAAATGCTGCTAAGAATATTGTTGAAGCAAGAAAAGAGGGAGAATTCATATCCCTTGAAGATCTAAGGCAGCGAACGAAAGTAACTAAAACTGTTATTGAGACATTAGTTAATCATGGTTGTATAAGTGATTTACCACAAACCAATCAACTAAGCCTATTTTAGCTTGCACCTATTGGTGAATTGTGGTATACTAGTTTTAATGGCATAGAACTATAACGAAGAGTGGGGACTTCCCACTCTTTGCTATTATGTTACTAAAGTAAAGTGAAATCCCGCATAAATAAAGTATAAATGGCTGAAAATACATATATTAAAGGGAAAATTGAATAAGGGAGGGTTTAATATGGGGCAAAATAGAGTAGAAAAACTAACAGAAGAACTAGTGTTACCAATTGTTGAAAAATATAATTTAGAGTTAGTAGACACAGAATTTAAGAAAGAAGGACCCCATCGTTACTTAAGGGTTTTCATTGACAAAGTTGGTGGCGTGAGTCTTGACGACTGTCAAAAAGTAAGTGAAGATTTTAGTGAGATCTTGGATGAATTAGATCCAATCGAAGAAAATTACTTTCTAGAGGTATCATCCCCTGGTTTAGACAGACCATTAAAAAAGGATTCGGATTTTGAAAAGTTTAAGGGGGAAGTGGTAGAGGTTAAATTATACGAACCCCTCATGGGACAAAAAGTCATAGAAGGTGAACTAATTGGTCTAGTAGATGACAAAATACAATTAGAAGTAAAAAACGCTGGTTTAATTGAAATACCAAGAGAGAAAACCGCTATGACTAGATTGGCGATTAAATTTTAAGGAGGGTTTGAAGAAATGAATGTAGAGTTTATTGAAGCACTACAACAGATCCAAAAGGATAAGGGGATTGCAAAGGAAGTTTTAATTGATGCCATTGAAGCTGCATTAATCTCCAGCTACAAAAGAAATTTCGGTACAGCCCAAAACGTAAGGGTAGAAATTGATCGAGATAGTGGTGATGTACACGTTTATTCTCAAAAGAGAGTTGTAGAGGTAGTGGAGGATGAAACATTAGAAATTCAACTTCAGGATGCAAAGGAAATTGATCCAAACTTTGAAGTGGAAGATATTGTTGAAAGGGAAGTAACCCCAAGAAACTTTGGTCGAATTGCAGCTCAAACGGCAAAACAAGTGGTAGTGCAAAGGATTAGAGAGGCAGAAAGAGGTATTGTTTTCGATGAGTATATTAATAGAGAGACGGATATTATTACAGGTACTGTTGCTAGGGTAGCTAAAGGGATTGTTTATGTTAATCTAGGAAAAATCGAGGCTGTCTTAGGACCAAATGAACAAATGCCTACAGAAGAGTATAATCATGGAGACAGGATTAAAACCTATATTGTCGAAGTTAAGAAAACAACTAAAGGGCCTCAAATAACCGTATCTAGAACCCATCCAGGATTAATTAAGCGTTTATTTGAATTAGAAGTTCCAGAAATACATGACGGAACAGTTAGTATTAAAAGTATCTCTAGAGAAGCTGGTTCAAGAACAAAAATTGCAGTAGAATCCACTGATGAAAATGTAGATCCAGTAGGAGCATGTGTTGGACCAAAGGGAAATAGGGTACAATCAATAGTAGATGAACTTAAGGGTGAGAAAATTGATATTATTAAATACAGTAAAGATCCAGTTGAATTTATTACAAGTGCCCTAAGTCCTGCAAAGGTAGTGTCTACAGAAGTTAATCTTCAAGAAAAGACAGCTAAAGTAATTGTTCCAGACTATCAACTTTCTTTGGCCATTGGTAAAGAAGGACAAAATGCAAGGTTAGCTGCAAAATTAACAGGTTGGAAAATAGATATTAAGAGTGAGAGTCAAGCGAATCAAGAGTAGGGGTGATTAACATGAAACAAAAGAAAATACCTCTTAGGAAATGCTTGGGTTGTAACGAGATGAAGGGGAAAAAAGAGTTAATTCGAGTGGTGAAAAACCAAGAGGGTGAAATTAAAGTTGACCTGACAGGGAAAGCCAATGGCAGGGGTGCCTACATATGCTTGGACAAGGAATGCTTTCAAAAAGCTAAAAAAACTAAAGCCTTCAATCGAGCCTTTCAGTGTAATGTAGAGGACGAAATATATGAAAAACTGATTCAGGAGATTGATGAGTGTGAAGGATAAAATTAAGAATTTAATAGGCTTTGCCATGAAGGCGGGAAAACTTGTTTCAGGAGAAGACGGCTGTAAAATTGAAATAAAGAAAAATAATGTTTTTTTAATTATCGTTGCAGAGGATGCTACCGATAATACGAAGAAATTATTCACCGACAAAACCAGCTATAGAAGTATACCACTTAGATTCTTTGAAAAGAAAGAAACACTAGGACATATTATAGGAAAAGCACCCAGAGCTGTAATCGGTATAAAGGATAAGAGCTTTGCTGAAAAACTTATTGAACACATTGATAACGTTGAAGATAGCAAATATTTAGGGGGTGATTAGCTTGTCAAAGTTAAGAGTGTATCAGTTGGCAAAGGAACTAAATATAAGTAGTAAAGAATTGATTGAAAAGTTAAAGGATTTGGCAGTAGAGGTAAGTAATCACATGAGTACTTTAGAAGATGAAGAGGCTAAGTTGGTAAAGGAATTATTATCAGAATCTGGAACAGCTGAAGAAGAACCAGCAATTAAAGGTGCTGTTCAAGATACTGATATAGATGAAGAACAAGAAATTATTAATAAAGTGCCTTTAAACAAAACTAGTACAATTCCAAAGACAAATAATAAAAATAAGAACAAAAAAAATAAAAAAGGTAGGGAAACGAAACTGGACGAGAATATGGAACTAAAAGAGACGAATAATAACGATATGAGAATAATTGAAATTGATCAAAAGATTGTGGTTAAAGATTTAGCTGAACTTTTAAATCGTAAGGTAAGTGAAATTATCGGTAAATTAATTCAAGCTGGGGTTATGGCAGCAATGAATCAAGAAATTGATTTTGAAACAGCTGCTAAAATTGCCGAAGAATTTGATGTGGAAGTAGTTGAAAAGGCAGTAAAAGCTGAAGAAGAAGACGTAGACTATGAAATTATAGCTGATAATGAAAAAGATTTAAAGCCTAGACCACCGGTTGTTACCGTAATGGGACACGTAGACCATGGTAAAACTTCTCTATTAGATACAATTAGGAAAACTAAGGTTACAGAGAGGGAAGCAGGCGGTATTACACAGCATATTGGAGCTTCGGAAGTACAAGTAAATGGTAAGAAAATTGTATTCTTAGATACACCTGGTCATGAGGCCTTCACTTCTATGAGGGCAAGGGGTGCAAAGGTAACAGATATAGCAATACTAGTTGTAGCTGCTGACGATGGGGTTATGCCTCAAACAATAGAAGCAATTAACCATGCTAAAGCTGCCAATGTACCAATTATTGTAGCTATCAATAAAATTGATAAACCTGGTGCAAACTCAGACCGAGTTAAACAAGAACTCTCTGAACATGGTGTTATTATTGAAGAGTGGGGCGGGGAAGTCATTTCAGTAGAGGTATCGGCCCTTCAAGGAACAAATATTGACGACCTATTAGAAATGGTACTGCTAGTTGCAGAGGTTGAAGAATTAAAGGCTAACCCTAACCGTGAAGCTGTAGGTACAGTAGTAGAAGCACAGTTAGACAAGGGTAGAGGTCCAGTTGCTACTGTTTTAGTACAAAATGGAACCTTAAGGGTAGGCGACTCAATTGTAATTGGTACATCCTATGGTCGTGTTAGAGCTATGGTTAATGATACAGGTAAAAGGGTTAAACAAGCGACTCCTTCTACAGCTGTTGAAATTACTGGTTTAAATGATGTTCCAGCTGCTGGGGATCAATTAATTGCTGTGGCAGATGATAAGATTGCAAGATCAATCGTAGAGAAAAGAATTAATAAAATTAAAGAACAGCAATTAAGAACTTCTCAAAAAGTTTCTCTTGATGCTTTATTTAGTCAAATGCAAACGGGAGAAATTAAAGAACTAAATATTATTGTTAAGGCCGATGTACAAGGTTCTGTAGAGGCTGTTAAACAATCACTATCTAAACTTTCTAATGATAAAGTTGTTATAAAGCCTATACATGGTGGCGTAGGAGCCATTACAGAATCCGATGTTATGTTAGCATCTGCATCTAATGCTATTATTATCGGATTTAACGTAAGACCAACTTCTGGTGCTACAGCCGAAGCTAAGAAGGAAAATGTTGATCTTCGTAGCTACAGAATCATCTATAAGGCAATTGAAGATATTGAAGCTGCCATGAAGGGAATGTTAGACCCAGAGTTTAAGGAAGTAGAACTTGGAAAGGCTCAAATTCGACAAACGATTAAGATTCCTAACCTTGGTTTAATTGCTGGTTGTTATGTAACAGAAGGTAAAATGAAACGTAATGCTCAAATGAGATTAGTTAGAGATGGTATTGTTATTCATGAAGGTGCTATTGGATCTTTAAGACGTTTTAAAGATGATGTAAAAGAAGTAGCAACTGGATATGAATGTGGTATAGGTATTGATAACTTCCAAGACGTAAGAGAAGGGGATGTTATTGAAGCCTACGTAATGGAGGAAATTTCAAGAGATTAGTAGGTTTCTATGTAAATATTTAAATGATAGATCAAATGATAGATAAGAATAGAGATTAGAAAGGATGAGGTCGTTGGCATATCCTAGAGTTAGTCGATTAAATGAAGAAATAAGAAAAGAAATCAGCGATATTATTAGAAATGATTTACGGGACCCTCGTATTGCACCAATGACAAGCATAATAGAAGTAGATGTGACAAGGGACTTAAGTTATGCAACAGTTTACATTAGTGTCTTAGGAACAGAAGAAGAAAAACAAGCTACCCTTGAAGCTTTAGTTAGTTCTAAAGGCTATGTAAGAAGAGAAATTGGTAGAAGAATTAAAGCAAGAGTAACACCAGAGATCATTTTTAAGCTGGATAATTCCATTGAAAGAGGAATTGAAATGCATAAAACAATTGCCAAGGTTACAGAACCTACTGCTAACCCAGAAGCTAAATCAGAGGAAGAAGACAATGAATAAATTGATCCCATCTATTAATTCTGATACTAGAATTGCCATTATCGCCCATGTTAATCCAGACGGAGATAGTTTAGGTTCCATAATGGCTTTAGGTCTAGCTTTAATGAAAAGATCAAATCAGGTTAATATATTCTTAAATGATGAACTTCCAGGTAGATATTCTTTTCTACCGGAGGTTCATCTACTTAAAAAATATCAATCTAATGAATTTGATGATTTTGACCTTTGCTTTGTTTTGGACTGTGGGGATGATCGTCGCTTTGGTGATATAGATCTTTTAGTCAAAAGTAAAGAGGTCATTAATATAGACCATCATGTTAGTAATAACGGGTTTGGAGATATTAACTTTGTTAGAACTGATGCTTCTTCAACATGTGAAATTGTATATTCAATCATTACAGAAGAATTAGAAATTCAATTAGATGAAAAGATAGCCACATGTCTATATACAGGAATTGTTACGGATACAGGAAACTTTAGATACGAAAGTACAACTTCCTATACCCATAAAGTTGTAGCGGAATTATTAGATTTCGGTGTGAATATTCAAGAAATAACTTTTAATCTTTATCAAAATAACAGTTTAAATAGCACTAAATTTCTTGGACATGTATTAAATCAAATGGAGATTTATTTCAATGGTAAGGTTGCCATCATTACAATTGATCAAGACTTACTTAAGGAATTTGACGTTAAGTACGAAGAAGTAGAGGGTATTATCAACTATGCTAGAGATATTGAAGGTGTGGAAGTAGCAGTGATCATTAAGGAAGCCACCACTGATGGAGAAATTAAAATTAGCTTTAGATCTAAAAAGAATTATGATGTAAATGAACTAGCTAAAGGGTTCGGCGGCGGCGGTCATAAAAGGGCTTCTGGAGCAACGACAAAAGGAACACTAACTGATGTGAAAGAATCACTATTAAATAAGCTAGAAAAGATGATATAAGACGGTGATAACTTGAATGGTATTATTAACATCTTAAAACCACCAGGAATGACCTCCCATGATGTGGTTTCACTGGTGAGAAGAAAAGCAAACATGAAAAAGGTAGGTCATACCGGTACGTTAGATCCCAACGCTGCTGGGGTGTTACCAATATGCTTAGGCCAAGGAACAAAAGTGTCACAATTTTTACTTGATAGTAATAAGAAATATCGTGCAGAACTAACTTTAGGGATAGAAACTGACACACAGGATCGTTATGGGACAATTCTTTGTGAGAAAGCAGTGAGTAGCTCTAGGGAAGAAATAGCACAAGTCATTATGGGCTTTGTTGGAGAGTATGATCAAATTCCTCCAATGTATTCTGCCCTTAAACGGGATGGTAAGAAACTTTATGAACTTGCCAGAGAAGGCATTGAAATAGAAAGAGAACCACGAAGAATTAAAATACATGATATAAATATTTTAAAGATTGAGGGAAATAAGGTACTTTTTGATGTGACTTGTTCGAAGGGAACTTATATAAGAACCCTTTGTAAAGATATTGGAGATCAATTGGGCTGTGGAGGAATGATGTCCTTTCTTTTAAGGACTGCAACAGGCAATTTTCATTTATCTACAGCTATTACAATAGATGAATTAAAGGACCATGATCGTCTTGAAGAAGCCCTATATCCTGTTGACTATCCCTTAGATGAAATCCCGAAGGTAGTGGTTAAGTCAACTGGTGCGAAGGCAGCCTTAAACGGCAATCGAGTATATTCGAAGGACTGGAAGGAAGGTCTTCAACTAGAGGAAGCGATGCAGGTAAGGGTTTATGTAGAGGATCGATTTATCGGTTTAGCCTTAATAAAAGTAGAAGGCCATTTTAGATATCTAAAATTTTTAAGGCTTTTTGTTTAAAAGGGGAGTCTATATGATAATAGTAAATGAAGTGAAACAATTAGATATAAAGGTTCCTAGAGGCGTTGCTCTAGGTAATTTTGATGGGCTTCATATTGGACATCAAGAACTTATTCACATGCTCTTAAATAAATCAAAGGAACTAGAACTGGAATCATGTGTCTATACCTTTAAAAATCATACCAATAGTCTCATTAAGCATCGTGAACTGCCGCCACAAATTACCCATCAAAATGTAAAGATTGAGCTATTTAAAGCCCTTGAAATCGATTCGTTAGTTTTAGCAGAATTTAATGAAGCAATTATGGGTTTAAGTCCTGAAGAATTTGTCAAAAATATCCTAGTAGATTCGTTAAATTGTAAATTTGCTGTTGTTGGATTTGATTATCGTTTTGGTAAAAAAGCTCAGGGGGATGCTGTGGCTTTAGTAGAGTTTGGTAAGAAATATGGTTTTTCTGTTGCTGTGATTGATCCAGTCACTTTGGATGATGAAAAGGTAAGTAGTACCAATGTACGAAAGTATATTAGCGAGGGTAATATGGAAAAGGCTAAAGCATTTTTAGGTAGACCCTTCTCCATCACTAGCAAAGTAATCCATGGAATGGGTAGAGGGAAGCATTTAGGATATCCTACTGCTAATATCCTTGTAGAATCCCATCAGTTAATTCCATTGGATGGTGTTTACGCTACTTTAGTAACGATTAACAATGAAAGCTATATGGGGGCTACTTGTATAGGAACAAACCCAACCTTTGACGGTAAAAGTATTTCTGTTGAAACCTTCATACTAGATTATGAAGGAAGTTTATATGATCAGTTTATAGAGGTACAGTTTATGAAAAGATTAAGGGATAATATTCGATTTGATGGAATAGATGCCTTAATAGATCAAATGATGAAGGATGTAGAAATAGCAAAAACATATTTACAACCTTTCCATAATATGATAAGATAAATAGGTTGAATGAACCTATTCTCAGTAATTTGAGTCACCGACGGTTACTTAGAGTATGGGGATATAAATTGAGGAGGTGAAACCAATGAACAAAAAAGACGTAATCGAAGCACATAAGACTCATGAAAATGATACTGGTTCTCCAGAGGTGCAAATCGCCCTTTTAACTAGCAGAATCAATCATTTAAATGACCACTTAAAGACCCACAAGAAGGATTATCATTCAAGAAGAGGTCTATTAAAGATGGTTGGTCAAAGAAGAAATCTTCTTAACTACGTAAAGAACAAAGATATCAATCGTTACAGAGAGATCATCGAAAAATTAGGCTTAAGAAAATAATGAAGAGCGGGTATAACCCGCTCTATTATTTAGCCTTTTTGTGGTAAATGTTGGATGGTAGTTTTTTACCATTGACTTTTTTCGATTTTGTAGAGGAATTTAATCTATAAATAAAGGAAATAATAGTGATTACATAGAATTATATCTATAACATGAAAGGAGGATTTATTCTATGGTAAAGACGTTTCAAATGGAATTAGCTGGCAGACCATTAGTGGTAGAAGTGGGTAAAGTAGCAGAGCAATCCCACGGAGCTTGTCTAATTAAATATGGAGAAACGGTTGTACTTGTTTCAGCAACCGCATCTAAAGCTCCAAGGGAAGGGATTGATTTCTTCCCATTAAGTTGTGATTATGAAGAAAAATCCTATGCAGTAGGTAAAATCCCAGGAGGATTTATTAAAAGAGAAGGTAGGCCAAGTGAAAAGGCAGTTTTGACTTCAAGACTAATAGATAGACCAATAAGACCACTTTTCCCTAAGGGTTACTATAATGATGTACAAGTTATTGCTACTGTACTATCAGTTGATCAAAATTGTACACCAGATATTACTGCTATGATCGGATCTTCCGTTGCCCTATCAATTTCTCATATCCCATTCCAAGGGCCAACTGGCTCTGTTTGTGTAGGAATGCAAAACGGACAGTTTATTATTAACCCCACAACAGAACAAAGGGAAAATAATGATCTTAACTTAATCGTTTCTGGTACAAAAGATGCTATCATGATGATTGAAGCAGGTGCTAATGAATTATCAGAAGAGCAAATTACAGATGCAATTATGTATGGACATGATGAAATTAAGAAGATTGTTGCTTTTATTGAAGAAATTCAAGCTGAAATTGGGAAACCAAAGGAAGAAATTGTGCCTAAGGTGACCAATGAAGAACTTACTCAAGAGGTAAGGGCTTATGCTACTGAGAAAATGATTAATGCCATTAAAACCTTTGACAAACAAGAAAGAATTGAAAATATGGATAAGGTTAAGGAAGAGACCCTTGAATATTTTGCTGAAAAATATGAAGATAACTTAAAAGAAGTTAGCGAAGTTTTAAGCAAAATTATTAAAGAAGAAATCCGTAGCATGATTGTAAATGAAGGCATTCGTCCAGATGATCGTAAGTTAAACGAGATTCGACCAATTAATTGTGAAGTTGGTTTATTGCCAAGAACCCACGGGTCTGGATTATTTACTAGAGGACAAACTCAAGTATTAACTGTAGCTACTTTAGGCGCCCTAGGTGATGTTCAAATTCTTGATGGTCTTGGTGAAGAAGAAGAGAAAAGATATATGCATCACTATAACTTCCCTCCCTACAGTACAGGTGAGACTAGATTTTTAAGGGGACCAGGAAGAAGAGAAATTGGACATGGTTCTTTAGCAGAGAGGGCCTTAGAGCCGATGATCCCAACTAAAGAAGATTTCCCCTATGCTATTCGTCTTGTTTCGGAGGTTCTAAGCTCCAACGGTTCAAGTTCGATGGGTAGTGTATGTGGTAGTACTTTATCCTTATTAGATGCTGGAGTACCTTTAAAGAAAATGGTAGCAGGTATTGCTATGGGTCTTGTTAAAGAAGAAGATAAAGTAGCTGTTTTATCAGACATTCAGGGGATGGAAGACTTCTTAGGTGATATGGACTTTAAAGTAGCTGGTACAGATGACGGAATAACAGCTATTCAAATGGATATAAAAATCGGTGGTATCGATCGAGAGATTCTACAAACAGCTTTAGAACAAGCTAGGTTAGGAAGACTTCATATTCTTGGTAAGATGAGAGAAGCTATTACTGAGCCAAGACCTGAGTTATCACCATATGCACCTAAAATAGTAAAAATGACAATTAATCCAGATAAAATTAGAGATGTTATTGGAACAGGTGGTAAGGTAATAAACAAGATTATTGATGAAACTGGTGTAAAAATTGACATCGAAAATGATGGTACAATATTCATTGCTGCTCCAGACCAAGAGTCAGGTAAAAAAGCAATTGAAATGATTGAAAACATTGTGCGTGAACCTGAAATTGGACAAGTGTATCAAGGTAAAGTAGTGAAAATCATGAATTTTGGTGCTTTTGTTGAGATTTTACCTGGTAAAGAAGGGTTAGTTCATATTTCTAATTTAGCCCATGAAAGAGTAAACAAGGTAGAAGATGTTGTTTCTCAAGGTGACATTATTGAAGTTAAGCTAATGGAAATAGACCAACAAGGAAAAATTAATTTATCTCGTAAAGCGGTTTTACCAAAACCAGAGCCAACAACTAATAACAACAATTCTGAAAAAGCATAAACCAAAAAAGGTTTATGTTTTTTATTTTTTTATTTTTTAGTGATAACCTATTGGTTAATAGCAAAATATTTGTTAAAATATGTATATTGATATAATGAGATTTGTAGTGTTAAATCAAATTTAAAGTTAAGGAGGACATATGAATCAACTATTATATGCAAGTATTGCTTTAATCATTAACTCAGTTGTCGGGTACTGCCTCTACAAAGGCAAGTACAAGATAGAGACCCTTTATTTTCCTCTCTTTATTGTATTATTCGGTAATATCAATATCATATCTTCTATTTACTATATTGATCTGTCGACATTCATTGCTGCAATAATTATAACTAACTTATTTGTATTATTGCTATATTTGATTGCTGGGTTATCAATTGGTTTAGCTGTTGAAGCTGATAAAGTAGATGAAGCTTTAAGTAGCCAAGATTTTTTTAAAAATGCTGATATAAAGATTGGTAAATACAAAAAAGAATATATACTTCCAGAGGGGGCTAAGGTCAGCCTTTCAGGAAAAAAGAATGCCACAGTGACCATTACTTCTAAGTTAAGTATAAAGGGAATCATGAAGGTTAGAGAAGAACTCTTGCCTATACTTACTGAACTAGATGGCAGAAAAGTGTCGACAAAGGAGAGTATCCAGGTTGGCATTTTAGGCTTGAGTTTACTTGTTTTTTACTATTTTATGTCATAGTTATCTCATAGTTATGTCATAGGAAAAATTTATAAACTGACACTATTAAGTAATTATACAAAATCCCATTCCTTTGTTAGGTATATGGGATTTTGTATTTTTATGATATCAGTAGTAATTGAGGTATGCTATCATATAAGATTGTTAAGACAGTGATTAACTGTAATAGAGCTGTATAAACTAGAATAATGGCAGAATACCAGAACCATACCCTTTGTTTTGACATAGGTCAAAAGTACTAAAAGTTAGAAAGGAAAATTAATATATAAATCTTGATTGGGAAAATAAGTGATTAATGGTAAAATAATATTATTAGATGATAAAAATTATAAGGGTTTCTGAATAATGAATATACAATGTCTATTATAATTATTAAACTGGTAGGGGGATACATATGAATACGGATAAAGATAAAGAGAAAGATACATCGGCAAACAGTCTAAAAAGAGAAATAGATATGGAAGAAATAGAAGTGAAAGAATCATCCTTCGAAAATTTAGAATTGAATAATAATAATCAAAGTTTTTTCTTAGAGGATGAAGAATTATCTAAATTAATAAATAACTTTTATGATAAATCAGAAGAAATTGATCAAGCGTTATTCATATGTTTTTTAAAGTCTAATGCAGAGGTAACTTCTTTTGAAGAAAATTTCATATTTCTTGCTGATGAAGGTTCTATAGAAGAAGAAATGGAAACTACATTAGAAAAATTAACTGTTTTGATAAATTCAAGATTAGAACAAAATAGAAAACAAACAACAATAAAAATAGAAAGCATAAACACCATCGAAGAGGTAGATATTGAAGGAGAAGTAACTCAACTGGCAGAGACTTTAAGTTGTGGTGTTCATCAAATAATAGAAGAAATTTATAATAGTGTTGAGACGATTTTAGTTGGGACTCATCTCTTAGTAGCTTCAGAAGTCTATCCTATATTGGATGATTTTATGATTAGACTCTCAAAGAAGATAGAAGCGTTAATGGATGTAGAAAGTAGTAAAATATCTGAAAAAATTGAAGAAGAACAAAATAGACTGCTGGATATTTATCTGGGAATTTCAGAAATTAAATTTGAGGCTGAATTATTTAATCAATAATGAGATTATGAAATTAGAGGAGAGACAAAATGAACTACACCAAGAGAATGATTTTAATCGGATTAACCCTAGTGATACTAATAGGGGTGAGTGGCTGTACGAAAAAGAAAAACAGATATACCCCAGAGGGAATAAAAGAAATGATGTTGGCTTATTTAGAAGAAAAATATGATGAAGAATTTGTACCAATTTCACTAACAATGGAAAACTGGGCATATAAATATGACTCCTTAAGGGTTTACCCTAAAAATGGGAATAGGGAAGATTTTTTTGAAGTACAAGGTTTTAGAATGGATGATGGGACTTATGAAATGATGGATGGCTATTTTAAGTATATTATAAAAGATGCCTATGAAGTACAGATAAGAGAATATGTATCAGAGTATTATGATGATATTAAGATATTTACCCGTATTTCTGGTTCTGGGGTATATGATGATAGACTAAATAAGTCCACTAAATTAAGTGAGGTATATGATATAGACCCTAGTTATCTACCAGCGATAGATATCTTTGTTAAAGAAGATACAACTCAAGAAATAGAAGCGTCAGAAATATTAAGGGACGTAGGCAATAGGTTGATAGAGGATAAGTTACCTGCAATGCTAGTTTTATATATAGTGTACGAAGATAAATTTCCAGAAGCAGACTTAAGTTTCTTAAAATTACACCACACAGAATTTCCGAAATACGTTATAGAAGAGAGGATGTTAACAATTGGTAGAAAATTAGAGATATTTGAGGAGAGATAAATATGTCAAATTTAACTGATGATCAATTAATCTTACTCGACAGTTTAATTTATTTAAATACGATGGAAGAATATGATCTGGAACCGATTTCGGAGTTTGTTAACGAATTATTATACGAAGAAGGTTTAGCCCTAAGTGAAGACCCAGACAATCTAAGTCACTACCCAGCTGAAATGATAAAAGGGGAATGGATACAAATATTAAAGGCAATTGAACAGGACCCACGATTGATGAATTTGACCATTACAGAAGCAGTCACCCGTGAGAAGGGGATGAGGGTTGAGACTATATATCATGAGATTTCTTAAGTTAAAAAGAGGAATCCAACCTTTTCCATAGAACTTTATAACCAATAGAGGACAGTTCTACTTTTAATCTAATTATTATAAAAGAACTTTACGCAATAAGTTTCAACATAAGCAGATAACCAATTTAATGAATTAAATTGTGTAAGTCCTTTAATTTCTTTACCTAAAGGCATCCTTTGTATCTTTCGAAGGAAGATTTTGTTAAATAGATAAAGAAATAGATCCTTAACCAAAGATAGATGATAATAAATTATAGAGATTATATATTATAAAAATATATTAGCTAGAGGGGGAACACAATGGATTATACTAAAAGAATTATATTAGTAGGATTAACAATATTAATAGTAATAGGAGTGAGTGGCTGTATGAAAAAGAAAAACAGATATACCCCAGAGGGAATAAAAGAAATGATGTTGGCTTATTTAGAGGAAAAATATGATGAAGAATTTGTACCAATTTCGCTAACAATGGAAAACTGGGCATATAAATATGACTCCTTAAGGGT
The DNA here is from genome assembly GCF_000621485.1 of Alkaliphilus transvaalensis ATCC 700919. Taxonomy (GTDB): domain Bacteria; phylum Bacillota; class Clostridia; order Peptostreptococcales; family Natronincolaceae; genus Alkaliphilus; species Alkaliphilus transvaalensis. The sequence continues at coordinate 436,192 of NZ_JHYF01000001.1, forward strand.
ATACCCTAAAAATGGCAACAGAGAAGATTTTTTTGAAGTTACAGGCAGTAGAAGAGATGATGGAACCTATCGAATGAGGGATGGGTATTTTAAGTATATTATAAAAGATGCCTATGAAGCCCAGATAAGAGAATATGTATCGGAGTATTATGATGATATTAAGATATTCACACGTATATCCGGTTCTGGGGTATATGATGATAGACTAAACAAGTCCACTAAATTAAGCGAGGTATATGATATAGATCCTAATTATCGACCAGCGATAGATATCTTTGTTAAAGAAGATGTAACTCAAGAGGTAGAAGCATCAGAAATATTAAGGGCAGTAGCCAATAGGTTGATAGAGGATAGATTGCCTGCAAGAATAAAGTTCTACATAGTATATGAAGATAAATTTCCTGAAGCAAGCTTAGATTTCTTGAAATTACACCATACAGAATTTCCGAAATATGTTAAAGAAGAGCGGAAGTTGTCAATAAACAGTAAACTTGAGTTATATGGGGAGAGATAAATATGTCAAATTTAACTGATGATCAATTAATTTTATTAGACAATCTAATTTATTTAAATACAATGGAAGAATATGATCAGGAACCGATTTCGGAGTTTGTTAACGAATTATTATACGAAGATGGTTTATCCCTAAGTGAAGACCCAGACAATCCAGGTCACTACCCCGCAGAAATGACAAAAGAGGAATGGATACAAATATTAAAGGCAATTGAACAGGACTCACGATTGATGAATTTGACCATTACAGAGGCAGTCACCCGTGAGAAGGGGATGAGGGCCGCCACCTTTATTGAAGCGGATACTAACATGGCTACAGTGGTCTTTAGGGGAACTGGTAATGACTTTGAATGGAATGACAATGCTGTTGGTGGCTACAGTGCAGATACAGAACAACAGGAGGAGGCACTTGACTATCTAAAGAGTGTCGTAGCAGATGAAAATGGAAATAAAATATATGATTTTGTAAATGTAAGTGGTCATTCAAAGGGTGGAAATAAAACCCAATATGTGACAGTGCTAGCAGGACACTTAGTTGATTATGCCCTTTCCGTTGATGGGCAAGGCTACTCAAAAGAATTTATAGCTCAATATGGGGATCTAATACTGGCTAATCGGCATAAGATTGTTTCTATTTCTGCTGGTAGAGATTTTGTTAACTGCTTGTTAGAACCTATTGCAGGAACAATCATTTATGTTGATACAGAAAAACAAGATAATTTCCTAAGATATCATGCTCCCTATGTGGTACTTGGCTTCGACGAAGAGGGCAGAGCATATTTGAGAGAAGAAACGGAACAGAGTAAAATTTCAGAATTAATTAATGGCTTCTCCATGTTTTTAGATGGCAAGCATGTACCAACGCCTTTTAAAGCTTTTGTATTTCATGGAGTAATAGGTTTCTTGAAGAAAGAAGATTCTGAATTGGAGGGCTTTAAAAAAGAAAGCTTGATTCATAGAGTATCAGCTGGTTTATCCCTAATTCCTATGCTTAGCCTATACATGAAAAGCAACCCAGATTTTATTAATGAAATAAAACGAGATTTATTAAAAGAGATTAGGACAGAGTTTGGCCCCGTAATAGAAATTGTTGCTACAATGGGACTTTTCGTTTTAGCACCTCATTTATTCATTTCTGAAGTTATGCGATTAATGATAACACCAGTAAAAAATATAATTGTTAAAGGAATAGAGCTATTTAAAAGTGTTGTAGGCGCTGTAATTAAGGGATTAGATAATTTTAAAGATGCTATTATAAATATAGGCGGTAGTATTGCAACTGGGATAGTAAGATTTAGTGAGCAGATTAAAGATACATGGTATAAATTAGGGACATTTATGAGTGATACCTTCACTAATATTAGTAACGGGTTTAAATCAGCAGGAACAGAAGCAGTAGCATTAATGAATAACTTTATTAATAAAGTAGCTAATACTGTTAGAGCTTGTATAGAAGGCATTGTAACAGGTACTAAAAAGTTTTTAGCATTGTTTGAAAAAGATGGAGCCATTAGAAAAGGCATTAGTAACTTATGGAATAATGCACTAAACAAAGGCAATCAGATATCTAAAAATATAGTTGCTACTTCCCAAAAGCAAGCAGAAAATATAATGGAAAAGTACAGAAGTAAAGTAAATAATATAAAGTCATACGTAAATGTAGGACTGAATAAAATAGGAGATAAGAAAACACAGGTACAAAACTTTACGAAAAAAGTATTTATGGGGATAGGGACGGGAACATCCACATCTAGACAGTTACAGGTTGATTTAAATCGTTTAGCAGACCTTCATAATAAATTAAAGCAACTAGAAAAGAACTTAGGAGATCATGTAAATAGAATACATAATGAAGTAAATCAAATTAAAAATGATGTAGAAAGAAACTATAGAGAGCATTATGTAAGGCAACAAACCCAGATAATAAATAACGCCTGTACTGATATTCGTAAGAGCTTATTAAAAATTACAACAGAATTAGATAAAAAATCAAAGTCATTAAAATCTTCAGAGTCAGATTATCGAAGGGTAGAGCAGAATTTGAGAAGGGAAATTTTAGTATAGTTTTTCTAAAATAATATTTAATGAAGTTATTTGAAAGTATAAGACGGGGGAAGTTTATGGAAAAAAATAAAATAGCGTTATTACTAGAAAATTTAGAGAAACGCAACATAACAGGTCATTATTTTGATAGTTTTAGTGAAGCAAAGGGCGCATTATTAAAGATGATCCCGATAGAGGCTACAATAGGGGTAGGCAATTCTATAACTCTAAAGAATATGAATATATCAAAGGAATTAGAAGATAGAGGGAATACTATATACGACAAAACCAATGCTAAAACGAAGGAAGAAGCTAAAATTCTTAAAAGAAAAGCACTAATAACAGATTGGTATATCACTGGGTCAAATGCTATTTCTATGGAAGGGCATATTGTTAATATGGATCACAGTGGAAATAGGGTAGCTGCGATGCTTTACGGACCTGACCATGTAGTGATTGTGGTTGGAATCAATAAAATCACAAAAACATTAGATCAAGCCATTAATAGAGTAAGAAATATAGCTTCTCCTAAGAATGCTAAAAGGGCTGGCTTAAACCCACCCTGTGTACAGGTAAATCATTGTATTAACTGTCGTTCGGAGGATCGAGTATGCAATAATTTAGTAATTATTGAGGGGCAGCATCAAACTGATAGAATGAAGGTTTTTATTGTTAATGAACAGGATGGTTTTTAATAGAGGCTTAAAAGAGAAGCTTAGAGCTATTGGAGGTAACAGATGAAATACATAGAGAATTTAAGATTTGTAGATATGCTAGTCCTTATAACCAGTTTAGTTTCTTTGTATTTACTAGTTAAAGAGATTTTTAGAAGACATTTCTTTGGTAAAAGACTGATTAGCCCTTATCGAGGGACTGGCACTAAAGGATTACTGATCTACTGGGTTTTACTTGGTGGTTTTTGGGTGTATTTGATGTTTGATGGACATGGACTAAAGGGGTATTACGATAGACCTTATTTTTATAGCTTTACACCTATATTAATGATCTTACTTTCTATTGCCTGTATAATACGTTTGTTTCGTAATGGAGAAATTCGGCAAAAGGGAATTGCTTCAAGGGATGGGATGATTCATTGGAAGCAGATTATAAAATATAGATGGATAGAAGGGGGAAAATTAGAGATTATTTATTTTCCTATTAATAAATTATTTGCCTTTTGGGAAATGACTAAGGGGATTGAAGTTAATTTAGCCTATCGTGAAGAAATAGAAGATCTCCTTAAACAACATATAGGTTGATGTAGTAGGGGAATAAGATAGCTAAGTCGCCCATTGAAGATTAAGCAGCAAAGTTATATTTTTTATTAATATAAACTAATAATAATTATACAATTATCTTAAATGTTAATTCTTCCATTTTTAGATGGAGGAATTAAATTTTTATGTAAGCTTATAGACATTAAAATTTGTATCCAAACCCGCATAATTAAATTATTGCAGAATATTATATTATGAAGCCTTATATCAAAAAAAGGGGGGAATAATATGATAATAGTTACCAATAGAAAAACCATTGTCCTAGCTATTTCAGTGATATTGGTGGTGATATTAGCAATAACTGCTTTTGTATTTGGGCGTTCTAGTGGGACTGCTCAAGTAATGTCTTACGAACAAGTGGTAAAACCTATTGACAGAGGGAATACTGATAATAACTACATAGCTTTTACTTGTAATGTGGACTGGGGGAATGAAGTAATACCAGAAATGTTAGAAGTGTTAAGGGAAAAGGAAGTAAAAATAACTTTTTTTGTAACAGGTAGATGGGCAAAAACTTTTCCAGAAATTTTTCAAACAATTATAGACGAAGGCCATGAAATAGGAAGCCATGGTTATCAACATTTGAATTATAGTACAATGAACCTACAACAAAACTTAGATGAAATTCAACGAGCAGAAAACGTGATAATGGAGTATACTAAAGTAAAGCCAAAATATTTTGCGCCACCATCAGGCGCCTATAATGAATATACCTTAACCGCAGCAGATCAGTTGGGATATCAAACCATTTTATGGACGATGGACACAATTGATTGGAGAACTGGAAGTACTAAGGATATTATTCTTAAAAGAATATTAGATAAAGAAGAACATAAGGGTGGTATTGTTCTAATGCATCCAATGGCTGAAACCGCCAAAGCCCTACCTGAACTAATAGATGCCCTTAGAGCTAAAGGATTAGAAATTGGGCGAGTAAGCGATGTGCTTTAGTTAGCTCCCTATAGAAAAGTTGCATATATTTTAAAACTCAATTATAATGGTAAAGTATAAAGTTCTTATACGATTAGTCTAGAAAAGCTACATACTCGGGAGGATAAAATGTATAAAAAATATACTTTGAATAATGGATTAAGAATTGTTACAGAACACATACCATATGTAAAATCCTTATCAATAGGGGTATGGATTGAAACAGGTTCAAAAAACGAAAATTTGATGAATAATGGTGTTTCTCATTTCATTGAGCATATGCTGTTTAAGGGAACAACAAATAGATCTGCAAAGGATATAGCAGATACTGTAGACGGTATTGGTGGTCAAATTAATGCCTTTACGGCTAAAGAATGTACTTGTTATTACTTAAAAGTGCTAGATTCCCACTATCAATTAGCAATTGATATTTTAGCAGATATGATATTTAATTCTAAGTTTGATCCTAATGAGATAGATAAAGAAAGAAGCGTAATATTAGAAGAAATAAGCATGTATGAAGATTCACCAGAAGATGTGGCCCATGACCTTCTTTCCCAAACAATTTTTGAGGATCATGCTTTAGGCTATCCTATATTGGGGACTAGAGAAACTTTGCTTTCAATGGATCGAGAATCTTTATTGTCTTATATGAATGAATATTATACTCCAACAAATGCAGTTATCTCTGTTGCAGGAAACTTCAATGAAGATACATTATTAGAAGAAATAAAGGAAAAGTTTGAGGGTTGGAAGGGGAAGGAAGCTTTACCTAAACTGGAGAGCCAATTAGATTTTAATTACAAGATTATTGAAAAGATTAAAGATATAGAACAAACCCATTTATGTCTTGGCTTTAAAGGCGTAAAGATGGGGAAAAGAGAAGTATACCCATTACTTGTAGTTAATAACATTCTGGGAGGAAGTATGAGTTCTAGACTCTTCCAAACCATTCGTGAAGATCGTGGTCTAGCCTATTCTGTATATTCTTACCCCTCCATCTATAAGGATGGAGGTATGTTTACCATTTATGCTGGCTTAAATCCAATGCAGTTAGATGAAGTATCCTATTTAATTAATCAAGAAATAGAAAATTTAGTTAAACGTGGTTTAACAATGGCTGAATTAAACAAGGCTAAAGAGCAATTAAAGGGAAATTATATACTAGGTTTAGAAAGTACCAGTAGTCGCATGACATCAATTGGTAAGTCAGAGCTTCTTTTAGGAAAGATCCATAGCCCTAAAGAGACGATTCAAATGATAGACGATATTAATATGGAAGAAATTGATAAAATAATTAGTAGTTTATTTGGATCAAATGATTTTGCTGCTGCAGTCGTTAGTAAACAAGGTCATAAGGACCAACTAGAAAAGATGCTAACCAAAGGATTAAGATAAAAAAATAAATTATTGTATTAAAAAGTTTAGGCCAACATGCTACGTTTTTTCTACACGTAAATCGTTGGCTTTTTAATTTTAACTTTTGGACATATTCTTATCCTAATTTAATATATATTATTAAGTGTCCTCAAGTATATTAATAAAAATTGACACAAAGGATAGGAGGAGAAAGCTGATGAGATTTAGTTCGATGAGCGGTAAAGAAATAGTAAATCTTTGTGATGGTAGTCGTTTGGGGATTATTGGTGATTCGGATTTGTTAGTTGATGAAAAAACAGGAAAAATAGTTGCTTTATTGATTCCTGATCAGAAAAATGTTTTCAATTTTTTATCTACTAATTCTATTTTAGAAATTCCTTGGAATGCCATAAAAAAAATCGGTAACGATATGATCATCATTGAATTAGAAGATAATGATAAAAGAAAATATTCTTTATAGTGTAGATTGCCACCACTAGATTTTAACTGGTGGTTTTTCTTTTATTTTTGTAGCGCAAGTAATCTTTTCATTAGGTAAGAATATATGATTGGGAAAAGGTAAGAATATTACTATATCAAAATTAATAGAGGTGAAAATATGAAAAGAGATGAGCCAAATCAAATGCCGCAACCTTCAATTAATATGGAGAATTCTTTATCAAATATACAAGCACTAGGGACAAATAATGTTCCTAAAAAAGGAGAAAATATTCATATTTTAACAATTATAGGACACATAGAAGGCCATATGGTAGCACCTCCGCAAAATAAATCTACAAAATATGAACATATCATTCCCCAATTAGCAGCCATTGAAGATAATGATAATATAGAAGGCTTGCTGGTTATCTTAAATACTGTTGGGGGAGACGTCGAGGCTGGCTTAGCTATTTCTGAGTTAATACAGAGTCTATCAAAACCAAAGGTTACATTAGTTCTTGGCGGGGGACATAGTATAGGGGTACCATTGGCGACAGCAGGTGACTATTCTTTTATTGCTCCAACTGCTACAATGACCATTCATCCAATTAGAATGAATGGTTTGGTAATAGGTGTTCCTCAAACTTTTAACTACTTTAAGAAAATGCAAGACAGAATTGTAGAATTTGTGATAAGGAGTTCAACAATTCAGAAGGATCATTTCTTAAGACTCATGAACTCAACAGACGAGCTAGCCAACGACATTGGCACAATATTAATAGGAAAAGAGGCTGTAGATAGTGGCTTAATTAATGAAGTTGGGGGATTGGATCGGGCAATGAGGAAGTTAAAAGATTTGATTAAATTATCTCGTCAAACAGAGGAAGAACAATTAACAAATTAAACAAATAATAATTCTAAACTAGTCTAGTAAAGTATTTGTAGAATTGCAAGATTTGGTGTACAATGTTAATAAGCAGGTATAATTAAGAGCGCAGGTATACTGCGCTTTCTTCTAGTACATAGGAAATTATGTACTTTTATAAATTATAGAGCAGTTTTTATCTTTTAGGTTAGGGTATTTTTTCATCAGGGTTTATAGGAAAAATATATTAAGAAATTGCATAAATAATTTTAGTTATCTGCTATTTAGAAACATTTATTTAGGAAGATCAAGTTTGGGGTGAAGAGATGAGAAAGAACAGTAGGACAAAAAAAGATAATAGCATATCATTAACAAAGGAGTTTAATCATGAAATTAAGGGAATATTTTTTATAGCTATAGGATTAATTCTATTAATAGCTATGCACTCATTAGGAGCTGGAAAGGTTGGAGAGCTTGTACGGGCCCTATTGATGGGTTTATTTTCAGGCGCAGCCTACATATTGCCTTATATCACAATCGCATGCGGTGTACTAATATTTACCAATACTTCTTTTTGGAAAAATCGTAGTAGTTATGTTTATTTTTCCGTTATATTCTTATGTATTTTATTCTTATTTTCTTTAAACAATGTGGAGGGTATCCAAAGTGCTACCTTTTTAGAAACCATAAGTAACGGGTTCTCCCAAGGACAAGGGAACGAAGGAGGAGGTCTAGTTGGAAACAGTATTACTTATTTATTCGTAAGCTTATTTGGTACTGTTGGAACTTATATAATTGTTATTTGTTTATTTATTATTTCTACTATGATCTATACAAATGTTTCCCTATTATCTTTATTATTATACTTTAAAAAGGTATTAACAAGAATTTACTTATCCTTTAAGGATTCAGGATCTGTAGAGAAGGCTATTAAAGAAAAGAAAAATAAAAAGGCAGTAGAAAAACAATTAGATTTATTTGAAGCTTCAGTTGCAACTACTGTTGAAAATCTAGTAGAACAAGAGGAAAAAATTAAAATTTTAGATTTCACCAATGAAGATGATTCAGAAGAAGATCCACGATCATCAATGGAAGCGGTAGAAGGTGAAGCTAGCTCGGGATTAATTAAGAAAACAAAAGCGGAGACTAATGGCGTAGATATAAATAAAACAGTTAAAAATGATGAAGAAACTGGCGAAATCAATATTAGTGGTTTTAATACAGACCCCGACTTTGAATACCAGATTCCAGATATAGATCTACTGAGCCAAGTAGATAGCATGCCAAATAAAGAAGATAAAAAGAAGATTTTAAAGAAAGCTAAAGTGTTAGAGGAGACTTTGAAGAACTTTGGCGTTGAAGCTAAAGTTGTACAAGTTAGCAAAGGACCGGTTATTACTCGATATGAATTACAACCTAGTGTAGGGGTAAAAGTTAGTAAAATCGTTAACTTAAGTGATGATATTGCCCTAAACATGGCGGCACCAGCTATCCGTATTGAAGCTCCTATCCCAGGAAAAGCTGCTATTGGTATTGAAATACCAAACGAAGATGTTTCAATGGTTACATTGAGGGAAGTCATTGATAGTACCCATTATCAGTCCAGTGAAGGAAGAATTCCATTTGCCCTAGGGAAGGATATTTCAGGAAACCCAATAATTACTGATATCAGTAAAATGCCGCATTTATTAGTGGCTGGGGCAACAGGGTCTGGGAAAAGTGTCTGCATTAATACTTTAATATTGAGTATTTTGTATAGTTCTACCCCAGAAAACGTAAAACTATTAATGATTGACCCTAAAGTGGTGGAGTTAAACCAATATAACGGAATACCCCATTTGTTAATTCCTGTTGTTACTGACCCTAAAAAAGCGACTGGTGCTTTAAATTGGGCAGTACAAGAAATGACCAGAAGATATCAGCTTTTTGCTGAAAATAGTGTAAAGGATATTGGAACCTATAATGACAAGTTCCCCGAGGATAAGCTTCCCTTCATAGTGATTATCATTGATGAATTGGCGGACCTAATGCTGGTGGCTGCCAATGATGTGGAAGATGCCATTTGTCGATTAGCCCAAATGGCAAGGGCAGCAGGGTTACACTTAATTATTGCCACCCAAAGGCCATCGGTAGATGTTATAACAGGAGTTATTAAAGCCAATATACCATCAAGAATCGCCTTTTCTGTGGCTTCCCAAACCGATTCTAGAACGATTATAGACATGGGTGGGGCAGAAAAACTATTAGGGAAGGGAGATATGCTCTTTTATCCTATTGGTGCCAATAAACCTGTTAGAGTACAGGGAGCCTTTGTATCTGAAAAGGAAGTTGAAAGGGTTGTTACCTTTATTAAAAATCAAGTTCAAAATCCTACATATGAATCTGACATTATTAATAAAATTGATAGTGGAGAAGTACTAGATCTTAATAGTGGCTCTGATGATTTATTTAATAAAGCAGTTGAACTAATTGTAGAAAGTCAGCAGGCCTCCATATCTATGTTACAGAGAAGATTACGAATAGGTTATAACCGAGCTGCTAGACTGATAGATGAGATGGAAGCCAAAGGTATTATCGGTCCCCACGAAGGAAGTAAACCAAGGCAAGTATTAATTAAAGAATCAGACATTGCAGAACAAAATGAGGGAAATTAGAAAATAAACGAAGGTGAAAAGATGGTAGGAAAAGTAGAAATTAATGCAGCCCTTAAGTATACCAATTGTATTTTTATAGATGTTCGTTCTCCCTTCGAATTTATGGAAGGTACAATACCAGGGGCAATAAATCTCCCTTTACTAGATAATGAAGAAAGAATCGAAATCGGTAAAATTTATAAAAAAGATGGTCAAGAACTGGCTAAAATAAGGGGATTAGAAATTGTATCTCCTAAGTTACCCCAATATTATCAAAGGTTGTTGGAACTAAATAGAGGAAATCAAGAAATGATTGTATTCTGTGCTAGAGGTGGCTTAAGAAGCGCCACCTTTGTCCATTTCTTTAAAGGAATGGGTTTAAATATTTTGCAGCTAGAAGGGGGCTTTAAAGCCTATCGAAACTACTTGTTAAACTATTTAGAAGACCTTCATCGCCATCATCATTTTATTGTATTACATGGTTTTACAGGTGTAGGCAAAACGGAGATATTGGAAAAACTGAAAGAAAAACATGTTGCGGTTATCGACTTAGAAGGGTTAGCCTGCAATAAAGGGTCTGTTTTTGGAGAAATAGTTCAAGAAAACCCCTTAACACAAAAGAACTTTGAAAATTGTCTTTTACAAACCCTGTTGCTTACTAAAGAAAAATATATCATTGTTGAAAGTGAGGGTCAACGACTAGGTCAAGTGATTATCCCAAAACAAGTTCATGAATTGATGAAAAAAGGAAGGCATATTTTAATCAGTACTTCTATAGAAGTCAGGGTTGGTAGACTGGTAGAAGATTATGTTAACAACACTCCTAATCATAAGGAGATTTTAGTTCGAGGGATTCAGTTGCTAAAAAAACGTATTGGTAAAGAAAAGGTAGATTACTATCTTCAAAAGATAACTGAGGAAGATTTTTCATCTGTAGCTAAAGAACTAATATTAAACTATTATGACCCTCTATATAAACCATCAATACAAAAATATAATTATGACTTAGAGGTAAATTATGATAAAATTGAAGAGGCAGTAAATCAGATCGCATTAAATTATCACCAAATAGAAGGGAAGTTTAATTAATGAATTTAACAGTTTACGTAGAATCATTGGGGTGTTCAAAAAACCTAATAGACGCAGAAATAATGCTAGGAATTTTAAATAAATATGGATATAAGCTTACTACTCAAAAGAAAAATGCTGACGTTATTATTGTTAATACATGTGGGTTTATTGAGTCGGCTAAGGAAGAATCGATCAATAGAATCATTGAGCTAGGCCTACTTAAACAAGACAGATTAAAGCTTTTAATTGTTTCTGGGTGTTTAGGAGAGCGATATCATCAAGAATTGATCTCTGAGCTTCCAGAAGTTGACGCAGTTGTTGGTACTGGCGGCTACGATGCTATATTAGAGGTTATTCAAGAGTCTCTAAAGGGAAATCGTATTGTTCAAATTGGCAATATTGACAAGATGTTTGATGAAGATCTTCCAAGATACCAAACGACCCCTTCCTATAGTACTTATGTTAAAATTTCTGATGGGTGTGATAATTTCTGTACCTATTGTATTATTCCGAAGCTTAGAGGTAAATATAGAAGTAGAAGAATAGAAAGTATAGTAAAAGAAGTAAAGGAATTGGCGGCTAAAGGCGTTAAGGAAGTTATATTAATTGCCCAAGATACAGCCCGTTATGGAATCGATTTATATGATGACTATAAATTACCCCATTTATTACAAGAGTTAAATCAAATAGAAGGGATCCAGTGGATTAGATTATTGTATGCTTATCCAGAAATGATTTCTGATGAACTAATTAAAACAATGGCTTCTTTAGATAAAGTCTGTAATTATTTAGATATGCCAATTCAACACTGTAGCAATGATGTTTTAAAAAGAATGAATAGAAGGACTACGAAGGAAGCATTGGTAGCATTAATTAGCAAGCTAAGGTTAAATATGCCTGATATTGTATTACGAACCTCTCTAATTGTGGGTTTTCCTGGAGAAACGGAAGAGAATTTTAGAGAACTGAAGAACTTTGTTGAGGAAATGGAATTTGATAAGCTAGGTGTATTTGAGTATTCTATAGAGGAAGGAACTCCTGCTGCTAAATTACCAGACCAAATTGACCAGTCCATTAAAGAAGTGAGAAGAAATGAAATTATGGAACTTCAGCAGAAGATTTCTTTAGCTAAAAATCAAAATAAAGTAGGGAATATAGTTAAAGTATTGATTGAAGAATCACTGGATAAGGATTCAGAATATATGGGTAGAACTCAAGGGGATGCCCCTGAGATAGATGGATTAGTCTATGTCCAATCAAACGTACCACTTAAAGAAGGCGACTTGATCACAGTAAAGATTACTGGAGCCTTAGAATATGATTTGATGGGGGAGAAGGTAGATGAATTTAGCAAATAAGTTAACGATTTTAAGAATTATGCTGGTACCTATTTTTATGATTTTTCTTCTAAATAAGATTCCCTATGGGGTAACGATTGCAGCTGTAATATTTACTTTTGCAGCAATAACCGATACTTTAGATGGATATATTGCTAGAAAGAAAAATCAAATAACTAACTTTGGGAAGTTTATGGACCCATTAGCAGATAAGCTTTTGGTTTCTGCTGCATTAATTTCTTTGGTTCAAATGGGGAAATTATCGGCATGGGTAGTGATGATTATTATTGCTAGAGAATTTACTATTAGTATACTTAGGGCAGTTGCCGCTGCAGAAGGAGTTGTCATCGCTGCCAGTTGGTGGGGCAAGGCAAAGACAATTACTCAAATTGTTGCTATCATTTTTATTCTTATAGACAATTTTCCCTTTAGTTATATCGGTTTTCCCTTTGCAAGCATCATGATGTATATAGCTGTCATTATAACTGTTTTATCAGGTGTTGACTATATTAGAATCAATCAACATATTCTAAAGCATTAGCCTATAGTAAAAGGAGATCACCATGAAGGCATCAATTTTATGTGTTGGAACAGAACTTGTAACAGGAAAAACAATCGAGTCAAATTCTTATTTTCTTGTAGAGGAACTTAAACAGTACGGGGTGTATACCCATCAGAAACTAATTGTGGAAGATGAATTAGAAACAATGGTTTCTTTAATGGAGGTGGCCTTAAAAACTTCTGATCTCATTTTTGTCACTGGAGGGCTAGGGCCTACCCTTGATGATATGACGAGGGAAGCAATTGCTAAGTTAGTTAACTTACCGTTAGAACTTGACGAAGCAGTTAAAGAGACTGTTGTAAAAATCATCACCAGCCAAGGGAGAGACTGTCCTGTTAACAATTATCGACAAGCCTATCGCCCAAAAGGTTCTATACTATTAAATAATGACTATGGAACTGCACCAGGATTCATGACTATTTTTAATGGAAAGTACATTATTGCCCTTCCAGGTCCTCCAAGGGAAATGAAGCTCATGTTCCAAGAACAAGTAGTGCCGTTAATTAAAGAACTTAGCCCTACCATTTATCGGAAGAAAGCCTTCGAACTATTTGGAATTGGAGAATCAGCTTTGGATGAAGCTTTAGAGGAGATATTTACAGATGTGAAAAATCCAATCCTTGGTACCTATTCATCTAATGGGAAGCTCTCAGTAACAATTACTGCTAGGGGCGAGACAGAAGATGAATGCAGTAGTCTGTTAAAGGAATATGGCGAGAAGGTCAAGCAGAAGGTTGGAGAACATATTTATGGTGAAGATGGTGAGTCACTGGAGATCATTGTCAAGGGCCTTCTTTCGAAGCTAGGATTAACCCTTTCTGTAGCTGAATCCTGTACCGGAGGACAAGTGGCGGCTAGATTAACTTCGCTACCTGGTATTTCTGCCTTTTTTGATAGAGGATATGTGACCTATAGTAATCAGTCCAAAATTGAGGATTTAGGAGTACCCCAAAGGACCCTTCAAGTTTATGGGGCTGTCAGTGAAGAGACGGCCTTAGCAATGATTATGGGTATAAAGAATAAAACAAAGAGTCACTGTGGTATTTCCATTACTGGTATAGCAGGTCCTACTGGTGACACCCCAAATAAACCTGTGGGGCTGGTATATATAGGGATAAATGTCTTAGATGATTATCAAGTTTACCAGTATAATTTTAGAGGGAGTCGGGAAAGGGTGCAAAATATGGCTGTTTTAACTGCTTTTAATCTTTTAAGGCAAAGGTTAGAAGATGAATTAAAAAGGATATGAGATAAATTAAATAATTTTTTTAATTATTATTTGACCTACATGAAAATGTAGGTTATAATATTTATAGAACACTTGTTCGTGAGACGAGGAAAGGTAGGTGAAACCAGACTAGGTCTGGTGGGAAGAGATGATGGAAAAGAAAAAAGCATTGGATATGGCTTTAGGCCAAATCGAAAAACAATTTGGTAAAGGTTCAATAATGAAGCTTGGGGCAGATTCTAAATTAAATTTAGAATCAATTTCAACAGGCTCTATCGACTTAGATATTGCATTAGGAATTGGAGGCGTACCAAGGGGAAGAATTGTTGAAATCTATGGTCCTGAATCTTCTGGTAAGACAACAGTTACCCTACATATTATTGCTGAAGCACAGCGTAATGGTGGTACTGCTGCATTTATAGATGCAGAGCATGCTCTAGATCCAGCCTATGCCCAGAAATTAGGGGTTAATATTGAAGATTTAATCGTTTCGCAGCCAGATACTGGAGAACAGGCCCTTGAGATTGCAGAAGCCCTTGTACGAAGTGGTGCCATAGATGTTATTGTAGTTGACTCCGTTGCTGCATTGGTCCCAAAGGCAGAGATTGAAGGTGAAATGGGAGATTCCCACGTTGGTCTTCAAGCAAGATTGATGTCTCAAGCCTTAAGAAAATTAGCGGGGGCGGTAAGTAAATCTAACACGACAGCTATTTTTATTAACCAGTTAAGAGAAAAGGTTGGAATTATGTTCGGTAATCCAGAAGTAACTACTGGGGGTAAGGCTTTAAAGTTCTACGCATCTGTTCGTTTAGATGTTAGAAAGATTGATATGATTAAACAAGGTAATGATGTTATTGGAAATAGAACGAGGGTTAAAGTCGTTAAAAATAAAGTTGCGCCACCTTTTAAGCAAGCTGAATTTGATATTATGTACGGAGAAGGGATCTCTAAGACAGGGGACGTATTGGATGTGGCAGCAAATTTAGACATTGTTAAAAAATCAGGTGCATGGTATAGTTATGGTGATAACCGACTAGGTCAAGGTAGAGAGAATGCAAAACAATTCTTTAAAGAAAATCCAGACCTTTATTTAGAGGTTGAAAACAAAATTAGAGAACATTATGGATTAGCCCCTGTAAAAGGGAATGCTTCAGTAGTAACTGAGATTGCAGCTGATTCTGAAGAATAGAATTTCAAAACATGATTCTATTCAAAAAGTTACTCTATTTACTACTATATTAATGAAATGACTATATTAAAGAAGTTACTATATTATTTTATAGTAGCTTTTTTCCTTTTTGTCTAGATTTCTAGTTATATAGTCAGAAAAAATGATGAAGGGCCTAGGGGCTTATTTAGTAAAAGGGACCAATAAGTATATCATTTCTACAATTGAAAAATTAAAGATCATGATAAAGATGATAGTTTACTTAAATGAGAGAATTTAATAATACCATAATTATGAATTTATATACGATTTATGCAAACAAGAAAGTTGAGTCGCCAATGTTAAGTGAGTAACTTATTTGATATTATAAGATAAACTAATGGAAGAATAAATTGATAATTTTTTTTAGGTTTGCATGAATATAAATTAAAATTAATTATATAATTTCCTCAAATAAGTGGGAATCATTAGAAATTAAATAAAGGTATAATCTATCTATATATGTCAAGAATTAGAATAGGTTTTAAGCCTTTTGATGGTTGTCTATTAAACTTGACACAGTATAAAAAAAGATATACAATTAAATAAATCATGGTGTGTCTTAAATTATTAACCATTAGAATTTATTATGATTATTACTATGTTTACATACTTTTCTACCTTTGTATGTAATGGTAATCGGTTTTACTAAAAACTTAATAAGGGAGGTGTCCACGTATTAATACTATTCAGATCATATTACTCATTTTACTCATTTTAGTTACAACTGCAGTAGGATGCCTTATCGGCTATTTGATTCGCAAAAATATTGCGGAAAAAAAGATTGGCGGTGCCGAAGAACTTGCAAAAAAAATAGTTGAAGACGCAGAACGCGATGCTGAAACTAGTAAAAAGGAAGTTTTATTGGAAGCTAAAGAAGAAGTTCATAAACTCCGCAATGAATTAGAACGAGAAAGCAGAGAAAGGCGTAACGAGCTACAGAGAATTGAAAGACGATTAATACAAAAAGAAGAAGTTTTAGATAAAAAGTCTGATAGTTTAGAACAAAAGGATGAGAAGTTAAATGCGAAAATTAGAGCCGTAGAAGATAAGCAACAAGAAATTCAAGGGCTTTATGATCAAGAACTTCAAAAACTTGAAGAATTATCTGGTTTAACATCAGATGAAGCTAGACAATTACTATTAAATGACATTGAAAAGGAAGTCAAGTATGAAGCCGCAATGTTAATTAAAGACGTTGAATCTAAAGCTAAAGATGAAGCTGAAAAAAGGGCGAGAGAAATCATTTCTTATTCTATTCAAAAGTGTGCTGCTGACCACGTCGCTGAAACAACAGTAACAGTAGTTTCACTGCCCAATGATGAAATGAAAGGTAGAATTATAGGTAGAGAGGGAAGAAATATACGAACCCTAGAAACCTTAACAGGAATTGACTTGATTATTGATGATACACCTGAGGCAGTCATATTATCAGGATTTGATCCTATTCGTAGAGAAATTGCTAGAATTGCTTTAGAAAAGTTAATTTTAGATGGAAGAATCCACCCTGCTAGAATTGAAGAAATGGTTGAAAAAGCAAAACGTGAAGTGGAAAATATCATAAAAGAAGAAGGGGAACAAGCTACCTTCGATGCTGGAGTACATGGTTTACATCCAGAAATAATAAAACTGCTCGGACGATTAAAATATCGTACAAGCTACGGACAAAATGTATTAAAACACTCCATTGAAGTATCCCACTTAGCGGGAATTATGGCAGCAGAACTTGGTTCTGATGTTAAAATCGCTAAGAGAGCAGGTTTACTTCATGATTTAGGGAAAGCCGTGGACCACGAAGTTGAGGGAACCCATGTTGAAATTGGTATGGAACTACTTAGAAAGTACAAAGAGTCTAAAGAAGTAATTCATGCAATGTCAACTCATCACGGTGATTATGAGCCTCAAACAATCGAAGCAGTTCTGGTTACAGCTGCTGATGCAATTTCAGCTGCAAGGCCAGGAGCAAGAAGAGAGACACTAGAATCATATATCAAACGTCTCGAAAAACTTGAAGAAATTGCCAACGATTTTGATGGCGTAGAAAAATCCTTTGCTATTCAGGCTGGTAGAGAAATTCGTATACTTGTTAAACCTGAAAATTACAGTGACGATGAAATTGTATTACTAGCTAGAAATATAACAAAGAAAATAGAGTCTGAACTAGAGTATCCTGGTCAGATTAAAGTAAATGTAATAAGAGAAACAAGAGCTATAGAATATGCTAAATAATAAAAAACTGCGGAAGCAGTTTTTTATTATTTTTTGAATAGATAAACGAGGGAAAATAAAGGAGTTGAATTGACTAAAATAGAAAAAACTAGAATAAAGAGAGGAACTTTCTTGTAAAACTGACAGACCTAAAGTTATAATAGATTGTAACTAGAGGTATTACATATGAAGATAATTAGAAAAAATAGATTAATTTTACATAAGGGGAAGGAGTTTTTATTTTGATCATATATAAGGCCAACAAGATAAAAGGAAGAATAACGATACCAGGGGATAAATCCATTTCCCATAGAGCCATTATGTTGGCAAGTATTAGTAAAGGAAAGAGTTCTATAACAGGCTTTTTAAGGGGAGAAGACTGCTTAAGTACAATAGATTGCTTTAGAGGCTTAGGAATCGAAATCTTTGATGAGGGAGAAGAAATAATAGTTGAAGGAAAGGGACTGTATGGGCTTCAAGAACCTAAGGATATTTTAAATGCCGGTAATTCTGGAACTACCATGAGGTTACTATCGGGGATATTGGTAGGACAAAATTTTCTATCTATTATAACGGGAGATGCCTCCTTAAGAAGTAGACCAATGGCTCGTATTGCTAATCCTTTACGGGAAATGGGAGCCCAAATAGATGGCAGACGAAATGGAGAACTAGCACCCTTAACAGTTCGTGGCGGGAAACTACAAGGAATAAGCTATACCCTGCCAGTACCTAGTGCCCAAGTTAAATCTGCTGTTTTATTGGCTGGTTTATACGCTGATGGAACCACTACTGTAATAGAATCGGTTGAGTCAAGAGATCATACAGAAAAAATGGTACAGGCCTTCGGAGGAAAGTTGAAAAAGGAAGGGAAGAAAATTACGATTGAAACAGGAGAATTATATGGTCAAAGGGTAGAAGTGCCGGGAGATATTTCATCGGCAGCCTTTTTTCTAGTGGCAGCTTCAGCTATGGAGAATAGTCATTTAGTCATTGAAAAGGTGGGGTTAAATCCTACCCGTACTGGTATTATTGATGTGTTGAGGAGCATGGGGGCAGACATTAAAATAGAAAATGAGAGAATCAGTGGTGGAGAGGAAGTTGGAGATCTTATCGTAAGAGGTAAGAAGCTTACAGGAACGACCATAGAACAGGATATGATTCCTCGTTTAATAGACGAAATACCCGTAATAGCCGTAGCAGCAGCCTTAGCAGAAGGTAAAACCATCATCACTGGGGCAGAAGAACTAAAACATAAGGAATCGGATAGAATATTAGCAGTTGTTGAGGAATTAAATAAGTTAGGGGTAGAAATAAAAGAGCTACCCGATGGGATGGTAATAAATGGACCAGCTAAAATAAAAGGTGGTCGAGTAGAAAGCTATGGAGACCATAGGATTGCTATGGCATTGGCAATAGCAGGTTTATTTTCTGAAGAGCCCGTTGAGGTACAAAATAGTGAATGTATTGCTGTATCTTTTCCAGACTTTGAAGAAACCCTGAAAAAAATAGTTCTGTAGTAGAAGGGAGACAAATTTAATGCTGAGGGTATTAACAGCTGGTGAATCCCACGGAAAGGGATTAGTAGGAATAATAGAAGGGCTACCTTCAAATATAGAAATAGATCTTGATGAGATCAATAAAGACCTAGCAAGAAGACAGCTGGGATATGGTCGTGGTGGCAGAATGAAAATCGAAAAAGATGAAATTCAAGTAATGTCAGGGATTAGGGGAGGTAAAACCTTAGGTAGCCCCATAGCCTTTGTAATCAATAATCGTGATTATGCAAATTGGGATGAGCATATGGCCCCCTTTGGAGAAAACGATAAAGATAGGCAAGTAACTAGACCAAGGCCTGGGCATGCAGATTTATCTGGTCATCTAAAATATCAATTTGAAGATATAAGAAATGTACTTGAAAGAAGTAGTGCTAGAGAAACGGCTGTTAGAACAGCTGCTGGAAGCATAATAAAACAGTTTCTAAAGAACTTTGGCATTGAAGTATTAAGTCATGTAGTATCTATCGGTACGGTGGCTATTAATCAAGAAGTGAAAGATATCACTTTAATTAGCAAGGCTGATGAGTCACCGGTACGTTGTGTGGATCAAGAAACAGAAGAAGCCATGATGGAGGCCATAGATCTAGCTAAAAAAGAAGGGGATTCCCTTGGGGGTGTTTTTGAGATTCATATTACAGGAGTTCCCGTTGGCTTAGGAAGTTATGTTCATTGGGATAGAAAACTAGATGCAAAGTTGTCTTATGGGTTAATGAGTATACAAGGAATTAAGGCTGTTGAAGTTGGAATCGGTTTTGAAAACGCTATAAAAGCGGGTTCACAAATACATGATGAAATATTCTATGATCCCAACAGGGGTTACTATAGAAGAACAAATTTTGCAGGTGGCATAGAAGGTGGTATGTCTAATGGTGAGACAGTGGTTCTGAGATGTGGCATGAAGCCCATACCTACATTATACAAGCCCCTCAAAACTGTCAACATTATTACAAAAGAGACAGAACTGGCTTCTGTAGAAAGAAGTGATACTTGTGCAGTACCTGCAGCTTCTATTGTGGCAGAGATGGTGGCGATAACAATTATAGGAGAAGAATTCCTAAGGAAATTTGGAGGAGATTCTTTAGAGGAGATTATTAAACGATGGAAAGACTACAAATCAATTTAGGTAAAGAAAGCTATACCATCAATATAGAAGATGGATTAAGATATCGGTTGAAAGATACCCTTAAAAGCACCCCAGAAGGACTAATCATAACAGATGAACATGTAGATGAACTTTATGCCAAGGAAATGTATACAGAACTTAGTAGAAATTTTAAAATTTTTAAATACGTTATTTCAGCTGGAGAGACAAGCAAAAACCTAGAAACAGTGACAAATATACTAAATTATATGTTGGATCATAACCTCAGTCGAAATTGCACAGTAATTGCATTTGGGGGAGGCGTTGTAGGAGACATAGCTGGGTTTTGTTCCTCAATCTATATGCGAGGGGTTGATTATATTCAGGTTCCAACAACCTTATTAGCTCAAGTAGATAGTAGCGTAGGAGGAAAAACTGGGATAAATATGCCCCAAGGCAAAAACCTTGTTGGCAGTTTTTATCAACCTAAAGAGGTTGTGATTGATACAGGTGTATTAAACTCACTACCAGAAAAAGAAGTTATGAGCGGTATTGGCGAAGTTATAAAATATGGCTTTATTGAAGATTATGACTTTTTTCTTTATCTTAAAGAGAATTTGAAAGCCTTAATCCAGTTAGATACAAAAGTTTTAAAGTATACCATTAAGAAATGTTGCGAAATTAAAGGAAGAATTGTCTCTAAAGATGAGAAGGAAAAAGGGTTAAGAAAAATTTTAAACTTTGGACATACAATAGGACATGCTTTAGAAGTAACCACGAAATACAAAACCTATACCCACGGAGAAGCTGTTTTAATTGGTATGTACCATGAAGCGAAAATGGCTTTAAGGTTATCATTAATAGATGAAGAATATTTTATGGAAATAGCAGACTTGATGAAGGGATTTAACACGTCCTTAGAAGTAACTGAGCTAGAAGATTTAATAGGAGCCATGAAGGGAGATAAAAAGAATCGGGATAACAGAATTTCTTTTATATTACCAAATGGTAGAGGGTCTGTTGAAGAAATATTACTATCTTCCAAAGAAGCAAGGGAACTGTTGTCTTATTAACTAATGAGGGGGAATAAAAGTGGGTAAAATAGTAACTGGTAAAACAAAACTGTATGCAGTGATAGGTGATCCGATTTCCCATAGTTTATCACCACAAATACATAATCGACTATTTGCAGAATTAAAGACCGACAGAATGTATGTCTCTTTAAGAATACCTTCAGAAGAATTAAAATCTTCAGTAGAGCTACTAAGAAATAACTTTCATGGGTTTAATGTAACAATTCCCCATAAAGAAGCGATTATTCCCCTATTAGATGAGTTGGATGAACGGGCAAAAATTTATGGGGCCGTAAATACAGTAAAAATTGAAAAGGGAAGACTGAAGGGGTATAACACAGATGGCTATGGATTTATCAAGAGTTTAGATTCCTTAGACTTAAAATATCATAACAAAAAAGCTCTAGTTTTAGGCGCTGGTGGGGCAGCCAGAGTTATTGCTTACGAATTAGTTCTTAAGGGGTGTATAGTTACCATAGCTAACCGAAGTGAAGGAAAAGCCCTGTGTATAAAAGGAGATATTGAAAGGGCCACAGGAATAGAAATTAATGTTATATCACTATCAGATGTTCAGGATAAATATGACTTTATTGTTAATACAACACCTGTAGGGATGTCTGCAATGGCAGATCGAATGCCTGTTGGTGAACATGTTTTGAATAAAGCAGAGTTGGTATATGATTTAATTTATAACCCTAGTCCTACTAAACTGTTGAAAATGGCTGAGAGATATAATTGTAGGACTGAGGATGGTTTTTCAATGCTATTTTATCAGGCAGTTAAGGCACAGGAAATTTGGCTCGAAAATAGTATTAAGAAGAGTATAATTTCATCTGTTCTTTCGGCTATGATGGTTGGAGACTAATAATTATATAACAAAAGGTGGCGTAAATTTGGAAGAAATAAAGGGCATTAGAAGAAAAATTGATGAGTGTGATCAAAGAATCATTTCAGCCTTTGAAGAACGAATGAAGGCTGTTAGAGATATCCTTAATTATAAACGCAAAAGCGGTCTGGCTATATATGATATTGGGCGAGAGGCAGAAGTGGTTGAGCGGGCTATAAAAAATACAGATAATCCCCTATATCATGAAGAAGTAAGGGAATTAATTGAATCTATTATTAAAATCAGTAGAAAAATGCAGTCAAGGTTGTTGTTTCCCTATAATCTTGTTTTAATTGGATTTATGGGTACAGGAAAAACAACTGTTGGCAATCAGTTGGCCAGTATGTTAGATATGAATTTGTTAGATATGGATTCTATCATAGAAGAGCGTTTAGGACTGTCGATATCTGAATATTTTCAGTTGAAGGGAGAGCCAGCTTTTCGCCAATTAGAAAAAGAATTAGTTAAAGAGGTTAGTAGTCACTCCAACACGATAATTTCCTGTGGTGGCGGTGTTGTTTTACAGGATGAAAACATTGATAACTTAAGAACAAATGGAAAGTTAATATTGCTCTGGGCCAGCGAGGAGACCATCTATCACAGACTTAAAGATGATGAAACGAGACCTTTATTAAAAATAAATAATCCTTTAAATAGTATTAAGGAACTACTAGAAAAAAGAGATTCTTTATATAAAAGTGCTGCTGATCTTGTTATTAACACTGATGATAAAACCCCCGAAGAAGTATGTTCTGAAATCATTGGTAGACTATTAAATAGTAGATCAGGTGATGAAACTAGTGGGACTAATGTATAGAGAGTAAAAGGGACTATCTATTAAACCCGCTGATGGAAGACGTGTTATATTTTTAGAAAGAATTTTTCAAAAATTAAAGGTATTTAAGAAATTAGGTAGAATATATACATTGTATCCAAATTCTACTAAATAGATATCAAAAAGGGGGCATCACATTTATGGAAGTATTAAAAGTATCAGCAAAATCAAATCCAAATTCAGTTGCAGGAGCATTAGCCGGCGTTCTTAGAGAACGTGGCGCAGCCGAAATCCAAGCTATTGGGGCTGGCGCTCTAAATCAAGCAGTCAAAGCAGTGGCAATCGCACGAGGATTCGTAGCTCCAAGTGGTTTAGACTTAATTTGTATCCCTGCTTTCACTGATATTCAAATAGATGGCGAGGAAAGAACTGCCATTAAACTGATTGTAGAGCCAAGATAATATATGATGATATAGAAAAGTCTGCTAGAAAGCAGGCTTTTTTTATAACGAATAGGAAAGTTTTACTTTATTATTTTTAAAATAAGAGAACTTATAAGAGAACTTTACGTAAATAAGTTTCAACATAAGGAGATAACCACAGTATTTGATTAGTTTATGTTAATCTCTTAGTGTCTTCAGCAATAATGTTCTTTAGATCTTCCGAAGGAAGACTTGATTATAAACTAATGACATATTAAGATAAGAAAAGTAGATTATAAAAATCTTATTTATTAAAATCTAAATTGATAGTAATAACTTTCTTAGGATATAATATAAAAAACTTAAGTGAGGAAATTGCATCATTAATTTTGAAATTCATATTAATGCAAAATGAAAACATCGCCGATTAGTGTTTATTTCACAATGGGCGACTCAGCTTTTATATTACCATATACTATATATAAATTCATAGTTATGGTATTATGCAATTTCTTCAAGTAAAAGAGCTAAAGGAGAAGAACATGAAATATATTGATATGCATACCCACACGACAGCCTCCGATGGCACTTTGACCCCGAAGGAACTAATCGACTATGCAATAGAAAAAGAACTTAATGGGGTTGCTATTACAGATCATGATACTGTTGGAGGAATAGAAGAGGCGATGGCCTACTGTAAGACAAAGAATGACTTTCTGTTGATTCCAGGTATCGAACTAAGTACAGAGGACCTTGGAGAAGAAATTCATATTCTAGGCTATATGATCGACTATCAAGACGAGAAGTTTTTGAAGTTATTAGACTTATTACAAAATGAACGTAAAAATAGAGCGCATAAAATAATTGAAAAGCTTAATGAACTAGGTTTTAAAATTACCTTCTCTGAAGTTGAAGGGTTAACGGGGGATGGAAATATTGGCAGGCCCCATATTGCTAAGGTTTTAATCACTAAAGGTTACCTTTCAAATACAAAAGAAGCATTTGAAAAATATTTGAATAAAGGTTGCCCTGCCTATGTGCCCCGCTACAAAATTACACCTCTGGAAGCCATCAAAGAGATTAAAAGAATAGGTGGTTATGCTGTCGTAGCCCACCCTGGTTTAATTAAATCTAATGAAATATTAAAACATATTGTTAAGGCTGGGATAGATGGTATAGAGGTTTTTCATCCCGATAATAGTGAACTCAAATATGATTATTATTTAGATCTTGTTGAAAAAAATGGACTATTCATTACAGGAGGCTCAGATTTCCATACTCCACCAGCAAAAGATCGTCATCATGGAGATTTAGGAAGCGTTCGTGTCCCCACCTCTTATATAGAAGTTATGTTAAAGGAGAAGGGATTTATAAAATAATTTATAAATAATATGATAAAAACCAAAGTAATGGGAATTAACTGTAGAAATAACCAGAAATATTTGTTAAAATAAGAGTGAATTTGAAATACATAAACTACATTTAATTAACTACGTCCATGGAGGGAAAGAAATGAATATTAAACTCTCAGAGAAGAATCAAAAAATTGCACCATCAGTAACGTTAGCTATCGATTCTAAGGCAAAACAAATGCAAGCGGATGGAATTAATGTAATTAGTTTTGGAGTTGGAGAACCAGACTTTAATACACCTGATAATATTAAACAGGCTGCTATTGAAGCAATGGATAAAGGGATTACAAGATATACTGCTGCATCAGGTTTACCTAAGTTTAGAGAAGCTGTATGTTATAAACTGAAGGAAGACAATGGATTAGATTATACACCAGACCAAATAGTTGTATCAAATGGAGCAAAACAATCATTATTTAATGCCCTACAGGCTGTTTGTAATCCTGGTGATGAAGTCATTATTCCAGTACCTTATTGGGTAAGCTATGTTGAGTTAGTTAAAATGGCAGACGCAGTACCTGTTTTTGTTGAAAGCACTGAGGCCAACGAATTTAAAATGCAAAAAAATGATCTATTGGCAGCAATTACTCCCAAAACTAAGGCATTAATGTTAAACAGTCCTTCTAACCCAACAGGTTCTTTATATACTTACGAAGAGTTAGAAGCAATAG
Source organism: Alkaliphilus transvaalensis ATCC 700919 (assembly GCF_000621485.1). Taxonomy (GTDB): domain Bacteria; phylum Bacillota; class Clostridia; order Peptostreptococcales; family Natronincolaceae; genus Alkaliphilus; species Alkaliphilus transvaalensis. The sequence goes on from NZ_JHYF01000001.1 coordinate 461,742, forward strand.
CAGAGGTGGCAATTGAGCATAATATTATCATCATTTCCGATGAAATTTATGAAAAATTAGTTTATGATGGAGCTGAACATATTAGTATTGCCAGCATTAACGAAAAGATTAAAGACCAGACAATTATTATAAATGGGATGTCTAAGGCCTACGCAATGACGGGTTGGAGAATTGGATATACAGCTTCTAATTCAACAATTGCTAAAATTATGGGTAACTATCAAAGTCATGCAACTTCCCATCCAAATACAATTGCACAATATGCTAGTATCGAAGCCCTTACTGGAGATAATTCTTCTGTTGAAAATATGAGATTAGCCTTTGATGAGAGAAGAAAATATATGGTAGAAAGAATTAACGAAATAGATAATATTTCCTGCATCACTCCAAAAGGAGCCTTCTATGTGATGATGAATATTTCTAAGTTAATTGGCAAGGAAATAAAGGGTAAGGTTATGACCGGTTCTATGGATGTAGCAGATGTTATTTTAGAACATGGTAATGTTGCCGTTGTACCAGGTATTGCCTTTGGAGTAGACCAGTTTGTTAGATTATCCTATGCTAATTCAATGGAAAATATAAAAGAAGGATTAGACCGTATTGAAGCTGTTATAAATGAGTAAAATAGTGGTATCAAACTTATTTAGATTAACTTATGTTCTAGTCTAAGGAAATCAGATGTTTATCTGATTTTCTTTACGATTTTTGAAAAATACCATTTTTATATAAATTTGGGATGGAAAGGAGTGCAGCAATGAATAGAGAAACTTATCAAAACCCACTAATTGAAAGATATGCCAGTAAAGAAATGTCCTTTATTTTTTCATCCGACAATAAATTTACGACATGGAGAAAACTATGGATTGCCTTGGCAGAATCACAAAAAGAAATGGGTTTAAACATTACTGATGAACAAATAGAGGAGTTAAAGGCCCATCAAAGTGATATTAATTATGATGTAGCCATTCAAAGAGAAAAGGAAACTCGACATGATGTTATGTCCCATGTATTTGCCTTTGGGCAACAGTGTCCAAAAGCTAAGGGAATTATTCATTTAGGAGCTACAAGTGCATTTGTTGGTGATAATACAGATGTCATTGTTATGAAGGATGCTCTAAAGCTTGTAAAGGTTAAAATGGTGAATCTCTTTAACATTTTAAGTAAGTTCTGCGACGAATATAAAGAAATACCTACCCTTGGGTTTACCCATTTCCAACCAGCGCAACTTACAACTGTAGGTAAGAGGGGTACTCTTTGGTTACAAGATCTTTTAATGGATTTTGAAAATCTTGAGCATCAATTGGAAAGAATGAAGTTAAGAGGGGTTAAAGGAACCACAGGAACACAGGCCAGCTTCTATAACCTTTTTAATAATAATCATGATGAAGTAAAAGAGTTGGAAAGAAAAGTAGCTGAAAAAATGGGCTTTGAAAAGACATTCCCAGTTACAGGACAAACCTATTCTCGAAAGCTAGACTATGAGGTATTAAGCCTATTAAGTGGAATTGCCCAAAGTCTACATAAAATGACTAATGACCTTAGGCTGTTACAACATTTAAAAGAAATTGAAGAGCCCTTCGAAAAGAATCAAATTGGTTCATCGGCAATGGCTTACAAAAGAAATCCAATGAGAAGTGAAAGAATTGCTTCTCTTGCTAGATACGTAATAGCTGCATCACAAAATGCTGCAATGACTGCATCTACCCAATGGTTTGAAAGGACATTAGATGATTCAGCCAATAAGCGTATTGTTGTACCAGAAGCCTTTCTAGCAACTGACGCAATTTTAGATATTGCGATAAATGTCTGCGATGGATTAGTGGTTTATGAAAAAATGATACAACAACATATTAGCAACGAACTACCCTTTATGGCAACTGAGAATATTTTAATGGAGGCTGTTAAACAGGGTGGAGACCGACAGGAGTTGCATGAGAAAATTAGAATTCACTCTATGGAAGCTGCAAAGCAAGTTAAAATGGAAGGTAAGTCGAATGACTTAATCGATAGAATCTTAAATGATTCCGATTTTAATCTTAGTAAAGAACAATTAGATCAATTAATGGATGCAAGAAACTTTGTAGGAAGAGCACCAGAACAGGTGACAGACTTTTTACAAGAGTATATACATCCAATTATCGAAGCAAACAAAGCTTTAATAGGTATTAAGGTTGATCTAAAAGTTTAATATAAATATTGAAGGATATTATGGAGGTGTAAAGAATGGCACAATTTACAACAATAGAAGAAATATCAAAATACGAAGGCCAAGAGGTAATGCTAAAGGGCTGGTTATTTAATAAACGTTCCAGTGGAAAAATTCACTTTTTACAACTTAGAGATGGTTCAGGATTCATTCAAGGGGTAGTTGTTAAAAGCGAAGTGGCTGAAGAAGTGTTTGAAGCTTGTAAAAAGCTAACACAAGAATCATCTTTACAGGTGGTTGGGCTAGTACAAAAAGATGAAAGAGCACCTAGAGGCTATGAAATATTAGTTAAAACAGTTGAGGCTATCAGCATTGCAGAAGAGGGGTATCCAATCTCATTAAAGGAGCATGGAACTGACTTCTTAATGGAGAATAGACACTTATGGATGCGTACGCCAAAGCAAAATGCTATATTAAGAATTAGAGATGAAATCAATTTAGCCCTAAGGACCTTCTTCCATGAAAGAGGATTCGTTTTAGTAGAGCCACCAATTATTACACCTTCATCTTGTGAAGGTACAACAGAACTATTTGAAATTGACTACTTTGGAGAGAATGCTTATCTATCTCAAACTGGTCAATTATATGCAGAAGCAGCAGCAATGGCCTTTGGAAAAGTATATAGTTTTGGCCCTACCTTCAGAGCAGAAAAATCTAAAACCAGAAAGCATTTAAATGAGTTCTGGATGATTGAACCAGAAATGGCTTTTGTTGATTTTGAAGGGAACTTAGAAGTTCAAGAGCAAATGGTTGAATACGTTGTTCAAAAAGTTTTAGCCAATAGAAAAATAGAGTTAAAGATCCTTCAAAGAGACACAGCTGTCTTAGAGAAAATTAAAGCACCTTTCCCAAGAATCACTTACACAGAGGCAGTAAAGATGTTACAAGAAGGGGGTCATGAGTTTGAATGGGGAGAAGATTTTGGAGCACCTCATGAAACTTATATCGCTGAGAAGTTTGATAAGCCAGTATTTATTACCCACTTCCCAACTAAAATGAAGGCCTTCTATATGCAACCAGACCCAACAAACCCAGAAGTAATTTTAGGGGCAGACTTAATCGCACCTGAAGGTTATGGTGAGATTATTGGAGGATCTGAGCGTATCCACGACTTAGAGTTAATTCTAAAGCGTATTAAAGAAGAGGGATTACCACAAGAGTTATATGAGTGGTATTTAGACCTTAGAAGATACGGTTCTGTACCTCATTCAGGTTTTGGGTTAGGATTAGAAAGAACCGTGGCATGGATTTGTGGAGTAGATCATATTAGACAAACCATTCCTTTTGCCAGAACATTAAATAGAGTTTATCCATAATTTAAAGATAAAAACTATTTATAAGGATTATAATTATTCATAAGTTGATAAATGCACCTATAATACTTCCAAAGTAGACAGTCTAATTAATAAATAGTTAGATTTATCTACTTGGAGGTATTTTTTTATGTTTAAATATACAGAAAATTCACCACAATGAAATTTTCAAGGGTGGAGTTTGTTAACTGAAAATTCATAATAAATTAAATTTTAACGATAAATTTTATTTCTGAATATTGCCTTTATTATAACAATATTATATTATAGATACATGTACAACGTTTTTAAGTAGCCCTATAGAGACTAACAACGAACTGCTATAGACATTTATATTCTATTTACTATTAGTTCTTTTCTTGAAAATGATCATAACACAAATCATTTTTAGCAGGGCAATGCAAAGTAAGATAATATAAAAGGGTAAGAAATGCAATATGAATACATAAAATTATTAAAATAAAGAAAATTTATAATAAAACTTACATTAAAATTTCAATAAAACAAAACTTTCAATAAAACAAAACTTACAATAAAACTTACAACCAAATAGAATAGACTAATCGGCTTTTAAAAAAAGGGATAAAAATAAAGAGAACATAAAATAAAGGGGGAAACATTTATGAAATCGTTTTCAAATTCTAGCCGAAGTAAAGCGTGTATCTATTGTGGTTCATCTAATATACGTGACGGAATACCCTTCAATAGCATGGTTACTCTCAAGACTGACCCATTCACAAGTCATCAAACCTTCGCTGAAGTCTGTATGGACTGTGGCACCATCCTTAGAAACTACATAGAACTAAAAAAATTAAATAGGGGCATCAGGTGATCTACCACCAAGAACAAATAAATAAAAATTTGAGGGGGAGGATTAAGGATGAGTCAAAAGAAGGAACAATGGGGAAGCCGTTGGGGTTTTATCTTAGCTTCTATCGGAATGGCTATTGGAACAGGTAATATTTGGAGGTTCCCAAGGGTTGCTGCAGCAAATGGGGGTGGGCCCTTTATCATCGCTTGGACAATTGCTCTTTTTGTGTGGGCAATACCATTACTAATGGGAGAAATGGTAATGGGAAAGAAAACAGGCCTTGGTACAGTAGGTGCTTTTAGAGATTTTGTAGGTCGGAAGTATACTTGGATGGGTACATGGATTGCTGCGGTTTGTTTAGGAATCATGTTCTATTATTCTGTTGTAATGGGATGGTGTGTGAAATATTTTACCTTAGCCCTTCAAGGGACTTTTAAGCCTGATATGGGGACCGATGCTACACAGGCTATCTGGAACACCTTTACAACAACACCCCAACAAACAATTTTTTTCCACTTTATTTCAATGCTAATTGCTGGATATATCATTTATAAAGGTGTAACTGGGGGGATCGAAAAGGCTTCTAAGATTATGATTCCTGCACTATTTGCTTTATTGGTGGCAGCAGTAATTCGTGCTTTAACTCTACCAGGTGCAGCCCAAGGTCTAGAATATTTATTTAGCCCTAAACTGGAAATGTTAGGCAGTGCTGAGTTATGGTTAAATGCCTTTACACAAGCGGCATGGTCGACAGGGGCTGGCTGGGGTTTCATTATAACATATTCTGTTTATACATCTGCAAAGGAAGACATTACAGGAAACTGTATGATTATGGGCATGGGAGATCATATAGGTGCATTAATTGCAGGTATGACAGTCTTACCAGCTATCTTTGCATTGTCTCCTACAGCGGAATTTGCTAATAGTGCATTATCATCAGGAAATACAGGCCTTACATTTATTTACTTAGCTCAGTTGTTCCCAACGATGCCTTTTGGATCAATATTAGCCGCAATTTTCTTCTTGGCTATGGCAATTGCTGCCCTTTCTTCTTTATTACCGATGATTGAGGTAGGGGTTAGAAACTTTATGGATGCAGGTATGTCAAGGAAAAAAGCTACGTTATATGTTATAGGAGCCGGCTTCTTTCTAGGTATTCCTTCAGCCTATAGCTTAAATTTCTTAGACAATCAAGACTGGGTATGGGGAATAGGATTATTAGTTAGTGGATTATTCGTTGCCTTTGGATTGATAAAATACGGCTTAGAAAAGGCAAGAACAGAAGAAATCAATACAAAATGGGCGGACTTTAAAACTGGTAAGTGGTGGAATTTATGTATTATATCTTTTCCTCTCTTCTTTATCATAATCACTGGCTGGTGGTTTAAACAAGCAATTGAATGGTACCCAGGTAACTGGTGGCATCCCTTTGAAGTCTTTAGTGCTGGTACAATTATCTTCCAATTTGCAATTTTAATCATTCTAGCTTTGTTAACCAATAACTGGCTTGCCAATCGAATTGGTGGTGGAAAGCTATCCATCAATAATAATGGCAATGCTTCGGTTGATAAATAAAGGAGGTTATGAAGATGTCAAATGCGTCCATCACAATGATGGTTTTAATATTAGGATTTTATATAGGTGGTTTTGTTGTGTTAGTAAATAGAGCCTTTAACAAAAAGAAGCAATAGGAGATTGGAGATTTAAGAGTTCTCCCCTTTAATAGGGGAGGATTCATTTTATATCAACAGGAGGTGTTTTACTTGAGAATTGAGCAGCATCCTATTTTAAAATTCAAAAAAGGAGCAAAAATTGCCTTTACCTTTGATGGTCAGCCCTTTGAAGGTTACGAAGGTGAAACGATTGCAGCCGCATTACATGCTGCAGGTGTAAAAGTACTTAGTCACAGTCATGAACATCATCGCCCGAGGGGACTTTACTGTGCCATTGGTAACTGTTCATCATGTATGATGGAGGTCAATGGAGAACCAAATGTTAGGGTCTGTGTTGAATCCCTAACAGACGGCATGGTCGTCAATACCCAGAAGGGAAAGGGGGAAATTATATGAAGGCTGTGGAGCTTTTAGTAGTGGGCGGTGGTCCTGCAGGTCTATGCGCTGCTATTCAAGCTGCTGAAATGGGTAGTACAGTTATATTGGTAGAAAGGGATGAACATTTAGGTGGGCAATTAATAAAGCAAACCCACATGTTTTTTGGTTCTGAAAAACAATATGCTTCTAAACGGGGCTTTGATATTTCAGAATTATTACTTAAAAAATTAAGTGAACTAGCAGAAAAGGTGACTCTAATGAAGGGAACTACGGTTGTTGGAATTTATGAAGATGGCGTAGTTTCTTTAGAGCAAGGAGGAAAATATTTTAAAGTAAAACCCAAAGCAACAATTGTTGCAACGGGAGCAAGTGAAAAAACTTTAGGGTTCCCTAATAATGACCTTCCTGGGATTTATGGTGCTGGAGCTGTCCAAACATTAATGAATGTCCACGGAATAAAACCCGGAAGCAAAGTGGTTATGGTAGGGGCAGGAAATATAGGACTTATTGTTAGTTATCAATTACTACAGGCAGGCGTGAAAGTTGCTGCCATTGTTGAAGGTGGCCCTAAAATTGGGGGTTATCTTGTACATGCTTCTAAAGTTCGTCGGTTAGGAGTGCCTATTCTGACGGGGCACACAGTTAAAGAAGCCCACGGAACAAATTGTCTTGAGAAGGTTACCCTTTGGAAGCTAGATGAAAACTGGCAGGGTATTTCTGGAACAGAAATTGATATAGAAGCCGATGTAATGTGTATATCAGTAGGCTTGTCTCCACTGTCGGAGCTACTTTGGCAGGCAGGCTGTCAAATGAAGTTTGTTCAACCTTTAGGAGGTTATGTTCCTGCTAGAGATGAAAATCTTCAAACATCAGTCAAAGGTCTATTTGTTGCTGGTGACGTGTCAGGTGTAGAAGAAGCCAGTAGTGCAATGGTGGAGGGCTACCTTGCAGGAATGTCGGCAGCATCCTTTCTTGGATATAAGTTATTTAATATGGCAGAGTTAAGACAAGATTTACTAAATCAATTGGATTCATTAAGACATGGTCAAGTAGGAGAGAAAATTAGAAAAGGTATTGCAGAGCTACAAATTGTAAACGAAGCTGCTGCATCTGTCGACCTTTAAGACTTAAGGGGGTGCATTAAAATGTTAGAAGTTACGGGAATACCTACATTCGAAGATATCGAAAAAGTATATCCTAGTGAAGAAAGACTGAATCAAGGACCAACCGTCATCATGGAGTGTTTTCAGAATATACCCTGTAATCCTTGTTATACAGCCTGTAGAACTGGTGCGATAAAACCGTTTGAAGATATTAATCATTTACCAACTGTAGATCACGATCTATGCAATGGATGTAGTCTTTGTGTAAGCAATTGTCCAGGGTTGGCAATTGTAGTTTTAGATATGACCTATTCAGAGGACCAAGCATTATTGAAGATCCCCTACGAATTTTTACCCCTTCCAGAGGTTGGACAGTGGGTTAAAGGTCTAGATCGTGAGGGGAAGGTTGTTTGTGATGTAAAAGTTGTAAAAGTGATTGATAGTAAAGCATTAGATAAAACTCCTATTATCTCACTGGCGCTAGATAAGCAGTATGCAAAAGTTGTGAGAAATATTAGATTGGAGGAATAGGTATGGCTGATAAAACGTTCATTTGTCGGTGCTCTGATTTAACATTACAGGACATTCGAAATTTAATTGCTAAAGGATATACTACCTTTGATGAATTGAAACGTGTAAGCAGGGTTGGAATGGGGCCTTGTCAAGGAAGAACCTGTATGCCTCTGGTATTAAGAGAGTTATCGATTGCAACGGGAAAATCAATTGCAGAACTTTCACCAGGTACATTTAGGCCACCTGTTAAGTCAATTAAATTAGGGGCTATAGCTGCCCATGCATTTGAAGAGGGAGGTGGAGAAGGACATGAATAAAACTGCTGAAGTTGTAATTATAGGAGGAGGTATTTCGGGGGTTGCAATTGCCTATAATCTTGCTAAAAAGGGAGTAAAAGACATTGTCGTAATAGAGAAGGAGTACTTAACAAGTGGGGCAACGGGTCGCTGTGGTGCAGGGATAAGACAACAATGGGGTACAGAAATGAACTGCCTAATGGCCAAGTTTTCCTGTGAGGTATTTGAAAATATGCAGGAAGAACTAGGTTATGATCAAGACATTGAGTTTAAGCAGGGCGGTTATTTAATGCTTTCTAGTACAGAGAAGGAGCATGAACAGTTTAAGAAAAACATTGAGCTTCAAAATCGGTTAGGAATTCCTTCAAAACTACTAACACTTGATGAAGCTAAGGAAATCGTTCCCTTTCTAAATACTGATGGACTAATCAGTGCAACCTACTGCGAGAAGGATGGACATTTAAATCCTTTCCATGCAACTCATGCCTATGCAAAGGCTGCAGAAGGTCTAGGGGTAAAAATATATACATATACAGAAGTCACCGACATCATTACAGAAAATGGGAAAATTAGAGGTGTAAAGACAACAAAAGGAGATATTGATACTAATATAGTTGTAAATGCTGCAGGTGGTTACTCTCAAGGGATTGCTAAAATGGTGGGAGTAGATCTACCTTTATATTCAGAAAGACATCAAATTCTTGTAACAGAAGCCGTAGATCCCATTCTAAAGCCTATGGTGATGTCCTTCTCATTAAATCTTTATTGTCAACAGGTACCCCATGGTGGTTTCATTATGGGTAGAAGTTGTGCTAATGAACCAACAGATTTAAGAATTACTTCTGGATGGCACTTCTTAGAAGAAATGACAAAAACCATCACTAAGGTATTACCACCATTAAAAGAAGTTAGATTCCTTCGCCAATGGGCAGGCTTATATAACATGTCGCCAGATCGTCAGCCAATATATGGGGCGGTAGATGAGATCGAAGGCTTCTATGTGGCAGCTGGGTATAGTGGTCATGGGTTTATGTTAGCACCTTTTACTGGTGTAGTAATGGCAGAAGCTATTATGGGAGAAGAAACTACGCTACCAATTAATCAACTTAACCTTACTCGTTTCAAAACTGGGAAGTTAATATTTGAGCCTTCAGTAGTGTAGAAATTGTTGAAATCTATTGTACCCTAGACCTCCAGTAATGAAATTTACAAATTAGCAGATGCTATGAAGGATAAAATGAATTACTGGAGGCGATTTTATGAAGGTTAATGGTAAAGCTTTTCCACTAAAAGATAATATGACTGTTGCACTGTTATTAAAAGAATTGCAGTACTCACATCCAAACTTGATTATCGCAATAAATGATGAGGTTTTGGAAAGAATTGATTTTGATAAGAGGCTTTTAAGGGAAAAAGACTCAGTCCAAATAATACATCCCATAGTAGGTGGCTAATTTTCATTAGTAGTGGAAGGATTATAAGTGTCATAAGTACTGCAATAGTGACAAAATAATTAGTACAATGAATACATTAAACAGAATAAATACAACAATTATATCAAATATAACAGATACATCAAATACAACAGATACAACAAAAACTAAAAAACTATAAGTACGACAAATGTAGGCATGGTCTCCTAGAAAATGAGAAGCATGCCTCTTGTTATGTTCTTCTTTAAGTTGGTAGAAAACCATATGGTGATTGAAGGATATTATGGATATAAATAGAATTTATTAGATTAAGCTTATATATATTTTAAAATGCTATTTGTTAGGGGGATGAGGGGTTGAATAAAATTATCATAGGAAAAAAAATAAGTATAATATGTTTAATAGCTATAATTCATTATTTCTAATATTAAGAGAACTATTACCTTTATCAGAAAGCAAAGATACTACTTTGTTACTATCAGGGGAATTAATAGAAGAAATATCATTAAATCGAACTAAGATTGATCATATTGATGAAGTGGCTTTAATCGAGAACTTCAATAAATTATTATATCAATTTGATCACTTTCATTATGGAATTGAAGATGATGATATTTATCGTTTGCCAAATAGATTTATGGGGGTAAAATTAGTAGAAGAGGTAACTATAGAAGAAGCTTTATCGGATGTAGATCATTTATTTACTCTTTTAAAATTTGCTTATGGGGCCTACCAATATTTTGGGGGAGATGAAATTTTCTTATCAGCTAAAGCTGATATAGTAGCAGAAATTAATAAATTGGATGAATCCATTAGGGTTTCTGATCTAAACAATATTCTCGTCAAATACCTGAATTTTATACAAGATGGACATTTCATCGTCGGTGAAAAGAGGTTATTTAATAGATATCAGTATTTTTCAAGTGAAAAGTATGCTTTTTCTAAGGATGAAGAGGGTTACTATACACTAATTGGAAATGAGAAATACTACTTAGTACACGTAAATGAAGGTGACATTGATGACTACCTATATCTAACCCTAAATGAGGAAGGAGAGGTTGTATATAACCTAGGTAAACTTTATTCACCAAATTTATTATACAGAAAAATAGATATAGAGCTGAAGGGGCAGGGAGCTATCATTAATGAAAGAATAGATCTTCATTTAGTTCATGTAAAACAAAATTTTCTAAGAATCTATGCTTATAGTGAGAAGGAAGGAATACCAGTAGTAGAAATTAGAAAAATGTTTTCTGATACAGATTATGAACTAAATCAATTAAATCAATTTGTTGAGTCAGGAAAAATACTTAGAGATAGAGATTTTCTTATTTTAGATATCAGAGGGAATATGGGTGGTAGTGATCAATATCCAGCAAGATGGATTGAAAATTATACAAGAAATACACCAAGCGGTGATGTAATTGCAAGTCATTTATATACAGATATAACAGTTAATGCTACCATGGGGTTTTTACAGACAATAAAAGATGAAGAACTTCGAAAAGGAGAAGAAGATAAAATAAGAAGGGTATTAGAAGCCGACTATTATCCAGGTTGGAGTCCAGTTAACTATCAATTGCCAAGAAACATTGCTAATTCCAATATAGTATTTGTCCTTATAGATGGAGATGTATACTCATCTGGCGAAACTTTTGTTAGAATGTTAAGACAAGTGGAAAATGTAGTTTTTGTTGGAGTGAATACAGGTGGTGCTACATTGGTTGGAAATATGATGGGATTTATGTTACCACACTCAAGGCTCTCACTGAATTTTGGTAGAACTTTAATTTTACCTTCTGATCTGAAGGATTTAGAGGGGATAGGTTATCAGCCAGATCTATGGGTGTCCCCAGATGAAGCCTTAGAGAGGATTATTAAGTATATAAGTAGATTAGCCCCTAGTAGTAGATAAGAAATGACGTGGCGAATAGTTTAAGTGAATAGGGCAATTAGGTTTCAAAAAAACTAACTAGGTTATTTTAGTTAGTTTTTTTTGATACAGTATTTAAAGTAAGTAAAGGTAATTAACATGTATGAATGTCTACATATGTATAAATGATTGTATTGTATGTATTAATGATTAGTAATAAACTTACTTAAATATTTATCCTACGATATTGACTGGTTTACCTATGGTATAGGACTTAATATTATCTGCTAATAAGTGAATTAATCTTTGCCTTGACTCTATACATCTCCAACCAATATGGGGGGTAAGAATCACGTTTTCCATTGTAAACAACGGGTTATTTAGTTCTGGTGGCTCTGGGTCTTGTACGTCAAGTCCTGCCCCTGCAATAATCCCTTCCTGTAATGCTTCTATTAGATCAACTTCTTTAATGATTGGCCCTCTTGAAGTGTTAATGATAAAGGCAGTAGGTTTCATAAGTTCTAATTTGTCTCTATTAATAAGATGTTTCGTATCAGCGGTCAATGGACAATGAATTGAGACAAAATCGCTGTTTACTAATAATTCATCTAAAGGGACAGATTTTACATGAGGATCTTGAAAGGTTTTTAGTGTTCGATTAAAAGCAAGTACTTCCATATCAAAGGCACGGGCTAGTTTAATCAATTGTTGCCCAATAGTGCCAGTACCAATGACTCCTAGTGTTTTGTTTTTTAATTCAAAATGGGGAACTTGAAGATGCTTTGTAAAATTACTGAAATCTTTTTTATGTATCATCCTCTGTTGTTGAATTAAAGAAGAGGCAAAATTAAGGATAAGAGTCATGGCCAGTTGAGCAACGGCCTCTGTACTATAACCTGGTACATTACAAACGGTAATCCCCTTTTTTTTAGCAGCAGCAATATCAATATTATTAAAACCTGTTCCTGCCTCGCAAATTAATTTAACAGATGAAGGAAAGTTCTCGAGATGGAATTGAGTAAGGGGAAGTTCTTTAGTTATGATAATACTTTGACCTTGAACCCTTTCTATGATTTCATCTTCTGAACTATCCTCATATTTTGTAAAATTACCTAACTCCCATAAGGCTGAAAAGTCTAGTTGATGGTCGAAATCTAATTTTTCTGCATTAAGAAATACGATATTTTCCATTGTACTCCTCCTTGATAATATTTAGAATATTAACAATATTATACACAAGATATAATACAATGTAAAATAGTAAAATCTAAATAATAAGGAGTTTTTAATGGGTTTAACTGTTGCAACACCATAAATATTTATCGTAAAGTAAATATGAAACCTAGTAGTTAAAGGGGTAATTCGTTACTGATGTAGATCTCTTTGCTTTATGGGAATATGAATTTCCATAGAGATTTTTTCGTATTCCCATGTATGACATTTTTCATCATAAAATTCGAAATCTAACTTACTATCATCGATTTCATAACCAGAATTAGGGAACCATTCCTCTAAAATATATTTCCACGTACCTTGAATAGAATTTACAAAATCCTTCTCCTCCACAAGTGGAGTTGTGAAGACTGCATAGGTGCCAGCAGGAACCTCTAACTGATACATATCCTTTCTTGCCTTTTCAAAATGATCTACTTCTACTCCTAAAATATATGAAAACTCATCTGTTTCCATATTGGTGTTAATACAGATACCGTATTCACCATGTTTAGAGGGGGATTGGGTATCATAAAGAATTTGCTCTTTACCCTCGATATTACACTGATCCCAAAAGGCTGGTATATCCCGAGAATGGGCATTATTTTTTAAGGTTGTTTTAAATTCATAGCCTACAACTTTAAAGGCATCTCGTTGAATAATTTTTGGTTGCATGATAATTCCTCCTATTCTATTCTTTTTTAAATTCCTAAGGTTGATTCCTTTAGGTATGTCCTTAGGAGCATGGATACGATAAAAGCTTGGTGGATAACCAAAGGCTTTTTTGAAAGCCTTTGTAAAACCTGCATGGGTCTCGAAACCATAAAGAATTGCCGTTTCGAGGATTTTTTTGTCATTGTTCAAGTCATAAAGGGCAAACTGTAGTTTTCTTCTTGTTACATACTCCATAGGCGGCATACCAACAAAACTATTAAATACTTTATAGTAATGGTAGGTTGAGAAACCAGCAACTTTGGCGAGGTTTTTTACAGAAATTTTTTCAAAGATATGACAATCAATAAAGTCTAGTGTTTTCTGAATTAAATCAATATAGTCCATCTATAGCCTCCTAAGAAATTAATTTAGGTAAGATTAAGTAAGTATATATATATCATACCAGATCCCATGAAGGGTTTCTTATCCTATTTTGTTATAATAGTGTAAGTGAAGAATTAGATACAATATTATTTATAGGAATATTTAATAATTAAAGGAAATTACATAATTAAAGGAATTGCATAATTAAGGAAATTGCATTATTAATAAGAAATTTATATTAATGCAAAATTTAAAACTTCGCTATTGAGTAGTCCACTAGCAAAGTAATGGAGTTTAAAGGAAAATAACCTGAAATTGTAGCAAAGATGGAGTAAAGAACTTACTGGTTATTTATCTTGACATAATAATTTACAGATTATAACATTAGATATATTAGGTGTTTTAGATATATAGATCTTATATTAGATATAAGGGAATAAGAAAAAAATCCAGGGGGTAATCATGCAAAAGATTAAAAAGCTATCGGTTTTTATCATGTTTTCAATTATAATCGTTACCTTAAGCATACTAGGCTATCGTTTAAATTCACCTGTTGCTCAAAGAGTAACATACATTATATATTGTAGTAGCGTAATTATTACCCTTTACCTATTGAGAGTAAAGTATAATAATAGACTACATAATGGTATTTTAGTTGTGTTTACCTTAGCTCTTTTTGTGATTGCAATAAAAAGTCCTTTATTAACTCTACCATTGATATTACTATTTCCAATGTTGGAATCGGGAAAGTCCCATTATTTTTTCCAATTTGTATCTTGGTTATCTTATATATTATTTCTCTTCTTCTTCTGTGTCGTTATATTGATTAGGTTGATGGGAGTAAGTGTTTATGATTACTCAAGAACTATTTCACCTGATGGTAAACAAGCAGCAACTGTTGTTATATATGACCAAGGGGCATTGGGAGGTAGTCTTGAGGTGAAGCATGAAAGAAATCTTGGTGGACTTATTATAAAGAGTAGACCAGTATATCGAGATCGATTAATTGATTTGGAGGTCCATTGGATAAATAATCATGAAATTAAAATTAATGATGTCGTTATTGATGTTAGTAAAAGAAGAGGAATGATTGATGGTAGGAAAAAATAATAAAGGCGGTTATTATAATGAAAATAATAGATTCAATTTATGGCGAATTCGAAGTAGAGGGTGTGTTGGAAGCGTTAATACTAAGTAAGCCTCTTCAACGATTAAAGGGAGTATATCAAGGAGGAGCGAGTTATTTAGTTAATAAGAGGTGGAATGTAACTAGATACCATCATTCTGTTGGTGTAATGCTCTTAGTTAGGAAATTGGGGGGCTCATTAGAGGAACAAATAGCAGGGCTATTACATGATGTGTCCCATACAGCCTTTTCTCATGTGATAGACTTTGTTTTAAAAGATAAAAGGTCTTACCATGAAAAAATCTTCAAAGAAGTAATTGAGAGGTCTGAAATACCAACTATTTTAAAAAGATATGGCTATAACTATTCAGGCATCTTACTGAATCTTGATAAATGGACATTGATGGAAGCATCACTACCAGATTTATGTTGTGATAGAATCGATTATACTTTAAGGGATTTATATGAATATGGTCATATTTCACAGCAGGAGATAAATGATTTTATAGATCATTTAATTGTTATTGATGGAAGGCTTTTTTTACGAGATATTAAAGTTGCAGAATGGTTTGTTAGGGCCTATAATCAAGAAGTAATTGAGTTCTTTATGGATCCCTTAAATATTTATGGTTATGATACATTAGCTAAAACATTGAAATTGGCCATTGATAAAAAGATTTTGAGACTTGAAGATTTGCAGGCAACCGACCAAGAGGTAATGGACATTTTAAAGCAGTCTAATGATCCTGCAATAATAGATATGATAAGTAAATTACATACCAATGTTATCGTTAAAGAAGATAATGAAGTGTATGATCTACATCTAATTAAAAAGATAAGAATTGTGGACCCTCTAATTTCATCTAGCGCAGGAACCCAAAGAGCTTCAAATTTATCATCAAAAATTAGGGAAATGAATTCAGAAGCTTATGAAAAGGCGGTTAAAGGTAAGTTTGTAAGAGTCATTTCTAATTAAAGCTAATGGCTTGTAGCTCTATCTAAAATTTCGAATAGGTTATTAAAATGGGTAAGATGTATAAGTCTTACTCTTTTCTGTTTTTGGTTCCTTTAAAAATGGGGGCTATTTGTCAATCGTTGGGGGGAGTATTTAAATTTTAATATCAATCACTAGGGAATAATTTCAATCTAGTAAAGATTTGATATTATGATACAAAATTATAGATTTGAACAAACTATTAATATCTACCGTATCATTAAATTTTTACTTATAAAAAAACTTAATATTTGAATGTATATGCATAATCATTTATAATATAAAGCATATTATTTTTTTTGAGGAGTGTAAGAAATGTCAAACTTATTAGAAAAATGCAAAAAACTTAAGGAAGCATCCATCAATTTAGGTGCAGCCGATACATGTATAAAAAATCAAGCTCTGGTAAAGGTGGCAGAAAACCTTAATGAACATAGGGGGTACATTCTTTCAGAAAATGAAAAGGATGTAGAAGCTGCTATAAAGGCTGGTACAAAGGAAAGTTTGATTGATCGATTAAGACTAACAGATGAACGTATTGATGGAATGATCGATAGTATTCAGACGATTCTTAAACTAAAGGATCCAATCTGGAGAAGTAATGATGTTTGGACTTTAGAAAATGGATTAACAATTAGTAAAATGACTGTTCCTTTAGGGGTTATTGGCATTATCTATGAGTCTCGTCCTAATGTGACCGTAGACGCCTTTTCTTTAGCGCTAAAAAGTGGTAACTGTATTTTATTAAGGGGAAGTTCTTCGGCTATAAATTCTAACAAAGCTTTAGTTTTTGCTATAAAAGAAGGATTAAAACAAAGTCAAATTAATCCAGATGTTATTGAACTAATTGAAGAATTAGATCGAAGTGTTGTTAAAGAAATGCTTACTTTAAATGAGTACATCGATGTTATTATCCCAAGAGGTGGAGCAGATTTAATCAGATTTGTCGTTGACCATGCAACAGTACCAACAATTGAAACAGGAGTGGGTAATTGTCATGTTTACGTTGACGAATCGGCTGATGTCGAAAAAGCGTTAAAAATACTGGTAAATGCAAAAGCTCAAAGACCTGGTGTATGTAATGCTTGTGAAACAACTTTAATCCATAAAAATGTCGCAAAAGAATTTTTACCTCAACTTAAGCATGCTTTAAAGGATCAAGTCGAATTGAGAGGGTGTCCTCAAACAAAGGATATAATCTCTGTTGAAGCTGCTACAGAAGCCGACTGGCTAGAAGAATACTTAGATTATATTTTAGCAGTTAGGGTTGTAAATGATTTAGATGAAGCAATTAGTCATATACAAAAGTATGGTACTAAGCATTCTGAGGCAATCATTACTGAGAATTACACTAATGCAAATACTTTTACTAGAAAAGTAGATGCTGCTGCAGTTTATGTAAATGCATCAACGAGATTTACTGATGGAGGAGCCTTTGGCTTTGGTGGTGAACTAGGGATTAGTACGCAAAAAATCCATGCTAGGGGGCCAATGGGCCTTAATGAATTGGTTACTGTAAAATATACAATAGTAGGTAATGGACAAATTAGAGAATAGAGGGGTAAGAGATGGTTTCAGAAGTTATTAAAGAAAGTAAAAAGATTGTTATTAAAATAGGTAGTAATACGTTATCCAACGAAGACGGAACAATTAACCATGAATTTTTAAAGGAACTATGCCATCAGGTATCTCAACTGACCCAAGAAGGAAAGCAGGTGGCCATCGTTACTTCTGGTGCAAGAATAGCTGGAATTGGTCAAATAAATAGATGGTCTAGAAGAGAAGATATGAACTATAAGCAAGCCCTTTGTGCCATTGGGCAGGTAGAGTTAATGTCGGCCTATGGTCGTCACTTTCATGACTATGGTTTACATGTAGGGCAATTGCTTTTGACTAGAGAAGATTTCTTTGATAAAACCAGAACGTTAAATATTCGCAATACCTTATTTACTTTAGTAGATGAGGGGGTTATTCCAATTATTAATGAGAATGATACAGTGAGTGTTGAAGAAATCAAGATTGGAGATAATGATACATTAGCAGCTCTATCTGCAAGCTTATGGAATGCAGATTTACTCATTTTACTAAGTGATATCGATGGGATATATAATAAGAATCCTAAAGAACATAGAGATGCACAGTTATTGGAAATTGTCGAAAACATAGATGATATGATTAATAGTATTGAGATTGGCGAAACTAATTCCTTTGGAACAGGGGGAATTACAACAAAAATAGAGGCAGCTAGAATTGTTAATCGATATGGAATTCCTATGATTCTTGCCAATGGAAAGAAAGAAAATATAATTTTAAATTTGTTAAATAATGAATATCCAGCAACAATATTTAAAGATTTTCAATAGGTCAATAAATTAGAAATGACAATATGTAAGAAATGATTATATGAGGTGACTTGATGGAGAAACAGATCGGTTTTATTGGCGCAGGGAATATTGCCAAAACAATTATTAATGGCTTAACTGCCAACTTTCAAGAAATTAATAAAAATATTTATATTACAAATAGGAGTAAGGGCAAAGGAGAAAGTTTACGTAATAAATTTCAAGTAAACTTATGCCATACTAACATTGAATTAGTTAAAAACTGTGATATTATTTTTCTTTGTGTAAAGCCAGATGTATCTAAACTTGTATTAAGGGAGATAAAAGATCATGTCAGAGATGACCAACTCATCATTTCTGTAATTGCTGGTGTTACAATCGATGATATTATGAAGTATTTTGAACAACCGAAAAAAGTAATTAGAACAATGCCAAATATTCCTGTTGTCGTGAGGGAAGGAATGATTGCTTTAAGTGGAAGTAATGAGGTTTCCGATGATGACTTAAATCTGGCTATTGATCTATTAAGTAGCATTGGAAGGGTAGATGTCATCGAAGAAAAAATGATGGATGTGGTAACAGGCATAAGTGGTTGTAGTCCAGCCTTCTTATCAATATTTGTAGAAGCATTAGCCGATGGTGCTGTATTACAAGGGATGCCAAGGGATAAAGCTTATCAATATATTGCCCAAACTTTAGTTGGAACGGGCAAAATGATATTAGAGGAAGAAATCCATCCAGCTGAAATTAAAGATACTGTTAGTTCTCCTGGTGGAATAACGATTGCGGGGGTCTATGCCCTCGAAAAAAGAGGCTTCAGAAGCACCGTTATGGAGGTAATGGAAGCCTGCGATGAAAAATTAAAAGCCCTAAGACGATAAACTATTTATAGACAATTATTTTTGATGTGCACCCCAGAAATTGATATGCTCCCTATTAGGTAGACAGATTAAAAAATAAAATCTGTTTATCTAAGGGGAGTATATTTATGTCCAAAACAAAAAGTTATTCAGCTG
>NZ_JHYF01000002.1 GCF_000621485.1 Alkaliphilus transvaalensis ATCC 700919
TTGGGATATAGCCAAGTCGGTAAGGCAACGGACTTTGACTCCGTCATCCGCAGGTTCGAGTCCTGCTATCCCAGCCAATTTGACCCATTAGCTCAGTCGGTAGAGCACCTGACTTTTAATCAGGGTGTCCCGCGTTCGAGTCGCGGATGGGTCACCAATTTCTAAAATGATAAGGCGGCATAGCCAAGTGGTAAGGCAGAGGTCTGCAAAACCTTTATTCCCCAGTTCAAATCTGGGTGTCGCCTCCAAAATGCGCCCATAGCTCAGCTGGATAGAGTGTCTGACTACGAATCAGAAGGTCGGGAGTTCGAATCTCTCTGGGCGCACCATTTATTTAAGTAGTAAAAAGTTTTCCAGAGTAGCTCAATGGTGGAGCACCCGGCTGTTAACCGGTAGGCTGGAGGTTCGAGTCCTCTCTCTGGAGCCATATAAATGCCGAAGTGGCGGAACTGGCAGACGCACAGGACTTAAAATCCTGCGGTCCTTACCGACCGTACCGGTTCGATTCCGGTCTTCGGCACCAACAAATAAAGCTGGTAAGTTCTCTTACCAGCTCTAAAAATCAGGAGGGGTTCCCGAGCGGCCAAAGGGGGCAGACTGTAAATCTGTTGTCAGCGACTTCGAAGGTTCGAATCCTTCTCCCTCCACCAACTTATCATGCGGGTGTAGTTCAGTGGTAGAACTTCAGCCTTCCAAGCTGACCGCGAGGGTTCGATTCCCTTCACCCGCTCCATTTTAATAATTATATAAGCAAGGAGAGGTGTCCGAGTGGTTTAAGGAGCTGGTCTTGAAAACCAGTGATTCCGAAAGGGACCGTGGGTTCGAATCCCACCCTCTCCGCCAAAATCTGGAGAAGTACTCAAGTGGCTGAAGAGGACGGTTTGCTAAACCGTTAGATCGTGTATGCGGTGCGCGGGTTCGAATCCCGCCTTCTCCGCCAGATTTTATCCGGGTGTAGCGCAGTTTGGTAGCGCACATGGTTTGGGACCATGGGGTCGGGAGTTCGAATCTCTCCACCCGGACCATAAAAATTTATATAAAATGGGCCTTTAGCTCAGTTGGTTAGAGCGTCCGGCTCATAACCGGTAGGTCCGGGGTTCGAGTCCCTGAAGGCCCACCATCCATTTTATATAATTTAATTTTAGGGCTTATAGCTCAGCTGGTTAGAGCGCACGCCTGATAAGCGTGAGGTCGGTGGTTCGAGTCCACTTAAGCCCACCAGCTTATTTTTATGCCCAGATAGCTCAGTCGGTAGAGCAGGGGACTGAAAATCCCCGTGTCGGTGGTTCGATTCCGCCTCTGGGCACCATTAGTAACTAGTGTACTTTATACACTAGATTTTTTTTGCACTTTTTTAAATTGACAATTCTATAAAATTAAAAAATATATTTTAAAAGATTTTTTATTCGAAATTTAAGAGAGTATATTAAATAAAGTATGGCTGAAAATTATGGATAAACTTCTAAATGACCATAGTTTTTTATGTATTTACATGAAAAGAAAGACACTCCTTAAAAGTGTCTTAAATAGAGTATATTTTAATTTAAAAAAGATATTTGTTTGTTCATTATGGCCTTTCTAAGACCTCTAATTTTAGCAATCTACTTAATGATGCAGGAAATCAATGCTTAGGTGTTAGAGGCTAGTTTTTCGTTGGTATTCATTGCAAGATTATCAATTATGTGATTGATAAGGCTAATAACAGCTAATAAACCTGCTTTTGTACTTAGATCAATTTCCATAAGATGCTGATAAAAGAAAGGACTACATTCATCATCAAGCATTGTTGAATTGAAACAAGGCTCAAACTCATTAAGATTAAGATAATAGAGTTTTTTCTTATCTGGTAATATCCTTTTCTTCAGGGGGATTTCGATCTGAAAAATTCCATCCTTAGGGATCCAATTAAAATCATAGCTAGTAGTGTAGTGTACTTCTGGTGGCAAATTAGATTGTTTAGAAGTCTTACCAGATACTCTAAGACAATTTTTCTTAATTATGATATCGTTAGGGTGATAACTAAGATTCATTAACTTATTAGGAACCTCTGGTATGATGAAAGTTTTTTCAAGTAAAGAATTTACATCAGGAAAATGGTCAAAGATAGTAGCCACCTTTGCTAGATAATAGATATCTTCATAATTATGAAGTAGTATCGTTTTTTCAAGGGCCGGTGACGGGTTAGATTCATAAGTTTTATAGAGCACTACACTATCTTTTCCACTAATGGTATCTTGTCTATTAATCCCTAGATAATTCTCAACAGTTTTAAGTTTTAAATTCTCCAACGGTAATTGTCCCTTGCACTTTTTCAAGAAATGAAGAATATCAAAATGTTTTATATCATCGTGGGGCCACGTAATATTATACTTCTTGAAACGTTCCTTTAAAAATGGATAATCAAAGGTTACTCCGTTGTAGGTTATAAGGAAATCATACCTTTTAATTTCTTCTGCAAAAAATTGTAATAGTTCTTCCTCTTCATGTATATTTTCTGCAAAAAATTGCTTAATAACTGTTCGGTTATTATGGGGATAGAGAAGACCAATTAAAATAACGTTATGATATTTAGAACTTAAGCCAGTTGTTTCTATATCTAATATGCAAAAAGTGTTTTTTTCTAAAATCCCTCTGTAAAAGGAGGGCATTGGAAATTTTTCGTTGATGGTATGGTTTTTTATTTTCATAAATTCCTCCTGTAAAAATACTCACAATTAATTTAATCATATTTTATCATATTTTAGAGGATTCACGCCTAAAAAGAGACAAAAATTAATACTTCTTTTGCTAAAAAGATAGAGTCTATTGAAATAATTTGAAACGAAGGCAAAGAGGAATAGCATTAATTGATAGAATTGACCTTAGTATAATAAAAGAAAATGATGAGGAAGAACGTTAAGTCGAGCTATTGGTTTATAGTTTTGCAATTGTTCTAACGTAAAAGATATGATACACTTTTAAATGAAGATTCTATGGTGAAAAGCCTACTTTTTCTGTGGAAAAATTCTATATTGATTAGTTGGAAGTGACAGAAGGTTATAAAATATAATTTGAACTCAGTTCATGGGTTAGTTATAATACCTTGTAATAAGTATACAAAAAGTATGTATTAAAGAGGTGTATAATGGATTACCAATTTTTAAATAATTTAAATCATCAACAAAAAAAAGCTGCAATGCACGTTAATGGACCTTGTATGATTTATGCAGGGCCAGGTTCAGGGAAGACAACAGTAATTACCCATAGATTATCGTATTTAATTAAACAATATAAAATTAATCCCCAAAATATTTTGGTAATAACTTTTACTAAAGCAGCTGCAGAGGAAATGAAGAGTAGGTTTCATCAGTTTCAGGGAGATTTTTTTGAGTCAAATGTAAATTTCGGAACCTTCCATTCGGTGTTCTTTAAAGTAATTAGAACATGGGGCGGATATGGACTAAAAGATATTTTAAATGAGAAGGAGAAGTATATCTTAATTAAAAATATAGTTAAGACTTTAAATATTGAACATGGAGAAGATGACGAATACATTAAAGAGATCATTTTAGAACTAGGTTTATACTATAGCAATTATTTAAATCGAGAAGCATTTACTCCTCATACGATGGATAAAGCAGATTTTATTAGGATTGTTGATTGCTATGAAAACTATAAAAAGGATAATAAAAAAATAGATTTTGATGATATGTTAATACAATGTTATCATTTATTAAAATCTAATCCTAAAATTTTAAGTAGGCTAAGACAACAATATCAGTATATTTTAATTGATGAATTTCAAGATATCAATATGATTCAGTTTGAAATTGTTAGGATGCTGGCAGAACCACTGAATAATCTCTTTGTTGTAGGGGATGATGATCAGTCTATCTATAGTTTTAGAGGTGCCAACCCACAATTTATTTTAGAGTTTGACAAGATTTATCCAGAGGCTGAAAAAATCATTATTAATATGAATTATCGATGTAGGCAAAAAGTGATTGAAAGGGCCAATGCCTTAATTAGTAAAAATCAAGTTAGAGTAGACAAAAAGATAGAGGCCTTCAAAACAGAAGGAGGAGTGGTTGAATATCATTCACCAAAAGACCGTGAGGAAGAAAAAAAGGAAATTTGTGAACTAATCCAAGATTGTTTAAAGAGGGGATATCATTATAAGGATATTGCAATCATCTATCGAACAAATATATTGGCAAATGGAATGATAGAGGCCTTACTAGAATATCAAATTCCTTACTATTGTAAAGATCAAGTGAATAATATCTATGATCATTGGGTTGTTAGAGATATAATTGCCTACTTAAAATGTGCCAATAATATTAATGATAGAGAATCTCTGACAAGGATTCTAAACAAGCCCACTAGATATATTTCTAAAAAGTCTGTTGCAGAAGCTAATAGTTATCATAAGGACTTAATAACCTCATTAAAAGTAAAAGGAAATTTAAAGCCCTATCAAATTAAGTTGTTGGATCAATTAGAAATAGACTTTAAAAATATTAGTCGACTAACTACAATTGAGGCTATTAGATATATACGAAAAGAAATGAAGTATGATGAATATATAGAAGGATACTGTTTTGACAAGAAAATCTCTAGTAATGGGATTTTTGAATTGATAGATGAATTTGAAGAATCTTCACTAAAATATTTAGAACATCATGCTTTCTTAAAACATATAGAAGATTTTAAAAATATGATTAAGGAGCCAAAGAAGAAGGAAGCAGGCGATAATGAGGTTCAGCTATTAACTATGCATAGCGCAAAGGGGTTAGAGTATGGTGTCGTTATTGTTGTAGATGCAGTAGAAGGAATTACCCCCCATAGCAAGTCAATGGAAGAGGTAGATGAAATAGAAGAAGAACGTAGATTGTTTTATGTAGCTATTACTAGAGCTAAAGAGGAACTTTACATTTATTCCCCACAATTCCGATTTGATCGAAAGGCTGAACCCTCCAGATTTATAAACGAGATGCAATATACAGGACCAAAGAGATCTGAGTTAAAAATAGGCAAAGAGGTCTTTCATAAAATTTTTGGAAGGGGTTTTATTGAGGGACTTACAGAAAAAATTGTTAAGATACGCTTTACGAAGAATAATTTAGTTAAAGATTTAGACCTAGAAATTTGTATGAAGAATAATATTTTAAATAATTGAAGAAAGAAATGGCCAGTATATTTTGATTTGTATTAGGGAAAATAAATACTAATTCTTTTGTTATAAAAAATAGAGATCGACATTTGTCGATCTCTATTTTTTATAACGAATAGGAAAGTCTTACTTTTTATATTGATTATACTCCATTATTTCTTTGATCTCATCAAGATTTTTAGTAACACTTAATGCCAACATTAATTTAATGCGGGCTTTCTGACCTGGCAAATCTCCACCCAAGATAACGCCAAGGTTTCTAAGGTGACGGCCACCACCCTCATAACCATAACTATCTAATACTCTTCCTGTAGGGCAACGGGATACCATAACAACTGCTACCTGCTGCTTAATGGCATACTGAATTCCTTCAAGCATAGTAGGAGGTACGTTACCTCTTCCCATAGCTTCAATAACAATTCCCTTTGAACCAGAATCAACACAATAGTTAATAAGGCGGGAATCCATGCCAGCTGCTGATTTTATTAAATCAACTTCAGGAACGATAGAGTCTGTTAGGATATGTTGACGATTAACGATATCTCTATGTAGAATAACTTCATCATTGTCAACAATTCCTAAAGGTCCATACTCTAATGATTTAAAAGTATCTAGACTTAGCGTGTTGGCTTTTGTTACCTCACTAGCAGCATTAACTTCATTATTCATAACAACTAAAACCCCTTTATTAATTGCTTCAGGTGAAATAGCTGTACAAACTGCTGCAGCCAAATTACTCGGACCATCGTAACCTAATTCTGAACTGTTTCTCATTGCTCCAACAACTACAATCGGTTTAGGACTATCAATTGAAAGGTCAAGTAGATAAGCAGTTTCCTCCAATGTATCAGTCCCATGGGTGATAATAACTCCAGTAATATCATCTCTATTTAAGGTATCCACCACCAGTTTTCTCAAATCCATCATCATATTAATGTCAATTTGAGGGCCTGGTAATTTAGAAAAGTTAAGCGTTTCAATTTCTGCATATTTATCGATATTAGTCACCAAAGATAAAATTTCTTGACTAGACAATGATGGGATGGCTGCTCCTATCCTTGGATCTACAGACATTGAAATTGTTCCACCAGTAAAAATAACGGCCACTTTAGGTTTATTCATAAATAAACCTCCTTTTAGTTATATTGATTAATTAAGACTTAATTATTATCTACTGCAACATTATTATATATTATCATATTAATTTTGTGAATGACAAAATTGTAATAAAAACAATCTAAAGGAAATTTGGAGTGAATTAAATGAGAATAATAAAAACAAAAGTGGCATTACAAAAATAAAACTAGTACTAGCAACATAAAAATTAAAGTTTAAGTTTAAGGGAAGAAAAATGATATGAAGAAATTATGTGAAGAAATTATGTGAATTGAATAATAGGAACCGTTATGCTGTTGAGTATGACATAATGTGGCTAAATAGTTTAAATTAAAAAAGGGTAAAAAAATAACTGGGTCGCGGACCCAGTTTCACATTTAGCTTAATGTGATTTCAAAAGGGGTATTGGGAATAGAGATTATATAATCGAGGTTACCAGGGGGATAACCACATTTAAATTATAACAAATATCGACAAAAAATGCAACTGAAAGAATGTATTTTTATTCGACATTTAAAAAGAATTTTATGGTTAATAGGGCATAGTTTTAAAGCTAAAGGGATTTAGTTTGTAATTGAACCTCAATGGTGTATAATTAAGTTATAGACATGTTTAAGGAGGTAAATGAAATTGAATTTAGCTGTAGAAAATCTTATAAAAAAATTAGAAGAAAAGAAATTTAAAGTCAAGTATTTTGAGAAAAAAGAAGAGGCTATTGAATCAGTTTTGGCAGAAACAGTGGATGATCATGTAGTTGGAATTGGTGGCTCAATGACGATAAAAGAATTAGAACTACATGAAATATTAAAGGGGCAGGGCAAAGAGATATATTGGCATTGGCTAGTAGAACCTCAAGAAAGAAACGCAATAAGACAGAAGGCAAATAATGCAGATGTATATTTATCAAGTACAAATGCTTTAACAGAAGCTGGAGAACTTGTTAATATAGATGGGTTAGGAAATCGAGTAAGTGGGATGTTTTATGGCCCTAAAAAGGTAATTGTAATTTGTGGAATAAATAAAATTACTAGTGACTATAATACGGCGATAGAACGAATTAAGAAGAGTGCCTGTCCGTCAAATGCTAGACGATTAGGTCTTAAAACACCCTGCGCTGCCACAGGTGAATGCAATGATTGCCTAAGTCCTGATAGAATGTGTAATATCACAACTATAATAAGCCATAAACCGATGGCAATTGACTTTCATATTTATTTGATTGGTGAAAACTTAGGTTATTAGTATAAATAGTAGCAAATAAATAAGTTTTATAATATTACAGATAAACCCATTAAACCTCAGAATATTAGGTTGGATCATCTAATATGTCTGAGGTTTTAAATGTGCTAATGAGTAGTTTGATAATTTATTATAGCGTTTGACAATTTTGGTTTTATTGTTTCTAAGCTGGAAAAGATTTAATTCTAATTTACAGGACTAATTCAATCATTCTTATTGCTTTTGGATATACTATTTTTTGAGGAAAACTTTACAAATTGCAATTATTCAGATATGATAAAAATTGTAATTATGGAATGAATCGAGGGTGAAAATATTAATGGAAGTATATTTAGATAATGCAGCCACAACAAAGCCTAAGAAGACCGTTATAGAAGCTGTTGTAAAGGCTATGGAAGAAAATTATGGAAACCCTTCATCCCTTCATCGAAAAGGGGTGGAAGTGGAGAAAAGTATTAAAAATGCTAGAAAACTTATCGCAAAGACATTAGGCTGTAAAGATCAAGAATTTTACTTTACATCAGGAGGTACAGAATCTAATAATATTGCTATAAGAGGTATTGCTGAAGCAAATCATAGGGCTGGCAAGCATATTGTGACTACAAAAATCGAGCATCCCTCAGTCTTAAATACCTTTAAAGATTTAGAAGGAAGAGGCTATGAGGTTACGTATTTAGATATAGATAGTGGTGGGTTTATCTCCTTAGAAAAACTTGAAGCTTCTATTAGAGAGGATACGATACTGGTATCAATTATGCATGTAAATAATGAAGTTGGAAGTATACAGCCTATTCAAGAAATAGGAAGACTTATTAAAGGTAAAAATTCAAAAACCTTATTTCATGTAGATGCTATTCAATCCTTTGGAAAAATTAAGTTTATATTATCTAATTTGGAAGTGGATACAATGGCCATTAGTGGTCATAAAGTTCATGGGCCAAAGGGAATCGGTGGATTATACGTAAAAAAGGGTATAAAAATAAAACCTATCGTTACTGGTGGCGGACATGAGATGGGTTTACGTGCAGGCACCGAAAATGTACCAGGGATTTTAGGTTTTGCTGAAGCCGTTAGGATCATAATGGAAGAACAAGACCAACAAATTAAACAAATGAAATTTTTAAAAAGTTACTTTATAGAAAAGATACAGGGAGAAATTAAAGATGTGGTGATCCATAGTGGTACAGAAGAAAGCTTTGCGCCCCATATTATCAACATGTCTTTTATGGGTACAAAAAGTGAAGTGTTACTTCATAGCTTAGAAGGCGATGGTATATATGTATCTTCTGGCTCTGCCTGTTCATCAAAAAAGAAGGGCTACAGTCATGTTCTTTCTGCCATGAAAATAAAGGAAGCTTTAATAGATAGTTCTTTAAGAATAAGTGTAAGTGATACTAATACAAAAGACGAAATAGATTATGCAGTTACCCAAATAAAAAAGCAAGTCGAACTACTTAGAAAAATTATGAGGTGATGAAAGTGGACAAAGTCATCGTAATCCGTTATGGAGAGATTATGTTAAAAGGTGCTAATAAAAGATTTTTTGAGGACAAGTTAGTAGCCCATATTAGGCATGCAATTAGCGACCTAGGAAAACCTAAGGTATATAAGGCCCATAGCCGTATCTATGTGGATGTTGATCATTATGATGAAGATCAATTGATTGAAAGAATTAAGCGGGTTTTTGGAGTAGCTTTAATTAGTACAGCAAAACGATTTGAAGTTGATTTAGAAAGAATTAAGGAAGTTGCTTTAGAAGAGCTAAAGGAAAGAATAAAACTTGATGGTGCTAAAACCTTTAAGGTGGAAAGTAAACGGGTAGACAAGAAATTCCCCCTACAGTCATTAGAGCTTAGTCGAGAAATTGGAGGATATCTACTGAAGAATGAAGACAATATATCGGTGGATGTACATAATCCAGATACTAGAATATATGTTGAAGTAAGGGACCAAGCCTATGTTTTTAGTAATAAGGTGATGGGACTAGGAGGACTACCAGTAGGATCAAATGGCAAGGCATTATTGCTTCTTTCTGGGGGAATAGATAGCCCTGTAGCGGGATGGATGGTTGGAAAAAGGGGAGTAGAGATAGCGGCAATCCATTTTCATAGTTATCCTTTTACAAGTGAAAGAGCAAAGGAAAAGGTGATGGACTTAGCTAAGATCATTTCAGGCTATGTAGGGCAATTTAAGCTTTATTCTATTAATCTATTGCCTATTCAAAAAGAAATTAATGAAAAATGTCCAGAAGAGGAAATGACGATTTTATCTAGAAGATTTATGATGAAGATTGCTGAGCGGGTGGCAGAAAAGATTAAAGCAAATGGATTAATTACAGGTGAAAGCTTAGGTCAAGTAGCTAGTCAGACGATTGAAAGCTTACATGTAACCAATTCAGCAGTTAGTATGCCAGTTTTCAGACCGTTAATTGCAATGGATAAAGTTGATATCATTGAAATTGCAAGAAAAATTGATACCTTTGAAACATCAATATTGCCCTTTGAGGACTGTTGTACAGTCTTTTTACCAAAACGCCCAACGACTAAACCAAGATTAGATAAGATTTTACGATCAGAATCTAACTTGGATGTAGAAGGATTAATTGAAGCGGCTTTAGAGAATATGGAAATTGAAAAGATTAGTTTAGATGATGAGTAATAGCCTATTTAATTAAAATATAATTCACCAAAAAAAAGGAGGAGATTAAGTTGGATCAAGCCAATGATTTTACCCATTTTAATGAAGAAGGTAGAGCTAAAATGGTTGAAGTAGGGGAAAAATTAAATACTCGTAGAGAGGCAGTGGCAGTAGGACGAATCTATATGATGCCCGATACCTTAACAAGAATTATTGATAAAAATATCAGCAAAGGTGATGTATTGGCAGTTTCACAGGTGGCAGGAATAATGGCTGCAAAGCAAACCAGCAACTTAATCCCTATGTGTCATAATATTATTTTGACAGGAGCAGACATTAATTTTAGCATCGATAGAGAAAATAGCAAAATTGATATTGAAGCAGTAGTAAGAACAACGGGTAAAACAGGAGTAGAAATTGAAGCATTAACTGCAGTTTCTACAGCTGCTCTAACTATTTATGATATGTGCAAGGCAGTAGATCGAGGAATGACCATTACTGATATCAAACTTGTCAAGAAAACAGGCGGAAAGTCAGATTATATTCGAGAATAAATTATTGTTATAAAACTTTAGACAGCCTTTTAATCTAGAAGAAACCCAGTAGAAAAGTATTAGACTATACTAACTACTGGGTTATTTTCTTGATAAAGGATTAATACCTCTATTACTAACTCAATTTCATTAAGCAGTTCATTAAGCAGTAAGTTTATAAAAAAGTTATCCTAGACTAATATCTAAAAACATCATAATTACAAATCCAATCATTAAACCATAGGTAGCAAGTCTTTCATAGCCATTTTTCTGGGTTTCTGGAATTATTTCATCACAAATTACATAAAGCATCGCTCCACCTGCAAAGGCTAAAGCATAGGGAAGAATAGGTTCCATCCAATGGACTAATCCGATTCCTAAAAGTCCTCCTATTGGCTCTACTAGGCCAGTTAAAAGGGCAATTAAAAAAGCTTTGGCAGCAGTATATTTTTCTCGAATTAGGGCTAAGGCCACAGCTAAGCCTTCGGGTATGTTTTGAAGTCCGATGGCAATAGCAATGATCAAACCATTAGCAACATCACCATTACCAAAACCTACCCCAACAGCTAATCCCTCTGGAAAGTTATGAAGGGTAATGGCAATGACAAATAACCATACTTTTCTTAAAGGCATTGCCTCCTTTGTGTTAGGAATTTTTAACACTCTATTGTGGGGTGAATAGTGATCCATAAAATCTAAAAAGATGCCACCCAGCATCACTCCAATTGCAGCCACATAGGCCCCCTTTACACCTCCTCCAGCATATTCGACAGCAGGAACAATTAAACTAAAACATGTGGCAGCTAACATAACCCCAGCTGCAAAGCCTAATAATGTATCTAAAGTTTTATGGGAAACATCTTTGGTAAAAAAGATTGGAATCGCTCCTAATCCTGTACATAAGCCTGCAGCTAAACTGGCTATTAATCCAACGTAAATTATATTATATTGAGATAGAAATTCCACCATTATTAACACCTCCAAATATTGTAATTAACCTGCTACAATTATAATATTGAGGATGGCGGCTTTTGGTTACCCTAAAGGTATTACATTTTATTGGATTGAAATTCATAATTATTTATATAATAGGATATTATTTCAAAGCTATGGCATTATATAATTTACTAAATGGATCAAAAACCTTGAAAACTGTAACAAATGGTAATATCTATATATAAGAATTAGATAAGGAAGGTGTTAAATGAAAAAGTTAAGTAGAGGGTTTTATAATAGACCGACTTTAGATGTAGCAAAAGAACTTCTTGGGAAATTTATCGTACTAAATACAGGTGATAGCCGATTAGTTAGTAAAATTGTCGAGACAGAGGCCTATATTGGAAAAATTGATAAAGCTGCCCACTGCTATAATAATAAAAAAACCCCAAGAACAGAAGTAATGTTTGGAAAGCCAGGGATTGCTTATGTATATTTAATTTATGGTATGTATCATTGTTTAAACATCGTTACCGAAGAAGAAGGAGAAGCCGCAGCAGTATTAATACGGGCTGTAGAGCCTATCGAGGGTTTAGAAGAAATGATATCAAATAGGTATAAAAAGAGCATAGGAGAAATAAAAAGGAAAGAATTAATTAATCTGACCAGTGGACCAGGAAAACTTTGTATTGCAATGGGAATCACTAAAAAATATAACGGTGAAGACCTTTGGGGAGAAGAACTTTTTTTAACAGAAGAAACCTCCCCAGCAAAAATGGATATTGTCACTTCAAAAAGGATCAATATCGATTATGCTGAGGAGGCGATAGATTTTCCATGGCGCTTCTATATAAAGGATAATCCCTATGTATCTAAAAAATAAACTAAGATGGACTTTGGTCAAGATGATCCTTAATAATATTAAATACAGTAACTGTTAAGTCAGAGGACTTATCAATATCCTTTGGCTCTACAGGGGGAGATACTATAATTCTTACACTTGCTGGCTTAATTCGATTCCCATTACCTTCAAATATTTTATAAGAGCCACTAATGGTGATGGGGACGATTAAGGCATCTGCTTTTGTAGCCATTCTTAAACTGCCAGGTTTAAAGGGACTAATTTCATGGTTTTTGCTTCTTGTCCCTTCAGGGAAAATTACCATAGAATGACCTGATTTTATCATTTCAGTTGCCTCAGAAATAGTTCTTAAAGACTGTCTCATATCTTTACGATCCATAAAAACACAGTCCATCAACTTCATCCAAGTACTAACAATTGGTATTTTCTTTAGTTCAATTTTGGCTACAAAGCCTATAGGGTTAGGTAAATAAGCTAATAGAAGGGGAATATCAAAGTTTCCTTGATGATTACTAACAAATAAAATATTTCTATCAGTAGGTATATTTTCCAAACCAACCACTTCAACTTTACTTCCAGTTAAGCTTATTAAAAATTTGGCCCACTTTTTTGCAATTCTATTGGCATAAAGTCTTTTTTCTTTAATCTTTCCCGCTTTTATAAACCTGTTTATTTTAGGTAAATGGATTGTTGTATAAAGGGTATAAATTCCGAATGAAATAAACCATAGTATTGTGCGCATTTTTTTACCTCCTTTTTTTATGTATATGCAGACAAACCTTCTCATAACATTTTAATTGAAAAAGCAAATAAAGGCAAGGAAGGACAGTCTGTATAAAAAATAAAAGCAAGAAAGGAAAATGTAGTTTTATCTCGAAAAGAGTAAAAAGAGTAAAAAGAGTAAAAAGACAATAAAAGCAAGTGATAAAAGTTAATATTTAATTTGATAATAGACTTTATATACTACCCAATGTGGGGAAATTCACCGTATCATAGATCGTTATCTTTAGTTTCCTCGCTATACTTTAAATTTTATTAATGGATGAAAGGGAGGTAAAAATAATGAGTAAGTTTAAAGTGGCCATCTGTCAAATGAATGTTGAGAAGGATAAAAAAAGAAACTTAGATAGGGCAAAGTCAATGATTCTAGAGGCTGTTAAGAAATATTCTCCTCAAATAGTAGTATTGCCTGAAATGTTTAACTGTCCCTATGAAAATAAGTATTTTCCTCTATATGCAGAGGATTTTTCAGGTGAAACAACAGAAATGTTATCGACTTTGGCAAAGGATTTAGAGATCTATATCGTTGGGGGATCAATTCCAGAAAAAGATGGGAGTGCCATTTATAACACCTCCTATACCTTTAATCCTGAAGGTAAAATGATTGGAAGTCATAGAAAAATGCATCTTTTTGATATTGATATAGAGGGGGGAGTCTGCTTTAAAGAGTCCGACACTTTAGGGTATGGTAAAGATATTACGGTTATAGAGACAGCCTATTGCAAAATAGGAATTGCCATATGCTATGATATGCGGTTTCCAGAGCTGATGAGATTAATGGCCTTAGAAGGGGCAGAATTAATCATTTTACCGGCTGCCTTTAACATGACTACGGGACCAGCCCATTGGAATGAACTAATTAAAATAAGAGCGTTAGATAATCAAGTTTATTTCGTTGCTGCTTCTCCCGCAAGGAACTTAGAGGCAAGTTATCATGCCTATGGTCATTCTAAAATAGTAAACCCCTGGGGAGATACAGTGACGGAAGCTGGACACCAAGAAGAGATCATATGGGGAGAAATTGATTTAGACTATGTTAAAAAGATTAGGGAGCAGTTACCTTTACTTAAACATAGAAGGTCAGACCAATATGAGCTAAGAAGATTGAAGTTATAGGCAATATTTTGTACAATAGAATTATAGAATACTTAAAGGAGGACTACTTAGAAATGGAATATAATGAAATATTAACTAAAGCAAGGGATATCATTAAGGATAAGTGTCGTGTCTGTAAAGATTGTAATGGGATTGTCTGTCGAGGAGAGATTCCAGGGGTTGGGGGAAAAGGTTCTGGACAGTCTTTTATTCGTAATAGGGAGAAGGTAAACGAAATTAAAATCAATTTGGATACCCTTGTACCAGAGGGTGAGATTGATACTTCAATTGAATTATTTGGTAGAAGATTTAAATACCCTGTCTTTGCTGCCCCCATTGCAGCAGTAGGAATGAACTATAGTGATGCTATGGATGATTATCAGTACTCAAAGGCTATTGTCGAAGGTTGTAAAAAGGCAGGCACATTGGGCTTTACAGGTGATGGGGTAAAGGATGAATTTTATGACGACCCATTAAAGGTAGTTGGTGAAAACGAAGGAATGGGTATTCCTACAATAAAGCCATGGAAAACTGAAGAAATTATAAATAAAATAAAAAAGGCAGAAGAAAAAGGCGCTATAGCTGTGGCGATTGATGTGGATGCAGCTGGTTTAGTGCTATTAGCTATGTTGGGAAAGCCAGTTTCAACTAAGTCGGTAGATGAATTAAAAATGATTATCTCTTCAACTAAGCTGCCGGTCATTTTAAAGGGAATTATGACGGTGGAAGGAGCAAAGAAGGCTCTTGAGGCAGGTGCATATGGAATTGTTGTTTCTAACCATGGTGGTAGAGTATTAGACCATACCTATGCTACAGTTGAAGTACTACCACAAATTGCAAAAGAAGTTAAAGGGAAGATGAAGATCTTTGTAGATGGTGGATTTAGAAGTGGTGTAGATCTATTTAAAGCAAGGGCCTTAGGAGCCGATGCAGTGCTAATAGGAAGACCCTATGGAACAGTAGCCTATGGTGGTGGTGCTGAGGGGGTTGAGGTATACACCCATAAGTTAGGACAAGAACTATTAGAGACAATGATTATGACTGGATGTCATAAATTAGAAGATATTAATGAAAAGCATATAACGATATAGTTGGTAAAACTTACAGCTAAAAAACACCCCCGAGGTATGATAAAATTTTTAGTGTCAGAAAAGAAGGGGTGACTAAATGAAATTAGTAGATTTAAAGAAGCAAAAGCATCTATTATATGTGTTTATTTTAGTTGGAATCCTTGGAACAGTATTGCTGGTTAATTCATTTTTGGGTGAAGGGCTAATTTTCTCTTCAATTGAACAGGAATTAGAACCTCAGCAAGATTATTTCGGGGCCGTTGATGAAGCAGAAGACTCAAGTGTTCCAGATGAAGAAGATATTGCAGATTCAATGGAAGACATAGCTGAAAAACCAGAGAATACATTAGAAGGTACAAAAGAAGAGAATAAAGAAGTAATTAATGTAGAGGCATCTAAAGTAGAGGCATCTAAAATCAAACCAGAAGAAACAATAGAATCAGTACAAAATGAAAAAACTGAAGAGAAGAATGAAGCAACAAACAATAATCCAGTTTCGACACCAACAGCAGGATCTCCTATTACTGGTAATCAGTATGTTGTTAAAAACAACGATACATTGTTTCACATCGCTCAAAGGGCAAATGTGTCGGTGGAAAATTTAAAGTCTCTTAATAACCTAAATTCAGATGTTATCACGGTTGGGCAAATTCTAGCAATTAAAGGATCAAATCCTGCTAATGATACTTCAACAGATGTAGCATCAAGAGGAACTAGAGAAGAAGATCTTTATTGGTTAAGTAGAATTATTCATGCAGAAGCCCAAGGAGAGCCTTATGTTGGAAAGGTTGCAGTAGGGAATGTTATTCTAAATAGAGTAAAAAGTAGTGATTTTCCTAATTCAATATATGGTGTTGTTTTTGATAGGCAATTTGGTTATACACAATTCTCACCAGTATTAGATGGAAGCATTAATAACACCCCTAATGCAGATAGTATAAATGCTGCAAGGGATGCCTTAAATGGACAAAGACCTGTAGGGGAAGCCCTATATTTCTTGAATCCAAGAAAAGCCACAAATTTCTGGATTGTTCATAATCGTAAGTTTAAGCAGACAATAGGTGATCATGACTTTTACTATTAAAACTAAATAGACTAATAATGATAACAGTAAAGACTGAATTCTGTATCGTGGACTATTCTCTATCAAGTAGGCAGAGGAGTTCATAGAGTAGCGTTCAGTCTCTCTTTTTTTTTCCTTTAAAGCTAATAGACCTACTATTAAAGCTAATAAACTTACTAAAATAGTAAAATAATTTTACAGCTTACCAATTTTATAACTTACAAATAAATCCATAAGTTCGTAAGGCCATAGCGGCAAAATCATAACTCGAAATTGATTTTATGCAAATATAAATCTAAAACTAATAATGCAATTCCCACATTTAATATGGAAAATAGATCAAATTCAATTTTAATACTAATTCAATTCAAACACAAATTTATATAAAATAAAAGCGACCATAGGCCGCTTTAAAGTACATCATATAAATTTTATATCTAACTTGCTATTTCATTGCTATGAATTACTTCTAACAATACTTTTCTGGCATCCCCCATTAAATATAAAGAACCTGTAAATATGGTTACTTCATCGTGACTAGTATACTCTAAAGCTAGGTGAACAGATTCTTGGATGGTTTCAGCTACAAGCACTTCTTTACCAAGATAACTCACCTGTTGAGCCAATAGATGGGGGTCCATTGCCTTCGGATTTTTTGGTCTAGTAAAGATTACCTTATCGCATAGGGGGATTAATTGATTTAGTACTCCCGAAACATCTTTATTACTTAACATACCGATTACAAAATTAATCTTTTTATTGATAAAGTATTTTTGAATAGCTGAGGATAAAACAGAAGCCCCTTGTAGATTATGGGCCCCATCGATGAAAATAAGAGGCGTCTCTTGGATTAATTCTAGACGTCCAGCCCAGCTATTTTGATATACACCAGAATAAATTGCTTCATCTGAAATTTGTAATTTATTGTTATCTCTTAAAGTGATTAGGGCAAGAATAGCCAATGCGGCATTGTAAACCTGATGCTCTCCAATCATTCTTATCTTAATATTAGTTAGAAGACCCTCTGAAAAGTCTAGGTCAAAGGATTGTTCTTTAACTTCTTGGGTTAATATAGATACAGCATCCTTTTCTAAAATTTTCAACTTAGCTTTTTTATTTTCTGCAACTTCCTTAATAACGGCATCAGCAATAGGTAACTGCCAATGGGCAACAACTAAACCGTTGGATTTTATAATGCCTGCTTTATGGTGGGCAATTTGTCCAAGATCAGACCCAAGTACATCAATATGGTCTATATCAATTGGCGTTATGACAGAAATTAAAGAATCTTCGATAACGTTAGTAGCATCCATTAGTCCACCAAGTCCAACTTCTAGTACTACATAATCTACTTGCTTCCTAGTAAAATAAGTAAAGCTAAGTAAAACCATTAGATCGAACATTGCTGGGTAATTTATCTGATCCCCCATCAAAGGATCAATGTAGTCGTAAATCATCTTGATGATTTCTGCGAATTCTTCCTGAGGAATGTTCATACCGTTAATTCGAATACGATCAGTATAACAGTGAAGGTGAGGAGAGGTAAAAAGACCAACTTGGTATCCCTCAGATTTTAACATACTATGCAGAAATGAAGATGTAGAACCTTTTCCGTTAGTCCCCGCAACATGAATGTATTTAAGATGTAGGTGGGGGTTGCCCAAATAGGATAATATCATTTCCATTTCTGACTTACTTAACCTTGTGCCATAGGAATGGCATTTTTCAACAAATTGAATGGCCTCTAAAAAGTTCAATCTAACTCCTCCTAAAATATAATTTTCATATGGGCAAGATTAATTATACTACCCAATAACAGGGACTACAATAGGGAAAAAATGCAAAAAGAAAACTATTTTTCTAGAATGATTTTTCTTAGGAATTTAGAATAATTTCCTAGATAAAAAAATACAATTAATTTGATTAATAAATATAAAGTTGTTGAAACTTTAAAAGAAAGGTAAGTGAATATAAATAGGAATATTTAAAGGAGGAGGATAATCATATGCCAAGTTTTCCAAACCCCTTTCAAGGGAATATACCACGAAAGATTTCAAAAGAGGAATTAATTCAGGCAGTAAGAATGGATATTGCGGGTGAATTAGAAGCTATTTTTCTTTATGATGCCCATGCTAAAGCTACGGAAGATCCTAGGGCAAAGAAAATATTAGAAGACATTAGAGATGAAGAAAAAGCCCATGTAGGTGAACTGATGGAACTCTTAAAGATATTAGATCCAACAGAGGGGGAATTTTTTGAAGAAGGAGTTCAAGAAGTTAGGGAATTGATGGAGGAATTAGGGACGGAAGGAGAAAACATTCCAGAAGGGAAAAAGATTGAGGCTTTAAAAACTGTAGGTAGTCTATTAGGAAAATAGGAGGGGATAAAATGGAATATTTATTAAGGGACG
Source organism: Alkaliphilus transvaalensis ATCC 700919 (assembly GCF_000621485.1). Taxonomy (GTDB): domain Bacteria; phylum Bacillota; class Clostridia; order Peptostreptococcales; family Natronincolaceae; genus Alkaliphilus; species Alkaliphilus transvaalensis. Next base: position 18,894 of record NZ_JHYF01000002.1, read on the forward strand.
ACAGCCCATTTTCAGAAGAACAATGGGGCAAAATAGATGAACTTGTTGTTAAAGTAGCAACGCAACAATTAGTGGGCAGAAGAATATTACCAGTTTATGGACCCTTAGGGGCAGGAATACAGAGTATTAATCTTGATACTGTTAGTTATAAAGAGGAAGGAGAAATGGATCTTTTTGGAGATTCTGATACTTGTGAAATAAGTGCAGATAAAAGAAGATTTGTGGCAATTCCCATGATTTATAAGGATTTGTCTATTTCGTGGAGGGATGTAGAAACAAGTAAAAGGTTAAGGACCCCTTTAGATTTATCAACGGTTGCAGCAGCAGCTGCTGCTTGTTCCAAAAAAGAAGATTATTTAATTTTTAATGGTAGTAATAAATTTGGTTATCCAGGATTACTAACAGTAGAAGGAAGGCAAGTAGTCGATAAAAGTGATTGGCGAGAAGACGAGAATCCCTTTAACGATGTTGCAAAGGGAATTGAAAAATTGATTGAAGAAGGTGTTTATGGTCCCTACGGATTAGTTACGAGCCCAGATCTGTATGTTCAAATGCAAAGACTACAAGAAAGTACAGGCCTTTTAGAATTTACAAGAGTAAAGGAACTAGTTGATGGTAACGTGTTTCAATCTCCTGTTTTGCCAGAAAATACAGCCGTGTTAGTAGCAATAGGTCCCCAAAATATGGACCTTGTAATTGGGCAAGATATGATCACAGGATATATCGGTCCAGAGCAGCTAAATCATAAAATGCGGGTTTTAGAGACCCTTGTATTAAGAATTAAGCGACCAGAAGCAATTGTTACCTTTGAATAGACATAGGCTTCTAGACCAATGATATTATTTTATAAAAACTGTTGACAGAGAAATATCCCTATGATACACTACCTACTATACAATTGAAAAAAGTTCTTAAATAAATAGAGGCGCACTGAAGAAGAGTATATAGTGGGTGCTAAGAGGGGAAGAGTCCTCAATACCATTATAGAAAGGCTGACGTGCCGAAGCTGTTAAATCACTCTCCGATTTAATGGTTGGTTGTTCCAGTGAATAGCTGGGCGACTGTCACAGAAAAAACTGTGGAGTGCTATTTGTTGAAAGGTAATTAAAAAGATTTTGGAAAAGACCAAATCTTTAAAATAAGTCTATTTCCTTGACTTACTTATATTACATTAGACAAAACTCAGTAGCTCCAAGAATTTTCTTGGAGCTTTTTCTATTTTTATGGAACAATTCATCAAAATAATTTATATTGTATAGGGTGGGGAGGATTTTACATTAATAAAGGGAATTATATTATATGTATTTTTAACAAACAATAAGTAAAGAAATGACCAATAATTTTTAAAATGCTCTAAGTCGTAAAACTGTCAAAAATCTAATAGATAATAAAATAAAGGGAGGTCTTTTTATGGGATTAACAGTTGGAGTAGTGGGCGCTACAGGTGCCGTGGGTAGAAAAATGGTTGAAATTTTAGCAGAGAGAAATGTGCCTATTGAAAAATTAAGATTATTTGCCTCAAAAAAATCTGCGGGTTCAACAGTAGAATATAAAGGATCTGAAATAACAGTAGAGTTACTAACTGAAGAAGTAATGAAGGATCAATTTGATTATTTATTATTCTCTGCAGGAGGAAGCGTATCAGAAAAGTATGCTCCCATAGCAGCAGAGGCAGGAAACATTGTAATAGATAATTCATCCCATTGGAGGATGACGGAGGGAATTCCTCTAGTGGTGCCAGAAGTGAATCCTCATGTTTTAGAAGGTTACAGAGGGATCATTGCAAACCCCAACTGTTCTACTATTCAAATGATGGTGGCATTAGCGCCCCTTCATAAGAGATATGGAATTAAAAAAATCGTTGTATCTACTTATCAAGCTGTATCTGGAAGTGGTCAAGGAGCCATTGATGAACTAGAAAATCAATTAAAAGATAGTAATTATCCAAATAAAGTTTATACGAGAAAAATTGTAGGCAATTGTATTCCCCATATAGATGTATTCTACGATAATGGGTTTACAAAAGAAGAACTAAAAATGGTGTATGAGACCCATAAAATCCTTGAAGATAATAGCATTGAAGTAAACCCAACTGCTGTAAGAATCCCAGTTCTTTATGGGCATAGTGAATCCCTCTACTTAGAATTAAAGGAAGAGGCTAGTTTAGAGGAAGTATATACGATACTAAGGGGAACAGAAGGGATTAAAGTTGTAGATAGTCCAGCAGAAAATCAATATCCAACACCATTAGAGGTTGCCCACACTGATGATACTTATGTAGGAAGAATAAGAAAGGATTTATTTAATCCAAATGCCATCTCCTTATGGGTTGTAGCTGATAACTTAAGAAAAGGAGCTGCAACAAATGCAGTTCAAGTATTAGAAACTATGGAAAAACAAAAATTAAATAGATAATTAAATAGTTAAATAGAAAGGAGAGAAAGAATATGTTTAATGGTTCAGGTGTAGCAATCGTGACTCCTTTTAAAGGAGGAAAGGTAGACTTTGAAGCCTTTGATAAACTAATCAATTTTCATTTAAATAACGATACTCAAGCACTAATTGTATTGGGAACTACAGGTGAAGCAACAACCCAAAATGACGAAGAAAGAGAGGCAGTCATTAAAGCAGCTGTAGCTAAGGTCAATAAAAAAATTCCTGTAATTATTGGTACAGGAGGTAACGATACAGCAAAATCAGTTAAGCATACAAAGCAAGCAGAAGATTTAGGGGCCGATGGGGTTTTAGTTGTTACACCCTACTATAACAAGGCAACTCAAAAGGGTTTAATTGCCCACTTTACAGCAATAGCAAATGCAAGTAAGCTTCCAAATATTTTATACAATGTACCAGGAAGAACAAATGTAAATATAAATCCTGATACAGTAGCTCAACTGGCAAAGATTGATAACATCATTGGTATTAAAGAAGCAAGTGGAAATATTTCTCAGGTATTAGAGATTAAAAGATTAGTTCCAGAAGGGTTTAAAATTTATTCAGGAAATGATGATCAAGTAATACCTGTATATTCCGCTGGTGGTCATGGTGTAATCTCTGTTTCGGCTAATGTTATTCCAAAGGAAATGCAACAAATGTGTGGCGCTTTTGAAACAGGTGATGTTAAGGAAGCTTTAAGATTGCAGTTAAAATATAAGTTATTCATTGACCTATTATTCTCAGAAGTAAACCCAATACCAGTTAAAGCAGCAGTAAGTTTAATGGGTTATTGTGAAAATGAATTAAGGCTACCATTAACGACAATGGAAGATGCTAACCTAGCCAAACTAGAGGCAGAAATGAAGCAATTACAAATTATTTAAGGGGGGCTAATATGAAACTACTCATTTGGGGAATCAGTGGTAGAATGGGGCAATACATTAAAGAAACTGCTGAAAAGGATGCCCATTGGACTTCAATAGAAGGGATGAATTCCAGTAGATCAGTAGAGGACCTCATTGAAAAGCCAGATGTGGTAATTGATTTTTCCCATCCAGGAGCTATAAAAAAAGTATTAGATTATTGTGGAGAGAATAATATTCCTTTAGTAATTGGAACAACAGGATTTACCGATGAAGAGACTAAACTAATTGAAGAAACTTCAAAAGCAATTCCAATTCTACAAGCCACTAATATGTCATTGGGTATGAACATTATGTTCTCCCTTGTAGAGCAGGTGGCAAGGATGCTAAAAGATAAGGTAGATATTGAAGTAGTTGAGGCCCATCATAATCGTAAGAAGGATGCCCCTTCTGGTAGTGCAACGACGATTATAGAATCTATCGAAAAGGGACTCGGTAGTGTAGCTAAACATCAACATGGAAGAGAAGGCCAATGCCCTAGAGAAAAGGGAGAAATTGGTGTTCACGCCATTAGGGGTGGGAATATAGTCGGTCTACATGAGGCTCATTTTATCAATGACTTAGAAACGGTAAAAATAGTCCATGAAGCCCACGATCGATCTGTCTTTGCACAGGGGGCACTTGAGGCAGCAAAATATATCATTGGAAAAGAAAATGGAAAGTACAATATGAAAAACGTGCTTGGATTAGACTAAGGAGGAATAATTAAAATGGATGCACATTACATTATTGAGTACATTAGAAGTAGCGTTAAGAAGACACCTGTAAAGGCTTATATCAAAGGTGATTTTAATGAAATTGATTGGAGCCAATGGGAAATTAAGAACTTTATTACTGGCAATACTGGCGTTATTTTTGGAGAGTGGAAGGAAATCGGTCGCTTTTTAGAAGAGCATGCAACTGTTGTAGAAGACGTTGTAATCGAAAATGATAGAAGAAATTCTGCAATTCCTTTACTAGATTTAAAGAACATTCATGCTAGAATTGAGCCAGGTGCCATCATTAGAGAAAATGTAGAAATAGGCGATAATGCAGTTATTATGATGGGGGCCACAATTAATATCGGTGCTGTAATTGGCGAAGGTACTATGATAGATATGAACGTAGTTGTTGGAGGTAGAGGGATGATTGGTAAGAACTGTCATATTGGTGCAGGTGCAGTCGTTGCCGGAGTAGTTGAACCACCTTCAGCAACACCAGTAATTATTGAGGATGATGTAGTTGTTGGGGCTAATGCAGTTATTTTAGAAGGGGTTAGAATTGGAGCAGGATCTGTTGTTGCTGCTGGAGCTGTTGTAACAGAAGATGTACCACAAAATGTTGTTGTAGCTGGTACACCAGCAAGAATAATCAAAGAAATTGATGATAAGACGAAGTCTAAAACAGAGATTGTGCAAGAACTTCGAAATTTATTGGAAGCATAGTCTATGAAAATAGTAGTTCAAAAGTATGGGGGAACCTCTGTCGGCACTACAGAAAAAATTAAACAAGTAGCTGATAAAATTATAAAGAAAAGAGAAGAAGGTTATCGGGTTGTTGTAATTGTGTCGGCGATGGGTAAAACCACAGATGAATTGGTTTCATTGGCCAAAGCAGTAACCGAACAGCCAGAACCAAGAGAAATGGATATGCTCTTAACAACAGGAGAACAAATCTCTATCTCATTATTAACAATGGCTCTAATTTCTAAAGGATATCCTGCTGTTTCCTATACTGGACCCCAGTTATATATCCAAACAACATCATCCCATCAGAAAGCAAGAATTAAAGATATAGAAACAAGTAAAGTGATGAATGCACTAGAAAATGATAAAATTGTTGTTGTAGCAGGTTTTCAAGGGGTAACAGAAGATCAAGAGTACACTACCCTTGGAAGGGGCGGCAGCGATACTTCAGCTGTTGCCCTAGCTGCTAAGCTTGGGGCAAGTTGTGAAATCTATACAGATGTAGATGGTATTTATACCATGGACCCAAGAAAGTTAAAGAAGGCAAGAAAAATTGATCGTATTAGCTATGAAGAAATGATGGAAATGGCAAGTTTAGGGGCAGGTGTTATGCATTATAGGGCTGTGGAACTTGCAAATAAGTACAAGCTACCCCTATATGTAGGATCAACTTTTTCAAACGTTAAGGGTACAATGATAGCACATGGAGGGTCAGAAGTAATGGAAGAAACCGTAATTACAGGAATGGCTTCAAGCTTAGATGATATTCAAATTACAGTCTTAAACTTACCTTCTTCTATTTCTAGCCTATACCGTTTATTTGGACAAATGGGCGAGAAGGAAGTAAATGTAGATATGATTTCCCAGATGATTACAGATGATGGGAAAATGTATGTCAGTTTTACAATTCCCAAAGATGATCTATCGATTGCTGAAGGAATTTTAAAGGAATGGCAACAAGAAGACCCCCTACTTCGTTGGGAGGTAAATACTGATATAGCCAAAATATCAGTTGTTGGTTTAGGCATGCGTACCCATTCGGGAGTAGCTGCTAAAGTATTCGAGATATTGGCTGATAATAATATTGCTATTAAAATAGTAACGACATCAGAGATCAAGATTACCTTTGCAGTAGACAAAATTCATGAAGAAAAAGTAATTGAACTAATAGGAAATGCCTTCGAATTGGTGGTGGCAGAATGAGTAAAAACTGGATGGCGTTAGATCAACAATATTTATTACCCGTCTATGGTAGAATGCCTGTAGTAGTTGAGAAAGCTCAAGGAATGTATATAACCGACGTAGAGGGTAAAACCTATTTAGATTTATTCTCGGGTCTAGCTGTAAATATATTAGGCCATTGCCATGATGCACTAAAGGAAGAGTTAGCCCTGCAAAGCAGTCGGTTTTCTCATATATCAAACTTCTTTTATAATCAACCGGCTATTGAGCTAGCAGAAAAATTAATCCATAGCACTTTTCCTGGAAAAATATTTTTTGCTAATTCAGGAGCAGAAAGCACAGAGGCTGCTGTTAAGTATATCCATAAATATGGCAAAGACAAGGGACTAAATGGCGTTGTTGTTTTTAAGAATAGTTTTCACGGAAGAACATTAGGCGCATTGAAGCTTACAAGGATGGCAAGTGTTCAACAGGACTTCCCTGTAGTAGATTTCCCAGTCTATGAGCTGGAGGATGAAAACCTAAAACAATTAGAAACCATTATTACTGAAGATAGACCTGCGGCATTGTTATTTGAGCCCATCTCTGGTTCGGGGGGAATTAAGGTCATTTCTAAAGACTTTATGGAAAAGGCTGCTGAAATCTGTAAAGCTAATGGTGTCTTATATTGTGTAGATGAAATTCAAACTGGGGTAGGAAGGACAGGGGAATTATTTGCTTATCAACATACTACTGTCGAGCCAGATATTTTGTTATTTGCTAAAGGCATAGGGGGAGGTCTTCCTTTAGGTGGAATGATTGTTAGGGAGTCTATATCCCATTACTTTAAACAAGGGGACCATGGAACAACCTTTGCCCCAAATCCCATTAGTGCTAGCTTAGGAAGAAGGACTCTAGAGGTTTTAGAAGCTGGCTTATTAAAGGAAGTTGCAGTCAAAGAAGCCTACCTACTAAATAGACTGAAGGACATTAAAGATCAATTTCCTAAGATGCTAGGTGAAGTTAGAGGGAAAGGTATGATGATTGGTATCGAAATATTAAAGAATCATACCTTGTTACGGGATCAATTTATGGAGAAGGGGATATTAGTTAATGTTACTAATGGCAATATCTTAAGATTATTACCTTCTTTAATTATAGAAGAAAAACACATTGATGAATTTTTCAATGTCTTTATCGAGATTTTAACAGAATGGAATACTTAAAACTGATCATGGGGTACTGGTAAAGCCAGTTATCCCATGTTTTTTTCTAGCTGAATAGTAAAATAGGTATTGGAAAAACTTATAATAAGTAATTGTCGAATTGATTATTTATTGCTCGAAACAAAGGCTGTTAATTATCTTTACATATTTTAATGGAAGAGTTATAATTGATACACAAATATGATATAGTAGGGGGTTGTAACATAATGAAACCAATGATACCCCGGATTACCGGTAATTTAAGAAGTTATATGCTAAAGGTTCCTGAGTGTATAAGACAAGCTTCTGGAATTGAAGTGTTGGGAAGAAAGATAAAATCTCTTGCCTTTACAACAGATATAGCAATTATAGAAAATATTAATGCTGATGCCATTTGGGCTGTATATCCCTTTACACCTCAGCCAACCATCACCCATGCAATTATGACCTGTTCAGATGTTCCTGTATTTTGTGGAGTCGGTGGTGGTGTAACAAACGGTCAACGGTCAACAAATCTTGCCCTTCATGCAGAATTTCAAGGAGCGATAGGGGTTGTTTTAAATGCACCTACTGCTAATGAAACAATATCCATGATGAAGCAGACAATTGATATACCAGTTGCAATAACCGTAGTATCAGCCAAAATGGACAAAATAGAAGATCGTCTGGCAGCAGGAGCTGACATATTAAGTGTTGCAGCGGGTAGTCATACAGCAGCTGTTGTTAGGGAAATAAGAAAGTACTATTCAAACATACCGATTATTGCTACAGGTGGTTATACTGACGATTCTATTTTAGAAACAATAGAGGCTGGTGCTAATTCCATCATCTTTAATCCACCATCAACTTTAGAGATTTTCCGCAGTAGAATGAGTATGTACCGTAATGAATATTAGTGAGACAAGAAGTTGATATGATACTTCCAACGTAGACAGGCTAATTATTAAAAATAGGCTTTCTACTTGGAGGTATTTTTTATGAATAATTTTAAAGCTAAAGAATATAAATATTAAAAATCAAATACTACACATAAACCAAAATAAGATGTAATTTAAAATTTATGAAAAAGTACAAAAAAATATAACTAAGATGGGTAAAATTTTAAGTCTATAAATTTAGTATAAGAAAGTTAACATAGAGCTGCCTAGAAAAATTCAAATAATATGCATTTGCAATATTTTTTCTGAATATTATAAAAAAACACAGGTAATCGTTTACTTAATTATTGAATATACGTTAATAGTGGTGTATTATTATATAGGGAATAAAAAACACCATTGACCGTCTATTGGTTAAATAGAGATAAAGAATAACCATTAATAAAGATAAGCCAATTAAGATGGTTAAAAGGAGGAATAGGGATGAAAGGTCAAAGCCAAGGGGAAAAAATTAAGAAACTAAGGTTAGATTTAGGTCTAAAACAAGAAGATTTAACCAACCATGAGGTTTCAAAAAGTTTGATTAGCATGATTGAGAAGGGAAAAAGAAGCTTAACCCTATATACCGCCAACATTATAGCCAATAGCCTAAATAAATACTATAAATCTATGGGGAAAGAAATTACAGCAGAATTCTTAATGGAAACAGACTTAGATAAGGTTAGAAGGGAAATTAAAACAGAGCTTGATTATCTAAATTCTATTATAGAAACAGAGAAAATTGAAGAAAAATTGATTATACCAAATTTTGAAAGCCTACTGGCATTAACAGAAGAATGGGATATTAAGGAAGATGGGATGGCAGTAATCGCATTAAGGGGTAAATGCTATTACTCCCTTTATAAATATAACCAAGCTTTAAAAGACTTATCAACAGTATTAGAGTATTACATAGAAGTTAAGAATTATGGTGAAGTTGCTCGTATTTATAATTTTATGGGTTCTTGCTATTATATGCAAATGGCTATAGATAGAGGACTAGATTATTTTGCTAAGTCATACGAGATAGCAGTACAACACGATATACATAATAAATCAAGGGTGAAAATAGAAGCTGTATTCAATATGGTATTATGTTATCGAAAACTTGAAAAGTTTGATATGGTAATACAGAACATTAATCTTTTCAAAAGTTTGGATCATGATTACGAGGTATACGACTATTTTAATGATCAGGTTACGCTTTTAGAAGCAAATACATATCGAGATGTTGGAAATTTTGAAAAGGCAGAAAAGCTTTATGAGAAATTAATACAAAGAGGCAGTGAGATTAATGTTAATACTTTATTTTTAGCATACATTAATATTTCAATTTTTTACAGAGAAAACCAGAAAGTTAATAGTGCTTTAGATTATATTAATAAAGGAATTGAAATTGCTGAAAAAATAGAAGATAACTACTATAAACCTGTATTATTTAAACATGAAGCGATTTGCTATGTAATATTTAAAAATTACACAAAGGTAATTGAGTTGTTAGAGATGGGGTTAATCGAAGCCCAAAAGATTGAAAGAAAAGATACGATTATTGATATATATTTTGCTTTTGTAGAATTATATATCAGATTAGAAGATTATAATAAAGCATTATATTACTTGCAACAGGTTGAAAAAGTTATAACCGATAATAATATTAAGACCAAAGTAAATGAATTATATAGTTTCTATATAGATGTTTATATCAGTCTAGGGGATATAGAAAAGAGCAAAATGTATACAGCTAAAATGCGTAGTGTATATTTGGTTAAATGAGTCTACTACAAAATGGCGTTGCAAATGATGTCAGGAGTTTACCTATTTTCATAGGTCCTATGTCATTTCATTGTTAAAGCAAAATACAGTTTTTCAAATAAAAAAAGATTGGGGGAATAGGTTTATGGAAAAAATTAAAGGTATGGTAGTGGCTCTAACAATTAGTGGCATGCTATTAGGAAGTTTTGGTTGGACTTATATTAATATTTCTGGCATTGATGAAAGTGGTTCTACAGGGATTATTAGACCTATGGACGAACCAAGACCTGCTGTTCATTAGTTTTAATTTAACGATTTAAAAAGGCGTGAAAATAAGAACTTCTCTCAGACTAAATATTTGAGAGAAGTTTTTATTTTCCACAAATAATACATAATATGTGTTATAATGATATAATAATACATATTTTTACAATGGGAGGATTTATAATAGAGGAGTCCTATACTAAAGCAAATTAGAAAAAAATTAAATCATGATAATTAGCCAGTACATCTATTTACATCCATTGATGGAAAACAACAATGATAAGAGGTGAAGCATGACAAGAACCAAGTTAAAATACCTAAAAATCCTTATGGGCCTTTTAATCATCATTCAAACCATTATTGCAATTGCCAACGTTAATAGCTTCTATCAAGAAATAACCCATGAAGTAGGTTCGCTTGTGATGGTGATCCTATTTATTACAGGGCTTTTATTTGGACTGCTTTTAAGAGCAGGTTTAACTTTCATCTTTTGGTATGGATATCATCTGAAGTATCAAAAAGAAGGGATAGCAGATCAACTCTATCGAAGAGTCATTGCTTCCTTACTTTTCTTATTATTAATATATACATTCTTCGGTGAGGGATTCTACCTAATCTTTTTCATTTGTACACTATATTTAAAAATTAGAAATGTAAGTAAAAAGCAGCTACCCTTGGAGTAACTGCTTTTAATTAGTTTAACAACAAACCTCATATTCAATAAAATCCTTTTCAATCTTTAAAAATTTAATGGATTTAACACGTAAAAAACGGTTACAAAAGCCATAATCTTCAGGAGCATATTCAAAAGCAATTTCTCGGTGGACCCCCCAATAGCCTTCAAATCGTATTTCTTCACCTTCAGCAACGGTTAAACTATATCCAATGCCATTATTAGCGGTAGATACCTGCATTGGTCTAAACTCCTTTGAAAATTGTTGAGAGATCATAAGATGTACTTTAAAATCTTTAACTGTATTAAAATCTTTAACTGTATTAAATTGGTTAGCTTCTGCCCCTAAAAAAGATAGTTGGTAATTAACATCTTTATGATTAGACGTCAGCAGTTGGTGACCAATAAAACCCTTATCTTTCCAAGTATTTTTCTTCATAATTTCTTCCCCCTTCATCCATAAATCATAGTTATATTTATAACAATATCTTATAGATAATCTTATAATGCTGTTGAGTGTAATTTCAAAATTTTTTATATAAGACATTGATATATCCATCTATATAGTTGATAATCTAGAAAAATTCATAGAAGTGTTAAATTGGGCAAATGAGTAGTATAGAAATTTTCAATAACAAAGTTTGTTAAAAATTTATTATAATCAAGGGGAGTAATATATTTAGTAGGAGGGGAAGTAATGAGGGAAAGCAAAGGGAAAATTGTTGCTACTGGAGGAATCATGGGACTTCTAGCAGCAATACTAGTTAAGTTTGGTAACCCTGTTAATATGGGGGTATGTGTAGCCTGCTTTTTTAGAGACATAGCAGGTGGTCTTGGTTTACATAGGGCACAGGTAGTACAATATCTTAGGCCAGAAATACCAGGTTTTATTTTAGGATCGTTTACTATTGCAAAGGCAAAAGGAGAATTTAAACCAAGGGGTGGTTCCTCCCCAATACTTAGATTTATACTGGGGTTTTTCTTAATGATTGGTGCCTTAGTTTTTTTAGGTTGTCCTTTAAGAATGATTTTAAGGCTTGCTAATGGAGATTTAAATGCTTTAACTGGTTTAGCAGGCTATGTCATTGGAATCTGGATAGGAATCCAGTTTTTAAAGAGGGGATTTACCCTTGGAAGAAGCACTACTCAACCTTCAGCAACTGGTTATGCTATGCCAATTTTTTCAATAGGTATATTGCTTTTATTAATAGCGGCTCCAACCTTTATTTACTTTAGTGAAAGTGGACCTGGTTCAATGGCAGCACCAGTATTATTATCTTTAGGAGCTGGATTATTAATTGGTGTATTACTTCAGAGAACAAGACTATGTACAGCTGGAGGATTTAGAGATGCAATACTAATTAAAGATTTTCATTTTCTATGGGGTTTAATTGGTATTTTTGCCTTTGCCCTACTAGGTAATGTAATTTTTAATTTTGAAAGCTTTAAAATAGGATTTACTGATCAGCCTATCGCCCATACAGATCATATTTGGAATTTATTAGGAATGGCTCTAGCTGGGGTAACAGCAGTAATGCTAGGGGGTTGTCCTTTAAGACAAACTATTTTGGCGGGTGAAGGAGATGGCGACGCAGCAATTACAATTATGGGGTTAATATTTGGAGCAGCCTTTGCCCATAACTTTGGATTAGCCGCTTCTGCCCAAGGCGTAGGACAAAATGGTAAGATTGCGGTTATTATCGGTTTTATTATTGTTTTAAGTATTGGTTTTAGTATAGTGGCTAATGTTCAAAAACAAAGCTTAGGTAAAAATAGCAAGGAAAAAGGAGGACTTCAGATTGGGTAAGGGAAAAACTAAGTCTATAAATATGATAGATGCTAGGGGGAGGTCTTGTCCAGAGCCTGTAATAATGACTAAGGACGCCCTAGAAAGACATTCTGATGGGACGATAGAGGTATTAGTGGATGCAATGGTAGCAGTTGAAAATATTAGACGATTTGCAGGTAATCACGGCTTTCATGTAGAGGTGAAAGAAGTTGATGAAGGATACTCTTTATTAATAAATAGATAGGTGATTAAATGAAGAACTTTTATTGTGTTGTAACCTTTCATTCTACATACCATGCACTAAACTTTGAAAAAGTAATGTTGGAAAATGGAATATTAACTAAATTAATGCCTGTTCCTCGTCAGGTAAGTACAAGTTGCGGTACTGCAGCAGAAATTCCTTGCGAAGAAAGACAAAGAATATCAAAGATCTGTATAGATTATAGTGTAGAAATTGCAGAGATTCATAAAATAGAAGATAATAAAAAAAGTAATTGGTTTATTAATCTAATGAATAAGGTATAATAAAATTAGGTATAAATGGTAACATAATCAGGCAAGAAAAATAGACCATACCTTAACAAGAACTCGTATGGTATTTACAGGAATGTAAATGATTTTTTCTAACTTAAATCGAAGTTTTTTTGCATTAATAAATTTGAGGAAATTGCACGATAACTATGATTTATATACGATCTATGAAAATATGAAAACTGAGTGGTGCATTGTGAAATGAGTAATTTCTTTGATATAATAATATATTACTCGTTGATCACTAAGCAGCGAAGTTTTCATTTTGCGTTAATAAAATTTTGAATTATGTATTTAATATCTTATGAAATTTCATACATATTTAATAGTATCTAAGAAAATGTCATCAACTTGTAATTAATACCCCCTTGTCGTAAATACCAAAATATATTAAAATATAATAACATTTGGAATTAATAGGATGGAGAATAGTCTGTCCTATTAATTTTTTTCGTGATGATGGTTTGGTAGAGGAGAGGAGGAAGGATATGTCGGTTAAAGAGCATCCATCCTATGGAGAAGAAATTGAACGGCTGAAATACACAAAGGAATATATTAAACTGACCTTACGTGCTACAGAAGAGAATCAAAAGAAATTGCAGGAAAACATTAAAGAAGGTATAGCAAATATTGATAGTAGTGAAGGTTATATCAATATTTTAATTAATTCGGAGTTTATGGAAAGAGCTGAAAAAAACTATTACGCCCTCACTAGAGCAAAAGATAAGCCTTATTTTGCTAGAATAGATTTTAAGACAAAGGGTAGTCATACAACTGATCGGGTCTATATAGGTAAAACCTCTTTATATAGGGCGGAAGATGATGTTCCGTTGATTGTCGACTGGCGAGCACCAATTGCTAATGTCTATTATGAAGGTCGATTAGGGGAAGTTAACTATAAAACTGAAGTAGGGGAAGAAGAAGGCGAACTTCTCTTAAAAAGACAATATACCATTAATAATGGAGAACTAGAAGATATTTTAGATGTAGATATAACCACCACCGATACCTTTCTACAAGCCTCCCTATCAGCCAATGCCGATAGTCGATTAAAGGATATTGCATCAACCATTCAGGGGGAACAAAATCGTGTTATTAGAGCAGATATGAATAGGCCCCTTATAGTACAAGGGGTTGCAGGAAGTGGAAAAACCACTATTGCCCTTCATCGTATCGCTTATTTTATCTATACTTATGAAAAAACCTTTGATCCAGAAAATTTTATGATTATGGCTCCAAATAATTTATTTATTAACTACATATCTGAAGTTTTACCAGAATTGGGGGTAGAGCAGGTAGTACAGACAACCTATATAGACTTTATGAAAGAGCTGGTGGGTCCCCCATTTAAGTTATCTGATCAGGCGGAAAAGCTAACGGATTTAATCAAAGGTGATAATAATAACAGAGAAGAAATTGAATTGATGGCTTGGGCGTCGGCCTACAAGGGCTCCTTAGCTATGAGAGATTCAATTGACAACTACGTAGTAGAGATAGAAAAAGTATTTTACCCTAAAGAAGATTTCTGCGTAGGAGAACAGGTTATTGTAACTAAAGAACGAATAGAGAAGATGTTTTTAGAGGAATTAAAGTATCTTCCTCTATATAAGAGAATTAATGAAATTAAGAAGACTTTAAGAAATCAGTTAAGATACCGTAAAGAAAAGATACTAGAAGATATTCAAGTAAGTTATGATCATAAAATAGATTTTATTAGGAGTAGGGTAGAACCATCTGAAGACAGACGACTAACTTTAGTCGCCTTAATGGATGAAAGGGACGAAACCTTAGAGGAGACTAAGAAAATCTTAAAAACCTGTATTAAGAAATATTTAGCAAAGTTTTCTTCTAAGAAATTGATCGATTATTACACTGAACTTGTTACACAAGAAGAACAGCTTCGTTATTATACTAAAAATAGTTTGACGGACTTGCAGTACAGGTATCTATGCCAAACAAATAGTAAACTATTATCAAAAAAGGTTATTGAGATGGAGGATTTGGCTGCAGTAACTTATTTAAGACATAAACTTTTTGGCTTTGATAAGAAGATAGAGATTAATAATATTGTAATTGATGAAGCACAAGATTTTAGTTTATTCCAATTGTATGCCCTAAAGGAAATCTTAAATACCAACATGTTCACCCTACTAGGGGATATTTCCCAGGGAATCCATAGTTATCGTAGTATTCAAAACTGGGATGAAGTGATAGAGCACATCTTTGATAAGAAAAGATGTAATTACTTAACTTTAGTACAAAGTTATCGTACGACGATAGAAGTAATGCTACTGGCCAACGAAGTAATCAAGAAATTACAAAATGATAGAGTTGTCTTAGCTAAGCCAGTTATTAGACATGGAGAGAAGCCTATTATCAAAAGATTCCATAAGCAGGATAAACTTATATCAGAATTAATAGGAAAAGTACAGGAAATGGAGGAGCAAAAGTATAAATCAATAGCTATTATATGCAAAACCCAAAAGGAATGTAGGATTATTAAGAAGGCATTTAATAAGGAAGGGCTAGAGGCTAATTTGTTGGAGGGTAAAGAAGAAAATTATTCTGCGGGAATCATGCTGGTTCCTTCCCATGTAGCTAAGGGGCTAGAATTTGATGTTGTTTTTATTGTCAATTTAGATGAATGTTATAATGAAAATCCCCTTGATATTAAGTTACTTTATGTAGCCATGACAAGAACCCTTCATCAGTTATTAATCTATATGAAGGAAGGTACTATTCCAATATTAAATGATATTAATGGTGAATTATATAAGTTGTAAGATTAAGCCCAGTGGTGATACTCATTACTGGGTTTTTTAACCATCTAAATATTGAATCAATTAACGAAAAAACAAAATCTTTTTTACAGAAAGTTAATTGTATTGGACAAAAAAAAGGAGTAGGATAGATATAGATGATTAAGGAACAGTTATTTTGAAAGGGGAAGGCTTCTGTGAAGTTAGAAAAAAATATTGAAAAGAAAATAATAGATGTACTATTGGTTTCAGTAGGTTGTTTGCTATTGGCCTATGCTATTACCTCTATTCTTAAACCCAATGGTTTAATGACAGGAGGGATCACAGGTACATCAATCATTTTGGAAAAATTACTAAAGATTAATTATAGTTATATATATTATGCTTTATCTTTAATGGTACTATTTTTAGCGTGGATTACCTTAGGGAAAAAAGAAGCTTATAAAATTATAACTTTATCAACACTCTTTCCGCTGCTATTAATTTTATTTGAAAAAAACCCAACACCATTAATAGAGAACGATACATTTTTAGCAACCATCTATTATGGTATTATTGCAGGTGGCGGTTGTGGATTGGTATTAAAAAGGGGTTTTTCTATGGGAGGTACTGACACAATCTCGAAAATTCTCCATAAAAAACTTTTACCTACCATAAGCTTAAGTCAAGTGATATTAGTTGTAGACAGTTTAATTGTAATTGCTTCCGGTGTTTTGTTTGATCGAACAGTTGCCCTCTATGCAATTTTGACTCAAATTGTATTTATGAAGACTTTAGAAACAGTAATGTTTGGATTAAGCGCCAAAACAATAAAGATTGAAATTATTACTGAAAAGCATCAAGAGGTCTCTAATTATATCTTGAAGGAAATTAATAGAGGTATTAGTGTTTATGCAATTAAAGGTGGGTATACAAACCAAGAAAAACAAAAGATTGTTTCTATTTGTTCTCCAAGGGAGGCTATGCTCATTAGAATGTATATTTCACAAATCGATGAAAATGCTTTTGTAGATGTACTACCAGTGATATCCGTTTGGGGAAAAGGATTAGGTTTTCAAAGTATTGTTGAAAATGAGGCATAAATATTCGTTTAAAGAAAGAGTTCCTTACTAAACTAAGGGATTCTTTTTTTTATGAAAAACCAATATGAAAGTTCTTCTTTAATCATTTTAATATAAAAGAACTTTACGTTATGAGATTCAACATTAACAGATAAGAACTTTAGTTATTCTTTGAATCTTCCAATGAGAATAAAGAAATACAAAAGAATATAAGGAAAGACAAAGGAATAAAAAGGAAGACTTAAATGTTATAAAATTAGTGATATGATAGACACCAAATTTAAAATGATGATGTTAAGAATGCTTCATCTATAGATATTTGGAGCGAGAAGACATTTTAAGGAGTCAAAATGACCTTTTACGCCCACGATATTGACATGTCGGATTATGAAATGTAATATAAAGTTATTATTATTAGATAGATGGTGTAAACATAGCCATCAAAAATTACATGGGATAAAGGAGTGGGGATATGAAGCAGAACAAAGGTATAATACTACTTATGGTTTTTATGTTATTATTTGCTACAATGACAGGTTGTACTAAACCTGTTCAAGCAAGTTCTGTAAATTTTATTGAAGTTGAAGATATTTATACCCTTTATGAGTTTTCTGAGTTTTCAGAAGGGAAGCTTGTGGTAGAAAATGTTGAAACACGAAAGTTCGGACACTTAGACCCACGAGGAAATACTGTCGTCGATTTTATCTGGGATGGTTCTTTACCATTTTACCAAGGTCTAGCAGCTGTTTGGTTGGATGGTAAGTGGGGGTACATTAACCACGATAATGAAATTGTTGTACCGATAGAGTTTGACTATTATGGCATGGAATTTGGCGATGGATTAATTATACTAAAGGATGATGAGTATCATTTCTATAATTTAAAAACCCATGAGCTTACAAAATATGAAATGCATTTTGATTTCGTAAACGAACCACAAGAGGGACTAGCTCCGGTTTTACTGGATGGAAAATGGGGATTTATCAATCCAGAAGGAGATGTAATTGTTCCCATTATTTATGATAGCGTTGGGGTTTTTAGCGAAGGCAGGGCTGGTGTTAAAGTAGGTAATTATTGGGGATACGTTGATCAACAAGGGAATGTTATAGTAGAACCTCAATATGATGCATTAACTACCTACGCCGAAGGTCTTGGTATCGTAGTTAAGGATAATAGATATGGGGCATTAAACCGAGATGGAGAAGCAGTAATTCCCCTTGAGTATGATTACATAGGAATATTTATAGATGGACAAGCAATTGCAATGAAGAGTAATAGAATGGGAATGATCAATATGGATCAAGAAGTTATTATAAGTTTTGGTAAATATGATGAAGTAAGTTACTATTCAGAGGACTTAGCTATAGTAGGAAAAGATCATAAATATGGTTATATTGATAGGGAAGGAGAATTAGTAATCCCCATGATCTATGACTATGTTGAACCTTTTGTTGATGGTTATGCTGTTGTAAAAAAAGGTGATGTCTATATGGTAATTGATACAAATAATAATATAATTGAAAGAGCAGATCATTTTATTAGACATTTTTCAGAAGGTGTGGCTGTTGTAGCCAGTGGAATAAGGCTGAAGGGACTCATTGTAAATAACGATAAAACAGAAAATGAAACCCTTACAAATATTTTAAAAAAACATAGAGTACATTTTCAGTAACTTTTATTGATGAAGAAACACCCTCCAGAATGAATATTAATGGAGGGTGTTTTACTAAATTCTATGTTGTTTACTATTAATCAAACTTATCAAAATAAACCTTTTCTTCTGGTATTCCCTTGGCAACAAGGACTTTTACAGTAGAATCGATCATTGGGGCACTACCACATAGATAAGCCTCTTTAGGGCTGTCACTTTCCTCTAATCGTTTTTCTATTGCGTGGGTTACTCTTCCTACTTCTCCAGTCCAATCATCATTTTCTTCTGGCCTAGAAAGTGTTGGAATAAACTTAAAGTTAGGCAATTCCCTTTCGAACATTTCCATCTCATCAAGTAAAAATAGATCACTTTTTGTTCTAGCACCAAAGAAGAAAGAAATCTTACGTTCACTTTTTTGGGCTAAAAGTTCATATAAAATACTTCTAATTGGAGCCATTCCCGTACCAACAGCAACTAGAATAACTTCAGCGTCAGTATCCTGTAGGTAAAAATCACCATAGGGACCTGTAAAGGTGACTTTATCATCATTTGACAGATGTTGATGTACATAAGTGGTAACGATACCACCTTCTACATATCCAATTAATAGTTCAATATAGCCTTCATCCTTAGTAGCAGAAGCAATGGAATAAGCTCTATAAACTTCTTCTGGGCTTCCTGGGTAAGGTGGAGCTAATAACTGAATATATTGACCTGCCTTAAAATCTAATGAGGCAGGGTCATTACTTGTAATTTTGAATCTTAGCTGTTTAATTTTATCAGTAACATTGGTTGATTTTTCAACTGTTGCACTAAACATTTTAACATTAAATAGCTCAGCAGGAATCTCAATTGACATATCTTCCTTAACCTTGACTTGGCAAGATAGCCTGACATTATTTTGAAGATCATCCTTTGATAAATAGGATAGTTCTGTAGCTAAAACGGGACCTCCACCACTATTGATCTTACACTTACAATAACCACAACTTCCCTTGCCACCACATGCTGAAGGAATGAATATACTTTGACTAGTTAAGGAGGAAAGTAGCGTACTTCCTCCATCTATTTCAAACTCCTTCTCTTTATTAATTGTAATTTTCTTTATTCCATAGTCGGCGATGTAGGAATCAGCAAAAGTAAGTAAAACCGCTAATACAGTTGCAATTCCTGTAATTACCCCGACTGTTATCAAAATAGTGTACATCTAGCCGCACCCCCTTAGTTCTATTGTATTCTTACGATTCCTGAAAACCCGATAAAGGCAAGCGCCATTAATCCTGTTATAATTAGGGTAATACCAGGCCCTTGAAGACCTTTAGGTATTGGTGCTCTCTCAAGTTTTTTACGGATGCCTGACATTGCTAGTATTGCTAGAGCCCAACCAAGTCCAGAACCAAGACCGAAGCTAAGGGATTGAATGAAGCTGTAATCTCTGATAACCATAAATAGTGATACCCCTAGAATTGCACAATTTACAGTGATTAGAGGGAGGAAAATCCCTAAAGAATAATAAAGGCTTGGCAAATAACGTTCAATAATCATCTCTACCAATTGAACAAAGGCAGCAATTGTAATAATAAAGACGATAAATCTTAAATATTCTAGTCCAAACGGAATAAGAATATAGTGATAGATAAAGTAATTAATAATGGTTGTTCCTGTTAAAACAAAGGTTACCGCCTGACCAAGACCAATTGAGGTTTTAATTTCTTTGGAAACGGCGATGAAGGAACACATACCTAAAAAGTTTGCTAAAACCATGTTACTTGTAAAAATTGAAGCAAATAATATAACGATTGGATTAATTTCTGGCATTAGTGTCCACCTCCAGTTACTGTAGATTCTTCTTTAACAGATGAGAATGAGTTGGCAACCCAAATTAGTATGGCCATCATGAAAAAGGCTCCAGGAGGCATAATCATAAAGATCCAATTTACCCACCAATCTCCTACAACTGAAATACCAAATAGCGTTCCAAAACCTAAAAATTCTCTGAAAAATGCTACGGATAAAAGTACAAAAGTATATCCTAAACCTGAGGCGATTCCATCAAAGAAAGAAGCAATTGGTGGATTCTTTTGGGCAAAGGATTCGCATCTACCCATGATAATACAATTGGTAATAATTAATCCAACATAAGGGCCTAAGGCGTCACTCATGGTTGGGAAATAAGCCTTTAGAACAATGTCTACTATAATAACATAGGCAGATATGATAAGGGTTTGAACCATCATCCGAATATGTTTAGGCGTATATCTTCTAATAATTGAAACTGTTAAACTTGAAAAGGATGCAACAAAGATTAAACCAATCCCCATAACTAGAGAGTTTAGCATTAGGTTTGTTACTGCTAAAGCAGAACATATACCAAGGATTTGTCGATAGACCGGATTATCTTTGATTAAACCCATAGTAAAGATGTTTTTAATTTCTTTAAGTTTGATCATATTATATTTTCCCCTCCATTCCCTTTATGATAGCTTGTAGATTTTCATTAAGAATTCTTCTTACTGCATTGGAGGTACCAGTAGCACCAGATATTGAATCTACTTGTCCATCTGGGTTTGGTCTATAAATAATATAGTTTCCGTCTTCACGGTTAGGGTCAATTTCGATTCCTCTAAATTGTTCTTTATAACTTAGTTCATCAATTCGCCCCCCTAAACCCGGAGTTTCGCTGTGGGATAAAAAATCTACCCCCAATATTTCTGTTAAGTCAGTACTTAGACTAATAAAACCCTTTAGGTGTCCCCATACAGCATCTCCTTCAATAGGGAAGATGTAGCTTACTAAAACATCTTCTTGGTATCCTTCGTAATAGACAAGTCCATTAAAATTCACTTTTTTTACATTATTTTGAAAGATATTACTGACCTCTACAGCTGTTTTATTGTTGAAAGGGATATCGGCTACATAGAGTAAAGACTTATGCTCCCTTAGCTCATCATTTAGTGCCACTGCATCTTTAGTCGCTTCGTTTATAAGTGCTAAAGAACCTGTGAAAACCACAGAAATAACAATCATGAAAAGGATAGAATTATAGTTGAATTTTTTCATGCCGTCACCTGCTTTCTTTTTTGTCTTGCTTTAAGATGTTTGATTCCTTCGTCAAGAATTGGTACAAAGGTGTTCATGATTAAGACAGCAAACATTGCACCCTCAACAAAAATACCAAAACTACGAATAAGAGCGGTAATAACACCGATTAAGACACCATAAATCCACTTACCACTGGTGGTCTTTGGAGCTGTAATTGGTTCTGTAACAAAGAATACAGAAAGTAATAAGAAGCCTCCAGAAAATAGACCAAATAACGGACCAGGAGCTGATGGGTTTAAGAATGATGCTAATGTTGCCATAGCTACAAATCCAATAATTGGTGAGGCCATTAACTTCCAGTCAGCTGTTTTAGTTTTAAGAAGAATGATTGCAGAAATAATGATTAATAGTGCGCTTGTTTCTCCCATTGAACCCGAAGTATTTCCCCAAAAAAGTTGTTGTAGAGGCAACCTTTCACCTGCTTGTCGTAGCATCAAAAGTGGGGTGGATCTACTTACTGTCTCGATAATTGGGGTTGTATATCTAATGAAACCACCTGGAAAACCCGTTGATACAGCATTCCATCTAATGGTTAGATATTCTGGAAAACAGATGTACAGAAAGGTACGGGCTGCTAATGCAGGATTAAATACATTAAAACCGTAACCACCAAAAACTTCTTTAGCAAAGGCTACCCCAAATACAATACCGATGATAGCAACCCAAAAAGGTGTTGATGCTGGTAATGTTAAGGCAAATAAAACACTTGTAACGATGACTGCCTCGGTAACGGGTTTTTTGCTGTTTCTTTTAAATAGGTATTCTGTTAGAACACCAAATGCAGTTACAACACCTATCAAAACCATTGATCTCCAGCCGAAATAATAGATGGTTCCTAACAAAATAGGCGTTAAACTGAACAGTAACTTTCTCATAATTGGTTGTTTCATAAATGAAATGTTAAATATTGCTCCCATTTGTACTGTCCCCCTTAGGAAATGAAATTTAGTTATAATCTACCCACTACTTCAACCCTAAAACAAATAAAAATGTTTATAAACATTAAATGATGTTAAAAGGCTTATCATTTCAATAATGGATATTGAATGACAAAAATAACCATTCTATTAATAGATATGAAATAAATAAGTGAAACTTTAATAAAAAAATTAAATATAATAATTTAATCTTGTAATTATCTGTAATTAGTGCTATATTAATATTACATTCTGAGGATATAGCTCAGCTGGTTAGAGCGCTACGTTGACATCGTAGAGGTCGTTGGTTCGAGTCCAATTATCCTCACCAATTAATTATAACTACCCTTAATAGGTAGTTTTTTTATGTTTGGGATATTTATTTTTAAGTTTTTAATTTAAAAAATAGCAAGGTAAATTTATCGAATACATAAATTTACCTTGCTATAGCTATTTTTTATTTAAATGGATATTTTTAACTGAAGGAATACTTAAAGCAGAACTATTCTGAAGAATTAATTTGATTTTTTAAGATTACAATACAATCTTTCTTATTTGAGAACCCTAAAACAATATCTTCTGCTAAAGCACGGCAGGAGGGGGAACCACATGCACCACAATCAATATTTGGCAGAGTACCTAAGACAGCCTCAATTTGCTGCATTTTTTGTATGGCAGTAGAAATGTTTTCATCAAGTTGGGTGACTTGAAGGGGTTTTAATGATTCGGTTAAACGAAAGTCTTCATGGGAAAACTGAGGTATTTTTACTTTTACACCACAATGAAGATCAATTAGTTTTCTAATTCTATTTCTAGCAACAAAGGAATTCTCGATATTAAGACTACCCCCGATACAACCGTTAGTACAGGCATGACATTCAACAAAGCTAACATCTTTAATTTTATGATACTCGATTTCTTCTAAAACACTGATAACGTTTTCTATTCCATCAACTGAAAGAAAATTGCTTATATTTAAAGATTTACTTTGTCCCCCTGACTTTGCCCAGCCAATCCCCTTATAGGAAGGATAAAAGTCTGGGTGGTAGGCTTCGTTTTTATTGAAATTTTTACTGATTTCAAGAAAAATAGATTGAACCGAAAAAGTTCCACTAATACGAGATTTTTTGATGCCTACAGGTTTCTGAAAGCTAAAGCTTCTTGCAGGGCAAGGTGAAATATAGAAGACTCCAACATCAGCTTCTGCATAACCTAAGGAATCCATCACTTTTTTACGTGCTAAATAAGCAGATATTTCAACTGGAGAATCAATTGGTAAGATATGATCAATCAATTCTGGAAAACGGATTTGAATGAGACGAACAATTGTTGGACATGATGATGAAATAACTGGATAATTATCATGGTTTTCTAAATACTCCTTTGTGAATTCAGTAATTAGATCGGCTGCTCGAGAAATTTCAAAAAAACGATTAAAGCCTAAGGACAAAATATTATTAAGAATTTGAGGCGGCGTAAAAGAGTCATGAAATTGACCATAAAGAACAGGGTCTACTAAAGCAATATTATATTTAAATTTTGAAAGACTCTCTAAAGAGTTTGTAACACCATATCGGGCACGACGAGGACAAGCATGGATGCATTGACCACAGTTAATACAGCGTTCCTTTACAATTTTAGAGTGGCCAGATTTAATACGAATTGCCTCTGTAGGACATTTTTTTAAGCAATTTGTACAACCTACACATTTAGAAGAATCTAGAGCAATGGAATGTATTTGCGAATGCATAAGGATTCCTCCTTAAGTTAATAATAGAAGATAAAATGATATAAGTTTATTATACAATGAATCGGTAAACAAATAAAACTAAATTATTTAAATATTTATATTTATTTAACTTTTCTAGAATTAATTACAGTTTGTTTTTGGGCAAACTGCATAATTATTATAGATTTGTATTAATATAAAACATTTAAAATAATTAAAATATTAAGATATATACAACTAGACTAATTCTCTAGTTTTTATGCTGGTCATTGAAGTTTTCTTATTAAATTGTAGTGAATATAAATTCATAGATGTAGATATGATATAATTTTCTATATTGATTAATTAGTTAAAATGAAACAAAAAAAATGAAAATTTTTAAAAAAGCTGTTTAATATCATGATTTTTAGTATAAAATCTTCAGTAGAAGTAACTTAGATATATATTGTTTTTTTTTGATATAAAAATGTGTTTATAAATGTTGAGTTAATTGAATAAATATAATACAATTATTTAAATTATTAACCATCATTAGTAATAATATGAATTGGAGGAGGACAAGTATGAAAAATTTAGGTTTATTGCCTAGGTTGGTAATTGGGATTATTTTAGGAATTATTATTGGATCTACAGGGGTTGAGTTTTTAACAAGGTTATTGGTAACCTTTACAGGCATCTTCGGAGGCTTTTTAGGATTCATCATACCATTGTTGATTATTGGATTCGTAGCACCAGGGATTGCAGATTTAGGAGTTAAAGCGGGTAGACTTTTAGGTATTACAGCATTAATAGCCTATGCATCAACTGTGTTAGCTGGTATTCTTGCTTATTTAGCAGCAGCTACAATTTTACCTTCTATCATTACTGCAGGTGAAGTAGCTAGTTCTGGTGTTTCTGTAGAGCCATATTTCGAAATTGCAATACCTGCCATTATGGGTGTCATGTCAGCCCTAGTAACAGCCTTTGTATTTGGTTTAGGGATGGCTGCAATTAAAGGAAATACAATGCTTAACTTTATGAAGGAATTCCAAGAAATTATTAATAAGGTAATTCAAAACATTATTATTCCATTATTACCTGTATACATTGCTGGGATATTCGCAAGAATGGCATTCCAAGGTGATGTTGTTGAAACCCTTAGTGTTTTTGGAAGAGTAGTAATTCTTGTATTTGCAGTACATATTGTATATATTGTTCTTCAATATCTGATAGCGGGAACTTATACTGGCAAAAACCCTTTTGCAGCATTAAAAAATATGGTTCCAGCTTATTTAACAGCTATTGGAACACAATCTTCAGCTGCAACAATTCCTGTTACAGTTAGACAAACTAAGTTAAATGGAGTTTCAGATGAGGTTGCTGACTTTGCTGTACCTCTTTGTGCAACAATCCACTTAGCAGGTAGTACAATTACACTTACCTTATGTGCCTTAGCAGTTTTAATGATGAGTGGACAAACCGCAGGAATTGGCGAAATTTTACCATTTGTTATGATGTTAGGGGTTACGATGGTTGCTGCCCCAGGGGTGCCAGGAGGAGCAATTATGGCGGCCTATGGTCTATTAGGAACCATGTTAGGATTTAATGAAGCTCAATTAGCTATTATGATGGCTATTTACGTAGCTCAAGATAGTTTAGGAACAGCAGCAAACGTTACTGGTGATGGAGCAATTGCATTATTAGTAAATAAAATAGCAGGATCAAAATAGTTAATAGAAATATTATATGAGTTATATGAAGTTGTAATAATGAAAAACCCAACGGGCTTTAATTAAATTCCGTTGGGTTTCTTATTGTGATGAAGAAATTGTTTTATATTGTAGGGAACTTCCTCTTTCATATGAATAGGTTAAGAAATGTATGTTCTTCTATGTAGGGATCTATATCAGTAACTCTCTTAAAAGATTGTAACTCTCCTTTTTGATGTTTTTCGATAATGAGTTTTGATAAAGGAATCAAGTTAGGTAAAGCCATAACCTCCTCGTAAGTAAAAAATTCAGCTGCAGAATTTTCATATCCATCAGATGTGGGATGGCCAGAAAGATATTCCATAGTAAAAA
This sequence comes from Alkaliphilus transvaalensis ATCC 700919, assembly GCF_000621485.1. Classification (GTDB taxonomy): domain Bacteria; phylum Bacillota; class Clostridia; order Peptostreptococcales; family Natronincolaceae; genus Alkaliphilus; species Alkaliphilus transvaalensis. Next base: position 45,269 of record NZ_JHYF01000002.1, read on the forward strand.
TTAAATAACAATCAACACATTGATCACTTCTTTGACGTGTTCTTACTGCAACAAGATCTTTAGTTGATGCAATAACGCTGGTTTCCTCAAATAATTCCCGCTTAACAGCATCACTAGGATGTTCTCCGTTTTTTACAAATCCACCTGGGATAATCCATTGTTGATCATATTCTCCGTAGGAATGCTTAACTAATAAATATTTTTTTTGGTGGTATAGAAGGCCCCCTACACCTATAAAGTTGTGATCTTTCATCTCCTTTACCTCCTTTAAGCTATGAATAGTTAAAGTAATAATATCTTATAATACATAAGAAAAATATGTTTTTACCTTAATGAAAATATCCGAAATTAGTTTTAGGTTTGTTGGCATCTAAAGAATTAAACACTACGGGTTATGAAGTGATGAGTTAATTCATAGAAATAGTATAAAGAAATACTCTTAAGTAAAGATTCTTCTTGTGTTAGTATTTCTTTTTTAATATAATGATAATCAAATATAAAGAGGGTGATTAAAATTAATCTTATCTTAACAGAAGCTATAAAAGACTGCAATCTAGAAAAGTTATTTGGATTAGATTTTAATAAAGAGGAATGGATATGGGTCAATAATGAAATATTTGCTGACCTGGCTATGAATGCCATAGATTACGATAGTTATGACGAAAAGGAACTTGTGGATGAAATAAACAAAATTAGCGAAACTGAATTGATTAAAATAGTTAGAGATAAAATGAAGGAGATTGGATGGACGGAAGTTAATCAGCTGTTATTTGAAAAGCTAGAGGACGGATTTAATGCCACAAAAGATATAAATACTTTTATTTTTGCTAAAAAAAAGTTTTTTATGTTAAAGATGATTGCAAAAATGAAGGAATTACAATGGGCTTTAAAGGCTATGGCGGTAGATGCTTTTCAACATTTAACTCCAGAAATTCAGTTAAGGACCCTTTATGAAGAAGATTTTGAGGATAATTTTATGATCTTAGAAGAATTTTTAATAAGTGGTCAATATAAAAAAAATAATTGTGTTTGGAAAGTGATGCCTGAAAATGGGGCATTAGTATTCTACAAGAATAATAAGCAACATCGAGTATGGGCTGAAGGTAATGCAAATTTTATTTTTAATGAATTGTCTAAATAAATGAGGAAATTTTAAATTTCCTCATATTCCTGTATAATAGAGGTAATTATGTCTTGATTAGGTAACTTAATTATGAAAACTATGATCTATTATCGGGGTGATATAATATTGGAATACTTTAACACGAAGAAAAAGAAATTACTGTTGATCTGTTGTGTAACAAGTTTTATGGGGCAAATTTTTATTAATCCATTCTCTACGGATTTTCGTATTTCCTTAAGTGTAGTAGCCTTTTCACTGTTAATTTTTTGGTATAAAGAACTAGAGATTATTCCAACTGCTGTAGTTACTGGTATATTTTTATTTGGCTTTAGAGTTTTGATAACCAAAATATTTACAGAATCTTCACTAATTAATTTAATGATTATTCATTATCCTGTGATAATATATTATTTGACCTTTGGTATCTTTTTACGTCTTTTAAGATTTAGAGAGTACCATAAAGAAGCTTTACTCGCTCTTTTTGTATTAAGTTTTTCTGACAGCCTTTCCAATATAGTGGAGGTAATGATCAGAAGAGAAGGTACTGATCTACAAGGAATAAATACTATTTTTTTTGTAGGTATCCTTAGGGCTTTTATGGCGGTTTTAGTAATGGAATGCACTAGGTATTATGAGCTGTTTTTAAGGAAGGAAGAGCATGAGAAAAGGTATAAACAATTAATTTTACTAACTTCAAACTTGAAGTCAGAAGTATTCTTTTTAAGAAAGTCTATGGATGATATGGAAAATGCTATGGAGAAGAGTTATCAGCTTTATCAGCAATTAAAGGAACTACCAAAAGATCAACTTCAAGAAAAGCCTAATCTAGGTAATTTATCCTTTCAAGCTCTTTCAATAGCAAAGGACATCCATGAAATAAAAAAGGACTATTTGAGGGTATCTGTAGGTCTAGAAAAGGTATTACCAGATATGGAAAACGACAAAGGAATGTATATTAAAGAACTTTTAAATTTAGTTAAAGACAGTTGTGACAACTATTCTATACAGATGGACAAGCAAATTTTGCTTGATTTTAATTATAATAATAATATCTTCATAAAGGAATCATATGAACTAATATCTATTATAAATAATTTAGTAACAAATGGTATTGAAGCGATTGAAAAAAGAGGATTAATTAAAGTAACGGCTAATTCTTCCCATGATTTTCTTGAAATTTATGTTGATGATGATGGAGCAGGCATCGCTTCAAAAAATATAGAAATAATTTTTGAGGCGGGCTACTCAACTAAATTTGATAAATTATCTGGTAAAATGAGTTCGGGAATTGGACTAACCCATGTGGCTTATTTGGTAAAAACTAAATTAGATGGAGAAATATCTGTTAAATCGAAAGAAGGAGAGGGTACATGCTTTAAAGTTACAATACCATTAAAAAATGTTTAAGGGGGCGGGGGACATGGACTTAAATATTTACATAATTGATGATGATATAAGTATTAGACATATTTTAAAGGATATTATTACTTCTAGACAGATCGGAAATATCGTAGGAGAAAGTGACAATGGACAAGAAGGGTTAAGGGATATTCTCTTGTTAAAACCAGACATTGTAATCATAGACTTATTACTACCCTTTATTGATGGCATAGAGTTAGTTTCGTCGGCTAAGACAATAAAGGAAGGCCCATTATTTATTATGATTTCCCAAGTAAGTGCTAAAGATATGGTGGTTAAAGCCTATGAAGAAGGGATAGAATACTTCATTAATAAACCTATTAATGTCAATGAAGTTGTCTCAATATTAAAAAAAGTGATCGAAAAATATAAACTGACTAGAGCATTAAAACATATAGAAAGTGCCTTTAGTCTCTTGGGGGATATGAAGGGGAATAAAATATATGTGAAAGAAGATACGGCAGGTATAAAAGAGCGAATTAAATTAAATTTATCCCATCTAGGAATTTTAGGGGAGACAGGTAGCAAAGACATTGTAGAAATGGCTACAATATTAGCAAATAATAGAATAGCAACAAAGGAAACGTTACCAAGATATAAAACATCTGAAATTTATAAACTGCTTAGTGATCTTTATCGAGAAGAGAAGCGATTGGAGGATGCAAGTGAAAAGGCAATAGAGCAAAGGGTGCGGCGGGCAATAGGGAAGGCCCTAAGAAACATAGCAAGTTTAGGGCTAGAAGATTATGGAGACCTTACCTTTAACACCTATGCTAATACTCTTTTTGACTTTCAAGAGGTTAGAATGGAGATGGATTTTTTAAAAGGTAAATCAAAGTATCGTGGTAAGATTAATGTTAAAAAATTTATTGAAGGGGTAATTTTATTTGCTAACCAAAGGGAATAAACCGTAAAGAATAAAGGCGTAAAATAGATAGGACACTACTCATTAGTAGTGTCCTTATAATTGATGAAATTGCATATTTATATTAATGCAAAATGAAAACCTCGCTGTTTAGAGTTCAATGAGTAATATAAATGACGTTAGAAACTTTCATACTAACAGTTCAATATTATAAACATTTGTAATTAGTATTAAAGTTTATAACAAAGCGACTGCCTCGAAATCTAAGATTTCGCCCATCTGCTTTTCACAATGCACGACTCAGCTTTCATCTTTGGATGAAACGAAAATAAATTCAGAGTTATGATATTATGCAATTTCTTCGTTTATAAAAATTTGTTTTTGACTTTGGTCCAAAACTCAAAACCCTTTAAGCGTAGCATCTTGATGTTTAGGGTTGATAGCTTTAATGATACTTCAATAATACTGCTGTGTCTGTGTTCCATTCCATCACTTACTATTACAATCGAATCTTCGAAACGATATTCTGGATTAACCTTTATGGTGGCACTAGAAGGTAAAATCATGCTAGATGTAAAAGACCGATAGGCATTAGTATTGATAGGGGCCAAGGGACTAACTTGAATAACATCTAGACTAGGATCTACAATAGAACCGCCAATGGAATAATTATAAGCAGTACTTCCAGTGGAAGTGGCTAGAAGAATTCCATCACCACTAAAACGCTGAACCAGTTGATCATTAACTGAGAGGTCTAAATGGATTGTGCGAGACTTATCTCCTTTAATAACAATTTCATTAACAGCAAAGGTATTGATACAATCAGTTCTTGTACAGATGACACCCTCGATAGGGTTAACATCTTCAATAAAATATTCGCCGTTAATATATTTTTCTAGGAAATTATCTATTTCGTCAGGGTTTATTTCAACTAAAAACCCTAGATGACCGGTATTTATTCCCACTATTGGTATTTCTGGAAATTGATGATTATGTAGTGTTCTTAATAAAGAACCATCGCCACCTATGCAAACAATTAATTCTGCATTATAGTCGAAGTCTTCGCAGACATGGTACCCTAATTCTTCAAATTTTCTTTTAACATAGCTAGCCGTATCTATAGAAAATTTAGATTCATTATAGACGATATAAATGATTTTTTTATTACTCATAAGCACTACTCCTTTATAAATATGTTTTATAATGTTCTGTATCTAATGTATGTATCAAAAGTTGAAGTTTTAAACTATTTAATTTAAATTTATTATAATAAATCTAAATTATACAGATTATTATTCACATTTGCAACTTTAAATTTTAGGATTTCATTTTTGTTGTATACATCACCAATGATTTAGTAATTCTATATTTAGATGCTAAATTCCTTTTATAATCTAAAATATCCTTTAAAGATCATAAAAGAGTTGATGTATATTTCTTTTCATAATATAATAGGCATGATATGAAAGAAGGTGAAGAAATGCTGGTTGCAGACCAACAGACAGAAATAAAACTAGTTTATCAAGTTGAAAATGATGATGAAGGCAAAACAGTAAAACAGGTACTAAAAACTAAACTGGACTTTTCAAGTCGCCTACTTACTAAATTAAAGCATGAAAAAATGGTATTTCTTAATAATGAATACGTCAAATATCATGAGGAAGTAAAGGAAGGTGACTATATTAAGGTATTAATGAAAGAGGAGCCAAATCAATTCTTACCTCAAGAGATTCCCTTTGAAGTAGTATATGAAGATGTTGATGTAATCGTTATTAATAAACGACCAGGAATTGTTTCTCATCCTACTAAAAGTCATCCTAACTATACAATCGCTAATGCTGCTACTTATTATTTACATAAGCAAGGTTTAGAATACAGAATAAGATTCGTAAATAGATTAGATATGGATACATCGGGACTGTTAGTGATTGCTAAAAACCCTTATGCCCACCATGTTCTTTCAGAACAGATGCAAGCCGACAAGGTCGAAAAAAGATATATTACCTTTGTTGAAGGGGTTGTTGATAAAGATGAAGAGACAATAGATGCACCTATCTATAGACCAACAGAGGATTCAATTAAACGGGTGGTTGATGTTAGAGGACAACAGTCAATTACCAAATATAAAGTATTAGAAAGGTACCATAATGCCTCAATGTTAGAAGTTGAATTACTTACAGGAAGAACCCATCAGATTAGGGTACATATGAACCATATTGGACATCCCATTATTGGCGATACCTTATACGGTGATCCAGAGGGTAAGTTAATAGATAGACAGGCACTACATGCAGCTTTTCTTAAATTTTATCAACCTAGATATCGACATGGGGTAGAGGTAAGGGCACCATTACCAGAGGATTTACTTCAGCTACAGAATACATTAAAGGGATAACAAGAATGATTATAGATTATAGGCTCTAGCGCTTTTGCTAGGGCTCTTGTATTAATTATAGAACATTAATTAGGAGGGAAATTATAAAAGCTATTTTTGTTTGAAAATTAAGATATTTTTAATGCTCTCTTTAATGACTTAAGTATTTTTTGCTATAAAATTAATTCTAAGAAACTAATGAACGAATAGACAAGATAGAGAAGATAGACAAGATAAACAAGATAGACAAACTGATGAAGAACCTCTTGGTAGATCAATTAATATAAAGATAATAAAGAAAACCGATGGTAAAGTGATATGCTCCCCTTATGGTAGACAGTTAAAATAATAAAAACTGTTTACTGTAAGGTGGAGCAGATCAAAGACGCTGTCGGTTATTTTGTTACTAAAAAAATAGTAAGACATTTAATAAGAATTGTCGAATTTTAAGGGAATTTGGCGAACACTTTAGAAAGGTGTGATAATGAAGCACGTAGAATAGTAGTTATATGAAAATATATGAAAAAAGGTTTTAAATGGCGTCGCATATAGGTAACAAAAAGGGACATCAAGAAAAGGATAAAAAGAGGTAGAGAAAGTTTTTCTTTTACAATTATAAAGATCAAGAAGATTAATAGCACTAGGTTCGCAAATACCTTTTAGATGGGTATGGTTTACGAATATGGGGGCGGTAATATTACGTTAGTCAACATATTAATCTGGTTATGAATCATGATGTAGGGGGTAGAGAAATATGGAGTTTGTTGAAGCATTACAGGTTAGAAATTTTGAATTTTTAAGGCGAACACCTAAATCTGATTTGCACAATCATGCAACACGTGGAGGCAATATAAGAGATTTCTTAAATGACATAGATTTACCACAGAGAAATTTTAGAAGTCTAGATGAGATGCAATATTGGTATGATTCTAATGTTAAGTATCTGTTTTCCGGAAGAGAAGGATTTATTTCCAGGGTTAAGTCGGCATTTAAACAGGCTAAGAATGATGGAGTGACAAGGTTAGCACTAAGTTTTGGTATCGGAGATTCTATTCATTTTACTAATATAGAGGAGTATCTTGCAGAGCTGAAAAGCATTCAGCATTCTATTGCCCCTGAGATAAATTTCATACCTGAACTTTGCCTTGGGCGTACTGATAATATTGAACCGGTAGAAGAGATGTTTGAAGAGGTATTAAGTTATGGTTTCTTCAAGTCTATAGATTTAGTGGGTGATGATAGGTTGCCAGTATCCAATTATAAGAATATTTATCGGAAAGCTAAGAGGAATGGATATATACTTAAGGCACATTTGGGTGAATTTGGGGATGCTGAAAGTATTCGTAAAGGTGTCAATGATTTGGAGCTAGATGAAGTACAGCATGGTATTTCTGCAGTAACATCTAGAGATGTAATGCACTGGTTAAGAGATAATGATGTCCAGCTTAATGTTTGCCCTTCGAGTAATGTAATGTTAAACAGAGTTAACTCTTATGAGAAACATCCGATTAAAGAATTGTTTTATCATGGTATAAGAGTGACAATTAATAGTGATGATATGTTAATCTTTGACCAGAGCGTGACTCAAGATTACTTGAATTTGTATGATAGTGGTTGCTTATCTGCTACTGATTTGAATGTAGTGAGAGGGTTCGGGTTGGACCCAAGTTGTTCTCAGGCTGATGACTAATACGTCGACTAACAGCGAATTGCCAACATGGACAGGGAATCGGAAGGATGTCCACGGCGGCAATTTGCGGAACGTTATATGCCATAGACCCAATATGTTGTTCTCTTATTTAATATTGCAAAAAATAAATTTAAATGAGAAATAAATTATAAAATTAACAACAGAGCTAATGCTCGGTATTCTGATAATAAATTAGAAGATTATGGAGGTATATCATGAGTAATGTAGTGAAAGATGTTTTAAGACAGTCATATAATAATCACGCTAGCGAAAGAGAAGAAAGCGATATGGAAAGCTGGAAAATAAACATAAGAAGTGAATTTTTACAATTAATATTAAATGAGAAAAAGTCCACTATTTTGGATATTGGAGCAGGGACTGGAAAGGACAGCGAGTTTTTTCAAAAGAATGATATTAACGTAATAGCAGTAGATTTATCAGAAGAAATGATAAAAATATGTAGAGAAAAATCTATTGAATCTTATGAATTAGATTTTCATAATCTTCATAAAATAGGTAAAAATTTTGATGCAATTTGGGCAATGAATTCTTTACTACATGTTGAAAAGCTAAATATAAACTTAGTGTTAGAAGAAATAAAAAGTGTTTTAAAACCTTCTGGGCTATTTTTTATGGGAGTATATGGTGGAGAAGATTTTGAAGGAATATGGGAGAAAGATATCTACAATCCACCTCGTTTTTTTTCATTTTACACTGATGATAATATTCAAAGAGTTGTCTCAAGTTATTTTGACATAATAAACTTTCAGAAAATTGACACAGGAGGAAAATACTATTTTCAATCTCTAATTATGAGACGAAAATAATGTTTTTCTAAAAATTGTTCTATCACTACGGTATACAAACAATGTGTTTACAGAAGGTGCTGGGGGGGAAGGTCAGTAAAACTTAGTCCATAACCATATCAGAGAAAGGTCAGAGCATCACATCCCTTCACCGGGAGCACAGCTCCACCAAGGGGAAGGGTCATGCGGGTCCAGTTCAGGGACGTTGCAGACACAGAGTCGTTATGTGTAATGGCAATTTCGGGGTTGAATATGAAGTTTTATTATTTAGGAGATTGAATATGCTGATTAAAGAATTAATTGCTGATTTGGATTGGGGTAAACCTAGAGAAATTCAAGAGAATGCAATAAGAAGACTTAAAGAAATTGATGATGAGGATATAGTATTATTGGCTAAACAGTCGAATGATATCTGTCACAAAGGCTGCTGGCAAAATGCTGCACTTGTGTTGAAGTTAATAGATTATCCTCGAATTAAGCCGGCTTTGCCCTACATTATGCAATGGTTCCAAGATATAAATTGGCCTGAGGTTTATACAATCATAGAAATTTTACGTGATGCCAAACCGTTTGAATTGATACCTTATATAGAAGAAGCTTCAAAAAGAGCAATAATAGATGAGGATGGATTGTGGGCACTTGGTATTGTCTTCTTGCTAGAAAAGTTAGAGCTAAACCATAAAATAAACAGCGATATATATAATCAATTGGTTTGCTTATCCAATGACTAAATCTCGAAATCGATACTAATCATTGCTTTGGGGGTTGTCACTACATATAACATGACCATTCCCAAGGGGGTGAAAGAAGCACCGTCATGAAGAAAGTCTCTGTATTAATTGTAATCTAGCTAGGTCAGCACCACATCTTCTCACTGGGTACAAGCACCGCCAAGGGGTATCCCTCTGAGGTCCAGTTCAAAGGTGTCGCAAATGCTAAACGTTAGACGAAGTAAATTGCTTAGAAAATTGATTAAGTAATCAATGATGAGGTTAAGGGGAGATGCTAAGAATGGAATGGTCAATATTTAAACAGGAGAATGCATTTGTGATGATCACTGAAGAAAAAGTAGGCGATGCTCCCTACCTAAGCTTTAGACCAAAAGAATATACTGGAGCACTACCAACTGTTATTTATTATCATGGGTCCCATTCAAGTAAAGAATTTATAAGATTTCAAGCAATGTCAATTGCCAGTTTTGGTTATCAAGTGATTGTGCCCGATGCATTATACCATGGTGAAAGAGGGTCAACAAAACTTGATGTTCCAAAATTTGTAGAAAAACATGTATGGGAAATAATGCTTAAGAGTATTGAAAAATCCGATGTGATTATTAAAAATGTAATAGAAAAGCATGGAGCTGACCCAACTAGAATAGGTGTAATGGGAGATTCGATGGGAGCAATAACAGCTGGGGGAGTTTTCGTTAAGCATGAAAATATAAAATGTCTGTCTGGATTTAATGGAGCGTTTGCTTGGCAAGATTGCATAAAAATGAATATCTTGCCATTGAGTGAACTTTATAAAGATGAAATTGAGTTATATGATCCAATGACAAATGAAGAAAAAATAAAAGAGAGAGCTATTTCTATTTTTCACGGAGTAGAAGATACATCTATACCTATTGAAATACAGAGAAAGTTTGTTGATAGAATGAAATCAATTTACACAAATCAGGAAAAATTGCAGCTAATAGAATTTAGTAACGTTAACCATAGAGTGACCATAAGTATGGTTGAAAATTTAATTACATAGTTAAATGCAAATCTTTAATGTAAAGAAGAGTTTGCTTGCTGAAACTAAACAATTATTAAATCACAATTTAAATCTCTAACAAGTATTCCCACAAGGATGCTGGTGGGCAAGTGTCTAGGGAACGGTCAGGGCACCACACCTTCTCACTGGGGACAAGTACTGCCAAGAGGGTATTCCTCTTAAGGTCCAGTTCGAAGGCGTCGGGAATGGTAGTGACGTTATAAGACAGCACTTTGCAAAGTCTCTACTATCTTAAGTTTTTGGAGGGGATAACGTGTTGATATTAGAAAAAAATTTTAAGCTAAGGGTCTTTGAGATTATCGAAAAAGGTGAAGAAGATGATTTTCTAAGTCGCTTATTTGATTATTTTATTGTAAGTATGATAATACTTAATGTCTTAGCAATTATATTGGAATCATTTTATTCAGTTTATTTAAGATATGGTTATTTATTTAAGAGTTTTGAAATTATATCAGTTGCTATATTTAGCTTAGAGTATATTTTAAGAGTCTGGACAGCCGATCAAAAATATAAAGATAAAAAGAAGATTTTTGCTAGTATCTTATTCATTATATCACCAATCGCATTAATAGATTTATTTGCTATCTTACCATTTTACCTACCAATGATTATTCCTTTTGATTTGAGATTCTTAAGAATGCTTAGAATAACAAGATTGATGAGAATATTTAAGTTAAACAGGTATTCTAATGCATTAAGCTTAGTTGGTAGAGTCTTAAAGAATAAAAAGGAAGAGTTAATTATAACCATTTCGATTACATTCCTTTTAGTTTTATTTGCTTCAACGCTCATGTACTACATAGAACAGGATGTACAACCAGACGTATTTCCAAACATTATCGCTGCTTTTTGGTGGGCTGTTGCTACTTTAACAACCGTTGGTTATGGTGATGTATATCCAATTACTGTGTGGGGAAAGATTTTGAGTGGTTTAATTGCAGTACTTGGTATAGGTTTAGTAGCGTTACCTACTGGTATTATTAGTTCCGGCTTTATGGAAGAGCTTTCTCAAAATAATAATCAGAATGATACTGTGAAAAGCGCAAAATATTGTAAACATTGTGGTGAAAAGATTAATGATTAGAGTAATTATAAATTTAGAGATCATGCCGTCTTATAACAATGTTTTTTCTCAAGGGTGCCAGAAGCACGTGTCAAGGGAAAGGTCAGAGCACACACCTTCTCACTGGGAACGAAGTTCTATCTATTGGATCCAGCTCGAAGGCGTTGTAAACACGAGACCCTTATATGACATATGGTGCAAAAAAAATTAAGAAGATATTCAAGACATTATAACTATAAAAAAGAATGTGACAGATTAGTCGTTATTTTAATCTACTATAATTAGCTTAAACTTGCTGATAATGTAGGATCATGAAAATTATAATGTAGGTAGATTTTTCAAGCTGTTTCATAGTAAGAAAAGCTATAAATATACTTTGATAAGCGAAAAGAAGTTGAAAGAAAATAAGAGGAAGGGAAAATATATGAAAGTCAAATTAACCGTTTTAGAAAGCAAGTGCCGAGGAAATTTTCATAAGGTAGGAGATATTTATGAAGTTATAGATATTTGTCCTCCTATTTGTCATGAACTATGGCAGAGTATGTATCCTAGTATCTATACATTGTTAAATAATGGTGACTTGGATTACGGGAATACAAGGTCAAAGGAATTTAAAATGAGGTGTCCGGATAATGGGAGAGTTTTAATACGTGGCGAAATAATTGATGACTGTAAGTACTAGATAATAATTATAGAAATATTTGAAAATATGATAGATTTTAATAGAGGTGGTCTCTGGGGGAGCACCAACCATCATATAACAAAATTTTTGGCGTACGGGTGCTGCCTGCATGTGTCAATGGAAAGGTCAGGCGCGTCCAGTTCGAAGGCGCCGCAAACACAGAGACGTTATATGACAGACGGACCGAGCATGGCGGCACTATCAGAGAACTGATTTATGTTAGTGTGAATTCAAGAGAATTGCAATCCAACTAAGTAGTTAATATTATAGGAGGTTGTTGAACATGCAATACTTTGATTACTTGAATATAAATAAGGGAGTATTAGTAGATCAATTAGAAATTTTAATGAATAGATACAAAGTAGAGTCTGTGGGTTCTGGGTATATTGATTGTATCGTTCATAAAGATAACCTTGAAGCATTTATCATGGAGTTAAGTAAGTTAGGAGTACTTATAACAGCAGTCAGCTGGTGGTGTTATGTTAATCCAAATGAATTAAGTCAAAACGGATGCCCACATGGAATGGGAGGACCAAAATCCAAATATTACGAAGGTTGGTTTAGCGAATTACAGAATGAAATGTATGAGCTTGATGAGCCAGCTATAAAAAGCACAGTGGAAGAATATGACAAGCACTTGATTGGTATATTTAATTTAAAAGTTTTAAACAGAGTATGGAAGAGGCTTGAAAAGCCTTTCAGATATACACCTAATGATTATATTATGGGAAATAAATGTCTTACTCCTGCCTTATGGCTACTTGTTCCTGATGATTGGTAAAGAGAAGATTAATAGAGTCATTTTAGACAATAACTTGAGTGAGTGTCCATCATATAACCACGCATTTGCATAAAGGTGCTGGAACCACGTTTTTCGGGCAGGTTCAGCACCACACCTTCTCACTGGGTGCACGCTAAAGGGTTATTCCTTTAGGGCCCAGTTCGAAGACGTCGTAAAGACGGTTCCGTTCTACGACATATCGTGCAAAAGCGGCGCCGTCTTGGCACGGACAAAAAAATTAAAAACCTTGAATCTTGAAAGTAGGGGACAAAATGAATGCATTTATAACAGTTATACCAATTATTCTTATTAGGTATGGACTATTAAATATGATAAATAAAGAAGCACTTAAACGTGCAAGTTTCTTTGCTCCGTTAATAGGAAGAGAAAAAGCAGCATTCTGGGTTTATCAAATTACAACTGCCTTGATACTGATATATTTATTCTTACTCAAAATCAAAACTGACTCTGTTTGGTTTTACATAGGTGTGATAATATATGGTTTAGGAATCATTTTATATGTCGTATCTATAATAAGTTACTCTATACCTAAAAAGAGCGGGATAAATTTAAGTGGGCTGTATGGAGTATCGCGTAATCCAATGTACGTTGCATATTTCATTTATTTTTTAGGATGTGTGTTGTTAACTCGTTCATGGATATTGTTTTTGTTGTTAATAAGTTTTCAAATATCAGTACACTGGATTATTCTTTCGGAAGAAAGATGGTGTATTTGGAAATTCGGAGAAGAGTATATAAAATATATGAATAAAGTGAGACGTTATATTTAATAGTTACGACTTAACTTTATTATTCAAGTGAAAGTTTAGATTATTTATGCCTAGAGGTTTAGCGGTGATTATTTTAGGCAATGCCGTTTGTAACACAGTCTGAGTCTGGGGGAACGATATGTGGTAGAACAGCGTATTACCAAAGTTTGAGATAATATGAGTGTAGTAACCAGACCTTCGGGAATACGTAAAACGTTATATGGCAGTAAAGTGAAGAGTGTACATAAATGAAAATGGGAAATAAGCAAAATAGTTAGAAAAATGAGATGTTTGGAGGGATAAGTTGTGATCAGGCATATTGTTGCATGGAATTATATGGATGGATTTTGTGATGAAGAAAACCAAGAAAATGCAGAAAAGGTAAAATATGAGTTGGAGAATTTGAAGAATCTCATCAGTGAAATAGTAGAAATGAAAGTTATTCTTAATCCTGCGAAAACGAGCAATAGAAAAGTTGTATTAATTAGTCTTTTTTATACAGAACAGGATTTGGCCAATTATCAAGTTCACCCTGAACACAAACGGGTAAGTCAATTTGTGGGGTCTGTCATGAAAGATAGAGTGTGCTTAGATTTGTTCGAATAACATAACCACAGTTGATATTTTAATATATAATACTCAACTACTTGCAAGATATTTTAAAAAGAGAAATGAAAAATAGAAGGTGCTCTGTCGTGGATCTTGAGTGATTCCGCCACATAACAATGTGTTTACAGAAGGTGCTGGAGGGCACGTTTTTGGGGGAAAGATCAGCGCACCACATTCCTTCACCAGGAGCTTAGCTCAGCGAGAAACGGCTTAAGGTGTCCGGTTTAGGGACGTGGCAAACACGGAAACGTTATCTGAAAAAAATCACAGGAGGTATATATGGTGCTAAAAAAAGTGATTAAATCATGCATGATAAAAAATGAGTATGAGGAGTTTGTAGAGCAATTTCTACTGAGGGTCTTGAAAAAATTAGGAGATAATGTTCATAGTATTTATATTTGTGGTTCAATCCCAAAAGGAAAGGCAGAACTATATAAATCAGACGCTGACTTTACTATAGTTTGCAAAAGTTTAGAGAGGAATATAGATAAAGATGAAATAGTCAAAATTAAGTCTGAGTTATTAAATGAGTATCCATTTGTTACAAAGATTGATACAACAATAATTACATTAAGCGATGTAAAAAGTAAACCCCTAGATTGGGGATTTTGGATAAAAATTATATGTTATTGTATTTACGGAGTAGATTTGGGAGAAGAAGTGCCTGAGTTGATTACTGATTCAGAGTTGATTTTAAGTTTACTTTCTGATTTTGAGGAATCTATAAATAAGCTAAAATATACACTTGATAATACAAAAGATAAAGGTGATGTAGGGAAAACTATCAGAGGTTATTCGAAACGATTAATTAGGAGCTTATATACATTGATTTTAGAAGATGTGGGCGAATGGCAAGATGATATTTTGGAGATGAAAAATGCACTTAGTATTTATATGAAAGAAAACAGTCTATTAGTGGATAACCTGTACTTGTACTATATCAATCAACAAAGTGATCTGGCAGCATTCGAGAGCTGGGCAGATCAAGCAAGTAATATTATATATAGTAGGTTGGAGCAATTGGCTGCTTCGAGGAATTTCATTGTAAAAGATGATTTGAAATGCGTGTAGCTTACATTTATTTGATATAGTTTAATATTAATTATTTTGTGGAGGGAATGATGAAATGAGACAGGATTTTTCTAATGTATCAAACAAAAAGCTTTCTGAGTTATTTCCAGTTTTACTAGAACCACATAATTCTGCTTGGATAGATTATTATTTTGTTGAAAGGGATTTTTTGCAATCTGTTTTCGGAGATACAATTTTAAGAATTAATCACATTGGAAGTTCTTCTGTGCCAGGGCTTATAGCAAAGCCTACTATTGATATATTAGTTGAAATTCCTCATGATATTGATTTATCAGCAATCACGGAAAAAATGAAAGATGAAGGTTATGTTGTGAATAATCCTAAAAAGGACATCATTATGTACTTGAAAGGATATACACCAAGAGGTTTTGAAGGGCAATGTGTGCATATTCATGTAAGACATTACGATGATTGGGATGAATTATACTTTAGAGATTATTTAATTTCATATCCTAATATTGCTCATGAATATGGGAAGCTAAAACTTAAGTTAAAAGAACAATATCCTCATGATAGAGATGGATACACTGAAGCAAAGGGAGTTTTTGTTAAGAAATATTCGGAATATGCACGTGCTGAATTTCCTTATAGATATATTCCAGTAAAATGAGCATAATCCTTAGCATACATTTTTGTGTATTCTGCGTTTGGGAGAGTATTTTTGCGCACCCCTTCTCACTGGGTACAAGCACCGCTAAGAAGAAGGGCGGCGCCGGTACAGTTCGGAGGCGCCGGAGATACGGAGACGTTATGGGAAAGTGCTTACAACAAGAAAAAATTAGGAGGTAAAAAATGTTTGGAAGTATAACAATTACAAACTTATCAGATGAGATGTTTAACGATGGTCTTTTATTTTTTCTGAATTAGCCCAAGCCACCACAAATACTTATGAAAAATGGAGATATTTTAGGACTTCTATTTTATGTTTTTGTTCTTCAGCAGAGGCATGGATAAGTAAGTTGATCTATTTGAGCTTAAAAAATAGAGAAGAGAGACTCAATGATGATGAACAAAAACTTTTACAATTTTTAGAGACTCCCAATAAAGGAATGCTGAAGGTTTCACTAGAATTGATAAGCGGCTATATGATTTTCTGCCAAATGCAATAGATTCGACAATAGAATTTAACAGAGGAAATTTAAAAATTCAAAAATATATTGAATTAAGCAAAATAAGAAATCCTATTGTGCATTATTCTAAAAAGGATTTTTATAAGGTTTATGGTCAAGATATAGAACGCTTCAGCGTTGAAGCACCAGAAATAATTGATAATTTATTTGCAGAATACAGTTCAATTTTTCCACAAATACCAGAAGCAAAATGGTTTAAAAACAGAGAGCCAAGAGAAATCGAATGATTAGTAGCTTACTTAAGAAGAAGCACCTTCACATATAATACTCAAGCTGTGGCTCCTCAGGGAGCCTTGGTCTGCTGGATGGATTTCAGGGAAGCGCATTTCAGCAGACACATCTGACTACGTCAGACGTCGTGAATACCAGAATGTTAGGTGACAGAATTCAATTAGTATGCCATTTTGAACTGCTCAAAAAATTATTAAAAATGAGAGGTTCAATATTCGATTACTTAAGGAGGATTATTAATGAAATTAATTGAATCAATTGCTAGTTATACTGGAGAATCCTATAGAAATATTCAAAATGTAATAAATGAAGACATAAAGAAAATGATTGGAGACGTAATAAAGTCTCCTCAATTGGCCTATGACATAGATGAGAATTTGATGCATGAATTAATTGAAATGGATATTTTTAAGAAACATGAAGGTGTATTTAGCCCTAATACTGCTATATTTCTTGAAGAAGATATAGAGATGATTACAGAACCAGTATTAGTTATTGGTTCTGAATTGGCAGATGTTATAAAAGAAAGTGGAAAAGAACTTGAGAGCTACTCTCCCAATATCAAGAACTTTATTGGAAGTATAATAGGCGCAGGACAAGGCCTACATAGTGTTATGAAAGATGCAGGGGTTGCATCAAATTGGCAAACTAAAACTGGAAAGTATGAAAAGAGTAAGATTGACTTCAATGAAGAATGTGAAGCTTACTTGAGGTTCGGAGAAGATTTTCAAATAAAGAGAATACATAGAGGTAACCAATACACAAGTGTTGTCATAGGCGCAGGTCAAAATAATTATATTTCTAATATCTTTAGCCTGAATTCGATGAATCCTAATAATTCAAAAAACACTTTTTATATAAGTTTGGCAAATTATTTGACTGATACGTTGCCATTACTTGTAAGTGGAAAAATAAAAGATGATTCCCTTATGAATTTAGCAAAAGCATCAAATATAGATGTAGAAGATAAAGATATCATTATAAATTATAATGATTCAATTAAGTATCAAAGTATTATTACAAAGATAACAAAGGCTTGCACATCATATTTCTTTGATAGCAATAATATTGATGTCGTGATTAAATTGTTACAGTCAACAATAGTAGGCAAACAAGGTGCGCCGATAGAAAATATGATGATGAATTTTTGGCGATATCTAAGAAAAGCTACAGCGATTAAGCTTTATGATAATGGTTTTTTAACTGATAGTATACCAAGTAATGGATCTATAACGGTATTCTATGAAAATAAGATTAAGTACTTCTAATAATAAACATATTCTAAGATAATTTAGAGTTGACCTCCACCATTGAGCGGGGGCAGGTGGTTCTGGTTAAGGGACGTTTCAGACACATATATTACATGCCATAGAGTCTAATTGTCGGTACTATGAATTGTGTCGAAATGAAATTTTAACTGAAGCTAAGTTTTCAGAAATTATCGATCATTATATCAGATATTATGACCCTGTAGCTGAATACTTGTTAGAAGTTGAAGAAGACGGTATTATACCCTTTTTTATCAATATGGCAAGACAACAATTTTATGTGAATAGAACTTATGGATATGACGATCTAGGGCGAGCAATACTGATATTTACAAGTACAAGTTTAAATAAATCATCAAAAGTATTTGAAAGTAAATTTGGAATTGGATTCTCAGAATGGATGTTAATATGTTTTTCTGTTTTTGCCTCGTCAACTAAAGGAGTACCGCCAAGAATTCGAATAGAGTATTACTTAGATAGTGATAAAAAAATCGCAGAGAATGAGTCTATACGCAATGTGTTTAAATTACTATCAATTGAGCCACGATATGTCAGTCAGGCTTGTATTGAGAAGATAAGTAAAATAAATAATTCACTAGCAATGCAATTTGATGTTTATATAGAATCAATATTTTATGATAAACCAATGCTAAAGCTTGATGAGAGTAGGTATTTAGTTGTACACAAGCATTTTCTTCTTAGACAAGCCACAGAGGGAATATATGATCTGATGAAGAGCATTACTTCTGGTGGTACATTTGGTAATGAATTCGGAAAGGCCTTTGAAGGATATGTGAGTACATTGTTATCGACTTTTTTATCGAAGGATCACATTTATACTGAGAACGACTTAATAAGGTATTCAAATTCTAAAGTTTGTGATTTTCTTTTAGAATTTGATGATTCAATTGTACTTGTTGAGTGTAAAGGGACTGAATTTAATTCAATCATCGCTACCGAAAATGCAATGAGAAAAGATAATTCAACGCGAGCTTTTAGTAAGGCTTTTAAGCAGTTGAATTCAATAGAGAATTTATATAAAAGCGGTGTATTTTCTGATCTTGTTAGTGGGGATAAAACTGTAGTTAAAATTATATTAACATATAAGCAATTATATTTTGCCAACTCTAGTTGGTATAGAAAAAACATACTGGATTATCAAAGAATAGATGTTGAAGATAATTGTTATCCAGAAATAATGTCCATTATGGAATTTGAGAAATTTCTTTATTATATGAAAGAAACAAAATTATCACCAATTCAAATCTTAAATTATCGTTTAGAAAACAAATATGATGGCGATTGGAGCAGTATATTAAATAATGTAAAAGTTGACCTACCACTATTAAGAGATAGCTTTAATGAATTTACAGATAGAATGATCTCAAATAGTAGATAACATAATAATTAATAAGTTCACCACATAACGTTACGTCAATTAACAGAATGGCTGAGAAGTACCACTTCAGTAACTGTTGTAACGTTATGTGTATACACTCTGAAAGTTAACACTTTTAAAAAAGGTGAAAATTGTAATAGAGGGACATAATTTGTACGGAGGGATCAAATGACAGATAAAATTGGGAGAAATGATAGATGTTATTGTGGCAGTGAAAAGAAATATAAAAACTGTTGCTCTAGAAATAATGATGAGTTAAAAAAACTTGAAAGAGAGATCAGTAAACAAATGAGTTTTTATTTGAAAGAACATGATTTAAAATTATGTCTGCACCCAGATAAAGCGAGTTGTAGTAACAGAATTATTAAAGCTCATTCGATACAAAACAATAGAATTCTAAATAGACTATCTTATAAAGGAAAACTCGTTATGCCTATACCAAAACCAAAGGATATCATAAGTGGTGGTTGGTCCCAATGGGGGAGAGGTCAAGCTACTACATTTAAAGGTTTTTGCAGTCATCATGATTTATCTTTATTTCGTCTGATTGATGAAAGTAAGTTTGATTATTCAGCTGAGCATGTGTTTTTACACACATATAGAAATTTATCTCATGAGCTATATAAGAAAATGTTGGGGTTTAAGCGTATATCATCATGGTTCCAAGGTCAGTTAGAGAAAGACCGTTTAAAAAGAGATATTACAAGAGCATTTTTTACGGATATAAGATGTCTAATGTATGTTAAGGAAGTTTTAGATAGCGGTATTCAATCACAAAATTATGAATCATTGTCATACAAAATATGGGAGGTAGAGCAAGAAATTTTCTTTGCAGCCTCCGGTTTTTTTGCTCCACAAAAAGATTTGAAATTAAATAACATCCAGAAAACAACAAATTCATTAGAAGATGAATTAAAATATATATTCTTTTCAGTTTTTCCATGTGAAGAAAAATCATATATTTTAATATCGTGGTTGAAAAATCATGATTGTGAATTAAAATATTTCGTAAATCAGATTAATGATTTGAGTGAAGAAAAACGCTTAAGCTATCTTAGCAATATGATTGTAGTAGCCACAGAAAATATTGTGATAAACCCAATTAAATGGGAGAATACTTCAATTGAGCTAAGGAAAGCATTGCAAAAGTTTTATGAAGATACATTATATAAAGTAGAAGAAAATCATTATAGTATGCTAGTCAATAACAATAAATTTAACCTATTTGATTTTGCCTAATTACTAATCTACAATTACTATACTACACATAACCGAGAATCCTTAAAGTATGAGAGTTGGCTAGAGTATTAAGCAGACATCATGAGTTCTGGGGAAGTTGCATATGAAAGAAATTTTATTTGGCACAAGAAATAAATTATAATGATAATTTAAAAATACAATTGTGGGTTGAATTGTGTGATTATTTACAAGAAAAATTAGGTGATTTTGATATAACTAATTACCAGAGTATTGAATATCTCTAAATTAGTCTAATGACTGCAGATAATAATAAATTCCTCAAGATTAGGCAAATATCTATAGTGAAAGTCCTATAGAAGTCAATTTAAATATTAGCATTCAACAGTTTATACCCACAATCAAAAGAGCCCATAACATCAGTTATGGACTCTTTTATCTTAATAATGGTGGAGATAAGGGGATTCGAACCCCTGACCTTCTGACTGCCAGTCAGACGCGCTCCCAGCTGCGCCATACCCCCAAGCTTATATCCTTTAACAAGAAAATATTACTAGATAAACTTGAAAAAGTCAATAGGTTAAATGTTAGATTATTTCACCACATATTAAAAATTCTAAATTATTTGTAAAACTCCTTTAATTTTGATAAAATATAAATATAAAGAAAATTTAGTTAGTCTAAATATGAGGGGGACAAAATATTATGGACACGGCTTCAGCCTTAGGTGCAGGTGTTGTTGATAAAAAGCTATTGAGAAAAAAAGTAATAGCAATTGCCTGGCCTGCAGTAACAGAATTAATTTTAATCTCTTTATTTGGTGCCATCGATATGATCATGGTTGGTCAATTAGGAGCTGCTGCAATTGCTTCTATCGGTTTGACAAATCAACCTATCTTCCTAATTATGGCTGTATTCCAAGCTTTAAATGTTGGGGGTACGGCTATAGTATCAAGGGCAATTGGGGCAAAAAATAATAAAGAGGCTAACCAAGCTACAAGACATGTCATTTTTATTACGATTATATTTTCTATCCTAATCGTAACACCAGCTATTATGTATGTAGAAGCAATTTACAAGTTTATGGGGGCCGATCAGGAAGTAATCGCAATTGGGTTAGGTTATTTTAAAGTAGCATTGATTGGTGTTATCTTTCAAAATATATCTTTAGCCATTGCTGCTGTCTTAAGGGGTAGTGGTGATACAAAGACGCCAATGAAGGTTAATGTAGCTTCAAATATCATTAATGTAGCTTTAAACTATGCATTGATATTTGGTAGGTTTGGACTTCCTCAAATGGGGGTAACTGGTGCAGGGGTTGCAACCTTAGTCTCAAGAATATTAGCCTTTGGAATTCTAATGATATTATTAATTAGAGGTAAGAGTGGTTTGAAATTGAACTTTTCAAATATACTTCATATAGACTATAAGTTAATGAATAAGTTAATAAAAATAGGACTTCCTTCTGCAATGGAACAATTGGTACTGCGTACTGGCAACCTCTTCTTTATTAAAATAGTTGCAGGGTTAGGGACAATAGTGTATGCAGCTCACCAAATCTCCATCAATATTCTTTCCCTTTCCTTTACGACAGGGATGGCTTTTGCAATGGCGGCCTCTACTTTGATCGGTCAAAGCTTAGGAGCAGAGGACACAAAATTGGCAGAAGAATATGGAAAGGAAGTGCGTCATTTAGGCTCAGTAGTTGCAACTTCAATAGCTGCAATTTTTTTCGTGTTCTCAAAACAAATAGTAGGCTTATATACAAACGAGCAAGAGGTAATTAATAGTGCTTCAATGGTTTTAAAAATGATCGCAATAATACAGCCTTTTCAAAGTTCTCAACTAATTTTAGCAGGAGGGCTAAGGGGGGCAGGGGACACTCGATGGCCTCTATATTCTACTATGGCAGGTATTTGGGGTATTAGATTAACATTAGGTTACTTATTTGTTTTTATATTTGACTTGGGGTTAATCGGTGCATGGTTAGGAATATGTATAGATCAAGTTATAAGATACACTATACTGTTTTTACGATTTAGAACCGGTAAGTGGAAGTATGTAAAAATATAGTGTTTTTACAAAAATTAAGATAACAATCTAAATAAATAAAAAACTAGGTATGAAGAAGGATTTTTTCAATTGATATCGAATAACAACAATTAATTGGGACAATTAGAAGATTATTATATTAAATCTGCTATCAATTGATTAATTCGACATATCCCCTCATGAACTTTCATAAAATAATAGAGATATAGATCGTATTTTCTTATTCTATTAGTTTAATCGTTGAAAAAGATCAATTGGTAAGCTATAAGGATTTAAGAAAAATAAATACATAGGGGGAATGGGTAATGGAAAAGCAACACCTAACTTCAGCGAAAGAGATTAATGAAGTAGAGTGGGAGCTAAGACTATTAGCAAAGATGATGATTCAATTGCTAACTGATCAGAAACATCAGGGGAAAATAAATGAAGAGGAATATAATCGTCTAGTGGCACATAAAATAAAATTCTTATCTTAGAAACTAAATAATAACTGAGGAAATTACATACTACCATAAATCTGAAACTATATTGGTTTTATGCATAAGCTTCATTTTACATTAATATAAGTTAAATATTAATTATGCAATTTCCTCAACTATAAAAATATATACTGCACTAATTTTTTCCACCCACATAAGATAGTATAAGATCCTAAAAGGAGGAATTGTGGGATGGGAGAAACCTTTAGCTGGATTACCTTCGATTTTCTAATGACCTTTACAGGTGCAGTTTTTGTTACCAATATTATAACTCATTTCATAAAAGATTACTTACCAGATTCAATTGACAAAAAAATTGTCACTTTACTTACAGCTGTTGTAGTAGTACTGGCTAATGTGGTGATATTTGATAAAATCTCGCTACAAAATGTATATCTTGCCGTAATCAATGCTTTTTTTGTTGCAGCTGCTGCAATGGGGAATTATGAAATTTTGACGACCAAAACTAAAAAAGCTATGATAAAGGAATTGGCTGCACAAAAGGAAATAAATGAAATAAAAGTTAAGAAGGAAAATTAACTTACAAAAAATAGAAAGCCTTAGGGCTTTATTTTTTTGCGTTATTATGTTAATATATTATGTAAACTTCTTTAGTACAAGGAACCCAATTTAATTAGAAAAGGGGGTTTTTTTATGTTTAACCTAATGAAAATAAGAAAACATAAACTATATGTAATTGCAGGTATTGTTCTGGTATTCGTGGCAATGGTATCCTTTGGTGTATATAGAATGTACTTTCAGCAGGAAACAACTGAACTATCATATCAAAACTTCTTAACAAAAATTGAAGCTGGAGAAGTACAAGAGGTATACCTATCAGAGGCCGCAAATCTTAAAGGAAAGTTGATCTCGGGTGAGGGTTTTATTACTGATAACCCAAGAACCGATAACTTAAAGGAAATGTTATTAACGAAAAATATTAAAGTAATTGAGGTTAGTGAGCAATTTACTATCTCTCAAATCGTTATTTTTGTAGTATTCATAGGGGCGTTTGTTGGACTAGCTATATTTTTATCAAAAAACACTTCTAAGCAAGCCTCTAAAGAATATGACAAGATGTCATCTGTAGAATATTCTACGGAAAAGAAATCTCGAATTAGTTTTCAAAGCGTTGCTGGGAACGAAGAAGCGAAGTCTAGTTTGATGGAGATGGTGGACTTTTTAAAGTATCCAGAAAAATATAAACGATATGGAGCTAAAATTCCTAGAGGGGTAATCCTTTATGGACCACCGGGAACAGGTAAAACCTTAATGGCTAAAGCATTAGCTAGTGAAGCAGGAGTAGATTTTCTAGCAGTTTCCGGTTCTGACTTTGTTCAAATCTATGCGGGAGTTGGAGCTGCCAGAATTAGAAGTCTATTTAAAAGTGCATCTGAAAAAAATAAGTGTGTTATTTTTATTGACGAAATTGATGCCATAGGTAAAAAGCGTGATAGAAGTGGACTCGGAGGTAGTGACGAATCCGATCGTACCCTAAACGCCCTTTTAACAGAAATGTCAGGTTTTAAAGATAATGAGGGAATAATTGTCTTAGCAGCAACTAATAGATTAGATACTTTAGATGAGGCTTTATTAAGACCAGGTAGATTCGATCGTCAAATTGAAGTAGGCTTACCTGACTTAAAAGCTAGAGTTGAGATTTTATCATTATACACTAAGAATAAACCAGTTAGTGAGGCCTTTAATATCTCAGCATTGGCACAACAAACTGTCTACTTTAGTGGTGCGAAACTAGAAAACTTAATGAATGAAGCAGCCATTTATGCTGCCCGTGAAAATGCTGATGTTATTACAGAGCAACATGTTGATAAGGCCTTCTATAAAGTAATTGCAGGTGAAGAGAAAAAGGATAGAAGTAATATTGCTCAAATAGATCGAGATATCACTGCCTATCATGAGGCAGGCCATGCTGCTGTAACCAAGCTATTGTGTCCAGAAAATCGTGTAACTAAAGTAACCATAATTCCTAGTACTAAAGGAGCAGGAGGTTTTAGTATGAATATTCCTCCTGATAAAATGTATCATACGAAGAGGGACATGTTAAATAACGTTAAAGTAGCATTAGCAGGTAGAATTGTTGAAGAAATTATCTTTGGAGAAGATAATATTACTACTGGAGCAAGCAACGATATTGAAAGAGCAACAGATATTTTAACTTCTATGATTAAAAGATTCGGTATGTCAAATAAATTAGGCATGATCAATTATGATATCCTATTAGGTCAGCAAGGGGTAAATCAAAACTTAGTCGAAACAATCAATAAAGAAATGGAAAGACTGTATGAAGAAACGAAAGAACTAATTAAAACCAATCTTCCCCTAGTTGAAGAAATTACTAATGGGTTACTTGCAAAAGAAACTTTAAAAGAAGAAGAGATTGACCAGCTATTTAATAACTATCAAAATAGTAAAGTTAATTAGTTTATTAAAGGGATTATTATATTTAAAGAGATTGTATAATCAAAAAAGATTATTAGATTAATTAGAAGTACCCAGTTTGATCTGCCTCTCCTTATAGTTAAAAGTGCTTTGTTATTTTTAATGAGTACCGCAAGGAGGGCAGTTCAGTGTTTGGGTACTTTTATTTAAATGAGGAAATTGCATAATTAATTTTAAGTTTATATTAATGCAAAATGAAAACTTCGCTGTTTAGTATTCAATGAGTAATATATTATTTTACTAAGGAAATTACTCATTTCACAATGCACGACTTAGCTTTCATCTTTGGATAAAACGAATATAAATTCAGATTTATGGTATTATACAATTTCTTCAAATGATAGAATTGTATAGTCAATGTTAGCTTTATTTTCGATTTATATTGTTTAAACGAATAATAATTCAGAGTTAAGAGATAATGCAATTCCTTAAATGATAGTTATGTTTAATAAATAATAGCCCTTAATATTAGAATAGTAAAAATTGATTAAATATTCATTTTGTGTTATTAAAAAACGGAATCTAGAAAAATATAGCAATAGAAGACTAGGTGCTGAAATGGCTAAATTTAAATAGTTTAACTTGAAGTTTAAATTTACAATTAAGATTTTTCAATTTAAACAGAATTTTCAATAGAATAAATATAGTATGACTTTATATAATTATTCAAATAAGTATTGACATTAAAGGGGTAAATCCTTAAAATAAAAAAGAAATTAATATAGGTGGATGATGATTATTGGAGATATCTAATTTAGATAACCGTAGGAGAAAGGCACTATCATGCAAACAATAGTGACCGAAGCTTTCAGGTCTTGTACAATAATCTGACACACCCCTGGAGAGACTACATTTAATGTGGCATCAAAGAAGCAACCTATTCGATGGAATGGGGAATCTTTCAGATAAAAGGACAGGGAGTAGCGTAGCATGTTTTTGTGTTACCTACTTTCCTGTCTATTTTTATGCCTATGCAGTTTACCGGGATTGGACTTATAATTCTATTACAACTAAGGAAAGGATGAAAGTTAAATGAGTGTAGTAGCAAAAAAATCAGTAGAAAACACAAAGAACTTACAGCAAGATTCATCATCACCTGAATCGGCTGGATTAAAAAAGAATATTGGCCTTTCTGAAGCAATTACAATGGTAGTAGGAGTAGTAATTGGCTCAGGGATTTTCTTTAAATCATCTTCTGTTTTTGACTATGCAGGTACGCCGCTATTGGGTATTTTAGCTTGGATCATTGGTGGTATAGTAACAATTGCTTCGGCATTAACGGTAACAGAAATAGCAACTGCTATTCCTAAAACAGGTGGTGTTTTTGCCTATTTAAAAGAATTATACGGTGAAAAGTGGGCCTTCTTATTTGGTTGGGTACAATCAATTATTTATGTACCCGGTGTAACAGCTGCCCTTTCAATTGTATTTGTTACTCAAGCAACCTTTTTTGTTCCTCTAACTGAAACACAACAAAAATTATTAGCAATTTTTATGATTTTCTTTATCATAACGATTAATGTTATTTCAACAAAGTTAGGAAGTAAGGTTCAATTTATCTCTACAATTGCAAAATTAATACCAATTGTAATCATTATTGCCTTTGGTTTAATACAAGGGAATGCAGGAGCCCTTCAAGCTGTTACTGCAACAGCTAAGAGTACTACAGGAATCGCAGGTTTTGGTGCAGCTATTTTAGGAACTCTTTGGGCTTATGATGGTTGGATCGGGGTAGGTAATATGGCAGGAGAATTAAAAAACCCTGGAAAAGACTTACCAAAATCAATTATTTTAGGTCTTTCTATGATTATTGTAATTTATGTTTTAATTAATTTAGCTATCATAAATATTATTCCAGTAGATCAAGTAATTGCTTCTGGTACACCAGCTTCTGATGCAGCTATAGTATTATTTGGTAATGGTGGTGGTGCATTAATAGCTGCAGGTATTATGATTTCTATTTTTGGTGCATTAAATGGTTATTTAATGACTGGAGTTAGAGTACCTTTTGCTATGGCACAAGAAAAACTTTTTCCCTGTTCTAAGACACTAGGTAAAATTAATGAAAAATTTGAAACACCATTAAACACATTTATTTTCGTAGGAATACTTTCGGCTCTTTATGTGTTAAGTGGTTCCTTTGAGTTATTAACAAACTTAGCCATGTTTGTTATGTGGTTATTCTTCATCATGACAGTAGCAGGAATTTTTATTCTTAGAAAGAAATTTAATCATATTCCCCGTAGTTATAAAGTACCAATGTATCCACTTGTACCGATAGTTGGTATTGCAGGAGGAGTCTATATCATTGGAAGTACCTTAGTAACAGATACTTTTAATGCTTTATTTGGTTTAGTAATTACGTTAATAGGATTACCTGTATATCTTCAAATTAAAAAAAGCTATCTTAAAAATAACTAGATATATTTATATTTTTTTATTGAATTGATAGATCAGTTAGATTAATGATTAATTATTTACTTTGGAAAGCTAGCAACCTATGTTTTATTACGATAGGGAGCTAGCTTTTTTGTATATAAAATTATGGAAATCAAAACTACCTAAACATGAAGCGTGTAGAAGGAAATCCTATTAATAATTGTAAAAAATTTAAATATTTTTAAAATGGTGTATATATAAAAGGAAAATTTAGGTATAATTTATTTATTAAGTACTTTATTATATAAGATAGGAAAACATCTCAAGAGCACTAATCGTTGAACCTGAAATTTTTTATTAGTTGAGTCAATAGGTAATTTAGACTCAAAGGGCGGTAATGGCATCATAGTAACCCATTAAGTAAGCAGTAATGTTTGGTACAACCTTATCAGAATTAAAAAATGGAGAAGTGATCAGTCGGAAGGAAATTTCATACTGATTATACAGGATAAAAAAGTAACACAATAAAAATAAAACATAATAAAAGGAGAAGCTAATGTCTAATAGAAGCGAATTTGAAAAAAGATTAAAAAAATATCAAGAGGAAGAAAAAAAGCTAAAGAAGTTTTTTGATCAGATGGCTAATATCAGATTATTAATTATCTTATTAGGTGGAGCCATAAGTATAACCTTATTTATTCAAATGTCAGCCCTTTATGGATATTTGACATTAGGGGTACTGTTATTAATTTTAGTACCAGTAATTTATAAGCATCAATGTATTAAAAGGGAACTGGGGCGAGTCAGAGACTTAGCAGAAATTAACGAAAGCTATCTTAAACGATTAAATGGCCAGTGGGTAACTTTTAAAGATTGTGGCGTAGATTTTGTTGACTTAAATCACCCATATACTAGTGATTTAGATATTTTTGGTCCTAAATCTCTATTTCAATGGATCAATCTAGCTAATACCTATAAAGGGAGGAGAAGTTTAAAAAGTCTCTTAGAAGCACCCGACAAGGGAATCGAAGCAATTAAAAATAGACAAGAAGCAGTAAATGAGCTTTCTCGAAAAATTGATTTTAGTCAAGAACTACATCGAAGGGGAAGTCAGTCTAAAGAGATAGCCAAAAACCCGGAAAAACTTTTGAACTATGCTGAAGATCGATCAAAATTGATTAAAAATAAAAGCGTAAAAAGTATATTTTACATATCACCTTTAATTTTATTACTTTCTTTTGTTCTTATATTTACAGGAAGTCCAATACCTATTGCCATACCCCTAATTCATATGGTTATTCAGTTCGCTTTAACTTATATAGGATATAAAAAGACTTCAAGTATACTAAATACAGTCTATGGATTTAAAAACAATTTAGAAGCCTATAAGAATATGTTGACATTGATCGAAGCGGAAAATGTAGATTCTAGATATTTAACGCAGCTGAAAGAGGATATTATATTAAAGCGAAAATCAGCATCAGAAGCAATTCATATGCTAGAACGAATATCAAACTTTATTGATATAAGGTATAATCCGTTGGTATACTTCATCCTTAATGCCACCCTATTATGGGATTTTCATTGTGTTTTTGATTTAGAACATTGGAAAGAAAGTTATGGTACAGATATTAGAAAAATCCTTAGATTTATAGGTGAATTTGAAGCAATATCAAGTTTAGCCATTATAAAGCAGTTGTATCCAGAGTGGTGTTTTCCTACCATTCTTGAAGAGGGGCAAAAATTCTCAGTAAAGGAAATGGGTCACCCCTTAATCAAGGTAGACGACTGTAAATGTAATGATATTATAGTGGACAATAATTCTTGTATAATTACTGGTTCTAATATGTCAGGTAAGACAACTTTATTAAGAACAATTGGCATAAATTTAGTGTTAGCCTATGCTGGAGCACCACTTTATGTAAAACAATTGGAGACCTCCGTGATGGATATTTTCACCTCCATGCGAATTAGTGATGATTTAAATAGCGGAATATCAACCTTTTATGCAGAATTAATACGTATTAAAATGATTATAGACTATTCAAGAAAAAGAAAACCAATGATCTATCTGATTGATGAAATGTTTAGGGGTACAAATTCTAAAGATCGAATTATTGGCGCCCAAAGCGTTTTAAGAAACTTAAACAAAGACTGGGTGATAGGTCTTATATCTACCCATGACTTTGAATTATGTGATTTAGAG
This sequence comes from Alkaliphilus transvaalensis ATCC 700919, assembly GCF_000621485.1. Lineage (GTDB taxonomy): Bacteria > Bacillota > Clostridia > Peptostreptococcales > Natronincolaceae > Alkaliphilus > Alkaliphilus transvaalensis. The sequence goes on from NZ_JHYF01000002.1 coordinate 75,120, forward strand.
TTAGAGAAAAATTTAAAAGTTAAAAACTATCATTTTACTGAGTACTATGTAGATAATGAAATTAAATTTGATTATTTATTAAGAAGTGGACGTTGTAATACAACGAACGCAAAATACTTAATGAAAATGGTGGGCATTAATTTAACAGAATAGGATATGAAAACGTACTTTAAAAGCTTTATAAAGGAATGGCAAATCGAAAAGAATATAGAATTTAATTTAATTCTTAAACCTTAGATTATATTAGTGATCTAGGGTTTTTTTGTAATAAATAGGAAATTATGGTCTTTTAAAGGTTGCAATCTTCATAATTTTAATGTATTTCAACACAAGTCTACCACTAAATCTTTAGAAGGAAGGCTTTGTTGTTTTAAGAGGGTGTACATAAGAGAAATTATAAGAAAATAAAAACTTATCAGAAAAAGTGACATACAAATTATTCGACGTACTAGTTAATATATATCATTAATAAATTTTAATAATTTATTTTATTATCCTATATTGATTTTAAAAGTAAATGTGCTATACTAATAAGTGAATTGAGGTATACGAATTTAAGTTTAAATTAAATGATCGCTTTTAGGAATTACATAATTTTTTTTGAGAATTTATATTTGGCTTATCCCATTAACATAAATCTAAATATATTATGCAATTTCAAAAGCTTTAACAAGTTTATAAAAATATGACTATAATTAATTTTGGGAGGTTATTATTGTGAATAATGTCAATCAATTGATCGACTCGGGTGTTTTAAGTTCTGTTAAAAGTCATTTTAACTTATCAGTTAAGGAATTGATGAAAAGAGCCGTTGAAAAAGAAGGTGGAAGGATAGCTGATAATGGTGCCCTATGTGTTAATACTGGCACATATACAGGAAGATCTCCCAATGATCGATTTATTGTTGATGAACCATTAGTTCATGATCATATTAACTGGAATAAAACTAATTTACCGATTTCTAAAGAAAGCTTTGAAAAACTTTATAACAAAGCTTTGGAATACATGAAGGATAAAGAATTATATATATTTGATGGGTTTGTAGGTTCAGACTTACAATATAGAATGCCAATAAGGGTAATTAATGAATTTGCCTATCAAAATCTATTTGCTCAACAGATGTTTATTAGACCGAAGCAGGGAGAATTAGAGGGTTTTAATCCAGACTTTACTGTTATTGCTTTACCAGAACTTAAGGCGATACCTGAAATTGATGGTACAAACTCAGAAGTCTTTATTATCATAAGCTTTGAGAAAAAAGTTGTGTTGATTGGTGGAACAAAATATTCTGGTGAAATTAAAAAATCAATTTTCACTGTAATGAATTATTTATTACCCTTTAAAAATGTACTACCAATGCATTGTTCTGCTAATGTTGGAGAAAAAGGGGATGTAACTTTATTCTTTGGGCTATCTGGTACAGGAAAAACAACCCTTTCGGCTGATCATGACAGAAGGTTAATTGGTGATGACGAACATGGCTGGACAGAAAATGGTGTATTTAACTTTGAAGGAGGATGTTATGCAAAGACCATCAATCTTTCTAAAGAGCATGAACCTCAAATCTGGAATGCTATTAAAGAAGGTGCAATACTTGAAAATGTTGTTTTAAATGAAAGTGGCATACCAGATTATAGCGATGATAGATATACAGAAAATACAAGAGCTGCTTTTCCAGTAGAACATATAGATGAAGCAATTTTATCAGGAAAGGGAGGAATCCCAAGTACGATTATTTTCCTTACGGCAGATGCGACAGGAGTATTACCTCCTATCTCTAAATTGACTAAGGAACAAGCTATGTATCATTTTATGTCGGGATATACCAGTAAGCTAGCAGGAACAGAAAGAGGAATTATTGAACCAACAGCAACATTCTCTACTTGCTTTGGTGGGCCTTTTATGATCTTAAAACCTCAAGTTTATGCCAAATTATTAGGTGAGAAGATTGATCAATATAATGTGAATGTATTTTTAGTTAACACAGGTTGGACGGGTGGGTCCTATGGAACCGGCAATCGAATGAAACTTAAATACACTAGATCGATGGTTAGAGCTGCCATGAAGGGGGAACTTGATCAAGTAAGCTATGTTACAGACCCAATTTTTAAGTTGCAGATTCCGACAGAGTGCTCAGAAGTACCAACAGAAATCTTAAACCCATCTAATACATGGGAAGACATTAGTTTATTTAATCAAACAGCAATTAAATTAGCCCAAAGCTTTAACGATAACTTTCAACAGTTTAAAGATGTTCCAAAGGAAATTGAAAAGGCTAACCCAGATGTCATATTAAAAAATTTAGCTTAGTATTGGTGAATAGATTAGATAGGAGCCCCTAGTTTAAAATAACGAGGGGCTTCATTAACAGAATAAATTAATTGAATTGTCAAACAAAATATGTTACCATATATTTAAATTAAATAATTACATCAAATTTCCGAGTGAATTAATCTAAGGTTTTAAAAGTTAAAACTTGAGGCTAAGATTATTCACCTTTGGGTAAATAAAGAAATTTATTTACCTCCCCACCCTTGGAAAGGAAATTTACTTTACATAGTACAGACATAATGTCTGTTTGAAGAAGTTTAAATGTACTTTTGATAAAGCTAATCCATAGGGGTTAGCTTTTATTAATTGAGGAAATTGCATTAATATAAATCTAAACACTAATTATGCAACTTCTTCAATTAAAATAATAAAGAACAAAGTCTTAAAATTTAAATTTGGTGGGAAATTATTTTATTTGATTTTCCTAAGTTTGAGGAGGTTTATCAATGGAGCTATTAAGCACCTTATCAATGAAGGAAGCAAAGGAAAAAGTTCGAGAATCCTTTAAAGATCTTGTTTTAGAAGTTGAAGAAGTAGCCATTGTTGAGGCAAATAATCGGATTGTAGCAGAAGATGTGGTATCACCAATTAATGTTCCAGAATTTAATCGTTCTACGGTAGATGGCTATGCAGTTATTTCAAAAGATACCAATGGTGCCAGTGAATCATTGCCAAGTTTTTTAAATATAGTTGGTGAAATTGAAATGGGGAAAGCGGCAAAGTTGACCATCAAGGAAGGGGAAGCCTGCTATATTCCCACAGGGGGAATGTTACCTCAAGGAAGTGATAGCGTTGTAATGGTGGAATATACCGAATTACTGGACGAAGAGACGGTATGTATGCAAAAACCAGTAGCACCATTAGAAAATGTTCTTCAAATAGGTGACGACGTAAAAATAGGGCAAGTCATATTTGAAAAGGGCCAACTTTTAAGAAGCCAAGATATAGGGGTTTTAGCAGGGATGGGCTTTAGTAAGGTAAAGGTCTTTCGAAAGCCTCGAATCAGTATTATTTCAACGGGAGATGAATTAATAGGCCTTAATGAAAAACACGAACTAGGTAAGATCAGGGATATGAATACCTACAGTTTATCGGCAGCTGTAGAAATCGATCGATGTGAGGTGGTAGAAGCCACCATTGTTAAAGACCACTTCCAGAGTTTAAAGGAGGTCTTAATTGAGGCCCTAGAGAAAAGCGATATTATATTAGTTTCTGGTGGAAGCTCGATGGGTACCAAGGACATTACCAAAGATGTGATCAATGCATTAGGTGAACCTGGGGTTTTTATCCATGGTATTGCCGTAAAACCTGGCAAACCGACTATTGTTGGGAAAATAGGTAATACAGCGATATTTGGCTTACCTGGACAACCTGTATCGGCAATGGTAATTTATCAAGTTTTAGTAAGAGAACTAATTCATCATTTATATACATTGAAACAAGTACAACCCTATTTGATGGGAGAAATGACTGTTAACGTTTCGTCAGGGACAGGTAGAGAACATTATGTAATGGTTACTGTTTCTCAAGAAGGAGAAAAAACAACGGTTACGCCAGTCTATGGAAAGTCGGGAATGCTTACAATGATGACAAAGTCTATTGGCTACATCTGTATAGATCAAAATCAAGAAGGGCTATACAAAGGAGAAAAAGTAAAGGTCTACTTATTTTAATGAAAAGGGTGGGTGGAATGAAGGATACAAGAAATATATATTTAACTAATATTCCTTTAAAAGAAGCACAAGAACAATATTTAAATCGGATTAACTTTAATCAATTTGATGAAAAAAAAGAAATGATTCCAGTTACTTCTGCCTTAGGTCGTATTACCACCACTGGAATTTTTGCTGAAAAATCTTCTCCAAACTATAACGCAGCAGCAATGGATGGAATTGCTGTAGTAGCTGAAAAAACCTATGGCGCCACAGAAATCAAGGCAGTCCATCTTAAAGAAGGAGAAGACTTTAGTTATATTAATACTGGTGGACAAATGAAAGAACCTTTTAATGCAGTGATTATGATAGAGGATATTATCGTAGTAGATGAGGTTACTGTAGAAATCCACGAACCAGCTAGACCATGGCAACATGTTAGGCCTATTGGTGAAGACATTGTAGCAGGGGAATTGATTATTTCAGCTAATCATCAAATTAGACCAGTAGATATTGGGGCATTATTGGCAGGACAAATAAGAAAAGTGGAGGTCTATTCCCTGCCAAAGGTTGGATTAATTCCCACAGGTTCAGAAATAATTAGTGTAGATGATGAGTTAGAAGATGGTAAGATCATCGAATCCAATACCAGCATGTTTGCTGCAATGATTCAGGAATATAATGGTGTTCCTAATCGATATGGTGTTGTTGAAGATGATTATGAGAAAATTAAAATGAGTATACTGAAGGCTGTTGAAGAAAATGATATTGTTGTAATTAATGCGGGATCATCAGCAGGCTCTAAAGATTTTACGGTGGATGTCTTAAGGGAGATAGGAGAAGTGGTTATTCATGGAGTAGCCACTAAGCCTGGGAAGCCAGTCATCTTAGCCCTTGTATCAGGAAAACCAGTTATAGGGATACCTGGTTATCCAGTTTCCGCTTATTTTACAGTAGAGTTTTTTGTTAAGCCTCTAATAGCTGCCTACAATAAACAAGTGATGGTTAAACCACCCACGATTAATGCCACTTTATCTAGAAGGGTTGTTTCTTCTTTAAAACATGAAGAATACATCAGAATGAAGTTAGGTAAGGTCGGTGAAAAGTTAATTGCAACCCCACTGGAAAGGGGAGCAGGAGTAACTATGTCATTGGTTAGAGCTGATGGTGTTTTAGTTGTTCCGCAAAACTTAGAAGGCTATGAAGGTGGAACAAATGTGGAAATTCAATTACTAAAGCCTATTGAAGAAATTTATGACACATTAGTTTCAATAGGAAGCCATGATATGGTTATGGATCTTTTAGGCAATCAGCTTCATAAGGCAAACAGTCAATTGTATCTATCTTCAGCCCATGTTGGTAGTCTTGGGGGAATTATGGCAATGAAAAAACAAGAATGCCATATTGCTCCAATACACTTACTTGATACCAATAGTGGAGAATATAATCTAAGTTATGTAAGACAGTACTTAAAGGGTCAATCGATGGCCTTAATAAAATTTGTGGGTAGAAGTCAAGGTTTGATGGTAAAGCGAGGTAACCCAAAGGGAATTAAAGGAATAGAAGATTTAGGAAGAGAAGATCTACAATTTGTAAATCGTCAGCGGGGTGCAGGTACTCGAATTCTTCTAGATTACTATTTAGAAAAGTTACAAATTGATACTTCAAAGGTTCAGGGGTACCAGCGAGAAATGACAACCCATATGGCTGTTGCAGCCGCCATAGCAGGTGGAACAGCCGATTGTGGAATGGGAATCTCTTCTGCAGCTTTTACAATGGGATTAGATTTTATTCCTATTGCATGGGAAGATTACGATCTATTAATATCGCAAGATTTATTAGATGATGAAAGGATTCTTCAGCTAATTGAAGTAATGAAAAGTAAAGATTTTATAGAATATATTAATGGTTTAGGTGGCTATAAAACAGATGGAATAGGTGAAATTAAATTAATTTAAGGGGGAATTTAAGATGGCTAAAGTAATTTCAATTAATATTAGTAAGGAAAAGGGTATTCCGAAGGACCCTATGAAAGAGGGGATCTTTATTGACAATTTTGGTCTAGAGGGTGACTCCCATGGAGGCGATTGGCATCGACAAGTAAGTCTTTTAGGACAAGAAAGTATTGATAAAATTAAAGCAATGGGCATTGAAGACTTAGAAGCAGGACGATTTGCTGAAAACATCACTACTGAAGGAATTAAGTTGTATGAATTACCGATAGGAACAAAGCTGAAGATTGGTGAAACCCTTCAAGAAGTAACCCAAATAGGTAAGGAATGCCATAGCCGCTGTGCTATCTTCCACACTGTAGGGGATTGTGTAATGCCAAAAGAAGGTATCTTTACAAAAATCTTAAAGGGTGGATTAGTGAAAGCAGGAGATGAAATTGAGGTAGTAGAAAGGGTTGAAGTATCTGAATAGATACAACAGTAATTATTAAACAATAGAGTTATATCTATAGTCAAAATATAGGGCAGTTGAACTAATTTAAGAGATTATAGATGGAATAAGAACTTACAAATTTTCAGTAGAAAGCAATCATCTCGTGGGTTGCTTTTTATTTTTCCCATTGTAGGGGTATAATGTAAATAGAAAAGAGGAAAACAAAGTTACAGGTAGGAGGGGAACTATGGATAAATACGACATCAGTAAAATTTTTGAAGAAATAGGAATGATGATGGAGCTTAAGGGGGAGAATCCCTTTAAGATAAGAGCCTATTATAATGGGGCAAGAACTGTAGAACTTCTGGAAGAAGATTTAAAGGTTTTGGTGGAGGAAAATCGCCTAAATACAGTAAAGGGAATTGGAAGGGCTCTAGAAGAGAAAATTATAGAACTAGTTAAAACAGGTAAATTAGAATTTTATGAAAAGCTGAAGGCAGAAACTCCAGAAGGATTAATGGAAATGATGAGAATACCAGGCGTCGGCCCCAAAAAGATTAGAGAATTATATCAAAAACTAGAAATTACATCTATTGGAGAATTGGAATATGCTTGTATAGAAAATCGACTTGTAGATCTAAAGGGATTTGGTGAAAAGACCCAAGGGAAAATTTTTGATGGAATACAGCAGCTAAAAAAGTATCAGGGGCAGTTTTTAATCTCTACAGGTTTGAAGTATGGGGGTTATGTTTTAAATCAGTTAAAAGAGTTACCAGAGATTATTGATATTTCCCTAGCAGGAAGTATTCGTAGGAGAAAGGAAATCATTAAAGACATAGATATTATTGCAAGTTGTCCAATGGATTCACGTGGAAAAGTGATGGATTTCTTTACTTCAATTGAAGGGGTAGAAAAGATCATTGCTAAGGGAGAAACTAAAAGTAGTATAGGGTTAAACATTGGAGTTAATATTGATTTAAGGCTAGTTGAAGAAGACGAATACCCCTATGCCCTACAACATTTTACAGGAAGTAAAGAACATAATACAATGTTAAGGCACCGAGCTAAAAAGTTAGGTCTAAAAGTTAATGAATATGGTGTTTTTAGAGGGGAAGACAGGTTGCCTGCATCAACTGAAGAAGAGATCTACAATCTTTTAGAATTAGAATATATTCCACCAGAGTTGAGGGAAGGACAGGGAGAAATAGAAGCTGCAGAGCATAAACAACTTCCTCGATTAATAGATGTAGGGGACTTAAAGGGAGTTTTACATGTTCATAGTCACTACAGTGATGGGAAAAATAGTATAGAGGAATTAGTAAGTGCTGCGATAGATAAAGGTTTTAAGTATATTGGGATTTCAGACCATAGTATAAGTGCCTTTTATGCCGGAGGGTTAAAGGAAGAAAATATTATAAAACAGCATGAAGAGATTGAGGAATTAAGAATAAAGTACCCGAAAATAAAGATTTTAAAAGGAATCGAATCAGATATTCTTGTCGATGGTTCCTTAGACTACGATGATGAAGTTTTGGCTTCTTTTGATTATGTAATTGGTTCTATCCATAGTCACTTTAACCTAGATGAAGAAACCATGACGAAAAGAATCTTAAAGGCTATAGAAAATAGATACCTCTCAATATTAGGGCATGTTACTGGTAGACTATTACTTTCTAGAAAAGGATATCAGTTAGATATAGAAAAAATTATAGAAGCTTGTGGTAAGAATCAAGTTGCTATAGAAATAAACAGTAATCCCCATCGTTTAGATCTCGATTGGAGACTTTGCCGATTTGCTAGAGAAAAGGGTGTGAAGCTGGTAATTGAACCAGATGCCCATAGTATAGAAGGAATAGATGATATTTACTATGGTGTAGGCATTGGGCGTAAAGGATGGCTAGAAGAAAAAGATGTTATAAATACAATGGAACCTGAAGAAATTATTAAATATTTTTCTTTAAAAAGATAAAGGAGTTAGTTTACTGGAAGGAAATTATTTAATGAAATAGAAGTAGATGGCCAAATCTTAGATTACGAGGTGAATAGCCAAGTTTTCATTTTTTATTAATAGGCTTTTTGAATTAATTATGCAATTTCCTTAGCTATGTAATTTTCTCAGCTATGTAATTTTCAAATACAAAAAGGATAGCGAATTTACTATCCTTTAATGCTATTGATAAAATACTTTAGATCTATTGTTTTAGTTAATATAAGGGCTATACAATAGAAGAAGGCGCCAAAACATAAAGAAACAATAATTGTAAGGGTGGTTGAGATATAATTTACAAGAATTTTTTCAAGAATAATGATGATTAAAAACATTGAAACCGAACAAAGGGTAGGTTTAAGTATTGATTGAAAAAAAGGTAGTTGTAACTTAACGTGTCTACTTAATGTTATTAAATTAAGGATGAAGATAACAAAGGATGCTAAAATATAACCTATAAAAAAGCCATTAACGCCGTAGTTGGGGTTTGCAACTAAGAAATAGGTACAATAGAGTTGGATGATCATTCCCAACATGAAGTTGATGGTTGTGATGACCTGTTTACCCATCCCATGTAGTATACCAGATAGAGTGTGTTGCATACATAAAAATAGGGTGGCGTAGCTGATTATGGCAAGGTATCGACCTACTTCAGCTTCATGGTAAATTAGTTGAGCTAACTGGTCTCCAAATATAATATACATCCCTGTAATTGGTATAGCAATCAAGATGGTAATTTTTAGAGCTAAATTTGCTTTATGAGCAACCTCTTTTGTGTTATTTACAGCAAGCTCTTCAGAAATATTTGGAATGATATTTAAAACCAATGCTGATGTAACGGTAAAAGGTAGAAATAAGAGTGGCATTGCCATTCCAGAAATTTTTCCAAAAGTCTCGATAGCTGCCACCGATGAATATCCTGCAGCTTGTAATCTTTGAGGTATGAGGATAGAATTGATTGTCTGCATAAAAACTGAAAGTAGTCTACTAATGGTTATGGGGATTGATATGTACAGTAAATCACTCATTAAGTTCATAAATCCAGTACTAATATGGGGAACAAAGCTTCTTCTACCTATAAGCTTCTTAAAGTTAAACTTTAAAATTAAGTATAAAAGACCAAAAAACTCCCCTATAGAAACGCCAATGATGGCGATGGTAGCAGCAGTAACTGGATGACTAGGCTTTCTATAATATAGGTAGAATAGAACGAAGACAATTCTTGCAACTTGTTCTAAAACTTGAGCTGTGGCTGCTGGTTTAATGTCCTTTAAACCATAGAAGAAGCCCCTCAAAATACTAGAAAAAGTAATGATGCCAATAGCAGGTATAGACCACAAAACAGGGTAGAATAAGTCTTCATTTTTTAAGATCTTTGTAATTACGAAATCCATATTTAAGGATACTACTATCGTTATTAAAAGGGCAATTCCGCCTCCTAATAGAAGTGAAAGTGTCAATAATCGATAAATTCCCTTCCGATTATGAAGGGAGTTTTCCTTAGCCACCAGTTTTGAAACTGCAATCGGAATTCCAGAGGTGGGGATTGTGATTAAGACCATAAGAAATGGGAAAACCATTTGATATAATCCAATGGCTTGAGCTCCTATGGTTCTAGAAAGTAGGATCCGATAAATAAAACCAAGGGATCTCACAATAAAGTTAATTGAAGCTAGAAGTATTGTGCCCATGATAAAGGATGTTTTTTTCAAAAGATCACCTCAATTGTGTTTAGAAACACTTAAAATTTCTACTACAATAAATATTCTAAGGAAATAAACTTTATTACAATATTCCCATAGGTAAAGAAGGAATTTAATAGATCCATAGTGAATAATAAATGATATTGGGTACATATAAATAGGAACAAGCTATATTTTGAGTTAACTTTTGGAGGGGGTCTATCATGATCGAGAAGATTGCAGGAATTTTAGATAAGGAAACATTTATAAATTTATTAGATGAGAAGATTAACAGCGAAGACAATACATTTACCCTAGCAACGATAGACATTGATAATTTTGAGGCTGTTAATAGCTACTATGGAGAAGTTGTTGGGGATGAAGTCATAAAAAAAATCGCTTCTATATTGAAGCAGAATATAAAAGATAAAGATGCTCTGTGTCGAAGTAATAAAGATGAATTTAACCTACTATTCAGCAATACCACCTCTGATACTGGCTACATTATGATGGAAGAAATAAGAAGGCATATAGACGAAAACACCTTTCATATAGGAGGCCGTAAAAAAGAAATTTCAATTAAAATTAGTGCCGGAATCTCTAATTATCCCAAGGACGCAAAAAATGCAGTAGAACTAATTCGAGCAGCCGATAGTGCATTATTTAGAGCCAAGAGAGAAGGTAAAAATAAAGTCTGTGTCGCCGCCAGTGAAAATATGGTGCAAAAGTCTAACTATTTTACAAAAACTCAATTAGAAAGATTAGCAGAGCTATCCAAAAAAACTGAAAAGACAGAGGCTTTTTTAATGAGGGAGGCGTTGGATGACTTGTTTGAGAAATACAGCAAGTAGCCTGTTGAAAAGCCCTCATCTTCAGCGTCACTGCAAAACCCCAGCACCCTTGCGTATGAATGTATACGCTACGTTCGCTGGGTTTTTTTGTTCCTTGAATCTAAGGACTTTTGAACAGGCTACAGAGGCTACAAAGTAGTTGAAAAGCCCTCATCTTCAGCGTCACTGCAAAACCCCAGCACCCTTGCGTATGAATGTATACGCTACCTTCGCTGGGTTTTTTTGTTCCTTGAATCTAAGGACTTTTGAACAGGCTACAGAGGCTACAAAGTAGTTGAAAAGCCCTCATCTTCAGCGTTACTGCAAAACCCCAGCACCCTTGCGTATGAATGTATACGCTACGTTCGCTGAGTTTTCTTGTTAGCTACAATATATTATGATAAAAGTGATTTTGTTTATATAAATGTGGGTAAAATACATATAAACATAATTTGAGGTGATGACATGAGTAATTTAGTAGTAGGAGAACAGGCTCCTAATTTCACACTAGCTTCCACGAATGGTGAAAATATATCCTTAAGTGACTTTAAAGACAAAAATGATGTCGTGTTATTTTTCTACCCAAAGGATCATACCCCTGGCTGTACCAACGAAGCCTCTGAGTTCAGAGATTATTTCAAAGAATTTAATGCTAAAGGCTATACCCTTCTTGGGATTAGTAAAGATAGTTTAAAAAGCCATATCAAATTTAAAGAAAAGCTAAACTTACCCTTTGAATTATTAAGTGATGAAGAGAGGGTTGTTCATGAATTATATGGGGTTTTAAAGCCTAAAAAAATGTTTGGCAAGGATGTTATTGGTACAGTTAGATCTACGTTTATAATAGATAAAAATGGAAAGCTAGTAAAGGAATTTAGGAATGTTAAAACCACAGGACATGCAGAAGAAATACTACAATTTCTAACAGAAAAAAATAATGATAAATAAAGCAGACAGTAAAAGGAACTAACCCTTGTCAACTAGACAGTAATTTAATTAAAGTAGCATGCACATATTGATGCATGGTTTCGATATTCTAACGGAGCCATGCATCCTAATCTTTTTTGTAATCTTTTCTCGTTATAAAATTTAATATTAACTATGCAATTTCCTCTATTAAAAAGGTAAAAAGAGTGACTTCCTAGCGATAATAATGGTGAAAGTCGATTTTGTTTTATCTTTAGGGATTGAAAAGCTATCCTTAGTAAATAATATTATTAAGTAGATTAAAAGGAGGAGAAACATGGCCAAAACTTCATTAATAGTAAAGCAGAGAAGAAAACAAAAGTATAGAACGAGAAAATATAATCGTTGTAATATATGCGGTAGACCCCATGGTTATTTAAGTAAGTTTGGAATTTGTAGAATATGCTTTAGAGAATTGGCCTATAAGGGACAAATTCCAGGGGTTAAAAAAGCCAGCTGGTAGAGGAGTGGGTACCTATGATGGAAGAAGTATGTCCAATTTGTAATGGTATGAACAGTTATATTGTTGAGTGCCCTAAATGTGGTGGTGGAATGACAGCGAGGGGAGCCATTCAAGATTATTATGATGACTATAGTCCATATCTATCGAAGGAGATTACACAGCAAGTAGATGGAGTAGCCCACCATTGTTGTCTACATATTTTTTTCTGTGAAAAATGTGGAGCAGACCAGCGGGTGCCCATTAAAACCATAACAATGTGAAACAACAGAAAAAGCATGATTCTTAAGACCAGAGTCATGCTTTTTCTATTAATCTATCAAATTTAATATTAATACTAATCTTAATCTTAATCAATCAACTTGCTAATTGAATGGAATTTAGGTACTCTTTGATTAAAGGTAGTAATATATTTAAAGCCAATTTCACTGAGGGCTTTTAAAGCATTAGGAAAGTCAAAGGCTACTTGGGGTATTTGGTGGGCATCAGAACCTACAGTAATAATCTCTCCACCTAAACTGTGGTATAGCTTTAATGTGTCTAAAGATGGATGATAATCTCCTAGCATATAACGTATTCCAGAAGTATTTAATTCAATCCCCTTACCTTTATGGATAATTTTCTTTAATAGTGGCGTTAAAAACTCACGATAATCATCTAGAGGGAGGGATATATCAAAGCTCCCATAACGCTTGATAACATCCAAATGTCCCAAAACCGAATAGTCGTCAAAACCATCTACCACTTGCTCAAGTTCTTGAAAATATACTGAATAGGCGTCTAACTGTTTTTTGTTAGTGAAAAAATTCCCTTTATAAAGGTCAGTTTTCTCAACAGCATGAATCGAACAAATTATAAAGTCAAAATTATAGTTAGAAGCATCTAATGAATATTTTTCAATTAGATGGGGCTGAAGACCAAATTCAACCCCATGTTTTATTGAAATTTGATCTTTATATTTATTTTTGTAAAAATCAATCGTCTTAAAATATTCTTCATAATTAAATTTATAATCATTATTTAATCCATCGTAATCATAATCGGTATGATCAGTAAAACAAATTTCTAAGATATTTCTTTTTATTGCTGTCTCAATAGCCTCTTCCATAGACATACTGGCATCCCCAGAAAATTGACAACTGTGTACATGATAATCGAACATTGTAAGACCTCCTACTCTTGCTTAAAAACGATTATTAATTTTATTCTATCTTACAATTTATTCTTATAAAAGTCAAAAAAATGAGAATCACAATAATGACACACACAATAATGATAAGCGCAAGATAACAATTCCACTATTGTTTATAAAAGTGAGGCATAAGCTTTAAAACAAAATATCAAAGTTTATCTCGGAGTAGGGGCATACTCATACAACGGGGACCACCTCGACCTCTAGAAAGCTCGAAGGAATCAAACTCTAATACCTCTATATTATTTCTTCTTAAGGCCTCATTCGTTACGTGATTTCTGTTATAGCAAACAACCTTTCCGGGAGAGACTGCTAAAGTATTACTACCATCATTCCATTGCTCTCTACTTGCAGCAATTGGATCACCATCACCACACCGAATTAAGTTTACAGCAGGAAGTTTTAAGTACTTTTTCAATATATCCGATAATTTTGCAGCCTCATAGGTGATCTCTAAGCCATTATTTTTGCCTCGATGGATACTAAAGACGTCTAGAGGCATTTCTATACCAGGATAAATCGTGAATTGATCGTGATCCACCATGGTAAATACAGTATCTAAGTGCATATAAGCCCTTGTTTTGGGGATATCAAAAGCTAATAGCGTTTCAAAACTTTCATCAGAATTAAGAATATTTTTTGCAACAGTTTCGATGGAAATTGCATCGGTACGTTCGCTAACACCAATTGCAATGACTTTATCAGAAAGTACCAATTCGTCTCCTCCCTCTAATGAGTGGGTTTTATCTCTATTATACCATCGTGGAACATTCTTGAATCTGGGGTGATGATCAAATAAATACTTAGCAAATAAAGTTTCTCGGTTTCTGGTAACTGAATGCATGACATTCAAGGTTACGCCTCTTCCAATTGATGAAAAGGGGTCCCTCTGAAAGTACATATTAGGAATCGGATCTAAATAAAAAGGATAGGGGTTTTTAATCATATCTCCAAGGCTTTTTTTAGTGATTTCTTTTACTTCTGTTTTTTTAACGCCATTGATACATTTTTTAACCATTTCCAGAGGGGCCATTGGAGCAAAAAACTCCCTTAAGGCAGCTCTTAAGCCTTCTGTGGCGACCCTACCTTCCGACATAAAATCTTCTAAAAATTGATTTCTAACTTCTGGAATTTCTAAAATTTCTGCCATTAATTCTGTCAAATATAAAACTTCTACTCCTTCACTTTTTAAAATACTAGCAAATTGATTGTGTTCCTTCTGGGCTTGCTTCATAAAGGCAATTTCATCAAATAGTAGTCTAGTTAAATAATCAGGAACAATATTTTCTATTTCTTCACCAGGGCAATGTAATAAAACACTTCTTAATTGCCCGATCTCATTATATACGCTTATATTATTAGTCATATCATCAACTCAACTCCTTTTGCTTAGTTTCATTATTTTTATCAAGTATATAGTTTCCAAATTGTCTTCCAAAGTTATAAGCCTCTTGTAATTCTTCTTGAGAAGCTTTAAAAGCTATTCTTAAACCAGGTTCTAAAACCTTCATACGTAGTTGCTTTAATCGACCTTCAATATTTTTGATGGCCTCCCCACTCCATCCATAACTACCAAAGGCTGCAGCAACTTTTCCACCATGAACTAAAGGATTTACTTGACTAAGGATATCCCATACAGGTTTTAATGCGTCTGCACAAATAGTAGGGGAACCGAAAAGAAGACCATCGGACCAGTAGATTTTACTCATAATATCCTTATGCTCTGTATGGAGAATATCATAGGAATACACTTCAAAGTTATCTAAAGACTTTAATCCCTTTGCAATCTCTTCAGCTATTTCGTGGGTAAAACCATAGGCCGAGACGTAGGAAATGGTGACACGGGTAATTCCATCATTTATCTTAACATCACTGCTCCAACGTTGATACAAATCGATATAATAATCTATGTCATTTCTGAGGATAGGGCCATGTCCAGGGCAAATGATATCAATTTCCAAAGGTCTAATTTTATCTAAAGCCTTTAAAACATGATTTTTAAAGGGACCCATAATCATATCATAATAGTATTTGTAGGCGGACTGTAAATCTGCATCTTTTAAAGGGTCTTTTTCTATTTCGTCGTTAAAGATCTCATCACTGGCATAATGACAACCAAAAGAGTCACAGGTAATTAGCATTTTATCCTCCACCACGTAGGAATACATAGAATCTGGCCAATGGAGAAAAGGTGCTTCGAAAAATTTAATCGTTTTATTACCTAAAGAGATGGAGTCGCCGTCCTTTACTTCCATTTCGTTAAAGGGGAAGTTGATAATTTGTCTTAAAAATTTCAAAGCGGGTTTGGTAGCTACGACAATAGCCTTAGGATTAACCTTTAAAAGTTCTGCTAAGGCGCCAGAATGATCCGGTTCAGTATGATTAATAATGAAATAGTCAATTTCTTCAGGAGGGACCAATCTACTAATCATAGCGAGATATTCGTCGAAGTATTTGGTTTTTACAGTTTCAAAAATTGCAGTTTTTTCTGAACCCTTTACTAAATAGGAATTGTAACTAGTTCCATATTCGGTTCTCATAATCACATCAAAAATTCGCAGGTCTTTATCTATCATACCAATCCAGTGAATATCATTAACAACTTTAACAGGCACTTTAGACATTGTAATGCTCCTTTCAAGGTTTATTCCTTAAGTACTCTTTTAATATTATGTCTTAATTAAGGGGTGATTAATCTTTAACTTTTCCTATGGAAAAATATTTTATCAAAAATAAAGAATATTATATTGAAGTAATGAATAAAATAATTTTAAGAATTGCAATTGACAGATAAATGAATAACTGATATAATAAAATTACAAAATGATAACGATGAAAGGGGAGCATGTTTATGCTAAAAGAAAATATGAATTGTGATAAGAGTGAAGAGATCCGTGAGTGTGGAGTATATACATGTATTCACTGCGTTGTCAATACATGTACCTTAGACGAATGTGATATGTTCGAAAGAAAGTTTTTACAAGAGGGCTAATCAAATTATCCAAAATATAAGAAAAATCTTCCCAGTTAATGTGGAAGATTTTTTTATTGCATGAAAATAATAATATGTTGCATTTTGCAATATAAATTTACTTAAGTATTTCATAGATCATAACATAAATTATTTTTATTAGAGGAAATTATATTTTGGCATAAATAGATTATTTTTCGATAAAAATCTACAGAAAGCTGATTTATTAGATATTTCAGATGGATTAAAAGATAAACTAAAGGATCTAAAACGTTATTGGGAAGGGGAGATTTCTATAAAATATAGAAACAGCCTTGATACATTTAATACAATAAAAAAAGATGAAGGCAGTAAACCTTCACCTTGCATCATATTTTTACAAAATTATACTGAAAAGCTTTCTTTATATTGTAATTGATAGAGCTTGTAGTAGATGCCTTCTAATTGTAGTAACTCTTGATGACTTCCTATTTCCCGAAGGACACCTTTGTGTAGCACAATAATTTTATCACAGTTTTGAATGGTTGATAATCGGTGGGCAATAGCTATTGAGGTCCTACCTTTAATTAATTTAGCAATGGCATCTTGTATTAAGTTTTCTGTTTCAGTATCGATATTAGAAGTAGCCTCATCTAATATTAAAATTTTAGGATCGAAGGCTAATGCTCTAGAAAAAGCCAATAATTGTCTTTGACCTGTAGAGAGATTTGCTCCTCTTTCCATAACAAGTTCATCATATTGATTAGGGAGCTTTTCGATAAATGAATGGGCATTAACATATTGTGAAATCTCCTTAACCCTTTCATCTGTTATTTTTTTATTGTTTAATAAAATGTTATCTTTAATTGTACCCGAAAACATAAACACATCCTGTAATACAATACCAATCTTGCTCCGTAGTTCTTTCAGTGGTATGTCTTTAATATTTACTCCATCAATCAAGATTTCACCCTTCTGTATATCATAAAAACGACCAATTAAATTTATAATGGAAGATTTACCAGCTCCCGTTGCTCCAACAAAAGCTACAGATTCACCAGGATTTATTTTAAAACTAATATTTTTGAGTACCCAGTCTTCATCTTTATAGGCAAACCATACGTTTTTAAATTCTATTTCTCCATTAAATTCTTTAGGGATGATAGGAGTAGTAGAATCTACTATATCCGACTTCTTATCCAATAGCGCAAAAATTCTTTCGGAAGAAGCCATGGCCGATTGAAGGATATTATATTTCTCAGTTAGATCGTTAATGGGTTGAAAAAATAGTTTAATATAATTTACAAAGGCAAATAAGACGCCAAATTCAATCGTTTGTCTAAGGACTTGCCCCCCACCGTACCATATTATAATACTAATCCCTAAAGAGCGTAATATCTCCATAGATGGTCTGAAAATGGCGAAGACAAATATTTCTCTTTGATTAGCCTTTAAAAGATCTTGGTTGTTCTGATCAAACTTTTGGAACTGCTGTATTTCTCTTTTGAAGGTATGGATGGTTTTCATCCCTGTAAAATTCTCATTTAAAAAAGAGTTGATCCTTGCCAGCTGTACCCGTACTTCTCGATAAGCTTCTCTAATTTTAACCCTAAAAATTGCTGCTGATATTAAAACAAGTGGAAGTACCAACAAAGAAGCTAGAGCAAGGGCAACATTTAGTCTTAGCATGATTACGATAATCCCCAAAAGGAGAAAAACATCCTTAAAGAGATTAACTAAGACACTGGTATACATTTCATAGAGGGTTTCTGTATCATTTGTAACTCTTGTTACCAAGCGACCGACAGGATTACTGTCAAAGAAGCTAAGGGACATATTTTGTAGGTGACTAAACAATTGATCTCTAATGCGATAGATGATTAAATTACCTGTGTAGTTTAATAAGTATACCTGGACAAAATTCATTAGAAAGCCAAAGGTAATTAGGATAAAGTATAAAATACTAAGGTTACGTAGTGAAAGAACATCATTTTGTCTAAATTGTCTTATCTCTGCCTTAGAGAGAGACCTTGCAGGGAAAGACTGATCCTTTACTTGTAATATCGATTCTTGGCCATGTTTGATTATTTGATAATCTTGGTTTTGTAAAGAATTAGCTCCAGTTCCTTCAATTAAATAGTCTTTTCCATCATATTGGATTAATTGAACGATCTTATCAAAGGACAGGTCATCGTCCATGTTTTTGGCTTTAACGTAATATCGGTCTTGAAAGAAAAAGCCCTTTTCAGATTCAGGTGGAGTATGATAAACATAAATTGGTTTTTCGAAAACATTAATGTAATCATCAATGGCAATTTTAATTACATATGGTTGAGCCAAGTCAATGGCTGATATAATCATCAATAAAATGATACAGAGAGAAAGCCACTTCCAATAGGGTTTGGCATATTGAAGTAGTCTAGACATAAGCTTAGAATCATAGGCTTTTCCTAAGGTTTCTTCTTGATGTATATTACTCATTTTAATCCCCCCTAATGTTCACTGGCTATTTTTTCTTCTAATAGCTGCTTTTGATACAATTCATAATATTGCTTACGATTCTCTAATAAGGCTTCATGGGTTCCCTGTTCAAGTATTTTTCCCTCTTCTAAAACGATAATCTCATCACAATCTTTAATGGTTGAAATTCTATGGGCAATGATGATGTTTGTTTTGCCCCTCATTTCAGTTTTTAAAGATTTAAGAATTCGTTCCTCGGTATCGGTATCAACTGCCGATAGAGAATCATCAAGAATTAGAACTTGAGGCTTTTTTACAAGGGATCGAGCAATAGAAACCCTTTGTTTTTGACCACCAGATAGGGTGACTCCTCGTTCCCCAACATAGGTATCATATTTTTTAGGAAAATCGATTATATTGTCGTGGACTTCTGCTAGCTTTGCGGCTTCCTCTACTTCTAATTGAGTGTACTTATCAATACCAAAGGCAATATTTTCAGAAATAGTAGTAGAAAATAAAAAACTATCCTGGTCTACATAGCCAATATGTTGTCTTAGAGAAGCAAGTTGTAATTTCTCAATAGGATGGCCGTCAATTAAAATATTTCCTTCGTCTACATCATAAAGTCTAAGGATAAGATTCGCAATAGATGATTTTCCACTTCCTGTTTTACCGATTACCCCAAGACTTCTTCCTTCTGGAATTTTGATAGAAAAATTTTCTAGGGCATTAACATGACTGTTAGGATACTTAAAGGTAACCTGTTTAAATTCAATATTTCCACGGAAATGATCTAGTGAAATAGCCTTTGAATCTTCAATGATTTCAGGTGTTTCACTAAAAATTTTATTTAATCTTTCCATTGAAGCTGTACCCCTTTGCATTACATTAATTACCCAACCTATGGCCATAACAGGCCAAACAAGTAAAGATAGATAGCTGTTAAAGGCAATGAAGTCACCTAAAGAGATGTCACCGTAGATTACCAGCATACCTCCATAGCCAACAACAATGATAAAACTTAAAGCTGATACGAACTGGATAAAGGGGTGGAAAAGACCATATAGTTTAACTAATCCCATATTTTTTTGGAATAAGTTATGATTTTTTTCATTAAATTTTTTAACTTCGTCTTCTTCCTGCACAAAAGACTTAACAACCCTAATTCCAGAGAAATTTTCTTGAACAGTGTCAGTTAAAGTTGATATAGCTTCTTGAACCGCCTTGAATCGTCGATGGATGACTTTACCGAAACGGCCAATACTAACGGCAAGAATCGGTAATGGAATTAAGGCCAACAATGTTAGTCGATAATCTGTAGTTCGTGCCATCATGGTAATGGCTACTACTGTTATAAATACAGCATCTGTCATCATAACTACCCCCATCCCCAAAGCCATTCTAACGGCATTGATATCGTTGGTAGCGTGGGCCATTAAGTCTCCAGTTTTATTGTGGGTATAGTAATTAGTAGATAGACTCAATAAATGAGAAAAAAGCTTATTCCTCAATTCATATTCTAATCTTCTTGAAGTACCAATAATAAATATTCGCCACAAAAAACGGAAAAAACCTATACCTATACCAATTAATAGAATATATCCACCATAGCGTAACAGATCACTACGGGTTAATGTATTTTCCTGTAGCTGATCAGTAAAGCGTCTTAAGATTTCTGGAATAATTAACTGGAAAACGTCTACTAAAAGTAGCCAGATAATTCCCCAGAAATAATACCATTTGTTCTTGACGAAAAAATATTTAAGTGTTGAAAAGTGACCCATAATAACCCCCCAGTTTATTTTGTTACTCTAAAAATTCTATATTGAAACCGAAAATTCCTCCACTAAATTAAGAATATTCCAATTTCCCTCTTGCTAGGTATATTATCTCCAACAAAGGAAAATAATACAGCATTATGTTGAAGTATGGATATAAGTTGGAGGTGAAGTCTCTATGGAGACCCAGCGAGATCAAGAACTACCAATACTAAAGGTAAAAAATGTAGGTCAATGTATAGGTTGTTATTCCTGTATGATTGCATGTGCAACAGCTGTTCATAAAGATTATTCTTTAATAAAAAGTGCCATTACTATAAAAACCAGTGGGGGATACCAAGGAAGGTTGGTGGTGGATATTTGCCGAGGTTGTCTAGAGGCTTCCTGCGTTAAAGCTTGTCCTTTTGAGGCAATTATCCCAAGAAAAGGGGGAGGTATTAAGTATGCCATTGATAAATGTACTGGGTGTAGAAAGTGTGTAGGAGCCTGTTTAGTGGGTGCTATTAAATATGATAATACTAGTGGCAAGGTAATTACCTGTATTCAATGTGGTAAATGTGTAACAAGATGCCCCCATAATGTATTGGCAATGGAGGTTAGATAAATGAGTAATAGGACTATTAAAATAATGGTAATAGATTTAGATAATGAAGAAGCAGAGGTGTTAGACCGACCAGATTTATCTACTTATATAGGTGGTGTAGCTTTAGGGCTTCAACTTTTAAAGGAACATGGTTTCCCTGAAGAAGAGGCCTTAAATCCTCAACAGCCAATTATTTATACAAAAGGTCCCCTAAATACAGTTTTTCCAGTAGTAACCAAAACCTGCAGTCTCTTTAAGTCACCCCTAACAGGAGAATTAGGAGAAAGCTATGTAGGAATGAGATTTTCAATGGCAATGGGAATGGCAGGGTTAGATGGCTTAGTGATCAAAGGAAAAGCCAATCGACCAATCATATTAAAAATTAACAACCATTCCTTAGAAATAAAAGAGGGCCACTCCCTATGGGGACTTAATACCGATGAGACCACACGACTTTTACATGACCAACCAGGTAGAAGAGGGTTGCGTTCTATTTTAGTTATTGGAGAAGCAGGAGAGAAGAACATTAATTTTGCTTGTGTAACTGTAGATACTTATCGACATTTTGGCAGACTAGGGTTAGGAGCAGTGATGGGAAGTAAAGGCATTAAAGGGATCATAGTTGAAGGAGATCAATCTCAGATAATAGATAACCCCAAGAAATATAATAAAGTCTATGAGGAGATCTATCATAGGGTGAACGAGACTGATTTAATGGAAAAATATCACGGGGTAGGAACGTCCATTAATATCAATGCCCTTAATGATATAAAGGCTTTGCCTACCCATAATTTTAAAGATAATTGTTTTGAATTTGCCAATGAAATTAGTGGAGAAACCTTTGCTAAAGATCATTTAATTAAGAAGGTTGCCTGTAGTGGCTGTACCATTGGTTGTATTCATATTGCTTTATTGAGGCAGAAATACGGGGATTCCCATGAATATCAGTCATCTACCATTGCTTATGATCATGAACTGATCTATTCATTAGGATCGATGCTAGGGGTGGGAAATCCAGAAGAACTAATGGTCCTTATAGAAACTGTAGAATTGATGGGGCTAGATGCCATGACTACTGGTGTCTTGCTGGCATGGATTACAGAGGCATACGAAAAAGGGTATATTACAGAAAAGGAAACAATTGAAAAACCTCAATTTGGTAATGCTAAAGCTTATCATGAAATGATTAAGTTAATAGTAAAACAACCCAATCTCTTTTATAAACAGGCCGCTAAGGGGACTCACTATCTTGCCGAAAAGTATGGTGGCAAGGATTTTGCAATGGTTTTAGGTAAAAATGAAGTAGCAGGTTATCATACTGGGTATGGTAATTTAATAGGACAGGCAGTAGGTGGAAGACACTCCCATCTAGATAACGCAGGTTACTCCTTTGATCAAGAAAAGGGAAATATAGGTAATGAAGAGTTAGTAAAGAAGCTTATTCAAGAAGAAATTGATCGTAATCTATTAAACAGCCTAGTTATATGTCTCTTCGCCAGAAAAATATATGACTATCCTACTGTAATTGCAGGCCTTGAGGCTATTGGACAAAAAGTTTCTCTAGAGGATTTAAAGAAGCTAGCCACAAAAACCTTTATAGAAAAAATTGCCCTAAAAGAAAAAATGGGTTTTTCTTATGATGAAATTCATTTTCCAAAAAGATTTTTTGAGACTATGGGTGGTAGAAATAAACTTAATGCTGAAGAAGCCCATTTAATTCTTGATTTATATAAAGAAGAAATAAAAAAAATCCGACATCAAAATTAAAATTAAAAAGCAAACAAAAACGGTCGTCTTTTATTTGAGGAAATTATAATACCATAACTCTGAATTTATATTAGTTATGTAAGTATTAAAACTTAGTCCCCAGTGAGCAATGAGTAATTTCCTAATTTTAAAAATGTATACATATTTCAATTCTCCATTAGACAAAATATAAATTAAAAGGAGGTGCTTCAAATGAATTTAGGACCAAAGGATATGATTACAAAGAAGCTATTAGATGCACAGGAGATGGTAAGGGATTACGAAATGTTTTCTAAGCATACTGAGGATAATGAGTTAGCCCGAATGTTTAAAAACTTTGCAGAAGAAAGTGGTCTTCAGGCTCAAGAACTACAAAGAATGGCGGATCGTTATAGAAGAGACTAAAAACAAAGAGATAAAAGGCACATTTAATTGTGTCTTTTATTTTTTGTATTTTTAGTATAAAATTTGATATAATTAATTGTATGGTAACAATATAAGTGAGGTGATGGGCGTGGAGATATACAATAATATAAGACTATCAAAGGAGGACTCAGAGCATTTATATATTCAATTATATAAATCCATTAAAGAGTTAATTTTGGGGGGGAAACTGATGGAAGGAGATCGACTTCCACCAGTAAGAAAAATGGCTAAAATGATGGAAGTAAATAATGTAACCATTGTCAAAGCCTACGAGATTTTAGAAAAAGAAGCACTAGTTTACAAAAGAATTGGTAGCGGTACTTATATTGCCCATCAAATCAAGGGAGATGATCCAGAGGGTATAGAAGAAGAAACCCATCAAGCAATTAATAAGCATAGATTACTAGACCAAGGTCAAATTAAAATTGAAGAAAATACAATTAACTTTGCCAGTGCAACTCCATCCGCCGAACTATTTCCAGTCGATGACTTTAAACAAGTATTAAATGATGTTTTAGACAGAGATAAAGGAAATGCCTTTGGCTACCAAGAGGGACAAGGCTACTATCCCCTTAGAGAAATTTTGGGGAGCTATGTGAAAGAGTATGGTATAAATGTTGATGCAGAAAATATCCAGGTTATTTCTGGAGCACAACAAGGAATAGATCTTGTATCAAAGGCATTACTTAATTATGGCGACTATGTGATTATTGAGGGTCCTTCTTATACTGGTGCAATTGCAGCCTTTCAATCCCGTGGGGCAAGAATTATTGACATCCCCCTTGAATACGATGGACTAAATTTGGAGATATTGGAAAAGAAAATACAGTCAAATAGGCCAAAACTGCTCTATATCATGCCGAATTTCCAAAATCCAACTGGCGTTTCATATACAAGAGAAAAGAAGGAAAAACTATTAGAAATCTGTAAAAATTATGGCGTATATATAATGGAGGACGATTATTTAAGTGAGCTAAATTACTATCATGATGATACAAGTACCTTAAAAAGCATAGACAAAGAAAATATTGTGATTTATGTTAAAAGCTTTTCTAAGATATTTATGCCAGGTCTTCGTTTAGGATTTTTAGTAATTCCTAATAATCTTCATGGAAGACTTCTTATGGCAAAGCATACGACTGATATCTCCACTTCAGGGTTATTACAAAGAGCCTTAGAACTCTATTTAAAGAAGGGAATCTGGCAACAGCACCTACGATATATGGAGGGAAAATATAAGGAGAGATTTGAAAAAATGATTAGCTGTATTGAAGCATATATGCCTTCTGAGGTGGAATATATTTTGCCGAGGGGTGGAGTGAATTTTTGGTTTAAACTGCCTTCTAACTGTTCATCTCAGCAATTATATGAGTTAGCAGTAAATGAAAATATCGTCTTTGCGCCGGGTAACTTGTTTCATTTAAATAATTTCCATGATGAATATTTTAGATTGAGTATAGCAGCAGTTAGTCCCCCAGAAATTGAGGTGGGAATGAGACAGCTTTGTAAAATAATGGAGGAATACATTAATAAATATAAATCCTCAGTGGTAAGAGCTAGTACAATTAAACCTATTTTATAAGGAGTTATATATAAGGGGGAACCATTTATGAGAAGAGTAAAAATAATATATAATCCTGATTCAGGTAGACAAATTCTTCAGAAAAACATTCCTGACCTAAAGGAAATCCTTTGGGAAGATTACAGAATAAAGGCAGATCTTGAGGGAACTAAGGCACCACAGCATGCTAAGGAGATAGCATATAATAGCTGTCAAGAAGGTTACGATTTAATTATTGCGGCAGGTGGAGATGGTACTGTTAATGAAGTTGTTAATGGGATGATGAACAGTAAGCTAAATCATAAAACTAAACTTGCAATTTATCCAGCAGGTACAGTTAATGATCTGGGGAATCATTTGAAAATTCCAAGGAACATCCATCAATTTGCCCATATGATTCACTTAAATAGAGTTCATGGGCTGGATATAGGAACCTGTGGAGACCGATACTTTATGAATGTTGCGGCAGCAGGTCTATTAACAGATGTGGCCCACAAGGTCTCATCAGAGTCTAAAACAGCTTTGGGAAAATTTGCATATTATTTAGAGGGAATAAAAGAGTTTCCAAAACAGATTTTTAAGCCGATTAAGATTCAATTGAAAATTGGAAAGATTACAGAGGAGAAGGAAATTCTATTTTTTGTATTGGCAAATAGTCCCCATGTGGGAGGGTTTAAGCATATTGCATCGGAGGCAAAAATTAATGATGGATTATTTGACCTTCTCATTATCGAGAATTGCCAGTTTATAGATGTAGCCAGCATCTTCTTCTTGATGCTTCAAGGCAACCACGTAAACCATCCAAACTTTAAATATCTTCAAGTTAGTGATTTTAGTATTATTGGACCAGAAGAAATTATTGTTGATGTTGATGGCGAATATTGCGGACCACTACCTATGAACTTTAAAGTAATTAAAGAAGCCATTAACATTATTGTACCTGAATAACGAAATAAAACATCCTGCTAAGCTCTAGGCTGAAGCGACCTCCAATTGTTAGATTTTTAGGTCTAACTTTTGGGGGGCACATCATCTGTGCTATTAGTAGGATGTTTTTTAGTTGAGAAACTTACATAATATCTTATCTATTTATTCTTCAATTTACAAAAATGATTGCTAAGCCCCTCTCCGTGAAAGTAATAGACAATATCTTAATAATACATTATATTATCCATTGAACACCCAAGTAGCGAAGTTTTTATTTTTGCTGTAACATTAATTTAAAAATAATTAAGCCACTTCCTAAAATACTACTAAACTGGATCTTTAGTTGTTTCTGTTTTAACGTGATCATGCTTCATTTTACAGTTACCGTCGAAAGAAGAGTTTTCATCAAGTATGAAGCTAGAAACATTAACATCCCCCCATAAGCTGCCAGAGGAGGTAATACGAAGTTGTTGGTGGGCCTCTATATTTCCCTTTATTTCACCTGAAACCATAACGTTATTGGCGTAAATATTACCTTCTATTTTAGCCGTTTCGCCAATATATATATTTCCATCCACCCTTATTTCTCCCTTAAATTCTCCATCTACACGTATTGTACCAGATGCCTTTAAGTCTCCTTGAAACTGACAATCTGCGCCGATGATGGTAGTCGCTTTACTGTAATGGATATCTTCCTTCTTATTAAACATTAAGATCCTCCTTTATTAATTTTCTAGAACTGTATTAGGATTAATAACTTTACCGTTTAGGCGAATTTCGAAATGGACATGGGGGCCAGTACTTCGACCAGTGCTTCCCATCTTTGCAATGACATCTCCTTTAGCAACATGGTCTCCCACCTTTACCAAATTGGTATTGTTATGGGCATAAACGCTGGTATAACCATATCCGTGGGAAATAATAATCATTCTTCCATAGGCACCATTGTATCCAGAGAAGGTCACGACACCACTGCCAGCTGCAACAATATCTGTATTAGTCTTATTTGCAATATCGATACCAGAATGAAATTCTCTATTACGACTAGTAGGGGATAGTCGATAACCGAAATTTGAAGAAACTCTGCCGATTGCTGGCCGAAGATTAGGTAATGAATCAATGTATTGAAGTTGTTTTTCGACATCTACAACAAGTTTTTCAAAATTCATTGTTTGTTGTTCAATAAGATTATCTAATAGAATTATGTCCTCTTCAAGGTCATAATTGTGATCTACGACAGGTATACGATTATCCGAACGAGAGACTAGAACTGTTAATGGATTAGCAGCTTGTTGTTCTTCTAATGGGTCTTCCAAACCTACCATGCTTAAAACTTTAGTTTGTAGATCATTTAAGGCGATCAATTTTTCTTCTATTTCTTCAGATCTACCTTTAAGATAATCAATTTCTATTGTTTGTGCGTGGTTTTGTGAGCTTAATATTGTTAAGTTGTTAGTTGTAATCAGTAATTGTTCTTGAGTTTGGGATAAATTTTTAGAAACTCCGATAGAATAAAGACTAATACATAAGAATACACCTATGAAAGAAAATATTGACCAATAGGGAATACTAAAATGTATGACTTTATTTGTTGTACTTGGAATGATGGTAAATGAGAGAATTTTTTTTTGAGAATGGTTGGTGTGTTGAAGCTTTTTCATCAATGAACCTCCTTACAAATAAACCTTTTAAGCTAACTTACACTTCTACAGAAAAAATCAAATCCCTTCTCGAAAATAGAAAAAATAAAAATAGTCATAAATAACTATAGATTTTTAAAAAATTTGAGATATAAAAGAGGATTTTATAGG
Source organism: Alkaliphilus transvaalensis ATCC 700919 (assembly GCF_000621485.1). Classification (GTDB taxonomy): domain Bacteria; phylum Bacillota; class Clostridia; order Peptostreptococcales; family Natronincolaceae; genus Alkaliphilus; species Alkaliphilus transvaalensis. The sequence continues at coordinate 102,847 of NZ_JHYF01000002.1, forward strand.
TAGAAGTTAGAATACTAATTGAATTAAGGAAAATCAAATTGACTGATTATCTGGATAGGAGGTTATCTATGAAAGATATAAGATATGAGGATACCATTACGGAGCTGGAGAGAGAGTTAAGACATTTATGTACTGTAATAAAACAAAAGGGAAGAGAAATTTTAACTAATTTCGAAATAACTCCACCCCAATTTCAAGCATTGCAATATTTAATAAACGAAGAAAATCTAACCATAGGAGAACTAAGCAATAAAATGTATCTTGCCTGCAGTACGATAACAGATTTAGTAGATCGTATGGAAAAAAACGAGTTAGTAAAGCGGGTTCGTGATGAGAAGGACAGAAGAGTAGTTCGGATCTATGTGTTAGAAAAAGGCCATGAAATAATAAACGAGGTTTTAGACGCCAGAAGGCATTATTTAGATGACCTTTTACAAGACCTGCATAGTGATGAAAAAAAGGCAATATTAAAGAGCGTAGAAATGATTTATTCAAGAACGGTATAAGCAAAAGGTGAAAATCAATATGGGGAAGTGGATTCATGGAGATTATTAACAATCGATATAAAATAGGCGAATGTCTAGAAATTGATAACTTTTACAGCAAATATACCGCCTCTGATTTATTGCAAAAAAATAAAAAGGTTTTATTATACATTATAAAAGACAATCAGTACTCTAAGACCTTTATTGAGTATTGCAGACATCACTTTCATGAAATTTCTGCAATAAACCATAAAAATATCGTATCTCTATATAGTTGTGGAACTGTTGAAACCATCGATGATAAACACAATCATGAGATGCTTTATTTCTATACAACGGAATATTTTCAGCCGACAGTATTAAAGCCTGTAAAAGGGAGTCTAAGTAAAGCAGATTTGCTACAGATTTATAAGCAAATGGCTAACTTTCTAGATTTTCTACATTTCCATGGAATGAATTATAAGTATATAGACTTAGAAAACATATCTATTACCAGAGATAATGGGGAATTAGTGGTTAAATTAATGGATTTAATTTCTTTAAAAAAGAAAGAGTTTGATAAACAGCATGAACAAAAGTTGGCAGTAAATAGTAGAGCCCCAGAGCTATATTATGGAATAGAAACTGGCCCTTATACAGACATTTATTCTCTAGGGGTATTGCTTTACTATTTTTATACTACAGAAGAATTTTATTATCATAAATTATTAGATGAAATAAGTTTATGTAGTGAAAAAGTACAATTAAAGTGGGAACTAGATTTTTTTAATATCATTAAGAATGCTACCCAACTAGATTATATCGACCGATATCAATCGATTCATCAAATGAATAGGGATATTGAAGGGTTGTATCAGTTAAAGGAACCTATAGAAGATAAAACTGTGTTAGAAACGCTAAACTTTAAAATTCCCATTATAGGACGAGACATGGAACTTAAAAAAATCATGTCATTAGTGGAAAACTGGAATAAAAGTCTAATCCTCATTCAAGGAGATAAAGGAATAGGTAAATCGCGGTTTATTAATGAGGTTAGACATCAAATGCAATTTAATAAAGTCCATGTATTTAGTACAAGTATTTTAAACGATCGTAATGATTTCCACCAAACCATTACCCTTTTATTACGTCAGGTATTAAGGCATGCCCCTCAAAATATCATAGATAAATATGCTGAAGAGCTAGTCAAGATTATACCCGAAATCGGATTTAACAAAAAAATTACGCCCTCAAGAGAATTAACGGAAGATCGAGAAATTTTACGTCTATACGATCGCATTACCAACTTTATCATAGAAACTGTAGGTGCTCAACAGACCCTTCTGACCTTCGATGATATTCATTTTGCAGACCGAACTGTTATTGAGTTTATCGATTATTTCCTAAAGATCAATAGATTAAAAAAAGCACCAATAATGATTTTACTTGGGTATACTGATGAACTTTATCATTGGCAGGAAACCCATAATTATCTTGTTGATTGGAATAACTCTGTAGAGGTATTAAAAATTAAATTATCAAGACTAACTGTAGAAGAAACTGCTAAGATGATTAAATATATTCTAGGATGGTTTATAGAACCTTTAAATTTTGCAACTAATATTATGAGGGAAACAGATGGAAACCCTGCATTAATAGAAGAGGCAATTCGTGAACTCTATGCTCAAAAACATATTTATGTTGACTATACTTCCGAAAAAAATGGATATACATGGCATAGCAATATTGAAGATTATTCACGAATAAAATTACCTGAAAATTTTGATGAGTCCATTTATATTATGTTAAATACCTTTGATGACTTTACAAAAAAGCTACTGGAAATTGTATCTTTATTTAATACCAGCGTGTCTCTACAAATATTGTCTAAGTTATTAGGAGAAGATCAGCAATACTCACCATGTCTAAATAGATTAACCCAGTTGAAAATTCTTAACGAAAAATTGGAGGACTGGGGTTATACCTATGGGTTCTACAGAAGTCAACTAAAAACTTACATCTATGAATCAATTCAATTGGAAAAAAGGATACAGTTACACCAAAAGGTAAGTATCATATTAGAAGATTTGTATCAAAAGGAAGGTAGGGAAAATAAAGAAGAATTAATCTACCACTTATTTCAGTCTAATCAGAGAAATAAGGCCATTGATTATTGTATAGAGGCCGGCGATCACATGTTTAATCTTCGCATCTATACTCAGGCAGTGGTCTTTTATAAGCGAGCCTATTCTCTACTAAAGATGAATCCTGATGAGAAATATCTAAAACTTCTAATTAGAATGGGTGAAGTTTATCAGAATCAAGGTAAAAATAATGAGGCATTAGAGAGCTATAAAGAGGTTACGTCATTAACAAATGGTAAGATTCAGGAGCTTACCATTGATGCACAATGTAATATTGCTCAAATTTATTTAAATAGAAATGAATTAAAATTAGCCGAAAGAGATTTAAAAGAAATCCTACATAATGCTGAGAAAATACAGTATGGTGAAGGGTTATTGAAGGCAGCTTATTTGCTAGCTAGGGTATACATGCATAGTAAAGAGGTAGATAATTTAGAGGAAGTCTGTGAAAAATATTTAGAGATAGCTAAAAAGCTCAATCGCTTTGAATATATAGGCATGTTTATTAACCAAAAGGGAATTTTAGAATTCTTAAAGGGTAATGTCCTACAGGCAAAGGAATATTGTGAAATTAGTGTTGGATTTTTAGAAAAGGGTAAACGAATAGAAGAAACTAGTAGACCAATCAATAATATTGGGGTAATCCTTCAAGATCATTTTCAAAAAATTGAGGAAGCAAGGAAATATTTTGAAAAATCAATGAAAATTGCACAGCAATACCATAGAATGGAAGATTTATTTAGAGCCTATAATAATATAGCTGATTGTTATATGCTTGAAAACCGATATGATGATGCCATTGAGGTATTGCATAAAAATATTAATTTAGCTACTGAGTATGAAGATGTTCATATTAAAATGATTGGTTATATGAATTTATCCGAATGTTATCTAATGATCGGAGACTATAAGCAATCCTATAACTATCTTCTTAAGGCTGAGAGTGATATATATAACAATCTTAATCGAGAAACTTATTATAAAGCAATGGTTAACTTTTTAATGACAATGGGTTCCTTCCATGAAGCTTTAGAGCAAATAAAAAATCTAAAGGAATATAGTGGGAACAACTTTATCAGTCTATTAAGGATCAGGTTAACAGAATTTATGGTTAAGACCTCCTTGGGAGAAGCTGTAGAAGAAGCTGAATTACTTGAAATACTAGAAGAATATCGAGAGAAAACCTATAGTAGAGATCATAGGATTGCGTTAATGACAGCTGTAGGGTATTTCTACGATAAAGGAAAAATAGATGTGGTAAAAGAACTACTTAAGCAAGATGAGACCTTAATGGGAGACTTTACTAATCATTATTTAATGATTAAAAGGAATTTGTATGAAGGGTTAGTTCTTGAAGATAATAAAAAGAAAATACTTGCCCTTGAAGCCTTAATTGGTAAACTCCATCCATCAAATGATAAGGAAGAGGAATGGAAGATTCATAGTAGTCTTGGGTATGCATATTTTAAAGAAGGAGATTACTATAAAGCTACCAGTTATTATCTTAATGCATTAGAGGTTATTCAACATCTGCTAAATCGTACACCAGATAAGTATAAAAAGCATTACTTAATGGTGGAGAATAAATATAATTTAAAACAACAGTTGTTAAGAATGGAAAGTTTAATACAGCGGGGAACCATCGAAGCCTCAGAGCTTCCTAAAATCAATAAATCATTAAAGTTGCAGGATATTAATCTACAAGATTTTTTTGATATTAGTAGATTTCAAGAACTATTTCAAAACCCTGCCTTCTATGAACTAGCCCTACAACAGTATAAATCTCTAGTATCTATAGAAGTTGATGATTTAGAAGGGCTGTTGGATCACCTATCCAATGATGTTCAATTTAATCTAGAACTTTTAACTAAATTGGCAGGGAAATTTGTACTGGCAACCTCTGGAGCTATATTAGGCGTAAAAGAAGATGGTTATGAAGTAATTGCCCATATAGGAGCCAAAATTAATGTCGAGAAAATAAATCATTTATTAGAAAAGGCAACAAATAATAAAAATGGCTTACTTATAATGAATCAGTTTAACCAGACAAGTGATAGCAAAAGAGAGTATGCAAATAAGGATATTAGGGCATCCATATGCTTACCAATTATACAACAGGGAAAAGTTGAACATTTACAAACAGAAAAACGAAACTGGCACTTAAAGGATAAATCAAAGATTAGTGGATACCTTTATTTAGAAACAGATAAAGTGTTTAATAATTTCTCCTATGAAACCTTCAAAGAATGTAAGAAGCTCATTTCTCTTGCGTATATTATGTTAAACAACTATTATCTAAAGATTGAATCTTCAATAGATAAAATGACGGGAGCTTATGTTAGAAAGTATTTTGAAAAGCTTCTATTAGAAAATATTGAATCTGCAAAAGAGATTAATCAAAATCTTTCTATCGTTATGTGCGATATTGATCATTTTAAAATCATAAATGATACCTATGGCCATCAACGGGGGGACCTGATATTAGAAGAAGCTGGGAAAGTACTACAGCGCAGTATTCGGACAAGTGATTTTGTAGGGAGATATGGTGGAGAAGAGTTCATTATATTATTACCAGGTGCAGATAAAAATGCTGCCTATAAAATTGCTGAAAAGATCCGTATTTCCTTTGAAGAAGCAAAGTTACTAGGTGATGAATTTAACTTAACCATTAGTTGTGGTGTTGCAAGTTTCCCAGAAGATGGATCTAATAAGGAAATTATAATCGAAAAGGCAGATCAAGCCCTATATAATGCTAAGGAACAAGGTAGAAATATGACTGTAACTTGGCGTAATGGAATGAGCTTTGTTGATAAACGAACCGATAAATTGGCTGGAATTGTATCGGGAAATATTGTACAGGATCAAAGGAATGTGTTGGTACTTGCAGAAGCAATAGAAATATTAACTGAAAAGAGACCAAGAGAAGAAAAGAACTTCATTTTATTGGGAAGATTAATTGAAATTTTAGAGGCAGAGGAAGGGATTCTTTTCTTAGTTGAAAATGGGAAAATTAGCTCTAAGTTTTATCGCAAAAGATTTGTAGATAATTGGGTAAGCAGTCTAAACTATAACGAAAAACTAATTGATAAAGTTATTCAGACTAGACAGGGAGAATACTTAATTGACTGGGAAGATATTAGTCAAATAGATATCTTTACAGGAACACCTAATTGGAAATCTGTCATCGTTGTTCCTATTATTTATAATGGTGATTTAAAGGGTGTAATTTATCTTTCGGCATCTGTTAAAGAAAGAGAATTTGATTTTAATGCCTACAACTTAGCTAAAATTACCAGTAGTATTATGGGTCCTTTTATGGAAGAAACAGTAAAATAGTAATTGTCAGCATAATATTGACTACCAAGCAAATAATAATAAATGAAGTTACCATGATTGATTATGGATGCTTAGGGAGGTGTCAATATGAAAAAACGTGTAGCGATAGAACATTCATTGACAGATGTTAAAGATTATCTTCAAAGTAAGGGATTTAAGGTAGAAAATTTAGACCATAGTAGAAACCTTGATGCATTTGATGCAGTTGTTGTAACCGGTCAAGATTCAAATACAATGGGAATAGAAAATGCCCAAACAAAAACACCTATTATAACAGCTAGAGGTCTTTCAGCTGAAGCAGTTTACGATCAAATTGAGAGTCGTTTAAACAGATTATCGTAGTTATAAAAAATAAAGATATCTAAAGGCAGAACCCAGTTAGAATAGTTTCTAAGTGGGTTTTGTTTTTGTATAGAAGAAAACACTAAACTTAAAGATTAAATGTTTATTTTGCAATGATATACTTAATTAAAAAAATATAATTTCCCTCTATTAGTTTACCAGACTAAAACATTAAATTACTAAAATAATTTTAACTGTTAAAAAATAATTGTAAATATAGAAGGAATTCAAAATTTACTGTAGAAAGATTATATAAAGAATTGTTTAATTATTATTAATAATATGATGATATAAAGGAGTGGACCTAAGATGCAGATTAGAATTGATGGGAATAGTTTAACTCTAGAAGAATTAGTTAAGGTGGCAAGGGAGAACTATCAGGTAGAAATTACAGAAGAAGCTAAGGGGAAAATAGAAAAAAGTCGTAGATTAGTAGATCAGTTTGTAGATAATGAAGACGTGGTGTATGGAATAACCACAGGTTTTGGTAAGTTCAGTGATGTTGCAATTTCCAAAGATGAAGCAGAAACCCTTCAAAGAAATTTAATTATTAGTCATGCCTGCGGGGTAGGAAATCCATTGGATGAAGAAATTGTTAGAGGGATTATGCTTTTAAGGGCAAATGCACTGGCTAAAGGACATTCGGGGATCCGATTATCTACAGTTGAAACCTTATTAGAAATGTTAAATAAAGGTGTACATCCTATTATTCCAGAAAAAGGTTCTTTAGGAGCAAGTGGAGACTTAGCCCCCCTTTCCCATATGGTTTTAGTTATGTTAGGGGAAGGAGAAGCAATTTACAAAGGTAAGCGATTATCTGGTAAAGAAGCTATGGAACAGGCAGGTATTAAGGCAATATCCCTTACTTCAAAGGAAGGTTTAGCACTAATTAATGGGACACAGGTAATGACCGCCATAGGTGCTTTAACTGTATACGATTGTAAAAAACTAACAAAGCTTGCCGACATTGCTGCTGCCCTGACAGTAGAAGCTCAGAGGGGAATAGTAGATGCCTTCGATGCTAAGGTTCATCAAGTAAGACCCCATCAAGGACAAATAGATACAGCAGTAAACTTATTAGCTTTACTGGAGGGAAGTTCATTAACAACAAGACAAGGGGAATTACGTGTACAAGATGCCTATACCCTTCGATGCATACCTCAAATTCATGGAGGAAGTAAAGATGCCATTACTTATGTAGAATCGAAGTTAGAAATAGAAATGAATGCAGCTACAGATAATCCTTTGATCTTCCCTAATGAGGGAGAGGTAATTTCGGGAGGTAATTTCCATGGACAGCCTATGGCCCTTGCTTTCGATTTCTTAGGAATTGCTATTGCTGAGTTAGCTAATGTATCGGAACGTAGAATAGAAAGGTTAGTTAACCCTCAATTAAGTGGATTACCAGCCTTCTTAACAGCTAAAGGTGGGTTAAACTCAGGTTTTATGATCGCTCAATATTCAGCTGCTTCTTTAGTGTCAGAAAACAAGGTCTTGGCCCACCCCGCTAGTGTAGATTCTATTCCATCATCAGCAAACCAAGAGGATCACGTATCTATGGGAACTATTGCAGCAAGAAAGGCAAGGGAGATTTACTTTAATGCTGCAAATGTATTGGCAATAGAATTATTATCAGCAGCTCAAGGGATCGATTTTCATTCAGGTGCTACATTAGGTAAGGGAACTGGGGAAGCTTATCGAAGCATAAGAGAAAAGGTTACAACCTTAGAAGAAGATAGGGTAATGTATGTAGACATCAATGCTTGTAATGAATTAATTTTAAAACATACTATTGTAGATAGAGTTGAAGGTTTGGTAGAATTAAAATAAGCGATAGGTATTTTGAGATGAAGTAAAATGAAGTATTAAGTTGAGGTAAATATAAACATAGAATTAAGGACTATTGTTCTCTAGAGGAAGAACGATAGTCCTTTTTATTATTTGTAATTCTTATTCTTGATCCAATACTTCTAAAACTTTTCTTAATTTAGCCTTTTGCTCTTCATTTAAGAAGGGCTGAATCTTATCTATAATTTCCTGTTGATTTGGTACAGTTTTTTTAAGGCGAGCTAATTCTTGCATAATTTCTGCTTCTGATCTTCCTGCATATTGATTAAATAACTGTAATGCTTTCTGATAGTCCTCTTCAGATACATAGTTTTTAACTTCTTCTAATTTAGAAAGATCTCCCTTTTTAGCTGCCTCAATAAGTTCGCTAATTTTTCTTTGATCCACCTATATCCCTCCTAAATAATGTCATATTTATAGAAAATAGCTATCCATATAAACTATGCAGCAGGGACATTTATTGCCACAAAAAAATGATAATACTTTAGAATTTTTTTATATATTTTGTATCAATGGCTGGTCATGTCGCATATATATAAGAACAGATGGGTTAAGGAAAAAAGGTAAAGGGGGAAAAAAATGGATACTGAAAAAAATAATAGCTTTCCTTCCAACTGGTTATGGCTATTGCCAATATTAATGCTATATTTAAGAAAAGGAAGTACAAAGTTAAATATTTATGAAATTGATACTAACTCTATGGAAAAGAAAGCAAGATTGTTAAATCGAATAAAAGGATATATGAGCTCCGAAGAGCAATTAATTATCCATAGGACAGAGATGTTACTACAGATTATTTCTAAGGTTAAAGTAATGATGGAGACCCCCGATATCCTCAATAGCAGTACCTACAGTTCTCTTTCAATTGAGGATAAAAAGAAAAATATGTTATTAGACATTAGTGAGTTTGTTGATGCAGATAAACAGGACATCATCTATAAATCCATTGATATGCACTCAAAAATTCACCATATGGGTAGCAAATTACAAGAAATTAAAAGTTTAGACACCCAGTCGATTACAATAGAAACCGTAGAGAAGTACATAGAACTATTTGATCCGATTTTGGAAGGGCAGCTTCAAGGAAGAACAAAGGAACTAAAGGCATTAGTGGGTGTATTAAAATTATTTAAATCAATGGAGACGAAGGGTCAATTAGATGAAACGGATTTAATCGAAATTATTAAACCATTTGTTAGTCAAGAACAAGGAGATCAATTAACAAGAATGATTCAGTTGGTTAAGGTTTTTAGTGCCATTAATAATGAGTCTAGTGAAGAGTCAAAGATATTAGAAGAAAATATAAATACTAAAGAAGGAGTTAAAGAACAGGAAGATAAAGATATTTCAAATTTAATGGAACCGAAGGAAATTGAAATTAGTCCAGAATCTAAAAATCCTTAGACTGAATTTGACCTTTAATCTGTATAGAATTTATGTTATATTGATATAATGAAGAATAACAAAGGAGTGTTAGTATGGTATCTAAAGAAAAAATCGCTAGAATAAATGAATTAGCTAAAATAGCAAAGACTAGAACCTTAACAGCGGAGGAAGAAAAGGAAAGGGCAACTTTAAGAAAGGAATATATTGAATCCTTTAAAAAGTCCTTTAAACAACAGTTAGATTCAATTGAATATGTTGATTAATAAGAAGATAGTATTGTCTATCTTCTTTTTTTTCTTTGATCAGAAGGAAAAAGGAAATCTTTATAGAATTATTAAAAGATAAGCGAAAATATGTCGATTTTTAGGAGGTAATGATATGTCAGAAAGACAATATGTCATATTTAAACTAGATAAAGAAGAGTATGGTGTAGATATTATGCACGTTAAGGAAATTAGCGAATTTAAGGAAAGTATGAAGGTTCCAAATTCCCCTACTTTCATTGATGGAATCGTTAATTATAGGGGGGTAGTTACACCAATTATCAATTTAAGGAAAAAGTTTAATATGGAGCTGCAGGCGGTTAATGCAAATACTCGAATTATCATCATATACTTAAATGATAAACAAGTTGGATTCTTAGTAGATGATGCTTCTCAAGTTTTAACAATTGACCAGAAGGATGTAGATCCTGCACCAGAAATTATTACAGGAATAGACCAAAAGTTTATTAGTGGTATTGCTAAAGTTAATGAAAGAATGGTTATTCTATTAGATTTAGAAAAAGTGCTTAGTGATGAAGAAAAAAAGAAAATTGAAATGATGTAGTTTAGATAGGATAATAATGTAATATGTAGAATAATGAAAATCGAAAAAAGAAACTACCAGCAAAAACAAGCAAATTTTTTTATATTCTTTGTTTATAATAAAAGCCTACAACCTTTTAGGTTTATAACAAAGGAGGAAAAATTATGAAACGCATGCTGGTATTTTTTTTGCTACTGATTGTATTATCATCCCACCTACAAGTGATATTTGCATCCTTTACAGAAGAGGAACCCCTTACAGAGGAATTACTTCAGCGAATAGAAGAAATATTTCAAGTAAGGATCGATATGTGGAACGCTTTACTGGAATCTGAAGAAACTAATGATATAATGCAATTAGAAGAAATACTTAAAGATTATATAGTAGATCCATTGATAACAGATGAAATAAGTCTTTATGAAGAGATGCTTAATGAGCCAACTTTCTTTGAAAAAATAAGAGCATTAACAATTATAGAAAGTAGTCAATTGGAAAATAGTATTGATAAAAAGAAAATACGGTTAAAAATAATATGGGAACTGGAAGGCTACAGTGGAGTGTCAACTGAAACAGTTAATTATATTTTAGAGATGAGAAAATCGAAAGAATTATGGTTATTGGCAGATTATCAGGTTGTTAATTAAAATAATGGCAGAATCAGCCCAGCCTTGTATTAGTAAAATACAACTAGCTGGGCTTTTTGTAGCACGAAATAGGTACATAGTAGGATTATTACAAAAATAAAACAATTCTCAATTTAAAATAAAGGAGAAGTATGTAATTATGCAGAACTAAAAATATTAGAATCTATATGGGGTGGAAAAATGAACAATCAAAAGATTGATGCTAAAGATATAAATATGATCCTCAATAAAGCTATCAGTGCAATAGAAGATAGTCAGGATGCTATTTTCGATATAGCTGAAAATGCCCGTAGAGAATGTAAAAGATTAAAGGAACAATTAGAACTTGTAAAAATAAAAATATATGCTGTCATACAAGAAGTGGAGAAAATGGAGTCCATAGAAAAGGGTTGTAGAAAGAGACTTCTAGATGTTAGCAAGGATTTTTCAAAGTTTAGTGAAGAAGATATTAGAAGAGCTTATGAAAAAGCTAATGAAATCCAAATTCAGTTGGTCATCAAAAGACAAGAAGAATCTGATTTAATTAGACAGCGTACAGAACTAGAAATGAGATATAAAAACTCTTTAGATATTTTAAAAAAGGCTGAGGACCTAATTTCAAAAATAGGTGTTGCAATGGAGTTCTTAAATGGAAACTTAGCTAATGTTACAAATACCATAGAAGACATACAGTCAAGAGCAATACTAGGAAAGCAGATTATTCAAGCCCAAGAAGAAGAAAGACAGCGGGTTGCAAGAGATATTCATGATGGTCCAGCCCAATCATTGGCTAATTTAGTAATTAAGGCAGAGCTATGTGAAAAATTAATAGATATTGATCGAGAAAGATCAAAGGAAGAATTAAGAGAACTAAGGCAGTTTTTGAGAGAAGGAATTAAAGAGATTCGTAAGATTATATATAATTTAAGACCAATGTCTTTAGACGATTTAGGATTTATACCAACTGTTCAAAGGTTTGTAGAAGGGTTTCAAGATGAAACAGGAATTCAAACTGATTTTATAATTCTTTCTCAATTAACGATGGAGGACTCCATCAAAAATCTAGCAGTTTTTCGTATTATACAAGAGGCTCTAAATAATGCTAGAAAACATTCCCAAGCAAGTCAAATTAAAATTAAGTTAGAGATGTCATCTAAAGGTCTACAATTAACGATTATTGATAATGGTGTAGGCTTTGATGTGGAAAAAATAGCCTTTAAGCAAAAGGAAGAAGGAGGTTTTGGATTATTCAGTATAAGGGAACGGGTAGAATTATTAAATGGTACCTTCGAAATTAAAAGTGAGCCAAATAAAGGAACTAAAATTTTTGTAAATATACCAGATATGAAATAGGAGGTTTTTATATGAAAAAAATAGGCATTTTAATAGTTGATGATCATTCCTTAGTAAGACAAGGATTAAAGCAAATTTTAGAACTAGAAAATGACATAGAAATTGTTGGACAAGCAGGTGACGGAGAAGAAGCTCTGCTAAAGGTACAACAATTAAGACCCGATATCGTATTATTAGATATTAACATGCCCAAATTAAATGGCATACAGACATTAAGACGATTAAAAGACATAGATAAGACAACGAAGGTAATTATGTTGACTTTCCATGAAGACCAGGAATATTTATTTGAGACAATTAATTTAGGGGCAAATGGATATGTTTTAAAGGACTCAGAGAGTGAAAGTTTAGTCCAAGCAGTTAGAGATGTCTACAAAGGGTCTTCTTACATTCATCCTAATTTGGCTACAGGGTTAGTAAAGGAGTTTAATCGAAAAAAACCAAATGAAGATGAAGATTCAGTTGAAAACAAACTAACTAGAAGGGAATATGAAGTACTCACCCTTATTGCAGAAGGCCAGAATAATCGAGAGATTGCTAATAGCCTCTTTATCAGTGAAAAAACTGTAAAGAATCATGTTTCTAATATTTTTAAGAAAATCGATGTAAATGATAGAACCCAAGCTGCAATTTATGCCTATAAACACAATATAAAGAAAATTTAAATAAATCCCTTTATTTAGACTATAAACGATTGACATTAATAACTGGCAATTATATGATATTGGTAGCATATAATATTTTTAATATGTATGATGAAAATAGTGTAGATAAAGGGGAGAACAGTGGATGAATACAGTAGAACAAGGGAAAGCGCTTCAAAAAAAACTAACTAAAGAATTTAGAAGTGCTTGGGATCAACTGCAAGATGGAGAATTGGAAAAAGTTTTTGCCTTTGGTGAAGCCTATAAACACTTTATGGATCATGGAAAAACCGAGAGAGAATGCGTTACAGAAATCATTGCTCAAGCTAAAAAGAAGGGGTTTATCTCCTTTGAAGAGGCAATAGCAAAGGGAACGGTTGCTGCTGGAGATAAAATATATGCAGAAAATCGTGGTAAAGCCGCAGCCCTATTTGTAATGGGGAAGGAGAATCTTGAAGCGGGTATGAAGATAGTTGGCTCTCATCTAGATGCTCCAAGGTTGGACTTGAAGGCATTTCCATTATATGAAGATGGCGGATTAGCATTATTAAAAACCCATTATTATGGTGGGATCAAAAAATACCAGTGGGTTACGATTCCCCTTGCTATTCATGGTGTGATGGTAAAAAGTAATGGAGACAAGATCAATATTGTAATAGGTGAAGATGAAAATGATCCTGTATTCTACATAACTGATCTCCTACCCCATCTAGCCAGTGATCAGATGGCAAAAAAAATGGGAGAAGGAATTACTGGAGAAGGACTTAATGTTTTAATTGGTAATATTCCTTATCAAGATCAAGACATTAGTGAAAGAGTTAAGCTAAATATCTTAAACATACTTTATAATAAATATGAAATTACAGAGGAAGACTTTACTGTTGCAGAACTTGAAATTGTACCAGCAAGTAAAGCAAGGGATGTAGGCTTAGATAGAAGTATGATTGCAGCCCATGGTCATGACGATCGAGTTTGTTCTTTTGCTGCTTTAGAAGCAGTTTTCGAGATGGAACAGCCGAATAAAACCGTTGTTGGCTTATTTGTAGACAAAGAAGAAGTAGGTAGCATGGGGAATACTGGTATGGAATCTATGTTCTTCAAACATTGTGTTGCAGAGTTACTTAACCTACAGGGTTGTAGCAGCTATGTGTCGATTCATAGAGCTTTTAAAAACACAAAGGTCCTTTCTGGAGATGTAACAGCGGGGTTAGATCCTAATTATCCAGAGGTGTTAGATAAAAGAAATGCCGCCTTCATCGGTAAGGGAGTAACCATAAGTAAATATACTGGGGTTAGGGGTAAAGGTGGTTGTAATGACGCAAACTCAGAGTTTTTAGGCGAACTTAGGGAGATTTTTAATAAAAATGATGTTGTTTGGCAAGTAGGAGAATTAGGAAAAGTGGACCAGGGTGGTGGTGGAACCATTGCTTACATCCTGGCAAACTATGGAGCAGAAGTTGTAGATTGTGGGACACCAATGTTGAGCATGCATGCACCATTGGAGCTTATTAGTAAAATAGATTTATATATGACCTATAAAGCCTATAAAGCTTTTTATTTATAATCTGGAATAAAAGGTAAGGTTAATACAGCAAAAGATAGAAGAAAGCCCATGGGATCAATTAAATGATAACATGGGCTTTTAGTTTTATTCCATTTAAGAAAATCTCCAACGTTATAGATTAGGAAGGCTAAAATAGCTACATACAAACTGTTGAAACGCATTTTCCAACGGAGAAGGATTACGATACTTATGATACACAAAATAGAATTTTCTTGTTAGATCTAATCCTTTAACTCGATGGGCTCTTAGTGACTTATGTTCTATTTCATCTTCTACAGCCCGCTTAGATAAAAATGATACGCCTAAACCACGGCGGATACACTGCTTAATGGCTTCGGTATTTTCAATATAAGCTATGATCTGTAACTGATTTAAGCTCAAATCTGAATTTTTTAGAGCATTTTCTAGAAGTTGTCTAGTACCTGAACCCTTTTCACGTAATATTAATTTCCATTCTAATAAGTTACTTAGTTCAACTTCATCACCTAACTGATTGTAGGGTGGTCGGTAAGGGGTAATTAGAGATAACTCATCGGATAAAAGTTCTTCATAATGAAGTTGGTTATGGGGAATTTTTGCTCCAACAATTCCAAAATCTATATCTCCCTGTATAATTCCCTCTACTACTTCTTGAGAATCATAATGAAGCATGCTGAAGGTTACATCAGGGTATCTCTTATTGAAACCACAGATTATTTCAGGGATAATGTACTGCTCGGGAATTGTACTGGAGGCTATTTCTATATTACCTACTATCTTTCCTTTAAATTCATTTAGCTTAAAGACTGCACCTTCCTTAAGGTTTACAATACTAGTGGCATATTCAAATAATATTTCTCCAGCTTTTGTTAAGGAAATTTTTCTGCTAGAACGATTAATTAATATTGTATTTAATTCTTTTTCTAAATTAGCAATATGACTACTGATGGTGGGCTGAGTTAAGAAAAGGTGGTCAGCCGCTTTGGAAAAACTTTTAAATCTTGCAACAGCAACGAAGGTTTCTAATTGTCTAAAATCCATAAAAAATTTCCTCCCATAGTCTAATACTAAAATAGTAGCATTGATGGAAGGAAAATGCAATTCTATTCGTCTTTTTTATCACATAATTGGCAATAATCTTTTGTTTTATAACATGGATTAACATGAATTAGCACATCTTGAACATCTTCGTTTTCATTAAGAATATTTTCTTTAGCTCGTGCAGCTGCCCCGTGTCCCTCTTCTACTGTAATTTTAGGGTCTACACAAATTTTCATGTCTACTAAATACTTAGAACCATATTGCCTCACCTTTAAATCTTGAATCTCCCTCACACCCTCTGCAGCAACTCCTGATTTTTTAATAGCATCTAAGATTTCTTTATCTGGTGCTGTATCCATAAGTCCCTTTATTGCATCTAAGTAAATTTTGATTCCTGTTCTTAAAACTAGAAAAGAAACAAGAATCCCTGCTATTGGATCCATAAAAGGAAAACCAAATATTGCACCAGTAACCCCCACTAAAGTAGCAATTGAAGAAAAGGCGTCGGAACGATGATGCCAAGCATCGGCTATTACTGCAGAACTTTTAATTTTCTTCCCAATTTTTACAGAGTATTGGTACATCCCTTCTTTTACGATAATAGACAAAACTGCAATGTATATAGCCGTAATAGCAGGAGGGGTAATATCGCCTTCACGAAGAATTTTGAAGGCTTCATAACCAATACCTAAGGCAGTAACAATTAAGATAATGGCTAAAATTTTAGCAGTAATAGATTCGGCTCTATGATGCCCATAAGGATGGGATTCATCTGGGGGAATATGAGCAATTTTTAAACCCTGAAGTAGAACAATTGTACCAAACAAATCTGAAGCAGAGTGAAAGGCATCTGCTAATAGGGCAGTACTGCCGGCAGAAAAGCCAATAATCCCTTTTAAAATAGTCAATAACACATTACCAATGATACTGACTATAGACACTTTTTTAACTTCTGAATAACGTTGTTGATCTTCCATTAATACACCACCCTTAAAAAAATACAATATTTTACAGTTAAACATTAATCTTTACTGTCCATATTATCTGAATACATTTGAGAAGATATGCAAATATTAAAAATATCTTAAGGAGGTATTCAACATGGCACAAATTATCGATATAAAGGAATATAAAGACAATAAAATGTTAAAGCAATTAGAAAACACTACTGATCGAACCATTAAACAAAGGGAGTTTTTTATTAATTTATATCAATTTCTAAACAAGAACTTAAATAACGAATTTGATGAAATTTTAATAGAATTTGATGATTTGTTTTTAGATTTAGTAAAAAAATATAAAATAAACCCTTTAGTAGTTAATTATTTTCATATCCCTATGATTACCTTTATGGTAATGGTGTTTATAAAAAATAGTGACTTAAATGAGCATTTTCCAGAATTAAGCACTATTGAAAATAATGAAAATAAAGATATGTTTAAAGATACCCTATTAAAAATAATTGAAACCTATACCGATGATGATTCCATATCTTTAAATCCTATTGCATTAGAAAAGGATTTAGATAAAATTATTAATCGTTTTTATGTTAGCTTACTAACAATTATTCCCCATAAGATTGTATTGGTATAGTACAGGGGGAAATTAAAAGAAACTTCTTAGCCAGCGCAGCAAAGAAGTTCTTTTTCGTTTCTAACAGTTTATTTATTAATCCCAATCCCCCCAGAGAAAATACATAGAACTTATTAGCTAATTCTACTATATCTTCCGACCTAATTATTATATAACATAGCATAGGGTGTAATTTGTCGTAGTTTGTCGAGGGAAAAATAAAATTTTCGAATATATTAATAATTATGGAAACATATAGTAGAGATCGTTAGAAATAATTTAAAATAATTAAAAATATTTATTAGCTTTTAACGGGTTAGGGTTAAAGCATCACATGTAATTGTATGATTAAAATCTTAGCTTATCGATTGTTATGTACACTGTTAAATAAAAGTAATTTTAATGACTGATATAACGAGCGTGAAGGATTAGGTAAACTTTTCCTATTATAGAAATTCTCAATCAGAGAAAGGCCATAGGGTTTCTAGTGTAAAATATAGCATCTAATAAAGAATACTGATAAGAACATTGTCTGACTTTGAATAATGTAAGGCCCCCTCATATTTTATACTTTTTTTAGTTTTAAAATTATATATATAACTAAATGGTTTATAAATTTCAAAGTCAAAATAAAAAGTTATGATATTTTCTGTATCCAAAAAAATGTAGAAATAACCTAATTCTTGAGAAAATATAATGTCCTTATCTTGATCTATAACGTCAAATAAACAATTATGACCATGAGAATATAATCTGTTGTTGGCTTTAAAAATAGGTGGATAATATTTTCGTTTAATAGGAGTAACGGATTTTTGCTTAGTAAGAAGATCAAACTCAACAATATAGGCTTCATCCTCTGTAAACTTTTGTAATTCATAGGTTATTTTTTGATTTGCTGCATTAATGACATTAATCATTGTATTATCATCAGACGGTTTTATGATAAATGGATTACCTAATGAAGCCTTGCTTTCAGCATTTTTGGTGTATTTTAATAAGAACAGATCATCACTAATAAGTGTATTTTTAGAAGTATCAAATAGGGGGTAGTTTTTTCTGTATTCAAAGAGCTCTTTTTTATCATCAATACGCCAAAAATTTTGTTTTAATACTAAATATGTATTTGCATTGTCATTTACCCAAGAAATAGGGCCTGCGACAAAATTAATTTTGGGCAGGGGTAACACTTCCTTGTCTTCTAATGATAATATTTGATTTTGAAAAGTTTCGTTAAATTCATTACTAAGTTCTATTTTAAAGTCTTTAAAGGAAATTTCAAAATTTTTGTTTACACAATTTTTTCGATATCCAAAAAGTATCAAATTTTCGTCTAAATATCTAAAGTAAACCCTCTCCTGATGAATATAGCGAATGGCCTCATCTTTTGAAGTAAGGTTTGTAGCAATATTTAAGATGATTTCTTTTGTTTTAGTTTCATATGTATAACTATTTAAATTAATATGATAATATCCCTTGTTAACTAAAGAAACATAGTATAATTTTTTAGCGTTATTTTCAAAGGGTTTTGAAACTACTCTAATGACATTTGCTCCTATTTGCTTTTTTATCTTACCACTATAGGTATAGATTCCCTTATCTCCGGCACAAATAACTTCTTCATTATAGATTTTATAGGGTATTATTTTTCTCTCATTCTTTTTTAAACTTTCAGTAGAGATATTGATTAATTGATATTCCATGATAATGCCCCTTTCTATTAATTAACATGATAATGCGACAAATATAAATTATCGCATTATCATGTTTTGTGTAAAGTAAAAGACATATGTAAAATAAAAAGACATAAAAAAAGAAGCCCCAAATTGCTATCTACCAGCTATTCTAAGGACTTCATTTATTGGTGCCGCGGAAGGGAATCGAACCCCCACGATGTTGCCACCGGCAGATTTTGAGTCTGCTGCGTCTGCCAGTTCCGCCACCGCGGCTGAATTATTGACAAGGTTAATCATAACATATATATATGAAGCTGTCAAGTTTAAAAATAATTAGAAAATAATTCAACTATAAAAGGATCAAAACCTTTGTTATAATACATAAGAGAATAAATGACACTGTGCTATATAGAATGAATAGCATTTATTAAAAAGTTAAAAGGGGGAGTTCAGATGGATCCACTATCACATGCACTGGTGGGGTTATCATTATTTGGGATGCAACACGCCCCTGCATTATCTAATCCAGCTTGTGTAGGGGCCGTAATTGGAGCCATAGCCCCCGATTTTGATATAGCTGCTAGAATAAAAGGGGATTATGTTTATCTAAAACATCATCGAGTTGAAACCCATTCATTTCCAGGAATTATGGCATTATCATTATTAATAACCCTAACCTTATCACTGTTCTATCATAATTTCTTCTTTAGAGAAGTATTTTTTTGGACCTTAATCGGGGGGGTATCCCATACCGCCTTAGATATTCTAAATTCCTATGGCGCATCTATATTATATCCCTTAAATAGAAAGAAATATACTTTAAACTTATTAATGATTTATGACCCAATACTCATTTTAATGAATGTTTATATCATCTTTTTTGGCAAAAGAAATTTTGTTGAAAATATTTTATTATTAATATTCTTTGGGGTATATGTTATGGGTAGAAGATATTTTAGAAACCGACTAAGAATACTACTTGAGACAAAATATGATAGAGACTTTAAGAAACTAGAATTAATGCCATCAACCTTTAACCCCCTTAAATGGGACTTTATTGTCGAGACAGAGTCATATTTTTATGTGGGAGAAATTAATAGTTTAAGCTATAATACTAACTCTGTTAGAGAATTAAAAAAGGTTGAAAATCCAATTATACAGAAGTCTTTAAAAGAAGAACTAGGGATGTATTTTAAAAGCTTTACACCCTTTTTCCATGTAGATGTGATGGAAAAGGGAAAGGAAAGAATTCAAGTTAAAATGACGGATTTAAGGTATCGAATGAAAAATCAATTTATGCATCATGCCTTTTTTCATTATAATAAGGTAGATGGCAATTTAATTAATAGTAATTTCTTGCCTTTTTCGTCAGACAAAAAATTAAAGATATATGAGAATAATCAGTGATTTTTTTCACTGGTTATTTTTATAGTTAATTCTTTTCTCAGAAATATAAAGTTTACATTATATAGAAGAAGGATAATAATTTTAAAAGACTAATATAAACATGGAACAAAGTTAATTTTTATACGTCTAAATTAATGAAGAGGACGGGAAGGAGTGAAGCGCTTGAACCAACAGGAAATCTCCTTAATAGAAAAAACGAAACAGGGAGATATACTTAGTTTCGAAAAGTTGATAGAGCCCTATCAAAAAAAAGCATTTAATATAGCCTATCGAATGTTGGGAAATCTAGAGGATGCAAATGACATCACCCAAGAAGCTCTAATCAAAATATATAAATCCATTAATAAATTTGAGGGAAAAAGCAGTTTCTCCACATGGATTTACTCAATTGTCAGTAATACATGTATAGACTTTTTAAGAAAGAAGAAAAAGTCCCAGGTGGTTTATTTAGAACAACAAGATGATACAGGCGAAAAAACCTATCAAATTGAGGTAGCTGATGAAATGAATACTCCGGAGTATTTATTTGAAAGAAAAGAAATGCGAAATATTATACATGATGCCATTAATCAACTAAAAGTGGATCAGAAGGAAATTATTATATTAAGAGATATAAATGGTTTTAGTTATCAAGAAATTGCAGATATACTGAAATGTTCAGAAGGAACAGTTAAATCGAGAATTAGTCGTGCAAGAAACAGTTTAAGAATATTACTAAGCAAAAAGTTACAAGAGGCATGAAAGGAGGGGTAAAATGAATTGTAGTCAATTTGAAGAGTATGCTTCTCTCTTTATAGATGAAATGCTAACGGAGGAAGAGATGATAAAGTTTAGAAAACATATAGAAAGCTGTGAAAATTGTTATATTTCTTTAGAAAATCTAAAGTTAATTGTCAGTACAGTAAATGAGATGGAAGAAGTTGATTTACCTACAGACTTTACCCTTTCATTAAGGAAAAAGCTTCAGGATGAAAAAGAGAAGGAAACAGAAAAGAATAAAAGTTTAATTAATTGGAAGGTAGTTAGTGGAATCGCTGCAGGATTAATGATTACTGCCATCTCCATGACAGCTTTAGAAGATCTAAATCCAAATAAGTTGATGATGGAGCCTATGACAGATGCTGGCTATTCAAATGAAATGGCGGCAAGGGATATGGAGAACTATGGTACTACTCCTACGATAACTGGTAGGTCAGGTGAAACGACTACTCAATTTTCAGTAACTATGGGAGATAAGGCAGCTGAAAGTGTTGAGGAGCAAGAAGCGCTGGAAAAAGAAGAATTTTCAGTAGCTACAGCTGAATTAGCCACAGATAACAGAAAGATAATTAATAAAGGGAGATTATCCCTCGAAACAATGGAGTTCGATGAATCTTATAAAGATACCTATTACCTTGTAGAGAAATATGGGGGGTATTTTCAAACGTCTGATACACAATATCGTCTTTTAAATAGAGAAAAACCCGAGGAATCCCTTAGAACTACCTACTTTAATATTCGTGTTCCTAGCGAAAATTTTAACGACATCTTTCAAGAATTAAAGGAAGTTGGGATTGTCATTAATGAAAATACTAATGCCCAAGATATAACAATGACCTATAGAGATGTTGAAACCGAAGTGTTAAACCTTGAAATACAAGAAGAACGTTTAAGGGAGATTTTACAAAAAGCTGAAAAAATAGAAGATATTCTAAGGATAGAAAATGAGTTATCTAGGATAAGACTTCAAATTAATAGTATGCGGGGAACCTTAAAAAATTATGATCAACTGGTGAGTTTGTCTACCATTGAAGTTGAATTAATAGAAGTAAAGGAAACTAGTGATTCAGCTATTAAACTACAGTCTGTGGACCAAGGTCTATTGGGTAGAGGAAAAGATAATTTCATTAAATCAGTCAATCAAATTATTCGGTTTGGAGAAAGGGCATTAATTAACCTTTATGGATTAATTCCATGGGCGGTTTTAATAACAGCTATTACTTTACCAGTGGTAAGTATAGGAAATAAAATCATTAAGAAGAGGAGGAATAATCATGAAAAGTAAAATTTTTCAAAAGGGGATTATGCTATCAATTTTATCTTTAGCATTAGTTGGCTTCTTTATGCTGGGGGGACTCCTAACTAATACAGCAACAGCAGTAAATCCAGCTGCAGGGGAAATTTCTGTTGGAGGTACAGGAATTGTAATGGCTAAGCCAGACGTAGGGATAGTTGTTTTAGGAGTCGAAACCAGTAATAAAGATTCAAAGGTTGCTCAAGAAGAGAATACTAAACTAAGTAACCAGTTAATTGCAGCATTAACTAAAGAAAACATTAAAAAAGATGACATTAAGACTTCATCCTATAACATGTATCAAGAACGTCAGTACAATCCTCAAGATGGTAGAACAACAGATGGTAACTTTAGAGTATCTCATTATGTTGAAGTGACAGTTAGAGATATAGATAAAGTAGGTGCAATCATCGACTTAGCAACAAAAAGTGGTGCTAATCAAGTAAATGGAGTACGCTTTACTGTTTCAGATACTAGTAAATATTATCAAGAAGCATTAAAGCTAGCAGTTAAAGATGCTGATAGTAAAGCTAAAACCCTTGCCGATACATTAGGGGTAAAGGTTGGAAAACCATCTAAAGTAACAGAAAACAGCTATAACGCACCAATAGCTTTAAGAATGGAAATGAGTTATGATATGGCTGAAAAAGCAATGGCAAATACAGAATTATCAACAGGGGAAATGGAAATAAGAGCAGATCTTCAAGTAGTATATAACTATTAATAAGATTTAGCTAGAATAGTTTTTCGGTAGA
Source organism: Alkaliphilus transvaalensis ATCC 700919 (assembly GCF_000621485.1). Taxonomy (GTDB): domain Bacteria; phylum Bacillota; class Clostridia; order Peptostreptococcales; family Natronincolaceae; genus Alkaliphilus; species Alkaliphilus transvaalensis. Next base: position 125,838 of record NZ_JHYF01000002.1, read on the forward strand.
GGTAGATTACGATCTGTAATTTGCCTCTATTTTTTTCTAAAATATCTAATAAAGTTTATAAAAATACCATTATCAAAATTAATAATGTTAATACTATAGTTAAAGGTGGCATCTTCTTTATTTTACTAACATGACAATACATGATAAAATATTGATAAATATTTATTTGAAGGGATTGAGAGATATGGCAAAAGATCGAATTGTGATTATCGATGGAAATAGTTTAGTAAATAGAGCCTTTTATGCCCTGCCGCCCTTTGTTACTAAGGATGGGCAACATACAAATGCCATTTATGGCTTTTTAACAATGCTATTAAAGGTTTTGGAGGATTATAAGCCCCAATACATAGGCGTTGCCTTTGACTTAAAGGCCCCAACCTTTAGACATAAAGAGTTTACCGATTATAAAGCTGGTAGAAAGAAAATGCCTAACGAATTAAGAGAGCAAATTGAGCCTTTAAAGGAACTTTTAGATGCTTTAAATATTTTCCGTATAGAATTAGAAGGCTATGAAGCCGACGACTTGATTGGAACCCTCAGTAAGTACTGTGAAAATAAAGAAATGGAGTGTTTAATTGTAACTGGAGACAAAGATGCCCTTCAATTAGTTTCTCAGGATGTAAAAGTATTAATTACTAGAAAAGGAATCTCAAGTTTAGATATTTACGACGACAAAAAACTAATGGAAGATTATGAAGTTACTCCATTGCAATTTATTGATTTAAAGGCACTAATGGGAGATAAGTCCGATAATATCCCTGGGGTACCTGGTGTCGGCGAAAAAACGGCTATTAAACTTGTTAAACAATTTGAATCAGTAGAAAATCTAATTCAAAACACCCATGAAATTGCTGCTGCTAAACTTAGGGAAAAAGTCGAAAATCATATCCAAGATATTATCTTAAGTAAAAGGTTAGCCACAATCATTACAGATATTCCAGTAGAATTTGACATTAAGACCCTTGAGGCAGAAGAACCTAACTATGAGGACCTAATAGGTTTATTAAAGCGCTTTGAGTTTAATAGCTTAATTAGTAGATTTTCTAAGGTAGAATCAAGTAGTAATCAATTAACTACCATTGCTACAGAAAATCTTAAAGTAATTGATAGTCTAGAAGATGTTAAAATCTTAGCTGATAAAATGAAGGAAACTGGTGAAGTAGTAATAAAAACCATAGTTGGTGGTGGAGAAAATATTATCACTAACAAAATTATTGCATTAGGAATGGCAGTTACATCAGAAGATATTTATTATATAGATTTTAAAGGATTAAAGGATCAAGAGAAGGCATTAGCCTTACTTAAGGAAGTATTAGAAGATGAAAATACGAAAATTATTGGACATGATATTAAAAAGGAATTAGTACATTTTGCCCCCCATCAAATACATATTAATCATGTTGCCTTTGATACCTTTATCGGAGAATATTTAATTGATCCTGCAAAGTCCACCTATAATCTAAAGGAACTGGCAGCCATCTATTTAGGGGAAGACATAAAAGACGAAGAAGAGCTTTTAGGAAAAGGGAAGGGCCGTAAAACCTTTACAGACTTAACTGAAGAAGAACTGCAAAATTTCTTATATCAACAGGTAAAGGTAATCTATAACCTAGTACCCAAAATTAAAGAAAGATTGACCGAACTAAGCTTAGAAAAATTATATTATGAGGTAGAGTTACCCTTAACAGAGGTTTTGGCCTCTATGGAAGTTGCAGGAATTAAAGTTGATAAGCATATGCTGGAGAAATTAGAAATACAATTTACAGATAAAATAAATCAATTAACAACAGAAATATATGAGTTAGCTGGAGTAGAATTTAATATTAATTCCCCTAAACAACTGGGAGAAATCTTATTTGATAAACTTGAGCTACCACCTTTAAAAAAGACAAAAACAGGCTATTCAACAAATGCAGAAGTATTAGAGAAACTTCAAGAAAAACATGAAATTATTCCTAAAATTTTAGAATATCGTACCATCGCAAAATTAAAGTCCACCTATGTAGATGGTTTATTATCTATTATTAATCCTGTAACAAAGCGGATTCATTCAAGTTTTAATCAGACAGTAACAACCACAGGCAGAATATCAAGTACCGAGCCAAATCTACAAAACATTCCTGTTAGATTAGAACTAGGTCGTCAGTTGCGAAAGGTATTTATTTCTAAAGAAGGCCATCAGTTTATCGATGCCGATTATTCACAAATTGAATTAAGGGTACTGGCCCACATTTCAAAAGATGAAAATCTTATCGATGCCTTCGAAAAAGACCAAGATATTCATACAAGAACAGCATCAGAGATATTTGGAGTGCCAGTTGAAGAAGTTACTTCTGCCATGAGAAGCAGTGCAAAGGCTGTTAACTTTGGAATTGTGTATGGAATTAGTGATTTTGGTTTAGGTGAGAATTTAAAAATATCTAGAGTAGAGGCAAAGAAATATATCGATAAATACCTAGAGAAATATTCATCTGTTAGAAATTATATGGAAAATATTATAAAGGAAGGTAAGGAGAAAGGATACGTGGTAACCCTACTAAATCGTAGAAGATATTTGCCAGAACTTCACTCTAAAAACTTTAATATCAGGTCTTTTGGAGAACGCATGGCTATGAATACGCCTATTCAAGGGAGTGCTGCTGATATTATTAAGATTGCAATGATTAATGTTTATCGTAAATTGAAGGAAGAAGGTCTCAATGGAAGGTTAATTCTACAAGTCCACGATGAATTAATTGTTGAAACTCCCCATGAAGAGATGGAGCAGGTAACAGAAATAATCAAAGTAGGTATGGAATCAGCTATGGATTTAGCTGTCAAATTAAAGATAGATGTATCCTATGGTAGTAACTGGTACGATGCAAAATAAAGGAGTTAGCAAAATGAATAAGGTGATAGGACTAACAGGAGGAATTGCTAGTGGAAAGTCTACCGTTTCAAAAATACTCTCAGATCTAGGGGCGGTAATCATTGATGGTGATATCATCGCTAGAAAAATCGTTACTAAGGGATCACCAGCTTTAGACGAGATTAAAAACTTTTTTGGGGAAGATTACTTAAATAAAAGGGGCGAATTAGATCGAAAAAAGTTGGGGGGGCTTGTTTTTAAAGATAATGAGGCCTTAAAAAAGCTTAATGAAATTACCCATCCAAAAATAATTGAAGAGATAAAAAAAGAGATAATTTCCCACAAGAAAAACTGGCCAAATACTGTTATAATTGTAGATGCAGCTTTATTAATTGAAATGAAGCTTACTGAATTAGTGGATGAGGTTTGGCTGGTGGCTTTACCCTACGAGCAACAGTTAAAAAGGCTGATGGAAAGAGATCAGCTAACTTTGGCGGAAGCTGAAAAAAGAGTTAATTCTCAAATGAGTTTAGAGGAAAAGAAGAAGTTTGCCCACCAAACAATTGATAATTCAATGGATTTAGAGCACTTAATTAAAGAAGTTAAAGTTTTGTGGAGGAATTTAGATTAAGGAAAGTTTTGTGGAGGGGTGTCATTGATTATAGTTATAAGCAGAAAAATTCGAACCTTACTAATGATAATGTTAATTCTAGTAATTGGTGCCTTTTTAACCTACAATGCTAAATGGATTTTAGGGATAATATACCCCTTTCATTATCGTGACTTAGTAGAGACATATGCTGAGGAATATAATGTAGATCCATATTTAGTAGCAGCTATTATGAGGAATGAAAGCAGGTTTAATCCTAATGCAATTTCAAGAAGAGAAGCGAGGGGATTAATGCAAATCGCTCCTGTAACAGGAGATTGGGCTGCAGAAAAATTAAATATAGATAATTTTACCTATGAAGCTCTTTATGAGCCAGAACTTAATATTCGAATTGGAGTATGGTATATTAGTATTTTAGAAAATGAATTTGATGGTAATTTGCATTTGATGGTGGCAGCCTATAATGCAGGAAATGGCAATGTTAGTAGATGGCTCGAAAACCCAGCCTATAGTAAAGATGGCAAAAATCTAGATGAAATACCTTTTCCTGAAACTAGAAACTATTTAACAAAGGTATTAAGGGATTATGAAAGATATCAAATAATCTATGAAGACTTAGGAGTCTTGAAGCTAATTAGGCATTTAATTGATAAACCAACCTTGTTTTAGTAAATATTATTTTATGTTTTAACACCTACTAAAATAGTTTATAATGGAAAGAAAAGAGAAGTTAAGTAAGTAGAAGTGTTGTACTGCTGTAAGAGGGGGACCAATGATGAATATGTCAAAAAACATTTATATCATTCTAATATTAATAATAGCATTATCTTTCACCGCCTGTAGTGGACAGCTGCTGCCAGATGAGACCTTCCAAGAAGATGAAGAAGAGGAAATCGTCATTGAAAACTATGACCCAGCAGAAGGTGGTAATCTTAAATTGGCTGTAACAAGGTTTAATACAGCAAATCCTTTGTTTAATAGTAATAAAAGTTTACAACAGTTTCAGCATTTAGTATTTGAGGGTTTGGTAGCCTTTAATCATGAGATGGATTTAGAACCTGCCTTAGCTGAAAATTGGACAATTTCTCCTGATGGTCAAAGTATAGATTTTGCCCTAAGAAAAGATGTTAGGTGGCATGATGGACAACCCTTTACTTCCCAAGATGTTATTTTTACCTTTCAAGCTATAAAGGGAACCCTTAAAGATCTGAAGGGTACCTCAATTTATAGAGGAAGTCTACAACAAGTATCGGATATGAAGGCTATCGATGATGATATCGTAAGAGTAACCTTCACTAGACCTTTTAGTAATGGTCTTGAAGTGATGACCTTTCCGATATTACCAAAGCATCTATTTGAGGGGAATAAAATTATTACATTAAATAATGAAGACTTTCCCCTTGTAGGGACAGGTCCTTATCAATTAGAAGGTTATCAACGGATGAAAAAAATTCAATTGAAGAAAAATAATAATTATTGGGGTCAAAAACCTTATATCGATACCGTTGAGGTATTGATTGTACCAGATGTTGAAGCGAAATTATCATTATTTGAAAATGGTGATGTGGATGTGGCAAGACCAACCTCTATTGACTGGGGTAGGTACGCCGATAATAGACGGGTGAATGCCTATGAATTTGTAAGTAATGATTATGAATTTATTGGCTTCAATTTCAGAAATAAGCTATTACAGAATGAAGCTGTAAGAAAGGCCTTTGCCTATGGGGTAGATCGTCATGCAATAGTCAGAAATGTATATCTGAATAATGCGACAGTAACAGATGTTCCAATAAATCCCCAATTGTGGCTATATAGTGATGAAGCAGGGGTACAATATGGTTATAGTGTTGATACAGCTAATGCTCTATTAGAAGGAGCTGGCTTTACTAAAGATTATGTAGACCTGTACAGAAAAAATGAAGCAGGTGAAACCCTTACTTTTAAATTAATTACAAATAAGGGAAATACCTTAAGGGAAAAAACTGCTTATTTTATTAAGGATGAGATGGCAGCAATCGGCATAAAAATAGAAGTAGAATTTTTAGAATGGGAAGACTTTAACGAAGCAATTTCTAGAGGTAACTTTGATATCCTTTTAGGGGGCTGGGAGTTAGCGCCAGTACCTGATCTAACCTTTGCCTTCCATTCATCACAAATAGGTGGAACTAACTATATTGCCTATAATAATGAAGAGATGGATACTTTATTGGAGAATGCTTCTCGGGCAAGGAATCGTCAAGAAAAGTTAGAGACCTATCAAAAACTTCAATTCCATATTGCTAATGAGTTACCCTATTTAAGCTTATTCTTCCAAAACAATGGGATTCTAGTTAGAGATCATGTTAAAGGTGAAAAGCACCCTCATGATATTAATATTTATAAGGGAATTGAAAACTGGTATATTAATACAAAAATAATCCAATAGAGGGAGTCTAATGATTGACTTCCTCTTTCAACCACCTTAAGGAAAGGAATTGACTTTTATATAATAGGGTATTATAATATTAAAGTACCATAACAACAAGCGGATGTGGTGGAATGGCAGACACGCTATCTTGAGGGGGTAGTGGGCCTAGGCTCGTATGGGTTCAAGTCCCATCATCCGCACCAAAATTAAAGATTTCTGAAATACCCGTGAAGCTTTTATTTTGAACCTACATTATATTTACGGGAGCTTTATATTAAATATGGAGGTCGGGCCTAGAGTAAGTCCTAATGAGGCAGAGGAAGATTGAAGTATTTATGCGGGCACCCACCTATCGTTAGATAGGTGTCAAAATAGAGCAAACGGTATTTTGGATATAACAAATAACAAAGAGAGGGTAATCCTCTCTTTTTTTATGTTTTTGAATTGTTATGTAATATTTTATATTTTGAAAGACCAAAGGACAAGATGCCAAGGCTTAGTCATCCTATAAATCTTCCGAAGGAAGACTTTGTTCATAGATGAACTAAAGGGATTTCTATCATTTAGTGTTGAGTTCATCGAGGAATTAATTTTATAGGGCAATTAAATCTGTAAAGTCAATAAAACTTCATCGATCATAGAATCTGTTAAGTTCAGGTTTAGTAAGTTAGCATAAGACTTTAATAATACCCGCTGATCTCGATGAGAAATGGTTTCATTCCTTAGTTTTGTGACAAAGGTTTTAATCAGATTTAGATTAAATTGAAATGTGGTAATGCTCATGGATAATAACCTCCCTGTATACATGTCGAATAATGACGAATAATTCTTCCATTTATAAAATTCGTAGCAATTAGATAATTGGGTTCCTAAAAAATTTGGTAAATTATTCTGCAATTTTAGGCAGGTATTTTTATAATTTGTAAATAAGATATAAAGGATATTTGTAAAATATTCAGAATATATACTACAAAGGAGCTTTTAGTACCTTCCTTTGTATATATTTAATAAATATAAAGTACTAGGGGGTTGGCAGATAGATATGAAAAGACAAAATGGGATAACGATAGAAAATGTAATGGGTATGACTTGTATGGAAAAATCAACACTGATAGCTGGACTGCTGGGAACAAGAAGAACTGTCTCAAAGGTAAATATTATGGCAGATCCAGATGCCTTAAATTGGGTTTCACCAGGGGAGTTATTGCTCACTACGGCCTATTCCTTTGAAAAGGACGATATAGAAGGTCAAAAACGTTTGATTAAAGAAGGGGCAGCTAAAAACCTTGCTGGTATAGGTATTAAAATAACGCCATATTTAGAAAGTCTCTCTCAAGAAGTATTAGATATAGCTAATAAATTAAACTTTCCTATTATTGATATCCACTATGCTACACCCTTTTCCGATATTACAACAGCAGTATTTAAAGAAATTTTTAATAAACAGGCATCATTGTTAGAACGAATTGAAAAGGTTCATGAACAGTTAATGAATGTAGCCCTTAATGAAGGAAGCTTTGAAGAATTAACTAAAATTATCTATGAAAATTTGAGAAATCCTATTTATATTAGTTTATTCTCTTTAAATCAAGCTCATCATCAACTGGGTTCAAAAGAAGATATGAAAAATTGTTTAATTGAAAATGTTGAAAAATTTTATAGTCAAGGTTCTAAAAAAAGATATAATAAAAAATTTGATGAAAGTTCAGTAACGATAAATGATCGACCCATTAGAAGAATGATTATGCCTATCTTAGTAAAAGATCGTGTCTATGGCCATATATTTGCTTGGGATATTGATTCGCCTTTAGGCGGATTTGATCTGTCAGTATTAGAGTCAGCTTCCACCACAATTGCATTAGAAATCTTAAAGCAAATTTCTGTAAGGGAAGTGGAAAATCGCTACCGTACAGAATTTATCGAAGATTTATTCTCTAGGGACGAACGAAGAAATGAAAAGGCAATAGAACGGGCAAGCACCTTTAAGTTGAGTTATGATGAGGAATATATTAGTATTGTGATTCAGCTATTTTTTCAAGGACAGCCCGTAAGGGATTCAATTTATCAAGGAACACATGATTTAAGTCGTTCAACAGAAAGACTGTTATTAGAACTAGATTTGAAAGGGTTTGTTGCTTGTAAGAGTGATTGTATTTATGTACTACTATCCCATAATAAAAGAAATAAAGACTTACTTAAAACCTTTACTGAAAAAATTGATAGCTTACTTACTGAAAGATTAAAGTCTACGGAATTTAAAATTGGTGTAGGTAGACCCTATAAACGATTAGATCAAGTGTATAAAAGTTATATTGATGCCATCAGAGCAATTCAGACAGGTGAAATTCTTAAGGAAGAATCAGTTGTGTACTTTGATGAGCTAGGAATTTATAAAATCCTTAGTCAAGAAGTATTAAAGGATGAATTAGAAGAATTTTATAAAAGAACAGTCCTGCCTTTAGTAGAATATGACAATCAAAAATCGACAGATCTAGTAAGTACCCTAGAAAGTTACTATTTGTATAATGGGAATTTGAAAAAAATTTCCAGTGCCATGTTTACCCATTATAATACAATTCTCTATCGCATTCAGAGAATACAAGACATATCTGGCATGAATCTAGAAAATCACAAAGATCGTTTGAACTTAGAAGTTGCTCTAAAAATTAAACGTTTATTGAAAAAGTAGATAAAGAGTTAATGAAAAGGACTGGATTCTAGTACAAAATAGAATACAGTCCTTAAAAAGTTACACTTAAAAAAACTATTCATCTAAAAGTGCCACTGCCCTAATAGGAGAACCCGAACCTTCCCTAATCTTTAATGGTAGACCGAAATATAAAAATCGTTTATTAAGCAATAGGTGTAGATTACAAAGATTTTCGGTGTTAGTTATATCATATTCTCCACATACTAGATGTCCTGAAAAATCTATATCTTCAGGATGATCAATAGCGGGGGCATCAACTCCAATGTTAACGACACCCTTCTCTGCCAGCCATTTAGCACCTTGATAGCTTAAGCCACTGTAGGTGGTCTGCCATTTGTCAGTTCCAAAGTTTCGATCATAATGGCCTGTGTATAATAGAACAATATCACCCTTTTCAATAGTAAGACCTGACTTTCTTTCTGCTGCTTCTAAATCATTAGGCTCTATATACCTAGTAGCAGGTATATGGGATAAATCAATGCAAAGGGCACTACCCCAAAAATATTCCAGCGGCATTTTTTCGATGGTTGCCCCAGAAGGCTTATATTCCCAAACAGCGTCACAATGGGTGCCTCCGTGTTCACTAATTAAGAGGTTTCTTGCAGAAAAGCCTAATTTCTTACTACCGGTGGTTTGCATATTTTCTTCATGGGTCATGTTTGTCATAATGAAGGTTTGTTGATGCATAGGAAAAACAGACATACCTTGAAAAATTTCTTGGGATAAATCAATTAAACGTAAAGCCATAGACATTTCTCCTTTCCTAAATTATATATGTATAATACTTAGATTTTAATCTAGATTTTCCTTCTTATTTTAGTCCTACTATATAGGTTTACTAAAGGGAGTTTAAAACCTATGGAATTAAGTTATTTAAAGAGGTTAGCTAAATAAAACAAGTTATATTGAGAATATTTTCGTTAATAATGAACAAAACAAATAGCGAAAAATGTCGTATAAATCTAAATATTTAGATAAATACAACAAAGGTTATTATTCGAATTTATTGAATTGTTTAATAGACAACTAATCAAAAACAACAAACCTTGTGATTCAAAGCAATATACCTTTTTATAAATAATATACATACTAAAAAGTACAACGATAACATAAATATTACTATTGGTTTTTATGCATGATTGGTCATTGAAATGCTTCTTGTAGGGGATCAAAAATGTAAAATTAACACAATCAAATTTTATTTATTATATGATCTATCAAATTATTTTAAGGAGGAACTTAAATGTCAACAGAAAAAAAATATGTATTAGCAGTTCCTAATTTTAGTGACGGAAGAAGACAAGAGGTGATCGAGGCAGTAGTGGGGGAGTTAAAAGGTAAAGAGGGTGTCAAACTAGTTAGTTATGAGCCAGAACATGACTTTAATAGAACTGTTGTTACAGTAATTGGCGAACCAGCCCCATTAAAAGAGGCGCTATTAAAAATGGCTGGTAAATGTTATGAGCTAATCGATATGGAACAACAAGAGGGAACTCACCCAAGAATTGGCGCACAGGATACGATACCGCTTTTCCCTTTTAAAAACATTAGCTTAGAGGAATGTGTTCAGTTAGCTGAAGAAATTGGAGAAGAAGTTTATCAAAGATATGAAGTACCAGTTTACTTTTCGGGAGCAAATGCAAGAAATGAAGATCGTAAAGCGCTTTCCTTCATCAGAAAAGGCCAATATGAAGGTTTAAAGGAAGTTGCCCATACTGATGCAAGAAAACCAGATATCGGTCCAGCTGCCCTACATTCATCAGCTGGGGCTACCATAGTTAGTGCAGACTTAGAAGGATTAACAGCCTATAATGTTTTCTTAGCTACAGAAGATGTAAATATTGCTAAAGCAATTGCAAAGGGAGTTAGAGGACCAAGTGGCGGATTTTCCACAGTTAGAGCCGTTGGGATCAAATTTCCAGAAAGATCTGGTGTCGTTGTTTCGATGAATATGTTTGATTGTGGTGCAACACCCCTCTACAGAGCATATAACTTTGTTAAACAAGAAGCTTCTAGGTATGGGGTTGCTGTAACAGGCTCTGAAATTGTTGGTCCAGTAAAATTAGATTATTTGTTAAATTCTTTAGAATTTTATCTTGGCTTAGAAGGATTTAGAAAAGAGCAAATTTTAGAAACCCATTTAATGGAGTAGAAGGACTTTATTCGAATTAAATGTGAAATGAAGTTTCAAAAGGGGTTTAGAATTTAGTCATGTGTGTAGATTTATGGAAACTAATTCTAAGAGAGAATAAAAGGAGGTCTTTAAATGAAATATGATGTAGTATTAAAAAATGCGAAAATACCCTATGGTGACGAAATGGTGGATACCCATATCTTAGTAAAAGATGAAAAGATAGCAGGTTTTGTTACAAATCTAGAAGGAATCCAATATGAAAATGAAATTGATGTTGAAGGAAACTTAACTTTACCAGGATGCTTCGATTCCCATACTCATTTTATGGATCCTGGATTCACCCATAGAGAAAACTTCTTAACAGGAACATCATCAGCTGCTGCTGGCGGGCTTACAATGATTATGGATATGCCTTGTTGTTCTAAGCCTTCAGTTAGAGGGGTTGAAGAGCTAGAGTCTAAGCTAGCTGCTATTAAAGATAAAGCAGTGATAGATTATGCCATGTGGGGTGGTGTAACAGGAGAAGATATCAGAGCAGGTAAGAAGCATATTATTAAAGAACAAGCCGATTACGGAGTATGTGCCTTTAAAGTGTATATGACACCTTCTGTACCAACCTATGAAAGAGTAAATGATCCCGAGATGCTAGAAGCCTTTAGATGGGTTGCAGAAACTGGAGTACCGGTAGGAATCCATGCAGAGAATTTCGCAATGTGTGACTACTTTGTAAAGAAGTTTCAAAAAGAAGGTAGGTTAGATGGTCCAGCCTGGGCAGAGGCAAGACTAGTTGAGGCAGAGCAAGCTGCTATCGAGTTAGGGATTAACTTCTCACAAGCCACTGGGGCAAGATTACACATTGTTCATATGAGTTCTGGTATAGGTGCAAAGTTAGTGGGAGAAGCAAAAAAGAAGGGGTTAAATGTAACTTCTGAAACCTGCCCCCATTACTTGATGTTAAACTATCAAGATGCAATGACAGAGCATATGCAATTTGCTAAAATAGCACCTCCATTAAGAACTACTAAGGATAATGAAGAACTTTGGGAAGGACTGCAAAATGGTAGCGTTGACTTTATGGCTACAGACCATGCCCCTTATGAAATCGAAACAGAAAAAGAAGGTGAAGGCATGAATATTTGGACTGCTTTCCCAGGTATACCAGGGGTAGAAACCTTAGTACCTATTATGGTAAGTGAAGGCTATAACAAAGGAAGATTAAGCCTTTCAAGATTGGTAGAAGTATTAAGTACAGCCCCTGCAAAACAATATGGTTTATATCCTAAGAAGGGAGCTATGATGATCGGATCGGATGCAGACTTTACCATTATAGACCTAGAGAAAGAATGGACTATAGACCAAAAGAAAACCTATTCTATGGCAAAATATAACCCATTACATGGTATAAAGCTAAAGGGTAAACCAGTTAAGACAATTGTTAGAGGAACCCTAGTATATGATGAAAATGTTGGGATTGTTGTTAAAGAAGGTTTTGGTCAATTTGTTAGAAGGCAAAGAATTGATAAGTTAGATAAAACAATTAAATATTAATGATTAAATATTAATGATTAAATATTAATGATAGGATAAAAAAATTGGTGTATCCCATAGGAAGATAAAAAACTGAAGGGGGAATTAATGATGCCACGTCATGCGATATTGGTAATCGATATGCTTAATGACTTTGTTGGAGAGAAGGCTCCACTAAGATGTCCTGGTGGAGAAACAATTATACCAGACTTACAAAAACTTTTTAAATGGGTAAGAGCTAGAAAAGATGACGATATCCATTTAGTTCATATTCAAGAAGCCCATCGTAAACATGATGCAGATTTTAGAGTAAGACCAGTTCATGCAGTAAAGGGAACATGGGGGTCTGACTTTATTAAAGAGTTATATCCAGAAGGAGACGAATATATCGTACCTAAAAGACGTCATAGTGCATTTGCCCATACAGACTTAGACCTTTACTTAAGGGAAGAAAATATAGATACAGTTGTGGTAACTGGTGTGTGGACTAATGTATGTGTAAGAAGTTCAGCTACAGATGCACTAGCTAACGCCTATAAGGTAATTACCCTAAGTGATGGTTGTGCTTCAAAAACAGAAGAAATGCACCAATATGGATTGAATGATTTAAGTATCTTCACAAAGGTAATGACGATTGATGAATATATTAATGCTTGGGAAAAAGGGGAAGACCCTTGGATTGGTGGCGGCGACGCTGAAAACAAAGTTAAATAATATAAGGGGTTAATGAGTGAACCTGCCCGCTTAGGCGGGCGGGATTTACCCAATTATAGCGCTTTTTTATCCAGTAATAACCAATAAAGGGACTTGAGAAAGTGGTGAGCATATGAGGATCATTGTTGGACTATCAGGAGGTAGCTGTGCCATCTATGGTGTTGGCTTATTGAAGGTTCTTCAAGATTTAAATATAGAAACCCATTTAGTTGTATCAACAATGGGTGAATATGTTGCAAAACACGAGTGTGGAATGGATCTTCAAGAACTAAAATCGTTAGCTACCTACTTCCATGATAATAAAGATTTGGCTGCACCTATTGCCAGTGGTTCCTTCAAAACAGACGGAATGGTGATCGTTCCTTGTTCTATGAAGACCTTGGCAGCGGTGGCTAATGGAATGTCAGATAACCTTCTAACAAGGGCTGCTGATGTTGTGATAAAGGAAAGAAGAAGGTTGGTGGTTGTTCCAAGGGAGACCCCCTTAAGCGTAATTCATCTAGAAAACATGTTGAAGTTAGCGAAAATGGGGGTAACAGTAATGCCGGCAGCCCCAGGTTTTTATCATCAACCAGAAAGTATTACAGATCTAGTGAGTATCATGGTGGGGAGAACCTTAGATCAATTAGATATAGAACATAACCTATTCAAAAGATGGGGCGAATAGGAGGGATATAATGGAAAACCAAATGCTTAGGGGGGCACTAGATCAACTGAATAAAATAGAAGAATTGCAGCAGTGTAATGTTGAAGTTGATCCAAAATATGAGTTAGGTGCAGTCCTCAAATATTTTAACAATGAAAAACCAATTCTTTTTAATAAAGTAAAGGGCTATAACATGCCGGTTGTAGGGGGCTTATTTGGGAATAGAGAAATCTATTATAAAATGATGCAGACCAATCAAGAAGAAAGACTCTTTAAATTCATGGAGGCAATCGCCAATCCTCAGCCAGTAAAGCGATTATCCGATGGCCCAGTCAAGGAAAACATCATAACAAGAAATATAGACCTTCAAAGAATACTCCCTATTCCTACCTTTCATGGCGGCGATTCATCTAGCTTTATTACTGCAGGAATTGTAGTAGTTAAAGATCCTGATACAGGAAAAAACCATACTTCGGTTCGTAGATTACAAATCAATAGGGGAAATGAAATGTCGATTTTGGTTGCTTCTCCTTTGGCTAATAGCCAGTATAGAATTAAAGAAGCTCAAAATAAACCTCTTGAAGTAGCCATCATTCTTGGTTATGACTATGAATTTCTCTTAGCTTCTCAAATCAGTAGTGAAACCTACGGAGTTGATAAATATGAAGTCGATAGTGCTTTAAGGGGAGAACCTTTAGAACTAGTAAAGTGTCATACTGTAGATTTAGAGGTTCCTGCCTATTCAGAGATAGTAATAGAAGGAGTAATGCCACCTCATAAAAGGGAGATTGAAGGGCCCTTTGGAGAATTAATGGGGTATTACGGTGCTATTGCTCCCCATCCAGTTGTAGAAGTGAGTTGTATCATGCATCGAAACAATCCAATTTTTCAAACTGCTTTTCCTTGTAGAGAAGAACATCTATCCAATGGACTAATCAGGGAGGTAGAACTTTTTACAACTCTTCAGAAATTAGTTAAGGTAAAGGATGTTAATGTGACTGTGTCGGGGGGATGTCGATTCCACGCCATTGCCTCTATTGAAAAGCAAAAGGATGGAGATGGGAAAACAGCCATCATTGGAGCCTTAGCCAGTAGTAAAGATGTTAAACATGTTGTGATTGTAGATGAAGATGTAGATATTTATAGCCACGATGATATAGAATGGGCTATCGCATCTAGGGTCCAAGCATCGAAGGACCTAGTAATCATCCCCGATGGATTAGGCTCAGGTTTAGAGCCCTCCCATTTAATGAGGGGTGTAACCGATAAATTAGGAATAGATGCCACAAAGCCTTTAGGCGAAATGAGGAAACAATTTGAGCGGGCAATTATTCCAGGATATGAACAGATTGACATAAACAAATATTTTCCAGGGATGAAAAAATAGTAAAAGGTGGTTATCAAGATGAAACAGGCCTTAGGATTCATTGAAACCAGAAGTCTTGTAGCAGCTGTTCAAGCAGCCGATACGATGGTGAAATCAGCCGATGTTAAAATTATGGACTTTAACTATGTTGGCTCAGGAATTATTGCAGTAATCGTCGCTGGGGAAGTAGCAGCAGTTAAAGCAGCTGTAGACAATGGCATAGCAGTTGCCCAACACTTAGGAGAAATTATCTCTACTAATGTAATTGCAAGGCCCCATGATGAGGTTGATAAGTTATTAGAAGAAGAAATAGATGGCGGTGAGGAAAATGGCGAATCCACTAACTAGAAAAGTGATGGACAATATGGTGAAGCAGTCCCCTTATCATAAAGAGGAAAATAAAAAAACGCAGAAATATGAAAACGCTACCTCCAATAATCTAAATAAAAAAGAGGAAGAGTTGTTAATTAACATAATTTATAAAAATAATGGCGTTAATTATCGGAATATATCAACTAATCAAAAAAAAATATCTACTAATAAAAATTACACTTTATCTAGCCCGCAATCTGACGCTTCCATTAAAGCCGTAAATCAGTGGGATCGAGATACATCAAAAACCATGACCCTAGATGAATTGGCAAAACAGTATCAAAAAGAAGATGAAAAGAAGGTAAGTGGAAAGACAGTTGCAGAGGATGGCAAAGTTACTGCTACGACTAAATATATGGATTTGAGTTCCTATGTACCCACGGTATCACTAAATTCCATAGGAAAAAAAGGATTTAATAAGTAAACAGTAAGCTAATATATTGGGAGGTGAGCTTGTGGCAGCATTAGGATTAATTGAAGCAGTTGGTTTAACAACAGCTATTACAGCCTTAGATGCAGCGGCAAAGGCGGCAGACGTAACCTTAGTAGGATATGATAAGGTTATTGGTGCTGGTAAAGCCATTACGGTAACAATTCATATCGTTGGAGAGGTGGCAGCTGTAAAGGCCAGTGTAGAAGCAGGAGTAATGGCTGCAAGTAAAATAGGTACTGTGTTATCCCATCATGTGATCCCAAGACCCCATGATGAAGTAGATAAGCTAGTTGAAATGTTTAAGAAAAATCTACAAGATAAGAAAAAGAAATCTAATACCAGTCAAGTCAGTAATAAGGCTATTGGAAGTAAAAAAGTAAAAGAAAGTAAGTAAAAGAAAGTAAGTAAATGAAAATAAGTAAATGAAAATAAGTCAACTTAGGAAATTACATCATACCATAACAAATGAATTTATATACGATTTATGCAAATATGAAAGCAGAGTCCCGCATTGTGAAATGGGTAATTTCTTTGATATTATAATAGATTACTCATTGAACACTAAGCAGTGAAGTTTTCATTTTGTATTAATAAATTTTAAATTTTATGCAATTTTCTCAACTAAATAGACCAAGAAAAGCAGAAAAACATTCTAAAATAACCAATGGTTATTACAAAAAAGGGAGGAAATAAGTATGAGTCAAGCATTAGGAATGGTAGAAACAAAAGGTTTAGTAGGTGCAGTTGAAGCAGCCGATGCAATGGTAAAGGCAGCCAACGTTACTTTAGTCGGATATGAAAAAATTGGATATGGGCTTGTAACTGTTATGGTTAGAGGAGACGTAGGAGCAGTTAAAGCAGCTACTGATGCAGGGGCAGAAGCAGCTAGAGCAGTTGGAGAGCTTCACTCTGTTCATGTAATCCCAAGACCCCATTCAGAAGTTGAAAGAGTTCTGTTAAAGGGAGAATAAAATAATCCTGAGTAGGTGAAGACATGAATCAATATAACCGAACAAGGGAAATTATGAAGCAGCTTTCCAATAGAACTGCTTCCGTATCCAACGATACCTCTGGCGGAATGAGTAAAAATATTCTAGTCATTTTTACGGGGAACAACCATGAGGTAGAAACAGGAATAAAGACGTTAATAGCTGGTAGATCCTATGGATTTAGATACGATCTGGTCTTTACAGAGGCTGCAGAAGCTCTATTAGATGTAGGGATAATTGTACAGCAGCTTCAACCTAAAAGAGTATTTGAAGAGACAAAAAACTTTTATCCAGAGGAGATCCTTAAAGGAATAGATTCTATAGTGGTTCCAGTTCCAACACAAAATACCGCCTTTAAGCTGGCCTTAGGAATTCAAGATCAGTTGGTTCCAAGGCTTTTATGGGAAGGCTTATGGAGGGGGATACCGCTATGGATGAACCTAGATGGGCTATTTCTATACAAAGGGAAGGAAACTACTTCTTCTGCCTTAAAAGAGGTTATTAGAGGCCATATAACTAGATTAACAGATATGGGAGTCAAAAGAATTGATAACAACCATTATCTGTTGGAGATTCTTAAAGGAAAGATAAATCCTAAAGAAATATCAGTAGAATCTATGGATTCCATAGATTCTATTGTAAGATTGGACTCATTTCAATGGGGTGATAAGAATAAGTCTCAGAGGGTTGTTATTACTGAAAGAGACATATTAAATTATCCAATTGGTGAAAAGGAAATTCAAGTAGAAGAAAATGCTATTATCACATCATTGGCCCATGATGCAGCAAAAGCCAGAGGAATTAAGCTAATTAAGATAAAAGCTCCAAAATAAGGGGGAGAGGTTTATGCAATTAGGTAGAGTCGTTGGAACAATAGTAGCAACAAGAAAAGATGAAAGGTTAACAGGGAATAAATTAATGATTACCCAACCCTTAAGTATGGAGGAAAAGCCCATAGGCCAACCCCTTATTGCTGTAGATACAGTAGGGGCGGGGATTGGTGAAACTGTAATATTTGCTACAGGAACAGCCGCTCGGCATGCAGCTGAAAAGCTTCAATCACCTATTGATGCTGCTATTATAGGAATTGTAGATAACATCGATGTTTATAAAGACTTAATGGAAGATAAGTAAAGGAGAGAGGAGGGGATTTCCTTTGTTAGATGCCCAAGGAGTAAAACAAGCAATAGAATATAGGGGATTAATTGATGTCTTAATGTCTGATAAACATTGGGCAGATTTAGTCCTTTATCGTGGAAATGTAATTAATGTAATTACTAGAGAAATTTATCAAGCTGATATTGCTATAAAGGGAAAGTATATTTTAGTAGTTGGTGATGCGACTGGTTTAATAGGGCCAGAAACAATTGTTGTGGATCTACAAGGAAAGTTTTTAGCCCCAGGTTTTATAGATTCCCATATGCACTTTGAAAGTAGTATGTTGACAATTACTGAATTCTCAAGACTTTCTATTCCATCGGGGACAACTACCCTTGTGGCTGATCCCCATGAAATAGGCAATGCTTTAGGCCCTATAGGGATAAAAGCCATGGCAGAAGAGGCAAGTGTTGTACCTAACCATGTTCATCTTGTTGTACCTGCTTTAACTCCCGATTGTCCCGGTCTAGAAACGGCAGGATATGATATAACATCTAAGGATATGAAGGAAATCTTAAATTATCCTAATGTAATTGGAATTGGAGAGCTACAGGGCTTTAGTAACGCTAAACATGTCTATCGAAATACCCCAGAAGTAATTACTGATTTAGTTGCCTCTACCATCTATGCTAAAAGTATTGGTAAGATAGTAGATGGTAATGCACCAGAATTATTTGGTAGTGAGCTTGCTGCCCATATTATTGCCACTGGTGGAAAATGTTCTTGTCACGAAACTACTACAAAGGAAGAGTGCGTAGAAAAGCTTAGACAGGGTGTATACGTTTTCATGAGGGAAGGTTCAACCCAAAGAAATATGGCAGAATGTATTCGGGCTGTGACAGAAGAAGGTCTTGACTCCAGAAGATGTATCTTAGCTACTGATGATATGGTGGCAGAAGATTTAGAGAAATTGGGTCATATGAATGAAATTGTAAAAAGAACCATTGCTGAAGGGGTAAACCCTGTAGAGGCAATTCAGATGGTAACCATTAATCCTGCCACTTATTTTGGCTTAGAAGATCGAGGTGTTTTAGCACCAGGAAAAATGGCAGATATAGCAGTCATTAGTGATTTAAAAGACATGACAGTGGAGGCAGTATTTTTAAAGGGACAATTAGTGGCTTCCCAAGGTAATTTACTTATTGATTTACCTAAATATACTTACCCCGAAAATGTTAAACAGTCGGTGAAATGTCCTCCGATACAAGAAAAAGACTTACAAATTACAGCAACAGGTAGTCAAGCAAGGGTTAGATGTATTGAACTGATCCCAGATCAAAATCTTTCTGGTAGTTTAGAGGAAAGTCTAAGGGTACAACAGGGAATTGTGATGTCGGACCCTAGCCAAGATGTATTGGAAATTGTTTGCCTAGAGCGATATGGAAGAAATGGTAGCATTGGTAAAGCCTTTGTTAAGGGCTTTGGTTTAAAGCAAGGAGCCTTTGCCGAGAGTGTTGCCCATGACACCCATAATATTATTGCTGTTGGAACAAATTTGAAGGATTTAACTGCTGCAATTAACCATGTAATAAAGATGGGGGGAGGAATTGCCCTAACCAACAGAGGTTCAGTTATTGAAGAATTAAGACTACCAGTAGGAGGATTAATTACAGACGAACTAACAGGACCAGAAGTAAGTAAAAAAATAGCCCAGTTGGAAAGGGTAGCTAAGGAGCAATTAGGTTGTAGCGTCCACGCTCCATTTATGCATCTATCTTTCTTAGCCTTATCTACAAGTCCAAAGTGGAAAATTACTGACCAAGGGCTTATTGATGTAAATAATTTTAAGATTCTTTCACCAGTAATAGACTAATATTAGAAGTTACAATGAGTTACAGTTACTAGGTGAAGGAATGGATTAAAAATAAAGGAGGGGAGAATTTAGTTTTCAGACACCATGGGGTAGGTTTTTGCCTATAGTCAAAAGTGTGTTTTGAAATGCCTAAACCGAAGGGGGAAATTTTAATGAGTTCTAAGATGCAAGCATCTGAAAGTAGTTTTTTTGAAAAAGCCTTTAAGTTAAAGGAGCATAAAACTAATGTTAAAACAGAGGTAATTGCAGGCATTACAACTTTTATGACCATGGCGTATATTTTAGTAATCAACCCACTTATTTTAAGTGAAACAGGTATGGATATTAATGCATTATTTACAGCTACTGCTTTATCGGCTGCTATTGCTACTTTAGTAATGGCCTTCTTAGCCAACTATCCCTTTGCCCTAGCGCCAGGGATGGGCTTAAATGCTTTTTTCGCCTACTATGTTGTAATTAACTTAGGTTATTCATGGCAGTTTGCCCTTACAGCTATTTTAATTGAAGGGGTTATTTTCCTGCTTTTAACGATGTTTAATGTAAGAGAAGCTATTATTAATTGTATACCTATGAATATTAAACATGCGGTAAGTGTGGGGATCGGTCTATTTATTGCTCTAATAGGTTTTAAAAATGCAGGTATTGTAGTAGGTGATGGAGCTACCTTAGTAACCTTAGGCTCTATAACTGACCCAGCAGTACTTGTAGCACTAGTAGGAATTATTATCGTTGGGGTATTGTTAGCTAAAAAAGTTAAAGGAGCTCTACTAATTGGAATGATGCTTACAACTGTAATTGGGATTCCATTTGGAGTAACGCCATTACCTGAAAAGCTACTAAGTGCTCCTCCATCCTTATCACCTATCTTTATGCAGTTTGAGTTTTCAAATATCTTATCCCTTGATATGGTAGTAGTTGTATTTACCTTCCTATTTGTAGACTTATTTGATACTTTAGGAACATTAGTAGGGGTAGCTACTAAAGCAGATATGTTAGATAAAGACGGAAAACTTCCAAAGGCAAAGCAAGCTTTATTTGCCGACGCCATTGGTACAACTGTAGGAGCCTGTCTAGGAACAAGTACTGTTACAACTTATGTTGAAAGTGCATCTGGTGTAGCAGAAGGTGGAAGAACTGGTTTAACTGCCTTTACTACAGGGTCACTTTTCTTAATCGCATTATTATTCTCCCCAATCTTCTTAATCGTACCATCGGCAGCAACAGCACCAGTACTGATCTTAGTGGGGTTATTCATGCTTTCTCCAATTGCTAAGATCAATTTAGAAGACTATACAGAAGCCATTCCTGCCTTCTTAACAATAGTCTTGATGCCTTTCACCTTTAGTATAGCTGAAGGGATTGTATTTGGTATTATGTCTTATACCTTCTTAAAGTTAATAACAGGTAAAGGAAAAGCTGTATCTCCTATTATGTATGTCTTGACCATTATCTTTGGAATTGCTTTAGTTGTGATGTAATTTCTATAAAGCTCCCATCTTTGGGTGGGAGCTTTATAAAATATGAATAGCTATGAAGGATCTATAATAAATATCTTTGATAGGTGTTTATATTATTCATTTAAGGGGGAGACCATTATGAGTAAGATATTAATCAAAAATGGAACGATTGTAACAATGAACAAAGAACGGGAAATTTTTAAAGGGGATCTTTTAATCGAAGGAAATTTGATAAAAGAAGTTGCTAGAAAAATAGAAATAGAAGAAGCCATCATTATCGATGCAGAAGGAAAAGTAGTTATTCCAGGGTTAATTCAGACCCATATCCATCTAACCCAAACACTGTATAGGGGGCAGGCTGATGATTTAGAATTATTAGATTGGTTAAAGGAAAGGGTATGGCCTTTAGAAGGTTCCCATACGGCAGAATCTAATTATATTTCTGCAAAGTTAGGAATCGCTGAATTAATTAAGGGAGGAACAACCTCTATCATAGATATGGAAACGGTTAGCCATACAGAAGCAGCCTTTGAAGCAATTATAGAAAGTGGTATAAGGGCCATATCTGGCAAATGTATGATGGATTATGGAAGTGGTCTACCAGCAAGTTTAATGGAAAAAACTGAAGATTCTATTGATGAGAGTATAAAACTACTAAAAAAATGGCACGGAAAAGGGAATGGTCGTCTACAATATGCCTTCACACCTAGGTTTGTTGTATCCTGTTCTGAAGCGTTATTAATAAAGGTGAGGGATCTAGCAA
This sequence comes from Alkaliphilus transvaalensis ATCC 700919, assembly GCF_000621485.1. GTDB lineage: Bacteria > Bacillota > Clostridia > Peptostreptococcales > Natronincolaceae > Alkaliphilus > Alkaliphilus transvaalensis. Next base: position 147,785 of record NZ_JHYF01000002.1, read on the forward strand.
TTGAATACGATGTGATGATTCACACCCATGCTTCAGAAAATAGAGGTGAAATTGAATTAGTTCAACAAGATCGGGGAATGAGAAATATAAATTATCTCCACCATTTAGGCCTAACAGGTGAAAAATTAGTGTTAGCCCACTGTATTTGGTTAGATGATGAAGAAATGAAAATATTGGCCGACACAGGGACCAAAATAGCCCACTGTCCTAATTCAAATCTAAAACTTGCCTCAGGAATTGCAAAAATACCAGAGCTATTAAAAATGGGTGCAAATGTGTCCTTAGCAGCCGATGGTGCTCCCTGTAATAATAACTTAGATATATTTCAAGAAATGAGAAGTGCAGCCTTAATTCAGAAGGCTAGACTCTTAAGTCCTACCGTGATGCCAGCCCATCAGGTTTTTGAAATGGCCACCCTTGGGGGAGCAAAGGCCATGAGAATGGAAAATCAATTGGGTAGTTTAGAAAAAGGTAAGTTAGCTGATGTTGTAATTATGGACTTGAATAAATTGCATATAGGGCCAAATTATGAGGCAGATATTATTTCTCAATTGGTCTATTCAGCTTCAGCCAGTGATGTAGAGACGACAATTGTAGACGGAAAAATATTAATGGTAAACAGAGAGTTACAAACCTTAAATGAGAAAGAAATTATGACGGAAGCTAATAGAATATTACAACAACAAATTATTTTAAGTGGGATCAAAAAGTAAAATTAAAGCCTGTTAGAAGCCATCTATAACAAAGCGTTTAGGGCTTTTATACAGGCTGGTATTTTATCAAATAGTAAGGGATTTTAGCTAAAAGGAGGATTCAAATTGGAGATTAATAAGACCTTCCAAGAAACTGAAGTAGAAGCTGTATTGTCTTTATTAGACCAATATCAAGACAACAGTAAAATTATTGCAGGTGGAACGGATATTATTATACAACTGCATCAGGGACGGGTTAATCCAGAGGTATTAATTGATATTAGTAATTTAAATGAAATAAAGGAAATTAAACAAATAGAAGGTCGTATACTAATTGGTTCTGCCACCACTTTTACTAGTCTTATGAAAAGTCAAGTTATTCCAAAAAACCTTTGGGGACTAATAGAAGCTGCCAGTCAAGTTGGATCACCCCAAATTAGAAATGCAGCTACGATAGGGGGAAACATCTGTAATGGATCACCAGCGGCTGATATTGTGCCTCCTTTACTGGCCCTTAATAGTCAACTGGTAATTGCTAATAAAATGACAGAAAGAAAAGTCCCACTAGAAACTTTCTTTATAGATAAGGGGAAGGTAGATTTAAAGAATAATGAACTATTGTCCTATATTGAGTTTGAAAATATCAAAGAAAACCAAGGGTTAGGTTTTACTAAGTTAGGCCTTCGAAAAGCCCTTGCCATTTCTAGAATATCCGTTGCTGTATTTTTAGAAATGAAGGATGGATGTTTTAATGAAATTAGAATTGCCACAGGTTCTTGTGGAAAGTTTGCCATAAGAGAAAAAGAAGTAGAAGATTTTATGAGGAATAAACAAGTAACAGACGAATTAATTGAAGCAGGGGCAAACCTCTATAGCAATATCATCCTTAAAAGATTAGCCGGTCGCCATGGTTCTGACTATAAAAGTGAAGCAATTAAGGGGATTTTTAAAGATGGGCTAGGAAAAGCAACCCACCTGGCAAAAAAAGGAGGGGTCTAAAGATGAAGAAAATAAATCTTAAGATAAATGGTTCGGAATATAGTTTAGAAATAGATGAAAACATGAGATTAATTGATTTGATCAGAGATGTTGTGGGGTTAACTGGCACTAAAGAGGGATGTGGTGAAGGAGAATGTGGAGCCTGTACCGTAATTATGGGGGGAGTTACAGTAAATTCTTGTATGGTTTTAGCCTTTCAAGCAAATGGTAAAGAGATTTTAACCATAGAAGGGGTAAAGGGCAAAGGCAATGACAAACTTCATCCTATTCAAAAAGCCTTCCTAGAAGAAGGGGCAGTACAATGTGGATTTTGTATTCCTGGAATGGTACTATCGGCAAAGGCTCTTTTGGATGAAAATAATACCCCTTCAAGGGAAGAAATTAGGGAAGGAATTTCTGGCAACCTATGTCGCTGCACTGGGTATAACAAGATCGTAGATGCAATAGAAAAAGCGGCTTATTATCTGGTAAAGGAGGCAGAGGATAATGAAATTTAAAACGGTCGGTCATAGTGAAGTCAGGGTAGATGCCATGGCTAAAGTTATCGGAGAGGCAACTTATCCAGAAGATTTTTATATGAAGGATATGTTATGGGGAAAAACCTTAAGGTCTACCAAAGCCCATGCCCATGTTAATTTAGACACCCAAGATGCAGAGAAAATGGAAGGGGTTATTAAGGTTTTTACCTATAGGGATGTGCCAGATAATCATCATGGGGTTGTTTTAAAAGATCATGAAGTTTTTTGTAGTAAAAAAGTTAGAAGAATAGGAGATCCCCTTGCCTTTGTAGTTGCCATAAGTAATAAAATTGCAGAGAAGGCCTTAAAAACAATAAAGGTAGAATATAATGAAATACCAGCAATTTTCGATCCTGTAGAAGCAATGATGAAAGATGCTCCCTTGGTACATGAAAACCATAAAAGTAATATTATATTTCACTATAAGTTACGTCGGGGAAATATAGAGGAAGCTTTTAAAAAATGTGCTGTTATTATTGAAAAACAGTATAAATGCGGCATGGTAGACCATGGTTTTTTACAACCAGAGGCGGGGTTGGCCTACATGGATGGGGATACGGTTGTGGTTTGTGCTGCAACCCAATATCCCCACTTCGATCAACTGGAGGTGGCTGAAGCCCTTCATATTTCCCAGGAAAAAGTGAGAATTATTAACCCAGCTGTAGGTGGAGCCTTTGGAGGTAGGGAAGATATCACAATGCAAGTTCATTTAGCTTTGGCAACTAAAGTATTAGGAAGACCCATCAAAACCGTTTACTCAAGGGAAGAATCCTTTTTAGCCCACAGTAAAAGACATCCAATGGTTATGACCTATAAAACAGGAGCCGATGCTAATGGAAAGCTATTGGCGATGGAGGCAGAATTAGTAGGGGATACAGGAGCCTATGCATCGTGGGCTATTAATGTTATGAGAAAAGCCGGGGTACATGCAACAGGTCCATATGAAATCCCAAATGTTAAAGTTGATAGTTATGCTGTCTATACAAATAATCCCTTTGCTGGGGCAATGAGGGGGTTTGGAGCTACTCAGGTTCCTATCGCCCATGAACAACAAATGGATATGATTGCAGAAGAGCTTGATATAGACCCAATTACCATTCGTCTAATAAATGGCTTTACATTAGGTTCTACAACTGCAACAGGTCAGGTACTTAGTGATAGTGTGCCTCTAAAGGAATGTATTGAAGCAGTTGAAAATAGCTTAGGTATAAAAAATCATTATGAGGAAAAGATGGAAGAATTGGCAATGGAAGCAGGTGTAGGAATATGAAAAAAAGAGGAAAAGGAATAGGTAGTATTTTTTACGGAACAGGTTATGGTAACGGATTTCCAGATGTTTCTAACGCTATTGCTGAGCTTTTACCCGATGGAAAAGTGGCTATTTATGTAGGCGCTACTGAAGTTGGTCAGGGGGCTAAAACCATCTTAAGTCAAATCGCTGCAGAAGTTTTAGGAATACCTCTACAGCAGATCCTATTTGTATGTGAAGATACCGCTACGACTCCAGATGCTGGTACAGCAGCTGCTAGCCGTCAAACCTATAATACTGGCAATGCCATTAAAATAGCTAGTGAAAATTTAAGGGAAGAAATTTATAGATTAGCAGTTGAACACCTTAAAATCAATAGTAAGGTGGGACTAAAGATGGCGGATGGGAAGGTTTATTTAAACTCTTTCCCTAGTTTGGCAGTAACTTTTAAAGAGATTGCTGATACATTCTCAAAACAAAACAAGAGAAAGACTCTTCGGGTAGAGGGTAGCTTTACAGCTCTAACAACAAAAATGGATGAAGAAACAGGTCAAGGGGCTCCCTATTGGCCCTATACCTTTTCTGTCTATGGTGTGGAAGTAGAAGTAGATACAGAGACAGGTTTAGTAGAGATTACAAAAGCCGTATGTGCACAAGATGTTGGAAGAGCCATAAATCCTAAATTAGTAGAGGGACAAATAGATGGTGGCTTTGCTATGGGAGTGGGGTATACGATTTTTGAAGACCTAGGGCTGCAAAAAGGAGAAATGAAGAATCGACGGTTTTCTAATTACTTAATACCAACAGCTCTAGATATACCAGAACTAGAAAAAATTATTATTGAATCGCCAGAAGAAACTGCTCCCTATGGGGCAAAGGGAATAGGAGAACCTGTAATGATTGGTGTAGCCCCTGCAATACTAAATGCCATTTATGATGCAGTAGGGGTTCGGATGACAGAAATACCAGTAACACCAGAGAAACTTTTGAAGGCAATAAATAAGGCAGAAGAATGAAGGTATTTATAGGTTAAGTATAGAAGATTTTAATAGGGAAAATTATATAGAACAAATTATATAGAACAAATTATATAGAACAAATTATATAGAACAAATATCATCTAAATGTAGTGTAAAGTATGATTAGATGAGACGCTACATTGGGTAGATCGATAATAAAAAATATTGGAGGAGATAGAATTGAAGGAAGGGATCAAAGAACGGATCAAAGAACGGATCAAAGAACGGATTGATTTAGCCGCTGGAAGAATAAAGCCTCAGTTGGTATTAAAAAATGGTAAAATAGTCAATGTATTCTCCCACGAAATTGTGGAGGGGGATATCGCTATTCATAATGGTAAAATAGTTGGCATCGGAAACTATAACGGAACTGATGAAGTTGACTTAGAAGGGCGATATGTTGCTCCCGGATTTATAGACGGTCATGTTCATATCGAATCTTCAATGGTAACTCCCCCTCAGTTTGCGAGGGCAATTGTCCCAAGGGGAACAACAACCATCATAGCCGATCCCCATGAAATTGCTAATGTATGTGGGTTAGAGGGGATAGAATATATTTTAGAAGGCAGTAAAGGACTTCCCTTAAATGTATATGTAATGCTTCCCTCCTGTGTACCTTCTACCTCCTTCGAAAATGCAGGGGCCATTTTAAATTCTGAAGAGCTGGCAAAGTTGATAAATCATGAACGGGTTTTAGGATTAGGTGAATTAATGGATTACCCAAGTGTTATTGCAGGGGATGAGAAAATAATAAATAAAATCGTCGTTGCCGAGAGCAAGATTATAGATGGGCATGGACCTTCTATAGAAGGAAATGACTTAAATGCCTATGTAGCAGCAGGAGTGAGGACTGAACATGAATGTTCTACAGTTGAGGAAATGATTAATCGACTTCGGGCAGGAATGTATATTCAGATTAGAGAAGGTTCAGCTGCTAGAAACCTAGAGACTTTAGTAAGGGCAGTAACTAAGGAAAATATGAGAAGGTGTTTATTCTGTACAGATGATAAACACCCAGAGGATATTTTAATAGGAGGCCACATCGATAATAATCTTAGACTAGCAGTAAAGGCGGGAATAGACCCTATTTCAGCCATTCAAATGGCCAGTATCAATGCCGCCGAATGCTATGGATTAAAACATGTTGGGGCGATTGGGGTAGGCTACGATGCAGATCTTGTTGTTTTAGAAGATTTAAAGGAATTTAATGTACTTAAGGTATTTAAAAAAGGTCAATTAGTTGCAGAAGAAAAACAGCCCCTATTTAATGTGCCTCATTCCGATGCAAGCAAAGTGATTAATACAGTAAACATGAAACCTGTTAATAAAATAGACCTACAGTTAAATGTTTCCTCTGATATTGTTAATGTTATCAAGTTAAATGCCCATAGCTTAGTTACCGAAAAGGTGATTAGAAAAGTAGAGGTTAAGGAGGGGCAGTTTGAGTTTCATAAGAGCTTAGATATATTAAAACTAGCAGTTGTTGAAAGGCATCATGGGAAGGGAAACATCGGATTAGGTTTAGTAGAGAACTTCAAACTAAAAGAGGGAGCCTTAGCTTCTACCATCGCCCACGATTCTCACAATTTAATTGTCATTGGAGATAATGACGCTGATATGTTGATGGCAATAAAAGAGGTAGAGCGGGTTGGTGGAGGAATAACCATCGTCTCTAAAGGGCAGGTACTAAAGACCTTAAGTTTACCGATTGCAGGACTAATTTCTAATGCTTCAATGGAAGAAGTGAATACCCAGTTAAAAGAAATGTTAGATATTGCTTACCATCAGTTAGAGGTAAACCCTGAGATAGACCCTTTTATGACATTGTCCTTTTTAGCTTTACCTGTTATTCCAGAAATAAAGCTAACGGATATGGGGCTTTTTGATGTCAATAAATTTCAATTTATTGATCTACACCTTCCACCTAGTCAGTCCTAACCACTATTAACGAAAATGACAGAGAAGCCTAAAATCTTATAATAGGATCAATTGGCTATCTAAATCGATATATTAGCAATAGGCCATAGTATAAGGTAGTTAGAACAGTTGTTTTAAAAATTCTACTTATGGAATAATCGTAAGTAGAATTTTTTCATAAATATTAGCTTATTGCAACATTTTATTTAACTTGATATAATGATTATGACAATATATTACAGAAGATCCCATCCATAGAAGTAGGATAATTACCACATAATAGAGAAAAGACATTAGTAAGGGTGAATAAAATGAAAAAGATACGATTTATATTAATGATTGTTATGGTAATGGTGGGTTTATTCAGTGGCTGTAATAGTAAAGATGATTATTTAAATGATGATCATAACAATGATACAATTGTGATAGAAGATGAAAATCAGAATGAGAAAGATGAGCATGATAGACAAGATACACAAGATGAAGAAAATGATAATGAAAAAAAGAATGAAAAAAATTTAGCCCGTATTATTTTTGTTGGTGATACTATGATGGATGGTAATGTTGCTAAGGTAATGATTGAAAAGGGAGACCATTATCCTTTAACAGAATTTATGCCAATCTTAGAAGGGGCAGATTTTGTAGTAGCTAACTTAGAAACAGCAGTAGGGACAAGTGGCGAACTTATGGAAAAAACCTATGCCTTTCAAACTAATCCAGATCGATTTGCCTTATTTGATCCAATTAATGAAAAATTACTTTTTAGTCTTGCCAACAACCATGGTATGGATGCCCCTTTAGATGAAACAATGAAAGAATTAGATAGGATGAACTTTAAATATATTGGGGTAGGTCAGAATATGGAAATGGCCTTTAGACCCCATATAGAAGAGATTAATGGTGTTTCATTTGCATTTTTAGCAGCCTCTAGGGTTATTCCAGTCCCCGAATGGAGGGCAGAAGCCCATAAAAGTGGTATGGCTACAGCCTATAGTTATGAACCTTTAATTAGCTATATCGGTAAATGGGTAGATAAGGTGGACCATGTAATTGTGTCGATCCATTGGGGAGAAGAATTAGCAGAGATTCCTAATGAAGAACAAACCAGCTTAAATGAAAAATTATTAGAAGCGGGAGTAAGGGCTGTGATCGGTACCCACCCCCATGTGATACAAGAAATAAGGTGGGAAGGCAATCAATTAACCGCCTTTTCCTTAGGAAATTTTGTTTTTTCCACCAGTAGGCAAGCCATAGCAAACGATTTTATTGCATTAGAGCTTCATCTATCTAAAAATAATATTGAATCGGTTAAGGCATGGCCAGGAGAAATTAAATTTGGTTTACTAAAACATTTAAAAGAGGAAGAAGATCGTAAACGGGTATTTGGAAGACTACAAAGATTGTCTCCAACAATTATAGTAGATGAAAATGGTTTGGTGAGATCAATAAGATAAGAGATAATTGATGGAGTTAATAAATATGAGACAAAATACCCATTTATCATTTGAGAAATAAACATTACTATCAATATAAGATAAAAACATCATAAACTGAGGATGGTAAAATATGGAATATAATTATACGTCACATTATCGAATAATAGAAACTTTTAAGGAGACAGAGCATCAGGCTGTCTATATTGGTGTCGAACTTACGGCAGGAATACCAGTAGTGGTTAATCATATAAAAAATCAAAGTGTCATTGATGTCTTGAAGAATGAACCCCTAGAAGGAACATTAAATAACTTGGTTTATGTAGAAGCATTAGAAGAAGAATTGGTTATTATAACGAAAGTAATGGATGACACACAGCCTTTACTTCTCTATCTAGAAGAAAATTATATCCCAATTAAAAATAGAATGAGTATGGCGCTACAATATCTTAAAGGGATTGCAAGTTATGATCACTTAAAGAATGCCACTAAAAATATATTAATTGATGAAGGCCAATTGGTGATGGTGGATGATACCCTTGTTTTTGATGAACTACTTTTAATTAATGAGGGTGAAAATGATATAAATTTTAATGAACTTTGTATTAAAGTAAGCCATGTATTAGAAAAAATTATTTATTTTGAATACAGAAATTTAAAAAGAGAAGAATATCTTTTACTAGAAGTACAACAATTCATTGAAGGGTTAAAGAATAATAATAAATTTCATAATTTGAAACAGATTTTAGATGAATATAGAAAGCTTTATATTTACCATTTGTGCATGGAAAGTATTGATCCTGATGAAAATGATAATACCCACCATAACGCTAATGAAAGTAAAGGTTGGCTATCAAAAATATTATCTAGAGCTACTACAGATGAAGAAAGTGCTGACACAGTAAAGGAAACCATCAATGAAATAACTCATGAAAGGATCTACCAAGATTCAAATGAAGATTCAAACGAAGCCTCAGGTAAACCCGATTACGAAGCGGCAAGTAGAAGATCTACAAAAGAAAAAAGGAATACGCTTCCCAAGAAGACCCTTATGGCAGTTTCTCTCCTGCTATTGCTAGGGCTTGGGGTCTATGGTTTTATGTCTGATTTTTCTCTAGGTACTTTTCTAAGAGGAAAAGGCGAGGTAGAACAGAAACTAACGGCACCAAGAGCATATTTTACCACTATACGTGATAAGGATCAATGGGAGTTTATTGATGAAAGTATAGTAGCTGGTGAAGATAATTTTGTAGAAGAATACTTATGGGAAATTATAAAGGATGGGGAACTTATTAGTACCTCTAATAGTCATAATCCCATTTTAAGTTTTACTGAAGAGGGAGAATATGTTGTCAGCATTAAAGTTAAAGATGCTTATAATCAGTGGAGTGAAAAATATAGTGAAAAGATTATAGTCGGAGAACCTGATGAAGAAGATCTAGTGGAGATTCAATATTCAGAAAGTTCAAAGTCCCTTACATATACTTACTCAGATGGCATTAACCGAGATAATGTCATTCTTCGAAATCATGATTTTTCCTTAAAGGTAGAAAAGGTAAACAATGAAAATCCTAAATTATCTATTAGTACTGATGAAACAGATCAAAGCATTTATGATACCTTAACCCTTTGGGTTAAAGGAAGTACAATTGATAAAATTGATATTAATATAAAAGGATACAATAGAGACCAACTTAACTATGAAAAAGATATAACTCATTTAGTGAAAATACCCCAAATGTGGGAGATGTTAAATGTGACATTAAATGATCATCAATTAAATGAAATTATTTTAGAGTTTAGCACAGATCAAGCTATTTTCTGGATTGCAGACATACAACTAGATACCTTTAAGTAAAAAAAGACCAATATCTACAAAAAAACCTTAGACTAAGAAGGTTTTATATGTAGATGTTGGTCTTTTTATGTGTAGCAAATGATCGTAAATTATATAGTAGTTTAAGATTTGATAACTACTTTAGGTGCCTTTTATTAGCCTTTTTTGTTTGACCGAGTAGAGTAGAAAAACTAGAGTCGGAACAATTATAAAGTTTACAAGGGCAATATAAGCATAAATATTTAAAAATTGAAATAATATTACGATATTTCTGGCTACCAAGAAGGCGGGTACTGCAACCAATAAGCTAATGATATAAATTTGATATTTAAATTTAATACGAAATGCCTTAAGTAGTTTAACTAGTGCATAGAAGGTAATAACATATTTTAAATACCAACCACCAACAATTTGAAGCATTACAAATAATTCACCAGCTTCTAAAAAGCGAAAATGACTTACTAATTGGGTTTGTAAAAGCTTTGGATAAGGCATTTGATTAATTCTGCCTATATCAAAGGTTGCAATTACTCCGGTTATTGATACAATTTGCATTTGAATAACATATAGAATGCCAAACATTGTATGTCGAAGTAGTTTATTTTGGGTTTTTACATCAATTAAATAAGGAAAAGTAATGGCAACACACCCATAAAGGCCTAAAATTTGCAGAATCGACATAATAAACCCTCTACTGATGCCTCGAGAAAAGATTGGAAATAGTAATTCCCATCTTTTATAGGTGTGGGACAAGGAGGCCAAGTTAATTCCAGCTACAGTAATGAGGGCAATCCCTACTAAAGTAACCGTTATAATTGCCACCTTATCTTGCACAATGGTATAAATAGCTGGACCAACAAAAAGGAGAATAAAAAACCAGATGGGGGTGCCAAGGAGCATATTAGTATGCATAGAACTTGACTGAACTGCAGCACTTTCTATTAAGGTTATATATAGGGTAAAACAAAAGAATCCTAACATGATATTGCCCAATGTTTTTCCTAGAGCCCCTTGATAGATTTCTAATAAGTTATAGGTATTACTCCTTCTGCAAGTATTAATAACATAAATCATAAATAGTAAAATCAAAATTGAAGCGATAATCATAGCAATCCAACTATCCCTAAGACCATTTTGAGTGTAGATCTTAGGATAGGTCTTCAAAGAAACAATTGTTGTACCTGCAATTAAAAATGCTAAATGCATTGAATTAAACTTATCCATTTATTTACCTACTCCTGTTAAAAATTGTATAAATTACCTAGAGAATTATCTTCTATTATTGCCACCAGATAGAATATTATTCAATGGGGCAACTAACAATAATATTGGGGTGATCATTATGGGTAAGAGAAGTCTACTACATAAAAAATATGAAGATAATTTAAAGGAAATAAAAAAATCCTTGGAAAATATATTTGATATTACCTTTCGTACAATTGAAACGGATCAAGGGGAAGCAACAGTTATTTTTATCGATACTATGAGTGATATTCAACAGATAAGTGAAAACATTATTAAACCCCTAATTAAACGAGAAATAAAGGGTGAAGACTTAGACTATATAAAAGAAAAAATTCTAAATATAGCAATTTCGGAATATGTAATGAATCTACAAGAACTTATACTACAGGTTTTGTCCGGAAATACAGTTATTTTATTTAGTTTTGATGATAGAATCATATATTGCGAAACAAAAAGCTATAGTAACAGAGGAATAGAAGAGCCTCCTACCGAGACGGTTATTAAGGGACCGAGAGAGGGATTTACTGAAAATATAAATGATAATATATCCTTAGTAAGAAGGCGGTTAAGAAATCAAAAATTAAAGCTAGAAAATATAAACATAGGAAAAGGGAGTAATACTAATGTTATAATGGTTTATTTAGATGGAGAAGCCCCATCTAAACTAGTAAATTATATCCGCAAAAGGCTAGAGGACGAAGAAGTAGAGTATCTATTAGACTCAAATTATATTGATGAAAGATTACAGGAAAAACGCTCTGTTTTTGACACAATTGGATATACAGAAAAGCCAGATATTGCTGTTACATTGATAACAGAGGGGCGAGTGGTGATCTTAGTTGATAATACCCCCTTTGCTGTAACTGCTCCCCATTTTTTTATTGAAGATATGACAACACCTGATGATTATTATTCAAATAAATATGCTCAGAATTACTTTAGGATTGTTCGATGGGTTGGTTTGTTAATCGCATTGCTTTTACCTGGGTTATACCTATCAATAGCCACCCATCATTTTAAACTGATTCCGACGGTTTTTGTATTTAGGCTAGCAGTAACTAGAGCTGGCGTTCCCTATCCAATGATTGTTGAAATTTTCATAATGATGTTCTTTTTTCAAGTATTACGAGAAGCGGGAATACGTCTTCCTCAACCTATCGGATCAGCTTTGAGTATAGTAGGGGCTTTAATTCTTGGAGATGCGGCTATAGGGGCAGGATTGGCTTCTGAAATAACTGTTCTAGTAGTAGCTTTAGCATCAATATCCCTTTTCTTAATACCTAAAATTTATGGGGCTATTGTAATTTGGTCAAATATTATTATGATCTTTGGTGCAGTTTTAGGGTTACCAGGTTTTTTTATAGGTTTTTGTATATTCGTCTCCCACATTGCTGGACTAACTAGTTGCGGATATCCATATTTATTTCCTTTAGGAACTTTTAAAAATTTTAACTTTAAGGATCTCATATTAAGGGCAGATCTAAGGGATATCTCTGATAATATCTTTGAAGAAGGTGAATGATGATGAAAAAGATCATTTTAGCTTTAATCATAGTAGTAAATCTTTTTCTTGCTGGATGTTTTGATTATAATGACATAAACCGAGTTATCTTCGTTACAGCTGCAGTGGTAGATATAGATGACGAAGGAAAATATGTTCTTTATACAGAGGCTTTTCATTCTTTTCGAAGTAACCAAACAAATGCTGAAAAAGGGGATAAACTTTTTTTTAGAATGGAAGGACTTACGTTATTTGATGCAGCAAGGGATTTTAATCGACAAGCTGCTTTTAAAGTTGATTATACCCAAATGAAGGCAGTAATCGTAACGGAAAGGGTTGCCGAAAAGGGACTAAATTATATTGTAGATATATTGGAAAGAGGTCAGGAGACAATTTTAAGAGCCCATATTATCGTAACTGATGAAGAGCCATCAACGATACTCAACTTTCCCATCAAGCAAAATGAGTATATTGGTCTATATCTTAACGAACTAATGGAAAACCCCTTTTTAGTAAAAATGTTTCGGGTAGATCGACTAAATCAATATTTGAACCAACGTTATCAAGCGGGGCATACCCATATTTTATCCAACCTCTCAATAGAAGAAAATCCTGTTGATGCCAGAATGACTGTCGATGGTGGTGCAATCTTTGTTAATGATAAGTTAGTAGGAAAAATAGAAGAGGGAAAGATGCAGGCATGGCGATTTTTAACTAATCGTGTAGACAGAGGATTAATTATTTTTCCGGCAACAGATATAACCGGAGATGAAGAACTTTTTATGGCGGTGGACACAATCCATAGCAGTACTAAGTCTGATATAGAATATGATGGAAACAAAATTATTTTAAAGAAAAGCATGACTTTAAAAACATCCCTTATGGAGACACAAGTCCCCTTTGTTTTTAATTCAGAAAATGCAGAAAAAATTCAGCAAGCTACTGAAAAAGTAGTAAAGCAAAATTGTGAAGAATTATTTAATCAGATGAAAGAAAAGAATATCGATATCTTTGATATCGAAGCACAATTAGTTAGAAAATACCCGAATATTGAAATTCAAGATCCTATAACGATTACAGAACTTCATTTAGAAATAAATAACCAACTAATGGGTAGTCCAAATGTTACATCCTTTAAATAATATATTTAAAAACATAAATAAAATCAAAAAATACAGAGTTCAGTTCTCAGGCCTTTGTATTTTTTTGACTTTAATATCACAATTACTAATCTTAAGAATATACTGATACAGAAAAAGGGCAGAGGGTCCTTTTTTAATGTAGATTAGTTTATTTTTTATTTAACTATAGAAGAAGATCATGACAGTTAATAGGTTTAAACTGCCTTAATGCTGTTAATAATGAATAAGTCAAGAAATATTAAAAAGGAGTTGTAAAGATGACAAAAACCATCAGTATCAGAAACTTTAGACTTGAGCTAAATATCTCGAAACTTAAAAAGGATGCCTGTGTTTTATTAAGAAATAAGAAGGAAATAGAAAGGGAATTAAGGCATCAGTTAGTTCAAAGAGAAAGAGAAGCTCAAGTAAGAAACTTTATTTGGTTAAGTTAAAACACTAATATGATATAAAATATGATATAAAATACGGAATTATAAAATAATAAAGCCCCATTCCATAGTCGCCCTAAGGAATGGGGCTAAAACCTTGTGTTTTTAATTCATTGATCCTGGTCCTGGTCCCATTTGTCTTGGATTATTGAAGCTTGGTGGGGTTGGATTAGGGTTATCAAAATGTTTACCGGGTGTAGATAGGTCAAAGTAGAGTTTAGAATCTTCAGTAACACCAAAATCTCTATTAGAGCCAGTATCTTGAATGCGGTTTAAGGCTTCTCTAAATAAAGCGTTATGGGCCTCTTCTCTATTAAGTAAAAAATCTATTGTTTCTCTTACATACTTATCACCAATTTGTCGATAAAGATACTCGTAAACTACCTTCGCCCTTTGTTCAGCAGCAATGTTAGATAATAAATCTGCTGCTAAATCTCCTGTAACATTAACGTAGTCGGCTGTAAAGGGAGCCCCCGAAGCATTAACTAAATCAGGAGCTAATCCTGTTAATACATGATTTTGAACTTCTCCTAGAGGTACACTTTCTACACTTAAGTCACGACCATTCAAAAGATTAATGGTTTGAGCTACCATTTCCATATGACTTAGTTCTTCAGCACCGATATCAAGGAAGAGGTCCTTAATTGCAGGATCCTTTACACGGAAACTCTGAGATAAATACTGTAATGCTGCTTTCAATTCTCCATTTGGTCCCCCTAACTGCTCTTGTAGTAAAGCAGCATATTGTGGGTTGGGTCTTTCAACTTTAACATTTCTTAGTAATTGTTTATCGTGTTTAAACATTTTTAACACCTCCTATCCTATTATTCTTTTAAAAAATCATATTTATACAAGGATAATATATTGATATACTAAATTAGCTATAATTAATATAGTAGGGTTAAGTGTTTTAATACTATGGGGCAACTTTTTCAGACTTAACAAGATAGACATGAAAGAAATATTCTACTATAGCAACCAATAGCGAAAAGATGGCTAGTGAAGTCCAACTTACAGTAAAAGTAGGGATAATTATTGCGTATAAGTAGACAACTAACCAACCCATTAGTCCATCCCATAGAGATGCTACTATGTTTCCTAAAGCAGGTAAAACAAATAAATCTCCTAAAATATAATTTAATATTGTTCCTATTAGGGATACAAGAAAAATTAGCCCAATAGTATTGTCGTCTATATAGCCAAAGGTAATCCATGCAGATATAAAAATCATCCCCAACTTAGTTAGTAATATTATTGATGTTTTACTCATATTGCAACTCCCTTCTCTAAAAATTAGACATCGGTATTATTAGCTATTAAATAAGTTATTATTCTATATAGAGTACAATCAAATATTTAAAATATCATCAACATAGATAGAAATTAGTAAAGAAATTAAAATAAAATTAAAGTAATAAATCTGATTTACTAGAAGGATTGGGGTAAAATATGTTTAATTATATACAGTAACATGTAGAGAAACTAAATAACCACTGGGGAGGAATTAAAATGCAATTTATGATAACAGCCTATGATGGAAAAGATGATGGAGCCCTTGAAAGGAGAATGGTAGCTAGAGAGGAACATTTAAAGCTTGTGGATAAATTATTTAAAGAGGGGAAATATCTATATGGAGTTGCCCTTTTAGATGAAAATGATAAAATGATTGGTTCTTGTGTTGTTGTTGATTTTCCCACCAGAAAGGATGTAGACCAGTATCTGGAACTGGAACCATATGTTAAGGGGAATGTTTGGAAAGAGATTAATGTTATGCCATGTAAAGTGGCACCGACATTTATGGAATTATATAAATAATAAAGGAATAGAGAGGGGTAGTTAATTACTATCTCTCTTTTTTTCTTTTTTACTTGCCAGTAGATTTCGGTACTTAGGTGCATAATTAATGTAGCATTGAAAAATAATAGATTATATTTAATACATGGGTGGAGTGATTAAATTGGGACGATACAATAAATATAAGCGATACAATAAAAATATTAATAAAATTGAAAAGTCCAACATAACAGATGCTAACTCTGAAATCTTAGAAGAAGCTGAAATTAATATAAATCATATAAAAAATATTTTTAATGGTTCAAGTGATATTCTTTTTAGAAAGGTAAACTTACATTATAACTGTGGTAATTTTGATGAGGCTACATTAATTTTTACTGACGGACTTGTAGACAATTTCATTATTAATGAAGGGATTATTAAGCGACTTAACATGCTTCAGGAATCTAATCATTCAAAAGATACGATACTTAATTTTCTACAGGATAATTTACTAGTGAATGATATAAAAAAAACGAAAAAGTATGAAGACATTACACATACAATTTTGTCAGGTGATACAGTATTGTTTATTGATGGATTGAATGAGGTCTTTCTATTAGATACTAAAGGGTTTGAAACTAGGAACGTAGAAGAGTCTTCTGTTGAGAGCGTAATAAGAGGTTCGAAAGAAAGTTTTATTGAAAGTATTCGTACAAACACAGCCTTAATTAGAAGGAAGCTAAAAGATCCTAACTTGGTAATACAGCCTTTAACCATTGGCACAAGAACAAATACCACAGTAGCAGTTGTTTATATAAATGATATCGTTAATCAACAATTACTTCAAGACATATTAAATAAATTAGAAGAAATTAAAATAGAAGGTGTTTTCGACAGTGGTTATATAGAACAATTATTAATTAATAATAACTTCTCTATATTGCCTCAAATGTTAGTAACAGAACGTCCCGATAAGGTCTGTGCCAATTTATTAGAAGGGCGGATTAGTATTTTGGTAGATGGCTCCCCAGATGCCCTCATTTTGCCCGTTGGACTATTTCAGTTCTTTCAGTCCCCCGAAGACTATTATGAACGGGTTATTTATGGCAATATTGTTCGTTTTATTAGATTTATTGGATTTATTATCGCCACAACCTTTCCAGCAATTTACGTTGCTATTACCACATTTCATCAAGAAATTTTACCAACTGACTTTATCTTAGATATTGCAAAAACAAGAGTAGAGGTTCCATTTCCACCTGTAATTGAAGCTTTCTTAATGGAGGGAACAATTGAACTTTTAAGAGAGGCCAGCGTTCGACTACCATCACGAATCGGACAAACCATTGGTATTGTGGGAGCATTGGTTATAGGAGATGCTGCTGTTAGAGCAGGTATCATAAGCCCAATTATGGTGATTGTTGTAGCCATTACCGCCATTGGGTCGTATATTTTACCCCATTTTAGTACCTCCTACGCCATACGATTCATTAGAATTCCAATGATTTTAATGGCAGCAACCTTTGGCGCCTTTGGTATTATCATTACCTGGACTTGGATCATTGCCCACATGTGTAGAATCAATTCCTTTGGCTATGCATATTTAACGCCTATTGCACCAATTTATATAAAAGACTTGAAGGATACTGTTTTTAGGGCCCAAATTGGAAGTATTGGAGAGCGGCCATTACCTGCATCCAATAAGAATAAAAAAATTGAGTAGGAGAGGTTTCTATGATCAGCAAATATAAAGATGGTGAAATTACTGCTGAACAAAGTTATTTAATTATTGTTAGCGTGATGGTAGGGACTGGCATATTAGGTTTAGCTAGGTCTGTAGCGGAAGTGTCTAAACAAGATGCATGGATATCAGTTTTAATCAATGGGATTGGAATAAGTATAATTGTGGGTGTTACTATTTTTGTAATCAGTAAATTTCCCCAGTTAAATTTTTTAGAATATACCTCATATCTTTTAAGTAAGCCTGTTGCTTATATCATTACTTCTGCTTATGTTGTTTATTCAGTGTTTGCAAGTTCTCTTATAGTTAGGTTTTTAAACGAAATGATAGGGACTTGGTTTTTACCTAGAACTCCTCCCTCAATTATTTCTTTAATTATTGTTGCTACTATGGTGTATATTCTAAAGGATGGGTTGACCATTGTAGGTAGATTTAATGAGATTATGGTATTTGCAATTATTCCATTAATAGTTCTCATTTTTCCTTCGCTAACGGAGGCCTCATTAATTAACTTTAAACCTATAGGTGGTGCAGGTTTAGAAAATATATTAAAAGGAGTAATGCCCTCTTTTTACGCTTTTGGAGGATATGAAGTGATTTTAATTATTTTTCCCTATATATCTAACAAAAATAAGAATAACTTAAAATATTCTGTATGGGCAATTTTATTTGTAACAGCGTTATATACTGTTATTGTGGCTGCTCAAATAGCATTGTTTGGCTATCAAGAACTAACAGGTATTTTATACTCAATAATTAATTATCTTGATGTGATAGATTTCCCCATTATTGAACGTATTGAAATTGTTTTCTCTTTTTTTTGGATTTTTGCTGTGTTGGGTACTTTAACTATTCAACAAATTGCTGGTTGTTTAGCCCTCCAATCAATCATTTCAAATAAAAGAGTTAGTATAATCGTCTATATTTTATCTCCTATTATTTATGTTTTGTCATTACTACCAGATAATTCTGCAAAGGTAGTTGCTTATAGTGAAAAGGTTGGGCAAGCAAGTATTGGTTTTGGTATAGTGCTTCCTATTTTACTTTTGTTAATGTACATAATTAGAGGGAGGAAGGTTGTAAGTGAGAAGAGCTAGCAAATTAGTAATTTTAATATTGATCTGTGGTCTATTTACATCCTGTTGGGATGCAAAGCAATTAGAAGATCTCTATTTAGTTTATGGTATTGGAGTCGATCTTAGTGAAGAGAATCCAGGCAAATATTTGGTAACAGTGGCTGCGCCAACTGTTTTGCCAGAAGCTGAAGCGCCTAAGGTTGAAATTTCTGCTGAAGGGGCATCCCTTAGAAATGCCCAAGATAATATTCAAAATAAAGCGGCTCGAAGAATTACTTTCAATAATACTCATTTGTTAATTGTTGGTGAAGAGGTTGCCAAACGAGGTTTAGAGCAACATACTGACTCTTTGTTGAGGGATCCGGAAGGTAGGGGAACCATGAAGTTAATGATTACAGAAGGAAGAGCAGTTGATTTGATGGAACTCAATCCTCCAGCATCAGCATTAGTAAGCCTCTATCTTGCTGATTTGTTAAAGCAAAGTCAAGAAACGTCGACAATTCCGTTAACAACATTGCGAAGTTTTAACAATGCTTTAAAAACTGATGGAATTGAACCTGTTATGCCTTATTTAAAATATGGAAATAGACCCGATGAGTTTCTTGTAAATACTATTGCACTATTTAATTCGGATAGGATGATTGGCAAGATAGAAGGGGTAGATAGCTTCTTATTAATTGTCTTAAGGGGAGAAGTTAATGATGGATTTATGTCTTTGCCTTATCCTTTAGGGGATGCTGATGAATCTCCTATACTTACTTTAAGAGTGATTAGTGGTAAAAATAAGATAAAAACAGAGATTCGTGATGCACAGCTACATATTTTCCATGAAGTCTCCCTCATTGCCCATATATCAGAATATACAGCACCAATGACAGTTCTTGATGAAAAAATAATAAAAGAAATGGAAAATGCAGCTAATCTGCACCTTGAAGGACTCTGTAAACAATTAATTAATCGCTTACAAATTCAATATGTTTCAGATAATATTGGTTATGGAAGATATGTTAAAGCCAACCATAAAGATTTTTTTGATGCAGAGAATTGGAATAAGCAATTTTCTAATGCCAATATACAGGTAAAAGGCAATGTACAAATCAAAATGATTGGTACTAAACAATAACAATATGATACTTAATATAGAATGGGAACCCTTGAGAGTATGGGTTCATTTTTTTTCTAAAAAAATTGTGACATTGGTAATAAATGAAAATAGAATAGAGGATTTTGTCTTAATTTGGAGAAATAATGTCTATATAACGGGAAGATGTTTGTAAAAAAATAGTTTGTGTAGTTTCTTGTAATAAGGGGGGGGACGAATATGGAAGTAATTAAAAAAATCGAAAACAAGATCATTAATACAACGTATCTGAAATTAGGATTCCTTTGGCTTATAATCTATAGTACCTTTTCGTTAGTAGATAAACTGGAACCCCATATTTATTGGGTTTTTGACATTACCTCCTTTTTGCACTTTCATACTCTGTTGGAGTTTATAACAATCATAATTTATTTTATTGTTTTTACTGTAACCTTTTATACATATACAAAAATTCATAGAACGAGGCTATTGGTGTTTGCAGTTATTTTTTTTATGGTAGGTTGGTTGGATTTCTTTCATACTATGAGCTATAATGGCATGCAAGGTTTTTTTGTCGAAGCTTCAATTCCTAGGGCGACTACTTATTGGATTATAGCAAGGTTGATTCAATCCTTTGGTATGATGATTGCTGCAATTATTCCCCATGATCATAGGTCAAAGGAAAAGCCCCTTACCTATTTAATACTAGCAGGAATGGGAACTTTATTTATTTTTTATCTCGTAAGTTTTCATTTGGACATATTTCCAGTTTTATTTATACAAGGACAAGGGTTAACACATATAAAAGTATATCTGGAATATATTATTATCCTCTTTTTTATAGTGACTATACTTAGAGTTATTAAAGACTATCAAGCAACTGAAAGCAAATTTTTTATGTTATATGCATATGGGATTACCTATGCAATCTTCACAGAAGTTTCATTTACAATGTATCGTAGTGTGTATGATACATATAACTTTTTAGGGCATATTCTTAAGATTATAAGTGCTTTTTACATCTTTAGGGGTATATTTCTATACAATTTAGAAAGACATTTTAAGCAATTAGATCAGGCCCGTAACACAATAAAAAGTTACGCCGATAATTTAGAACATACCGTTAAAGAGAGAACAATGGAACTTCAGAATAAAAATGAAAAACTAATTTTAGATCTTGAGTATGCAAAATTAATTCAACAATCATTGCTTCCAGAAGAATTTTTAGTAATTAATAACGTAAAATTTGCCTCGCAAAATTTTCCATGTGAAAAGGTGAGTGGAGATTTTTACTATATTCAAAAAATTGACGAAGAAAATATTGGATTAGTAATTGCAGATGTTTCGGGACATGGAGTTGCTGCAGCAATGATGACAGTATTTACTGAGCGAATTATTAAACCAGTCTATTATGACGGAAGAATGGGGAGCTATATTCGCCCTGATAAAACCTTGGAATACCTTTATCGGGAGTTTAATAAAGCATATTTTCCTGATGAGATGCATATTGTAATTTTTAGTGCTGTCTACAATGCCTCAACGAAAATATTATCCTATTGTACAGGGGGAATGAATACGATACCTATTTTATTTAGAAAATCAGGTGAAGTTGAAGTATTGGATCAAAGTGAAGGCTTCCCAATCTGTAAATTTGGTGACTATTTTCAACCCCTTTATCAAAGGGCTGAAGTAAACTTAAAAAAAGGAGATAGAATTATTTTTTTTACCGACGGTTTGATGGAACCAAGAGAATTTCAAAAAACAATTAATAAAGAAATTTTAATAGATATCATGAAAAAAGGGATGGAAGTAGATGTGTTAGAAGCTAAACGTAGGATTGATCAAGAAATTGTCAACATAACAGAAGCTAATATAAATGATGATGACATTACATATTTTATTATGGAAATTTAGAGGAATTAGCCCCGAAAGCATTAGTGTATTCTCGTAAATGAATTTTAACTAAATGGAGATAAACGAGGGGGGGAAGATTATTAGACTTGTGAAGGAGGTACAGAAGTGAAGGAATTTATACCCATATTTTTTATTTGGCTAATTGTTTGTTATGCTGCAACAATTATTATCTTTGAAAGTAATATTTGGGGTATTTTAATTATTATCTCAATGTTACTATCACTATTGACGACGACTTATATAAGTCAAAAATCTAGAATAGAAGAATTGGATAAAAAAATTGATAAGTTATTAGATAGAAATTGATAAGTTATTAGATAATAATTAGTATATAATTAGTCTTGTCTGAGGAAATAGTGCAACTATCATGTTCTGTCTAACACTTTTAATCATATTTTGTTGTAAATATATAATAACTACCATTATGAATAGAATTTACTACCGTATGTTTTCAGTAATGAAATTGTACGGTATTTTTTATTGCGTGGAAGAAGATAATTGATGGCAATTTTATTTTAGATAAGAGAATCTTGCGTACAAACGGGGCCTGAATTGATAAGGAATCTAAATTGATAAGGAACCTAAGTTTAAAAATAGAAATCTAGTTTTGTAGTTTCTGTTTAAATATTGAATTTAAATAAAAATATATCTAAAATTAATAAATATTTATTGAAAAACAATAATTAATGTAATATAATGGTATTAATATAAAGAGAGAGGGGTTAAAAAAATGAGATCAACTGAATCAACTGAATCAACTGAATCAACTAAATATCTAAATGTTTTTTTAAATCTTTTAATGCTGATAGGTATTATAGGGTTATTTTTATTTATTCCAATGATATACAGTATGATTAGAACTAAGGAATTAGAAGGTGTTGGTAGTTTATTATATGTATTATCAGGATTTATAAGCTCGATTGGATCTTTGGCTATTATAGTAATGCTAAAACGGGTTGTTAGAACTATATTATTTGAGCGAAACCCCTTTGTTGAGGGGAATATTATGAGGTTTAAAAGGATGGCATATATCTTTTTTGCATTTCCTTTAGTTAGTACGATATATCAATTAACTTTAATAGCTACAGGTAGGAGGGCTTTAGAAGCTACTGGGTCCTTAGGGGCATCATTAGTGTCTGTATTTATTTCAAATATTTTTATAGGTTGTGTAGTGTTGGTATTGGCCAATGTATTTAGGTTTGCCATGGAAATCAAAAAAGATAATGATTTAACTGTATAAGGGGGGCTAAGATGATTATCGTTAACTTGGATGTTATGATGGCAAAAAGAAAGATCTCTTTAACTGAACTAGCAGAGAGAATAGACCTTACAAATGCTAATCTATCAATCCTTAAAACCAATAAAGCAAAGGCCATTAGATTCTCCACACTGGAAGCGATATGTAGAGAACTACAATGCCAACCGGGTGATATTTTAGAATATAGAGATGACACAAATGAGGAAGATTCCTAATAAAATGTAGAGTAAAATAATATATAAAAGTATATCAATGTGAGTTGCTTTTGATTAAATATTTAAATGAATAAGCACCCTCACAAAACACCTTAATAAACCATAGCCAACCTGATGGTTTAGTTGAGGTGTTTTGTTTTAATAATTTTATTCATATTTTTGTAAAGTAGAAAAGACTTTAAAGATATGTCGAATTATAATGGAAAATAATAGACATTTTTAAAAGGTACAATTTGCTACTGTGTAGAATACTAGTTAAGGAAAACACAAATAGTTGGAAGGGGAGGATTAAACTTGAAGAGATTATTGGTTAGTTTGATTATGATTCTGATTTTATCAATTTTCACATCATGTAATTCTAACAATAAGGACAATTCTATAAAAGAAGGAACTTTTATTCTAGAACAATCAGGAACAATTATAGGGGCAGTCATGACTCCCCGGATTACCATTTCAGGTGATGATATTTCCTTTACATATGACCTTTTAAGCAGTTATTTTCCAACTGGTGACTATAAAATAGAGGAAGACATATTAACAATGATTACCCATGATAAATTATATAAGTACGTATTCAGAATAGAAGGAGATAAGCTTGTTTTTTTAAAAAGCCAATCGTCAGAGGTTAAGTTAGTAAATGATAGGCATGGTGTTAAGATAATAGACCAAGCCCAATTTAAATTGATAAATAATTAATCAAATAGATAAAAGATGTAAAGTCTAGTGAATACCTTTTATCATGTGGAGAATTTATGTTTTGTAGTTTTCTTTATGAAGTGAATTGATTATTTTAAAAGGAGATATTATCATATGTTAGCATTCATCGAAATAATAAGGGTTTTGTTTATATTAATATTTGGTACAGGTTTATTAGTAACTCTAGAAGTGTGGCTTTACGGATTATTAGATATAGCTTTATTAGAAAATTCGTTAGGATGGATGATAGCATTTGCAAATTTAATAATTGTTTTTGTTGTATATAGAAATAATTTGCAATTTAAAGGATGGTTTAAAAGTAGCAGGTCTAGTAAATTACCTAAATTAATTACAAGGACATTATTGGTTTTAGCAATGGTATTGATAATTCTTCCACTTATTAAAGGCTAAAATTAAGAAATATAAACTGAATGATGAAATTGAGTCGGTAGAAATAAATGTATTTATACAATGGGAGGATTAAAATGAATAGATTGAGATTAGTATTACCGTCATTAAAATATAAAGATGAACTTCTGGATTATAAAAGAGAATTTATTGAAAGTGGAGATAGCATGGATGGAACTGCAGGCTTGAGAAATGCTAATACTTTTGAAGAATGGTATAGTGCATTCTGTGATAATTTAAAAGAAGAAACTGTAGGAGAGGGGTTAGTTCCTGCAACTACATATATGGCTATTACTACAGATGATGAACGCTTGGTAGGAATGATTGATATAAGACATCGATTAAATAATTATTTATTAAACTTTGGTGGACATATAGGTTATAGTGTGAGGAAATCTGAAAGAAATAAAGGCTATGCAACAGAAATACTGGCCCTAGCTTTAATAGAATGTAAAAAAATGAATATTAATCATGTTTTAATTACATGTGATAAGGAAAATGTTGCTTCTGCCAAGATTATGATAAAAAATGGTGCTAAATTGGAAAATGAAATACCAGAAGGTGAAGGAATTACTCAAAGATATTGGATAACTTTAGATTAGGATTATGTGTATAGCTTTAGAATAGATATCTAATTGGTTTAGTAATTTTTTTATCGAAAAACCCCCTAGAAGACATTAAAAGTACTAGAACTATAGAAGGAACTATGGTTCGGGGAGTGTGGTTAACGAATGAAAGTCTCCTAGGAGAACTGGAAAAACTCAAAGAAAGCTACTAGCCTTTGAAAATGAAGAATTAGAGGATGACTGAAAGTAGGTCAAGAATCATGTTAATAGAAATACTTTGATAGGAGAGGATTTAGTGATTTTAAAGACAGAAAATTTTACTATAAGCGAGGCAACTAAAGAGGATGAAAAAGGGATTTTAGATGTATATAATTCAAATCAGCTTTTTCTTTTATCTCATATGGGGAGGAAAGAAGTAAGTCTTGAATGGTTAAAGCAAGAGCATGAGGAAATGAAAGAAATGAATTTTAAAACCTTAATCGTTAAAGAAAATTTCAATGATACTGTAATAGGGTTTATAGACTTTTGTCCAATAGAAGAATGCTATTTATCACTACTTATGGTGCATAATTTATATAGAAGTAAAGGATTAGGAAAAGAAATTTATGAAGAATTTGAAAACTACATAAGAATGAAAAAATTAAAGTGTATAAGAATTGATGTCGTTTATAATTACAATAAAGAAGTATTACATTTTTGGATAAATAGAGGATTTAACGAAATAGAAAAAACTCAATTGAAGTGGTCCCATAATTTACTAGATGCAATAGTGATGAAAAAAAGATTATAAAAAAAAGATTATAAAAAAAAGATTATAAAAAAAAGATTACAAAAAGAAGGTGAAGTGGGTTTAGTTGGAAGTGCTGAGAATTGCAGAAACGTGATCTGAAGTATATTAGTTTAATTTGCCTAGAACTTATCATTAATAGAAGAGAATACAGTTAGAAAGAGGGAAGTTAATGCAATCTATAAGTAAAGAAAAAAAATATATAAAGCAATATATTATTTCTGTGTATTTATTATTTTGGCTAGTGTTATTTCCATTATCGGGTATAGCAATATCAAAATTGGGTGGGGCACCATTAGTCATGCAGTTCTTGACAGCTATAAACTCATGGGTTCCTACTATAGTTCTTTTAATTATGTTTAAAAAGCTTTATCCAAATAGTACCTTAAAAAATTTTTACACAAATAGTTTTCGAGAACGACTAAATATTAGATTATTGATAGTGACGTTCTTAATTCAATTGTTAATTTTTTTGGTTAGTATATATTTTCTAGCAACAAAACAGGGTTTCCCAGTCAAGAATTTACTGGACTTATCTTCTTCTACAATTATCTCAGCTATTTTTTTTACTTTAATACAGGGAGCAGTTGGAGAAGAAAGTGGTTGGAGGGGATACTTACAACAAGCTGTTGAAGAAAAGTTAGGTGTAATTAAAGGATCAATAATAGTAGGTTTAATCTGGAATTTTTGGCATGCACCTTTGTGGTTTGTGTCTACAGGTTACAATGGAATTGAACTAGTAAAGTATATAATCGTGTTTAGTATATGCATTACATCGGTTGGGGTTATAATTGGGATTTGCTATCATCATTGCAAAAATTTACTCGTTCCTATTTGGATTCACTTTATGCTAAACTTCTATACGGAATTTTACCGAGGTGAATTAATAGATCTAATTTCAGTATTTGCATTAGGTTATATGATTTTGGCTTTAGTATTTATATATTGGCATAGATTATCGATAAGAAAACTTAATGCTATAGAAAAATTAAATTAGTAACGACATTAGGTTAGAGTTATGTGGATTATTTATATACCCATTTCTTCTAACTAAATCAGTCGTCACATTAGCTGTAGGCAGGGCCTTCACCTAGAGGGTGGCTCCGTCAAGAAGTCGGACAAAAAATGATATAAAAATTTGAAAAGGTGTTTTAAGACTATGGCAATACAAAATAAAATTGAATAAGGGGAAATTAACGTGAAAAATTTTATTATTGAAAAAAGTACAAAGGAAGAAGTGGGCTTAGTTGATGACGGTATTGTTAAGTTCAATTTATCGAAAGTTCCTTTTACCCAAGAATCAACCTTTGTAGCTATAAATAGAGTTATAAGAGGGAAGACGGGGGAATTAATAGCAGGGATTAATAGCATCTTATATTGTTGGAATTGTCTATATATAGACGTGCTATGGGTTAAAGAGGAGTATAGACAATGTGGGTATGGTGCAGCACTATTAATTGAAGTCGAAAATATAGCAAAAGAAAAAGGTTGTGAACTTGCGCATTTAGACACTTTTGATTTTCAAGCAAAAGATTTTTATCTAAAAAATGGATATGAAATTTTTGGTGTTTTAGAAGATTGTCCTTCGGGTCATAACAGATATTACATGAAAAAAAAGATCTAGATTCCATTTGATTATAATATAATTTGCTTTTATCTTTAAACTTTTCACCTATTTCTGAGCTTAGCCATTAATACATAATAAGTTAGCTTTTATCAATTTATCACCAGCATGCAGGATAATAAAATATCTATAGGATAGAGTATTTAACAATTACCTCTTCTAAGTCAGTTGAATAAACTGAAAAGATAGAAAGTCTTAGAGAGGGATTAAATCATATGGCAACAAAGGGAAGGATTAAACGATTATTTCCAGGAGGCAATACTTCGGTAGGCTTTTTCTCGTATTATCAGTACGTAATTGATTTAAAGGAAGCGAACCGACTTTACTTACTAAAGGGTGGCCCAGGGGTTGGAAAATCTTCTTTGATGAAGAAAATTGGTCACGAAATGGTAGAAAGGGGTTATGATATCGAGTTTCATCACTGTTCAGCAGGTCCTGAAGGGGTGGATGCTGTAGTGATACCAGCCTTAAAGGTTGCAATTATCGATGGCACATCACCCCATGATGCAGTCTCGTAAAGCAATTTTTAAAGAACCACCTACTTTATTTAAAGAGAAGCTTAGAAATAGGCTTTTTTTATTTGGATTCAATTCTTAGAAGGGAGGTGTAGTGATGCAGATTAAGAAAAGCTTTTTATATGGGGGTACAATAAAAGACCTTAGATATTACTTGAAATCATGGTTGAAAGAAAATAGCCCCTCAGCGGCAACTGAAGAGAACCTTCACCCATAGTTTAGTTGGTTTAGGCTTTGTAATATATATTTCATATCTTATAACTGAGTATTATAACTTTAAGAGCCTAGCTATTGGACTTTCTTTAGGATGTATTTTACATGTATTAGCAGACATATTAACCCATTCTGGAACGGCTTTATTCTTTCCATTTAGTAAGAAAAGGGTGAAAATGGCTGTTGTTACTACTGATGGGATCGTGGAGAAGGGAGTGTTTGCCATATTGGTTGGTGTGTTGGTTTTAAGGTATATGTAGATTCAATAACGTAAAACATATTTTACCAAAATTTAAATTCCATGTGATATAATTTAAAAAGGAGCTAATTGGTTCTAACAATTACTATAGAAGCTCTATACGTGAGATATTTATACAATAAAGCAGAAACTCTGAAGAAAAGAAAAAATGTATATGATTCTAATTATTTTGACAAGAGTTCAAATTAGGCAATTATTCATATTAGAAAATTAAAATCAAATGGAAGTGGTGATTATATAAAATTAATCTAGACCCTCCAATAAGTCATATTGAATATAATTACATCGTATCGAATGTCCAGGTTCTATATCTAATATTCATTAATTTTAGATGTGACGGGAGAGGAGGCCAAATTATGCTATCCATTTACATATCAATGCTTAACAATGAATACGATAA
This sequence comes from Alkaliphilus transvaalensis ATCC 700919, assembly GCF_000621485.1. GTDB lineage: Bacteria > Bacillota > Clostridia > Peptostreptococcales > Natronincolaceae > Alkaliphilus > Alkaliphilus transvaalensis. Next base: position 176,294 of record NZ_JHYF01000002.1, read on the forward strand.
GAATACTTTGACTAAAATTTATGAAGAGCATAGACACGCATTATTGGCAGTTGCAATGAAAATACTTAACAACAGAACATTAGCTGAAGACGCTGTTCATGAGGCCTTTGTTTCAATAATAAATCATAAAGAAAAATACTTATATTTAGATTATAGGAAAACAAGAGCTTCGTGCGTTTATATAGTGAAGAACAAGTGCATTGATATAATCCGGAAACAAAAGCGCTATAGCGATGAAGATTTTGATGAGTTGCAAAATGAACTTAAATCGAGCGATATGCCTGTTGAAGAACAAGTGATTATGTCATCAGAGTATAAATCTTTACAAAATGCTGTGAAAACTCTAAACGTAATAAGTCAACAAGTGCTTCTTTTAAAATATTATCTTGATAAGAGTTACATTGAAATAGCCAATGAACTTGGGATAACTCCTAAAGAAGTCGATAATATTATGTATTACTCAAAAAAGAAATTAATAAATGATTTAATGAAAGCAAGGTGAGTTAAAATGAGTACTAGAAACAGCAATGATGTAGCATTTGAAGCTCTCTTACGTCAAGCAGTTATTGATAATTACTTGGAAGAAATAACAAGTATACCTTCAAATGAAGAACTTTATAAAATATATTCATTTTCGCCGGAGTTTGAATTAAAAATGGATAAACTTTTTTCAAAAGATAAAGCAAAAGATAATTTTAAGCAAATTTTGTATTACACAAAAAGAGTTGCCATACTTATAATGGCAACATCTACAATTTTATTTAGTGCATTACTATTTAACTCAGATGTTAGGGCATCAGTTGTTAGAGTTGGTGTAAATATATACGAGCAATTTACGTCTATCAGGTTTAATAATGCTACATATGTTAATTTGGCTGACTTTGAAATAAATATAGGGTATTTGCCTGACGGGTATTTCGAATATAGTAGAGAAGAATTAGGTGATGTGGGGATTATAACGATTACAAACAAAGAAAAAGTTCTTTATATCATCTATAGCTCAAATATGGACAATTTTGTGGATAATGAAAATCGTATTTTTGAAGAACGCATAATTAATGATGACATTGTTTTTGTGACTACTGCTACAGGCAAGGATTTTGATAATATTTTAATCGGAAGTATTGGTTCATTAACAATAAATATTGAAGGAGAGTTTGTAGCTGATGAGCTTATAAAAGTATTTAAATCAATTAAGATTGGTAAAAAATAATTGAGTTGAGAGAAAAGATGGTTAACGCACCATCTTTTTTGCTCCTGTGAAAGCTTTTCTATTAATAAAAAATAATTTTAAAAAAATAATTTTAAAAATTTAGGAAAAATGATTAGCCGAGCGTTTATATAGTGTAGGCATTTTTGAAAAATGAATTTTCAATAAACCTTTCAATGAGCGAAGAAATTATTGTTTTAGAAATTGCTTAACTTACAAAAAGAGGGAGGTGGTTATAAATGAATTTTAGAAAAATGTTGTCGCTTATGATTGTTGGATTGTTTATTATTTCACAAAGTGTTTTAGCCTCTACAGAAGTGTTAACACATGAATCGATGGTCACAAACGGGCAGTCCAAAATAGTTGAGATAGCTCCATTGTGGCTTAATATCAACAGCATTACTACATCGCTTTCGATATCAAATACCGGAGTTGCTTCCAGCAGTGCGATTATTAGCGGAGCAAAAGGTACCACTAGCATTAGTGCTATTTACAGCCTTGAAAAAAAATCTGGAAATACGTGGTCAACTGTTCGGACTTGGACAGATAGCACAAGTGCTACTAGGCTTACATTTGCAGAGAGTAGTAATGTAGCTGGTGGAACCTATAGGCTTAGTGTAACTGCTACTGTAGTTCGTAATGGGGTTAGTGAAACAGTTACTGTTATATCAACAGAAAGAACTCATTAAAATAATAAAATAACGGAGGTGTTATTATGTTAAAGAAAAGCAAAGTATTTTTAAGTCTTACTATGGTGTTCATTATGATGGTAGGTTTTTCTACTGCCTTCGCTACAACTAAAGATGTGCAAGCGGCAAGTGTTCTAAGCAAATACCAGCAACAAAAGATTTATGAAGCAATACAAAATCAATTAGTTGATACATATGGAGATTCATATATTTTTGAAAACTTCACCTATAAGATTTATGAAGAGAAGATTGTGGGAACTGATAGACTAGTTGACATTGACGTTTACGTAGATATGACGTTGACAAGATCTGTATCTGAAAATGCTTTTGTTCAAGGAATGCTTGATAAGATTGATGAGTTGGAAGGTATGGAGAAGTTAATTGCAGAAAATGAAATTAAACATCTTATAATGGATATTGAAGAAGCTTATAACAACACAAGAAATGTTCAAGTGCTTTACACCATTAAGTTAGGAAATTTTAGTATGGCGTCGACAGAAGAAGGTTTTGAGCTCTTTTCACGAATTGACTTCCTTGAGGAAGACGAATCACTTCTAACTAGCGTTGACAGTATCAAAAGTAGCAGAGAAAAGGACGAGGAAAATGCTTTTGATAATGGCTATAAAGCCGTAGAGGAAATGGTTAATAAGATTCAATTAAGGGACGAAGTAAGCAACTTAGAAATTTCTGTGAGTAGTGTCCAATATGATAGACTTAAAGCAAGAGACTGGGCCAGAGATAATAGGGCAGCAGAACCAGAGTACTCGAAGGCCAACGGTCATGGTAGTGATTGTGCTAATTTTGTTTCAAGGGCGATAAATCAAGGCGGCATTCCTCAAGATGTAAGCGGTAATTGGGCTCACTATTCTAATGGTTCTACTATAGGAGCCTATAAATACATAAATTGGTTTAGAACAGGATACAATAATAATGGTGGAGTAGCTCCGTATATGGTCGATAAGGGTTACTTTTACGAGGAAACAAGTTGGAATAAGGCTTTTGCAGGCTCAATAATATATAATACAAGCGCTAGTCATGTGGGACTAGTTACTTCTGGGGATGGGTCGAATGTTTACTATGCAGATCACTCTAATGTGAAAAAGTCTGGTAGAGAAACACTCCTTCAAACATCTAATGATCCTAATTTTAAAACATTTAAGTTCTACTTACCATATAGTAGTATACTGAAATAATGAGCTTTAGTGTTGACCTCTTAAAGAATTAACGCGTAGGACGGTATTTCTATAAAACAACGATACCTAATTAAGTTAAAATAAAAACTGTCTTTTAATAAAAAAAGGCAGTTTTTACTCAATTTTCCCATCATAAAATAGTAAACTATGAATAGCAAGTATCTTTTAATTATATAATTAACCGTGTTGTGGATTCGTCGTAAACTTTTTCGTGCATCAGCTTCGCTTAATTAACAAGAATAATCTTTAATTTTGATGGTTAAGAAGATCCTGCTATGGTTTTCTATTGCAACCTAATTGATCTAACTTTGTAGGCGATACGGGCTGACTCAGCATCAAAAAAGTAGGCAGTATTGTTTATTTTGTGGCAAAGTGTATTGCAGAAATATTTGATATTTGTAGATTTATAATACTTTTTGGAGGTAATATTTATGAAAAAAACTTTTTCGTGTTTGTTAATGACAATCTTAATTTTCTGTGCAAATAGTAACATTATAAACGCTTCAGATATAGAAAAAGGGAATCCGTCAGCAATTTACTTATCTGATAGAATTATTTTATCAAACAATGATGAAGTTGAATTGAAGGAACATGCTGCACTATTATTTTTGAACGGAACTCTAATAACTGATTATGAAATAATTATTAGAAATGACAGGACATTAGTACCTGTAAGGTTAATCGCTCAAGAATTAGGTGCTTCTGTGGATTGGAGCGAGAGTAATAAAGTAATAACAATTACAAAATCTCAAAAAGAGATTGCCCTTGCCATTAATAGTAATATCGCTTTTGTCAATGGAATAGATTATGAATTAGATTATCCAGCGATAATATATAAAGATTTAACGTATGTGCCCTTAAGGTTTGCTTCAGAAAATTTAGAGGCCACGGTTCATTATTCCCCATGCTTATCTAATGAAAACACATTTTATTATGATACAAAGATGCCAGTATCTCCTGCAGACACCATAATTAGAAACTTTACAAATATAATAATTGATGAAAAATATAATTCTAGTGATTTAATAACAAAAGAAGAAGCCATGAAAATAACTAAGGAGATATGTCTTAAAGGTCTTGAAAACTTTTCAAATAGCATGCGTGAAAATCTTGTGAGTTTAAACGAAAATCCTAATCGACTTGACAATGAATTTAAAGCCATAAAAAAAGAGATAGACAGAATGATGTATATCGGTGAGGTATCGAGATTTTATAAATTTACTATAGGCCCTTATGATATTTTGTTTGACAGAATTAATGGTAAAATATTCTTCGTAATTTATTCATCCGACACAACCGTTAAGGAAGTTAATATTAATGATCCTGGTTTATACTTACCAATTTTTATTGTAGGTTAGTCCCCCCTTGTAGACAAGACAAAATCGGATATTTAAATATCTAATTTTGTCTTGTTATCTATTTATAGAAGAACTCAAACATTGCCTTTTATAATCCATTATTTCGAAACAGAAGGTTATGAAAATGAGTTTGGAAGAGAGCAGCATATTTGTTGAGGATATTTTAAAAAATATAAAAGGAAAGTTTATATTAACTATTAACGATTACCCAGAGGTGCGTGAATGGTATCAAGGTTTTGAGTTTTTAGAGACAGAAGTGATGTACTCAGTTGAAAAAGAGGGGAAACGAAAATTTAGAGAATTAATAATTAAAAATTATTAGAGATAGCCGACTGGAACGTACTTCAGTCGGCTGTCTAATAGAATAGAGATTAATCTATAAAACCATTATAAATAAAAATAGATGGCAAGCTATGTAAATACAAACACCTTTCAGTATCAATTTCCCACACAGGCTTTATCTTGGCCATAAAATCAAATTTTTGAAGTAAAAGTTTTTCTGTAACCATAAAGTGATCAGCTAAATACTCGAGAGAAATTGATGGTTGCCGACTGATCACTTCCATTAGCGATTTTGTAGGAATAAGAAAGTCACAAGCCCACCTTAAGGCAAGAAGCTCCTTTTTATCCACTTCGATGCGATCTCTATAGGACATATACCTTCTAGGGGTTATGTCCCCTATAGTTGTCCTATAATGACCAATCTCTTCAGCTAAAACAGTTCTATATAGCCTTTCATTATGTTCAATCTCCTTATTTATAAGTATAATGTAAAACTCACCATCGAAAGAGTAATGTCCCAAAATGTGATCAGGAAGAGGGACAAAGCTTTTAATAATTTTGCAATTAATAATAATTTCTTCTAATTTTTCTGTAATTATCATGGGTACCTCTAGACACAGAACAAACGTTCGTCATAGTATTTATGTTAGCATATATTAACAACTATTTAAAGCATAATTATCAAAAAAGTCTAGTTACTTTTAAATGAAATTGCTACTATAATTAATATATATACTTATATATTAAGGAGGTTTGGATGGATACATATTTAATCAAAGGTTTTAGTTTATTAGGTGAGGAAATTAATGCAACATATAAGGCAAGTTCACCTGAAAAGGCACTTGCTCTTTGTGGTGATGAATATGGTAAGCTTAAAAAAGGCTATGAGATAGTGACGTGTAGCTTTACCGAAGTTATTAAAGTAAAAAATACTAACAAAAATATACTGAGAAATGATGCAATGGAAGAAGAAGTAATAGAACTTTGTAATAAGGTCACAAATAATGATAAAGGAAGTACTGGTGCTTATATAGAGCTGAAAAAAATGTTTAGACGTTTAATATTTGCTGAACTTGAAAAATATTGGTCTGATGAATCCTTTAAAACAAAAGAAGAAATGTACAATGAACTAGTTGACTATGTTATTTTTGAGTTTATTCATAGGTTTGATTCAAGTAAAGGTAAGTTGTGGCCTTATTTAAGGCGTGCTATTAGTGCACGGATAAAGAAAATATGGTCTAGGGAAAAATATGTTAATGCAGAAAGTTGTAAACGAAGGTCTAAGTCAGATGATATAAAGTACTATTTTGATCGACTTAATCAAGCTGAGACATATGCTGATGAAGAAAATGATATAGAAGTCTTAAAGAATATTAGTAAGGAAATAAATTTAGATACAAAATTAGAAACAAGGAGACAGTTTTTTCAATTAATAGTTAAAAATGATCTACATACGAATTTAAAAATACGACAAAGAAATATTATAGAATTGTATTATGGAGAGCGCAATTTAACAGAAAAAGAGATAAAAGTAATTCTAGGAGTAACTCAGCAAACAATAAATAAAACTAAATTACGTGCAGAAAAAAATATATTGAAAGAATTGTCTAAATTATAAAAAACGTCTGTTTTTTGAATTGATTGTCGGGGAACCTTAATCGTGAAAGTAAATTATAATGAATTTTATAAATTTAATAACTCAATATGCAATATGTACTTTAACTTAATACATTAATATAGTTATTGTTTTCTATTTTGAACTATAACTATATTTTATACGATTAATCAGATACTAGAAAGTTTGAGATCAAAAAGATTTTTCTACTCTTTTATTTGAAATCATCTTGAAATTGTAATTTTAAGTTATTGTAATTTTAAGTTATTTTTAGGTACAATAATTATCAATACATTGTCATTTTATTTAACCCAAATAAAAGACATTTTATTAAAGAACAATATTATTAACAATTATAAAAAATGAGAAGAAAGTGAACCTGCTAAGGACTTAGCAGGTTTTTTTTATTTTTTGAGAAATTTTTAAGAACAAATTAGTATATGTATTTAAAAAATTATCAAGTTGATCAAAATTAAATAGGAAATTTGCCCATAATTTGGGCTTTTTTTGTTTTTTGAACTTCATATAAATTCGACCAAGCGCCTTTTATCGGCGCTTTTTTTATTTTTTGAAAGAAAGGAAGATATATAATGATTAATTGGGCTGAAACACCTGCTTCACAATATCCTGCACTAAAAGGCTTAGAGAAATTAAAGAAGCGATGGAGGAAGGGCAATTACTCTGAAAGTATATTTTATGACCGTAAAAAGAAGTTATATTACCATAAAGATCCACTACATGGTGAGATTGAAGTCTATGATAAAAGAGGATGCCATAAAGGTGTGATACTTCCAACTGGAGAAGTACATCCTTTTAAAGGACAAGTACCTAGTAGAACGATTAAAGGATTAATATAGAAACCACTTTTTTACAGAGTATAAGTTTTTTACAATAAAAAAGTGGCTGTATTGTATTGTTTACAAAAAAATACAAAAATGTGGAATAATATTACACAATAATATATAATAAAAGAGTATTCTAGAGCATATTTTGCTGAGACATTATTTGGATCATTTCTCTAGCAATAGCTCTTACGACAGGGACTGCTACTGAATTTCCAAATTGTTTATAAGCTTGACTATCGGTTGCTGGGATAAAGAATTCTTCAGGAAAATCTTAAAGTCGCTTACATTCAGTTGGAGTATGCTATTTACTGATAAAGAATGGAATATTGCACGACAATTTAAAGAAAATTACTATTTAGTTGTTGTCAGTAATGTTGCTGATGAAAGAAATCTAATATTTAATATAATTGATAATCCAACTGAAAAGTTAAGTGTTAAGAAAAATGTTTATACAACAGTACAAGTTAATTGGAATGTTCCAAGTTTAAGAAGATAATATTTAATGAGGAAGAACAGGTTCAAAGTAACTGAAGAAAGAGATAATCTATGCCTTATAAAGTAAGTAAGAAGAAATTTATACAGAAGATTGAAATTAAGAAAAAAGATACTGTAGAGCCCTCAATCTGAATTATGCTGGATTACTAGCTACTATATGTTGATTAATAAATAATTAGTGTAAGAAAGGAGCAATCATGAGAGATATCAATGGAAATGGTAACAAAACTATTGTAATCGAAAATGGAAACACGATTAATGGTGATAATGGAATAATTGCAAATACTTTGATTCTTTGTAATGGAGAAAAAGAAGAAAAAGTAGTGTATGAAGTTAAAAGAGGTAAATTAAATATTAGTTGGAAAGCAGCTATAAGAACAGCAAGCACACTTTCAGTAGTTTCGTTTATAAGTTTGATATCTAGTTTAATAACAATTTTTCAAAGTTTTAAAAACCTTACTTTAATTGATTTTAACGAAAAGGCTTTTCTAGGAATAACCTCATCTACATGGATTATTATCTCTATGATGGTATTTTTATTTGCATTTATGATAGTAGTATATCTTATTATGCTTAAAAGAAAGCGAATAATCAGTATTATGCCTAAATCTATATTATCAAGGCATATTGGCTTATTTAAAGACGGTAAGTTGGGGATGATGAAACTACAAAGTAAATGTCACATTCATAATTGTGGAGGAAGTTTCAGATTTGAATACGATCCTGAAAGAGATAGGTATTTTTTTGTATGTAAAAGGAATCCAAGTCAACATAGATTTGAATTTGACTTTACAAAATTAGAGTATTAACTGTTCAGTCTAACATCTCTTAATCCTTCCTAACCCTTTTGGACAACTACACACTAATTTAGTAAAATAAAAACTAACAGGAGGTTGTCTAAAATGAGATCAAAGCAAAATAGGTTTTCAGCTGATTTTTAAAATCAAATAGTTAAAGACGTCAAAGAAACAGGAAATGCCACCTTAGTTGCTAGAAATTAACCTGGTTCCAGTACTGTAACTAGATGGGTTAGGGATTAAAAAAATATCAATAAGAAAAATAACCCTTTAAATCAAAATTATAAAATTGATGCTACTTCATCCAATGCTAAAATTAAAAAATGATAAGGAGTTTTGGATATGATTATTAGTGAAGCAAAAGTAATAATAGAAGGTATAGACATAATAGAAAGTTTTGAATTAAAAAAATATATATTTGAAGATTATGTAGAAAAAGTTTTTATAAAGAAATTGGATAATAAAAGTATAGCAGCTACTTTTAATATAAAAAGTGAAGATAAAAATAAGAACTTTCTAATAGCTAACGAATTTAAAGAGTTTTTGATCAAACTATTTTCTTTGTTTGGTGTTTGTACACGAATAAAAGGAGAACTAGAAATAAATACATCGAATGATTTTTTAGCTGCAACAGTTGAAGTGAGACCTCCGATGAGAATTGTAGGCGGAAATGAAATAAATTTAAAATCACATATAATGAAAGATAATATGGAAAACAAACAAGCCAATGAACAGTTTTTCAATCTTATTGAATCTAATAAAAATATAAATATGCTCCATAGATTTCGTGCATTATTTTCTGTTTTTGATAGTTTAGCACCAAAAAAGAATGGTGGTATCCATATAAATTATGAGTTACTAGCATCTAGATTTGAAAGTATTATAAAACAAATCTATGTAGAAGAATATCTAGAGAGGTTATTAGACATTATTAATGAATTTATAATTGCAGACTTAAAAGATACAAGAAGTAATCCACCTAAGTGTTTTTCTAAAAATATAGAAGAGGAAAGGGAAAAGTTACATAATGGAACATGTATTAATAGTATAATAGCATTTAATCTTTTAAAATGTATCCAAGTAACAAGAAATAAAATAAATCATGGAGATTTTAATAATGTATCATATAAAGTAGTAGCAGCTTCTTATGAACTTTTATTACCTTTAACTCAAGAATTAATGAAAGATCAATACAACTGTACTGAGAATTGATTATGAGACCTTCTAATGGCACACTATAATTATGAATGCAACTAGGGAGGCAAAAGCAATGCAAACACCTTATATCCATCATATCTGTCATACTACTAATAACAATGCTATTTACAGGCTGTACCCCACAAAATGAATCAAATCTACAGCCTATAAGCACCCAGTCAGAAACCAAGGTACCAAAAGAGAATAGTGGAGAAATGATAGTCCATTTCATAGATGTAGGACAAGGTGACTCTACTCTAATTCAAACACCAAATGGAAAAGCAATACTTATCGATGCAGGAGAATATACCGTAGCAGAGAGGGTTGTTGCTTACATAAAAGAACAGGGAATACTGACAATTGATGTACTAATAGCAACTCATCCCCATTCTGATCATGTAGGGGGTATGGCTGAAGTTATTAAGAACTTTAACATAGGTAAAATATAAATGCAATCATATCAGTAGGTACGGATAATACCTATGGGCATCCCCACGATGTTGTAATGAAAAGGTTAAAGGAAGCAAATACAGAAGTTTATAGAACTGATATACATGGCGATATAGTTATTACAACCGATGGAAGTAATTATGACATAAAGTTAAATCCAATTAAGCAAGAGATTATAAAAAATGAAAGTGCAAAAGACCTGCAGAACAAAAATGGAATAAATATTAATACTGCAACTTTAGAAGAATTACAAGGGATCATACACATAGGGCTAGCCTATGCACATCAAATTATAGAAATAAGACCTTTTACATCAATAGATGAACTCGTTAAGATAAACGGTATAAGTGTTGGACGATTAAAGGACATAATAGAAGAAGGAAAAGCTTATGTTGAATAAAGGGAGTGAAACGAGTGAAGGTGATTATTGATGGATTTGAAGAGAAATATGCAGTAGTAGAGCTAGAAAATAGAAAGGTGGTTGATATACCAAAAGAACTATTACCTAAAGGAGCAAAAGAAGGAGATGTAATCGAAATAACGATTAATTCTCAAGAAACTAAAGAACGAAAAGAGAAGATAGAAAAGCTGATGAAGAATCTTTGGGCTGATTAATTGATAAAGATATTAAAACAAACAAACCGATGGTGATAGCGCTATCGGTTATCTTAATGCTTAAAAGAGAGTAGAAATTTTTTAAAAATGTCGAATTATAAGAGAATTTGAGGAACGCTTTACAAAGGTGTAATAATATAGCACGTAGAATAGTGGCTATATGAATACATTAGGCGACATATATGATATTTGTGCATGATGTTTGTAACTTAAAAAATTAAACAGAATAGCAGGAGGAAGAATTATATGGGACAAGTATATTCAAAAGGTAAAGTTATCGAGTATATATGGCAATACTCGCGATATTATGGGAATTTACTAGGATACTGTGAACAAATAGCAAATGATGAAAATGGACATGCTTCTCTTAATTATTTATTCAACTTAGCTGAAATTGTATTTAAATCAAAGATAAAAGATTATGATTCCGGATTCAAGAAAGTAATAGAAAAGTTAAAACAACAAAATTTTATTAATGATATTGAATATGACTTTCTAAATAACCATGATAATGGTATGAGGCAAATAAGAAACTTGCTTGCTCATGCAAACTTATCCAAATATAATATAATATTTTTAAACGAAGATAAAAATCTTTTATACCCATTAACTGAAAATGAAACATGTGTAAAACTATATCATTTATTTTCTGATATATTATTTAACATAATGCTAAAGGTTATCAGTACAGAACTTATAGTTCCAATATCAATTGATCTTGATAAGGTAATTAACGATATAGATATCGAAATTAAGGTTATTAGTGCAGAGAAACTATTAGAGTACAAAGGAATTGATTACCAAGAAATATCTGAATGGAACAATATTTCGGAAGATGATAGATACAGGCTTGCTGAAAATAGTCAAGATGTTAATACCATAACGGAAATACTTAAAAATTTATTTGAATCAGAGTAGAGTGTAGAAACGCCTCCTAACAATGCACTCAAGTTCGTTTTAGCTGATTAGGGTCACCCCTTTTAAGTAGTTGAGGCCAAAGCACATTTCTCAGTCCAAGATAAGAGCTATCTAGGGCTGAGAAACGTCTTGAGTGCAGAAACGATAGCCATTTAAATTAGAAAGGAAAGATTATAATGAGGGATCCTCGAGGTAGATTTAAAAATATTGCACTTCACTTGTATCAATTACAATTGAGAGATAATTTAAAGCAAGTATTCGATATTGATGATATCCAGGAAGAATGGTCATCAATGCGAGACGAATATGACCTCTCTATTTATTCTCCTCGATTGGATGTTGCAATAGGTCCTTTTGCAACTCATGAGCGTTTAGGTCTTGTATATGATGATATGTTAAGAAACCCTTTAATTGATGCTTCGTAAGGAGGCTGGTTGAATACAATAGAAACAATTTAGAGAGATATGGAGATGGATTCGTTCTTCCTGCATGCTTTGAAGAGATTCTTTATATGAATCATAACGCAAGATGTTTCATGGCTATTGAAATTGAGAACTTAGTTAGTAGAAAGCATCTAATGGGTGGAGCAATAAATGCATCTGCTCTTGGGAGATTTGGAGTAGTTATTCCGTGGTCAGATGAAAAATTGAGGGCATTCATTAGATTAGTTCGATATCTGCATTACCTTCGATACGCTGAGAAGAATACATTTGATACATCCAATCTATTAATAGTTACAAAAGAACAAATGGACACTGCAGTATTGGAAATATTAGAGCAAAGAATTGAGAATGTAGCGCAGTGAAGAATTTTTGGTATATAATAAGAATACTGGTCAAATCATCACTTGCTTTTTACCTAAATGGAGTAGTAGTAATGCCCGTAATATAGCAAAATGGAGTCAGGATGCATATAACTATTATGTAAACAATATAAAATAAGAGGTGACTATTTCAATATGAGTAGGTATTTTTGTTCCATTTGTGGAAAAGTATTATTAGAAGAGTTTGCTATTGGGTATATTTGTGCTTGTTGTGGTAATGAATCGTGTGTGAGTGATGATATATTGCCTGAAGAATTAGAAAAATTCACCAATCAAGATTTAAATAGTGCAGGCTATGTTAAAAGTGATTTAGAAAAATATGATCGTATGCCAGTCGAGGTAGCCCACCGATTATTAAGAGCAAAGTGGATAAATAGTGGGTGTAAGTGGAAGTTCAATGATGAAAACGAGATGCCTAACGATTGGGGTTTGGAGAAAGCAAAACAGCAGTTAAGTAATATTGATGAAGATGTTGATGACTACATAAACAGATAATAAAACCTTAGAGGGTTGATCTGTTTGACAAATACTCTAGGATTATGAGACATTTCACTCCATGGTTATTTTGGTATTGATTTAAAAATATTATGGAACGTAGTAGAGCTAGAAAATAGAAAAATGGTTGATATTCCAAAAAACTACTACCTAAAGGAGCAAAAGAAGGAGATGTAATCGAAATAAAGATTAATTCTCAAGAAACTAAAGAACGAAAAGAGAAGATAGAAAAGCTAATGAAGAATCTTTGGGCTGATTGATTAATATAAATATAATAAACAAACCGATGGTATGATGATATGTTCCCCTTATGGTAGACAGTTAAAATTATAAAAACTGTTAACTGTAAGGAAGAGCATATCAACGCTGTCGGTTATTTTAATGCTCAAAAAAGAGTAAAGTAATTAATAAATGTCGAATTATAAGAGAATTTGGCGAACACTTTACAAAGGTGTAACAATATAGCACGTAGAATAGTAGTTATATGACTATTGACATCAGGTAAAATTAAAGAGGTAAAAATTAGCAGAACAAGGTTCGTGAATATCTCCTAAACAGCACGATTTACGAATCTGGTTTCGGTAATATTACGTTATATGCAATCCCATTTTAAAATTGGATATAATACATAATGTAGAAAGTTAAATAAATAAAAAAAGATGAAACGAAAAGTTTCAGATGACTTTGGAGGATAAGTAGTAAGTATGTTAAATGTAAATATTAGAGATGTAAATATGAAATTTAAAACTTCAAATGAGGTTTTCTCACCTCTAAATGCAGATAGAGGGACTTTAGCTATGTTGTCAGTAGTTGAATTTAATGATAATGATAAGATACTCGATTTGGGATGTGGTTATGGTATAGTTGGAATATTTTCAGCTAAGATAGTAGGTCCAACAAATGTAGTAATGACCGATATAGATAGTAAAGCAGTAGATATTGCTAGAGAAAATATTATCCTAAATGATGTCAAAGGAATTAGAATATATCAAAGCGATGGATTTAGTAATATTAATGAAAAAAACTTTAGTTCTATACTTTCTAATCCGCCGTATCATACTGATTTTTCTGTTGCTAAAGAATTTATTGAAAAAGGATTTAATAGATTAGTGATCGGTGGGAAAATGTATATGGTCACAAAACGTAAAGATTGGTATAAAAACAAGTTAATTTCTATATTTGGAGGTGTAAAAATTTGGGAATTAGATGGTTATAATGTTTTTATGGCAATCAAGAAAGATAGCTTTTATGCTAATGTCAAGCCGATGAAACAAAAAAAGAAGTAATTAGAATACGTGATAACTATTAATTTTACACATCAAAACTAGAAAAGCTGTAGTGGGATTAGTGAATAAGAAACGTGGGACAGCAGATAACAGCGTGTTTGAGGGAGGTGCTGGAGGGCGCGTTTTGCGGGAAAGGTCAGAGCACCACACCTCCTCACTGGGTGGCAAGCACCGCCAAGACGGTCTATCTTTAGGGTCCAGTTCGAAGGCGTCGCAAACACGGAAACGTTAGTGCGCCAAGCAAAGCTTGGCATCTCTTGCAGGGTGAGAGTCCCTGTCAGGTAAGGTATAACCAACCACCTGTATTGAGTGTTGCGCCAATGCTGGTGACAGTAAAGGTGAAGCGTACACAAAGAACTATATAGACCACAGGGGAGACCGTAATCCCTGAAACATATTCAGCCCCGTAAATCGTGTGCCTAGAAATAGGATAATGCAGATGGCGACATGTTTAACGTCATGGAAGCCAATACAAAGAAGTCGTTAAAGGTGAGACTTTGGAGGGTCTGTCGGGGTCCAAGGACGTGGTATGTATGGAGAGAGATGTCAGGAACTTGGGAGATCTTATCATCCCTCTAAATGAGAAGCATATATCAACCGAAAAAGAAGAATATGTAAAGGTGGTAAGAAGTCGGATTTCTCCATATTACTCAGAGGGTGGGAGAGCCATCTACAAGGGGAAGGGAGAAACAGGAGTATGCACCATTCAAAGGAAAAAAATGCCAGACATGTAGGGTTGGAAAAACATTTGCAAACCTCCCTGAATGGTATCGAAAGGAAAGCGAAATACAAGAAAGACCATAAGTTTGAAAATCTATATAGACTACTGAATAAATGGACTCTTAGCCAATCATGGAAGTCTATTAATAAAAGAGCAGCAAAGGGAGTCGACAAAATAAGTGCCAAAGAATTTGAATCCAACTTAACTGAAGAACTAAATTTACTTGAAAGAGAACTAAGAAATGGATCATACCGTACCAACCTAGTAAGAAGAACACACATTAGAAAATCTAATGGTGGTCAAAGACCTCTAGGAATACCAACTGTAAGAGATAAATTGGTACAAGCGACCTGCAGTAAAATACTAGAGGCCATCTATGAACCTAAGTTCTATGATTTTAGATATGGTTACAGAAAAGGAAAAGGTGCTAAAGATGCGGTTAAGCATCTAGGAAAGGAACTCAACTTTGGCAAATATGGCTATATAGTGGAGGCAGATATCAAAGGGTACTTTCAAAATATCAACCATGAATATCTAGTGTCAATGCTATTCCATGATATAGCTGATAAGTCCTTTATAAGGCTCATCAAGAAATGGCTCAAAGCAGGGATTATGACAGAAGAGAACATCGTTGAAAAACCTCATCAAGGAACCCCGCAGGGTGGTGTCATTAGTCCCATATTAGCCAACATTTATCTTCACTATATTTTAGACCTATGGTTTGAAAAAGTAGTCAAAAAGTACTTAGAAGGTGAAGGGATGTTAATAGCCTATGCTGATGATTTTGTATGCGCCTTCAGATACAAGAAAGATGCAGAACGGTTTATGGTAGCGCTAGAGAGACGTTTCAAGAAGTTTGGTCTTGAACTTGCAAAGGATAAAACAAAACTCATAAAGTTCAGTAGATTTAGTAAAGAAAGAAATGGAGAATTTGATTTTCTAGGTTTTAACTTTAATTGGAGAGTATCAACGAAGGGGAAAGACATCATCACCCATACAACAAGTAAAGGAAAGTTTAAAGCATCAGTTCAGAGATTTAAACAGTGGATAAAAGAAAGTAGAAATAAGAGACTTAGGAAACTGACAGACCATCTGAACATCAAATTAAGAGGATACTATAATTACTATGGGTTGATTGGAAACTATAAGATGCTTGAAAAGATGTATATAATTGTTAAAAGGCAGTTGTATAAATGGCTAAACCGAAGAAGTCAAAGAAGGAGCTTTAACTGGATAGAATTTAAGAAGAAGTTAAAAAACAACTATCCACTGTTAAAACCGTATGTAGAAACCGCAAACGAACAAATGGTATTTCAAATATAAGCAGAATACGGAAGTAGAGATATACAACTGAAGAGCCCGGTGCGGTAGTTCCGCACGCCGGGATCTGTGCCAGGGGCGGTGGGTGACTGCTGGCTCTATGGCGACGGTGCATTGGGGAAGACTCACTATGTTAAATCACATTTGTTAAATACATTATAATGAGTATTTATTGGAAAGGAATAAAATATGAATTTGAGAAAACCTCTTAAAGTAGTTACAAATGTTGCATATACTCTTGGAGTAGTTTTTACTTTATATTTTGGAACCATAAGTCTTTTCGGATCTAATGAATCTATTTACCCTGCAGCAATGATTCCCATCACTTGGAAAGAAAGGGCATTCATCGGGCTTGCTTTTTATAAAGATCCAATTGTTGTAGATGAAAATTATGAAAATTTATTTTGGTACTATGAATTTTTTACATTTTTTCTCATTATATTGGCGGTATTTTGGTATTTATACTTTTTAAAAAATAGATGGCTTGATTTACTAGTTTGTACACTTGTTTTATTTTACAGTTCATTTAGTTTTCGATTTTATAAAAAAATTAAATTTAAAAAGTTAAATTCCCTAAAAGTTAGGTATCTGAACCTACATAAGAAGACTATAATACTAATTTCATTAATAATAATATTGTTTTTTTAATTGAGTGAATTTAATATCTCAAACAGACTCTTGAATGTATAGGGTCTGTTTTTTTGTTAGAAAAAAATTCATAGTTAACAATATGGGCTATGATGGTTCATGGTTTTATTTTGTCCACGTAATAGAACAATTTTCCAGTAGCATATATTTTAAAAGGGGTGATGTTATGGAAAAGAAAAAACATAACATAGCAGTAATAGAAGAATTTAATAATACTAAACAAATGAAGGATAGCCTTCAACAATTGTTTATCGAGATGATTTTAATAAGTGAGAAATAAAACTTGATTTGCCACCTACTATACTTTACTGGGGAAATTGCATATTACCATAACAATAAACCATAACAATAAATTTATATTCGATTTATGCAAAAATAAAAACTAAGTCGCGCATTGTGAAACGAGTAATCTCCTTTGTATTCCAACAAATTACTCGTTGAACACTAAGTAGCGAAGTTTTTATTTTGCATTAATATAAATATAATATCAATTATGCAATTTCCTCTACTATTAATAAATGCATAAAGTAGGTGGTTATATTCTGTCTAAAAGGAGGATATAATCACGTGAAAGTGGCAATTTATTGTAGATTCTCCGACGAAGATAGAGATAAAAGAAGTAAGCTTGATGATAGCGAAAGTATACAAAATCAAAAAAATATGCTTACTAAATATGCTATTGAACAGAGATGGTCAATCTATAATATTTATAGTGATGATGACTATTCTGGTCTAGATTCAGAACGGCCAGAATTTTGTAAAATGATTGCAGAAGCAGAACAAGGGAAGTTTAATATTATCCTCTGTAAGAGTCAGTCTAGGTTTACTAGAGATATGGAGCTAATCGAAAAATATCTACACAATAAATTCTTAGAATGGAATATTAGATTTATAAGCCTAAGTGATCATGTAGATACCCACCAAAAAGGTGGTAAGAAAGCTAGACAAATTAATGGCCTAGTTAATGAATGGTATTGCGAGGATATATCAGAAACGATAAAAGCCACCTTCAAAAGTAAAATAGAAGATGGTAAGTTTATTGGCTCATTTGCCACCTATGGCTATGCGAAAGACCCTAGCGATAAAAACAAATTAATAGTTGATGAGGTAGCTGCTGAGACAGTAAGACAAATATACAAATGGTACCTTGAAGGAAACGGTACCCAGCACATAGCCTTTATGCTCAATGACAAAGGCATACCTAACCCTACAAAATATAAACAGATGAAAGGTCTAAACTACGTTAATGCTGCTCAAAAGAAAAGCTATGGTTTATGGAACAAAACAACAATTAAAAGAATCTTAAAAAACCAAATGTATATTGGTAATATGGTACAGGGAGTAGTAAAGAAGGTAAGCTATAAAACCAAGAAAAAAATCAATGTAGATAAAGAAGATTGGGTAGTAGTAGAAGGAACTCATGAAGCAATTATTGATAAAACCACCTTTGAAAGTGTTCAAAAAAGAATAACTAGCAGGGGAGGGAGTAGTGGTACGGGTAAGACTCATATATTTGCTTCAAAAGTAAAATGCATGGATTGTGGTAGTACAATGAGTAAGACTTCTAATACTAGTGCACGTAGTAAAAACGTATACTTAAGATGTTCTTTATATGCTAAGACCGGCAAACAAAATAAGCTATGCAGTAGCCACTCCATTAGATTAGACGAACTAGAAGCTATCGTTACAGAAAAAATTGTTACCCATTTTACCATGATCGACAACGACTTTGTATCTTCAAAACTCCACCAACAATCAGAAATATCTAATAGGGTTTTAGCGATAAAGAAAGAGCAAACCATGAATACGAAGCTAATTGAAGAGAAAACTACCCTTATAAAGAATCTTTATATAGATAAAGTAAAAGGTGTGGTTGATGAAGTCCTTTTTATAGAAATGAAGTCCAGCTTCGAGAAGGAAAAAGAGACTCTATTAGGCCGACAAGAAGAACTATCTAAACATATTGAAGAAATACAAAATAAAATTAATGATATTGAAGCCTATAGAGCTATAGTAAATCGATATAAGAATATCGATAAACTTACCCCTACAATAGTAAATAAATTTATAGATTATATAGAAATAGGGGAGAAGGATAAAGAGACCAAAGAGAGGGTAATAAAAATTAAATGGCTATTTTGGTTTTAGTAAAGCTTAAATAATGTGTTTATGATACCGCACCCCATGTGATTGACCCTAGATTCCCAAGAGTAGCGGATGAGATTATCTTCCAGTAATGGTGACTAGTGTAAATTATACTAAGTGGGTAAAATCCAAAGTAGAATCAATTCTTGTTGAGGTTATTGGTGTTTTATAGATTTGTTATTATTAGATTTTTCGGACAAGCTACAATAACTACGGACTTAATAAGGAGTTGATGATAAAAGAATTTGAGGCTCTTATAAAAGATATATTTGACATAGAACTTAGAGATTAAGAATATATAGCATTCTAATGATGCTGGTGTGGATGTTGTTGCGTTTAATAGAATCGATAGACATAACCCCTTAACCTATTTTTGATAGAGTAAGGGGTTACTTGATTATTTGAGACAATATCATATCTACAAATGGTTGAAATCCATTCTTCATCTAAATTTCGAAGTCATAGCAATAGCAATTATAATCATCTTAAAATATTTATAGAGAACTCTTTTGAAAGGTATCAGCTATATAAAAAACACTTTACATACCCTACGGGGGTATGGTATATTGAGTCTAGAGGGAGGGGGCTATCTTATGAAACTGAAAAAACTTATAAAACAATCATTGAAAATTAAAGAAGGTATTATGTATGGATTAAATAAGATGAAAAGCTTTCTTCTGGAAAAGAAGAAGCCCACTGTACTATCACGGGAAGACAAAGAAATTATTACAAACCGCTTAAGTGAGATGCAAAGGCAAATTGATGATATTAAGTTTATGATTGAAAGTGATGACCACTACTTTGATATTATTAAACAAATTGAATATTCAAGGAGAGTTTTAAATGCTGCAGAGATACTATTATTAGAAAGTCACTCTGTGCCATTACAGTAGTATAATTAGCTTAGGAGGAGTTCTATAAGACATTAATATAAAGGTGGAAATTTTTTTAAATAGCTATATACTATACGGGGGTATAGTATGCGGTGAGTGGTTGAAGTGGATGTTAATAGATTTAATTTAAAAATAGAGAGGAGTTTTAAAGGTGGAGCAAATTAAAAGCATTCAAAAAGTAGATTTTAAAGTCCAAGGTATGACCTGCAGTAGTTGCTCTAATAACGTTCAAAAGAAATTAAATTCTTTAGAAGGTATTATTGATGCAAGTGTTAATATAGCTACTGAAAAAGGACAAGTAGAGTATGATAGTAATAAAATCGATATTAAAAGCATTTTAAATGCAGTTGATAATATGGGATATAAAGCAATATTAGACGAAGAAAAAAATACAGAAAAAGTTACCTTGAAAATTAAAGGTATGACTTGTACAGCATGTGCAAATAAGGTGGAAAAATCGTTAAATAAAATCGAAGGCATTGTATCTGCAAATGTGAATTTTGCAGTAGAAAAGGTGACAATAGAGTACGATCCTAAAAAAACTAGGTTAATAGATATGCAGAAAAAAGTTTCTTCGCTAGGGTATGAACTTAATATAGAAGAAGATGAAGAAAATTTAATAGATGAAGATGAAATAAAAATCAATAAAGCAAAGAAAACAATGATGACATCTATTATATTTACAATTGCTATTAAGGGTCTTATGTTGATCCAAATGTTTATTACTCCTATTCCAGGTTATTTACCGATTATTGCAGTCCTTGGAATACCAATTATTTTTGGAACGGGGTGGCATGTTCATGTTGCAAGCTGGAAAGCACTAAAAAATAAAAGTCCTAATATGGACGTATTAGTAACATTAGGTTCTTTACCACCTTATTTAATTGGCTTAATGGCACTTTTCTTTCCGCTACAATCCTTCATTGAAATGGCTACAAGCATTATGACTTTCCACTTAATTGGGAAATATTTAGAAGCCCGTGCAAAAGGTAGAGCTTCTCAAGCTATTAAAAAGCTACTTCAAATGGGGGCTAAGACAGCAAAGATTATTGTTGATAGAGAGGAAATTGAAATTCCTACTAAGGATTTACAAGTAGGAGATGTCATGGTGATACGCCCTGGAGAGAAAGTACCTACTGATGGTATTGTTGTTGAAGGAAATGGACTATTAGATGAGTCCATGGCTACAGGAGAATCGATGCCTGTGAAACGACAAAAAGGCGATGAAGTAATTGGTGCAACAATTAATAAACAAGGTTTATTAAAGGTTGAGGTAACTAAAGTAGGCAAAGATACATTCCTATCTCAAGTTGTTAAAATGATGGAAGAATGTCAAGGTTCTAAAGTTCCGATACAGGAATTTGCAGATCGTATTACTGGCTACTTTGTTCCAGCAATAATTCTTCTTACAATCGGGACATTTATTTCTTTTAACATTTTCTCAGAATTTCACCTAAGTATTATCAAATGGGGAGCAACATTCCTACCATGGATAAACCCTGAGATGACACCACTTACTTTAGCATTTATCACATCTACAGCTGTATTAGTAATCTCTTGTCCATGTGCATTAGGACTAGGAACACCAACGGCATTAATGGTAGGTAGTGGTATGGGAGCAGAAAATGGAATCTTAATTAGAAATGGTGAAGCGATTCAAACTTTTAAAGAAGTAAAGGCTATAGCCTTTGATAAAACAGGGACTATAACTAAGGGGAAACCAGAAGTGACAGATTTAGTTATGGCAGAAGGTGTTAGTGAAGAAGATTTCCTTTACTATGCAGCTACTATTGAACATGGGTCTGAGCATCCCCTAGCCCATGCTATTATGGAAAAGGCAAAGAATGAAAAAATTAATTTAGGAAAAGTAATTGATTTTAATGCTGTTGTAGGTATGGGAGTAACAGGTAATATAGATGGAGAAAGAATATTTGTAGGAAATAGAAAACTGATGAAAGAAAATAACGTTTCTTATGGAGCCTATGAAGAAGAATTAATTAGGCTAGAAGAAGAAGCAAAAACTGCCATGATGATTGCTAAAGGAGATCAATTATTAGGGATTATAGCTGTAGCAGACCCTATTAAAGAAGACTCCCCACAGGCCATAGCAGCGTTAGAGGCTATGGGTATTAAGACAGCCATGATTACCGGGGATAATAAAAGGACAGCTGCAGCTATAGGTAAGAAAGTTGGAATTAGCCACGTAATTGCAGAGGTGCTGCCAGATGGTAAAGTAGAGGAAGTTGTAAAACTACAAGAAAAGTATGATACAGTAGCTATGGTAGGAGATGGTATTAATGATGCTCCAGCGCTAAAACAAGCTAATGTAGGTATAGCAATTGGAACTGGTACTGATATTGCAATAGAAGCTGCTGATGTGACTTTAGTAAGAGGAGAGTTAAGTGGGATTATATCTGCAATTAAGTTATCTAGAGCTATCTTTAGAAAAATTAAGCAAAATTACTTCTGGGCATGGTTCTATAATGCACTGTTTATTCCAGTAGCCATGTTTGGTTTATTACACCCAATGTTAGGTGCTGCTGCCATGGCCGTAAGCTCATTAAACGTTGTATATAACTCATTGAGACTTAAAAAGGTAGATATTAGTCCTATTTATGTTGGTAAATAAATTTTTCTATATTCTACGTGGAGAGTCTAACTAGACCTCTGATATATAGTTGCAGAAACAGATTTTATTTAATCTAACGTCACAGCGGATTTAGTTAAATAAAGTGATAATAATTAAAAGGGAGAGAGTGAAATGACAAAGAAAATAGTAGTTGAAGGTATGAAGTGTGGTAATTGTGTTAAGCATGTGAAAGAGGCCTTAACTGGTGTAGATGGAGTAATAAGTGCTGATGTAAACTTAGTAGAAAAGATTGTTGTAGTTGAGACAAACAGCGATGTTAGTAATGAAGCTATAAAAGCTGCTATTAATACTGAAAAATACTATGTAGTGGGAATTGAAACGTTATAGTGATTAGACTGAGCTTTGGTAATAAAATTACCAAAGCTCTTTTAAACAATAGAGTTGATTTTGGCAAAGTTAAATTTGGTAGTAGATAGTGTTCTAGTTAACTGGTGCATAAAGTAAATGACAATAAAGGGAGGTGAATCCTGGTTTATTTAGTAGAACCTATAATATTGGTTCCTAAGCTAGGAAATAAAATGAAAAAGAAAATTATAATTGAAGGCATTAATTGTGAATACTGCGCTTCGGAAGTAATCAGAAATCTAATGGGGATTAAGGGAGTTCATTCAGTGGATTTAAATTATTCGGATAAAAATGCTGTAGTTGAATTAAGCCAAGAAATAAGTAATGATAAGTTTAAAATAGCAATAGAAGCAGCCGAATGTAAAGTAGTAGAAATTAAAGAAATATAATAAGTTAGCTTTTATCAATTTATCACCAGCATGATAATAAAATATCTATAGGATAGAGTATTTAACAATCACCTCTTCTAAGTCAGTTGAATAAACTGAAAAGATAGCAGGCTTAGAGGAGGGATTAAATCATATGGCAACAAAGGGAAAGATTAAACGATTATTTCCAGGAGGCAATACTTCGGTAGGCTTTTTCTCGTATTATCAGTACGTAATTGATTTAAAGGAAGCTAACAGACTTTACTTACTAAAGGGTGGCCCTGGAGTTGGAAAATCTTCTTTGATGAAGAAAATTGGTCACGGAATGGTAGAAAGGGGTTATGATATCGAATTTCATCACTGTTCAGCAGATCCTGAAGGGGTTGATGCTGTAGTGATACCAGCCTTAAAGGTTGCAATTATCGATGGCACATCACCCCACGTGATTGATCCGAAATTCCCTGGAGCAGTGGATGAAATCATCAACCTAGGGGAGCATTGGAATGAAGAGGATCTAAGGGCAAATAGAGATGATATAATAAGCTCAACAGAACATAATGGGAAAATATACAAAAGAGTATATAAATTTTTATCAGCAGCTAAGATAATTCATGATGATGTTGAATGGATCTATCAAGAGGCATCAAATCAATTAAAAACCACAGAAGAATCCCAAGAATTTATAAAGAAAATAATCAAAGGAACTAAACAACAAAGTAAGTTACCAAAAGAACGACACCTATTTGGTAGTGCTTATACCTTCTTTGGTCATATTCATCATCGGGAAACCTATTTAGAAGATACCAAAAAACTCTACAGCGTTGTGGGGTCCTCTAGCCAGCGCAAATCTGACATATTAAAGAAAATTGCAGATAAATATTTAGAAAAAGGATATGATGTTGATTTTTATCATGAACCCCTTGTACCAGAGCGATTAGAATCAATTGTTATACCCGAGGCAAGTGTAGCTATAACTAGTTATAGGCAGGAACAGGCTAAAAAGATTTTAGATTTAGATGAATACATGAATACAGACATTCTTAACAAATATGCAGAAGAACTTGAAATAAGTCAAGGATATTTCACATTACTGTTGGAGCAGGTATATGAAAATCTTAAAAAGACAAAGAAGAACCATGATGGTATGGAAGAATATTATATCCCAAATATTCGTTTTGAAGAGATCAATGATGTAACGAATAAACTTTTAGAGAAGATATTAAATCTATAGAACAAACAGTAAGCGTAAATAGCTATAATCAAAGTTCAAAAAATCCCTCACTAACAGGGATTTTTTGTATGATCAATAGCAGGAATTCTGCTTTATCAGTAGAATAGATATACTAGACAAACGAATAATATTTTTAATACATAATAAAAAAAATATATAGTCGATAAGTATAGTTCAGTTTTTATTGCATTATTCTCTCTATGGTTATTAAAATGGTGAATTCTATAGTTAGGAGGAAATACAGTGGAAAAATCAGTAGAAGAACAGTTTAGTGAAGGTCTATTACATCAAGCGGCGAGGAGATTTGGTTTAAAAGAGCAGGGGCTAGAATTATTAGGTAAATTCGAAAACTATGTTTATGAAGGCGAAAAAGATGGAAATAGATATATTTTAAGGCTAGTACATAGCAGCCATCGAGAGGAAAATATGATTTTGGGTGAATTAGACTGGTTAAGATTTTTATCTGAACAAGGGATTAAGGTGGCAAAACCAAATCCATCAATTAACGGCAATTTAGTTGAAATTATCTCTGTAGAGAAAGGCTATTTTCTTGTTAGTTTATTTGATAAGGCTCCAGGAAAAATTGTTGATCCCACAAATAAACTAGAATGGAATGGATATTTATTTGAAAAATGGGGCAGAACAATAGCTGAAATCCATAGGGCTACTAAAGAATATCAAGTTCCAAACGATAGGATTAAAAGACCAGCTTGGGATGAAGATGATTTATTAGATCTAGAGAAATATATAGGTAACGAGGAAGAAAAAATTATAAACATAGCTAAGCAACTTGTAGACTATCTTAACAGCCTTCCAAGAGACAAAGACTCTTATGGACTAATTCATACTGATATTCATTTCGGAAACTTTTTTGTTGATGGAGGAGAAATAACCGTTTTTGATTTTGATGATTGTTCATATCAATGGTATATTAGCGATATAGCTATTGCTTTATATTATTCTGTTTGGAGATGTGTTGGAGATAAGACAGAAGAAGAGAAACTGGTCTTTGCTACAGAGTTTTTAAGGGCCTTTTTCAGAGGGTATAATGAGATCCATAGACTCGATCAATATTGGATCGACCAATTACCATATTTTTTAAGATTAAGAGATATTGTCCTCTATTCTGTATTAAATAAAAAGCTAGATAAAGGCAACTTAACTGAGAGACAAATCGATTTATTAAATCAGATTAAAGATAGAATTGAGAAAGAAATTCCAATTGTCACAGTGAGCCTATAAATATCTATCAAATCCCTTTAATAGGGATTTTTTCTATTTTATATGAAATTTAAAGGGTAGAGGGAGTTTACTATAGATACAATAGATGTAAAACATATAAAATATGTTATACGTGATATAGGGAAAGAAAATAGTCTTTTTACCTAGAAAATTATCGCTATCTCTATATCAATATTCAAAAATAAAGATTAATAATAGATAATCCTAATAACAAATTTAAACAAATTAGCAAAAAAACTGCAAATAACATTTACATGACTATTGAATTATCGTTAATAATAGTATATATTTATTAGTAGGGGATAGAAAAATACAGAAAGGGATTAATACAGTTAAGGGACTGTAATTGATTCCTATGGCAGAAGCCTAAAGGAAAGGGGTAGGGTATTATGGAGATATTAACTCCTGGAGAGAAGGTAAAAAAGATACGTAAAGAACTGGGGTTAAATCAAGAAGACATTGCAAGTGACCAAATATCAAAGAGTTTAATTAGTATGATCGAGAAAAATAAACGAAATCTAACAGAAAAAGTAGCCGTTATCATAGCTAACAACATAAATAAATATTATAAGAGAATTGGAAAGGAAATTTTTCCAGAAGAATTAATGGAATCAGAAATAGAGCGGGTTCAAAGGGACATTTATAATGAAATAG
Organism: Alkaliphilus transvaalensis ATCC 700919; assembly: GCF_000621485.1. Classification (GTDB taxonomy): domain Bacteria; phylum Bacillota; class Clostridia; order Peptostreptococcales; family Natronincolaceae; genus Alkaliphilus; species Alkaliphilus transvaalensis. The sequence continues at coordinate 202,779 of NZ_JHYF01000002.1, forward strand.
AATACCTTAGAGGATCTGTGGATAAAGCCATAATAAATGAAAGGTTATTTGATGCTAAGTTTAATACCTTAATGAAAACAGTTGAACATTGGAACTTAATAGGACCTAAAATGGAATTGCTCTTAATAAGAGGGGAATTTTATCATAAAAACTATAAATATAAAGATGCTATTAAAGATTTATCAGAAGCATTAGTCTACTATATGCAAGAAAAAGATTATGGAATAGTAGCACGAATATATAACTTTATAGGTATCTGTTATTACATGTTAATGTTAGTTGATCAAGCTCTGATCTACTACATAAAAGCCTATGATACTGCAATAGAAAATGATGTTTCACCAGATATTGTTAACACTCATACAATTATACTTAACTTAATCCTCGCCTATAGAAAAATAGAAAGATATGATATGGCCCTCCATTATCTAAATCTTTTAAAGAAAATAGATGTAGATTATATAGTTTCATTTCGTCATCAGATTAAAATTGGTATACTAGAGGCTAATACCTATAGGGATTTAAAGAATTTCCCTAAGGCAGAAAGGATGTATAATAAACTATTACAAAAGGCAGGAGAGATAGAGAATTATTATTTGATTGTCATTTATGATAATTTGTCCATTCTAAATTTGCAATGTGGAAATATTGAGAGGGCTCTTTTCTATATAAATAAAGCCTTTAAATTAATTAATGCAACTAAGCCAAGTGATCTGTTAGGCATCATTTTGACAAAAGCTCAGTGTGAAATGAAACTAGGTAACATAAGTAATGCTTCTAAGGCTTTACAGGAAGGGTTAATCATCGCCAAAGAAGTATCCATGAATGAGATGATCATAGACTATCATTTTGCTATAGTAGAATTATATATCATACAGAAGGACTATAATAATGCTTTAAATCAGTTAGAAATTGTTGAGAAATTAATTATGAAAAATGAAATTAAGCTAAAAATAAATGAGCTCTATAGTTTTTACGGACAAGTATATTGTTTGATTGAAGAAGGAGAAAAAGCAATAAGCTATATGTTAAAAATCCGTAAGGGATATCTGCAGCAAAAATAAATAGTGTCCACACTCCCTCTAGCAAACCATCGTTACAGGGAGTTTTGTTTTTTCTAAATGGATTTTAATTAACAAGTTACATGACATGAAAAGAAAATAAAAAGTAAATTTCTGAATATATTAACAATTGTTAAATTAAAAAGGGTTTTTTGTTTTTTTATAGAATTTTGATAAGTGAATAATTGTTATAATATAGAATCACTGGGATAAAAATACATGATTTAAGGTGGGGATTATGTATGAAAAATCAATATAATTATAGGTCGATGGTGGAAAATTCTCCAGACTTGATTATTCGTGTTGACAAACATTTACAATTACTCTATACAAACAAAGTAGTAGAAAAAGAATTTGGTGTTTCAAAGTCAAACTTAATTGGTAAGACATTAATAGAATTAAATTCTACGGCAGACTATTTTAGTAAGTGGGTAATGGCTGTAAAAAGAGTTTTTGATACATGTGAAGAATTAACCTTTGAATCCTTACAACCAAGTCCCTATGGGTTTAAACATTTTCACATTCGACTAGTCCCAGAAAGAAATGATGAAGGAGATATTGAATCAGTACTATCTATTGGAAGAAATATTACTGAGATTAAGGAGGCAGAAAGTCCACAGTTTAAGCTTTTTAATGCATCAGCTGACTTACTTTGTATTTTTGATTCAAAGGGCAATTTTGTTAATTTGAATTTGGCATGGGAGCGGGTTTTGGGTTTTTCTCTAGGGGAAATCTTTTTAAAATCTTTGTTAGAACTAGTTTATCCTCAAGACATCCCTTTAACGAAAGAAATGTTGAAAAAATGTTATGATGGTCATGTGTTAATGGATCATGAAATGAGATTCCGCTGTAAAGATGGTACATATAAATGGTTATCTTGGAATTGTACGCCCCTTATGGATGATGGCATTGTTCATGCAATTGTTCGTGATATTACAAAACAAAAGGAAATGGAAGAAAAGCTAAGGCAAAGTGAAGAACGTTATCGTTTTTTAGTAGAATCTTCCCCAGATGGATGGGTGGTAATTTCCAGGGGGAAAATTAAATATGCTAACCCAGCAGCTGCAAAACTTCTAAAGATGGAGAATACTGTTGAGCTGTTTAACCGTCCTATATTCGATTTTATTAAAGAAGAAGAGTATCGACAAGTGAGGGAAGCGTGTTTTCCCGCCAAATACCAATCAACAACTTTAATTGAAATAGAGTTGGTAGATTTAGAAGGAAGCAAAATAAATGCTGAGGTGGCCCCTATTAATTTGCCCTACGGTGATAATAAGACTGTTATTTGTATGATTAGAGATATCTCAGCCCGTAAAAAAAATGATGAACTGCAAAAAGCAATTACAGAAAATGAAAAAAGGCTAAAAGAGGCTTTAGAGTTTGATAAACTTAGAACAGAGTTTTTTTCAAACATTTCCCATGAATTTAAAACACCTTTAAATGTTATATTAGGAACGCTGCAATTAATTCTATTGTATTTAAAGGATCATGCCAATAAACCAATGGAAAAAAATATTATTAAAAAGATCAATACCATGAAGCAGAATTGCTATCGTCTATTAAGACTTGTAAATAACTTGATCGACATTAATAGGATAGATGCAGGTTATTACGTAATAAACAAAGAAAATTACGATATTGTTAGAATTATTAGAGATATTACCCTATCAGTTAAGGATTATATAGAGAATAAGGATATAAAATTTATTTTTGAAACCCAGATAAATAGTTTAATCATTGCCTGTGACCCAGATAAAATAGAACGGATTCTACTTAACCTCCTCTCTAATGCAATTAAGCATACCACAGCTGGTGGAAGTATTACTGTATCAATTAAGAAAACAGCAGATAAAGTTATTGTTACAGTAAAGGATACAGGAACAGGCATTCCAAAGGAAAAATTAGATATCATCTTTGAACGTTTTAGCCAAGTTGACGAATCACTAGTAAGAAAAAATCAAGGGAGTGGAATCGGCTTAGCCTTAGTAAAATCCCTCGTTGAAATGCACAAAGGTAAAGTCTCAGTTAGAAGTATTCTTAATAAAGGTTCTGAGTTTATCATTGAACTTCCAATAGGAGAAGAAGATAGTTGGCCTATATTAATGGAAGAAACTACTCCCTATACCAATTGCAATCAGGTAGAGAAAATTAGCATTGAGTTTTCTGATATCTATGTTGAGAAATCTTCAGGGTAAAATAATTATGGTAAGAACAACATGATGAGTATGATAATGTAAATATTTTAAATAAAAGCAGAGCCTTGTACTCTGCTTTATTATTAAAGGAATTAAAAATACTAAAACGATATATTTATATTCGATTTATGGAATATAAAAGCTGCATATATAAAATTAATTATGCTATTTCTTCGCTATAGAATTTCAGACTATTTGGTAATACCGACTGTATGCATATTAATATTGACCTTAATATTAATTAATGCGTTAGAAAATTGGTCTCCCCATTCTTCAGGATTAAAATATTCAGGATGATTGGCCCGTATATATAGGCCATAGCCAGCATTATCAGAGTTTAAGTCTTGTAATATTTTAACTGTATTTGATAAATTCACTTCTAGATGTTGAGCTAGATATGCTTCAAACTCCTTAATCGTTTCATGGTCAAATACCGAAGCTTCGCCAGTGTATTCAGCTAAATTAACCGATAAAGTTATTTCTTGATTGATATAAAGTTGTGAATCAATCAACTCTGAGCGGATTTTCATCTTGCCAGTCTTAATACGAAGACTAATATGATGAAGATTTTCATCTGTGTCGGTATAGGGAGTTGAGTAGAAACCGTCATTAATTTCTCCCTTTAAGAGCATTAGGTAAGTACTTTCATTACCTTCTAGTACATGAATCAATCTGTCACCTTTAAAAAGTGCTGTAGAATCAATAGAAATGGTATTAGCAGATTGATTAAAATTTATATAGGGGAAAACAGGTTCGATACCAGTTGTATAATATTGATAATTAAAGTTTCTTAATGTTGTAAATGGCACCCTTGTGGCTTCATTACTTTGATTTATGGCTTGAAATAAAAAAGTGGTAACGAAGAGGGAAACAGGTGGAGTCATTTCTAAAAGCTCATGGGCTTTAGTATCTACAACTACCAAACGAGTCGTTCTAGGGAAAACAGGCTCCCTTAACATGGCATCTACATGTTTAATAATACCATGTTCGGCTGCATCATGGGCAAATACAACTACTCTAGTATTTCCATAGCTAATTTGTCTATATACTTTATATTGCAATTGTTGTTTTGCAGCCGTTAGTGAGTGAGTTTTAACGGAAAGTTCAAATTTAGCCTTAGGAGCCTCTTCAATAACAGTAGGAAAGACTATGCTGAATTGGTAATTATTAGGGTCTTCTGGAGCAAGATCTATCCCTATTCCATATACGGTCAATAAATCTTCAAGACTTTGAGAATCCCAACATCCAGTTAATGTAATTAATAGTATTACGGTTACAATAAGTTTAAATTTTTTGTTCATTTTTTCTCCTACCTTCTCGAATAATACACATAATAAATAAAATAATAGGTAAAAGTATACCAAAAAAGAAGTTAAGATTACCAATTATACTTCCAATATCTGCAACTTGAGGGGTGTTTTGGGGATACAAAGAGAGTCCAAAGACTAAAGGTGCCAATAAATATGTAAAGAAACGAGTGGTTTTATTTTTGAAGACTGACTGAAGGACAATTGAGGTCGCAAAATACTGCAAACCAACGGTCCCTAATACTGTTAAGGTCCAAAAAATTGTAAAAAATAGCTCCATCCGTTCTATAAAAGGAAAATCTACAGCTCTTAAATAGTTAATGGATGGATACAAAACATGTTGTATTTCTTCATGACCATAAAGAGCAATTTGAGAAATAACAGTAGCCGTATAAAATATTGTAACAAGGAGAATTGATAGTACAGAATACTTCGTAATGTGCTTTGATTTATTGGATATATAGGGGTAATAGATCATTATTACTTCATAGCCAGCAAAGGCATAAAAGGAGGGCACAACCCCTTTTAAAATTGCTGTTATACCAGTAGCCCCAACAGGTCTTAAGTTAATAAGCCTTACTTCGGGCATTCCAACAAAAATTAAAAGAGCTAAAGGGATTAATAAAAATACGATTACTTCATTATATCTTGCTAATACTGTAAGTCCGTGTTGAATCATGTAGACCCCTGTAATTACAATGATGAAGCTAATAATAAATATAGGCGTATTAGGCAAAAGCCAAGTTGAAGCCATTTCAGTTAAAAAGCTAATGATTGTTGCTGTGAAGGCAATGGAATAGATTATATAGGCAAAACTAATTAAATAACCAATTGGTTTAGAAAGTAAATAACTGCAATACTGTAAAAAGTTCAATTCAGGAAATCGACCTACTGTATAGGTTATCAGTCCAATTATTAGGCTTATAAATATACCATTAATTAAAACTGATATCCAAGCGTCTTGTTTAGACACTTCACTAACTACTCTAGCTAAGTTCAAAATACCAGTTCCAATCATGATACTAACAATAATAATATAGGCTTGTATAGCTGAAATCTCGCCCCCAGTATATTTTTGATACAACTGACATTCCTCCTATTAACTCCATCTATTTCGATTATTTTTATTTGCAACTTTTGGTCGTTGTCTTAAAAACCAAAAGGGCTTACGTAATACAGTATCTTTAGTAAATTCTGAATCATAGGGCGCTAATGGTGACAGGTAAGGGAAACCAAAAGAACTGATACTACATAAGTGGATTATAATCCAAGCCCAAGCGATAATGATGCCAAAGGCTCCAAAGGTGGCAGCCATAAAGATCATAGGAAACCGAAGAAACCTTAAAGGGTAAGTTGTGCTATAATGGGGTAGAACATAACTCCCTATAGCAGTAATAGCAACGACAATTACCATTGCTGGACTTGCAATATTGGCCCTTACGGCGGCATCGCCAATAACAATTGCCCCTACGATACCAATAGTTTGACCAATCGTTCCAGGTAGTCGTGCGCTAGCTTCCCTAAGTAGTTCTATAGTTAATTCCATTAGTAGTGCTTCAACTACTGGCGGAAAGGGTATCTGTGCCCTAGTCTTAGATAGATCAACTATTAAATCTGCAGGTAGCATTTGCTGGTGAAAAGATATCAAAGCTACATAAATAGATGGAAAGGATGTAGCAATAATGAAACCTAAAAATCGTAACAATCTTAACAGATTTCCAAAAATGATGCGTTCATTATAGTCCTCCGGTGATTGAAACAATAGGAAAAAAGACATTGGCAAAATTAATGATAATGGAGCTCCATCTACCAATATAATGATTCTTCCCTCCAATAAGTTTCCGCATATCTTATCGGGCCGCTCTGTAACTTGAACTTGTGGAAAAGGTGAATAAGGATGCTTCTCAATTAATTGTTCTATATAACCACTTTCAAATATGCCATCGATTTCAATTGACTCTAGTTCGTTTATCAAATCATTTAGAAGTTGTTTATTTACCAAATCATCCATATACAAAACATTAATCATTGTTTGGGTTCTAGTGCCAATTATTAATTCCTTAGCTTTAAGGGAAGTATCTTTCAATTTTCTTCTAATGAGTCCTACATTACTGGATAGGTTTTCTGTTAACCCCTCTCTAGAACCTCGTATAACACTTTCAGCTGGGGGTTCTTCAACTGTTCTTTCAGCCCATCCCTTGGTGTTTAAAGATAATCCTATATCAAATCCGTTTACCATTAAAACTGTATCCCCCGATAATATGGCATAGAGTACTTCTTGATAATTACTTACCTCATCTACATTATTAATGGTGATAACATTTTTTAGTGTATCTAATGTAAAAGAAGATAGGGTCTTTAAGGTAGGGGAAGGCTGATAGGTTGTTATGGGCTTCATAATATGCTCATTGATGGTTTGAGTATCAACCAGTCCATCAGTAAAAACCATTAAGAGATCTAAGGAAGTATTACCCACGTTGATCTTTAATTTCCTATAAATGATATCACAGCAATCTGAAAAAATATCCTTTAATTGAAGGAGGTTTTCATTAAGCTTTTTTGATAATAGTGTACTTTTATAGTTTTCTACCTTCATCTTTTATGAACTCCTTACACCCAAATTGCTTATTTATATTTTTACAGAGAATTACAACAAATATGTATCCTTAGTTCATTTGAATTTCTTGTTCTTCTATTTTTGAGTCACCATAAGAATGGGCCATTCGAGAACAAGCAGCTGCTACTATTCCTGATAGTAAATCATCTAAAAAAGTATTTACCTGTACTCCTTTAGAGTCATTAACTTTACCAATGATACCAGGTTTAATCTTATCTAAAAAACCAAAGTTAGTTAAGCCGATAGAGCCATAAATATTTGTTATACTTAGGGCCAAAATTTCATCTATACCATATAGGGAATCGTCTCGTTTAAGTATAGAAAGTAGCGGTTCTTCAAATTGATCCCTTTCTGCTAGTATATCAATAGAAATTCCAGTTAAAATGGCATTTTGAACTTCTCTTTTTTCTAGAACTTTATGTATATTTTCTATGGCATCCTCTAAAGTAATGGGGATGTAATCGACCTGAAGCTCATAGGCCAATTGGGCTAAATCAACAATTGAGACGCCTCTTTTTTCAATCATTTCAATTACTTTTTCCTTCATAATAAAACCCTCTCCTTCTAACTTGATAAAATAAAACATGATATAAAAAGTATTAAACAAAAAACGTAAAATATTCTAAAGAATTAAAAAGTATGTTAGTATAAAATTAAAATAAAATAGTTTAGGGAGGAGAAATATTGAAAACTAAACAAATGTTTATAAATGGAAAAATTATGACTATGAATAATTGTGAAATAGTAGAAGCCTTTCTAGTAGAAGAAGATAGATTTGTAAAAGTAGGATCTAATGAGGAGGTCTTAAAATTATCTGATGAAAATACTAAGATTGTTGACTTAGAGAGGAAGTGGGTAATTCCAGGTTTTAATGATAGTCATATGCACTTAATCAGCTATGGTCTTTCAACCAAGAAGGTAGATCTAAGGCAATGTAAATCTTTAGAAGATATTAAGACGACAATTAAAAATTACATAGAAGGTTTAGAAACCAATTATTTTGGTGAATGGATTGTTGGTCATGGATGGAATGAAGAGAACTTTACCCAATCAATATTACCAACAGCAGATTTTTTAGATGAAATTACAAAGGAATACCCCATCTATATTTCCCGAGCATGTTATCACATATGTGGGGTAAATAGTCGTGGGTTAGAATTGGCTGGAATTAATGAAAATAGTATTGATCCAGAGGGTGGAAAAATTGATCGATATGACAATACAACAATGCCAAATGGTATATTAAGAGAGAATGCATTGTTATTAGCTTTTGAAAAAATACCAATGATGACAGAGGTAGAGCAAATCAAAAGCGTCCTACAGGATGCAGTTAAAGACGCATTGAAGGTAGGATTAACCTCTATCCAGACAGAAGATTTTGGTCAGGTAGAAGATTTTACAAAAGTTATTAAAGCCTATCAAGAATTAGAAGCTGAAGGCAAACTTCATTGCAGAATTAATCTTCAAATGTTATTGCAAGAAGAAGAAAAGCTACAAAAGTTAATAGATTTAGGTTATAAGACAGGTATGGGAGGTGACTTCTTTAAAATTGGCCCCCTTAAAATGCTAGCAGACGGATCTTTAGGCGGGAGAACAGCAGCCTTATTAGAACCCTATCAAGATGATCCAGATAATAGGGGAATATTAATTTTTCAAAAGGAAAGGCTTAAAGAACACTTGAGTAAGGCAAATGAAAATGGAATACAATTAGCTGTGCATGCCATTGGAGACAGAACAATGGATCAACTGTTAAGTATTTTTGAAGAACTATTAGACGAAAAAGAGGATAAAAGACCAAGATTAATCCATTGTCAAATAACGAATCAAGGGTTAATTGAAAGGATGGGTAGATTAAAAGTTATTGCTGATATTCAACCGGGCTTCTTACCAACAGATCTTAAAATGGTAGAAGCTAGAGTAGGAGTAGCCCGAGGAAAGGATAGCTACGCATGGAAGTCTATGTTAAAGGCAGGTGTGAAGGTGGCAGGGGGGTCCGATTGTCCGATTGAGTCCTTCAATCCATTTTTAGGAATTTATGGTGCTGTCACTAGAAAAGATTATGAAGGAAACCCAACTGAAGGGTGGAACCTAGAAGAATGCTTATCAATAGAAGAAAGTATAGGGTTATACACAACTGGATCTAGTTATGCCACCTTTGAAGAAAATAACAAGGGGAAGATACAGGAAGGTTATTTTGCTGACTTTTTAATTATACAAGAAGATATTAAGGCTATTCCTACAACTTCTTTAAAGGATGTAAATGTATTAGAGACCTATGTTGCAGGGGAATGTAAGTATAAATTAAAGTAAAACTTTACGATTCGTTATAAAATAAGGGTAACTCTTAAATAGGGTTATCCTTTATTTGTTTATTGCAGACTTTATACCTATATAATCGAAAATTCTGATATTTTGATTGGAAATAATTAATTTTCTGATATAATAAAAGGAAAGATAATGTTGAAATTAGGCGAATGTATACAAATACTTCTACCATTACTGTTAAAAGGAGTTAGAGGATGAAGAATAATTATTGCATTATAAGAGAAGACGAATTTCAAAAATCAGCAAAGCTCCCTGAAGGTTCTGCAGAAATCATCAATAAATACAAAGACCAATTAATAGAAATTAATATTTATGTGATTAATGAAGGAGAGGGTGTACACCTTAGACCTCCCTTAACCAAAGATTCAGTTAAATCCTATTATATTCTTGAAGGAAAAATCTATTGTATTACGACAAAGGAGTATTATAAGAAGGATACACTAGTGATGTTACGTTATGAAGACGATCTATTACATATCAATGCACTAGAAAGAACTTGTCTCTTAGTCCATAGTGTGAGGGATGATTCCTATATCCATACTGAAAATAGTTTTATAGATATTTATAATATACTTTTAAAGATACAAAACAAAGACGCCTATACCCATAATCATTCTATGAGGGTATATGAATTGGCAAAAATGATGGCAACAAATCTAGGGTATCAGGGACAGCGGTTTCAAAATCTATGCTGTGCGGCAAAATATCATGATATTGGGAAGATATATGTTGATGATGAAATATTAAACAAGCCAAGTCAATTAACGGAAGCAGAGTATGAAGCAATGAAGGAACATGTAACAAATGGTAAAAACTTAATTTTAGAGAATTTTAACATTGAAACCTATGAAATTATTAAACAACACCATGAAAGAACAAATGGCTCAGGTTATCCTAAGGGTCTGAAGGGAGAAGAAATTTTGGAGGAAGCGAAAATCATTGCCATTTGTGATACTTTCGATGCTATGACGACAGATCGAGTTTATAAAAAAGGAAAATCTAAAGAGGATGCATTAAAATTATTGAAAGAACAGGCAGGCCTTCAATATGATAAAGCCTTAGTTCAACTATTTTTTAAAATCATTAATGAATGAAAAAATTTCAGATAACCTTATGGGAAATTTATACTAACAGGATCGTATTAGTATTACTTTCTAATTGTATCAAGAGAGCTTTAGGTAAATGCATTTGGTCCCTTTGAATCTTTTGAAGTAAGACTTGGTATTTAATTTTTAATTATATAAGTTAGCTATTTAAAGTTTAATCATAGTAATTGTGGAAATTGCATAATACCATAACTCAGAACTTATACTCATTTTGTATTAATATAAATTTAATATTAATTATGCAATTTTCCCATTTTAAAAAGGAGAATCTTAATAGATTACTCCTTTTGCCAAATTAAACTAACTTAAATAGTCCTTCTTAATTTTCAGTACTGCAGCTGTCATCAATCCATCAAGGTTGGCAAGGTCACTTCCTCCTCCTTGAGCCGTTTGTGGACTTCCACCACCTTTACCTTCAATTAGTCCTATTACCTCTTTAAAGAGATTCCCGATATTTATCTCTACATCTTTTGATCGGGTGAACACGATTTGGGCTTTGTCGTTTTTTGTTGCCAATAAGGCTATCGTTTTAGAATATTGATTTAAGCTATTTGCCATAGATTGTAGGTCTTTAAAATCTAGTCCATCGAATATTTTTACTACTAGAGAATAATCCTTATGGATTTCTGCTGATTGATAAAGCTCCTTAACCTGATAATCCTGCAGATCTTTTTTAAAGGTTCTTATGGTTTTGGATAAGGTTTTGTTTTCATCAATCATTTTCTCGACAAATTCTTGAGTTTCAATATCTCTAATGGACAATTGGTTAGATATTTCATTAATTTGACGATTTTTCCATGAATAATCCTTAAGGGCCCTTAAACCACAAACAAATTCAACCCTAATCTGACCCTTCATTTTTTCCCACCTTCTAATTTTGATTAAACCTACAGCTCCTGTATGGGTAGGGTGGGTTCCACCACATGGAGAGTAATCATAGTTTTCTATTTCAATAATCCTAATCCCCTCTGTTACAGTTGGGGCTTTTCTTAAAGGAAGGTTTTTCAGTTCTTCTACAGATGGAAAATGGCTAGAAACCTTTAAGTTATTAAATATTATTTGATTAGCTTCCGCCTCTATTTGTACTACCTCATCATAAGAAAGAGAGTCCTTTGTAACATCTATCGTAACAAATTCAGTTCCGAGATGAAAGCCAACAGTACTAGCGGAATAAAGGTTTTCAAAGGCTGCCGATAAGATATGCTGACCTAAATGTTGTTGCATATGATCAAAACGTCTATTCCAATCAATTTCACAAGTTACATTAGAGTCTATGGTGGCAGTTTGATCTAAAACGTGATAAATTACTCCCTGCTCTTCATAAACATAAGAGACTTTCATTCCGCCAATAGTACCTTCATCCCAAGGTTGGCCGCCTCCCTCGGGGTAAAAGGCAGTCTCATCCATAACAACAGTAAATTTAGAAGGATCTTTTTCATAAACCTCAACTGAAAGTATCTTACTTTTGAAGGAGGATTGGGTAGCGTCCTCCCAGAATAATTTTTTTGTCATCTCTACACCTCATTTTCTTTAGTTACATTAATTATATCATTCTTCAAAAATAAATTGAAACATTCCGCTAAATTCCTTTTTAGGTAAATAGATTAACTCACCCTTAGATGTAAGTAGCTTAAAGTTTTGATTTGGGATACCATATAAAGATTCCCTTCCCTTTGATAGGTCCAATAGTAATGCAGCGTCGGAAAGAAATACGTCTTGACTTATCTCTCCTAGAATAAATGTTTGATACCTTTCACTCCAATAATAGATATCATTATGGGTTTCAGAGTTAGCTAAGGTAAAATCCCCAATAGCAGGTGTCTTTGGCGTAATAGAAGTGTATTTTTTCAAGGAAGTTGCTGTAGCAAGCTTAAAGGGATCATTTTCATTTTTGATAAACTCAATCATAGTTTCTTCAATAACCCTGTTCCATAGATTGTCGTTACCTTGAGGTTGTATCCAAGTTTCTTTATAGATTTCTTCGAAATAGATGGTTTTATGCCAAACTTTTTTAAAGTCCCCAGACAAGTAATAATAGACCTCAATAAAATCTTCATAAAAAAAGCCGCCAAATTTTTCGTCTATTGTTTGATTAATGAATAGTGCCTTATGATCTAATGAGGAGACTTGATAAAGGTTTATTTTATTGATAGGAGTTAGCTGATCTATCTTGCTATGAAAGACATAATGATCTCCAATAAAATCGTAGACCCCTATAACAGCTAAATCTTTTGATAGATTTAAGGCAATGATAAGTTGGCTTTTAGAATTAGGAAGTACTTGGTCTTCGTAGACCTGTAGCTGGATGTAGTCAATATATTCATTCCACTTTTCTAAGTTTAACCCCTTTAATGTAATGGATATGATTTCTTTTTCAGCTTTTTGTTGAAGGGGCCCATCCTCAGAGTAATAATTTTCTAGTAGTTGACTAGTAAGCCGATATTGGGGGGAAGTATAGGTTATAAAAGTTCTAATCACTGCTTCAGACTCAAAAAAGGAATAGGTACTAAATATCGTCAAAAGGATTATAAGAAAAGAGCAAATGGATATTATTATTTTTTTCATATTATCACCTCTATAAAATATATGTCAGATAAATGATAATTAAACTAATTAAAGTAAATAATAAAATTTATTAAAATAGTCGGTAGATACTTTTTTTAACTAAAAAATCTGGTATAATAAGTTTTGTTAAAACAGAAAGGTGGTTAAGTATGAAACCTTTAGTGGCACAAAGTGGTCTGCAATATCATGTAAATTTATCTTTTTCTATATCTTTAACCAATAATCAGTTGCAACAGTTTAAAAAGTTATTTGAGAACATAGTAGCATGTGCTATTAGAATCAATGATGAAGGTATTACCCTGCGATTTGAAATAAATGTAAATGATGATATTGGTAGTTATGGGGGCTTTAAAGATGTACCAGGAAAGACAGAAGTTAATAAATTTATGCCAATATTATTAACGAGTGATACTTTTTTAAAAAGTGATATTGTGTTTCTTTCTAATCTAGTGAAGGATTTTATAAATAAAGAGAAGTTTCATAAAAGAAAAATGCCCATTGATGTTATCATGTTAGATAAAAAAATTACTAAAGCTTTAGAAACACCAGAAATTACAATCACAAATTTAGTACATGACAAAAAGTAGAAAAAGTCTTCCTTCAGAAGATTTAAAGGATGACTTTTTTGAATTCATAACGTAAAGTTCTTTTAAGTAATATTATTAAAACAGAACTTTCCTATTCTATACAAAAGGGCTGAGATGCCCTTTTATTATGAAAAAAGACAAATTTCCTAAGAATTTGTCTTTAAAAGTTTAAAATTTTATAATACTAAAAATATAATACTAGAATTAAATAAAAATTAAATAGAAATAAATAAAATAAAATTAAATTAAATAAGTGCTGTCTACTTCATGTCTAGTAAAACATAGTCCCATTCATATTGCTCCGCTAAGGGTAGTAAATCTATTTCTCCAACTTCATCCTCTAAGGTAAAGCATAAACTAATTCTAACAATCATATCTGCAATATTTTCCCAATCGTCATCTGATAAGCGGTTTAATGATTTTTCCCCTGAAAAATCTACACCATGAAGAATTTCGAAGGGCTCTTCTAGGTTTAGATGATCTTCAATATAATTTATAAAACTATATTGACTGTCTATCATCCCACTAAGTTGGATATACTCGACATATTGGTGATAATAATTATACTTAATATTTTTATAAATAAGTTCTTGATCCTTAATGGCTATAGATAGAATGCCATTCTTTATGTCTGAAAAGCCTATAGGATTGGAGCGGGTTAGGGGAGGTCTTTTTTTATTGTTTTTTTTATGAATGTAATCATGAAATGATATTAATTTAGCCAAGATAATCCTCCTTGTCATATAGTTAGGTCGTCATTAAGTTCTATAATACCCCTTTAGAAATTTTTTTACAATAGAAGTAGAGTCCAAAATGGCCTATATAACGCAATAAGAAGCTTTTATTAAATGATTACTTAGTTTTTTAGTAATAAATCTATTTTTCTTGGGTGGTGTAAAATATTGGTTTGAAGTTGAACTCTTTCTATGCTATGATTCAAACCATAAGGATAATATAAGGAGGGATAGTATGCTACAAGAATTTATCACCGAAAAGGTAATTACTCATATTTATCGAAAACATAACGAAGTTCAATTAAAAAACTTGGAGGCTAAGTTTTTAAAAGAAACTGAGGGACTGGCACAACAGTTTACAGATTGGTTGGCCTATGATTATGTTGCCAATACAGAAAAAAGATCCTATGCAGAAGCGTATTTAGAGGATATGGAGGGGCAACTAGAAGAAGGTGAAATAAAGTATATAAAGAATAGAATAAATAGTTATCTTGGATTTTATGAGGTCCTAAAACTAAAGGAAAATAGTCTTCAAATAAAAAATCTTTTCACTAACGAGTTACATAGTCTTAGTAAAGCAGATTTAGAAGAGGAAGTTAATTTGCATGAAATTTTACTAATCAGAATAACTAATGGCGATCTTCCACAGATAGTAAGTTCTCAGATTACTGTATTACCCTATCAATTTAAGACATTACTAATCGGACAAGTTATAGAAAATTATGATTTAATAAAAGAAAGAAAACCTTATCTAACCTTTCCACAATATTTTAAAGAGAACTTATTAGCAGTGTTGGGAATTGTTAATCGATTACTTTCTTTTAAAAATCAAGAAGGCGATGTTACCCTTTATCAAAGCTTATATGCTGTAAAAAATTATAAAGCTGTAAAAGAGCTGTTTACGCAACTTAATCAGGTAGTAGAAGAGGATCAAGGAGATGGACTCTATCATTTAATGGATGAGGATCTATTGCTTGCAGAGATGGTATTACAAAAAGAACGTTTAGAAGTAGAATGTAATAACAAAGAAGACCAAAAAACAGCAAAAGAAATCCTAGCTGATCAGCTAGGAGAACACCTTGTACATCTAAAGGATGAAGAATTATCAATAGACGACTTAATATAATTGTTCTTTATGTTTTAGAGTTTGCTATCTATTAACAAGCCCGAAATGGAATCAGAAGAATTTCCATAACTATAGGCCTCTATTATACGGGAGACTTTAATATTCCTAAAGATTGTAAAGAGATTGCGAATTAAACCTTTTTGGTGGTCAAATAGAAAAAATAAACAGTTAGGTTGACTTTCTAAATTGTTTTTTAGTGTGTCAGGGTCAAAGGTTAAATCATGTTCTTCAGACAATGTTATTCCTATTGTACTCAATTCACTTTCATATGAGAGGATTGCCTCATAGATTTCTTGACTAAAGTTTATGTTGGGAAGTTGGGCTTCAAAGCTCCTAAGACTACCAATTGCTTTATTAAATTTATCGACTAATTCATTAATGATGGTGATGATTTCTTCTAGGGAATCATCACTTTTTTGATCTTTAAATTTCTCCATCAGATTACCTAAGTCTTGGTGATCTAAATAAAACTTATTATAATATTTTTTTAAGTCTTCTATTTTATCGTAAAAAGAACCGGTAAACAGTAGAAAATTCTCATTAACAGAAGAAGCCTCATTATGGACAGGCTTTATAGGATCTATCTTCTCAATGCTGGCAACTCCACTAACAACAGTTTTCCTATCTACATACATACGATGAATACGATCTTTGTTAACTGACCCAACCTTGTTAATTTTACTCATAAAATCCCTCCCTTATGGGCTTCTTTATTATATTATCGTCTAAAATTACATTTACGTTTAGCTATAATATTAATTTAGGGAAAGGTCTTTTAAACATACATTAATATTGCTATAAAATTATGATGCAATTTCCTCAATAAAAAAGGATATTATTATTTTTTGTAGAATATTTAATTATCCCAATACACATTGGAGTCAATCATATAATGCCCAAAAATGTGATTGAATTAGGTGAAGACAAGTCTTCACCTTTTTTCTTGATTTAAATCTAAAGGAAATAAATGCAGGTTTTCATTAATACAGGAGATTTCTATATCATAAAAATATGTCAATAGACTATAAAAAAACTTAATTATAGTTTAAACTAAGTTTAAGATAACTGAGGAAATTGCATAATACCATTTAAATCTGAATGTATATTCGTTTTATGCAATCTCCTCAACTGTTAATACATTTGAAAGGAGAATGAACTTATGATGATTCCAACCGCTTTATATCCGATTTCAAGCTATATTGAGAACCTAGGAACTTTATCTCCTATTGAGACTCCTAAGACCATAGGAAATAAAAAACGATTATTTTCTAAGGGACAAGTTAATATATATAAAGGAGATGGGATTAGTAAATTAGTTAATTTGAGTGTTAAGGGGATGCATTTATATCATTATGATTTCGGCATGGTATATCCCGAGAAGGACTATGTTTACCCTATCTTTTTTTATCAAGTCATCATAGCGCCAAAGCGAGTATTAGTATTAACCCATTATGCCTTTTCAGAGTTGGAAAAGGGTAAAACCTTAGCAGGGATTGAAGACCTGACTAATAAAGAAACTCAATATGAAGAACTGTTTATTAAAGAGTTTAAACCCCAATCCTTTATTGAAGATCATGTCCTACCTAATAAATTTAATGGTTTAATTAGAACAACAGATATTGATAAAGCCTATGAAGCCATAGCTTCATTACTAGAACAATGGCACACAGGCTTACTGCTACAGGGAAAGTCTACTTCAAAAGAAGAAATGGACTCCCACCAAAAATGGTTTGAAAATTTTAGAAATGTCTTTTATAAAGAAGATTACGGCTTTTTATCCACTAAACGTTACTTAGGTGAAAGTTGGACAAAAGAAGTTTTTGAAAGATATTTATTTGACGTTGAGCCTAATAATAGAAGCTAGTCATTAATGGGAGCCTTAGGGGACCAAATTTTTTCACCATCACTGTAAAAGACAATGGTCCCCTGTAGGTCGGTACGATATAAATGAATTCCTCCTTCGTTGATACGATCAACAACTTCCTTATGGGGGTGTCCATAGGAATTATTTTTACCTGATGAAATAACAGCAACATCAGGACGGAGGGATTCTAAAAAATCTTTACTACTAGAGGAATTGCTTCCATGATGACCTATTTTAATAAAGTGGCTTTTTAAATCTCCAGAAGAATAGGTACTGATCAAGTCCTTCTCCACTTCTAATTCTGCATCTCCCATAAAAATGAAGGTCTTTTCTTTATAGCGTAACTGGTTAACAATACTCCAATTATTTAAATGATCACCATAATCCTTTAATGGTCCCAGAAATCGAAAGAATAGGTCTTCATCAATTTCTAATAATTTACCATCTCTTCCAGCTGTAATTTTCATTCCCTTTTCGTCAATAGCTCCTATAAGATTTTCAAAAGTTCTAGAAGTATGAACGACAGGCGGCATATAAATTTCTCCAATATCAAATTGGTTGATGACTTCCACTAAGCCCCCTATATGATCTGAATGGGGATGGGTAGCAATTAGCCAGTCGATCTTTTTAATTCTATTGTTTTTTAAATAGTTAACCACTTTAGTGCCATACTCTGCTTCTCCTGCATCAATTAAAATTGTTTTATTATTTGGGGTTATGATAAGAATACTATCCCCTTGACCTACATCTAAAACATGAATGGAAAGGTAAGAAGAAGTGTCGGATTGACAGCTGGTTAAAAATAATGCCATAATAAGTATGAATATTAAAAGGTGGATTCTGTTGTTGATAATTTTCATTAATGTAACTCCTTTTCTATAATTTACTGTCTATATCTAATATATATAAGAAACCTTAAAAAGGGAAGAGAATATCTTAATATAGGGAGAAAGTAACGATTGAAAAGGGGTTATGAATAAAAAAGGATATAATTGGCAGAATAATACCTAAGATATTTTTATAATTTTATTAAAATGGAGGAGAAAAATGATATTAAATAAAACAAAGTATATTTTAATTCTTGTGGGATTATTTATATTAACAGGATGTACAAATAACTTTGAAGAAACAGATCTAAAAGAAACGAATACAGAGATAATGTTGACTTCATTATCCAATAGCGAGGGCTTACAAGAAGATTCTCAAATAGAGATCCAACTACTTCAGAAAGAAGGTTACTATACTTTAAAAGGCACAAATAATTATTTAGAAGGCTTATTGGTAACTGAAAATGATGGTTTTAAATTAATCGATCAGCAGAGGAAAAGGCAAATATCTATAGATTTTGAGACCCTAACATGGTCTGAAGAAGATTCTGATGCAATTAAGCATTATTCGGTAGAAGAACAAAAGCGATATGGTTTTGGCATTGAAACACAATTAAATATGGAATATGTAGTAAGTCAAGATATGAGTAAAATAGCAATCATTAATGAGGCAGAAAACACAATAAAAATCTATCACTTCAATAATAAAAAAACGACAGTCATCGATTCAATTGACATTTCCCACATCAAGAAACCCTATCATGAAAACATAATTTTTTCTCCAAAGGCAGGATATATAAGCATAAAAATGTTAGACGAAAAAAATGGCGAAGGATTCGTGAGTTTTGGTGCCGATAGTGGTAATAAAGTTCACGATCTTATCTATGGAATTAATCCTCAATGGAACCATCAAGAGAATACAATAGCTTTTCTTTATCGTGATCTAGATAAGGTTGGTATTTATCAAAGAAGAACAAGAAAAATTACTTATCTAGTGGAATTAGAAAAACCAGAGCTAATTATTGGAGTTCCCTTCTGGACTAAGGATGATGCTTATCTATACTTTACAACTGGAGTAGAGGAGTCTAGAAGTATTCAAATAGTTGATCTTAAAGACCGAAGTAGTATTAGGGTTACAGAGGAAGTTGCCATAGAGAATGAAAAACCTTATCGAATAAATGACATTTATTTAATTGATCATGCCTTAGTGTATGCTCATCCTGTGGAGGATCAGATCAGTACCTTTAAGATAGCCGCTTTGAATGGAACAGGTACTACCCAATATCTAGATGTCGATACCTTTCAGCTTCAAATTGGGGACGATAAGGATTTAAGGAACTTTATGGTAATCGATGAAGGGGTTATCTATATAAAGGATGGAGAGGTATATCTTATTAAGAAGGCTTCTACTGTTCGAATTCTCAGAAATAAGGGAGAAGTAAGTAGAATACAGTTTATACCAGAAAAGAATTTGATTGTCTTTTTCATTGAAGGGACAGATACATGCCAAACAGTATTTCTCTTTCTCGATGAGCTATTTTAACCATAAATTTATTTCTTTTTAACATTTTTATGTTAACAAACCCCTATGGTTATAGTAGAATAGAAAGAAGTAGAGGTTATGCTGGAAAGGAGGAGGAAAAATGAAGTTGAACATTTTTTTCTCCAGCAATGAAGAGAGACTAAAATTTATTAAAACACAATTTCATATGAATGAAATAAAGATACTTGATAATAAAGTGGTTCCACCTATAATGATAGAGGTCACCTATTTAAAATTAAAAGGAAGCTACAAAAACATACCTGGGTATTGGTTAGAGATCCAATTTAATAAGCAAATAGATTATCATAAAATTTATCATAAAATTATTAGTTCTGTAGAAGAAGATAAAATTGAAGATAAGATCTTTTATCCATTAGATGCTCTAAAATATAAAGAGTTGGAAGAGGGTTGGAGTAAGAAGTATAGCTTTTCTAAAGAAGACATAAATGATGAAGTATGGGGACTTTTTTATAAAGAAGTGAGAAGCCACTTAAGGGATAAACGTGTAGAGGTTGCCTTTAATGGGTTGCTGTTTTTCTTAAGATATAATCCCTTTTATCTTAAAAGATATAAACGCTTCTATATTTTTGAAGAACTAGCCTACCTATATGAAGAGATGGGGAATCTAGGGAAGGCTCTTAAATGTTTAAAGCTACATTTAAGATTACAACCAGAATCCGCAGAACCATATCTTAATATGAGCAGTTTTTTCATTATGAATGAAATGGAAGATGAAGCAATTAAACTATGTAAGGAAGCTTTAAAGAAACATCCAGAAAATAAATTCCTAGTGAGTAATCTCATATTAGCCTTAAGTAATATTGGAAACTATGATTATGCCGTTGAATATATTAAAAAGGCCATTACGCAACAACCCAATAATCCTTTTTTCTTAAAGATGATGGGGGATATTCTGTATGAGATGGAAAAAAATAAGGAAGCAATAGAATGCTATCAAAAAGCCTTAAAAAAGCTTAAAAAAATAAACGTAGATGATTTTACAACAGATTTGTACCACGGGATTGCTTCTGCTTACTATGAAGTAGAGGATTTTGAAGAGGCAGTAAAATACTACAAAAAGGTTTTGAAATATTACCCAGGTGATGGTTATGTACTATTGAGTTTGTCACAAATCTACCTAAACAATTTAAAAGATCTTAAGGCTGCCCTATATTATGGTAAAATACTGGTGGAGATGACACCTGAAAATGGCTATGGACAATATCAATTGGGGCTAATCTACCTACAGATGGAAAATTATGAAAAAGCAAAATGGCACCTCTATAAAGCAAGAAGAATTTTGCCCTATTATGAGCCGATTTTTGAAGCAATTCAATATCTTAAGCAGTTCAATAAAGTAATTAAACTTCATATCTAATGAAAGGCAATTCCAGTTGATAATTGGAGTTGCTTTTATTTAGCTTCAGTATTCAATTGTATATGACTTTATGTATAGTAAAAAGATATAAGGGATAATATTAATTTAAGGAAGTTAAATGTAAAAAGATAGACTTTTAAAATAACAGGTAGATCATTATAGAACTACATCATTACAGAACTACATAATTACACAATTACATAATAATATTCTTCAATTACATTAGGTATAGCGTTACTTTATATGGAAAGGGAGAGGGAATAAATGAAATTAACTGTATTAGGTTGTTATGGACCATATCCAAAAGCTAAGGGAGCTTGCTCGGGATATCTATTGGAGGATGAAGATACCAAGATATTAATAGACTGCGGTAATGGTGTTTTGTCTAGGTTATTAGAATATTGTCCAGACTTAAATGAACTAGATGGCATCTTAATTAGCCATCTTCATCCCGATCATATGAGCGATCTATTAGTTTTACGATATGCAGTTGCTATAAAAAAAATGATGGGGAATACACAAAAATCTATAGATTTATATTTGCCAGCTACTCCAGAAGCGGATTATGCTCGGGTGCAATATAATCAAGCTTTTGATCAAAAAGTCCTTCATGATGGTATGGAAATCAATATAAAAGGATTAAAGATTTCTTTTCAAAAAACAGATCATCCAATTGAATGTTATGCAATGGCCTTTGAAAAGGATGGTAAAAAGCTAGTTTATTCAGCAGATACAAAGTATCATCAGCCACTAATAGATTTTGCAATGAAAAGTGATCTATTTTTGTGTGAAGGAGGAATCCTTGAAAAGGATAGGACCGAGAATACTCCCCATGTTTCAGCAAAGCAAGCTGGAGAAATGGCCCTTGCTGCTGGAGTCAAAAAATTAGTCTTAACTCATTTTTATCCAGAAGTGGGAAATGAAGAATTTTTAAAGGAGGCCGAATCGGTATTTATTTCAAAGGTAGAGCTGGCAGAAGAATATAAAACCTACATTATTTGAAGAAATTGAATAATATCATAACTCAGAATCTATATTCGTTTTATGTAAATATAAAAAACTGAGTCTTGTATTATGAAAAGCAATAATTTGTCTATGCCCTAATAATTATTCCTTCGTAGGGAAAAATAGAAAAGAGGAAGTATTTATAGTCTATATTTCAAACTACCAATAATGAAGGAAGGTGGCAAGGCATGTTAAATAGTATACAGGATAGACGAGTAAAAACTGATGATGGTTATGATTTATATCTAGAGGTACCAGACCAAGAGTATCTTCAAATTTATGAAGATGTTAATGAAGAGGGAGCACAAAATATTTTAAATCTTTATTTAGAGTATTACAGTGATGATGGTAGACCCCAAGGCATTAAAGTAAACCACGATGAAAAAAATCATACCGTAAATATCCATACTCGATTATCATATGAAGGAAATACCCATACGGAAGCCTATATTCGCCCAAATCCAATTAGACATTATAGTTCTCAAAGACAACAGTAAATAAAGGCAGAAAGTCATAAGTGGTGACTTTCTGCCTTTTATTTAGTATAATAACAGAAGTGAGTGAAATGTAAAGGGAGGCAAACAAAGGAGGAAGAAAAATAATGAAAAAAACTGTATTATTTTTAGTAACCTTAGCATTATTAGTTGGACTAACCCTACCTAGTTTTGCTTTTGACTTTGACGAGCCCATTAGTACTAGTGCTGGTAGAGGGAAGGTTATTTCAGTTGAAGAGGGGCAAAGAGAAGAGGTTGATTTTGTTGAGGGATATATCGTAACAGTAGAGATTACTTCTGGGGCCTATAAAGGGAAAGTTATTGAAATCAAAAATATGTTAACTGGAAATTTGGCCTATGATTTGCCTGTAAAGGCAGGAGATAAAATCATTTTAACAATAGAAGAATATATGGATGGTACAGAATTTATAATCTCAGACTATGCCCGTGATACCTATGTATATGGAATCATTGCTATATTTTTTCTGCTAATTCTTTTAGTAGGAAAGATGACAGGTTTGAAAACTTTAGTAACCTTATGTTTAACGGCCTTCTTTATAGTAAAGGTACTGTTGCCTGGAATACTGAAGGGATACGACCCTATATTATTGACGATAGGAATTTCCATTCTAATTACAGTCATAACAATATTGTTAATTGGTGGGATCAACATAAAAAGCTTCTCTGCAATACTAGGGGTATTAGGAGGAGTCTTAGCTGCGGGCTTTATTACCTTTTATATTGGAACCAAGGTAAGATTAACCGGGTTATCAGCCACAGAAGCAAATATGTTAATGTATATTCCCCAGAATATAGAGTTTGATTTTACAAGACTTCTTTTTTCTGGAATTATGCTGGGGGCCCTAGGAGCTGTAATGGATGTTGCCATGTCAGTAGCATCTTCTATGGAGGAAGTAAGAAAGATAAACCCATCAATTAGTCGAAAAGAGTTGATGATTTCTGGGATGAATGTTGGTAAAGATATTATGGGAACCATGTCAAATACCCTTATTCTTGCCTATGCAGGAAGTGCTATACCACTTTTATTATTATTTATGGCCTATGAAATTAATATGGTGGAGATTGTTAATTTAGATGTAATTGCTACAGAAATTGTTCGAGCAATAGCAGGAAGTATTGGTCTAATATTAACAATTCCAATTACTACGTTAGCAAGTGGAATCTTGTTAGAAAAAATAAAAGAGAAAAAAATAGAAGCATAAGACATGAGAATCAGGTACCTTTAAATATTATGCTTGAAGGTATCTTGATTCTCTATTTTATCTAAGTAAATTCCATAATACTCTTAGAAGGTTATTAGTGCAGGAAATTGAATAACTAAAAAATTTAACTTGATCTTATCTGTAAACTTTATTAACTTTAGGAAAGAAGGAGCAGAAAATGATGGGTAGACCCTTTACATTTATTTTTATATTTTTTGTTTTGGGAATCCTTTTAAGTAGCCACATCTTGACGGTAGATTTGCCGATTGGAATGTTTTTTGCTATTTTTGCACTATTGCTACTAGCCTTAGAGTTTTTAAAAAAAGGGTCTACTTTATGGCTGGCAATTCTTCTAATGGTTTTTGGTGTATTTATTTATCAAATACAATTTCCAAACACCACTACTTTAAGCAATTATGGAGAAGAATTACCCCTTATGGAAATAAAAATTCTTTCCATGCCTGCTATTAGATTTGACAGAATTGAAGTAGAGGGAGAGATCTTACAGCTATACATTAATCATGAAGGTGTTAAAATTAAAGAAAAGACTAGACTCATTTTAAGGGGAGATCCTTCTTTAAATTTAGAGCCTGGAGATGTGGTTAGGATAAAGAACCCAAAACTCAATAAAGAGTTTAATGATAGAGGTTTAGTAGGTTATGAGCTATATTTAAGGGGGAAGGGGATTCTATATGAGATAGGTGCCAATACCCAGCAAGTTGAAAAGATTCACCCAACCACAAAGCTTATGCCCCTTGGGCTAAGTTTTAAAGTAAAAAGTTACGTAGAAAAGTTTTATGATTCAACCCTACAAGATCCTCAAGGGGAGATTATGAAGAGTGTTCTATTTGGTAATCAAGGATACCTATCACCAGAAATTCGGTCAGCTTTTTCAAAAAGTGGAACTGCCCATATGGTAGCAGTTTCAGGTCTACATATTGGTATTTTAGTATTACTGTTAGAGAAGGTCTTAAAAATTCTCACCGTTGGAAGAAACAAGAGATTAATTGTTATTAGTGGATGTATTTTCTTATATGGATATATCGTTGGTTTCCCCGTATCAATTATACGGGCAGCATCGATGTATGTTTTATATGTGTTAGCCTATTTTCTAGATAGAAGATATGATTCTATAAATTGTTTAATGTTCATTGGCGTAGTAACCTTGATGTTTAATCCTTTAAGTTTGTTTTCAGTATCTTTTCAATTATCCTTTAGTGCGACCCTAAGTATTCTAACGCTGTATCCATTAATAAATAAAATACCTATGAAAATACCCCAGTCGTTGAAGGGATTACTAGTGGTTACCCTAGCAGCTCAATTGGGAACTACTCCAATTATAGCCTATCATTTTAATGAGATTTCAATTATTTCATTATTAGTTAATCTTTTAATTGTTCCCACCCTTGGTTTATTATTATCCTTGGGGTTAATTAGTATTTTTTTAGGATTAATCAATCAGCAGCTGGGTGCTCTGATAAACTACTTTACAAATGGACTACTAACTTATATTTATTTAATTGTAGAGACCAGTAGCAGATTCTCCTATAGCAGTATACAAGTTGAGAAAATTAATGGTATGATAATACTAATTTATTATATTATTTTAGTTATGTTATACTACTTACTAACATCAGGAAAATATTTATGGTATAAAGAAAGTTGGAGGAAAGATGAGTTATCAAATAATCTTAAACAGTATTAAAAAAAATGAAATAGCTAATATCTATTTACTATACGGAGAAGAAATTTATTTAATGGAAGAAGCCGTGAAGAGACTAATAAAAAAATTAGTTTCACCTGATTTTGAAAGTCTTAACCTGATGACTTTTGATGGCAAAGATTTAACTGCAGAGAAATTAATTGATGCTTGTGAGACTTTACCCTTTATGGCAGAAAAAAAGTTAGTTCTTGTTAAGAACTTTGAAGGCTTTCAAGGGAAAAAGAAGGTCCTTACTGAAGATGATGAAGAAGAGTTAATCGGTTATTTTCAAAAAATATCTGATAGTACCTGCTTAGTTTTTTATGGGCAGCCAACTATTGATTCGAGAAGGAAAATTGTTAAGACTATTTCTAAGTATGGTCAAGTAATTAATATAGAAAAATTAAAAGAAAACGAACTAAGTCAATGGATTTTAAAAGAAATAAAGGGATATGATAAAGAAATTCAGCCTAAAGAGCTGACTTACTTAATGAATCATCTAGATTACTTTGGAAGAAATGCCACTCAAACCCTTATGGATATAGCCAATGAAATTAAGAAAATTGCTTACTACATGGGGGATGAAAGTAAAGTAGAGATTAGCCATATTGAAAAGGTATCAACCTTTAAGTTTCAGAATGATATATTTAAGCTTTTAGATGCAGTGGGGCAGCGGAATATTCAAGAGACCTTAAAAAGGTTAAATCACCTTTTAGAAGAAGGGGAAGTGATCATCCGTTTAATGGTAACCTTAAGTAATCAGTTGAAAAATATATTATCGACAAAATTATTATTAGAGGAAGGTTACAACCCTAAAATGATTGCTTCTAAAATTGGCATCCATCCCTTTGTAGCATCAAAATGTGCAGAGCAAAGTAGGCACTATTCAATTAAGCAATTAAAAGCCCTATTGAATCATTTTCTTGAGATGGACTTGATGATTAAATCGGGTAAAATCAACGATCGACTGGCGTTAGAATTGTTATTAATGGAGATGTGTAATAAAAAAGAGCATTAAAAAAGCGTACATAAGTACGCTTATTTTATTTTTAAGGTTACCGAGACACGGTTTTCTTTTTCATGTAGGATTATACAGCTTTGTTTAACTTAGTAGCTAATCTAGAAACTTTTCTAGAAGCTTTAGCTTTATGAATTACACCTTTGGCAGCTGCTTGATGTAATTTCTTCTCAACGAATCTTAATTTAGCTTTAGCATCTTCGAAGTTTCCAGCTGAAATAGCCTCTTCAAATCTTCTAATAGCAGTCTTAAGTTGAGATTTAACCATTCTGTTTCTTGCAGTTTTCTTTGCAATAACTTTAATTCTCTTTTGTGCTGATTTAATATTTGCCAACATGTTCACCCCCTTACGTGGTCACTAACATTGTAATTTTATCAGAAATAAGGACAAAATGCAATAAAATAATTTAATAACTTTTATATAGTTTTATTACCATAAAGAAGAATTATTATACTAATATAATAGAGCATTCTGGTGATTTAAACAATTATTTACATTTAATGAATTAAATAGTATCATTAATACATACCATTAAAAGGGAGGTAATAAGTTTGGATAATAAGTTCAATCAACGGTTAAGGGAATTCGAAAATGATCAAGTGAGAAATCAAACGATTAAAGACTTACAAAGTAAGCATAATCAGCCGCCACCATCTAGAAGAAAAAGTATAAAACAGATGTTGATTGGGGTCTTTTTTGCCATCATTTTATCTCTGATAGACTATCTAATAAAAAGATTAGAGCCTCAAGGCGGACTTAGGCAATTTTTAGTTATTTTTTTCTTTATGTCAGCTATTGGAGCTGCTCAAATCGGCTTTGGAGCCTATAGTTTTATTAATAGTTTTTCCATTAATAAGAATCGGTAAATCAAAAAATCTTCAAAACAATCTTTCCCTCATATAATTAATAATTTGTGGCTATTCATCTAATACTAAAGGTAATGAAGAGAAGCTTATTATTGAATAAATTGATATGAGGTGGAAAAATGGAAAAGAAAAATAGTAATAACGAATTTCAAATTAGAACTGACCTCGCCATGGAGGCTAGAGAACTATATCAAGAAGAGAAAAAGCAAGAAATACAAGGGGTTTCTGTCGAACAAGAAGAGTTAAAGGACGTTACCATTACTAGGGTAGAGGTATTAAATGAAGAAGCCGCCAAAGTTATGGGAAAACCTAAAGGTAGTTATATTACATTAGAGTGTATGGGTCTAAGAAGGGCAGATGCAGATTTAAAAGATGAAGTAAGTCAAGTAATGGCAAAAGAGTTAAGGGCTATAACTGGAAACAGAAAAAACATTAAAGCTTTAGTAGTCGGCTTAGGAAATTGGAATGTTACTCCCGATGCCCTTGGGCCAAAGGTGGTATCTAAGGTATTTGTGACGAGACATTTATTTCAATTCTACAATAAAGATAAAGATGATGACCTAGCTCAAATTAGTGCAATTTCCCCTGGTGTAATGGGAACTACTGGAGTAGAGACCAGTGAAATTATTAAAGGAATAGTAGAAAAAATTAATCCAGATGTTGTAGTGGCTGTAGATGCATTGGCTTCTCGAAAAATGGAGCGGGTAAATGCTACAATACAAATCTCCAATACAGGAATTAGCCCTGGGTCTGGTTTAGGTAACAAAAGAAAAGCCCTAAACCAAGAAAATTTAGGTGTACCTGTTATTGCCATAGGAGTCCCTACAGTAGTAGATGCAGCAACGTTAACCAGCGATACAATTGCTATGGTAATCGATGCCTTTACTAGACAGGCAGATAAGGGCTCAGATTTCTATAATATGTTAAAGGAGCTTCAAGAGGAAGAAAAATATGCGTTAATTAGAGAAATACTAGAACCCTATAATGCAAATGTAATGGTTACACCAAAGGATATAGACGAGACAATTACAAACCTTTCTCAAATTATTGCCAATGGTATTAATATCGCCCTTCATCCTGGTATCGATTTAAAGGATGTTAATCGTTATATTAATTAGTTTAAGAATTAAATTTTAGAACCAATTTTAGAACTAAATAAGCTTAAAGTTTATATCGGTTTAAAATATAATAATTGCAAAAAACTAGTCTTTAAATGTTAAAGATATACTGTATTATTGCATTGATTGATTTAAGAAGATCTTAGGAAAAATAATCTGATGTAATTAAAATTAAATATAAAAATAGTTCTATAATTAAGCACCCCCTTCATAAGTATTGTATATACTAATATATTCTACAAAAAAGGTGGGTGCTAAAGTTGTTTAATGGA
Source organism: Alkaliphilus transvaalensis ATCC 700919 (assembly GCF_000621485.1). Taxonomy (GTDB): domain Bacteria; phylum Bacillota; class Clostridia; order Peptostreptococcales; family Natronincolaceae; genus Alkaliphilus; species Alkaliphilus transvaalensis. The sequence continues at coordinate 231,713 of NZ_JHYF01000002.1, forward strand.
AATAGAAGTTTAAGAAAGGACTATCGAAATATTCTTATATTGGTTTTATTGTTGGCAATTTTCTTTTCTCTTGGTAATATGCTTTTTAACAGAGACGCCTTTGCTGCTACATATATTAATGGAGAAATAGCTCAACAGCAACAACAGGACAAACAGTTTTTATATAAGGCAATTAATCATGTTTTTCCAGCAGGAGGAGCCCAAGAGGGCGGCAATCTATTGGGTGGGATTAAAAGCATTTATGCAACAGTGGTCAATAGTATTTTTTTTATTGATCTTAATGATCCCTATTCCTTTATTGAACCACAATTCCCCGGTATGACAACCTATAATCAGCTAATGGCATCAGAACTGGATGAAAATAGGGGGGTCAATAATCCTTTACCAGTAACATCGCAAGATATTTATTTTGTAGATGTAGATGATGAAGCTATTGAAGTAGATGACTTAGCAGAAGTTGATAACCCAGAAGATTATGACTATGGCGATAATCAGACGGGAATTTACTTGCCCGACACAGATGTAGTGGATAGTAGGAGTACTTCGGGAGATATTTCTTTAGAGGGATTAAAGTTACCAGAAAAAATAGATTTTGAAGAGGGGAAACCCCATATTTTAGTTTATCATACCCACGGAACTGAATCATACAAACCTGCTTCAGAAGGGAACTATCATACTTTAAATAAGCAATATTCGGTAATTGCTGTAGCGGAAATTGTTGTAAAAGAACTAGAAAAACAAGGCTTTAATGTTATTCATGATACCACCTATCATGATTATCCCTCCTTTAATGGATCCTATGGCCGCTCTTTAGTAACAGCTCAAGAAATCTTAAAGGCAAATCCAAGCATAAAAGTGGTTTTGGATATCCATAGAGATGGATTTGAATTTCCAGATAATGAAAATTTGATTCGAAATAATCAATGGAGCTACAATAATGAGACAATGGCTAAATATTATTTTGTAATAGGGGAAAAAAGCCCTAACAGGCAAGAAGTTGAGACCTTTGGTCGCTTTGTAAAGGCCGTTAGTGATCAAATGTACCCTGGTTTTAGTAAGCCATTATTTATGAAACCTTATATTTTAAATACATCTTTAGTAGATCATTATGCCCTTGTAGAACTAGGAAGTAATGCCAATACGATAGAAGAGGCAAAAAGGTCTGCCTACTACTTTGCAGAGGTTATAGCAGAATCCCTCAAGTTAATTAGTAAATAGGTTTAAAAAATAGAGAAGTAGTCTACACTATCAATGGTGATGTAGATGAAAACAGTTGGAAGAATGGAAGAAAAAAAGGTTTTAAAGAGAAAAAAACGTTACGTTAGATTAGGGCTACTACTCTTACTTTTACTTTTGGTTTTAGGCCTCTTGGCAACAGACTATGCCTTAAGAAATATGATGGCCCTATTTGATGGCGGGCAACTATTTTCTTATGGTAGAGAAAATAACATCCATTATCTTGAAATAATGGGGCATGAGTTTTATATAGATCATGAAAACATCTATGGAAACTTAGTTAGTTATATTGAGTGGACTAAGGGGAAATCAGTAGCCTTATTTGAAAGTATAAAAGCATTAATAGGTAAAATGTCGGGATAACCGACATTTTTTTGTAAATATTAATAGATAGGCTACCACCCTTTGACAGTTTATGATATAATTTATAAAGTTACGCAAGATTAAAGGAGGATTTTACCTTATGCCAAGTGATAGACAAAAGAAAATTAGAAACTTCTCTATCATTGCCCATATCGATCATGGAAAATCTACCTTGGCTGATAGACTGATAGAACATACAGGACTAATAAGTCAACGGGAAATGCAAAACCAGATACTAGATAATATGGATTTAGAGCGAGAAAGAGGAATTACCATTAAGCTTCAATCCATTAAGTTGGCCTATAAAGCAAAAGACGGAGAAGAGTACTTTTTAAACCTAATTGATACTCCCGGCCATGTGGACTTTACTTATGAGGTATCTAGAAGTTTAGCAGCCTGTGAAGGGGCAATACTGGTGGTAGATGCTGCCCAAGGAATAGAAGCTCAAACCTTGGCCAATGTCTATTTAGCTTTAGAGCAAGATTTAGAAATTATCCCAGTTATAAATAAAATTGACTTACCAAGTGCAAGACCAGATGAAATTAAGAAGGAAATAGAAGATATTATTGGGCTAGACGCCAGTGATGCACCACTAATTTCAGCTAAAGAAGGTCTTAATATTACAGATGTTTTAGAGGCCATCGTTCAAAAGGTCCCTGCACCAAAGGAAGAGGAAGAAGCACCTTTAAAGGCATTAATTTTTGATTCCTATTATGATAATTATAAGGGTGTCGTTGCTTATATTAGAGTTGTAGAGGGTTGCATCAAAAAAGGTATGAAAATAAAAATGATGGCTACCAACAAGATTTTTGAAGTTGTTGAGGTTGGCGTAAACTCACCGGGTCAAATTCCTTTAGCAGAATTAAAGGCTGGGGACGTTGGTTATGTTGCTGCCAGCATTAAAGATGTTCGAAATTGTAGAGTTGGGGACACCATTACCGATGCAGAAAATCCAACACCACAACCATTGCCAGGATATCGAAAAGTTACTCCAATGGTATATTGTGGTATTTACCCTGCAGAAGGGGAGAAATATGAAGACGTAAGAGATGCCCTTGAAAAGTTACAGGTAAATGACGCGGCTCTAGTATTTGAGCCAGAAACTTCAGTAGCCTTAGGCTTTGGTTTTAGATGCGGATTCTTAGGATTATTACATATGGAGATTATTCAAGAAAGGCTTGAAAGAGAGTTCGATCTTGATATGGTTACAACAGCTCCAAGTGTAATTTATCGTGTTACTAAAACCGATGGTGAAGTAGTTATGATTCAAAATCCTGCTAACCTACCAAAACCTCAAGAAATTCATATGATGGAGGAGCCAATTGTAAAGGCTAGTATCATGGTACCAACTCAATATACCGGTACAGTAATGGAACTTTGTCAAGAGCGACGAGGAGACATGAAGAATATGGAGTATATTGATGATACAAGAGTTTCCATCCATTATGAATTACCATTAAATGAAGTAGTTTATGACTTCTTTGATGCTTTAAAATCAAAAACGAAGGGTTATGGTTCCTTGGATTATGAATTCCTGGGCTACAGACCTTCAAAACTAGTTAAACTTGATATTTTAATTAATACTGAACAAGTAGATGCCCTCTCTTTTATTGTCCATGAGACAAAAGCCTATGCTAGAGGAAAGGCAATGTGTGAAAAGTTAAAGAACGAAATACCAAGACACCAATTCCCAATTCCACTACAGGCGGCTATTGGGCAAAAAATCATTGCTAGAGAAACCATTAGCGCATTACGTAAGGACGTATTGGCCAAGTGTTATGGTGGGGATATTTCCCGTAAGAAGAAACTTCTAGAGAAACAGAAAGAAGGTAAGAAGCGTATGAGACAAGTTGGTAGTGTCGAAGTACCTCAAAAAGCCTTTATGTCAGTTTTAAAGTTAGACGATTAAAAGAATATTTGGAGGGTTTAGTCATTTTGTTCTATGACTAGGCCCTTTAATTATATAAGGAAAACATCTGCTGTGCAGATGAAGCTAAAAAGCTTTTAGCAGTGAGTGAAAAAAGGAAAAATTCGTTTGACATTCATCAGAGATGCAAATTAAAATATAAGTAGGCGCTTCTGATACAAGGAGCGAAGAAAAAGGCAATAGCGTAATATATCAAAAATCAAATGGACCATTCTTTTCCACAGGAGCTAGACCTTAAATTATAAAGGTGGCTTTCGAGCCACCTTTTTTCAAGGAGGTATGTATGAAAAAATATATTGCTCTTTTAAGTATCATGTTGCTTCTAGTAGGCTGTAGCTTTCAAGTAAAAAATAATTCCATGATTACTGACCATAACACTAATTATTACTGGGCAGAAAGAATAGAAACCCATGCTAGACTTTTATTAGTTGTTGAAGATCACATTAACGAAGAGAGGTTTAAAGAAGCTCTTGGGGTTGTAGATGGTTATTTAGTTGCTACTGAAAAAGATGGCATCTTCATGAAGGATGAAAAAGAAGTTTATCATATACTGAAGCAGTTTTACGAAGATGTTATGGTAGACAGAATAATAACTATTGAAAATAACTTAAGAGATCTAATTGGTAACTTAGAAGTATATTTGTCTAGTAATAAGGATCATGTCAATCAACTAGAAATTAGGTTGAATAAATTAAGTAATCTGACTTATGCTATAGGCCAAGGTGGAAGAACAGTAACTAATCATGACTTAACACTGTATAATTTAGTAGCTTATCCATTTCAAGTAAAAGAAAATAATAATTATAATGAAATCTTGAACTTAGTAAAAGAAATAGAAATAGAAATAAATAATATTAATGAAGTAATCAATTATTAGTCGCTTGCCAATTAAGACGAAAGTTTAGACCTTATATTAGATGAGGTCTTTTTTTATTTATTATAAATAAGCGGGTTGTGGTATAATTTATTGACAATAATGATTGATGAGATAAACTTTAACTGAAAAGTAATGTTCTAAATAATATTCAACTAAAAATCATTAAATAAATTATGTGAAATGGTTTTATATTGTAAATAGAGAGGTGAAAAATGAAACCTATCAGCCTATATATCCATATACCCTTTTGTGAGAAGAAGTGCTACTACTGTGACTTTAACTCCTATGGAGGGAAGAAACATTTAATAGAACCCTATTTAGAGGCCCTTATAAAGGAAATAGATTTTTATGAAGATGAATTAAAGGGATATGAAGTGAAGACCATATTTATTGGTGGAGGCACACCTTCGTTATTAACGGGTCTTCAAATGGACACTTTAATGAATCACCTTATAAAAAAAGTGAAAATCGGTAAGAATTCAGAAGTAACCATGGAAATGAACCCAGGAACCCTTAGCCTAGAAAATATAAAGGGCTACTATCAAAGTGGCATTAATCGATTAAGCATTGGGCTACAGGCTACCCAAAATCATCATCTAAAAAGCTTAGGGAGAATCCATAGCTATGAAGATTTTTTGAAAAATCTACAGGATGCCCAAGGGGTAGGCTTTAACAATATTAACGTAGATTTAATGTTCGCTTTACCAGAGCAGACAATGATCCAGTGGCAACAGAGCTTAAAAGAAATTACTAGCTTAGGGATACAGCATATCTCTACCTACAGCTTAATATGGGAGGAGGATACCCTCTTTCTACAATGGCAACAAGAAGGAAAACTTAAAGAACTAGGAGAAGACCTAGAGTTAGAGATGTATCATGAATCGATACACTTTTTAAAGGAGAAGGGTTATCAGCATTATGAAATATCCAACTTCGCAAAGGGTGGTTACGAAAGCCAACATAACCTAACCTATTGGCATTATGGAAATTATTTAGGTTTTGGTGCAGGGGCCCATTCCTACCTTTCCCCTAAACGACATCATAATGAAGGGGAAATTACAACCTATATTAATGAAATTAAAAATAACAAGCTACCAATTGTAGAAAATATCATTAATAGTAGAGAAGATGAAATAAGTGAAAGTATGTTCTTAGGCTTAAGACTGATGGAAGGGGTAAAACTTAAATCTTTTCAAGAACGATTTGGGAGATCTCCTTTAACGATTTACAAAAGTCAATTTGAAAAGCTTATGAGGCAAGGGCTAATCGTTATAGATCAAGAAAGTGTACGTCTTACCCCAAAGGGGATTGACCTTTCAAACCTTGTTTTTCAAGAGATGCTTCTATAAAATTTGCTTCTAAAAAAGTTTATTAGAAACTATTGACAAAAATATTATGAAGTGATATTTTAATAGCAGGTAGCATTAGCACTCATTAATCAAGAGTGCTAATAATTGAGGTGATATGATGGAATTAAATGAAAGGAAGCTAAAAATATTACAAGCGATTGTTCAGGATTATATTCAAACTGCAGAACCCATCGGTTCTAGAACCCTAACGAAAAAATACAATATAGGGGTAAGTCCTGCAACAATTAGAAATGAAATGGCTGACTTGGAAGATTTAGGGTTTTTAACACAACCCCATACTTCCGCCGGAAGGATTCCTTCAGATAAGGCATATCGATTGTATGTAGACTATCTATTACAAATGAAGAAAATTGCCTCCTTCCATAGGGATACAATGAGGGCAGATTTATTAAAACGGTTTGGTGAGATAGAGGATCTATTACAATATAGCTCTAGAATCCTATCCCAGCTAACCAATTATACATCCATCGCTTTAGCACCTCAAATTAAGGGGAGTAAGTTAAAGCATGTACAGTTAGTACCCATTGATGGAGAGCATATTATCGCCATGATTGTTACGGATACCGGTGTGATCAAAAAACCTTTGTTAAAGGTTACAGGTGGCATGGACCTAGAACACACTTTAAAAGTATCGGCCCTATTAAATGATAAACTCTCTGGGTTAACCTTTCAAGAGATAGAGCAGAAGTTGGCTGCAGACTTAAAAAAGGAAGCCAATGAATTTAGTAATATCATTGAAACTGTTGTTCCAGAAGTGTTTAGAACCCTAGAGGAGATCGATGACATTGAACTTTTCTTAAATGGGACTACTAACATATTTAACTTTCCAGAGTTCAGTGATCTTTTAAGGGCAAAGTCTTTTCTAACGATGTTAGAAGAAAAAGCATTAATTAGTAACTTAATTACTGCAACTGAATCAGAGGGAATAAGTATTTCAATTGGAAGTGAGAACCCCTTCCAAGAAGCAAAGGACTGTAGTTTGGTTACTGCCAGCTTTAAGTTGGAGGGGAATGTAATTGGGTGGTTAAGTGTCATAGGGCCAACTAGAATGGACTATTCCCATGTAATTAGTGTAATGGACCAAGTAAGCTCCTATATTAATCATCTATTAAAGAACAGATAAGTAAAGTAGTGGGAAATACTTATGTGTTTTCCACTATCTTTAGATTTTATATAGTACTTAATGAAAAAGGCGGTGTTTTAATTGGAGAAGGAAATCAGGGAAGAAGAAAAGGAAAAAGACGAAGAGACAGAATTAGAAGCAGAAACGGCTGACAATAACCTAGAGGCTGTGGAGGATGTAATGGAAGAAACTAACAATCCTGATGAAATTCAGTCTTTAGAAGATCAGTTAAAGAAAAAAGAACAAGAATTACAAGAACAAACTAATCAGTTGCAACGACTACAGGCAGACTTCATTAATTATAAGAAGCGAGTAGAAAAAGAAAAAAGTGAAATCTACTTATATGCTAATGAAAAAATTGCATCTGATCTATTAGGTATTGTTGATAATCTTGAAAGAGCTATTGCAGGTTCTGATGAAGCTGAAGCCGATAGTGGACTATATCAAGGAATTCAACTGGTATTTAAACAATTAAAAGAAATTCTATTAAAGCATGACATCGAAGAAATTGATGCCTTAAATCAACCCTTTGATATGAACCTGCACCATGCAGTTATGCAGGAGGATGTTGAGGATGTAGAATCTAATACAGTTATTGAGGTATATCAAAAGGGCTACAAAATAAATAATAGAATTTTAAGGCCAGCTATGGTAAAGGTATCAAAATAAAACTCCCATTTGTAATATAAGGTTATAAGGGGTAAAGTGTTATTTTGTATAAATAAATTTAAAATAAATTTGATAAAATGATAATTCATTAAAGGAGGAAGAAAGATCTATGGCTAAAGTTATAGGGATCGATTTAGGAACCACCAACTCATGTGTAGCAGTATTAGAAGGTGGAGAACCAGTAGTTATACCAAATTCTGAGGGGAACAGAACAACTCCTTCGGTTGTAGCTTTTGGAAAAAATGGAGAAAGAATTGTGGGGGAACCAGCTAAAAGACAAGCGGTTACAAACCCAGAAAGAACAATTATATCAATTAAAACCCATATGGGTTCTAACCATAAAGTATCAATTGATGGTAAAGATTATACACCACAAGATATTTCTGCAATGATTTTACAAAAATTAAAAGCAGATGCAGAAGCTTACTTAGGAGAAACTGTAACAGATGCAGTTATTACTGTTCCAGCATACTTTACAGATAGTCAAAGACAAGCAACAAAGGATGCAGGTAAAATTGCAGGTTTAAATGTACAAAGAATTATTAATGAGCCAACAGCGGCTTCTTTAGCTTATGGTTTAGATAAAACAGAGCAACATCAAAAAATTCTTGTTTACGATTTAGGGGGCGGTACCTTCGACGTATCTATCCTTGAATTAGGAGACGGTGTTTTTGAAGTATTATCTACAAGTGGTAACAACAACTTAGGTGGAGATAACTTTGATGAAGTACTAATTGATTACATTGCAGATGAATTTAAAAAGCAAGAGGCTATCGACTTAAGACAAGACAAGATGGCGCTACAACGCTTAAAGGAAGCAGCTGAAAAAGCTAAGAAAGAGCTTTCTAGCACAATGACAACAAATATTAATCTTCCTTTTATAACAGCTACAAGCACAGGACCAAAACACTTAACATTAGATATAACTAGAGCTAAGTTTGATGAATTAACCAGTCACTTAGTTGAAAAAACAAAAGAACCAATGAGAAAAGCCCTGTCAGATGCAGGTTTATCGGCAGGAGATTTAGATAAAGTAATTTTAGTTGGTGGATCAACTCGTATTCCAGCTGTTCAAGCTGCAGTTAAAAATATTACAGGTAAAGACCCTCATAAAGGAATTAATCCAGACGAATGCGTTGCTGTTGGTGCTTCAATTCAAGCAGGGGTATTAACTGGAGAAGTTAAAGACGTACTTTTATTAGACGTAACTCCTTTATCATTAGGTATCGAGACTTTAGGGGGCGTATTTACCAAGTTAATTGAAAGAAACACTACAATTCCAAGTAAGAAGAGCCAAATTTTCTCTACAGCAGCAGATAATCAACCAGCAGTTGAGATCCATGTGCTTCAAGGGGAAAGATCAATGGCAAATGATAATATTACTTTAGGTAGATTCCAATTAACAGGTATTCCACCAGCACCAAGAGGAGTTCCACAAATTGAAGTAACCTTTGACATTGATGCCAATGGTATCGTAAATGTTTCTGCAAAAGACTTAGGTACAGGAACAGAGCAAAAAATTACTATTACAGCTTCTACTAATCTTTCCGATGATGAAGTTGAGAGAAAAGTTAAGGAAGCAGAGCAATTTGCAGAAGAAGATAAGAAGAGAAAAGAAAAAATCGAAGTTAAAAACCAAGCTGATTCTTTAGTATATCAAACAGAAAAAACTTTAAAAGAAGCAGAAGGTAAAATAAATAAAGAAGATGCAGATAAAGTTACTGCTGAAGTCGAGAAACTAAAGAAAGCTATTGAAGCTGATAATCTTGAAGATATGAAGAAGGGTGTTGAAGACTTAACAAATGCCTTCCATGCCATTTCTCAACAAATGTATCAACAAACAGGAGCAGAAGGAGCTAATCCAGAAGCTGAAGCTCAAGGAGCACAAGACGATAATGTTGTTGATGCAGAATATGAAGAAGTTTCTGATGACGATAAATAGTAGTTTAAGGAGGACACCCTATGGGTGTCCTCAAAACTGAGAGGCGGTGAGTAGGTGAGTAAACGAGATTTTTATGAAGTCTTGGGGGTGGATCGGAACGCTTCGGCCGAAGACTTAAAAAGAGCTTATCGTAAACTGGCAATGAAGTACCATCCAGACCGTAACCCAGGAGATAAGGAAGCAGAAGAAAAATTTAAAGAGCTAAATGAAGCCTATGAAGTATTAGGTAGCCCAGAAAAGAAGCAAAGATACGACCAGTTTGGCCACGCAGGAGTAAATGGTAATGGTGGCGGTGGTTTTGAAGGCTTTGGGGGTGGCTTTGAAGACATTTTTGGAGATATTTTTGATATGTTTGGAGGCGGAGGTTTTTCTTCTCGCCGACGTTCTGGCCCGCAAAAAGGTGCAGATATTAAGTATGAAACTACTGTAACCTTTGAGGAAGCAGCTTTTGGTACAGAAAAAACTGTAGAATTCCACCGAAATGATAATTGTGACAAGTGTGAGGGTACTGGCGCTAAGCCAGGAACTGCTAAAAAAACCTGTGTCCACTGTCAAGGTAAGGGAGAAATTCGGTATGCCCAAAGAACACCCTTAGGGCAAATTGTTAATGTAAAGACTTGTCCCCACTGTGATGGCAATGGACAGATTATAGAGAGTCCATGCCCTAGCTGTAAAGGTAAAGGAAAAGTAAGAAAACATAAAAAAATTAAGGTGAAAATTCCTGCAGGTGTTGATACAGGAATGGTTATTCCTATTCGTGGAGAAGGGGAGCCTGGCGTAAAGGGAGGCCCACCAGGAGATTTTTATGTGGTCATTAGAGTATTGCCCCATAAAATCTTCCAAAGAGATGGTATGGATATTATATGTGAAATACCGATTACCTTTGTACAGGCAACATTAGGAGACGAAATGGAAGTACCTACCCTTGAGGGTAAGGTGAAGTATAAAATCGCCGAAGGAACCCAAAGTGGAACTGTATTCAGACTAAAGGGTAAGGGGATTGTTAGCCCTCGAGGGCATGGAAAAGGTGACCAATATGTTAAGGTAATTGTTGAAGTACCTAAGAAACTATCAGAAAAACAAAAGGATATTTTAAAACAATTTGCAGCTGAAGGTGGAGAAGAGGTACACGAACAAAGAAAATCCTTCTTTGATAAGGTAAAGGATGTTTTAAGTAGTTAGATGATTAATTTAAATGAACTATCTAGTAATAGAAGAAATTCCACAATATACGACTAAGCTTTCATCCTTGTATAAAACCAATATAAATTTAGATGTATGGTACTAGGCAATTTCCTCAATAGAGTAAAGATTAAAAATCACTCTACAATATGTAGAGTGATTTTTAGCACATTAGTTAAGATTTAATGGGTTTTTTAGAAAATATATTGTATAATAGGATAGAACTATTGGGACATTATTTTTAGGGAAGTGATAAAATGAAGTGGATCGAAGTATCAATTAAAACCACAACGGAAGCAGTAGAAGCAGTATCCAATATTCTTTATGATGCTGGTGTTTCGGGAGTAGCTATTGAAGACCCAAATGATTTTTTCATGCTAAATCAAGATGATAAAGCGTGGGATTATGTGGATGAAGCTTTATTACCCCCAGATTTCGCAGAGGGTGCAATTGTTAAAGCCTATCTACCAGCGGGTGCAGACTTAATTGATAAGGTGGAATTGATTAAGGACGCAGTAGCCTTGTTACCACAGTACGGTTTAGATATCGGCTTGGGTGAGGTTACAACCATCGAAGTAAACGAAGAAGATTGGAGTAATTCTTGGAAACAGTATTACAAACCTATTAAAATAGGTGAAAAAATCCTTATTAAGCCTACGTGGGAAGATTACCAACCAGAAGGTGATGAAATAATTATTGAAATGGACCCAGGTATGGCTTTTGGAACTGGAACCCATGAAACTACAATGATGTGTGTAATGGAATTAGAAGACAGGGTAGCACCTAATTCTATTGTATATGATATTGGCTGTGGTAGTGGGATTTTGGGAATTGCTGCTGCCAAGGTTGGAGCTAAAGAAGTAGTTGCTATAGACTTAGACAAATTGGCTGTAGAAGTAGCCCAAAGAAATGTGGTAGAAAACCATGTAGATAATGTTGTCGATGTAAGACATGGAGATTTAATGGAAGAAATCTCTGGTAAAGCTGATGTTGTTGTGGCTAATATTATAGCCGATATCATTGTACGGTTAGCAAAGGATATAAAGCAATTCCTTAAGGAAGATGGTGTTTTTATTTCTTCTGGAATCATATTAGACAAAGTAACTGTGGTCAAGAATGCTTTGGAAGAAAATGGGTTAGAAATTCTAAAGGTAAAAGAAATGGGAGAATGGGCAGTAATCGTATCAAAAATTAAGGGTGAAATGAATGAATAGGTTTTTTGTTGAGACTTCTCAAATTAATGAAGCTAATCAAGAAATAGTTATTGAGGGAGAAGATGTTAAGCATATTTCTAAAGTCCTAAGATTAACTGAAGGGTCAGAAGTAGAAGTATGTGATGGCGTTGCCTATGAATACGTAGGAAAAATTAAGGAAATTAATAAAAATGATATACTACTTACAGTACTATCAAAAAATGAAATCAATACTGAGTCTCCTGTAAAGATCACCCTCTACCAAGGAGTTCCTAAGTCAACTAAAATGGATTTAATTATTCAAAAGACAACTGAAATGGGGATCATATCCATTGTTCCAGTCTTAACACAACGGACAGTAGTTCAGTTTCATAATAGTAAAGATGAAGTGAAGAAGACTGAACGATGGCAGAAAATAGCTTTAGAAGCCGCCAAGCAGAGTAAAAGAGGCGTTATTCCAGTTGTACATAATCCTATGACTTATGAAGCTGCATTGAAGCATAGTCAGCAAAATCAATTAAATTTAATGGCATACGAATTAGAAGAAGATAGGAGTCTGAAATCTCTTCTTAAGTTAGAAAATAATAAGTCTACTACAGAAATTGGAATATGGATTGGGCCAGAAGGTGGGTATACAGAGAAGGAAGTTGAACTGGCTATCGCAATGGATCTTAAGCCAATTACTTTAGGACCAAGGATTCTAAGAACTGAGACGGCAGGTTTCGCTTTACTATCAATGATTATGTATGAGTTAGGTGATTTAGGAGGGTATTAAGTGAAGAAAGTAGCATTCCACACCTTAGGATGTAAGGTTAATCAATACGAAACTCAGGCAATGACAGAGCTATTTGAGAAGGCTGACTATACAGTAGTACCCGATACTGATGTAGCAGATGTGTACGTTATTAACACGTGTACTGTTACCAATGTAGGTGACAAAAAATCTCGTCAGTTTATTCGTAGAGCAAAAAAAAATAACCCCGACTCGATTATTGCAGTTGTAGGTTGTTATGCTCAAACTGCTCCAAAGGAAGTACTGGACATTGAAGGAGTTAATATCGTAGTTGGTACAAATGAGAGGGGAAAAATTGTTGAATTTGTTGAACAATCGAACCCTAGTGAAAAAATAAATGCAGTAGATGATATCATGCAAGTAAAAGAATTTGAAGAGCTTTCTGTTCAAGAAATAAAAGGCAAAACAAGGGCTTTTTTAAAAATTCAAGAAGGTTGCAATCAATACTGTGCCTATTGTATTATCCCCTATGCTAGGGGGCCAATTAGAAGTCGTAAGATTTCTGATGTTTTAAAGGAAGTTAGAACCTTGGTTACTAATGGTTTTAAAGAAGTGGTATTAACGGGAATCCATGTGGCTTCTTATGGGAAAGATCTAAAGGAAAAGGATGCCTTAATCAATCTCTTGAAGGAAGTTAACGGGGTTGAGGGACTAGAACGGATTCGATTAAGTTCTTTAGAACCCACTCTAATTAGTGAAGACTTTATTAAAGAACTAGTAAAGTTAGAAAAAATATGTCAGCACTTCCATTTGTCCCTACAGAGCGGCAGTGATTCAGTATTAAAGAAAATGAACAGAAGGTATACTACCGATGAATATCGTCAAATTGTAAAACGAATTAGACGTTATTATCCTAATATTGCCTTAACAACAGATATTATTGTTGGTTTTCCAGGAGAAACCCAAGATGATTTTGAAACAACCTATCGTTTTGTGGAAGAAATGGCCTTTAGTGATATTCATGTCTTTAAATTTTCACCTAGAAAAGGTACTCCAGCAGCAGATTTCTCTGATCAAGTTAATGGTGTAGAGAAACACCATAGAAGTGAAAAATTAATTATTTTAGGGAATCAGCTAAAGGAAGAATATCAAAGTCGATTTATTGGTGAAACTATAGAAGTCCTTTTTGAAAACAATTCTAATGAATTAGTAGGGTATGTAGAAGGGTTAACAGATAACTACCTCAAAGTATTGGTTCCTTCAGATGAAGAAATAGAAGGAGCAATTAAAAGAGTTCTATTAGAGATTCCGAAAAAAGATTATATAATAGGAAAATTGATATAATTTTAAAATGAAAAAAGGAATTTTAATATTTTTGTGGAAATAAATTATGGATATACTATAGGGATAAGGAGGTGTAACATGTCGGATTGTATATTTTGCAAGATCGTTAAGGGGGAAATTCCTTCTAAAAAGGTTTATGAGAATGATCAAATCGTAGCCTTTCATGATATTACCCCTCAAGCACCTGTACACCTATTGATTATTCCTAAGAAACATATTCCATCTGCCCTTTTTATTGATGAAGAGGTTGCTCAGGAGATTATGCCTGAAGTTTTTATTGCAATAACAAAGTTGGCAAAAGAATTTAATCTGGAGGAAACAGGCTTTAGAATCGTCAACAATTGCGGACTGGACGGTGGTCAGACAGTAGACCATATTCATTTCCATTTGTTGGGGGGGAGAAAACTACAATGGCCACCAGGTTAAAATTTTTATTGCATAACTTTTTTATTTAATGTATAATAACAAGGTATTGTAGTAATCCCACTAGCAATATAGCATTATGTTGCTATAGATAAAGCACGGCGGGTGCTAGCGGAGGGAGGGAGAAGTAAATGTCAGAGATCAAAATAAGAGATAATGAATCCTTAGATAGTGCTCTTCGCAGATTTAAAAGACAATGTGCAAAATCTGGTGTATTATCAGAGGTAAGAAAAAGAGAGCATTACGAAAAGCCTAGCGTAAAGCGTAAGAAGAAGGCTGAGGCAGCTCGCAGAAATAACTCTAAGGCTAAGAAGTTCTAAGAGATTAAAAAGTAGAGGTGATTGATTTGTCCCTCAAGGATCAATTAACGAATGATCTAAAAGAAGCGATGAAAAATAAAGAACAGCTTCGAAAAAATGTTATTACGATGGTTCGAGCTGACATTAAACAAATTGAAGTTGATAAGCGAATTGAGCTTGGAGATGAAGATGTTGTTGATATTATTGCAAAGCAAGTAAAACAAAGAAGAGATGCCCTAGATGAATTTGAAAAGGGAGGTCGTGAAGACCTTGTTGATCAAGCTCGTCAGGAAGTTGAAATTTTGTTAAAATACTTGCCACAACAATTGTCAGAGGAAGAAATCGTAAAGCTTGTAAGTGAAACAATTTTGGAAGTTGGTGCTTCCACCATGAAGGATATGGGAAAAGTAATGGCTGCTATTGTACCTAAAACAAAAGGTAGAGCAGATGGTAAGCTGGTTAATGAAATTGTTAAAAAATACTTACAATCATAAATAAAACAACCCGGATATTATTCCGGGTTTTGTTGCTTTTTGCCATTATTTTCTGTTATAAAGAATCCTCCCTAGTATGTTATAATGAATTATCAAAACTTTCAAAAGATAAGGGGTATAGACTATGGAGCGATTTAAAAGACTGATTGTCATTGTTTTAGTTTTTGTAGGCTTAGGTTTAATTACTAGGTCATCTTCCCATGGTGGTCTAGAGGTATTAAAATATATTGATGAAAATGGCATATCCCATATAAAAATTCAAGCTCCGAGAGATATAGATCATTTGATTTTGGAAATACTTAATGATAGGGAAGAAATGACCCATTTCTATATCTTAGATTATCCCCTCATTAAAAAAAATGCATCTGGTATCCAATTAAATCATTTTTATATTACTAAAAGAATGGCAAATTTCAATCAATTTAATAAAATAAGAATATACCCTCAAAACAATGAAGGAAAAATTTTTGATATGGAGGAGATCGGGATTATCGATATGACTCAAGATCATGAGCAATTTTCAATAAGTAGTGAAAAAACGATAAAAGTAATGTCATATAATATTCATCATGGTAAAAATCTAGCTGGGAAAAATACCATAGATCAAATGGTGGAGCTAATTAATGAAAGTGGTGTTGAAATTATCGGAATACAAGAGGCCGATAGCGGTATGCCCCGTACGAGATTTCAAAACCAAATGAAGTATTTAGGAAATGCTCTTTCTATGAACTATGTTTATGGAGAAAACTTGGTTATCGGAACCGCTAAATATGGAAATGGTGTATTAAGTAAACATCCTATTGTTTTTTCAGAGAATATTGCCCTACCCAGTGGTAGAGAGCCAAGGGGGCTTTTAAGTACGATCATTGACGTAGAGGGAAGAAAAATTCACTTTTTAGTTACCCATTTAGGGTTAAATCATGAGGAGAGAAGAAAACAGATAAGTGTTATTTTAGATTATATCCAAACCTTACCCTACGATGTAGTATTGGTAGGGGATTTCAACGCTCCACCAGAAAATGATGAAATGAGACAGATTAGAAAGAAAATGGTAGATGTGGCTGCCGTTATGGATAAAGGTCATATTCCAACCTTTGATTTACCTGTTCTATCAAAGAGAATCGACTACATCTTTGTAGATCAAAGCATAAAGGCTAATAGCTATGATGTTATCAAAAATAGAGCATCTGACCATTATCCAATTCATTCGGAGATTGTTTTACCTTAAGGAATTACTTTATGTTTCACCCATCTGAAGGCTAGAAAAAGTAGATTTAGCTAAATACTAGAGCTTTACAACTGGATAACAGTTGTAAAGCTCTTCTTTTTTATACATATATTTAGTTTAGGAAGGGAAAATATGCATATATATAGAATAGTAGACTAAAGGGAGGTGAAAGGATGACTAAAAGGAAGTTTTTAATTATTTTGTTATTATGTTTGTTTCTAACTATTCCAGCTGTGGGTGTTAATCAAGGAGAGACTGTTTATGTTATACAAATACAGGGTGAGATTAACCCAGCAGTACATCAGTATCTGAAGTCAAGTCTAGAAAGGGTTAATGCAGATCCTAAGGCTAGGGCAGTTATTATAGAAATAGACACCTTAGGGGGACTAATTAAGTCTGCTGAAGAAATTTCTAAGACGATAGCAAATGAAGACCTACATACAATTTCTTATGTAAACACTAAGGCGGAATCTGCCGGTGTATTAATTACCATTTCAGCTGATCATATTGCAATGGCCCCAGGGGGGACAATTGGGTCGGCAGAGCCAATACCAAATACAGAAAAAACCCTTTCCTACTGGGCTGGTGAGCTGCGGACTATGGCTCAAGAGAAGGGTAGGGATGAAGAATTGGTAGTAGCAATGGCAGACGTAAGTATTGAGATTCCAGGTGTTGTAGAAAGGGGCAGATTACTAAATCTAACAACCCGTGAAGCTTCGGAATTGAACTTTCTTGATGTGGTAGCAACTGATTATGAAGAAATTTTAGAGAAGTTAGGGGTTGATTATGAAAATATCATTCTTCTTGAGGTACCCAATAGAGTACGGTTAGCTCAGTTTTTAACAAGTTCTTATATTACCCCCATCTTACTAACCCTTGGATTTATTGGTCTATTGGTGGAGCTTTTTACACCAGGCTTTGGCGTAGGAGGTACGGTTGGACTTGTTGCCTTTGGTTTATATTTTGGTGGCAGTATTCTGGCAGGGTATGCTGGAGGGGGGATTGTTATCATCTTTTTAATTGGGATTGCATTATTAACCATTGAGGCCTTTGCGCCAGGTTTTGGTGTGGCAGGTTTAGGTGGCTTGCTGGCTATTGCTGCAAGTATTGTGTTTGCTGCCAATAGTATCGTAACTGCAATTACTTCTTTAGTAATCGCCTTTATTTTAACAATTGTTGCAGCGATCCTTCTTTTGAAATATGGCCCAAGACTGCGCTTTTTTGATAAGGTGGTATTAGGGGCAGAAGAGAAGGCAGAACTAGGGTATACCAGTAACTATAGCAGATATAATGAATTTGTTGGCGAGGTGGGAATTGTAAAAACATTCCTTCGACCAGCAGGAACTATAGAGGTAAACGGAGAATTGTTAGATGTAGTCTCAGAAGGAGATTATATAGAATCTGGCACCACCGTAAAGATTATAAAGGTGGAGGGCAGAAGAATAATTGTAAGAAAAATTGACTAGGAGGGATTCATAATGGAAAGTATTATTGTTATTATTGTTGCTATTGCTTTATTTTTCATCATTGCATCGATTTTCTTAAGTTTTGTACCATTAGGTTTATGGTTTACTGCTTATTTCTCGGGAGTAAGAATTGGAATAGGTACGTTAATTGGAATGCGTTTTAGAAGGGTTCAGCCTATTAGAATTGTTAATCCATTAATTAAAGCTACAAAAGCAGGATTAGCATTAAATATTGATAAATTAGAAGCCCATTATTTAGCAGGTGGAGATGTAAATAGTGTAATTGACGCATTAATCGCAGCCCAAAGAGCAGAAATAAATCTAGAGTTTGAACGGGCAGCAGCTATTGACTTAGCAGGTCGTGAAGTACTTCAAGCAGTACAGGTAAGTGTTAACCCAAAGGTTATTGAAACCCCTAAAATAGCAGCCGTTGCAAAGGATGGTATTGAAGTAATGGTTAAGGCTAGAGTAACGGTGAGGGCAAATATTGAGCGTTTAGTTGGAGGTTCTGGAGAAGAAACCATTATTGCCAGAGTAGGTGAAGGGATTGTTACAACTGTTGGTTCTGCCAGTAGTCATAAAGAAGTTTTAGAAAATCCTGATCTAATCTCAAGAACAGTACTTAAAAAAGGTTTAGATGCAGGTACAGCCTATGAAATCCTTTCAATAGATATTGCAGATATTGATATTGGAAGAAATATTGGTGCACAACTTCAAACTGATCAGGCAGAGGCAGATAAGCGAATTGCTCAAGCTAAAGCTGAAGAAAGAAGAGCAATGGCTGTGGCAAAAGAGCAAGAAATGATCGCTGCTGTTCAAGAAATGAGGGCTAAGGTAGTTGAGGCAGAGGCTGAAGTACCAAAGGCAATGGCAGCTGCCTTAAGAGAAGGTAAACTTGGGGTATTAGACTATTATAATATGAAAAATGTTTTAGCTGATACAAATATGAGAGAAGCTATTGCAGGTGCTACTAAGGAAGATGATGGAGAGAAGGATTACACTACAAAAAAATAGAAACTCCTAATATAAAGGACGTGATTCGATGAGTTTCGAAGCTATAATCGGGTTTATTGTTATTGCTGTTATTAGTTCTTTGTTTAATAAATCTAAGGAACAAAACACAGCAAAAAGAAATGAAACCCAAAGAAATGATGTCCCGAATAGGAATGAAGCTCCCCAAAGACCAGCATCGCCACAACACCCAAAAACAGCTCCAAAGCCCCAACCACGGCCCAAAAGGACAGTTACAGGGCTAGAGGATATGCTGAGGGAACTGCAAAAAAATATGAGGGATACTTTTGAACAATATGAAACAAAACAAGAAGAAACCATTACAGAAATCTCGACTACTGAAACTGTAAGGACTGAAAACAAACCTCTAAAGCAAGAGAGTAAGGGAACAGTAGTAAAACAAAGAGAAAAAGTAAAACAAGATGAAAATATACCATCGGTGATCTCTGGTGGTGAAATAGGTAGAATGAAGGTCTCAAAGGTTAAGTTTAACCGGCAAAGTGTAATTCAAGGAATCATTATGTCAGAGGTTTTAGGAAAACCAAAGAGCTTAAGAGGAAGAGAAATTAGATAGGGCTAATAACCCTATCTTTTTTTGCTTTTTTTATTTGTCACTTGTTGTTATTGTTTTTTAGTTGTCCTAACAAGCTTTTCCTATGCTAGTTTATATAAATTCAGGTCTATATAAGGCTAATTTTGCATAAAAATTTATAGATAGGGGGTGTGCCGTATGAAAAAATCAGAAGAAATAAAGAAAAGTATAGCCGATATATTAGAACTTCCTCAAGATATTATACTAGATCTTCCCAAAATTACCATGGTGGGCAACCTTCAAATTTATGTAGAAAATCATAAAGGCATTCTAGAGTATTCAACAACTAGAGTACGAATCTATACCAAAAATGGCGTCTTAAGAATAATTGGAAAAAATTTAATTTTAAAGAATATCGTGGTAGAAGAAATTGTTATCGTAGGAGAAATAACTCATATAGAATTTATGGATTAGGGAGTGTATCATATGTTAATACTCAGACTATGGAATTATCTAAGGGGTTATGTTATCATTAGAGTAGAGGGACTATACCTTGAAAAGTTTATAAATCATTGCATCGAAAAAGGCATCTATTTATGGGATATAAAAAGGGTTAACTATACTACCCTAGAAGCCTGTATAGGGATAAAGGGCTTTAAGGATTTGCGACGAATTTCCCGTAAAGCAGGATGTAGGGTTTATTTGTCTAAAAAAAATGGCTATCCTTTTTGGGCCCACAAAATTAAAAAACGCAAAATGCTTTTAATTGGAGCATTTTTTTCTATTCTTTTGCTTATCATAGCCTCTAGTTTCATCTATGATGTAGAAGTCATCGGTAATCAACAATTGGCAGAAGAACCCGTTATAAACTATCTTAGAGAAATTGGGTTAAAGCCAGGTGCTAATCGTTATCGAATTGACCTCCGCCAACTTGAAAATGAGTTGATGATAGAATTTAATGAACTAGCATGGGTGGGTATTGAAATAAAGGGTATATATGCTAAAGTAGAAGTAGTTGAAAAGGTGGCCCCGCCAACTAAAATAGATAAAAATACACCTGCTGATGTAGTGGCTAGTAAGCAAGGGGTGATCGAGCAGGTCATCGCCAAAAATGGTGACGCTGTTGTTCAAAAAGGGGATATTGTTTCCGAGGGAGATCTGCTAATAACAGGTATAGTCTCAAGGGAGCAGATGAAGAACCCACTATACGTTCATGCCTATGGAGAGGTCTTCGCCAAAACCTATTATGAGTCAAACAAGAGTATTTCTTTAGTTGAGATAAAAAAACAAAGGACGGGAGAAGTTTATAATCGTAGAAGGATAAAACTTGGAAAATTAGAACTGGCAATTGGAGGTAATGAAATCCCTTATTCAGATTATGAAGTTGAAAAATCAAATAAAACCATAACGCTATGGAGGAATATAAAGCTACCTGTCGAAATTATTTTAGATACCTATTATGAAGCTGTGGAGATTGAAGAAAAAATAGAGCTCCAGCAAGCCAAGGAAATAATCCATCAAGAAGCAATAGGAGAGCTGATGGAGGAAATTCCATTAGAAGGAGAAATTGTTGATACAAAGATTACTTTTATAGAGGAAGGTAGCACCCTGAAGGGAACCTTTATTATTGAGGTTATTGAAGATATAGCAAAACAAAAGCAAATTATAACTGGGGAGGATTAGTCTTTGAACAAAAACACATACCAAAAACGCATAAAAATGGATGATACAGAGTTTACTAGAGAATTATTTGGTAACTACGATGAGCATATTAATTTAATTCATAAGCTACTTTCAGTAGATTTAGTCCTTAGAGAAGGTGAAATCATTATTCTTGGAAGTGAAGAAGCAGTAGACTTAGGAAATAAGCTTATTGTTCAGCTAATGGAAGTATTCAATAAAGGTGAAGGTTTAACAACCCAAAATATAACCTATGCTGTAAATCTAATCATGGAAGGAAAGGAAACAAAGGCTAAAGAACTAGCAGGCGATGTGATCTTTGTAACTGATAAAGGGAAACCTATTAAACCTAAAACCTTAGGGCAAAAAGAATATGTTTCTCTAATTGAAAATAAAGATCTAACCTTTGGGATTGGTCCAGCAGGGACAGGGAAAACTTATCTTGCTGTAGCCATGGCGGTTAAAGCTTTTAGAAACGAACAGGTCAATAGAATTATTTTGACAAGACCAGCTGTTGAGGCAGGAGAGAGCCTAGGCTTTCTTCCAGGAGATTTAAAGGACAAGGTTGACCCATACCTAAGACCTTTATACGATGGGCTATTTGATATTCTAGGAGTTGAAAAATTTCAAAAGTACATGGAGAGGGGTATGATTGAGGTTGCACCATTAGCCTACATGAGGGGAAGAACCTTAGATTACTCATTTATAATATTAGATGAAGCTCAAAACACGACAAAAGAACAGATGAAAATGTTTTTAACAAGGTTGGGGGCAGGCTCTAAAGCTGTTGTTACAGGAGATATTACACAAGTTGATTTGCCAAGGGGAAAATCTTCTGGTTTAAAACATGCGATGGAAGTCTTAAAAAATGTAGAAGAAATAGGATTTAGCCATTTATCAGATAAGGATGTTGTCAGACATTCACTGGTACAAAAAATTATTAAGGCCTATGAAATCAATGAATTAAAACAAGAAGAAAACAACAAGCAAAATAGTAAAAATAAAAAATAATAAGAGTAAATAGGGCTTTAATCTAAGGAGGAAATCCAATGGGCAAATATCGTAAGCTTAAAGATAATTTTTTAAAAGGCTCATTTAAAATGTTTAACCAAAAGAGAATACAGCAAATTTTATTAGCATTACTTTTCTTTGTGTGTATTTTCGTCATATTGTTTACTAGTTTAAAGCCGCAGAAATTTGATATAAATATAGGTCAAAGAGCTCCTGTCGACATTCGAGCCCCAAAGGAAATAGAAGACCGATATGAAACAGAGCGTCTAAAAGATGCCGCCTCAGATCAAGTTGCTTTAAGATATAAATTAGAGCCAAACGTACAAATTGAAGTGAAAAAGGATATTGAAAGTTTTTTTAATTTAGTTTATGGAGTAAGAGAAGATGAAGAACTGGACCGATTTCAAAAACAAAACCTAATTGCCCTTAATGATCTCAATATTTCTGCAGATGTCTCAAGAATTGCGTTAGATGCTTCTATTGAAAGATTAAAGTACCTAGAAAATTATATCTACGAAATAATTGAGCAAAATATGAGTGCAGGGATCAAGATTGAAGATCTTCAGAAAGAGAAAAATAATATTAAAGACTTTATCTCTGGATTAGATGAGCTTGATAGTGGTTTGAAAGAACTTTCAATAGCCATTATTAATGCTACTATACGACCAAATCAGTTTTTTGACCCTGAGGGAACCGATCAAAAACGTCAAGAGGCTCGAGAAAGTATAGAAAGACAGATGATAAAAAAGGGAGAAATAATCCTTAGAGAAGGAGAAATCATTACTGCTGATAGGCATGCCCTATTACAAGAATTAGGTTTATTAATTGGGGTAAGTCAAATTGATGTAATGCTTTATGCTGGTGTGGCTCTAATTGTATTAGTGCTAGAACTGATGATTATTGCCTATATCTATGTATTTAATCGAGAACTGTTGGACAAGATTGGAAGGCTTTTTATGATTGCCATCATCTTTATCTGCGTTCTTATTATTTCTAAAGTACTTTCTGTTATTTCAATTTACCTCATGCCAGTTGCCGCCGCCGCAATGCTTTGGGCTATATTAACAGATGCTAGATTATCTTTTTTGCTTAACCTTTGTTTAACTTTGGTGGTATCGGTTATCACTGGTAATGATATAACCTTTTTATTTATGGCATTAGTTGGAGGGACTGTTGGAATTTTCAGTGTCTTAAATACCCAACAAAGGGGAAGTATTTTCATATCGGGTTTTCTGGTTAGTATTGCCCATCTAATGACAGTAATGGGAATTGGTCTAATCAACAGTAATGAAGTTTTAGGAGTACTAACCTATGGTTCTTACGGTTTTATTAATGGAATTTTCTCAGCAATTTTAACAGTAGGTTCATTACCTCTTTGGGAATCTCTGTTTGATGTAGTGACACCGTTAAAACTATTAGAATTATCTAATCCAAATCATCCATTGCTGAAAAAATTATTAATTGAAGCACCTGGAACCTATCACCACAGTATCATTGTTGGTAATTTAAGTGAAGCTGCAGCAAACGCAGTAGGAGGGAATTCTTTATTGGCAAGAACAGGAGCTTTTTATCATGATATTGGAAAAACTTCTAGACCTTATTTCTTTAAAGAAAACCAATTAACATCTGAAAATCCCCATGATAAAATTAGTCCTACTTTAAGTAGTATTATCATTACAAGTCATGTGAAGGATGGGTTAGAATTAGCTAAGAAGCATAATCTCCCCCAGGAAATTGTCAACTTTATAGATCAACATCATGGTAATACATTAGTAGCTTATTTCTATCATAAGGCTAAAAATAGCGAAAATGGGGAAAATGTTGATATTGAAAGCTTTAGGTATAAGGGACAAAAACCTCAAACCAAAGAAACTGCAATTGTTATGTTGGCAGATTCTGTAGAGGCTGCTGTGAGAAGTTTATCTTCCCCTAATAAAGAAAAAGTAGAGAAACTTATTAATAAAATTATAAAAGATAAATTAGAGGATGGACAGTTGGAGGAAAGTAATTTAACATTAGGAGAATTAGAAAAACTTAAGAATACCTTTGTTAATGTTATATTAGGGATTTTTCACGAAAGAATTGAATATCCAGACCTTGATCTAAAAGAAGTCAAAGGGAGGAAATCCGATGAATCTAGTCATTGATAATAGACAAGACTTGATAAATACCAGTACAGAACTGATTGAGATATTATCAAAAGCTGTTGAACTAAGCTTGAAATATGAAGGGTGGGATCCAGATTTTGAGGTAAGCCTATCCCTAGTAAGTAATGAGGAGATACAAGAACTAAATAAAACCTATAGAGGGAAAGACTATGCCACCGATGTGCTTTCCTTCCCTCTAGTGGATGATGAATTTCCTGTAGGTGAGGAAAAACTATTAGGAGATATTGTGATCTCTGTTGAAAAGGCCCTTCAACAGGCCGAAGAATATGGTCACAGCTTTGAGCGAGAAATGTCCTTTTTAACAGTCCATAGTATGTTCCACTTAATGGGTTATGATCATATGGATGATGCCAGTGAAAAAGAAATGAGAAAAAAAGAAGAAGATGTATTAAGCCAATTGGGGCAGGTACGTCAGTAAATGAGGGCATGTAAATGAGGGTTAGGAAGCTAATTGATAGTTTAAACTATGCTATTGAGGGCATTATATATGCCCTCAAAACTCAACGCAATATGAAAATTCACTTCTTTGT
Source organism: Alkaliphilus transvaalensis ATCC 700919 (assembly GCF_000621485.1). Classification (GTDB taxonomy): domain Bacteria; phylum Bacillota; class Clostridia; order Peptostreptococcales; family Natronincolaceae; genus Alkaliphilus; species Alkaliphilus transvaalensis. Next base: position 256,514 of record NZ_JHYF01000002.1, read on the forward strand.
CACGATTGCGATACTAATCTTTAGTTTGTTTTTTGAGTTGAGTAAAATAGAATTTTTAATATTGCTTTTAACAATTTCTTTAGTAATTATTGCTGAGATGATTAATACCTCCATAGAAACAGCAATAGATCTTATTACCGATAAGTATCATATATTCGCTAAAATTTCTAAAAATGTAGCTGCAGGAGCAGTTTTAATTGCTGCTGTAAACGCAATTTTTGTTGCATATTTCCTTTTTTTTCAGAGATTTAATCCCTATGCTCAATGGGTACTTCACTCTGTTAGACAATCACCTATACATATTACATTTATTGTATTTATTATTGTTATTTTTGCAACCATAAGCTTAAAGGCTTATTTCGGCAGAGGAACACCCCTACAGGGGGGAATGCCCAGTGGACATGCTGCAGTAGCCTTTTCTCTAGCAACCTCTATGACTTTTATTTCGGAGAGTACATTTGTAGCAACCCTTTCACTACTAATGGCATTATTAGTTTGTCAAAGTAGAATTGAAGGAAAAATCCATAGTTTTTTTGAAGTAGTAGTAGGGGCTATTTTAGGGTTGTTAATTACTGTAATCTTTTTTCAATTATTTGGATAATCTAAAGAGCAGAAGGTGAGAGATTTGTGGAAGGAAATTCGTAAAACTTTTTTAACCGGCTTATTGATGATTTTACCAATGGCTTTGACAACAATCTTAATTTTATGGCTCTTTAATCGAGTAGACTTGGTTTTTAGACAGCCAATAGAAGATTGGCTCGGTTTTAGAATTTATGGGTTAGGGGTACTCATCACTATTCTGTTAATTTTATCTGTAGGATTAGTAGCAAGGAATTATTCAGGCCTAAAGATGATCACCTTTACCGAATTAATTCTAGAGAAAATTCCTTTAGTTAGAACTGTATATTTCTCAATTAAACAACTGACAGAAACAATCTATGGGAGTAAGCACACAGCTTTTAGAAACGCTGTGTTAGTGGAATATCCAACAAAGGGTCTATATACCATTGCTTTTATCACTTCAGATGGAACCGAAGAAGTTGTTAGGAAAACAGGTGAAGACTTAGTGGGACTCTTTATTCCTACCACGCCTAATCCTACATCAGGAATGTTTATTATGGTTCCTAGAAACAATACAATTCCTTTAGAAATGTCGGTGGAGGATGCCATTAAGCTAGTTGTTTCTGGAGGAATCGTTAAGCCAGGTCAAAAGAAAAATTAATTTTATTAGATAGACACGGGGATAGGAGAAAGGGTGAAAGATATGAAGTTTATTGATAAGAAGTGGCTCGCTTCTTTATTAATACTATTATTATTCTTAAGTTTAGTAGGTTGTGGGAAAAAGGATGATTCATTAAATGAAGACATAGAGGAAACTGATGTAGATGTAGTGGAAGAAATTGAAGAAAACTTAGAAGGTTTAGCCCTCAGTCCATTAACAGGGCTGTATGTTGATGAAGAAGTAGCCCGTCGGAGACCAGTTGCTGTAATGATCAATAACATTAAAGTAGCCCTCCCCCAAAGTGGTATTTCACAGGCAGAAGTAATTTACGAAACCTTAGCAGAAGGAAACATTACTAGATTACTGGCAATTTTTCAAAGTTTTGATGCAGAAAAAATTGGACCAGTAAGAAGCGCCCGTCATTATTACATAGACTTAGCCTTTAATCACGATGCCATTTTACTACATCACGGAGGGAGTCCCCAAGCGCTACAGGGAGTTAAAGACTTGAAGGCAGATAACATGAATACCCTATCTTTTTTAGAGTCTACAGTAACTTGGAGAGACCCTGTTAGGCGACAACAAAGAGGGATGTTTGAGCACAGCCTATATACTAATTTTGAAATGATTATGAAGGGCTGGGAAAGAATGAAGTATCGAGAAGAAATAAAAGAAGATTTGCCAAATATGCTATTGTTTAGTAGTGAAGAAGTAATACCAAAGGGAGATCAAGCTAATAAGGTAATTTTCCCCTTCACAAATCAAATCTCAACTAGTTTTGAATATGACAAAGAAACAGGACTATACAATAGAATACAATTTAATGGGCCCCATATAGATGAAATGAATAATCAACAATTGACAACAAAAAATATTATCGTACAATATACCAATATAAGGCATATACAGGGAGATACAGCTGGTAGAAGAGATATTAAATTAGTTGACAAAGGTGAGGGAATGTATATTAGCAATGGCTATGCAATACCCATCACATGGAGTAAGGATTCCCACCAAGCTCCAACGATTTATCGAGATCAACAAGGAAATAAACTTGAAATGAATAAAGGGAATACATGGATTATTATTTTCCCAAACAATAGACAGATACAACTAGATTAGAGTATTTATACCCATTAGGCAAATACTAAGCAAATACTAAAATAAATATTTGATTTAGGAATAACATAACCCTAATATTAGGAGGAACTTTATGGAATATAAAGAATTAATGAAAAGAGCAATAGAGGCCAAGAAAATGGCTTATGTGCCCTACTCAAAATTTCATGTAGGAGCTGCATTGTTAACAAAAACTGGTAAGGTTTATACGGGCTGCAATATAGAATGTGCTTCTTATGGAGGTACAAACTGTGCAGAGCGAACAGCAATATTTAAAGCTGTTTCTGAAGGAGAAAGACAATTTGAAGCTATTGCTGTTACTGGTGATGATAACCAGTATACATTCCCCTGTGGAATCTGCCGTCAAGTAATGGTTGAGTTTGGAAAAAATATCAAAGTTATTGTGGGTAAGTCGGAGGAAGATTATAAAATATATACAATGGATCAATTATTGCCCCACTCCTTTACCCCAGAAGACTTAGGTCATCAATGTGGAGGTTGTTAAAATGTCATTTAAATCAGGATTCGTAACAATTATCGGTAGACCAAACGTAGGAAAATCTACTCTAATGAACCAAATAATTGGAGAAAAAATTGCTATTATTTCAGATAAACCCCAAACCACTCGAAATAAAATTCAGTGTGTTTATACAAATGAAAACTATCAAATTATCTTTCTAGATACACCTGGAATCCATAAGCCTAAACATAAGTTAGGTGACTACATGGTTAAGGTAGCTACAGAATCTTTAAAAGAAGTTGATGTAGTATTATTTGTAGTAGATGAAGGAAACACCATTGGACCAGGTGATCGATTTATAATGGATCAGTTAGAGGGAATAAAAACACCTATTATTCTAGTCATGAATAAAATAGATAAGATGGGGCAAGAAGAGTTTAATCAACTATATAATCAGTATAAAGCAACAGGATTATTTAAAGATATTGTTGGAATTTCAGCCTTGGAGGGGGCAAATCTTCATGCTTTAGTAGAAAAGATATCGGGATTCTTAGAAGAAGGTCCACAATATTTCCCGGGTGATATGATTACAGACCAGCCAGAAAGAGTAATTGTAGGTGAAATTATTCGTGAGAAAATTCTTCACTATACAGAACAAGAGATTCCCCATGGTGTGGCTGTAGAAGTTTCAATGATGAAAAAGCGGCCAGAAAAGGATATTATCGATGTTCATGCGACCATCTACTGTGAAAGAAAAACCCATAAAGGAATTATTATTGGGAAACAAGGTAGAAAACTCAAAGGAATAGGTAAAAGTGCTAGGGAAGATATAGAATCCCTATTAGGATCTAAAGTGTATTTAGAGCTTTGGGTAAAAATAAGGGAAGACTGGAGAAATAGTGAAAGTATTCTTCGTGGTTTTGGCTACGAATAAAATTTAATATAGAATTACAAAAATTTCAATGTATAGTAGTCCCCAAATTACAAAAAATATAAAGGCATTCAAGTAATACATAAAAAGGAAAGGGGACTACGACATGCTACCAAATGAAATGTGGAAAATATTCGAAAATACAGGGAATATAGAGGCTTATTTATACTACAAACGCCATCAAGAGATATTTGAAGAGGAAGATCAGACAGATTATCCAATAGCTGTAAATGACAATTCCCTTAAATAAGCCATTAAAAGTAAGCTTCTGATACAATGATTTTGGAGTAGTGGGGGACATCTAATGTTAATTAAAACTGAAGGCTTTGTTTTAAAGAACAATAAATATGGGGAAACCGACAGTATGCTTACGCTATTCACTAGAAAAGTAGGTAAAATTACTGCAATTGCCAAAGGAGCCCGCCGCCCCAAGAGTAACTTACTGGCTGGTATTCAACCATTTTGTTATAGCGATTTTGTCCTTTATAAAGGGAAAAGCTTATACACAGTTAGTCAATGTGACTCAAAAGAGATTTTTTACAAAATTAGGGAAGATTTAGATGCTTTAACCTATGGGGCATATTATTTAGAACTGGTAGAAGCTGTTACAAATGAAGGTCAAACAAATAACAGATTATTTAATCTGTTGGGAAAAACCCTCACAGTAATATCAACAAAAGATATAGAAATTCTAACGGTTACAAGAAGCTTTGAATTAAAACTATTAACCTATGCTGGATATAAACCCCACCTCACCAGTTGTGTTAGTTGTAATAACACTAGTTTTTCTCAAATAAAATTTAGTGTAGAAGAAGGTGGGCTCCTATGTCCCAATTGCTTTCAAGTAGATCCATTTGCAATAAAAATTTCAGTTACGGCAGTTAGACTAGCAAATTATCTAATCAATAAAGATATAACAGAAATTCAAAAGCTTAAAGTAAATGATAAATTAAATAAGGAACTAAAGGAGATTTTAAGGAAGTACATCATAGTTCATATTAATAAATATCAATTTAAAAGTTTAGAAATGCTAGAAAAATTATAAATAAGGAGTTGAGAGGAATGGATATTAATCTTGAAAAAATCGACACAATTAGAGAGCGTACGGGTGTATCCTATAAGGAAGCGAAGGAAGTTTTAGAAAGAAACAACGGTAATTTAGTAGATTCCCTTATTGAGCTAGAAGAAAAAGGGAACAAAAACTGGTCAGAGTCACTAGGGATAGCTGGTAATGACATTATCGAAAAGCTAAAAAGAATTATCAAAACAGGTAATGTAACACGAGTTATTTTGAAAAAAGATGGAGAAATTATGCTTAATATCCCTGTTACAGCTGGCGCTGTAGGGGTAGTATTAGCACCATTAGTATCAATTATTGGGGTATCAGCTGCTGTAGCTTCAAAGGCAACCATTGAAATTGTAAAGAAGGATGGAGAAGTAGTTGACATAAACGATTATGCAGAAGGTAAGGTAAACGAAATTAAAAACATCTTTAAAGGAAATAAAGAAGATCTTTCTGATATGGACTTTATGGATGGTGATGATAGCGAAGTTAAGGTAGATGTAGACCTTAATAAAGACTTAGAAGATACTGATGACGGAGCAGATAAATAATTTTTACTAAATACTTCTTGACAATGGATGGAATATTTGGTAGATTAATTATTAATTAAATTATTAGCAATGATGAAGAGGAGTAGTAGATAAATCTATTTTTAGCGACCTGGGGAAGGTGAAAGCCCAGTATAGACTATCTTCGAAGGGCACTTCAGAGCTTATTTGACTAAGGGGGTACATTGTACCAACTAGGGTGGAACCGCGGAAGTAAAGTCTTTCGTCCCTAATTGATAGGGATGAAGGGCTTTTTTTATTTTTGAATTTATTGATGTAAGTATTAGAGGAGGGGTTTGAATGTCAAAAGAAGTAACAATGGAAAAAGTAGTTTCTTTAGCGAAAAATAGAGGTTTTGTTTTTCCAGGCTCTGAAATATACGGCGGTTTGGCAAATACATGGGATTATGGTCCTTTGGGAGTAGAGCTAAAGAATAATGTAAAAAAAGCTTGGTGGAAAAAATTTATCCAACAAAGTCCTTATAATGTTGGTTTAGACTCTGCAATTTTAATGAACCCACAAACTTGGGTAGCCTCAGGTCATGTGGGTGGATTCAATGACCCTTTAATGGATTGTAAAAAATGTAAGGCTAGATTTAGAGCAGACAAATTAATTGAAGACTATGGTGTAAGTCAGAATCAAGACATTATTGTAGATGGTTGGGACAACAAAAGGATGAAGGACTTCATCGAGACAGAAAAAATCGTCTGTCCAGAATGTGGGGCATTAGAGTATACCGATATTCGTCAATTTAACCTTATGTTTAAAACCTTCCAAGGGGTAACAGAAGAAACAAGTACCGAAATTTTCTTAAGACCAGAGACTGCCCAAGGAATCTTTGTAAACTTTAAAAATGTACAAAGAACAGCTAGAAAAAAAGTTCCTTTTGGTATTGGTCAAATCGGTAAGTCCTTTAGAAATGAAATAACACCTGGTAATTTCACCTTTAGAACAAGAGAGTTCGAACAAATGGAACTAGAATTTTTCTGTAAGCCAGGAGAAGATATCGAATGGTTCAATTATTGGAGTGATTTCTGCAAAAACTGGTTACTAAACCTAAATATGAGGGAAGAATTTATAAGAGTAAGAGAGCATTCAGAAGAAGAATTATCCCACTACAGTAATGCAACCAGCGATATTGAATACAGATTTCCCTTCGGTTGGGGAGAACTTTGGGGTATTGCCGACAGAACCGATTATGACCTTAAAAAGCACGCAGAACATTCAGGTTCAGATTTTACTTATATTGATCCAGTGACAAATGAAAGATATGTTCCCTATTGTATAGAACCATCAGTAGGGGTTGACCGTGTTGCATTAGCATTTTTAGTAGATGCCTATAGAGAAGAGGAAGTAGCTGAAAACGATACAAGGGTTGTATTAAGCCTTCATCCAGCTTTAGCACCATTTAAAGCAGCCATCTTCCCATTAACTAAAAAATTAAAAGATGAAGCATTAGGCCTTTTTGAAAAACTATCAGAAAAGTTTATGGTAGATTACGATGAAGCTGGAAGTATTGGTAAAAGATATAGAAGACATGATGAAATTGGTACACCTTTCTGTATTACAGTTGATTTTGATACGCTAGAAGATCAAACAGTAACCATAAGACATAGGGACTCAATGGAACAAGAAAGAATTGCTATAAATGAATTGGAAGCATATTTAGAAGAAAAGTTAAAATTTTAGAAGCGTAAAACAGCTGGAAATTTGTTTCAGCTGTTTTCTGCTGTCTAAAGTAAAGAATAAGAATATGATAAAAAAATAGTGGCAAAATATACAGATTTATGATACATTATTATATAATATAACATAAATATAAATAGTATAGCATAAAGGGGTGATTACCATCGAACTATCAAAACGCCAACAACGAATTATAGAAATTGTTAAAGAAAGCGAGCCAATAACAAGTGAGCAAATTGCCAGTAATTTAAACGTTACCAGGGCTACCTTAAGACCAGACCTTGCAATACTAACAATGTCTGGCATTTTAGATGCTCGTCCCAAGGTAGGTTATTTTTATTTGGGAAAGGCAGAAGTAAACCTTTTCTCTCAACAAATTAAAAACATAAAGGTATCAGACATTATGTCAGTTCCTTCAATTGTTTCAGAGGACACCTCGGTATATGAAGCTATCGTGACATTGTTTTTAGAGGATGTAGGGACCATCTTTGTTGCCTCTAATGGAAGTTTAACGGGTGTTGTATCTCGAAAAGACTTTTTAAAAAGTGCCATTGGTGGAATTGATATTAATAAGGTACCTGTAGGGATGATTATGACAAGAAGACCCAATATTATAACAGTAATGGGGGAAGAAAATGTCCTGCATGCTGCGGTGAAAATAATTGAGCATGAAGTGGATAGCCTACCAGTAATAGAAAAAACAGTTGTTGATGGAAAAGAGAACCTTAAGGTGATAGGAAAGGTATCTAAAAGTAACATTACAAAATTATTTATGGAACTATGTAAAGAGTAGGAGGGAGTCCATTGAATCAAAATAATAATTTAGTAATCTATATTTTGTCAGATTCTATAGGTGAAACAGGCGAACAGGTGGCTAAGGCCGGTATTAGTCAATTTAGTGTTGAAGACTACGAGATTAGGCGTTTTCCCTTCATAACGGAAAAACAGCAAATCCAAGAGGTATTATGGGAAGCAAAGCAGGAAAAAGCAGTAATTGTTTTTACAATGGTTGTGGAGGATTTGAAAAATTTCTTGGTTGAAGAAGCAGAAAAAAATGGCATACCCTATGTTGATATCATGACTCCCTTAGTAAATACATTGGGGGGAGTTTTAAGCAATAATCCTAGAAGAGAGCCAGGTCTGATAAGAAGATTAGACGAAAAATACTTCAAGAAGGTAGAAGCTATTGAATTTGCAGTTAAATATGATGATGGAAAAGATCCTAGAGGGTTAAAGAAGGCTGACATTATACTTGTAGGAATTTCAAGAACATCTAAAACGCCTTTAAGTATGTATCTTGCCCACAAAAACCTTAAGGTGGCAAATGTACCGTTAGTACCTGAAGTTAATCCACCAAAGGAGTTATACGAAGTTAATCCTAAAAAGATTATTGGCTTAACCACCAATCCATTAAAATTAATAGAAATTCGCCAAGAGAGATTAAAAGCCCTTGGTTTAAAGCATGAAGCAAACTATGCAAGCATGGAAAGAATTTTAGCAGAATTGGACTATGCTGAAGCCATCATGAAAAGGGTTAATTGCCCTGTAATTGATGTATCGACAAAGGCGGTAGAAGAAAGTGCCAGTATCATTTTAGAGATCTTTAGAGAAATAGGATATAAGTTTAATAATGGGATATCAAAGTACTAATTTAATGGAGGCGGTAGATAATGCAGAAGTTTGTATATGATTTCAAAGAGGGAAATATGTCTATGAAGCCATTATTAGGGGGGAAGGGGGCCAACTTAGCAGAGATGACAAAAATAGGTTTACCAGTACCTCCGGGTTTTACAGTTACAACAGAAGCTTGTAACGAATACTATAAAAACCATAAGACAATCTGGAAGGGCCTTGAAGACGGGATTTTTCTTCATCTTGATCAGTTAGAAAAACAGTCAGGAAAAAAGTTTGGTGACCTCACTAATCCATTATTAGTTTCAGTAAGATCAGGCTCAGTTTTTTCAATGCCAGGAATGATGGATACGATTCTTAATTTAGGACTTAATGATGAATCGGTTAAAGGGTTAGCTACAGCAACACAAAATCCCCGTTTTGCCTATGACAGCTATAGAAGGTTCATTCAAATGTTCGGTGATGTTGTACTGGGAGTCAAAAAATACAAATTTGATACTGCATTAGACAAAAGGAAACATGAAAAAAATATAGAACAAGACATCGACTTAACCGCAGAAGATCTGATCTACTTAGTAGAAGAATTTAAGAAAATTATTAAGAAGGAAACTGGAAAAACATTCCCACAAGATGTTAAAGAACAGTTATTAATGGCAATTGAAGCGGTATTTAAGTCTTGGAACAATCCTAGGGCTAATGTCTATAGAAAAATAAATGATATTTCTGACCATTTAGGTACAGCAGTAAATATCCAGTCGATGGTTTTTGGTAATATGGGAGAAACATCTGGAACTGGAGTTGCCTTTACAAGAAATCCTTCCAATGGAGATAATGAGTTGTTTGGGGAGTTTTTAATGAATGCCCAAGGAGAAGACGTTGTAGCAGGAATCAGAACTCCAAAGGAAATTTCTGAACTAAAAGAAAAAATGCCAGAAGTTTACCAACAATTTATTGATGTAACAAAACTATTAGAGAAGCATTATCAAGATATGCAAGATATTGAGTTTACCATTGAGAGGGGAGAATTATTCATTCTTCAAACAAGAAATGGTAAAAGAACGACACTTGCGGCTATTAACATAGCTGTAGAGATGGTTTCAGAAGGACTAATTACAGAAAAGGAAGCGATAATGAGGGTTCAACCTCAACAATTAGAACAATTATTACACCCTACCTTTGATGAAGAAGAATTACAGAAAGCTGAAATTCTTACAAGAGGTCTACCAGCTTCTTCTGGAGCAGCATCGGGTAAAATTTATTTTAATCCTGAGGATGCAGTAAAAGCCAATGCTTCTGGTGAAAAAGTTGTTTTAGTTAGACACGAAACATCACCTGAAGATATCGAGGGAATGGTAGCTTCAGTTGGTATTTTAACAGCTAGAGGGGGGATGACCTCCCATGCTGCAGTAGTCGCAAGAGGAATGGGTAAATGCTGTGTTGCAGGAGCCGGAGAGGTTAAAATTGATGAACCCAATAAGATCATTAAAATTAGAGAGTTAGTCTTTAAAGAGGGAGACTATATTTCTTTAAATGGTATTAATGGAGAGGTTTACGCTGGAGAGATTAAAACAAAGGACTCACAGCTAACAGGGAACTTTGAAAAGTTTATGAAGTGGGCTGATCAATATAGAAAATTAAAAGTTAGAACTAATGCTGATACCCCAAGGGATACAAAACAGGCTTTAGATTTTGGTGCAGAAGGGATTGGACTTTGCAGAACAGAGCACATGTTCTTTGAAGAGAGTCGTATTCCTGTTGTTCGCCAAATGATTTTGGCTAGAACAATAGAGCAAAGGAAAAAAGCACTAGACCAGTTGTTACCTATACAGCGTCAAGATTTCATTGGAATTTTTGATGTCATGGGAGAACTTCCTGCTACGATTCGATTATTAGACCCACCATTACACGAATTTTTGCCCCATGAAGAGAAGGATATTAGAGAATTGGCAACTTCAATGGAGATTCCCTACCATCAGCTAAAGGATGTGGTTAATGACCTAAAAGAGTTTAACCCAATGCTAGGACATAGGGGATGTCGTTTAGCAGTAACTTATCCTGAAATTTATCAAATGCAGGCAAGGGCAATTATTGAAGCAGCCATCTATGTAAAGGAACATAGAGGTATTAATATAGTGCCAGAGATTATGATTCCATTAATAGGAGAAATTAAAGAGCTTCAATATGTTAAGCAAGTTATTACAGAAACCATTGAAGAAGTATTACAGGAGAATGAAGCTGATATTAAATATCTATTAGGTACTATGATTGAGGTGCCAAGGGCTGCAATAACAGCAGATGAAATAGCCAAAGAAGCAGAGTTCTTCTCCTTTGGTACAAATGACCTTACACAAATGACCTACGGTTTTTCTAGAGATGATGCAGGTTCTTTTATAAAAGAATATCTAGAAAAGAATTTATTGGAGAAGGATCCTTTTGAAAGAATAGACAGGGATGGCGTTGGAAAACTGATGGAGATGGCAGTTGATTTAGGTAAAAGGGTTAGACCAGATATAAAACTTGGAATATGTGGAGAGCATGGTGGCGAGCCAAATTCTATTGAGTTTTGTCATATGCTTAATCTAGACTATGTTTCTTGCTCTCCTTTTAGAGTACCAATTGCGAGATTAGCCGCTGCCCATGCAGCAATTAAAAATGTAGACCAATTAAAATAAAGCTTGTAGCTACTTGTTTAAGCTTAGAAGCGTATATTAATAAAGTTTAAAGACTACTATAACATATAAACTTGGGTATTGCCACTTAATCGTTTTAAGAGGCAATACCTTATTTAATTTAGTTATTTAGTTTTATTAGATAATACCAAAGACAGTTAAAGTGCTATTGGAAATTAGTTAACAATTGATTAACACAGACTTTATTTCTATAGCCAAAGAAAAGTGTTAGGATATAAATATGATATAGAAAAATGCTATTGGATAATAGGTGAAAAAAGAGGGTTTTCTTATATTTTAATAGAATTATCCCATATAACTTTGCAGTTCTATATTCTTTATATTAATTACAATAGGGGTGACTTTAAATGAGTTATGAGGGTACTAACAACTATGATGTGATGAGGGTAAATAAATTTAATGTAATTTTAGTTTATTTATTTGCTTTTGCTTTAACTGCTCAAGCATTTGCAGTTGCTGGCATGGAATATGCTATTACTTTAGCTACTTTTACTTTTTTTGCGGCAATATTTAATAATATTATTTACATTTTAAATTTGAAAAGAATACTAAATATAACTATTGGTGGATTATTAATCTGCTTATCACCCGTCTTCGCAGGTTCATTTATGTTATACTCTCAACAGGGTAGTGTTTCTGCAAGAGTGTTTTTGATGTATTTTATATGTGGATGTATGGTGGCATTGTATTTTAAGAGTAAAATGGTTGCATATTATGCCCTGATATTTAATGGCTTCCTTATATCTTTCTATATTATAAAACCCGAATATCTTTTAGGTGGAGAAGCAAATATTCGTGAATTTATAGCTCGTGTTTTAGTAATCAACTGTGGTTTAGTAGTCCTTTATTTTCTAACAAAATGGGGCAATGATTATGTGGAGGCTTCAATAAAGAACGAAGCTAAGTCTAGGGAACTTTATGGAAAATTATGCTTGACTATGGAAAAAATAGAAAATGGTATTGTCGTTTTAAATGATAGTATTACTAAAAGCAACAGTAATTTACAAGATATAGGGGAGCTTAGTAAAGGGATTACCTTCTCCGTCCAAGAAATGGCCAAAGGTGTAGAATCAGAAGCCAATGAGATTTATGATATTTCCTTATCAATGTCTAATACCAACACAGGGGTTTGTGAAATTAAGCTTTTATCAAGTGAAGTAAAAACCATCTCCAGCAGCATTATTCATACAGTTAATTCCAGCTCTGACGATATCGAAAAGATGAATGAGCAAATGGAAACAATTAAAAGCTCCGTTAGTTCTTCTTTATCAACCGTTGCCCAATTACAGGATAATATGAATAATATTAATGATTTTTTATCTGGCATTACACAAATAGCAGAACAAACAAATTTACTGGCACTAAATGCTGCTATAGAAGCTGCAAGGGCAGGAGAAGCTGGAAAGGGCTTTGCTATAGTGGCGGATGAGGTGCGAAAATTGGCGGAACAGAGTGCTAAAACAGTAAATGATATAAATGAAATAATAACTGATACTAAAGATAAAACAAAGAAAGCCTTAGAGAAAGCTCAAGAAGGCAATAAAGCTGTAGAACAAGGAAATAATATAGTTAAGAAGGTTTATGAAAGCTTTGATGAAATAAAAACTGCTTCTAATATTATTGGTAGACATATAGAAAAAGAGGATTTCATGATAGATGATATCAGTGTTACCTTCTCAAACGTGCAAGGTAAGCTGGAGAGCATAGCTGCAATATCACAACAACATGCTGCAACTACAGAGGAAATATTAGCTTCAATAGAGGATGAAAATAATCGTCTAATTAATTTGCTTGATGAAAATTCTAAAATAAGGGAATTGAGTGATGATCTGCAAAATGTTGTTAAATAAAAAAATATATTTTATTGAAATTTACCAATAAATTGAATTTTTTACTTAATGTCACTCCTTTCTGGAAATCACTAGAAATAATAGCCAGAGGGGAGTTTTTTTATGGAAAATTTACTTATTACAAATAAAAGAAATTTACCTATAAAACTAAATATAGAAAAGGAGGCTAAAGTAATTGAAAACTATGCTAAGCATTATGAAAAAGAGAAAAAACGGTATTCCTGAAGATGTATTGTCTATATTTGAAAGCATTGTTCAAACATACGGCAGAAACGAGTGTGATAATAGGTTTATGGAAGCGATGGGTGAACTTCTCACCGAAGAGCAACGCTTTAAGCTTTGGGAACAAAACGGAGCTTGTCAGGGTACCGGGCACGATAAAGTCCGTAAAGCATTTTCCTTTGAACATGCAGATAAACCCCTTCCCCTAAGACTGGAACTGTATTTAAATACTTTTATTAAAGATTATACAGGAAAGACACGTAACATCCTTTTGAACGAAGAAAATAATACTATAGCGATAACATTTGCCTGTGACGAGTGTTACAGACATACCCTTAAAGGAAACTTACAGCGCCTTTTGAGTTCAATAGACATACCCCAGCTTGGAGTAAGCAAAGATAGCCCTTGCATTTATACTTTTGATATAGTGGAATAAAGTAATTAAAATCATTTGACATCCCATTAGTAGAACAAAGTATGAATGTTATACGATTAAACCCACAAGAATCTGGCCCATGAAAGAAATTATATTTCAAGGATTTAGCATAAAAATACAAGGGTATTATTTCTTAGTTTTTTAAGAAGTAATATCCTTTTTTCTTTAGATCTATTCAGAGATAAATTCTACTAAATAATATTTAAATCAAGAGAAACGTCACAAACAAAGTAGAGAGAAAAGGACAATGAAAGAACTTTTATTACACAAGATTTTTCTTTAAATAGTTTATTTTTCCATATCAATGATTTCATGGCTTTCTTTATAATCATTCTACCACCTCAATCAAATGATATCTTATTTCATTTAGTTCTTGTTACAGGAGAATATATCTAAAAAAAATGTCTAATATAAGAAGGGAATCTTGTGAAATTTGTCGAAATAAAGTATGAAAACCTTATTTCTGTATATTAGGTATTTCTTGAGATCATGAATATATAGTTGCAAGCTAAAAAACGAGGGGTGATAAATTAGAAATTGATTAAAAACAAATAAAAGGTAGAAGTAGTATTAAGGTTATTAAGAAAATTATGTAAAAAAGTATGTCTGTTTATCTTGTAAGCTGATACTTAACTAAATTGAAGTAGTAATTGAGAGAAAAGCTAATTTGTGTTTTCAGGTCTTCTTCAAATTGGTAACGGAAAATCAATAAGTGTTTGGTGATGATGAGAAAGCAGTAAATAAAAATACTATGAATGAGGTGATTGCCAAATGGGTATTCGTTTAAAATTATCAGTAATGGTTTCTTTATTAATCGTAATCTCTTTATCTGTATTATCATTTTCTGGATATAGCTTTTCTAAAAAATCGATGGTGGAATCTAACAATGTTTTGCTAGAGGCTGTGGTAGATTCAAGGGGGCAAGAAGTAGAATTGCTCCTACAGGATGCGATATCCAAGGTTGAGGGTTTTTCTCGTTTGAAAGGATTAATTAATGCTGATCCTGAAGATGCAGTTTCTGAATTGGCAAGGGTGTATCCTTTTTACAAGGATATATTTGCTAATATTTCCTTTGCCAATTATGAAGGTACAAGATGGAACTATAGGGGAGATGAGGGTTCGGTTGCCACTAGAGAGTACTTCCAGCAGGCAATGGATTCCAAAGCTCCTATCATTTCAGATGTGCTGGTGTCTAACACAACTGGGAAATTATCTGTGATTGTTGTATCACCAATAATAGATGAAATGAATAAAGCAATGGGTATAGGCTATGCAACCTTAGAATTAGACCGAATTCAGGAGATTGTTACAGGGTTACAATTTGGTGAAACGGGGTTTGGTTTTCTATTAAATCAAGAAGGTATGGTTTTAGCCCATGCTAAGGAAGAAGAACTTCAAGGGAAGTTGATTCTCGAATCCGATGATCTAAAAGGGCATCCAATAAAATATGTATGGGATAATATAGTAAGTATAGATAATGAAGCACATCTATTATTAGAACATGATCTGTACGAAAATAAGGTTTCTACAATAATAACTCCGATTAATATTATTGGAAATGAACCATGGTATCTAGGGATTTCTGTTGAAAATTCAGAACTGGAAGCAAATATTCTATCGCTAAAGTGGATATTTATAATTATTTCACTAATATGCATTCTATTAGCAATAATTGTTGCCATTATATTTAGTACAAAGCTAGTAGCCCCAATTGTTACTATTAATGAAGTGGCTAAAAAAATTGCTAAAAAAGATATTTCTAAGATAGATGATAAAACTACCATTAATAGTAAAGATGAATTAGGAGAATTGTATAATAACATTATGATCATGGCCAATACCCTTAGGGAATTCATCGTTCAAATAGCCGATACTTCTCAATTACTTTCTGCTTCGTCAGAAGAGTTGACAAGTAACAGTGAGCAATCGGCTACTGTGGCTGAGGAAATTGCAAAAACAGTTGAGTCCATTGCACAAGGAGCTACTGAACAGTCAAGAGACACAGGACAGGGAGCATTACATATTAATGAGTTGGGAGAGTTAGTCGAGGAACAACAAAAGTATGTAAAAAACCTAAGTAGCTCTTTAAATAAGGTAAATTGTTTAAAGGATGAAGGTTTTGAAATCTTAGAAGATCTTATAGAAAAGACAGAGAGCAATAATAAGGCTTCAAAAGAGGTGCAAGTCATTATTTTAAATACCAATGAAAGTGCAGAAAAAATCGAGAAGGCCAGTCAGATGATTAGAAGTATTGCAGAGCAAACCAATCTATTAGCCCTCAATGCAGCTATAGAAGCTGCTAGAGCAGGGGAATCGGGCAGAGGTTTTGCTGTTGTAGCAGACGAGATACGAAAGCTTGCAGAGCAATCGAATAAATTTACAGAAGACATTATGAGTATTATTCAAGATTTAATTGATAAAACTGGACATGCAGTCAATACGATACAAAATGTTGATAAGATTGTAATATCTCAAACAGAGAGTGTAGAAATGACCAACTCAAAATTTAAAGGAATTGCAGATGCTATTGAAAATATGAAAGAAGTGATCAAAGAGGTTAATCATTCTGGGAAAGAAATGGAAAGAAAGAAGGATGAAATAGTAAATATTATTACAAATCTATCGACAATATCAGAGGAAAATGCAGCTGGAACCGAAGAAGCTTCAGCTTCTGTACAAGAGCAATCTGCTTCTATGGTGGAAATTGCTAATGCAAGTGAATCCTTATCAAAGCTAGCAGAGGAAATGCAAGAAAGTATAGCTAAATTTAAATATTAAGTTCATCCTAATTCACTAAAATCCATCTATCTTTCTAATGCAGTAGATAGATGGATTTCTCGTATTCAGAAGAGGGAATTATTTAAATTGTCATCTTGGTTTATATATTTCAGAAAAAAGGGGGATGGTAATGAAAAGATGGCCAAAAAATCTTAAGAACTACCTACAGTCTACCTATGGAGAAGTAGCTATAATTGACAAGTTAGCGGGTATAAAAGATATTGGTGGATGCTATCGTTTAAAATTTAGTAACAACTCTATTATTTTAAAGGAAATGGCAGAACCACAGGAATACTTATTTTATACAGAGTCTACAAAATTCTTAAAAAATACAATTCCTCATATACCAAAGCTACTATGGCATTACGAAGAAGGGGAAACCTATTATATCTTAATAGAGGATATCCCAACACCTTTACCGCCTAAAAGTAGACAGGGAGATCCAGCTGTAGTGGAGGTTCTTTACAAACTTCATTCAGAAACATGGCGTAAAGAGGAGGTCTTTAAGGGGTGTTATCGCCCCAAGTGGGATATCTCATTTAATGAAGCACTATTAAGTCAATACAAGGAGAAAGACGCTGTGAAGCTGGAGCCAATATTGTTGGAGGCTCAAAGACAGTCACAGGAGCTTTTTCTACCTCATTGTTGGATTAATGGCGACACAAATCCTACCAATTGGGGTGTTAGAGAAGATGGAACAGTTGTATTGTTTGACTGGGAAAGAATTAGCTGTGCCTCTCCTGCCATTGACCTTGCTATAACAATACCTGGTTTAGGAACTCCAAATGATTCCCTTGAAACCTTAATAACGAAGAGATACCTCTCAAAGTGGAGAGATTCGTATATTGAGTTTCCCTTACAAGAGCTAAAGTTGCTTAAACAGATTAAGTTGGCTAAAATATGGAGTGCTGTGGAGTTTATGAAGGATCCTCCTAAAAGGGTGGACCCTAAGGATCTACAAGATATTTTAGCAAAGCTTTTTGACAAGCTTCAAAGATTAGAATTAGAAATGTAGAAAATACGAAGTAGTTTTGTTAAGGAATAGCAAGTATTCCATTAATTATTTTGAGGGAAAAGAGCTTTACGTAATGAGTTACAATAAAGTGCTAATACAAGTAATTTACAAGATAGGGAACTTATTCTATGATTTCATCGTCTAAAATTCATAACGAATTTAATTAATTTTATTTAGGAGGAATAGACATGAAATCAAAATTTGTAAGGTCCTTATCAATCTGTGGAATACTGGTTATAGCAGGCTTAAGTACCGTAGGAGCCAGTACCGTCTACAATAGCGTAAGTGCCATATTAAGGCCAGATATAATGGTGAAATACAACAATGAAGCAGTAGAATTAAAGGACGCTAACGGTGAGGTATTGACCCCCATCATGATAGATGGTAGTACCTACTTACCATTAAGAGCAATATCTAGTTTAGTTGGTTTGAATATAGATTGGGATGCAGAAGGGCAATTCATTCTGTTGGAGGATGGGGCAGCTGCAAATAAAGCAAATAACATAACTGAAAACTCAGAAGTTCCAGTGATCAATGCAAGGGTACAGACTCCTGAAATAGTTGGAAAAATAGTAGAGATAGAAGAGGGTGGAAAGCGTCTATTGGTGGATTCTAAAGATGCAGATGTCAGTGGTTTGATATGGGTAACTATTACAGAGGAAACTAATTTCTTTGAAAATATTCCAGAGAATGTTGCAATCGGCTTTAGAGATGTTAGCAGAGATTTTAAAGTAGGAAATCATGTAGAGATTATCATTGCTGGTGGAGTGTTAGAATCTTATCCAATGCAGGCCACCGCCAGTGCTGTTGGAGTAAATGAAAAACAATAAATCATTTTTAGGGCCTCCCTGTAACTGGGACGGCCCTTTATAATTTGACTTTTAAGCTGTAATTAACGGGTTAAGAGATTATGGGGAGGTGTACTGTAAAGGTTGTGCCAGACCCTAATTGACTTTCGACGCTAATACTTCCTAGGTGTTGCTGTATAATTTCTTGTGCAATGGAAAGGCCTAAGCCAGTAGATTGGTGCTTATCCGTATGACTTATCCGATAATACCTGTCAAATATTTTATCTATATCTTGTGGAGATATTCCAATACCCGTATCTGTAAAGGATATTATCGTTATATTTTTTTTCTTTTCTAAGGATATATAGATCCTGCCTTTTGGTTTTGTATAGTAAATTGCATTTAAAAGAAGGTTTTGAAAAGCCTGTTTAAGACGATATTCATCTCCCCAAGTTAGACATTCACACTTTAATTCTGCATCTATATAAATATTCTTACCTTCAGCCTCTATACTACAGGCACTGATAACATTTTTAATTAGGCTTGATACAGGAATCCGGTCCATTTCAAGAATTACTTGTTTATCCTCCAATTTTGCCATCAAAAATAAATCTTCAACTAGATGTTTTGTAAAATCTAACCTTTCCTTAATGATAGGTAATTCCGTATTGAGTAGTTGTGGTTGGCTAGTAATTTTTTCGGTGCAGCCTTGTATAACAAATAATGGTGTGCGTAAATCATGAAAGATATTCATCATAAGGCTATGTCGTCGTTTCATCTGCTCTTCCAATGCTAGTTTGCCGTCTAAAACCTTTTTATCAAGATTTTGGTTTATCTGTTCCAACTCTTTAGCAAGGATCTCAGCTTCAGTATATTTTTCAGCAAAAATGTGGTTAATTAATAGCATACAGCAAAAGGCAAATGGAACATTAAAAAACTTTGAAAACTGTAGGGCACGTAATGGATAACTTACACTTGATGATGAAAGGGAAGATAAGGGGATGGCCATACGTAGTCCTAGACTTAAAGCATGACCTGAAATTAATAACCACCCTCCTTTACGCTTATCAACACAGGCATATATGAGAACTCCAATGGAAAATAAGAACAAGCTATAAACATAAATTTCACTATGTAATTTTGGAAATATACTTTCTAAAATTGACCACAGGACTAAAATAGAAATTACCCCCCTTACACTTAGGAGCAGGTTTAAGCGACCAGGAAGCTTAATATCAAACATTTTAAAACATATAACAATATCAAGTATTACACACCAAGCAAAGGCATAGTAACGTAGAAAATTTATACCTGTACCTACAAATAGAGGTAGAACACTCCATAAAGTCAATGCACCAGTATAAATTGCAAACCATAATAGGTATTTTTCTGTTTTTTTTCGATGATAAAGAGAAAGACCATAGATAAACATTAAAAATGTTATTCCAAGACTAAAGGCAAATACAATATTAAAGGTTGTAAGTGCCATTTCAGCACTAGGTGTAGTTGTTACATATATGGGTGTTTTATGGGGATCTATATTGGTGTCAAAAACTATCCTAATCTTGTTATCTATAAATAGATGGGAACTAAGTAATAGTCTTGTAAAGAAAGAAGATTCCTTCAAGGCAGTACCGTTTATATAAACTTCTGATGGCAATTTTCCATAAATCAGTTCTAACTGCTGATACTTATTTTTTCGAATTAAGTCAAAGTAATAGGTATTAGTTGAAGAATCCCATTGATAATCTGTAAGTGAATAGATCATGTTTGCTTCATCATCAGAATATGTGTCCCCATTTTTCAAAATACCAAAGCTTTTATTTATTTTAAAGCCAATAAAAAAAGCAAAGCTAAATATAATTAAGAATACAAGTATTGCCTTAAAATAATTTCGCCTCATAAAAAAACCTCACTTACCTTAGATAAATTAGTTTATGTTAAAAATGCCACAATGAAAGTATATCAAATAATTGATAGAACATAAAGATTTAACTATAATGGAAGTAAAAGGAGGAGGGAATAATCAAATCCCTCGATTCCCTTGTCAAAATAGTAACAATTGAGGTAATATTGATTTAAGGGGTGAGACAAAATGATTAAAATTCTTTTAATCGAAGATGATCCATTAGTAGCAGAAATAATTCTATATTATCTAAAACAAGCTGAAACCTATGAAGTTGTTTGGGCCAAAACAGGAAGTGATGCCTACGCAAATGCAAGAGATAAATTTGATATTATACTTCTTGATATTTTGTTGCCTGATGTTAATGGCGTTGACCTTTGTTCAAGATTAACAGAGTGGCATGATTGTCCTATTATTTTTATATCCTGTCTTGACTGTAGTGATACAATTGTTAAAGCGCTTGAACAGGGAGGGGACGATTTTATAGTTAAGCCTTTTGATAATAAAATCCTTGAAGCTCGGATAAAAGCAAATCTAAGAAGGGCAAATAAATTACCTAATAATACTAAGAACGTTTTAGAATGTACAGGTTTTAAATTAGATGCAAACCGCCATGTTGTTATTAAAAAGGAAGGCGAATTAAAATTATCTTCTACAGAATTTAAGATCTTGTCATTTTTAATGATGAATCCAGGTAAATACTATACCCCAAAAGAAATTTATTATAAAGTATGGGGGTCGAAAAGCTACGGTGATACACGAACTGTAATTGTTCATATACATAATATTAGAAATAAAATAGAAGAAGATGTGAATAATCCAAGATTCTTAAAAATGGAGTGGGGACAAGGTTATTACTTTGACCCTAAAGGAAAAAGTTGATATAAACAATTGAGTTCCTTTTATGGAATAAAAATTTAAATGATAATTTAATGTCAATATTAAAATAAATTCCACATTATAAATTAAGAAGATATTAATAAAAACAAAATAAATATTAAGATTCCTTAATCCCTAAAAATGCATTTTCAGCATTATAAGGGATTTTTTTATAAATTTTAGGGTAAAATTGCTGTTTATTGTCGCTTAATGGATTTAATTACAAATATTGGATGGTAAAAAGGCATAGAATCTTAATAACTACTTAATCAATTTAAGGCATAAAGTATGTTAAAATTTAGTCGAAGTCAAAAAAGAAAGGAAACTGGTTTAAGTAGTTTTTTATTAGTGCTTTCGCTAATAAACTCTAAACCCAAATATTTAAAGCCCTATAAGTCTTTAAGTATTTATTAAATTTAAGATCGGAGGAGAAAAAATGAAGAAGTTTATTTCATTACTTATTTGTATTTGTATGATTACTTTGATGCTTGCTGGGTGTACTAATGATCAGCCAACTGCCCTTATCCATGGTAGTTATGAAGGAACCGCTGCAGGTATGCAAGGGCCAATGACTGTGAAGATAGCTGTAGAAGACAGTAAAATAACAGAGATTGAGTTTATAGAGAATTCTGAAACTGATTATGTTGTAAAAGTGGCGATTGAACGTATACCAGCTCAAA
Organism: Alkaliphilus transvaalensis ATCC 700919; assembly: GCF_000621485.1. Taxonomy (GTDB): domain Bacteria; phylum Bacillota; class Clostridia; order Peptostreptococcales; family Natronincolaceae; genus Alkaliphilus; species Alkaliphilus transvaalensis. Next base: position 278,419 of record NZ_JHYF01000002.1, read on the forward strand.
TAATTGAGCACCAGAGTTTAGCTATAGAAACGGTAACAGGAGCAACTTTAACGAGCTTTGCAATAATTAATGCAGTTACCAATGCCGCTAAAAATGCTGGTTTAGATGTTGACGCTCTAAAACAAAATAAGATAGTTGTTACACCAAAAGAGCCACAAACATGGGATACAGATGTTCTTGTAATGGGTGGTGGTGGAGCTGGACTATCGGCTGCAATTAGTGCTGCTGAAGAAGGTGCTAGAGTAATCCTAATAGAGAAAGGTTCTGTATTAGGTGGAAATACCTTGTTGGCAGGTGCAGCCTACAATGCAGTTGACGTAGAGGCTCAAAATCAAATGATATTGACTAGAGGGCAAAAGGATACATTGGATGGTTATCTTGCCCTAGACCCCAATGATCCAAATCTGAAATTTGATGTTTTTCCAGAATGGGAGGAAGTATTAACAGAACTAAAGGCTGACATCAATGAATTTTATTCAAATAATATTGGCAAAAAGGCTGGAGAAGATTTGCCTGGCTTCGACTCTAGTGCATTACATATGTGGCACATGTACACAGGAGGATTAAGGGAGTTAATAAATGGTAATTGGATTGCTCCAGAAGTCCATCTTGCAAGACAGCTGGCTGTTCATTCACTAGATGCTTTTAAATGGATGGGAGAAATTGGACTTGAAGCATCCTACGGTGCCGATGCTAAATATGGGGATGCGCCTGGAACAGGTACGGTACTTGGTGCTATGTGGCCAAGAACCCACAACTTTATGTCAGGGGCTTTACGTATTCCTCATCTTGCAAAAGTTGCAGAGGAAAAGGGTGTTACTATCTATACAGAAACAAAAGGTACTGAACTTTTAGTAGATGCATCTGGTAAGATCGTTGGGGCAAAGGCTGAACAGATAGATGGTACACAAATTACAATTAACACAACTAATGGTGTTGTACTTGCAACAGGTGGATATTGTGCAGATCCAACTATGGTTAAGGAATATGACAGTTATTGGGGAGATGATCTTACAACTAGAACACTATCGACCAATATGGGTACTAATACAGGTGATGGCATTTTAATGGGACTTAAAATTGGTGCTGCTGTAAGTGGTATGGAAGTTGCACAAATGATGCCTTCCTCGTCTCCTGTTAAAGGTACAATGACAGATGGTATTTGGTCAGATGCGGCAGAGCAAATCTGGATTGATGGAGAAGGAAATCGTTTCGTAAACGAATATGCTGAACGTGATGTGCTTGCAAAAGCTTCTTTAGCTCTTGATAATGGTATTTTCTATATTATCTACGCTGGTAGGGGAGATATCGGAAAGCCAGATCAACAATTAAAAGGAAGCGACTATAATCCCCGTGTAGCAGCTATGGTTGAAGGCGGTCATGTATGGTATGGTAAGAATCTTGCCGAATTAGCGGAAGCTTCTAAAACCTCGGCAGCAGGTGTTGCTCCTGCCTTTACTGAAGAACAATTACGTAATACAATAGAAAAATATAATAGCTATGTGGCAAATCAAAAGGATGTTGACTTCCATAAAGAAGTCATTGCAGGAGCTATAGATCTTGAGTATATAGAATCTAATGATGATGTTGGAATTATAATAAGTCCAAGAAAAGCATCATTGCATCATACAATGGGTGGTGTAGTCATTGATGTTGAAAGTCGTGTTTTAGATGGAGGCGGAAATATTATTCCTGGTTTATGGGCAGCGGGAGAAGTTACAGGTGGCGTACATGGTGGTAATAGACTTGGTGGTAACGCCATTACTGACATATTTGTCTTTGGCCGCATTGCGGGAATAAATGCAGCTTCTAGAAATTAAGTTATTTTAGATAGAATAGACAGTAGAATAGTATAAATGCTGTAAATAACCGTCCCTTAGCTTAAGGGACGGTTGTTTAAGTTATTTTAGAACATAGGTATATAGGTTTTAACATCGTATACATGGAAATCTATAGGCAAATTATCAGTTACAATTTTTCCCTGTAAATCATTATTTTCAATTTTATGCTTTAGGCACTCAAAGTCGGCATCAGACAGTAACATGTTATTATGATCTTTAAGTAATGTGGTTCCAACTACGCCAAACTTCCCCGTTGTTGGGCATTCAACTTTAATCATTCCCTTTTCATCAATAAGTATATTTCCCAATATATTTTCTTTACCAACAGCTTCCCCAAAGAATATACTTCCATCTCTTAATAACAAATAGCCTTTCATTTTAATATACCTCCCTTATAGTTACTGGGCTAAAAGGAGCCCAGATTAATTATTTCAACTAATTTGTATATATATGCAATTCTTACTTATAATTATACCACTGTAATATATAATTACAATAGAAAAAATTAGAAAATAAACTAGAAAATAAACTAGAAAAAATGTGGGAGTTATTACAGTACAGTAAGTTTACAATACTATACTTTGATCTAGACAACTTTAAAGTATATAACGATGTATACGGTTTTAAAAAGGGTGATGAGGTCATACGAGAAACAGCCAGTATTATTACTTCAAAACTACAAGAAGGGAGCAAAGAAAAAGCTTTTGTGGGGCATATTGGTGGAGATGATTTTATAGGTATTCTAAATAATCATGAATATGTAACTTTATGTACTGATATCATTAAGGAATTTGATTCTAAGATAGCCACTTTCTACGACCAAGAAGATTTAGAGAGGGGAAATGTCTACAATAATAACTGAAGGGGAATAAACCAGAAATTTCCTGTTGTATCATTGTCTATAGCGGTAATTTCAAATCAATTAAGTATTTTCAAACTGTAGAAGGGATCATGAGGGAGGTTGTTATTACAAAAAACTAGTCCACCCAGGTATGCCTAAGGAATAGTTATAGCAACTAGTAGGGATTGGATGGGTAAAAATAAAGGTTTCAGCTTGGAAGGACCTTTTAATCCGTTTTAAATAACTCAGAGTTAAAAAATTGCAAAAACTAATAAAGTTTGTGGTATTAGGATGTTGCTGAGACCAGCTAAAAATTTTATTATAGATAGACGGTTTTTTGTTATAAGCTCTAAATAAATTTGGGTGATTAATTGATAGACTTTGTTATCATCTAAAGATCAAATATTTCTAATGCACTATTAGGTGTTTCATTTTTGAGTGCCTCCTGTAGTGATCCTGCAACAGAATTGTGACCTTCTCCTACAGAAGCAATAATAGCGATCCTCATAGCATCCTCCTTGTATAATGAAGTTGTAGTCAAAACTACAGCTTCTAATTGATTGTTTTATACTATATATAGACGCTGTGGATTAGTTAGTCCTCTATAATTTAGCAGAATATATCTAATAAAGTTAAAAACTCTTTAGTTTCATAATTTCTGTTACCATACAACATTACTCCTTTACAGATGGCTTTTAAAAGGTTATTCAGGGTTTATTTTATGTTGCAATTTTAAATTGACTAATTGGGTATTGAGTATATTCTTCAATTACGTTCTTAATCTCAAACCAATTATTTACTCGTGTAACTTGAGGGGGCAAGGGCTCTTGGTTATAGTAACAATTAATTAGTAAGACTTGAAAGCCAGATGAGGCTAATTGAATAGCATTTTCATAGCGATCTTCAATAAAAATATCACAGCTCAGTTCTATTGCTTTCCCTATTTTATTATGGCTACCCAATAATGAAAGGGTATTCAACGGGATTAGGTGGCGCTTTAACCATTTATTTGTCACATCCCTCATCCTTTCCTCTCGGGCTGTAACAAAATGTATTTGATGATCCTTTGCTAATTCATCTAGAACTTCTTTGGCTCCTGCTCTAATCGTTACTTCATCATGAAGGATTTCTCCATAGCTTCTATAAAATTCATCGTATGCTTTTCGCTCTACACCTAGGTTTTGATGTATGTCATAAACTTTTACATCCATAGCTGTAATATTAGTATTAAAGTAACTATTTGCTCTAGGAATCCAGTCATAAGCCTCTGTTATGGTACCATCAATATCAATGCAAAGATTTAATTTTTTCATTGTAAGCCCTCCTTTTAATAATCTAGCACCTTTATTATACAAAAGAGATTGAAAAGGTTCTTTAAATATAGATTAAGTTTTAGTAAATTTATAAAAATAGGTAGTGGGTTTTAAATTCACTAGTAACTTTTCTGGAAAAAGATAATGTATAATACAAAATATTCAAAAAGTCAAGGTATAAAATTTATTTTTTTGTAAAAATTATCTATTGACACTAAAAAACCTCTTGTTAAAAAGGGTTTTTATATTTTATAGAGTATATATAATATAAATATCCAGTAAGGAGAAAAGCTATGGCACAGAAATTACGAGAAGTTACAGAAACCTTTGAAAGTAAATATTTAGCCAACTTTGCTCAACTTAGTAAAAACACAAGGGGAAGAAAAGAAGAAGAGGATGAATGTGATATTAGAACTGTATACCAGAGGGATCGAGATCGAATCATTCATTCTAAATCCTTTAGAGCACTGAAGGAAAAAACCCAAGTATTTATTGTAAAGGATGACTTTTTTCGAACCAGACTAAGTCATACTTTAGAGGTCAGTCAAATTGCGAGAACAATTGCTAAGGCCCTTAAACTTAATGAAGATCTGGTTGAAGCAATAGCCTTAGGCCATGATCTAGGACATACCTGTTTTGGCCATAGTGGGGAAGATGTCTTAAGGGATCTCACGGGCCATTTTAGACATAATGAGCAGAGTCTAAGGGTGGTAGAGGTTTTAGAGAGGAATGGTAGAGGATTAAATCTAACCCTCGAGGTTAGAGATGGTATACTCAATCATACAGGAGCCAATGCTCCAATGACAATGGAAGGAAAACTAGTTAAAATTGTCGATAGAATTACCTACCTATGTCATGATATTCAAAATAGTATTAGTGCAGGAATATTAAAAGATGGAGACATCCCTAAAGGAATTATCCATGTTTTAGGAGACGCCCACAGTAAACGGGTTAATACCTTTGTTAAGGATATGATTCAAGAAACCTTCCTTCAAATTAGTGAAGGTAATAAACTGGATATTTATCAAAGTAATGAAATTTATGAAATTATGATGGAACTTAGAGCATTTATGTTTAAGCGGGTTTATTATGGGGATGTTTGCAATAGGGAAAAAGAAAAAGCTACTTTTATTGTTTCTTCTTTATTTCAACATTTTCTAGAGAATCCTCATGAAATACCCGAAGAATATCGTTCTTTAATGGGAAAGGAGAGCCTAGAGCGAATCGTAACGGACGTTATTGCAGGTGCAACAGACTCCTATGCAATTAAAGTCTTTCAAAATAAGTTTATACCTTCGCCACAGTAGGGTTATCCACAGGGAAGAGTTAATATTCTGAATATATTTTTTTTAGGGGTTAGGGAGGAATTAAGGAGAACTATGTCGAATAAAATTCATCAATCCCTACAAAAAGGAGATAAAAATGAAAGTTATTGTAGATGCTGACGCTTGTCCTGTAAAAGAGATCATTGTAGACAAATGTAAGAAATATAATATAAAACTAATTTTTATACATAGTTTAGATCATATATCCCATCAATATCCTCTTGTTGAGAAAATAATAGTTGATAAGGGATTTCAATCAGCCGACATGGCAATTGTTAATCATACAGAAAAAGATGATTTAGTCATCACTGCTGACATAGGTTTGGCAGCTTTAATTATCGGTAAAGGAGCCTATGTTTTAAATCCATGGGGCAATTTTTATACCCCAGAAAATATAGATCAACATTTACATCAAAGATATCTAAACCAAAAAATTCTAGCATCTAAAGGGAGATTAAAAGGACCTTCAAAAAGGAAGAAAGAGGACAATGAGAAATTTGCCCATATGCTAGTTAGTTTTATTGAAAAATATCTATTAAATAAAAATGTAAGTATATTAGAAGGAGATTTTAAAATTACAAAGAACTAAATAGTATGTAGTAAAGAATAACTTTAGGTGTGATTATGATGGGAAATTTCTTTCCAGAAGAAATAATAGATGAAATAAAGGACCGTAATTCAGTTGTCGATGTAATTTCACAGTATATACAGGTTAAGTCATCGGGAAGAGATACCTATAAAGCCCGATGCCCCTTTCATAATGAAAAGACTCCTTCTTTTGTCATAAATCCTCAAAGACAAATGTATAAGTGTTTTGGTTGTGGCGAAGCAGGAGATGTTATACGTTTTATTATGAAAATTGAGAATTTAAGCTTTATTGATGCAATTAAGCTGCTAGCTCAAAGGGCTAATATTCAACTGAAGGAACTCAATACTTCAGAGGAATATAAGAAGACAATGGAACAAAAAATGCTTTTTTTTGAGATTCATAAGAAGGCAGCTCAATTTTACTATAATAATTTAACCAGAGGAAGAAATGCTGCTTTAGAGTATTTATTAAAAAGGGGATTATCTCAAAAAGTTATTAAATCTTTTGGTATTGGTTATTCAAATGATTCATGGAAGGATTTGTTAAATTATTTGAGTAAAGAAGGCTATCAATTAAAAGATTTAGAAAAATGTGGTTTAATAATTCAAAATGCTAAACAAACAGATTATTACGATCGTTTCAGAAATCGTGTTATGTTTCCGATCTTCGACATAACAGGGAATGTTATTGGATTTGGTGGTAGAGTATTGGATGATTCATTGCCAAAATATTTAAATTCATCTGAAACTCCTATCTTTAATAAAAGTAGTACTATTTATGGTTTAAATTTTGCCAGAAGACATATTACCGATGGCAAAATTATTTTAGTAGAAGGCTATATGGATGTAATAGCCCTTCATCAAGAAGGTTTTAAAAATGTTATAGCTGCCCTTGGTACTGCCTTAACAAAGCAACACGCTGAAACTTTAAAAAAATATTGTTCAGAAGTAATCATATGCTTTGATGGAGATGATGCTGGGGTAAAAGCAACGATTAGAAGTATAGAAATCTTAAAGGAGGCTAACTTAAATTGCAAAATATTACTCTTGCCTTCAAAAAAAGATCCAGATGATTTTATTAAAGATAAGGGTAAATTTGCCTTTCAAGAACAAATAGATGGTGCAGTGAGCCCTATTGATTACAAAATTATACAAGCTAAAAATAAACATAATCTAGAACTACCAGAAGGAAAAATTAATTTTGTCAAAGAATTAGCAGAAATTTTAAAGCAAATTAAGAGTCCAGTTGAAAGGGAAGTTTATGTTCAAAAAATTGAAAAAGAAATTGGTGTCTCCAAACAGGTAATTCACTTGGAGATATATGGAAACAAAGGAACGACGCCCTTTGACAAGAATCTAAAGTATAGTTCTAACAACAAAAGAGATAATAAATATATAGAAGCAGTGCCGCCAGCAGAGCAAAATGGTCACGTCATGGCAGAGAAACAACTAATAAAAACGATGTTGGTAGAACCCAAAATGTTAGAGTTAATTGCTAAAGGCATTAATCCAGAAGATTTTTCAAAAGGAAATCATCAATTAATTGTTGAATATATATTAAGAAATCAAATCACCAATAGCGAATTAATTTTAAAAGATTTACCGCATCTTAATCATGATATAGAAGATATATTAAATATAGATATAGACCACTTAGACTTTTCAAAAACTCTAGAAAAATATATTGTCAACATTAAAAGATTTAAGTTAATGTATCAAGCTAAATTGCTTCAAAATAAGCAGAAAGAACTTATAGAAAGTAAGAAACTAAATAAGGAAGAGGTTGAGACGGAATTGCTTAAAATCGGCATGGAAATAATGAAAATTAATACAGAGATACAGAAGCTGCAGCTTTAATGAAGGGAGGGGAATATATTGACTGAGTCAAATGAAGCAAAAAAAGAATCGGTAAAGAAATTAATAGAAAAGGGCAAAAAAAGAGGCATGATTACTTATGCCGAAATTATGGATACGCTAGAAGAAATTAATATTGATAAAGATCAAATAGATGATTTATATGATCATTTAGCTTCTCTAGGTATTGACGTTGTTGGAGATGGAAGCAAAGAGGATTTAGATATTGAAGATATTGATATAGATGTTGATTTAGAAGAAGTTGAAATAGAAGCTGATGAAGTAATTGAAGAAAATATTGAAGATGACGTTGCCCTATTAAAGGGAATAAATATTGATGATCCTGTTAGAATGTACCTTAAAGAAATAGGAAAGGTACCTCTCTTAAGCGGTGATGAGGAAATAGAATTAGCTAAGAAAATGGAGGCAGGTAATGAGCATGCCAAAAAACGCTTAGTAGAAGCAAATTTACGTTTAGTTGTAAGTATTGCTAAAAGATATGTAGGAAGAGGAATGCTATTTTTAGATTTAATTCAAGAAGGAAATCTTGGTTTAATAAAAGCTGTTGAAAAATTTGATTATCGAAAAGGATACAAGTTTAGTACCTATGCAACTTGGTGGATCAGACAAGCCATTACTAGAGCTATTGCAGATCAAGCTCGAACAATTAGAATTCCTGTGCATATGGTAGAAACTATAAATAAATTAATTAGGGTATCGCGACAATTATTACAAGAATTGGGAAGAGAACCTAAGCCAGAGGAAATTGCAAAGGAAATGGATCTTTCAGAAGATAAAGTAAGGGAGATATTAAAGATAGCTCAAGAGCCCGTATCCCTTGAAACTCCAATAGGAGAAGAAGAGGATAGTCATTTAGGAGATTTTATCCCAGATGATGATGCTCCGGCTCCAGCAGAAGCTGCTGCCTTTTCCTTATTAAAAGAACAGCTGATTGAAGTATTAGATACATTAACCCCAAGAGAGCAAAAAGTACTACGCCTACGTTTTGGTTTAGATGATGGAAGAGCCAGGACATTAGAAGAAGTAGGTAAAAAGTTTGATGTAACAAGAGAACGTATACGCCAAATTGAAGCTAAAGCTTTAAGAAAGCTAAGACACCCAAGTCGAAGTAAAAAGTTAAAGGACTATCTTGAATAAAAAAATAGATTCGCTCATTGGCGAATCTATTTAATTTTTACCAGTAAAATTTTTGTTTAGCATATTCAATTTTTTTCTTCTTTTCTTCTTCAGTTTCTTGTCGATCAATTTGGTCTTGAAGGGTGTGCATATATTGGTCTGCTTCTTCTTCCCATTCTTGAGTACGACCACCCCATTTAAAATGCACCATATCTTCTGGAGGAACAATTTCCTTTGGTTTTTTAGGTATGTGGGGCATCATAAAACCTCCCTGCTAAATTTGTTTTGGTTTTAGTTCATTATTAATTGGAGAAAATAAAGAGATACATTTATTATTCTGAAATAAAGGAGTAAATAATATGCAAGTTAAATTAACCCCTAGACTTGAAAAAATTGCTTGTCTAGTTAAAGAAGGTAGTAGAGTTGCAGATATCGGAACAGATCATGGCTATATTCCCTTATATTTGCTTGAAAATAAAATCAGTACATTTGTTATTGCCAGTGATGTTAATCAAAAACCTTTAGAAAGTGCCGAAGGAAATATTAAAGATTTTGGATATGAAAATCAAGTTGAAACTCGCCTAGGAAGTGGGTTAGAAACTTTAAAGGTAGGAGAAGTAGATACAGTTATTATTGCAGGAATGGGTGGATTATTAATTGCAGACTTGCTAAAAGCTTCGCCAGATGTTGTTAGTAATATTAATACATTTATCCTTCAACCGATGCAGGCCCAAGAAGAGCTTAGACGCTACCTAATTGAAAATGGATATTCCATTAAAGAAGATTTACTAGTGAAAGAAGATCATCGAATCTATGAAATAATTGTTGTTGAAAAAGGAAAACAGCTGGTAGATAAAGAAATATTTTATATGGTCGGTTTTCACTTAAAGGATAATCCCCTACCTTTAGCTGAAGAATTTATTGAACGCAAAATAAAGGCTTTTAGCAAGATATTTGAAGAGACTAGAGGGTTAACTGCAGAATCGACAATAGAAAAAAATCAAATGGCTTTATCAAAATTAAAGGAATTAGAGGAGGTGTTGGAATGGCTGAAAGATTAAAGGACATTATTGAAATAATTGAGGGATTAGCACCTAAAAAAACAGCAGAAACTTGGGACAATGTTGGACTTCAAGTGGGAGGTCTTCAAGATGATGTAAGTAAAGTATTAATAACTTTAGATGTAACAGAAGCAGTACTTACAGAGGCTAAGGAAAAAAAAGTAGATTTAATTGTTGCCCACCACCCAATAATCTTTAAAGCAGTAAAGTCTATTTCTAAAGATGACCCCAAAGGAAGATTACTTTATCAAGCAATACAAAACAATGTAGCACTGTATGCTGCCCATACCAACATAGATGTGGTGATAGGAGGGCTAAATGATCAATTAGCTTTAAAACTGGGACTAGAAGAAACAGAAATTTTACAGGTAACAAACCAACAGGAATATTATAAAATAGTTGTTTTTGTGCCATTAGGCCACGAAGAAGAGGTAGCCAATGCTTTAGCCTCTGCAGGAGCAGGACATATTGGGAATTACAGCCATTGTAGTTTCAGAAGTAAGGGGATAGGTACTTTTATGGCCCTAGAGGGAACAAACCCCTTTATAGGAACTAAGGGTAATCTAGAAAAGGTAGAGGAAATACGGTTGGAAACAATCATTAAAAAAGAAGATTTGAGTCAAGCTTTAAAGGGAATGATTCAAACCCACCCTTACGAAGAAGTTGCCTATGATATTTATCCGATAATAAATAGTCAGCCAGTCACAGGGATTGGGAGAGTAGGTACTTTGGAAGAACCAGTGAAGGTTTCAATTATGGTTGATAAAATTAAAACTTCTTTAGGGATTGAGAAAGTAAAGTTCAGCGGAGATGTTAATACTCACCTTAAAAAAGTGGCGATTGTTAATGGTAGCGGAGCAGATTTGATTTTTGATGCAATAAAGGCCAAATGCGATTGTCTTATTACAGGAGATGTTAAATATCATGATGCCCAGATTGCACTAGACTATGGTTTAAATGTCATCGATATAGGTCATTATGAATCAGAAGTATTATTTGTTCAATGGATGACAGAATATTTAACAGTAAAAAGTAAAGAAAAAGGATTAAATATCGAAATAATTCCTTCAGAAACAGATCTTAATCCATTTCAATTATTATAAGCGCATTGTCTTGAAGTATAGGGTCTTTTTTGTTAGAATAAATATTCTAGGATTACATCATTTAGGACAAAGGGTTAGCAAGGGATATCTGTTAGCCGTTAATAAGATATTACTTAAAAGACATCACGCAAAGAAGATAAAAGATTGAAGGTCTTAAACATTAGAATCAAAATAAAAGACATTATTACTTATTATTAAGGATAATTTAAATGAATAGGGGTGTAGTAGATGAAGGCAGTAATGTACAGTGACGGTGGTTCAAGGGGTAACCCTGGTGAGGCAGGAATCGGTATCCTTTTAGAGGACGAACAGGGTGAAGTAATTAAAGAAATTAGTCAATATATAGGGAAACAAACTAATAATGTAGCTGAATATCAAGCTCTCTATAAAGGATTAGAAACAGCATTAGATCTTGGGGTGAATGATATTACATGTTATTTAGATAGCGAACTAGTAGTAAAACAAATTAAAGGTGAATATAAAGTTAAAAACGAAGGCTTAATTCCTATTTATCAAATGGTTTTACCTCTAACGAGAAAATTTCAATCATTTAAAATTCAACATGTACGAAGAGAGCATAATAAAAGGGCCGATGCTTTAGCTAATTTAGCGATGGACCGAAAAGAATAACAAAAATTGGATTTTGACAGGTTCTTAAATCTATGTTATTATTATATCTCAGCAGGACAACAAGTGAATATTGTGAGTAAGTCAGATGGTCGCGGACACAGCTTTGCTGTGGACGAGGAAAGTCCGAGCTCCATAGAGCAGGGTGCTGGGTAATACCCAGTGGAGGCGACTCCAAGGAAAGTGCAACAGAGAGATACCGCCCTTTACTTTTGTAAGGTTTCGACTTTACTTTATGTAGGGGGTAAGGCTGGAAAGGTGAGGTAAGAGCTCACCAGCAACTAGGTGACTAGTTGGCTATGTAAACCCCATCTGGAGCAAGACCAAGTAGGGATGAAAAAGCGGCTGCTCGTCGTGTCCCGTGGTAGGTTGCTTGAGCCGTCTGGTAACAGCCGGCCTAGATAGATGACCGTCAGATACAGAACTCGGCTTATAGATTTGCTCACATATCAATATGAAAACTCAAGGGTTATTGCCCTTGGGTTTTCTCAGTTTTTGAATTGAGTAAACTGTTGATGCCTTTGAACTGCCACTGGTGATCAAAAGCAATAAGGAATTTAAAAAATAAAAGTAAGAGGTAATTGAAAAAGTATGGTAAAATTATCTAAGATTAGATGAGCACCATAATTCGATATTAGAATATGAACAACTGAAGAAACTGCATAATTGATAGTAGTAGTTTACATTTCTATAAAATGTTTCTATAAAATAAATATAAATTGGGAGTTATGGTTATGCAAGAAGTTTTTTAATTAATAGAATAAAAAATAGGGGGAAAGCAATGAAAGTATATAATAAACTAATTAGAGATCATATTCCAGCGATTATTGAGAAAAGTGGAAAAAAGCCAATAATAAGAACTTTAAAGGAAGAGGAATACATAAAAAGTCTTAACCTAAAACTTCAAGAAGAATTAGATGAATACTATGAGAATGAGGATATTGAAGAATTAGCCGACCTAGTTGAATTGGTTTATGCAATTTTAAAATTTAAAGGGGTTAGCCTTCAGGAATTTGAAGAGATTAGACAACAGAAAAAGGAAATAAGAGGTGGGTTTGATTCAAGGCTTTTTTTAGAAAGGGTTGAAGGTTAAAGTCCATTATTTAGAGCTCTTTTCATTAGTCTATTATAATCATAGATATAGTCTATAAAAAAGCTAATACATATTAATAAAAATAATAACATATTTAAAATTTATTCATTTAGACTATTGATTTTTATTTATAATTTTAGTATTCTATATTTGAAGACAAATAAAAATAAATATTAGTGGATGATAATCATTGAGGAGCATTGCTATAAAGCGATCACCGACGAAGCAAGAACAAGACTATGCTCAAGTCTAGTTTGAAACTTTCAGGTAAAAGGACAATGATTGGACACATTCCTGGAGAGTTCTTTTAAATAAAGACATCGAAGAAGCAACCGATCTCAGTTTATTGGGATTGGGAAACTTTCAGATAAAAGGACAGGAAGCCGAAAGCATGATATTTCTATATGCTTTTTGGCTTCCTGTTTTCGTGTTTTTGTTTGTACTTAAAAAATTTGAAGGAGGAATTTAAAATGCTATTAACCTTTAAAGGAATTGGATTATTAATATTGGCCTTAGGAGTATTTTCTATCTTTAGTTTAAAGGCACCAAAAGGAAAAGAAGCCATGACAGGTTTGGCTGGTACTGCTATTGCCACATTTTTAGTTGAAGCAATCCATAATTTTATCAGTGGAGATTTACTACAAATTGCTTTTCTGAAGGAAGTAGGTTTATCCTCAGGTAGTATGAGTGGTGCGATTGCAGCAATCTTAGTTTCATTAAAGATGGGTGTTAATCCTATTTTTGCAGTGGTGGCAGGGGCTGCTTTATCAGGAGTAGGAATTATACCAGGTTTTGTAGCAGGTTATATAGTTGGTTTTGTAGCACCACTTATCGAAAAAAAATTACCTCAAGGTGTAGAGGTGATCTTTGGTGCTTTAATGATTGCACCTTTAGCGAGGTTTATTGCAGTTATGACGGCCCCAGTTGTAAATGGGACCTTATTAAATATAGGGAATGTAATTGTTAATGCATCAGAGCAATCGCCAATAGTAATGGGCTTTTTACTAGGTGGCATGATTAAAGTAATCTGTACATCTCCTTTAAGCTCTATGGCTCTAACAGCAATGTTGGGGTTACAAGGGCCAGCCATGGGTATTGCTTGCATAGCTAGTTTTGGAGGTGCCTTTGCCAATGGAATTGTATTTAAAAAATTAAAATTAGGGGATTCCAGCAATGTAGTAGCAGTTATGTTAGAACCTTTAACCCAAGCAGATATCGTTACATCAAACCCAGTGCCAATTTATCTCTCCAACTTTTTAGGGGGGGGATTAGCAGGGATCAGTGCTGTAACCTTTGGTATTATAACTAACGCCCCTGGAACTGCATCTCCTATTCCAGGAATGTTGGCGCCATTTGCCTTCAATGACCCAATGAAGGTTATTCCTGCCTTATTATTTGCAGCAGTAGGTGGGAGTATTGGTGGACTTGTGGGAACTATGATATATAGTTACTTTAATAGAAAAAAAGAAAAGAATACTATAAGAAAACAAGTAATTTTATCAGGTGTTTTCAAAACATTCCTACGTTAAATCGTGGGAATGATCCCCCTTTATGAAAATAGATATAATTGTCAGTATCTATCTATTGCCAATGAAGTATTAGAATTTTCAATAGGTAGAAGTGGTTATATAAATTGAATCCTTTTGTATAAATTGATAAAATATTAACTAGGTTAATAAATATCTAATGAAAAGGGGACTAATTTATGACTAGAAATCCAAGGGAAATTTTAAGTGAACTAATGGCAGGTATGGGAGCAGCAGGTAAAACAAACCCAGAGATCATGTCAGCTTTTATGAACTTTGCAGGTGTTACAGCTAAAGGTGGGGCAATTGATGAAAAAGTAAAAGAACTAATAAGTGTTGGTGTTAGTGTTTATAGTCGGTGTGAGTACTGTATTGTTCTTCATGTTTACAATGCTTTAAAAATTGGAGCCACACCAGAGGAAATTATGGAAGCTGCTTTAGTGACTGGAGCTTTTGGTGGAGGGCCAGCTATTGCCTATACAACAACCTTAGTACAACAATGTATTGATGAGTTTTCAAAGGATTTCTAGAAGAAAACTAACCTATAACACTATAATAATATAACTTTTTTTAGCATATTAATGAGGGGATGGAAATAAGACCATACCCTCATTTTTTTAGCTTCTAATGTTGTTTTGTTTAGTTCATAAATAGTGGATGTAAATCATAAATATAAATATTTTAATAGACTGGAGATCTTCAGGAGGGATGAAATTGAAAGATAGTATTAATATAGTGAGTAGACTAATTGATAAGCTACAGGGAGACTTTTTAGAGATCATTAATTTTAAACCCCAATTCAATGTATACAAGCTAAAGGAGGGCCAGTATAATGCTAACTGTTATAAAAGAGGATTCACATTTAATTTCGATCTGCTTTTTAATGCTGGGGAGTCTTTACCCTATATATTTATTATCAAGTTAGAGGTATCTCCCAAAGGTGAAGGGCGGGGAACCCTCCTTATGGAACACTTTAAGTTACGGATAAAGGAAGAAGTATTCTTTAATAAAATCTACATATCTTCATTGAATCAAAGAACAGATCATTTTTGGTCTAGACTTGGATTTAATCATATTGCAGCTGAAGATCATCATGTTTTTAAAAATTATACCTGTAATCCTAATATGGTTTGCTGTCTTATTAAGTCCGATTAATATAAATCTACAATCATCATGAAATTTCTAAAAAGTAAACTTTAACCAAAATACTTCCTTAGTCCTAGTGGGAGTTTTTTTATGCATAGAATAGTAGTTTAAAACAGGGGTTTTTAATGACAAAAATAAAGGATGAAGTTAGTTTTAGAATAGGACTATTTTACTAATTATTGTAGAAATGTGGCATAAAAGGTAAAAAAATGACGAAAAATGTTGCGTACAAACACAACTTGATATAAGATGTTAATTGTTAGACAAATGTACAAAGGATGGGAAATAATGAATAATTTCGGTGCATATCTTCGATGTAAACGAAAAGAAAATATGACCCAACGAGAATTGGCAAAAAAGGTTGGGGTTGGTTATCCCTATATCAGTAAATTAGAAAATAATATTGAACCACCCCCTAGTGAGGAATTATTGCTTAAGTTAACTAAAGTCCTTAAATTAGATCAAGACGAAATTTTCCTTCATGCCAATAAACTACCTGGTGATATAAAGACCCTACTTTTAGCAGAGCCAAGGATATTAAAGATTTTACGGGCTCTAAGTAAAGTCGAAGGGCCTTCTTTTCTTTTAAATCATATCGAAGAATTAGTAAATAGTGAGGAAGATTTCTTTTGGTACTTATTTAATAAGAATGATAGAAATATTCTTTTAATTGATCCAGAAACATCAGAAATTGTAGATGCAAACAGAGAAGCTGCTAATTTTTATGATATACCAACAAAGAAGTTAAAAAACATGAGAATTACTGATATTAATATTTTATCAGAAAAAGAAATCTTTGAAGAAATGAAGAAAGCCAAGATGGTATTAAAAAATTATTTCAATTTTAAGCATCGAAAAAATAATGATAAAATTGTTAATGTTAGAGTAAAAAGCCTACCTATACTAATTAAAGGGAAGCCACACTTATACTCGGTTATAGAGGAAAATAAAATAAGTTAAATATTAGCAACCGATGTAATCCAGAAGAAACATATTGAGAGGAGCAGAAAGGTGAAAAGCATAAAATTAAAATTAATCATATCTTTTTCAATACTCATTCTAGTAACTTGCGTTTTTATAGGAGGAATGTCAGTATATCAAGCTACACAAGCATTGACTAAAGAAGCTGAACAGGCTCTAACTTTATTGACACAAGAGGGAGCAAAGCTTGTACAGGGTAGGGTAGAGGTCCAAAAAAGAACTTTAGAAATGATTGCTAACAGAACAGATATAATAAATATGGAATGGGAAGAGCAACTACCTCTATTATTAAGACAGTTAGAAAGAACAAATTATTTATCCTTTGGAGTTGTTCAACCAGATGGGACAGCTTATTTCCATGACGGTCGAATAGTAAAGTTAGGAGAAGAGGATTATATTAAAACAGCCTTTAGTGGTTCTACTAATATCTCTGATATATTCATTCGAGACGGAAAAGCTTATATAATTTATGCAACGCCAATAGAAAGGGATGGAAAAATTGTTGGGGTACTAATTGGTGAAAGGGATGGTATTGGATTAAGTACCATTATTGATGATATGGGCTATGGAGGAAGTGGGTATGCTTATGTCATCAATACAGAAGGTAGAACTGTAGGTCATATCGATCGAGATCGGGTTTTAAACCAAGTAAATCCTATTGAGTCGGCATCTCAAAATGAAGAATTAAGACCAGTAGCAGATTTGTTCCAAATAATATTAAAGGATAAGAGCGGTCTAAACCCTTATAACTTTCAAGGTAACAGTTTATACGCTGCCTATGCACCTATTCCTGACACTAATTGGATTCTGGTTATAACTGCAAATGAAAGTGAAGTACTGGCGGCAGTACCAAATATCTTTAGAAATATCCTATTGACTGCATCCATAGGTTTGTTAATAAGCATTATTGTTGTATATTTTATAGGTGATACCATTGCAAATCCAATTAAAAGGATAAAAGAAAAAGCTGAAAAATTAGCAGACTTAAACATAACTGAAGATGTTGAGGAAGATTTACTTAATAAAAAGGATGAGATTGGAATATTAGCTAATTCAATTCAGCGGGTTACAACAAATCTTAGAAGCATTGTAATCGAAATTAGTAAATCTTCTGATCAAGTTGCTGCAGCTTCAGAAGAATTAACCGCTACATCTCAACAATCTACAGTAGCCAGTGAAGAAGTAGCAAAAACAGTCGAAGAAATTGCTAAAGGAGCATCCCAACAAGCTAGAAGTACAGAAGACGGATCAAATAAAGCAGTGGAGCTTGGAAAAATTATTGAAAAAGATCAATTATATGTTACTGAGCTTAATCTAGCAACAGAAAGGGTAACTACAGTAGTTAAGGATGGTATTAAAGAAGTTGAGAACTTATCTAATATAACGAAAGAAAGTAGTTCAGCAATTAAAGAAATACATAATGTTATTTTGAAAAGCCATGAAAGTTCTGAGAAAATCGGTTCTGCTAGTAATGTTATTGCTTCAATAGCAGAACAAACTAATTTATTGGCCCTTAATGCTGCCATAGAAGCAGCTAGGGCAGGAGATGCAGGTAAGGGTTTTGCAGTTGTAGCTGAAGAAATAAGAAAATTAGCCGAGCAATCTTCCATTTCAACAAAGGCTATAGATGAAGTTGTTGTCGAACTTCAGAGTAATTCAAAAGACGCTGTAAATACTGCAGAACGAGTTGCTTTAATTTCAAAGGAGCAAACAAATAACGTTATAAGGAGTAGAGAAACATTTATGGAAATTTCGGAAAGTATTAAGCTTGCTGAAAGAGCAGTCAATAATTTAAATGATTCTAGTAAAGAAATGGAAATAATGAAGGAAGAAATTCTTACGACATTGGAAAATCTTGCAGCAATAGCAGAAGAAAATTCTGCAGGTACCCAACAGGCTTCAGCTTCTATGGAGGAACAAACTGCTTCTATGGAAGAGATTGCAAGCTCCAGTGAAGGACTATCACAATTAGCTCAAGATCTACATGCGATTATAACACGTTTTAGTGCATAAAAGATGAGTTGAACATAATTAAAGCAAAACATAATAAAAGCAAAACATAATAAAAGCGTAGTGATGTTCAATTACTTCCAATAATTCATAAAGACCCTGTTCTTTCATAAAGAAAGCAGGGTCTTTATAATTAACATAAATATAACTAAGTAGGGATATTAAATACTGTTCCTCCTTCTTCAAGGGGGATGGTGAAGCTTAGGGTTGTTGTGGGGTTTATATAGATAGAAAGATTTAGACCTGCAGCAATTCTTCGTGTTCCCGGTGAATATTCAAGGTCAAAGGGGATTCGTGACTTTATTAATAGGGCTAAGACAGCATTTAATTGAACTAGGGGTAGATTGCCTGCTCCTAATATTT
The DNA here is from genome assembly GCF_000621485.1 of Alkaliphilus transvaalensis ATCC 700919. GTDB lineage: Bacteria > Bacillota > Clostridia > Peptostreptococcales > Natronincolaceae > Alkaliphilus > Alkaliphilus transvaalensis. Next base: position 297,228 of record NZ_JHYF01000002.1, read on the forward strand.
TTTTAAATAAATCAGTAGATAAAAGTGTTAGTACCTCTTTTTCAAAAGTGGCCATAGGCAATGCTCCTTAATAAGTAATTATATTCTATCATATGAAGCTTACCTATAGATTTGTGCAATCAATCTAAGTATATTGTTGACATTTTAAAGCAATGTTATTGGCAGCAAACATGCCGGTTTGTAGGGCTCCTTGCATCCAACCCTTGGCGTTAGAGACATGTTCACCGGCAAAAAATACCCTATTATTGTATTCTGGTGCTATACTTACCCTAGCATATAATTGGTTTTGCTTTGAAGTTGTAAAAGTGAAAGCTCCCAATGCCCAAGGATGATCAGTCCAAAGGATTGTTTTATGGGCTACGACAATACTGTCTAAGCTAAACTTAGGTAACCCATGAATCTCTTCGATTTGTCTTTTAATAATTTCTATTGCATCTTTTCTTATAAAATTTCCTAAACGTAGAGCATCTTGCGTCCAATTATAGGAGGCTGTAATTACCCCAGGGCTATCAATAGGAGCTGTATCGGTAGGGTAGAGAATACTATTAATAATAAGATCTGTGGAGGAGGTACCGCCAATAATTCTATCATTCTCCCAAAAACGGCGGTTGCAAAGGAAAGTAGTTTTTTGTGCTGGAGATAAATTTAATTGTCGAATAGCTTCCATTTTTTCAATATTAAATTGAGGCTGCAAATCAATCAGTCTTAGGTTAGAAAAGGGAATACCACAAACAATAAAATCAAATATTTTAGTTCTCTTAATTGAAGAATGACGTTCTTTGTATTGGACTGCGACAGATCCACCTTCACGTTGACTTAATCCTGTAACTTGATGGCCTCTTTTAAAAGCCACTTTACCTAAAGCTTTCAAAGGAACACGTTCTCCATATTCTGTTGGGCATGGATTGATTAAAGAACGATAAAAGGCTTTTGGAAGGGTTGCTAAGCCACCAATCAATTCGTACATATATAAAAAATTTAATGGGTAAGCGTCCTGTAAAAAATTAATATGCCCTTTGTCTAAGTATCCGCCTAGAAAAGGATTAACACTACTTAACATTGATATTGCGCCTCTACTTAAATTAGCATTTTGGAGGGCTTGGTTAATGTTATAATAGTCAGCTGAAGCTATGGCAGGGGAGTAAATTTCTCTTAACTCTAAAATTTCTGCCCTAACCTCGGGGGAAAGAGGTCGAATATAGTCTTCTAGAATTCTAGCTTCTAAACTTGGCCAAGGAGTATTTTTTTCTTCAGGGGTCAAATTAAATAGTGGATAGATTAATCTTTGAACTTCATCAGGAGTATTACGACTTCTTACTCCACCCACATATCGAAAGGTATTTTCATTTGCTACGATAAATCGTCTAGTATTTAGCCGAAATAAATCAATATAATGCCATAATGATTGATGGGCTACAGGAAATCTTAAGGGGCCTAATTCTCCATAAAGACCTAATCTTTTATCAAAGTAATGGGTAAAAACCCTACCACCTACTCTGTTTTCCTCCGCTTCATAGATGGTGATATCAAATCCTAACTTTCTTAATTCAAAGGCAGCAGATAATCCTGCCAAGCCTCCCCCCAATATTGCAACTTTAATTCCTTTACATGATCCTGGGGGTAAAATAGTTGATATTTCCTGGGGTGGGTTAAAGAGACTAATTATATTAGTAAAGTCTTCAGGCCTTTCATTCAACTCTAAGCCAAAATAAAGTAGTTTTAATCGTTCTTCAGGTGTAGGATTACTTGGTTGAGGTGGTGGGATAATTTCCATAAGCATCTCCTTTCTAATTAATTTCGACTAAGGAAATTGAACAAAATGATAACTATTTTAAAAATATATTTAGTTTTGGAAATATAAATTTTAAATACATTATCCAATTGCCTTAACTAATAGATTATATGAAAGAAATATAAGGAACTTAGCTTGTTTATAAAAATAATTTTAAAATTTTAATAAAAAATTTATAGTTTAGAAAAGAATTAGTAATAATACTAGAGAGTTGGATAATTTGAAAGGAGTAGACATTATGAGAAAGAACTACAAAAATTTAATGATTTTGGTATTAATCATTACATTATTAGTTCCAATTGGTTGTGCTAGAGATGAAGAACCAGTGCCTCAACCCCAGCAGCCAGAAGAACCAAGAGTGGAACTACCTGCTGTTGAAGATATGATTCTTTCTGCTGAGAGTTGGCAAGAAGAATATCCTATGATTTATGAATCCTTTATTCGTACTGCAAGAATGCAAGATAATAAAGTAGAGGATACTGGATTAGGAGGATTAATGCCTATTAGTTACTTAGATAAATATCCAGAGATTAAGGTATTATATGAAGGGATAGGATTCTCAAAAGAATATTATATTGCTAGGGGTCATTATTATTCATTGGAGGATGTGATCAATACTTCAAGGCCAAAGCCTGGAGCTTCTTGTTTAGGATGTAAAACTGCAGATTTTGAAAAGTTATGGGTAGAAAATGGACAAGACTTATTCCGACTAGATTTTTATGAAACATCCCAAAAAGTAGAAAATGCAATTAGTTGTTATAATTGCCATAGAAATGAGCCAGAGGGTGGGATTCAAATAACTGCTCCTCATTTTGCCGAAGGGGTTAGAAAACTAGATCAAGAACCTAAGCCAGGGACAATGGCCTGTGCCCAATGTCATGTTGAATATTACTTCGACGGTAATACTGGAGAAATTGTACTACCTTGGGATAATGGTCTAGGAGTAGATGAAATTGAATCATATTTTGATGAAATAGATTTTGCAGATTGGATCCATCCTAGAACTGGTACACCTTTAATTAAGGTTCAGCATCCTGAATTTGAAACCTATACAGGGAGTGTACATGATCGGATGGGAGTCTCATGTGCAGATTGTCACATGCCTCGGGTTGTTGAAGAAGGGGAGGAATACCTTTCCCACTGGGCGAAAAGTCCTCTAAAGACAGTTACAGAGTCATGTCTTGATTGTCATGGAGGAGAACCACAAGCGTTGATTGATAGAACCCAAGCCATCCAACAGGAAGTAAAGGATATGACAGGAGAAGTTGGAATGATGTTGGTAGATCTAATCGAAGGGTTCGCTGAATTATTAGATCAACGAAAATTAGAAGATGAAGAAGTGATTAGAGAACTAAGATCATTGCATCGTAAAGCCCAGTACCGATGGGATTTTATATTTGTTGAGAACAGTACAGGGTTCCATAATGCAGCAAAAGCTAGAGAGACTTTAAATAGGGCTAAAGAATATGCCCAACAAGCCTTGGATATTATTGCAGAATATCAATAGTCTAAATAAAAACTACCACTAGTGGAAATGATAACCAGTGGTAGTTTCCTCTATGAAATTCACTACTATCTTATAAAGGAGTAGATATAATGGAAAACAAAAAAATAAAAAAAGTTTTAAATTTACTTAGGTCTATGAAGTTTGGTTTATTTTTATTAGGTATATTAGCCATGATCTCTTTAGTTGGTTCGATTATACCTCAGGAGAGGGAGCTATCCTTTTACCAAAACAACTTTTCAGAGGGAAGGTTAAACTTAATATTAGCCTTAAGATTAAACAACATTTACCGGTCATGGTATTTCGTTATGTTATTTGGTTTTCTCTGTGTTAATTTAACCTTATGCAGTATTACAAGACTAGGTAACGTACTTAATAGAATGAGGACCCTGCCAAAGGTAGACAATACAAATCCAACTGAAACCATTACATTTAAACATAAAGAAGATCAAGAAAATTATATTAATGGAATCTTTGAAGGCAATGGATTCAAGCATTTTGAAATGAAAAAAGAAAAAGATAAGATTTTATACATAGGAAGGAAATTTCGTATTGGTTATCTTGGATCATGGCTAATCCATCTTGGTATGCTAATAGTTATCCTTTCCTATGGTTATGGTCAGTATACAAATTTTTCCACAAGTGTTTATGGGGTTCCAGGGAGCATAATTGATGTAGAAGGGACCGACTTTAGGGTGGCAATTGAAGATTTTAGAGTTGATTACAGGGAAGATGGGACAGTAAATCAATATTATACAGATTTGAAGCTTTTAAATAGTAATGATGAAATACTAAAAAGCCAAGAAATCTTTGTTAACAGACCCCTTGGATATAATGGATTCAATTTCTATCAGTCAGCCACTGGATGGGCAGCCGATCTAGTCTTTAGGAGAGATAATGAAGTTATTGAGGATGTCTTATATGAAAGCACAGTTTTTATTGAAGAAAATGAAGAAGTAGCCATTCACTTTACGAAATTTTATCCAGATTTTATTGCCACTGAAAGAGGTCTTTTTACTAGATCTAATCATCTAAATAATCCAATGTTTCTATATTCCTTATTTTTTAATGGAATAAGGGTAGACATGAACGTTGCAGCACCTGGCGATTTAATCGAATGGAACGAATATCAAATTAAGTTAGATAATCCAAGAATGTATACATATCTTGAGGTGAATAGATTAAAGGGGAAAATTGCAGCCATCACAGGTGGGCTATTAGCTATGGTGGGTTTGATACTTGCATTTTATATAAAACCTGCTACATTACTGATTTCTTTAGAAAAGAATAAGTTACATATATATGGCAATGATAAAGGTATGATTAATGTTGGTTTAAATAACCAGAATAGACAGTTAGAGGTTTAAAGTAATTTATAAAACATGTTAGGAGGAAATATATGCTATTGGAGAATCAAAGTTTTAATATTACCCTTGTTGTCTATACAATAGCGATGATTTGTTACTTTGTATTTTTTCTGTTCAGAAAAGAAATGATGGCTGACTATGGGAGTTTGATGATAAAAATTGGGTTAGTTTTTCATACTGTTTCATTAACTACTAGAGCTGTAGAGGCTGCTCGATTACCTTTAAGTAATCAATATGAGTTTGCAACGAGTTTTGCTTGGGGAATAGCCATTTGTTTTTTCGAGTTTGAAAGAAGATATAAGTTTAAGATATTGGGTACCTTTGTGACACCTTTATTGCTATTAGTAATTTTTTATGCTGCGATGCAGTCCCGTGAAATAAGGCCATTAATGCCAGCCCTGCAAAGTAACTGGATTATTATTCATGTGAGTACGGCTATATTTAGCTATGGGGCCTTTGCAATAGCCTGTGGTATATCTGTCATGTATCTTTTGAGGGACCGTTTGAAAACAGACAAATTTATTACAAATCATATACCATCTTTAGAAACTTTAGATTTAATCAGCTATCGAGCCATTGCCCTAGGTTTTATCATGTTAACTGTCGTGATTATTAGTGGAGCAATTTGGGCAGATCGAGCATGGGGCAGATATTGGCAATGGGATCCTAAAGAGACCTGGTCCTTTATCACTTGGGTGATTTATGCCATTTATCTTCATGTCCGACTAAACAAAGGTTGGAAGGATAAAAAAACTGCCTGGTATGCAATAATAGGTTTTGCAGCAGTACTTTTTACCTATGCAGGCGTTAATACGATATTATCAGGATATCATTCCTATGCAATGATCCTTTTGAATATGGTATAATAAAAGTCTAAGATTAATCAGGGTAGGTGAATCGTATGAAGAATAAAAAAATAGCATTATTGGCTATTGGGTTGATTTTTATATTTATGATTGCAGGTTGTAGTCGAAATGAAGAAATGATAGACCAAATATCAAGTAACGATCATCAAGAAGTATTAGATCCAAAAGATGATGATAATTATCTAGAACAACTAACTCCCGAGGAATTAAAAGATATATTATTAGAAACTGTAGGGATTGAGTTAAGAAATACAGAGAATCAAGCGATTGGTCTATTAAAGGAGCGGGATGCAATTCTCGAGTTTATAGAGGAATTGTTTACTTATCCTAAACAGGAAAAGCTCCCAGGGGATTCTAGCGAAGATAGTGTGGTAGGGCCTATACATTTTTATTTTAATAATAATGAAGATTTGTATGGCTTAGTAAAAGATGATTTTATCTATCTAGAAGGTTACTACTTCCTACTGACAGGAAATAATGGGGATCGAGTTGTTAATTTGTTTAAAAATAATATTATAAAGGCTCCAGACAATGGAAATTAATGTCCTAAGAAATAGTTGGATTAGGTATGTAGTATACCTAAATCCAACTATTTTATTTTTTGGATATTACAACAGAAAGTAAGAAACAACATATTTGTAAAATAAACATTAGAGAAATGTTAAACTCTATTAATATTCATTAGAACTATTGAAAAATATGAATAGTGAAAGAAAACAAGCATATTAATTATAGTAAATAGGAAAATAAAGAAGACTTATATGATAAAAAAAATTAATATGGCAAGAAGGTAATTTTAATAATATACAGAATAATATGAAAGTAGATATAATGGATTTTTTTGACTAACAAGGGGGATAAATATGAATCATATAAAAACAAAGGGACGGTTATTAATTTTATTTTTTGTAATGATGATTATTAGCGGATGTGGCAGAGATCAAAATTTTACTGGACAATTAAAATTGGAGAACATTCAAGAACATCTACTATACTTTACCAATGAGGAACTGGAAGGAAGATTAGTGGGTAGTGAAGGGAATCAGTTGGTAGTAAACTATATTGATGATTATTTTAGAAAAATTGAGCTTACGCCTCTAGAAGGAGGAAGCTATAAACGAGAATTTAGAACAATACAACCCCACGTTGGAATAGCAACGCTACAAATAAATGATTCATCGGGTAATCCCATTAAAGTCTATGAACATACTGTTGACTTTAGAGTGCCCTTAGATGGATTAAGTGTAGGAGGGGCCTTTCAAGGAAATATGGTGCATTTAACTGACTTCAGTCAACTACTGCATACAGATGATCGATATGAGGATACTGCTGTTTTAATTGACTATCATGATGCAGCTTTTGATAGATTAAATAGAAGTTCCCATCAGATGGATGAACGTCTTCGTTCAGAGAAGGCTGCTGTAGTAATTTATCCAGAAGAAAAACCAGTAGATCTCCATGACTTAAGTTTAGGTAGTAAATTAACCTTTACCCCTGAGAGAGGTCTTTTAAAACTTGGAGTAAAGAGGGAAGTTTTTAATGAAATTGTTGAATTTAGTAATCTAGGATACACAATAGACGTTGAGACAGTTTTATCTTTTGATCCAGTGATATCAAATAATGTGATAGGGGTTATCCCTGGAAAAAGTCAACAGTATGAACGATATATTATTATAGGAGCATCTATTGATGGTCTAGGTCGAGATGCTATGGGAAATATTTATCCATCTGCCTCCAATAATGCTTCTTCCCTCGCACTATTATTAGAACTAGCAAGAGAAATGAAAAATCAAGATATAAACCTTGATGCTACTCTTATATTCTTGGCCTATAATGGTAAGCAAACGGGAGGAATAGGGATAGAGTCATACTTTTCAAACCCCATATCAACAAATGAAAAGACTCAGGTTATTTTATTAGATCAGTTAGGTGGAGAAAATGCTGGACCATTGACAGTTTCAACTTATCAGAATCCTAGGGCTGATAGAAAACGGGTAAAGTCCATTGTAAATAGATGGGTGTTGATGGGTGATGAATTGGGTCTTGAGCTTCAAGAGAGTTTAAGCTCTACCAATGGATCATTGATGGAGTTTAGAAAAAGAGGTGTGCCTGCAGTTATACTGTCATCAAAGAATCAAGATGTACTTAATAGTCCATATGACGATAGTGATAGTATCTATTTAGATGAATTAAATCAGGTAGGTATGCTAATTTTAAGTTATATTGATACTTATGGGAATATAAGTTTACTGACGGAATTAATGGTGATGCTTAGCAGTGGATGGTGGCTTGTTATATTGTTGGTATTAATAGCAGTTTTTAAAATTTACTATTCTAAAAAAAACAAAGAATCAATTAATCCTTTAATTAGAAAGATATTAAATTACCCTATCATAACAATCGGTCTTGTTTGTACTTTATTTTATATGATTTTAATACTTCAAGTTTGGTATATTGAGATGGATTTCCAAGGGGTAGCTGAATCGCAGGTAAATATTACAGGCGGAATATTAATTCATCACTTACTATTAAATATCTTTTCTATGATGGTAATGGGGATTTATTTCTCAGGAAATTTAATTTTTATAGGGGTAGCTGCTATTGCCATTAGGCAATTCTTTGACAATATTGGAAATAAACTATACCTTCTAATTTTAACAATAACTGGGGGCATTGCTTATTATGTTTCCTTTAAACAAATGTATCACCCACCCTTAGAAGTGTTGATACCAAATATTCTATCACCAGAAAATGCAGTTTTCGTTATGCCATTGGTGTTTACAGCACTGAGCTTTATCGTTACATGGGTCTATATTAAAGAGACAGAAAAGTGGAGCCGAATTCCAGTGTCAAAAATGAGAATACTAATCTGCTATATTATATCACTGTTTTTTATTACCCTATTCCTTTATGGACCGTATATTTCATCTAAAGAATTTGCAGACTTACGTGGTGGGGGAAGAAGTGTTTTTTTCTAAATTGATAGAAAAAGTTATTAATTATACTTAATATTTCGAAAAATGGTTGTAATTTATTCGCTTTTTTATTAAAATTATAAAAAGTCTAAAAAATCTGAAAAACAACTAAATTAAAAAAACTAACCGTATAAAAAAAATTATCCAAAAAAAAAGGAATTTTAGAAAACATATAGAAATATTATATTAGTTAAAATTTATAGAAAAATTACAACATTCGACAAAATGTGATTTTTCAATCTTGCAAAACAAAATATTTGTTATTAGTAGGAAGAAGTAGCAATGCTTTTTCCTATTATTATAAAAAATCATTAAAGGGGGAAACAAAAAAATGAAGAAAAAACTAATTTTAGTGTTGGTTCTTACATTAGTTGCATCAATGTTTTTAGCAGCTTGTGCGCCTAAAGAGCCAGCAACTACAGGTGACAATGGTGAGCCAAGTAAGCCAATTCTTGGTTCAGACAGAGGTAATATTATAACTGTTGGTGGAACAAACGTAAATGGTGTATTTAATCCTGTTGGTTACCAAACAGCTTATGATGCAGATATTATTGGTTTAGTATTTGACTATTTATTAAGCTGGGAAGAAGATACAACCCTTACAACTGAGGGCGGTTTAGCTGAGAGCTATACAGTGTCTGATGACGGATTAGTTTATACTTTTAAATTAAGAGAAGGAATCAAATTTCACGATGGTGTTGAATTAACAGCAGAAGACGTTGCCTTCACTTGGGAAGTAATTATGAGACCAGACTACAAAGGAAGATTATTCAATAGTGTAAGATATATTGTTGGAGCTGAAGAAGTTAAAGCTGGTGACGCTGATTGGCCAGAAGGAATTAAGATCCTTGATGACTATACAGTTGAGGTTACTATGACAGAGTCAAGAGCTACTAATTTAAGAAATATTGGTACAATTTGGGTTATGCCAAAGCATTATTATGACAAAGCAACTTATGATGAAATGGCAGATTTAGATAGAGACCCTCTTGGAACAGGTCCTTTCATGATGAAAAACTATGTTGTAGATCAATATGTTGAGTTAGATCCTAACCCAGACTATTGGAGAGGTGCTCCAAAGGTTGATGGTTACATCTATCGACATGTAGCAAGAGCCAACGAATTATCAGAGTTCCAAATTGGATCAATTGATGCAGTTAACTTTGAAACATCAAAAGAAAATTATGAATTAATTAAAGAGTTTGATCATGGTTACTTAATAAATAACTGGAATAATGGTTATGCCTTTGCAGCATTTAACTTTACTAATCCTATCTTCCAAGATCAAAGGGTTAGACAGGCGTTAGTATATGGTGTTGATAGACATGGTTTCGTTGAATCCTTCTTCGGAGCAGACGGAGCATTTGTTGCTAATACTCCAATTTCTCCAGTTTCTTGGGCTTATCCAGATTCTGGTTTAAATGAATACAAATATAATCCAGAGAAAGCGGCTGAATTATTAGATGAAGCTGGCTGGTTACTTGAAAGTGACGGATGGAGATATAAAGACGGACAAAAATTTGAGTTTAACTGGAAAACTTACCAAGAAGCAGCTTGGTCTGTTCAGTTCCCAGCTTTAGCTAAGGAAAACTGGGCACAATTAGGAGTAGATGTAGAAATCGAGTTAATGGACTTTAACTCCCTTGGAACATTAATCCAAGACCCAGCAAATAAAGATGAGTGGGATATGTATGTTATGGCATGGTCATTAACAACTGACCCAGACATGGCATCGACTTACAGTATTAAAAATGCACCTCCAGGAAACAACAGAGGTTACTACCACAATGAAAAACTAGAAGAATTAATGGAAAAAGGTGTACTTGAGTTAGATCAAAACAAGCGTAAAGAAATTTATCAAGAAATAGCTATAGAGTTCAACGAAGATCTACCATATATCTTCGTATATATGAGAACTAACCCATGGATAGTAAATAATAGAATTAAGAACTTCAATCCAACTGAGTTCAGAAGATACTACATGGATGCTCATTTATGGGAAATTGTTCAATAATCTCTAGACTCTAACTGAATATTCAAGTATATAGCCTGGTTCTACTGGGCTATATGCTTGATTAATACTTGATAAGGAGGAATGGACTTGGGTAAGTACATTATAAGACGACTAATACAGCAAATACCAATTCTCATTGGAGTTAGTATTTTACTGTTCACTATATTTCATTTTGCACCAGGAAATCCTTTAGCATCGTTATTCTCAGATCCAAATATGACACCCGAACAAATTCAACAACTACAGGAAGCATATGGTTTTGATAGACCTGCTTACGAACAGTATTTTGATTGGTTAACAAATATGTTAAGGGGAAATTTTGGTCGATCAATTCAACTAAGACAGCCAGTTTCTGTATTAATACAAGAAAGAATGTGGACGACCTTCCAATTAGCTTTTGGGTCATTATTTTTAAGTTTATTAATTGCCATACCAATAGGGGTAATTTCAGCTACAAAACAGTATTCTATATTTGATTACGCAGGTACAATATTTGCATTAATGGGTATTTCGATACCATCATTCTTCTTTGCACTACTAATGATTAGATTTTTTGGAATTCACCTGAAATGGTTGCCGATTTCTGGAGCTCAATCTCCTGGGATTATCTATGCCTTCCCTTACAATATAATAGATCGTGCAAGGCATATGATTTTACCCCTTGCAGTATTAGGATTAACAGGGGCAGGAAGTTTAATGAGATATACCCGTTCTAGTATGCTTGAGGTAATTCGTCAAGACTATATTAGAACAGCAAGAGCAAAGGGATTAAAGGAAAAGGTAGTAATCTATAAACATGCTTTAAGAAATGCACTAATCCCAGTTATAACATTACTTGGTTTTTCATTACCGACACTATTCTCTGGCGCAGTAATCATTGAAATTATGTTTGTTTGGCCAGGAATGGGAAGAATGCAGTTTAACTCGGTAATTCAAAGAGACTATCCACTGTTATTAGGAATCAACATGTTCTTAGCTCTATTGACGTTAACAGGTAACCTGCTAGCCGATATATCCTATGCATTTGTTGATCCAAGAATTCGTTATGACTAAAAGGGGGGGCAAAAAAAATGATTAAAGAAGATAAAAAGAAGAAACAACAAGTCGACCCCAATGCAGGTGCTAAAAAAGAAGATGTAATGGGTCCTTGGAAAATCATCTGGAAGAGATTGCTTAAGAATAAGTTAGCAATGGTGGGATTAGCGACAATCATAGTAGTAGCCCTATTGGCAATATTTGCACCATACTTAACACCCCACAGCCCCAGTGCAGTAAATATGGCAAAGACCAATGCTGCACCAGACAATGTAAATCTATTAGGAACAGACGACTTAGGTCGTGACTATCTAACAAGATTATTTTATGGAGGAAGAATTTCTTTAACGGTTGGTCTAGTATCAACAAGTATACGTTTATTAATTGGTGTAACTTTAGGTGGAATTGCTGGTTTTTATGGTAAAAGAGTAGACAACTTCATTATGAGGTTAGCAGATATATTCTCTTGTTTTCCATTTTTACCAATAGCCATTACAGTAGTTGCCTTATTAGGTCCAAGTATTTATAACGTAATGCTTGTAATAGGTTTACTAGGTTGGCCAGGGATTGCAAGAATCGTTCGTGGTGAAATCTTATCCTTGAGGGAAAGAGAATTTATGGAAGCTGCTACGGCTTTAGGTATTAGTGACTTTAGAAAAATTATGAAGCATTTATTACCTAATACAATGGCTTCAATTATTGTTTCTGCAACAATCGGAATCGCAGCAGCAATTCTGACAGAATCCGCCCTAAGTTATTTAGGTTTAGGGGTAGCACCGCCAACTCCAACATGGGGTAATATGCTTAGAAGTGCAGAAAATCAGTTTACTTTAAGGTTTAGATGGTGGTTATGGATTCCTCCAGGGTTAGCTATATTTATTGTGGTAATAAGTCTAAATCTACTTGGTGATGGATTGCGTGATGCCCTTGACCCAAGACTGAAACAATAGCTGGAGGTGTGACTATGAAGAATTTATTAGAAGTAAAAAATTTACGAACTCACTTCTATACAGAAGACGGTATAATACCTGCGGTGGACGGTGTAGATTTTAGTCTCAAACCAGGGCAAACTCTTGGGATTGTTGGTGAGTCAGGATGTGGTAAGAGTATTACCTCCATGTCTGTTATGAGATTGATTCCAAATCCTCCTGGGAAAATTGTTGATGGTCAAATTACTTTTGATGATCGAAACCTATTAACACTATCTGAAGCAGAAATGAGAAAAATCCGCGGTAATGATATTGCAATGATTTTTCAAGAACCGATGACATCTTTAAACCCTGTTTTTACAATAGGGTCTCAAATAATGGAAGCCATTATGCTTCATCAAAAATTAGACAAGAAGGCCGCCAGAGAAAAGTGTATAGAGATGCTAAATCTAGTTGGTATCCCAAGAGCTGCAGAAATAGTTGATGATTACCCCCACCAATTTAGTGGAGGAATGAGACAAAGAGTAATGATTGCAATGGCATTATCTTGTAATCCTAAACTCTTAATTGCAGATGAGCCAACCACAGCCTTAGATGTTACTATACAGGCCCAAATTCTTGAACTAATGAAAGAACTTAAAGAAAAGCTTAATACTGCTATTATGCTAATAACCCATGACCTTGGAGTTGTAGCGGAGATGGCTGATTATATTATCGTAATGTACGCTGGTAGGGTAGTAGAGGAAGCGAATGTATATGATTTATTTGAAGCACCAAAGCATCCATATACAGTTGGATTATTAAATTCTAAACCAAATCTACAGAGAACTGCAGATCGTTTAGAAGTTATTCCAGGTAGTGTGCCTAATCCATTAGCTATACCTCCAGGCTGTGCATTTAATCCAAGATGCCCCCATGTAATGGATATTTGTAGAGAAGAAATGCCACCACTAGAAAGTATTGGTGGAGAGCGTAAAGTTAGATGCTGGCTTCATACTAAAAAGGAGGGGGCGAAGTAATGAGTGAAATTATTGCAGAAAAAAATGATTTAATAGTTGTTGAAAACCTAAAAAAATACTTCCCCATCAAGTCTGGAATATTAAAGAGGACAGTTAACTATGTTCGTGCTGTTGAAAATATATCCTTTACAATCAAAGAAGGGGAAACATTAGGAATCGTAGGTGAATCTGGTTGCGGAAAGTCTACAACAGGAAGAACTCTATTAAGACTATTGGAAAAAACTGAAGGGGATGTTTTCTATAAGGGCAGATCTGTATATGGAATGTCAAAGGAAGAGCTAAGAAACCTTCGTACAGAAATGCAAATCGTATTCCAGGACCCCTACAGTTCGTTAAACCCACGAATGACAGTTGGTGAAATTGTTGGAGAGGCCCTTAGCGAACATGGAATTGCAAGGGGCGAAAAGAATGTAGAGATGGTAAAAGATATTATAGAAAGATGCGGACTTGCACCTTATCATATTCGTCGTTACCCCCATGAATTTAGTGGTGGACAAAGACAAAGAATTGGTATAGCAAGAGCTCTGGCGTTAAATCCAAAGTTTGTTGTTTGTGATGAGCCAGTTTCGGCACTAGATGTATCGATTCAGTCTCAAGTTCTTAACCTGTTAATGGATTTACAAGATGAAATGGGACTAACCTATCTGTTTATTTCCCATGACTTAAGTGTAGTTAAGCATATTAGTGATCGAATAGGCGTTATGTATTTAGGTTCGATGGTGGAATTAGCACCAAAAGAAGAATTGTATAAAAATCCACTACATCCATATACACAAGCCCTATTATCAGCTATTCCACTTCCAGATCCAAGGAATAGAAGGAAACGTATCATTTTGAAGGGAGACATACCAAGTCCTGCAAATCCACCATCAGGTTGTCGATTCCATACTAGATGCCCTCATGTAATGGAACAATGTAAAGCAGAAGTTCCAGAGTTTAAAGAGGCAGCACCAGGACACTTTGTAGCTTGTCACTTGGTTAAGTAGAATAAAATAAGGGGTGATACGTATGTTGGAAGAGAAGAGACAGCAGGGAATATCTCAACAGTCTGAGTTTCAGACACCTAAGGATGACATCGAGTTTGACTGGACTGATATAGTAGCATTCATCATTGCAATTTTTCAAGTCCTATTACCCTATATTGTTTTTATATTCGGTGGCATTATAATCGTCATGATCATGTTTCAATTAATTTTTAAATAAGTATTAGGATAAGGGGGAATTTTTTTCCCTCTTTTTTTTATGGCTTTGTAAAGTTGTTATGATTAAAAATATAATATATAATATGTAGAAAAAAATATGGATATTTATTCCTGTAAAATTATCTGAAAATTGTTAAGTTTTGGAAGATACAGAAATGTAAATGTTAAATAAATTTCATATTCATTCATTTTCCTTGTCTAACAATTCAATTGATTATATAATATTCATATAATTTATAAATGTACAAACTTCAAAAGAAGTTATACATCTTATAAGATATAATCTTTTGCCACTGGCAAAGAAAATAAATAAAAGGGGGAAATACAATGAAGAAAAACAGAAAAATGCTAGCATTATTAAGCTTAATGTTAGTAGTAGTTTTAGTAGCAGTTGGGTGTGGCTCAACAACTGATGCACCTGTTACAGGAGATGATAAGCCATCTGTAGCTAAGGACGAGTTAATTATTGCATCACCTTCTGATGCTGTTTCACTTGACCCACATGGAACAAATGATGCTTCTTCAGCTTTAGTAATGAAGCAAATTTATGAAACATTAGTTGTTCAAGATGAAAACATGGATTTAAAACCAGGTTTAGCAACATCTTGGGAAAAAATTGATGACCTTACTTTTGAATTTAAATTAAGAGAAGGCGTTAAGTTCCATAACGGTGAAGACTTTACAGCTAAAGATGTAGAATTTACTCTTTTAAGAGCATTAAAGTCTGATCATATTGGTCATATCGTTGGACCTATCAATAGTGAAGCTATCGAAATCATTGATGATTACACTATTAGAATTGGTACTTCTGAGCCATTTGCTCCTTTATTAGCTCATTTAGCCCACGGAGCATCTGGAATGTTAAATGAAAAGGCTGTTACAGAAAAAGGTGATGACTATGGTCAACATCCAGTAGGAACAGGTCCTTTCATGTTAGCAAACTGGAGTAACGGAGAGTTTATTGAATTGACAAGATTCGACGATCATCATTCTGTTAAGCCAGAATTTAAAACGATGACATTTAAGGCGATCTCAGAAGCAACTAATAGAACTATCGAATTAGAAATTGGTTCTATTGATATAGCTAACAATGTTACTCCAAACGAAATCAAGAGAATTGAAGATAACAGCGACTTAATTTTATTAAGAGACCCAAGCTTAGGTAACAACTATATTGGATTCAACTTAACCAAAGCTCCATTTGATGATGTAAGAGTACGTCAAGCTATTAACTATGCCCTTGATGTTGACACTATCGTTGAAGCAGTATATCAAGGTGTTGGATCTCCAGCTGCTGGAGCTTTAGGACCAAGTGTATTTGCTGCCCATACTGGTTTAGAGCAATATGGTTACAATGTTGAAAAGGCAAAAGAATTAATGAAGGAAGCTGGATTAGAAAACGGATTTAGCACTACTATCTGGGTTAACGATGGAAATAGACAAAGAATGGACATCGCTGAAATCCTTCAAAATCAATTACAACAAATCAACATTACTACAGATGTTCAAGTTCTTGAGTGGGGTGCATATTTAGAAAATACATCTAAAGGTGAACATGATATGTTCATTCTTGGATGGACTACTGTAACTGGAGATCCAGACTACGGATTATATGCATTATTCCATTCAACTCAACATGGACCTGCTGGTAACAGAACTTTCTATTCAAATCCAAAAGTTGATGAGTTATTAGACTCAGCAAGAAGAACTGCAGATCCTGCTGAAAGAGAAAGATTGTATAAAGAAGCACAAGAAATCATTAGAGATGAAGCTCCATGGATCTTCGTTCAAGATAATGAAAACCTAGTGGGTATCAGAAACAATATTTCTGGATTAAGCTTACACCCAGCTGGTCACCATATCTTCTATAACGTATCTTTCAAATAGTTATTAATTAACTAATATTTAATTTTTAACATTAATATAGGGTCATGGAATATGACCCTATATTAATGTAATAGTAAGTAGCAAAATAAGGAAGGAGGAACATCTATGCATCGTTATATTTTTAGACGTCTATTGTTGATGTTACCAGTAATGATAGGGGTAACCTTTATCGTTTTCACAATGATGTATTTTACTCCTGGTGATCCTGCAAGAATTATGTTGGGGGAATCCGCACCGGAAGATGCAGTTCAAAGACTTAGAGAGGATATGGGACTAAATGATCCATTCTTAATGCAATTTGGTCGCTATGTAACTAATGTTGCAAGGGGAGATTTCGGACGTTCGTATACCCAAAGAAGACCTGTTGCTACTATGATTATAGATCGTTTTCCTACTACATTGAAACTAGCAACATGGGGCGTAATCGTTTCCATTGTGATAGGTATACCTACGGGAATAATATCGGCTACAAAGCAATATTCATTATTTGATAACGTTTCTATGGTATTAGCCTTAGTAGGGGTTTCGATGCCAAACTTCTGGCAAGGACTTATGATGATTATTATTTTCGCGTTAAACTTAAGGTGGTTCCCTGCATCAGGATTTACTACATGGAAACATATTGTGTTACCTGCAATAACATTGGGAACTAGTTCAGCTGCACAGATTACCCGTATGACCCGTTCTAGTATGCTTGAGGTTATCCGTCAAGATTATATTCGTACAGCTAGAGCAAAAGGCCAGGTTGAATCAGTTGTTATCAACCAACATGCCTTAAAAAATGCTTTAATCCCAGTTGTTACAGTAATTGGTTTATCCTTTGGTGGACTATTAGGTGGAGCAGTTCTAACAGAATCTATCTTCTCGATTCCAGGGGTTGGTTCATTAATGATCCAAGCTATTAGACAAAGAGACTACCCCGTTGTTCAGGGAGGGGTATTATTTATAGCATTATCCTTCAGTTTAGTAAATCTGTTGGTAGATATATTATATGCCTTCATTGACCCAAGAATTAAAGCTCAATACAAATAATTTAATTAATCTGTAAAGGAGGTAGGCATATGTCAAATGTTAAATTACAAAAGGAAGAAGTACAACCTTCAGTCCCAAAAGCTCCTAAGAAAAAGAAGAGCCAATGGCTAGAAGTATGGAGAAGACTTGTGAAAAACAAAGCCGCAATGGTAGGGCTTGCAATTATGCTAATTTTAATTTTCAGTGCAATATTTGCTGATTTTATTGCTCCTTATGGCTATGACGAACAGGTTTTAACAAATAGATTTAAGTCACCAAGTAGCGAACATTTATTTGGTACTGATAACTTTGGTAGAGATATTTTCAGTCGTATTGTATATGGATCACGTATATCCCTTAGAGTAGGTATTATCTCGGTTGCCATTGCAGCCCTATGTGGAGGAAGTCTTGGAGCCGTAGCAGGTTACTATGGAGGTAAACTTGATAACGTAATCATGCGGATGATGGATATTCTACTGGCGATTCCAGGGATTATACTAGCAATTTCAATTGTTGCAGCCTTAGGGCCAGAACTTAGAAACGTAATGATTGCCGTTGGTATAGGTGGTATTCCAGGTTTTGCTAGAATTGTACGGGCTTCAGTTTTATCTATTAGAGAGCAAGAGTTTATTGAAGCTGCAAAAGCTGTAGGTGCAAATGATTTTAGAATTATCTCTAAACATATTATCCCAAATTCTATGGCACCAATCATTGTTCAAGCAACAATGGGGGTTGCAGGGGCAATTCTTTCAACTGCTGGTCTAAGCTTTATTGGATTAGGGATTCAACCTCCAATACCAGAATGGGGTGCAATGCTTTCAACTGGTAGAGATTATATTCGTGATTACTGGCACATGACAACATTCCCAGGTGTTGCTATTATGATCACCATATTCGCTTTAAACCTTCTAGGTGACGGATTAAGAGATGCACTTGACCCTAGACTAAAAAGCTAAAGTAATTAGGATAGGAGTGTGACAAGATGAGTGAAAATAAGCATTTGTTAGAAATAAAAAACTTATCTATTCATTATATTACAAATGATGGAACTGTAAAAGCAGTAGAAGATATGAACTTAGAGATTGGAACGGGAGAAACATTAGGACTGGTTGGAGAAACTGGTGCCGGTAAAACAACAACGGCCCTTGGAATTATGCAATTGGTACCAAATCCTCCTGGTAAGATTATTGGAGGAGAGATTTTCTTTGAAGGTGAAAACTTAATTGGTAAAACACCAGTAGAAATTAGAAAAATCAGAGGGAATAAAATCTCTATGATCTTCCAAGATCCTATGACGTCTTTAAACCCAGTTATGACTGTAGGAGAACAGATAGCAGAGGTAATTAAGCTACACCAAAGTGTTAATGCAAAAGAAGCAATTGAAAGATCTATGGCAATGCTAGAGAAGGTAGGAATTCCAGGCGAGAGACACAAAGATTATCCCCACCAATTTAGTGGTGGTATGAGACAAAGGGTAGTTATTGCTATCGCTTTAGCATGTAATCCACAACTACTAATTGCAGATGAGCCTACTACAGCTTTAGATGTAACCATTCAAGCTCAGGTTCTAGATTTAATGAAGAATTTAAAGAAAGAATTTAAAACTTCAATGATTATGATTACCCATGACTTAGGGGTAGTTGCAGAGGTTTGTGATAAAGTAGCGATTATGTATGCTGGTAATGTTATTGAGTATACTGATGTAAAGAGACTTTATACTTCACCTAAACATCCTTATACAATAGGGTTATTCGGATCAATTCCTGATATTAATGATGATGAGGATCGTTTAAAGCCAATTAAGGGCCTTATGCCAGATCCAACGGATCTTCCATCAGGATGCCCATTCCATCCAAGATGCCCTAAGGCAATGAGTATTTGTTCTGAAAGAAAACCTCTAAATACAGAAATTGAACCAGGACATTTTGTAAAATGCCTATTGTTTGAAGATGGTGTAAAATAGAAAACCGGAGGTGAAACTATGCAAGAAAGATTATTGGATGTTAAAAATCTAAAAAAACACTTTAAAACAAAAAAAGGACTACTTCACGCCGTTGACGGTGTAGACTTTTATATTAACAAAGGTGAGACATTAGGACTTGTAGGTGAGTCTGGCTGTGGTAAATCTACAACAGGTAGAGTTGTATTAAGATTATTAGAAGCAACTGACGGTGAGATTATATTCGAAGGTAAAAATATTTTACAGTATAATAAAGATCAGATGCGTCAAATGAGAAAAGAAATGCAAATCGTTTTCCAAGATCCATTTGCATCATTAAATCCCAGAATGAGTGTTTCTGAAATTATAGCTGAGCCATTACTTGTTAATAAGGTTTTTAGTAATAGACAAGATATGAATAAGCGCGTTACAGAATTAATGGATACTGTAGGGTTAGCGGAAAGATTAATGAATGTTTATCCCCATGAGTTAGATGGCGGTAGAAGACAAAGAATTGGTATTGCAAGGGCATTAGCTCTAAAACCTAAATTTATAGTTCAAGATGAGCCAGTTTCAGCTCTTGACGTTTCTATCCAAGCACAGATTCTAAATCTAATGGCAGATCTTCAGGATGAATTTGGATTAACTTATCTATTTATTTCTCACGACTTAAGTGTTGTTAAGCATGTAAGTGATCGTATCGCTGTTATGTATTTAGGAAAAGTAGTGGAATTATCAGACTACAATTCAATGTTTAAAAATCCACTACATCCATATACACAAGCTTTGTTATCGGCAATACCTGTTCCTAGAATCGATATTAAAAGAGACAGAGTTATTCTTGAGGGAGACGTTCCAAGTCCAGTTAACCCACCAGAAGGATGCCGATTCTATGGAAGATGTAGGTACAGACAAGATATTTGTAAAGCTAAAACTCCTGAATTACAAGACATGGGTAATGAAAAATTTGTTGCATGTCATTTTGCAGGAAACTTAAAGCCAGCTACAGTGTAAAAATAAGGGCATCGCCCTTATTTTTTTGCTTTTTATTTAATAATTGTAATATAATTATATCATATTTGTAATAAAACACAATAGCTTTTGGTATAATTATCAGTCATTCCTCTATATTAGTGACTATTGTTTAATTCTATTAAGATTTGGTTAAGTATATAATGTAAAATGGGTACAATAAAAATAGAATCTGTCTATTATAAAGGAGGCGAAGCTATGAAAATTTATACAAAAACGGGAGATCGAGGTGAGACTAGTTTATATGATGGTACAAGAATCTCTAAAGATGATATTAGAGTAGAGAGTTATGGTACAATTGATGAATTAAATTCGATGCTGGGATTTGCTAGAAACTTTATTGAAGATGAAAAAATTTGTGATCTAATTTATAGAATACAAAGGGAGTTATTTGATGTAGCTGGAGAGTTGGCTACGGTAAATAGTGATCAGTTTCCCGAAAAAATTAATGAAGAACATATTCATGCTTTAGAAGTCATCATTGATGAATATATATCTAAGGTAGACCAAATAAATAAGTTTATTATTCCAGGTACAAATAAAGGCTCAGCAAGCCTACATGTTGCTAGAACAGTTTGCAGAAGAGCAGAAAGAAGAATTTTAAGTCTTAAAAAAGTAGAGAATGTTGGAGATCTTTTAGTTAAGTATGTAAATAGGCTTTCTGATGCAATTTACGCTATGGCACGTTATCTAGAATCCGATTTAAAGTATGTGGAATTTCAAAAAAAGTAGGCTATCTTAATAAAATGACGAATTATTAATTTAATTTAGCTGAAATTATTCAGATGTTGCAGGCTATATGTTATAATGAACCTATCATGAACATAAGGAGTGATCGTATATGAGTAAAGAAATTGATAAGGTTCTATTTTCTCAAGAAATGATTGCAGATAAAGTTGAAGAGTTAGGGAAAAAAATAACTAATGATTATAACAGTGATGATGAAATCGTAGTAATAGGCGTATTAAAGGGAGCAAATATGTTCCTAAGTGATTTAATAAGAAAAGTTGACTTACCACTGTATATTGATTTTATGGCTGTCTCTAGTTATGGAAACTCTACTGAAAGTTCTGGAGTAGTCAGAATATTAAAGGACTTAGATTTAGAAATAGAGGGAAAGCACATTTTGATTATTGAAGATATTGTAGATACGGGTTTGACTTTAAAGTATTTAACAGAGAATTTAAAATCTAGAAAGATTGCAAGTTTAAAAATTTGCACATTATTAGATAAACCTTCTAGAAGAAAATGTGATTTACATATTGATTATGTTGGATTTCAAATTCCTGATGCTTTTATTGTAGGTTATGGTATTGATTATGCTGAAAAATATAGAAACTTACCTTACATTGCAATGATAAAAGAATAAAAGGAATCCTGTTCCTTTTGAATAGAACACCTCCGATTATAACATAATATTAATAAAGCCATATAGGAGGTATGAAAATGAATATGAATTTTGAAGAAGTAAAACAACGGTTTATGCAAGCAGATGTAGATGGTAAGATAGAGATTTATACTACTACACAAGGTTTAACAGTTGACCAATTTAAAGAATTATTAAAGCACTTCCCGCTACAACATTTAGATAAGCTCGAAAGAGCCATGGGTTAATTTAATTTAAAGTCTTCCATAAGGGGGACTTTTTTTTCTGTTTACTTGAATAAATAACTGGAATATACACAATCTAATATGGGAGGTGGTATTTATGAATAAAAGAATTGTCGCAGTACAAGAAGGTCTACATCAAGTTGCTGCCCTACTAAAAAAAGAGGGTTATCCAGTAACAACGATAGACGATAGTAGTTTGCCAATTGATGTAATCATATACTCCAGTCAAAATAATGACTACATTGCCCATAACATGTCAGGTCGTCTAGAAGTTCCAGCTAATAATGAATTTGTAAAAATGATTAATATAGATGAAATTGGTATCGATAACTTAATCAGCACAATAGAAGAGATCTATTAGATGCATAATTTATTATTTATACGATAGTTTTAAGTTTAGGAATCTAATAGGTTCCTTTTTTTATGTCACGATTTTTTTCATTTTACTAGCATCGAAGAAATAAAAGGAGCTGAAGTAAACGGTAATCAATATTGTATAAGTTCTTTAATTATGGCAAGAGTATAAATAGTAAAAGGAGGGAAAATAATGAGTAAAACAAATTTGTTATTTCAGTTCTTTATTAATCAAATTAGAGGGTATAAAGAAAATAGAGGTGAAAGCAGAAGGTTTCGTAGTTATTATATGAGCAATAAAGAAGATACTAGGGGAGATGCAGCAAAGATCTTAGATTTTATTATTAGTCGAATGGTAGCATTTTTTCTAATCTTTATCATCACTTTTATGCAAACCAGTAGAATTACAATAGCAATAACAATCACTGTAGTGGCTGTTACAATATATCACTTAATTACCATTAGGATAAGAAATAAAAAACTAGAAACACTGAAAAATCAAAAAAGAAGGCTAATAGCAAGTCAAAAAATTTATCAAGAAATTATGAATAATACAGTAGAAGAGTTAAGAAATTATATAACTGAGATTTTTGATAAGGCTGGATTTTCAAACCTTAGTCATCAATGGAATAATCATAATACCATAACGATAGCTGGAAACTATAATAATGAAAAGCTATTAATTTCAACCTTTATTTATAAAAGTGAACTTTATGTAGAATTGAAGGATTTAAAGGAGTTTATCGGAGAGTTGATTACTGAAGGTTGTAAGAAAGGAATTTTATTAACCACATCTGACTTTACAAAAGACTGTTATCAATATATAAGAGAGATTGAAGAAAAGTATAAGATTCTGCTATTGAATAAAGAATTAATGATGAATTTAATCGAGAAAAATAATATGTTTCCTACTGAAGAAGAAATTGATGAATTAGTAGAAAACAAAATCAGTCGAAGAGAAGCAGTATGGGGAAAATATAAAAAGTCATTGTTAGCCAATAAGAAATCTAGGAGTTATTTTATACTAAGTTTGTTTTTGATAGGTACAGCCTACTATACTCCCTACCCCGTCTATTATATGGTTGTAGCAAGTATAACTTTATTTTTAACTCTAATGATCATTACAATGGGCCTTTTTAACAGAAGAGATAATGAAGAAGAAGCATGGGAAAATTTAAATAAGAAACTTAAAGAATTATAAAGGATAAGTTGTGTATAAGATCAATAACAAACTAAATAATAAAACTGCTATAAATTCTGAACAAACCTATTAAATTAGTATAATTCAAATTGCAACTAAATTAAAAGTCAACCGTGATTTTTATGAACAGAAAATTGATTTTTCTACAAAAAAGCAGTATAATAAACAGGATGCTATTTATCAGGAAAAGAAATTACAGTTATAAGTAAAAGGAGGAGAATGAGTAATGAAGAAAATGCTTCCAATAGCTATGTCTAATCGTCATATTCATTTAAGTGAAAAAGATATTGAAGTACTTTATGGTGAAGGTTATCAACTGACAAAATTTAAAGATTTATCACAACCTGGACAATATGCAACAAATGAAAAGGTTGATGTTGTTGGACCTAAGGGAATATTAAAGGGAGTTCGTGTTCTTGGACCTGCTCGAAAACAAACTCAAATTGAAATATCATTAACAGATAGTTTTGTTCTTGGTATTAAACCACCGGTTAGAGATTCAGGAGATCTTGCTGGTAGCCCAGGTGTTAAAATTGTAGGACCTAAAGGCGAAGTTGAATTGGCTGAAGGGGTTATTATTGCTTCTAGACATATTCATATGCATACTGATGATGCTGCAGATTTTCAGGTTAAGGATAATGAAAGAGTAATGATTAAAACCTCTGGTGAGAGAGGACTTATTTTTAATAATGTTTTAGTAAGAGTGCATCCTTCTTATGGATTAGAAATGCATGTTGACATTGACGAGGGTAACGCTGCTGGTCTTAAAAATGGAGATATGGTTGAACTAATTAAAGAATAATATGTACCATAGCTTTAAGATAATATATGTCATAGAATTTTAACACCTGAATAGTATAAAAATATATACTAGAAGGATTTTTATTTTATCTTTTATGCATACAGAATACTGTATAGTTATATATCTTGCCCAAAGGCGAATGGTATACCTATAGGGGCTCCCCGTATTAACAGTTGATACTGTCTATATGGGGGGCTTTATTGATAAAAAAGTAAAAAAATAGCGTCAATCTATAAGATTGACGCTATTAATTCCACTACGATTTGCTACTCCAACAATAAAGGTAAGCAGGTAATTCTAATTATAAAGAAAGTTTACTTAATTTCTATACGTTAAATCTAAATAAGATAACATCTCCATCTTTAACAATATACTCTTTACCCTCTAATCTAACCAACCCTTTTTCTTTAGCAGCTGAATAGGAGCCAGAACTAATAAGATCGTCATAAGCAACAATCTCAGCTCTTATAAAACCTCTTTCAAAATCAGTATGGATCTTACCAGCAGCTTGAGGGGCCTTTAGACCATTTTTAATTGTCCATGCACGAACTTCCTTAGGTCCAGCCGTTAAATAACTGATTAAACCTAATAGAGAGTAGGAGGCTTTGATTAAACGATCAAGACCAGATTCTTTTAACCCTAACTCCTCTAAAAATAATTGTTTTTCATCTTCTTCAAGCTCAGAGATTTCAGCTTCAATTTTTGCACATATAGTAACAACCTCTGCATTTTCAGTTGCAGCTAACTCTTTTACCTTTGCAACATGAGGATTATCTGCACCAAGGTTATGAATATCATTTTCGTCAACATTGGTAACATAAATGATAGGTTTTGAGGAAAGTAAATTAAAATCCTTAATCATTTTATTTTCTTCATCAGTTAAATCTAATGTACGAACAGATTTACCCTCTTCAAGGGTTTCTTTAATTCTTTTTAATAGGTCCACTTCTGGTAATAATGATTTATCGCTCTTAGCTAACTTTTCCTGTTTTTGAATACGTTTTTCAACCATTTCCAAATCTGAAAAAACAAGCTCAAGGTTAATTGTTTCAATATCTCTTAAAGGATTAACGTTACCATCAACATGGGTAATATTAGAATCTTCAAAACATCTCACTACGTGTAAAATAGAAGAAACTTCTCTAATATGAGATAAGAATTTATTACCAAGACCTTCACCTTTACTTGCGCCCCTTACTAAACCTGCAATGTCATAGAATTCAATTGCTGCAGGTATTACCTTTTCTGACTGATAAAGATCTCTTAAAACATTTAATCTGTGATCAGGAACTGCAACCACACCTACATTTGGTTCAATTGTACAAAAAGGATAATTAGCCGATTCTGCACCTGCTTGTGTTATGGCGTTAAATAATGTACTTTTACCTACATTTGGTAAACCGACGATGCCCAACTTCATTTAAATCTTCCTCTCTTATATAAAATCAATTTATAGTTTCTAAACTTGCACACAAGTAAAATTATACCTTATCCTGTAACAATAGGCAACAAAGAAGCCAGCATTATTTATTGCCAGCTTTAGGTTGACTGATAAATATAAAATTAATAAACACTTTTCTTAAGCAAAATATTAATATCAATGGTAATAGAACCGGCAAAATAAATAAGCATAGTTTCATATAATAAAATTTGCGTTTAATGTAGTAAAACAAACGATTAATAATTAAAATATCTAACAAGTTTAATTACCTCCTATCTAAAAGGTTTCTTAGCTATAGTATGTACAAAAATACTATTTATCATTAAACCTGTATTCAATTTCAAATAATTAATTTTAGTTTTAACTAAAAACTAAAAGTTTGAATCTGGTATCTTCAAATAGGAATAAAGTGGACAATCTACTATTAACAGACTGTAATAAAAATGAAAGTAAGTGACAAAATAAGTTTAGGAGGTGGTAAAATGTCAAAAAAATTATTTAAAGTACTAGGTTGTTGTTTGTTAGTAATACTTTTGGCAACAGGTTGTCGTCCAGCCCCAAGACCAGTACCACAAGATCCAGTTGTTCCAGACCAAAGGGTGCAAGATCCAGTTAATCCAGCTACTCCTGAAAATCCACAGAATCAAACTAATCGGGATATGCTAGGGCAAGATCTTACAATTAGAGCAGATAACATAGTAAATGAAGTTGTTCGTTTAGAAGAAGTAAGAAGTGCGACAGTTGTTATATCCGATAATTTAGCTTTAGTAGGAGTAGATTTATCCCCCGACATAGAAGGCGAAATGACAACTGAGACAAAAAGAAAGATAGAAGACGTTGTTAGAAGAACAGACCGAGAAATTGATCGAGTTTCTGTTTCTGCTGACCCAGAGATTTTTGATAGTATCGAAAGTATTGTAAGGGAAACTGGTAGAGGAAGACCTCTTAGTGGATTTGGCAGAGAAATAGAAGATATCGTTAGAAGAATAACTCCAGGAGCATAAAATAACATATCAAAGATGAGTAAAGATGGAAAATTAGATCCATCTTTATTCATTTTTTGAACAGTAAAGTTAACATATTTTATGGATATTTATACAGAAGATAAAGATTATACTGATTTAAAAAAAATACAATTAATTTTAGATTTTGGCTATATGATAAGTTATTTAATCAGAAGGGTAAATGGAAACAGTTATCAAGAGATAATGAAAATAAAAAACCGTATCTTATTTTTACTGGACATAGAAAGATATCATTTCTCTTATAATTTTTACTGATATTTAGCTTAATCAAATAAGAAATAGGGAATTATAAAAAGGCAAGTGTAGCATACTATTGAAATAATAGGAAAAATGATTAATTGTTAATAAATCAAGGAGGGAAGATTTAATGAAGAATCATTCGAGGGAGGAAATCGCTACAGGGGTTACTTT
This sequence comes from Alkaliphilus transvaalensis ATCC 700919, assembly GCF_000621485.1. Taxonomy (GTDB): domain Bacteria; phylum Bacillota; class Clostridia; order Peptostreptococcales; family Natronincolaceae; genus Alkaliphilus; species Alkaliphilus transvaalensis. The sequence goes on from NZ_JHYF01000002.1 coordinate 324,645, forward strand.
ACATACACTACATGAGGATAAGTTTAAGACTAATTTAATTAAATTTTATTTTAGAAGACCTTTAACTCAAGATGAAGTAACCTATAATGCTTTATTACCTAAGATATTACAGAGGGGAACAGAAGGTTTTGAAACATCAAAAAAATTATCAAGAGAACTAGAATATCTATACGGTGCTTACTTAGATGGACAGGTTATTAAAAAGGGAGAAAGTCAAATAATTGATTTTTCTTTAGGAATTGCAGATTTAAGGTTTGTAGATGATCAAAGGCTTTTAAAAGACTCAGTTAATCTATTAAATGAATTGATCTATAAGCCCTATAGGATAGATGGATTTTTTAAAAAGGAATATTTACAACAGGAAAAGGCAAATCTTGAGAAAAAAATAAAAGCGAGGGTAAATGATAAAAATAGATATGCAGTAGAGCGTTGTATCGAAGAAATGTGTGAAAATGAAAATTTTAGACTTTATGAGTACGGAAAAATTGACGATTTAGAGGGTATAAATCAAGAAAATTTATTTAGATATTATCAACAACTAATCACAAAAAGTCCTTTGGATATAGTTGTGGTAGGCAATATAGATAAAGAAGTAATAAAAAAAGAATTATTAAATCAATTTAGGTTTGAAAGACAAGATATAATTGAAATTCCTAGGGAAGAAATTATGGTTAAACCGAAGGAAGTTAAGTTTGTTAGAGAGTCTATGGAGATTAATCAAGGTAAGCTAACTATGGGATTCAGAACAAATATCTCCTATGACGACCCTACATATCCAGCCCTTATGGTATACGTAAACCTATTAGGTGGTGGAGCCCATTCAAAATTATTCCTTAAAGTTAGAGAAGAGAGAAGCTTATGTTACTATATCTACTCAAGAATGGAAAAGTTTAAATCAATCATGTTGGTAAGTTGCGGGATAGAGTTTACTAAATATGAAGAGACTGTTGAAGTAATTAAACAGCAGTTAGAGGAAATTAAAAAAGGAAATATAACTGACGAGGAACTGGAAAATACAAAAAAGGCGATGATCAATTCCGTCAAAGAAATGGGAGATAACGTTAATTCAATCGCTGATTTTTACTATGGGCAAGTGATAACAAATCAATATATAACTCCTAAAGAATTAATTAAATCGATAGAAGCAGTAAAGAAAGAGGACGTAGCAGCTGTGGGAGAAAAAATTCTGCTGGATACAATCTATTTTTTAGAAAATGGGCAACAGTAAAGGAGGTATAGCAATGAACTATGTTGAGATAGATGGGGGAATAGTAAAGGAAAAGGTTTATAGAAAGACATTAAAAAATGGACTGGAGGTTTTCTTTCTGCCGAAGAAGGGGTATGCAAAACAGTTTGCATCCTTTTCTACAAAATTTGGGTCTAATGATCTTAAGTTCAGCAAGAGGGATGGTGCAATGGTAGAAGTGCCTGAAGGGATTGCCCACTTCTTAGAGCATAAATTATTTGAAGAACCTGAAGGAAACGTATTTGATCGTTTTGCTGCCCTAGGAGCAAATGTAAATGCCTTCACAAATTTTAATATTACAGCCTATTACTTTACAAGTACAGATTATTTTTATGAGAATTTAAGCTATCTAATTAATTTTGTTCAAAATCCATATTTCACCGATGAAAATGTAGAAAAGGAAAAGGGGATTATAGGGCAAGAAATAAAAATGTACCAAGATAATCCACAATGGAAGGTCTTCTTTAATTTCTTGAAGGGGATGTATCAAATTCATCCTGTAAAAAATGATATAGCAGGTACTATCGAAAGTATAACAAGAACAACAAAAGAAGATTTATATAACTGTTATGAAACCTTTTATCATCCCTCAAATATGGTTCTTTTTATAGCTGGAGACTTAGATAAAGATCAGGTTTTTGAAGAAGTAGAGAAAAATTTTGAGAATATTAAAGTGTCTGAACCAGTTAATATTGAAAGACATATGTCTAAAGAACCCGATGAAATATCTAATAACCTAGTAGAAGAGAGACTATCGGTATCTACTCCCCTATTTAACTTAGGGTATAAGGATTTCCATGTTGGGATAAGGGGTACTGAGTTGATGAAAAAAGAGATTATTATCAGGTTGTTATTAGACATCGTTTTTGGTAAAAGCTCTACCTTATTCGAGGGACTATATGATGAAGGACTAGTGGATCATAACTTTAGTGCTGATTATATCAGCGAAGTGGATTATGGTCATAGTATTTTAAGTGGAGAGTCTACAGATCCTTATTTAGTAAAAAAGTTCGTAGATGAGCACATTAGTCATCTGAAGGTTAATGGGTTAGACAAGAGGGATTTTGAAAGAATACAAAGAAAGCAGATTGGTGAGGCCTTAAGCTATTTTAATTCGATGGAGTACACTGGCAATTCCTTCGTTTCCTATTATTTCAAAGATATTAATTACTTTGACTACATTCAGCTTTTAAAGGATGTAACGATAGAGGATATTAATGAGTATTTAATGAAACATTTTGATGAAGAACGGCAAGTGTTATCTATCATTAAACCATAATTTGACTTTAATCAAGTAATTGAATATAATTAAATAGTTGCTGGCAACGGCAACTATCATTTTTTCAAATGATAATCTCTATCAAAACAACATATTTATTAGAAAATTTGTATAATAATTATTTTTTGTATCATAATTATTTTATTGTTTTCTATAAGTTTTAAGGGAGGAATATCGATGGATCCAATTGCATTTAGAATTTTAGGTATAGAGGTGGGCTGGTATGGTATCTTAATTGGACTAGGAATGCTATTGGCTGTCCTTGTGGCAACAGCTAGAGCTAAAAAAGAAAACTTACCCGATGACATAATAATTGATTTAGCTATTATTGCAGTACCAATAGCTGTAATAGGTACAAGACTATACTATGTGGCTTTTAATTGGGATTACTATGGACAATTTCCTAGAGAAATTTTAAACATTCGACAAGGGGGCTTAGCAATCCATGGTGGAATCATTGGTGGCGTTTTGGCAGGATACTTTTTTTGTCGATATAAGAAAATTCGTTTTTGGCAATTAGCAGATATTGTAGCTCCAAGTATTATTTTAGGACAGGCAATTGGTAGATGGGGCAACTATATTAATCAAGAGGCCTATGGTAGACCTACTGATTTACCTTGGGGTATAATGATTAATGGCGTAAAGGTACATCCAACTTTTTTATATGAGTCAATTTGGAATTTTATCGTATTTTTCTTTTTATTATACTATACTAAAAAGAAAAAATTTGAGGGAGAAATTTTTCTTTTATATCTAATCCTATATTCCTTTGCAAGATTTTTTATTGAAGGATTAAGAACGGATAGTTTAATGATAGGGCCCTTAAGGACAGCCCAGGTAATTAGTCTAGCTATTATTTTGGGTGCCCTTGTAATGAGAAAATATCTGTTAGGTAGAAAATCCTATTTATAAAAAAAGGAAAAAATATCTTTTATTATATAATTATGGAGAAATTTAAAGAAAAAACTAGAATTCCTTTGATAAGTTATCAAAAAAATGATTAAATCCCCTTTGACAAACTAGATAGTTTTATTTGATAATATAAAAAGTCACTAATGATAAGATTATTGGGGTGAGGTTATGCTGGAACAAGAAATTGCATTATTAAAAAAACGATTAAACGAGCTAATTGATCAGCAGGTAGATTATAAAGAAATCTATAATCTAAGTACTCAATTAGACTCATTAATCGTGGCTTACTACAGAAAAATAGCTGAATAACAGGCACCATTAAATTGGTGGATATACCATAATTACTACCTTTGCAAAGGTAGTTTTTTTTTGTTTTTGTCAGTAGATTTTAAATCCATAGAACACTAATGGAGAAGTTTTTCAAATGTAAGCTATTCTTAATTTATAACGATGCTGATTAGAGCATTTACATTCAAAATTCTGCTTCGAATTGATAAGATTCAACATTTGAGTAATAAAATGTCACTTATTCAGAGTATAAAAAAGCCAATTTACTTAATAAATTACAAAATATTTAATAAATAAACTTTTGTAGATAAATTTCGACAAAATTTTGCTAATTAAAAAATCTTATAGCCCTGTAGTACTAAAGTATTAAAAAGATTTTTTATTTTAAATTTTAGGGAGGATTTTTAAAAAAAGAAGAGAAATATATGAAAAGTGGTATGAAGTGGTATGAAGTGGTACAAAAACCCCTAAGGTGGGATGAAGAATGTTTTTTGGTGAGTATAACCATACAATTGATTCAAAGGGCAGGGTAAGTGTTCCTGCTAAATTTAGAGAGCAGTTGGGAGATTCTTTTATCCTTACCAAAGGACTAGATAACTGTTTATTTGTCTATTCACAAAATGAATGGAAAATTATGGAGAATAAATTGAAACAATTGCCCCTTACTAATAGGGACGCCAGAGCCTTTGTACGATTCTTCTTTTCTGGAGCTACTGAATGTGAATTAGATAATCAGGGCAGAATAAGGATTCCGAATAATTTAAGAGAATATGCTGAATTAGAAAAGGAGGCTGTCATGATTGGTGTAGGAACCAGAATAGAAGTTTGGAGTCAAAACTTATGGAGCAATTATAACAATGATGAAAATTTAAGCTATGAAGAGATAGCTTCAAAGATGGCAGAATTAGGAATATAGGGATAAAGGTGATGGAAAATGAACTTTAAGCACGTATCAGTATTACTAGAAGAGTGTATAGAAAATTTAAATATAAAGGGTGATGGGATTTATGTAGATGGCACCCTCGGTGGTGGCGGCCACTCAAGTCATATTGTACAGCAATTAAATGATCATGGGTTATTAATTGGGATAGACCAAGATGAAAATGCCATTAAAGCTGCTACAGAAAAATTACAAGGTCATTTACACAAGGTTAAACTGGTTAGAAATAACTTTAGAAACTTAGAAGGAGTATTAGAAGAATTAGATATAAAAGGGATTGACGGGATATTACTAGACTTAGGTGTTTCATCCCACCAACTTGATGAAGCAGAAAGAGGTTTCTCCTATATGCATGACGCTCCATTAGATATGAGAATGGACAACAGAAACCCCCTTTCGGCAAAGGAAATCGTGAATGAATATAGTGAAACAGAGCTTGCCAGAATTATTAAAGAGTATGGAGAAGAAAAATGGGCTAAGAGAATCGCTAGCTTTATTGTGAAACATCGGGAGGAAGAAGAAATTGAAACTACCCATCAATTGGTTGAAATTATAAAAAAGGCAATTCCAAAAGCTGCAAGACTAGAAGGCGGACACCCTGCAAAAAGAACATTTCAAGCCATTAGAATAGAGGTTAACCAAGAGTTGGAAATCATCGAAGAAACAATCTCAGCAGCAGTTAAGTACTTAAATCCAGGAGGCAGAATCTGTATTATAACCTTCCATTCCCTAGAGGATCGGATCGTTAAAAATGCCTTTCGAAGACTTCAAAATCCATGCGTTTGTCCAAAACAGTTTCCAATATGCAAATGCGGTGGTGTACAGAAATTACAAATTATAACTAGGAAGCCAATTGTATCTACGGAAGAAGAATTAGAGGTTAATTCTAGAGCAAGAAGTGCTAAATTGAGGGTGGCAGAAAAGGTTTAGTTGGTTTAATTAGAGGGTTCTAAAAGAGAGAGAGGGTGAATAAATTTGGAAGTAGCAAGAAAAGAATATTACCAGTTACAAGAACAGCAACAGCTAAATCTAGATAAGAAGAAACAGAAAAAAATCAAACCTCAAAAAAGCTATCGCCTTGAAAAGGTGATGGCCACATTAGGGATTATGACTATTTTAGCAATGAGTTTACCGTTATTATTAAGATATACTGCTATAACCGAAGTAAAACATCAAATTCATCGCCTAGATCAACAGTTAGATCAAATGGAGAACCAAAGGGAGAAACTTAAAATAGAAATGGAGCGGGTTTCCAAATCTAGAGCAATAGAAGAAGCTGCAACAGAAAGGCTAGGTATGAACTACCCTAGTCAAGAAGATACCTTTTATGTTTCGATCGACCAAACCACCGTTGCGATGATGAATCAAGAAATAAATAGGCGTGTAAATGCCAGTGGTGAAGAGCCCATGGTTGGCAATACTAATCCCTTATCTAAAATGTTAAATAGAATAGGCAATATACTTAATATTTAAAGAATACTTATAAATAAAAAGGAGGAGAAGCTTTTGTCTCAGCCTAGTATATCCAGTAAAAAAAGATTATTATTTATTTTTGTAGCAACAACTGTGGTTATATTTGCTTTAATCATTCGTTTAGGTTGGATTCAAATTGTAAACGGTGAAAGATATAAGGAATTGGCAAATGCACAGCAAACTAGGGATATACCAATACCGGCAAAACGAGGGATTATTTTCGATAGAAACGGAAAAGAACTTGCCATAAGTGCCAGTACAAATACCGTCTGGGCTAGGCCAAGGGAAGTAGAAGATCCAGAGGAAACTGGAAGGATATTGGCAGAAATACTGAGTTTAGATGAAGAAGAAGTGGTTGAAAACTTAAGTAAAAGAAATCAAAGCTTAGTGAGAATTGAGCGATGGGTGGAAGCTGATTTAGCCGATGCCATAAGAGCTGCAAGGCTTAAGGGAGTGTGGCTGGCAGAAGATAATAAGAGATACTATCCATACGGAAATTTTGCATCCTTCATTTTAGGTCATACAACAGATGACAATGAAGGAATGGCTGGAATAGAGTTAGAATACAACAAGTATTTAAAGGGGTATCCCGGAAGATGGATTAAGAATACAGATGGAGCAGGACGACAATTAGCCTTTAGTCTAGAAAGATATCATCCCGCAGAGAATGGTCTTAATGTGGTATTAACCATAGACGAGGTTATCCAGCACTTTGCTGAAAAGGCGGTAGAAAATGCCCTGGAGATTAATCAAGCCGCCAGAGTAACAGCCATCGTGATGGAGGTCAAAACTGGAGATATCCTAGCAATGGCATCAAAGCCTGACTATGATCCTAATCAACCAAGGGTTCCTTTAGATGAAGAACTATTAAGATCTCTAGAAGGCATGGACAATGATGAAAAATTAAATGCGTGGTTTGATATGTGGAGAAATCCCGTCATTAATGACACCTACGAACCAGGGTCTACCTTTAAATTAATTACAACTGCAGCAGCCTTAGAAGAGGGGGTTGCAACTCCTCAAAGTCAATTCTATTCATCTGGGACAATTAATGTTGCCGGAAGGACAATTAGATGCTGGAGATGGTATAATCCTCATGGAGACCAAACTTTAACAGAAGCCGTACAGAACTCATGTAACCCGATCTTTGTAACATTAGCAGAAAGACTAGGCCTTAAAACCTTCTATCATTATCTAGATGCCTTTGGTTTTACTAATAGAACAGGAATTGACTTACCAGGAGAAGCTGCTTCTCAAATGTATCCAGAGTCATTAGTAGGTCCAGTGGAATTAGCAACAATTTCCTTTGGGCAAAGTATTGCTGTAACACCAATGCAGTTAATTACAGCAATTTCAGCTATTGCAAATGATGGTAAATTAATGCAACCAAAAATAGTAAAAGAATTGCTAGATGATGAAGGTAAGGTAATTCAAAGGTTTGAAGATACCATGATTAGACAGGTTATTTCACAAAAAACCTCTCAAGAGATGAGAGAAATTATGGAGTCAGTTGTTTCAGAAGGGTCAGGAAAAAGTGCTTACATCCCAGGTTATCGTGTAGGTGGAAAAACTGGTACTGCACAAAAAGTTAAGGGTGGCGTGTATGCACAGGGTTTTTATGTTGCATCCTTTATTGGAATCGCTCCAAGTGATGATCCAGAATTGGCAGTGTTGGTAATCGTTGATGAACCAATGGGCTTTAGTACCTTTGGTAGTTTAACAGCCGCACCTGTTGCAAAGGAAATTTTAGAAGAAAGTTTAAGATATTTAGATATTAAGCCAAAATATACTGATGAAGAAGCCGAAAACCTTGTTAGGGCAGATATTATTGTTCCAGAAGTTAGACAAATGTCCCTTAAAGAGGCTTCACAAGTCTTAACACAAAGTAACTTGCTTCACAGAGTTGAAACAGATGATGTAAATAATGATAATGCTATTGTGGTAGATATGTTCCCTAAGCCAGGCGCTGCCGTACCTGAAAAATCCATCATATTATTATATACCAGTGAAAAAAATAATGATTCAACAGTTATGGTACCAAATTTGGCTGGAAAAACTATTAGAGAAGCAAATAGTATTTTAAACAATTTGGGACTCAGACTTAAGATTAATGGTAGTGGTGTAGCCCAGGCACAGCATCCAGAGGCTAATACGATGGTAGAACGAGGAACAGTAATAGATGTAGACTTTAATTCAAACCAGTAATTTAATACTAGCTTATATAAGCTAAAGGTCATATAATAAAATGGGCAACTAAAATTAGAGGTCACAAGCCATAATTTTATGTTGCCTTTTAAAAAGTTATTAATTGGTAATAATAGCTAAGGAAATTGCGTTTAAAATTTTAATTTATCTTAATGAAAATGAAAACATTCTTATCTAGTCTCCAATACTGGAAATTAGATTTACAGAATTTAATATATCAATGGATATTACGCAATTTCCTCACTAAGAAAAGAAGGGGATGAAGATGCCAGTGAAGCTACAAGAATTAATAGATTACATAGAGATCGAAGAAATAAAGGGTGAGACAGATCTAACAATTGAGCATGTGTATTATAATTCACAAAAAGTCACCCCAAATAGCCTATTTATATGTATTAAGGGATTCAGAACAGATGGACATCTATATGTTGAAGATGCCATTAAAAATGGAGCTAAGGCTATTCTTTGTGAAGATATGATTGAAAGTGATGGCGTTACAGTAATTAGAGTCAAAAATACTAGAAGGGCAATGGCAAAAATTGCAAACAAGTTCTACGATTTCCCTAGTAAATTACTAGATTTAATTGGAGTCACAGGTACTAACGGAAAGACTTCTGTAACTTATATGATTAAAAGTATTTTAGAAAGAAGTGGTAGAAAAGCAGGTTTAATAGGAACAATAGCAACGATGGTAGGAGAAGATACCATTGAAGCAGTTAGAACAACACCAGAGTCATTAGACTTGCAAAAGCTATTTAGTAATATGGCTGCTTCAGGGCAGGATAGCTGTGTGATGGAAGTTTCTTCCCACTCATTAGACTTAGAACGTGTTGAAGAGATAGACTATAAAATTGGTGTATTTACAAATTTGTCACCAGATCATTTAGATTTTCATCAAGATTTAGTGAGCTACAGAAATGCTAAGAAAAAACTTTTTTATAAAACAAGTTTATGCAATGTAATTAATATAGATGATGCAGATGGTAAGATTATTGCTGAAGAGGTTAAGACTTTATCTACACCTTTATATACTTATGGAATAGAAAATGATCAGGCTGATTTTAAAGCTAAAAATATAGATATTAATTTTCAAGAAGTAACCTTTGATGTAGAAGGACCAGATTTTAAGGCAACTATATCGATGGGGATACCTGTGAAGTTTGCCATCTATAACGCCTTAAGTGCAATTGTTGCTTGTCATATGTTGGGTATTCCAAGTAAAGATATCGTCGAAGCATTAGATGAATTTAGAGGAGTGCCAGGTAGATTTGAGTTAATAAAAGAAATTAAGTCTTTTTCCGTTATCGTTGATTACGCCCACACCCCAGATGCCTTAGAAAATGTACTTAAGGCTGCAAGGGGATTCTCATCAAACAAAATAATTACAGTTTTTGGCTGTGGAGGAGATCGTGATCAAACGAAAAGGGCTGTTATGGGGGAACTTGCTGGTAATTTAAGTGACTTAGCAGTAATTACTTCAGATAATCCGAGAACAGAGGACCCGGTTAGAATATTAGCCATGGTGGAAGAAGGCATTAATAGGACTAAAGGGGAATATGCTGTAGTAGAAAATCGTAAAGAAGCCATTAGGTTTGCCTTGAAAAATGCATCCGAAGGTGATATTGTCATTATAGCTGGAAAAGGCCATGAAAAAACACAAGTAATCAGAGATAAAGTCTATAGATTTGATGACTTACAGGTTGCCATAGAAGTTGCAAGAGAGGAAGGTCTAATATGAAGCAATTATCAATTGAATGGATTATCAAGGCCTGCAATGGTAGAAAAACCCATGGAGGTAAAGAAGGCTGGATTACTTCTATTTCTACTGATTCAAGAAATTTAGAAGGGGGGTCACTGTTTATCCCTTTAATAGGAGAATTTTATGATGGTCATCAATTTATTTCCCAAGCAATAAATAATGGAGCAGTAGCTGTATTAGTAAAGGAAAATCATCAAATCGAGTTACCAGAAAACCTAGATGATGTCTTTATTATAGAAGTTAAAGATACCCTTGATGGCTTAAAGGAACTAGGAAGAAACTATCGTAAATTATTTTCCATCCCTTTTATTGGGGTTACCGGTAGTGTAGGAAAAACCACAACAAAGGATCTAATAAGCAGTAGTCTTTCGTCTAAATATAATGTATTAAAAAACTTCGGTAATTTTAACAATCAAATAGGCCTGCCAATGACCCTCTTCAACTTAGAAGAAGAGCATCAAGTGGCAGTACTGGAGATGGGAATGTCTTCCTTCGGAGAAATACATAATTTAGTAGATATTGTAAGGCCTAATATAAGTGTTATTACTAATATAGGCATGTCCCATATTGAAAATCTAGGAAGCCAAAAAAATATACTAAAGGCAAAAATGGAGATTGCTACCTATCTAACAGAGGGAGATTATCTGTTATTAAATGGAGATGATGAATATCTTAAAACCTTAAAGGATGAAAAAAGCCCATACCATAAAGTCTTTTTTGGAGTATCTAAAGACCTTGACTTTTATCCCGATAAAGTAGAAGACTTGGGTGAAAAAGGTTTTACATTAGAGATATCCATTAAAGGAAAGATAGAAGTCTTTAAAATAAACTATCCTGGCTTACATAACGTTTATAATGCACTGGCAGCAATTTGGATTGGATTAAATTATAACATGACCCCATCTGAGATCCAAAGGGGATTAGACTCCTATGTTCCAAGTAAAATGAGAATGGAAATCATTGAACTTCCTGATATTAAGGTGATTAACGATGCCTATAATGCTAGTCCCGATTCCATGAAGGCGGCTTTAAATGTATTAGATCGTTTGGAAGGGAACAGAAGAATTGCTATATTTGGCAATATGCTGGAAATGGGAGCGTTCTCGGAGGAAGGGCACCGAATCGTTGGAAATTATGTAACTGGCACAGGTCTAGATATTCTTATTACAGTTGGTGAAATGGCCAAGTGGATAGGGGAGGAAGCCAAAGCTATCGGTGGACTTAAAGAGATTTATACTTTAGAAAATAATCAAGAGGCAATAGAGATTTTAAACAAAATTCTACAAAAGAAAGACCTCGTGCTTGTAAAGGGCTCAAGAGGTATGAAAATGGAAGAAATAATTATCTATTTACAAGAGAGGAGCTAGTAGGATGATACACCATAGACAATTGATCTACACCATCATAATAGGATTCGCCATAACCCTTATACTGGGTCCTTTGGTAATACCTTATCTCAAAAGGTTGAAGGTAGGTCAGACAATTAGAGAAGAAGGACCCCAAAGTCATAAATCTAAGAGTGGTACCCCAACCATTGGAGGAATTATTATCATTTTATCCATCATCATTACTTCTGTTACTGCCGGTGTTATGAATACAGATTTAATGGTGGCATTATTGGCAACTGTAGCCTTTGGTGTCATTGGTTTTATAGATGATTTTATAAAGGTGGTGCTAAAAAGGTCTTTAGGACTAAGAGCTTATCAGAAAATTGTATTGCAAACCATCGTAGCCATAGCTTTAGCTCTTTATCAATCGAATGTTTCATCTACTGGAACAAAGATTTTAGTACCCTTTATACAGGGTAGTTTAAATATTGGAAATATTGTCATCCCTCAGTATTTAGATATTGGAATACTCTATATTCCCTTTATCGTATTTGTAGTAATTGCTACAGTTAATAGTGTTAATTTAACCGATGGATTAGACGGTCTTGCATCGGGGGTGACACTAATCGTTGCAGCCTTTTTTAGCTTAATAGCCTTAAATTGGGGACAGCCAAGTTTAGCAATATTTGCAGGGGCTGTTACTGGCGCATGTTTAGGGTTTTTAAGATTTAATTCCCATCCTGCCCAAGTATTTATGGGGGATACAGGTTCCTTAGCCCTAGGTGGTGCAATTGCAACATTAGCAATATTGATGAATATCGCATTAATTATACCGATTGTTGGGGGAATTTACTTTGCAGAATCAGTGTCGGTAATTTTGCAAGTTGCTTCATATAAATTAACAGGTAAACGTATATTTAAAATGAGCCCATTACATCACCATTATGAATTAAGTGGTTGGCCAGAAACTAAAGTAGTGATCGTTTTCTGGAGCATAACCGTCGTATTATGTTTAATTGGGATAGTAGCTTTAGGTTAAGAAAGTAGGTGAAGATTATGGATCTAAAAAACAAAAATATTTTAGTAATTGGATTAGCAGTAACTGGAGTACCCTTAGTAAAAGTGCTTGCCCAATTGGGGAGTAAAATTATTGTAAATGATCTAAAGTCTAAAGAACAATTAACGGATTCCTTAAAGGAGCTAGAGGGGTTAGATGTAACCTACATATTAGGAAGACATCCAGAAGGTGTTAATGAACTAGGCCCACTAGACCTAGTTGTAGTTTCTCCTGGGGTTCCATTAGAAATCCCCTTTATAGAAGGTTTTAGAAGGGCTAATATCGAGGTGATTGGAGAAATAGAGCTTGCCTTTAGATTGTCATCTGCACAGGTTGTGGCCATTACTGGAACCAACGGTAAAACCACCACTACAGCATTAACCGGTGAGATATTTAAGCAGGCAGAAGAAAATACCTACGTTGTTGGTAATATTGGTGTTGCTGCTATTTCAAAAGCTTTGGAAACAAAAATAGAAGATTATATGGTAATGGAGGTTAGTAGCTTCCAACTAGAAAGTATTGTGGATTTTCATCCAAGGGTGGCGGCCCTGTTAAATTTAACTGAGGATCACTTAAATCGTCATAAAACTATGGAGAATTACCTACAGGCTAAATTAAATATCTTTAAAAATCAAATTTCATCTGACTATGCTGTTATAAATTACGATGATAAAATTTGTCGTGAAGCTAGCAAAAATTTGAAGGGAAAAGTTATTTTCTTTAGTCGTAAGGAGACTTTATCAGAAGGGATTTTTGTTAAGGAGGGTAACATAGTCGTTTCTCTAAACAATAAACTTGAAAAGGTGTTGCCGATTGAAGAAATTAAGATTCCTGGAAATCACAACCTAGAAAATGCGTTGGCAGCTACGGCTATGGCTTATTTGATGGGTGTTAAGGTAGAAACCATCGCAGAAACCCTTAAGAACTTTGGAGGAGTAGAACATCGAACAGAATTTGTAGATGAAATTAATGGAATTTCCTTTATCAATGATTCGAAGGGTACTAACCCAGATGCTTCAATTAAGGCTATTGAAGCAATAAAGGCGCCTATTATCTTACTAGCAGGTGGAATGGATAAAGGCAGTGACTTTAGAGAATTTATTGAAACCTTTAAGGGTAAAGTGAGGGAAATGGTTGTTTATGGCGAAACAGCAAATAAAATATATGAAACTGCCCATAGTCTAGGTTTTATGGATGTAAGAAAGGTTAAAGACCTAGAAGAAGCAGTAAAAGCAGCCTATGAAGTAGCAGTTGAAGGAGATACAATACTGTTGTCTCCTGCTTGTGCCAGTTGGGATATGTATCCGAATTTTGAAGAAAGAGGTAGGCATTTTAAGAACATAGTTAACAATATAAGGAGGTCTTAATATGGGGAAGAAAAATCCATATGACTCCACCATTATTTTGTCAGTAGCTACTTTAGTAGCAATAGGGATTATCATGGTGTTTAGCTCAAGTTATTCCCACGCTTTAGTAAACATGAAGGACGGTTATTACTTTCTAAAAAGGATCATAATCTGGGCAATTATTGGAACTTTTGCAATGATATTTTGTGCTAAGTTTCCTTATTGGAAGTGGAAGAAGTACGCAAACTTACTACTTATCGTAAGTTTAGCTTTATTGGTTCTTGTTCTAACGCCTATTGGTAAGGAGGTTAATGGTGCTCAACGTTGGATCGGGGTAGGCTCCATCTCTGTTATGCCTTCGGAGGTTGCCAAATTTGCTGCTATCATCTTTGTCTCAACAAGTATTACTAGGAAAAAAGAGAAAATGCAAAGTTTTATTTATGGTGTACTCCCCTATCTACTATTTATAGGGCTATTCTTTGGGTTAATCTATCAACAGCCAGACTTTAGTACTGCCTTTGTTGTGGCGGTGGTAATTATGTCTTTAGTTTTTGTTGGCGGGATGAAACTTTCCCACTTTGTAGGTTTAGCTTCAGCAGGCTTTGCAGGTATTGCAGCAATGATCGCTTATCTATTTTTAAGTGGTAACTCTTATAAAGCTAAAAGAATTACTGCCTTTTTAGATCCTTGGGCAGATCCCAGTAATACGGGATTTCAAGCGATACAATCATTATTGGCAATTGGCTCCGGCGGGCTGTTTGGAAGGGGCTTAGGCAAGAGTATTCAAAAACACTTTTATTTACCAGAACCCCAAACCGATTTTATTTTTTCAATTATTGGTGAAGAATTGGGCTTTATTGGAGGTACCGTTGTCCTATTATTATTTATGGTATTAATATGGAGGGGAGTACGAATTGCCATCAATGCACCAGACTTGTTTAGTTGCTTGATTGCTACTGGGTTTGTTGCAATGTTGGCGGTACAAGTAATTATCAATATTGCCGTTGTTACATCCTCGATGCCTGTAACGGGTATGCCATTGCCCTTCATTAGTTTTGGAGGTAACTCTTTAGTAATCTTCATGGCTACTGCAGGGATTCTACTTAATATTTCAAGGTATACCACTTTTGATAGGAGTTGAAGAAATGAAGGTTGTCATTAGTGGTGGTGGAACAGGCGGGCACATTTATCCTGCTATTGCCATCGCCAATAAAATAAAAGAAGAAAAACCTGATACAGAAATTCTTTTTATCGGTACAGAAAAGGGTTTAGAGAGTGATATTGTTCCAAAATCAGGATATCCTATAAAGCATATTCCAGTTAGTTACTTAAAAAGAAAAATTTCTCTCCATAATGTGAAAAGCGCAGGTCTCTTGGTAAAGGGGTTAATGGAAGCTCGAAGAATTCTTAAAGAATTTCAACCAGATCTTGTTATTGGTACAGGTGGGTTTGTATGTGGGCCGGTACTTTTTATGGCTGCTCAACTTAAAATAAAAACAATGATTCACGAATCAAATGTTTTTCCAGGTTTAACAAACAGAATATTAGCTAGATATGTAGATTGTATTGCCCTAAGTTTTGAAGAAGCTAAAAAGTATTTAAAAAACCATAATAAGGTGATTATTACAGGAAATCCAATTCGTGAAGATTTTCTTCGTATTACGGAAGAAGAGGCGGCATTAAAATATAATAAAAAGCCAGGGCTTCCCCTCATTTTAGTTGTAGGAGGTAGTGGAGGTTCTGTCAAACTAAATAATGCAGTGATAGACTTACTTACAAGACATCCTAAAAATAATTTTGAAATTCTATTAGCTACTGGTAAAAATCACTACTCAAAGGTAATGGAGCTTTTAGGAAAAGAAAAAACCATATTAAATAATAATCGAGTTGTCCCATACATTAACGATATGCCCTATGCTTTAAAGGCTTGTGACTTAATTATATGTAGTGCTGGGGCCATGACAATTACAGAAATAACAGCAGCTGGCAAAGCATCAATTTTAATACCAAAGGCCCATACTGCAGAAAATCATCAAGAGTATAATGCAAAGGCTTTAGCCGATAAAAAGGCAGCTAAGATGATTAAAGAGAAGGATTTGTCTGGCGAAACCTTATATCAGAATATACAAGAAATAATAGGTCAAAGTAATGGTTTAAAAGAGATGCAAAAAGCTAGTAAAGGAGAAGCTAAGCTAAAGGCATCTGAAAAAATATATGAAGCGATAAACAAACTAATGAATAACTAATGATATAAGACAAATTTAAAAGCTGCCCTTTTTAAAAACATGGAACACCTCCAGAAATTCTGCATAATATGTTTATATATTTGCTGTTTTATCCATAGGCAATCACTAAATATAAACATATAGAAATTCTGGAGGTGACTTACTAGTGAGTAAATTTGTGATCGTTGGAGGAAATAAATTATCAGGCGAGGTTCGGGTGGGCGGTGCAAAAAATTCTGTTCTTCCAATAATGGCAGCAACTGTTTTAAATGGCAAACTTAATGTATTGCATGATATACCTAAATTATCTGATGTTATTATAATGACAGAAATTCTAGAATCAATTGGCTGTACTGTTGAGCGGGAGGGTACTACATTATCTATTGACTCAAGCGGGCTAAATAATTATCAAATACCAGAAAATTTAGTGCGGGAAATGAGATCATCGATTATTTTTTTAGGTGCAATTTTAGCAAGATGTGGTAAAGTTGTAATTAGTTACCCAGGGGGGTGTGAGATCGGGCCCCGTCCCATAGACCTTCATTTACGATCTTTAAGGGAAATGGGAGCAAAAATTGTAGAGAAGCATGGATTTTTGTTTTGTGAAGCTAAAGAATTAAAAGGAACAGAAATTCAATTGGATTTTCCTAGTGTGGGAGCTACAGAAAATATTATTTTAGCGGCTGTTTTTGCTAAGGGAACAACAACTATCAGAAATGCAGCCCGAGAACCTGAAATTATTGACTTAGAAAATTATATCAATGCTATGGGTGGTAAGGTTTCAGGTGCTGGCAGTGCAACGATTTATATTGAAGGTGTAGAAGAGCTTAACTCAGTAGAACATCAAATTATTCCAGATAGGATTGTTGCAGGTACTTATTTAGCAGCTGCGGCCATCACAAAAGGAAATATATTCTTAAATAATGTAATACCAGAACATATTCAATCAATTTTATATAAATTAAAAGAATGTGGTTGCCATATAGTAAGTAAAAATAATACAATAAGATTAGAAGCACCAGAAAAGCTAATTGCCGTTGATTCTATCAAAACCTTACCCTATCCAGGTTTTCCTACAGATATGCAATCTCAGATGATGGCGTTGATGACAGTAAGTGATGGAATCAGTGTATTTATTGAAACGATCTTCGAAAACCGCTTTAAACATGCTGAAGAGCTTACCCGTATGGGGGCGAGTATTAAAGTAGATGGTAGAGTTGCCATTGTTAAAGGCGTAAAAAAACTCACTGGTGCAACGGTTAATGCTAAGGATTTAAGAGGAGGAGCAGCTCTGATTCTTGCCGCTTTAGCAGCAGAGGGTAAAACCATTGTAGAACATGGTAAACATATAGAAAGAGGTTATGACCATCTTGAAGAAGTACTTAAAAGTCTAGGAGCAAACATAAAATATTTGAAATAAATTATTAAGCCAATAATCATGATCTGTATAAGAGTAGCAGTCATTGTGCTGCTATTCCCTTAGTAAAAAAATGGACAAGTTAGTTAAGGTAGGGGGAACATATGAGTAATTACGAAGAAATAAAGAAAAGAAAACAAACTAGAATTAGGATTAAAAGAACAATAACATCTATTTTATTAATTATTGTTTTTTTGCTATGGGGGATTTATGCCTTGTTACAATCGGATCTTTTTAACTTAAAGGTGATTGAAGTGTTAGATAATCATCAAATTGACTATGATGAAATTTTTCAATATTCTAGGCTGGTAAAAGATAGAAATATACTAAAATATAACCTAGCTGAAATTGAGGTAAATGTTGCAGAACACGCCTATATCAAGGCTGCAGATGTAACAAGAAAACTGCCAAATAAAATAATCATTAATGTGAAAGAACGGAGAGAATATGCTATAATAGCATATATGGGCTCTTATATATATATTGATCAAGAGGGGGTTCTTTTGAAGGTTACAGATCACGGACTATCCCAAGAGCTACCCCTTATTACTGGAGCAGAGTTTCAAAGTTTTAACGTAGGTGAGCCAGTTGATGTGATAAACCTTCAAGATCTGTACAAAGTATTTAGGCTTTTGGAGGCTGCAGAGCTTTCAGAAATGCTTGAAACGATATCAGAGGTAAATATCTCAGAGGCAGATAACATACGTCTATATACCTTTGATGGAATCGAAGTACAATTAGGAACTGCATCTAACCCCGCTTATCTTATGCTAGCTTTAAAAGAAGTGCTAATTAACTTATATACAACTAATCGTAGGGATGTTATCATTGACTTAAGGTATGACGGTCATATCACTGTTAGAGACCGAAACAGCTAGGAGGAATATAAATGAAGGATTTAAAAGGAAAAATTGCCATTGCATTAGTATGTGCAGTTTTAGGCTTAATTATATCAATCCAGTTTAAGACTGTAAAAAATGAAACCGACGGAGGATTTATTTCTGGACAAAGGGCTCAACAACTTTCCTTAGAGCTTCAAAATTTGAGGACTGAAAAAGAACGGTTAAGTTTAGAATTAACGGAACTAGAACGCCGACAAAAGGAATATGAGCAGACAGAAGCAGATGAAAATTTTATTATTAGAAACTTAAAAAATGATTTAGAGAAATATCAAATATTATCAGGAAACCGTGCTGTAGAAGGACCAGGTGTAGTCATTACATTAGAAGATATTCCTCAAGAATATCAGGGAGACTTTAGTTTTATCATGTTGAGATTTGACATTATGTTAGATGTAATTAATAAGTTGAATTCTGCTGGTGCAGAAGCCATTTCAATTAATGACCAGAGATATACAGCAACAACAGAAATCTTTTATAATGCCAATGCTGTTTATGTGAATTCAGTTCCCTTAAAACAACCTTTTCAAATACAAGCAATAGGGGACCCTGAAATTATGGAGGCGGCCTTAAATATGCGGTTTGGAACAATCTATACTGTTAAACAAGACTACGGTGATCGATTAAAGATTACAATGAAAAAGCAAAATAATATCGTAATACCTCGATATAACAGAGTAACTAATTTTAGATATGCCAGACCTGTTGAAGCCAATGCCAACTAGTAGAGAAGATCTGAGGTGGATCATATGAAAAAAGCCTATAGCAAAAGTAAAGTAGTAATTACACTTATTTTTATTTTATTTGGATATGTATTTACGACTCAATTTCTAAATACAACTGAAGATTATAGTTTTGTAAGTCTAAAGACAATTAGTGACCTTCAAGACGAAATAAATAAAGAGCGAACTGAAGTAAATGATATTAGAGAAATAATTCGAATTACTAATAACCGTTTAGCTGAATATGAAAGAGCTGTACAAGAGGGAGGATCCATTAAAGAAGTTCTTTATGATGAAATAAACGAGCTAAGGGTCATAAGTGGATTTGTAGATTTGGAGGGTGAAGGGGTTATCGTTTCTATGAGCGATGCCACTAGAGATTTATATGAATTGGAAGATCCCAATAATCTACTGATTCATGAAGGAGATGTTCTAGCAATTGTTAATGACCTTAAATTTGCCGGGGCAGAAGCCATCTCCATTAACGGACAGCGTCTATTACCAAACTCAGAGATAAAATGTGCAGGTTATACCATTACAATTAATGGACACACTTATGGACAGCCCTTTGTCATAAGGGCAATTGGAGATCCTGTAACTTTGGAAGCTTCAGTGAAGTCACCAGATTCTAATGCCCACTTTTTAAGACAGGTATATGGAGTTGTCATAGAGGCTCAAACTAGCTCAAGAATAAGAATTCCAAGATACGATGGGGACATTGTAATGAACCATATAAACCTAAAGGAAGGTGAATAAAATGATTATAGCATTAATTGGACTTTTAATTGGAGTAATACTGGGCTTACGAATCCCAATACAATATCCTGCAGCCTTTTCATTATATATTTCCGTGGCAATACTTGCGGCATTAGACTCTGTGTTTGGTGCCATTCGTTCTAATTTAGAAAATAAATTTGATACAGAAATCTTTGTTTCTGGTTTCTTTGGAAATGCTATACTAGCAGGAATTCTAGCATATATTGGGGACAGGATCGGTGTTCCCTTATATTATGCTGCAATTTTTGCCTTTGGTAATCGTTTATTCCAAAACTTCGCCATAATTAGACGACATTTAGTAGAGGGAAGAAAATCAAAAAGTAGAACTGAATAATAATTCATAGAAAATATTTAAATTTATCCCAGAATTAAAAGGAAATTTAACATTTTTGTTGAATTAAATATCATGGAAAAAACTTAAATGAAATTGGTGAATTAATGGACCAAATTGCTGAAATGTAGTCCTTTAGCCTATAGAAATTAGTGTTTTTATATGTTAAAGTGAAAAAAAGGACATGCTATCTGATGCTATGATCGAACACGATAAAAGCTTATATACATAACAAGGGGGTTATACTGTGTTAGAATTTGATGTTGATATGGAACAATTTGCTCAGATCAAAGTTATTGGTGTTGGCGGTGGTGGAAATAATGCCGTAAATCGTATGATTGAATCAGGTTTAAAGGGTGTAGAATTTATTGCTGTTAATACTGATAAACAAGCTTTATATACTTCTAAAGCTGAACATAAAATACAAATCGGTGAAAAACTAACGAAAGGGTTAGGAGCTGGTGCTAACCCAGAAGTAGGCAAAAAAGCAGCGGAAGAAAGTAGAGAAGATATCTGTAAACTGCTTCAAGGTTCAGATATGGTGTTTGTTACAGCTGGTATGGGTGGTGGAACTGGAACTGGTGCAGCGCCAATTGTAGCTGAAATTGCTAAGGAAATGGGAATCTTGACAGTTGGGGTTGTAACTAAACCCTTTACCTTCGAAGGAAAAAGAAGATTAACTCATGCAGAGCAAGGAATCGAAGAACTAAAGGGAAGAGTAGATACCCTTGTTACAATACCAAATGATCGGTTATTACAGGTAATTGAAAAGAAAACAACAATGCTAGAAGCCTTCAGAATTGCTGACGATATTTTAAAACAAGGTGTTCAAGGTATTTCTGATTTAATTGCGGTACCTGGTCTAGTTAACCTTGACTTTGCCGATGTTAAGACAATTATGCTTGAACAAGGATTAGCCCACATGGGAATTGGCCGTGCCAGCGGTGAGAACAGAGCAGTAGAAGCGGCTAAACAAGCGATTCAAAGTCCACTTTTAGAAACTTCTATTCAAGGAGCTAAAGGAGTATTATTAAATATTACTGGTGGTTCTGGACTAGGGCTATTTGAAGTTAATGAAGCTGCTGAGTTGGTTACACAAGCTGCAGATGATGATGCAAACATCATATTTGGAGCTGTTATAAACGAAGAGTTAAAGGATGAAATTAGAATTACAGTAATTGCTACTGGTTTTGAAAAAGATTTACTTAACATGGTTGATAAGCAAGGTAAATTGATGCTTGCCGATGCAATTAAAGAAGAAACATCTACTGAAGAAAAAATAAAGAGTGACGATCTAGATATACCTATTTTCTTAAGAAGAAAAAAATAAATTAAACATTCAAAAAGGATCTGTTATGGGGCAGGTCCCTTTTTTTATGTCAAAAATGATATAAAATATGCCAATAATTAGTTTAAGGGTTTAAGCTAGTCTTTGTAGGCTCGTCTTCAAAAAAACCAATATAAAGTAAAATTTCGACTTCGTAAAATGACAGAAAAATAAAGTTAGTTCTATTATAATATACATAAAGTTAGTGATTAGTGAATATGTGTATAGTAGTATGAATTTGTCCCTCTGGGGGGTGTGGGAATGATTGTTTATGCAGAGTATGTTTTTTTAGAAAATTTTATTATGAATTTCATCATTTTATCTTTAACATCAAAGTTCGGAAAAACTCAAACTAAGAAAGTTAGGCTATTAATGGCATCCTCCTTAGGAGCCCTATATGCTTTTGTGCTTTTCTTCCCATCATTACATTTTTTATTTTCCATGATGATGAAGGTTACTTGTTCGATGTTGATAATCATAATAGCATTTTCCCCCTATCGCTTTAAAGAGTTTTTTAGGCTATTAGGGATTTTTTATCTCATTACAATGGTATTTGGGGGTGCTGGTTTTGCATTGTTTTATTTTACCAGCTTTAATGGAATAATCAGTAACGGGATTTTTTATACCACTAATATCACTCTTAAAAACTTAATGCTTTCTTGTGGGTTGGCATATATTCTTATCAATTTTTGCTGGGGTTATATTCAAAAGCAATTATCAAGAGATAAGATTTATATGAAGGTAAAAATTCAAATGAATGGTGAAAACGTAGAATTAAAAGGATTAGTTGATACAGGTAATTCATTAAAAGATCCCCTTACAAGTCATCCCGTTATGATTGTAGAGTACAACGCAATAATCAATTTATTTCCTGAAAGTATCCAAGCAGCTTTTATAGGTTCAAAATATCCTAACTTTAATGAAATTACAATGCTGTTGACTAATACCCCATGGATGACAAGACTTCGATTCATTCCTTTCGAGGCATTAGGAACAGAAAACGGAATGTTGGTGGGTTTTAAGCCAGATTCTGTTTTGATCGAAAAGGATTATGAAATTAAAAATATTGAAAACATCATTATAGCGGTGTATAGCAAACGGCTATCTAAAAGTGGTGACTATACAGCCTTGTTACATCCAGACTTAGTCTAAAACTGAAAAGAACTACATTGAGGAGGTTAGCATAGTGAAATTATTTTTATTAAAAACAAGATTAACCCTACGGTATTATACCATTAAGTTGCTGAAGAAATTTAATATATTTAGGGAAGACAGCATATTCTATATAGGTGGAAGTGAAGCACTACCTCCACCTTTATCAAATGATGAAGAAAATTATTTAATAGGCAAACTTAAAGATGACGAAAGTACAGTAAGGACCATCTTAATTGAGAGAAATTTAAGGTTAGTTGTTTATATTGCAAGGAAATTTGAAAACACAGGAGTAGGAGTGGAAGATTTAATATCAATTGGTACAATCGGATTGATTAAAGCTGTTAATACATTTAATCCTGAAAAAAATATAAAGCTAGCCACCTATGCTTCTAGGTGTATTGAAAATGAAATCTTAATGTATTTAAGAAGAAACAATAAAATTAGAATGGAAGTATCCTTTGATGAGCCCCTTAATATAGACTGGGACGGAAATGAACTTCTATTATCAGATATATTGGGAACGGAAAATGATATTATCTATCGTTTTTTAGAAGAGGAAGTAGACAAAGAATTACTTAAAATTGCCCTAGACAAACTTTCTAAACGAGAGAAAAAGATCATGGAGCTAAGATTTGGTTTGTTTTCTGGCCAAGAAAAGACCCAAAAGGAAGTAGCAGACCTATTAGGAATATCTCAGTCTTATATATCTCGCTTAGAAAAAAGAATCATCGTTAGGCTTAAAAAAGAAATTAATAGAATGGTTTAATCCTTCAATATGTAATAAAGAAACCCAGTAACTAAATGCACAAGCATTTAGATTGCTGGGTTTCTCTATGTGTAAAAAATACATGTTATAAATTACCATTAGAGATTTAATAGTTAAGTTTCTATTGCAGTATAAAAAGCTTCAATCCGTCAATAATTTAAATAGTAAAAGGGGTAATTCACTGTGAAAGGACTGAACATTTACTATGCACATAAATAAAGTAGAAATTTGCGGAGTGAATACATCAGAATTACCAGTATTGACAAATCAACATATGCGGAAGCTCTTCGACAAAATTTATGCAGGGGACAATTCAGCTAGAGAAGAGTTTATTCAGGGAAACCTACGCTTAGTATTAAGTGTTATCCAACGGTTTAACAATCGTGGAGAACATGTGGATGATTTGTTTCAAGTGGGTTGCATAGGATTGATTAAAGCAATTGATAATTTTGATCTTAGCCAAAATGTACGTTTTTCAACCTATGCTGTTCCAATGATTATTGGAGAAATTAGACGATATCTTAGGGACAATAATTCAATTCGTGTGAGCCGATCCCTTAGAGACACCGCTTATAAGGCATTACAAGTAAGGGACCAATTAACCAATAAAAATGGTAAGGAACCCACCATCACAGAGATAGCAAAAGAGCTGGAAGTACCAAGGGAGGATGTAGTCTTCGCCTTGGATGCCATTCAAGATCCAGTTTCTCTATTTGAGCCAATTTATCATGATAGTGGAGATACCATATTTGTTATGGATCAAGTAAGTGATGAAAAAAGTGAAGATGAGAGTTGGATAGATAATATTGCCTTAAATGAAGCAATGCGCAGATTAAATGATCGAGAAAAATTAATACTATCCCTCCGTTTTTTTGAAGGAAGAACCCAGATGGAGGTTGCCGATGAAATTGGAATTTCTCAAGCACAAGTTTCAAGATTAGAAAAAACAGCCCTAAAGCATATGAAGAAGTATATATAACAAGGATAAAGCCACCGAGAGGTGGTTTTTCCTATATTCACTTAAGTAAAGGGCTATCTGAGTCGTAGTTTTTTGAAGAACTAAGTATATTTCAGTTTTAAGTCAATTAGACGTAAAACACCGAGTAGTGAAGGTTTCCTTTTCAATATAAGTCCCTTTTAAAAACTTTTAGTCATAAACCCTAAGACAAGTCTATACATATAAAATAGAAGTATATCAATAAAAGACAAAATGGGTAAAAATGGTTGAATAGCTGATAAACATGTGGGAAAATTAGGAGGGATGAAGTTGTTAAGAGCATCAGATTTAACACAAAAAGAAGTCATTAATATTACAGATGGTAAAAGAGTGGGATTAATAATGGATTTAGAGGTCGATTTAAATAGAGGAAGAATCAACGCCATCATCATACCAAGTGCGGGAAAGTTTTTAGGTATTTTTGGTAAAGAACTTGAATATGAAATTGGGTGGAATCAAATAAAAAAAATTGGTGAAGATGTTATATTGGTAGAGATGAAAAGTGCAGTTGAACCTCAACAATATAAAGACCCCTTAAAGGATCAAAAGAAAGAGCAATTTAAAGACCAGTACAAAGAACATTATCAAGATTTATTTAATATTGAGGATAAAAAAGTAGTGCTAGAGCCAGAATTTGTGAAAAAAGACCCAGAAATTGACGAAAAAGAATAAAAAAATTAGACATAGCAATTATAGTATATTATAATGAAACCATACATGAAAGCTGGAAAGCTAAAGTGATGGGGGAGATTGAATGAATTGTCCATTTTGCGTTCATCAAGAATCGAAGGTTGTAGATTCTAGACCAACAGATGAAGGTCAAGCTATTAGAAGAAGAAGAGAATGTATAGCCTGCGGTAAACGCTTCACCACCTATGAAAAAGTAGAGGAACTGCCTTTAATAGTCGTGAAAAAAGGTGGTAACCGTGAAGCATTTAATCGAAACAAGGTACTTAATGGAATCATTAGAGCTTGCGAAAAACGGCCTGTAGCTTTAAGTAAAATCGAACATATTGTGGAAGAAATAGAAAAACACCTATATAATTCAATGGAGAAAGAAATTACCACCGAACTAATTGGGCGCTTAGTGATGGATCGAGTTAAAGATCTAGACGAAGTGGCCTATGTACGGTTTGCATCTGTATATCGTGAGTTTAAAGATATAAACACCTTTATGGATGAACTAATGAAACTCTTAAAGGATAAAAAAGACTAAAATGAAAGATAAGATTAAATGATTAGGGGGGCAAGTTAACACTTGTCCTTTTCCATGTAAAAAAGGAGGTAATTAAAATGAATTATCGGATTATAGAAAAAGAAGGAGTAAAATTGGTACAGTTTACCCGTTTAGAAGAAATAGATTTTGTTAAGCATGGCTTTAGTACCCGTACTGGAGGAGTAAGCTCTGAGCCTTTTTCCCAACTTAATTTAGGTAGGAAAACTGACGATTCTATAGAAAATATTCGAGAAAATACAAAAAGATTTTGTAAGGCTGTTGGTGTAAAATTTGAAGATTTAGTGGTTTCAGATCAAGTGCATAAGGATAAAATACAAATTGTTACTGCAAAAGATCGAGGAAAGGGTTTTACTAAAGAGATGGATTTTGAGAATATCGATGCAATGATTACAAACGAAAGAAATGTTCCTCTAATTACATATTTTGCTGACTGTGTTCCCCTCTATTTAGTTGACCCTATTAAGAAAGTAGTCGGATTAGCCCACGCTGGGTGGCCGGGTACAGTCCTCAAAATAGGTAAGAAAACGGTAGAAAAGATGATGGCAGAATATAAATCTAAGCCTGAAGAGATAATTGTTGTCATTGGACCTTCAATTGGTCAATGTTGCTATGAAGTTTCTGAGGATGTTATTAATAAATTTAACACAAATTTTACAGATGCCTCAAGTTTTGTTGTTTCAAAAGGTGGAGGGAAATACATGCTAGATCTATGGCAGGCAAACCGTATTGCCCTAAAGGAAATTGGGGTATTAGATAGAAATATAGAAGTAAGTAAAATTTGTACAGGATGCACTACTAACTTATTTTTTTCCCATAGAAAAGAAAAGGGAAACACAGGGAGAATGGCATCCATAATAGAACTAACCTAATAGGAGGTTATGAAGATGGCCCATAGAAAAATACTAGTTGTAGACGATGAAGAACATATTGCAGAATTAATTAAATTTAATCTAGAGAAAAATGGATTTGAAGTAACAACAAGGGATAATGGAGAAGATTGTATAAAATTTTTAGAAGAGAATAACGTTGATCTTGTCGTGCTAGATCTAATGCTTCCAGGAATAGATGGTTTTGAAGTGTGTAAAACCATTAGGAGAATTGACGGATTAGAAAAGCTACCGATTATTATGCTAACGGCGAAGAGCGAAGAGACAGATCGAATACTTGGCTTAGAGTTGGGGGCAGACGACTATGTTGCAAAACCCTTTAGTGTAAGGGAGCTAATTGCAAGAATTAAAGCCGTTTTAAGAAGAGCAGACACTAAGCAAGAGGTAAAAGCTAAAGTCTTAGAGGTTAAAGATCTTGTAATGGATACAGAAAAGCATATTGTAACAGTAGAGGGAACTGAAATTGACCTAACCTTGAAGGAATTTGAACTTTTGAAAATATTAATAGAAAACAGAGGTAAAGTATTGTCAAGAAACTTGTTGTTGGACGAAGTTTGGGGTTATGACTATTATGGAGAAACAAGAACTGTTGATGTCCATATTAGACATTTAAGAAAGAAGATTAAAGACGATGAAACTGGGAAATATATTGAAACCATTAGAGGTGTTGGATATAAGATGAAGTAGGTGGATCAATGCAGAAGAGAATATTTAGTGCTTTTATTGTAATCCTATTATTAGGGGTTCTATTAACAGGTTTTCTTAATTTAAGCCTCATTCGTACCAATTATCTAAATGAATTAGAAAATAAACTGGTATCAAACGGATTTTTAATAGAGGAATTTCTTAAAGAAAATCTTCAACAGTTAACAGAATCTGATCTAAAAAGAATTACTGAAGACTACGGAAGAAGAATAGATGCAAGAATTACCTTTATAGATAATCATGGAGAAGTCTTGGCTGACACCATGGCAAATGAACAAACAATTGAAAACCACAGAAATCGAAAAGAAGTGATAGAAGCCCTCAATGGTAGAGTTGGAACAGATCTTAGGCGAAGTACAACCCTAGATGAAGAAATGTTTTATGTAGCCATTCCTGTAGATTTAAACATAAATAACCTAAGGGTTATTCGTTTAGCAGTTAACCTACAGGAGATTACTCGAATTAATCAGACCCAATATTTTTATATTATTATCTCCATCTTAATTGGTTTATTACCTTCACTAATGTTGGCCTATCGTTTTGTAGATAAAATTATGGAGCCTATTAAGGCCATTACAGAGGTAACTAAGAAAATTGCTGCTGGTGGCTTTGATAGAAGGGTAGAAGTCATTACAGATGATGAGATTGGAGAATTGGCTAATAACTTTAATAATATGGCCGAAAGACTTAAAGAAACCATCAGTAAATTATCGGAAAATAACACGAAATTTAAAGCCCTATTAACTAGTATGAAGAATCCTATTATAGCCGTAGATAATAAACATCGCTTAATTCTCTTAAATCCAGCTGCTGAAGAACTATTTCAAATGAAGATGGAGGATGCTTTAGGAAAACATATATTAGAAGTGATAAGGAATAATGTGTTAGATGAGCAGTTAAAAGATATTTTGCAAAACAATGTAGAAAACCAGATTGAAGTAACAACAGAAGAACCTAGTGAAAAAATACTAAAGATTTACTCCAATCCAATTAAATTGGAAGAGGACCCTTCAAGAATTATAGGGATTGTAGCCCTTATTGAAGATGTTACTGAAATAAGAAGATTAGAAAAGATGCGATCAGATTTTGTTGCCAATGTATCCCATGAGCTAAAAACACCCTTGACCTCTATTAGTGGTTTTGTAGAGACCTTAAAATCTGGTGGAATTGACGACGAAGATACAAAATTGCGTTTCTTAGATATTATTGACATCGAAACAGAAAGACTGACAAGACTGATTAATGATATACTAACCCTGTCAGAAATAGAAAACACCCAACTAAAGGCTATGAATCAAGAAATTCTAACTAGTGAAGCCCTTTTAGAAGTAGAAGAAATTATGAGACCAATAGCTAATGGAAAGGATATTGAATTGGTTACAGGAATTGAATATCATTTACCAATACTACAAGGGAATCCAGACTGGTTTAAACAAATGTTAATTAACCTTTTAGATAATGCCATTAAGTATACCCCAAATGAAGGAAAAGTCTATTTGCATGCCTTTGAAAAATATAACAACATCATTATAACTGTAAAAGATACAGGTATAGGTATACCCAAAAAAGACTTGCCAAGATTATTTGAAAGGTTTTACAGGGTGGATAAAGCTAGGTCGAGGAAGGTTGGCGGAACAGGTTTAGGATTAGCTATAGTTAAACATATTGTATTATCACTGAAGGGTAAAATTAAAGTAAATAGCGAACTGGACAAGGGAACAGAATTTACTGTAATCATACCAATTGATTAAGCGTTAAAACCTAAAAGGGGATATTGTGTCTTTAAATTAAATTGTATTATTTCTGCACTTTATTAAAAGTAGTTTAAGAAGGAAGATATTATAAGAAGTTTATAATATCTTCCTTCTTCTTTTATGGTTTGCTTTTTCGTATAGTTTTGAGATGGCAAGGGAAAGATAAGGGAAATTAAGGTTGTAAAATTCTACTGATTAAGGAGGAACATATATGTCTATAGGAATGATCATACTAATTGCTGTTTCAGTCCTTATTTTCATGGGTTTAGCCGAAAGAGTTTTGGACCGTTTAAGATTAAGTGACAAAGCAGCGATCTTAATAATTATTGCCATTGTCGTTTCAACGGTATTTATCCCTAACATTAGTTTAACAGAGAATGTGTCCATTAATATTGGTGGATTTGTCATCCCCCTAGGTTTAGCCATCTATTTATTTATTAAGGCAGAGACAGGTAAAGAAAAATTAAGGGCAGTTGTGGCAGCTGTTGTCGGTGGAGCAGTGATCTATGCAGTTCAAAGATATGTATTACCAGCCGAGCCAGAGGCCATGACAATAGATCCTAACTATGTTTATGCCATATTAGCGGCAGTAACTGGCTATATATTAGGAAGATCAAGAAGAGCTGCCTTTATTGCAGGAGTTGGTGGAGTTATTATTAGTGATGTTATTCAATTAATATTAAATAATATCAATAATATACCTGCCCCTACACGATTTGGAGGAGCAGGCGGTGTTGATACAACAGTCATTGCTGGGGTATTAGCGGTAATTATTGCTGAAGTTTTTGGAGAAATTCGAGAAAGATTACAGGGTGGTACTGCAAAGAAAAATCTACATTTTGATAAGGGTCACTTTGTTAGTACTTTGGGTGAAAGTAATCAACAAGATGACGGTAATCAACATAAAACAGAAGATAGACAGCAAGAAATCAAAGAGAATCCGCAGATTTCAGATCAGCAATCTTTAGAAAATCAACTGGAGAATCTAACAGAAAATACAACGGAAAATAAAACAAAAATAGATAACGTAATTCCTCTACGAGATGAAGGAGGTAATGAAGATGAGAAGTAAAAAACAGATTGCGATAGGAGCCATACTTTCAATATTACTAATCATTTCTATGATGCCTACAACATATGCTGATGACTGGTATGGCCAATATGGGCAACATTTTAAAGTATATGATGTGAGAAATAATGAATTAATTTTTGAAACAGCTAGAGAAGTCTCTAAAGGAGACCAATATATCAGTAATGACAATAAAATGTACGAAGTCATTAGAGTAAACACCAATAATATGACGGCCTATGCGGAATTTAAAAAGGATATAGAGCTCCCAGTAATAGATAAAGTTGCTATGGAAGAATTTCTATCTTTTATTAGGAGTAATGAGGGACTAGCGGCACTAATGGCTCAAGAGGAAGAAAGAAGTGTGGGGATCTATACAACCCATTCAGCAGAGTCCTATGTTCCAACTGATGGGTCCGAAAGTATAGAAGAAGGTGGGGGTATTAAAAAAGTAGCCCAGAGATTAAGTGAAGAATTTGGAAACTTCGGAGTAAATGGTGTTTTTGATGATACAAACCATATTCCCCATGATGCAGGTGCCTATAAACGTTCTAGAAGAACAGCTGTGCAACTTTTACAACAGCATCAACCCAATGCATTATTTGATATCCATCGAGATGCTATACCGGCAGAGGCATACAATACAGAGCTAAATGGCGAACCGGCATCAATGGTTAGAATCGTAATCGGTAGAAGAAATCAAAACTTTGCAGCAAATGAAGAAACCGCACAAAAAATTAAAGCTGTGGGAGATGAAATGCATCCAGGGTTAATTAAAGATATTTTCTACGCAAAGGGAGATTACAATCAAGATATATCCCCCCGTGCCCTGTTATTTGAAATGGGAACTTATGAACAAGAAAGAGAAAGGCCAGAAAGAGCTACAGGACCTTTGGCAGAGGTTTTAACCACCGTTGTTTTTGGAGGAACCTTTGAAGATAAAGAAACTGGAGAAGAAAAGGAAGTACAACCTCAAGATGAGAGTAATACAGGGTCTGGTCTTGGAATTGCAGGTTTATTAGCAGTGATAGGTGGTGGTGGATTAGCCTTTCTGTTTTTAAGTAGTGGTGGAAAGGAATGGAAATCTAAAATCTCTAACTTTAAAGATGAATTCAATAGTTTTTTAGGTAGAAGACGAAAAAGAAAGTAAAGCAGATGGGTGGGAAACAGATTGGAACAATACTTTATATTGATCATTACTGCCCTTGTAATGGGCACAATAGCACGGCTACTCATGATGAAGGTTGATTATAGGCAGTACCCTACCTATCCTCAATCCTACTTAGGTCATTTTACATTAGGGATGATTGCTGCAGGGTTAGGGGCTGTTACAGTACCAGCCTTAGCTGAAAAAGAATATACGGCTATTACCTTTATTACATTGGCTGCCCAACATTTTAGAGATGTTAGGAATATGGAACGGGAGAGTCTAGATAATATTGAGGTGACAGAACTTGTTCCCAGGGGAACTGCCTATATTGAAGACATTGCTAAAGGATTTGAAGCAAGAAACTATCTGGCGTTACTAACATCCCTTGCTTCTGGAATAGGATATTTCATTGGGCAACACTTTGAGCTGCCTATGGTAGTTAGAATATTAGTAGGAGTAGCATTTGGCTCTATTGTTATAGTAATCATTACCCAGATGCTAAAGGGGGTTTCAATAGAAGATATTGCAGAGGTTAAGCCAGCAGAGATTAGTTTTGATGGGCCTCTTTTAACAATCAATGGGGTATTTGTCATGAATATTGGGTTAAAGGATTCACAAAAAATATTTTTAGAAAAGGGAATTGCTGTTGAAATAATTCCCAAGGATGAAGATGCAATGTCGGTTTTAGCAAATGTCGGACAAAGACAGGCTATACAGCATAACGCATCGACTCAGTTGGGCATCAGGAAAGATGTTGATGAACCTGATTTTACACCAATAGCTAGAAGGAATCCAGAGAACGGAAATGTTGTTATGGCAATTATCACAATGAATCCAGATGTAGATTGTTTGGTGGAGGTAGTAAAGAGAACACCAGTATTAGAATCTTCAAAACGAAGAGCCCTCGATGTAGCCTTTAAATCAAAATCTGAGAAAATGGGGAGATAGTCATGGAATTTGGTATTACACAGTTTATATTAGCAGTAGTAACAACCAATAAAGAGATGGTCAGTAGTTCCATGACCCCTGTATTCTATGCTAGAGATGATGAACATAAGGAAAGATTAGCACTCCTCATAGCAAAGACAACCCAGGGGATGGTACATGACCTAGAATCTGGAACCTACATCATAGTTAAACATTAGGTGTATTATGAAGATTATATATATTTACAGAAAGTGGGACTATGCAGCTATTTTAGCTGCATATCTTCATTTAAAAGGAAATCCACCCCATAAGACAGTAGACTATACCCTTAAAATAATGAAACCCTACTATATAGGTCTAGACGAGAAAGGCAGAGAGGTATACTTATTAAAATATAAAGCTAAAAAAGAGATTTTAGTGAATATCCTGTATGGATTAGGAGATATTTTTAATGAGGAAATGAAAATTATCGATCTTAGTAAATTTGAGGGCATATTTCCAAGATTTCTAGGTTGTAAAACAAATTTTAGAAAGGCTTTGGAGGATTTCATCTATGAAAATAATTTATAGCTGTTATGGAGGAGCCCACACTTCTATTGTAGCTGCAGCTATCCACGTTGGATTTTTACCTACAGATGCTCCCCCCACCTTTCAAGAAATAGCAACAACCCCCTACTACGATATAACACCTCAAAAGGATATTGGAAAGCCAATATTTATGGGGAAAGATGAAAATGAAAATGAAGTTTATGTAATTGGGATGGGCTCCTACCGTAAAGAATGCAGTCAACTAATTTTAGAATTTACAAATGATTTCTATGGAAGCTGTAGAGGGAAGGTTTTGGTGGTAAATTCAATTGCTTTAATTAATCTACCAATTCGGATCGGTGGATTTTTATCCAAGCGAATGAATTTGGTGACAATAGGTAAGCCTATTACCATCTTTGGCATACTAGCAAAGTATGAATCCTTTGTGGATTTAGTTAAAAATGTAAAGGAGACAGTTAAAACCCAACCTTGACGACTTTAGACTAGAATGTTATTATTATTTGATGTGTTTTATTATGTAATACTGGGCTATAATGTGTTACAATATTTTTATCGAAGGAAGGCTTTCTTCTAAGATTAAATTAATTATGATAAAAGTAGGTGTCTTTTTGAAAGAAATTAAAGCAAAGAATATTATTAATATAGTAGAAGCTGGTAGTATAGCTGAAGAATTAGGAATCGAAGTTGGAGATATGCTCATCAGCATAAATGGACAACCAATTGAAGATATTATTGAATATAAATTTTACTTAGCTGATGAATATTTAGAAATAATCATAGAAAAACCAAATGGAGAACAATGGGACCTAGAGGTTGAAAAGGATTATGATGATGATTTAGGGATAGACTTTGAGAACCCTATTTTAAGTCATATGAAGAGTTGTAAAAATAAATGTATCTTCTGTTTTATTGATCAGTTACCACCTAATATGAGACAGAGTTTATATTTTAAAGATGATGACTCTAGACTTTCTTTTTTACATGGTAACTATATAACTTTAACGAATATGAAGGAAGAAGATATCAATAAAATTATTCGTTATCGAATTAGCCCTATAAATATTTCCGTACATACAACTAATGGCGAGCTTAGAAAAAAAATGCTAAATAATCGATTTGCAGGAAATATTATGGATATATTAAATCGATTAGCAGAAAATCATATTACAATGAATTGTCAGATCGTCCTTTGTCCTGGGTTTAATGATCAGGAAGAATTAGATAACACCATCAGAGACTTAGGTAATTTAAACGAGGCTATAGATAGTGTGGCTGTTGTACCGGTTGGCTTAACCCGATACCGTGAAGAATTAGTTGAAATTCAACCCTTCACAAAGGAGACTGCTAGAGGGACAATTAAGCAAATTGAGAAATGGCAGAAACACTTTCAACCCCAAATAGACAGAAACTTTGTTTATTTGTCGGATGAATTTTACATTATAGCAGAAGAAGAATTCCCAGAGGTTGAAAGTTATGATGGTTTTCCTCAGCTTGAAAATGGTGTTGGGATGATGGTAGATTTACAAGATAGTTTTTATGATGCCTTAAAGGAGTTCCCAAAAACCTTAGAGAAGCCTAAAACAGTGACGGTTGTTACTGGGACCCTTGCTTATCCTTTTATCAAAAAATTATCAGATGATTTAATGGATCATGTAGAAGGTCTTAAAGTAAATGTAGTCTCTGTAATAAATGACTTTTTTGGTGGTAGAGTTTCGGTAAGTGGGCTATTAACAGGTACAGATATTATTAAAAACTTGCAAAATCAAACTGTTGGTGAAAAAATAATTATTGGTGAAAATATGTTAAAGTCAGGTGAGGCAGTATTTCTAGACGATATCACTGTTGATGATATGGAAGAAAAGCTGGGAGTACCTGTTCAGGTTAGTCCAGTAGATGGTTATGGATTTATAGAAAAAATATTAAGTTAGTAATTAAAAGATAGAGGTGAGTGTAATATGGCTAAACCCGTAGTAGCAGTAGTGGGAAGACCCAATGTAGGAAAATCTACTTTTTTCAATAGGGTAGCAGGGAAAAGAATATCTATCGTTGAAGATGAACCAGGTGTAACAAGAGATCGTATCTACACAGAGGTTGAATGGTTAGATCGTAAGTTTACAATGATTGATACGGGCGGTATCGAACCAGAGTCGCAAGAATTAATTCCAGCCCAAATGAGAAGACAAGCAGAGTTAGCTATTGAAACGGCAGATGTAATCGTTTTTATGGTAGATGGTCGAGAAGGTTTAACTTCTTCCGATCGAGAAGTTGCATCTATGCTTAGAAAATCTAAAAAGCCAATTGTTTTAACTGTAAATAAAGTTGATACACCAAGTCATTCAGAACATTTTTATGAATTTTATGAGTTAGGCTTAGATGAACCAATTGAGATTTCAGCAGCTTCAGCCCTTAATATTGGAGACCTTTTAGATGAAGTAATTAAATTCTTCCCTGAAAAAAAAGAAGGTGAAGATGATGATGAAACCACTAAGGTTGCCATTATTGGAAAGCCAAACGTAGGTAAATCATCTATTATTAATAGAATGCTAGGTGAAAACAGGGTTATTGTAAGTGATATCGCAGGAACCACTAGAGATGCAATTGATACTCCCTTTACCCATGGGGAAGATGAATATGTTTTAATTGATACAGCAGGGATTAGAAGAAAGAGTAGAATTAAAGAAAATGTAGAAAAATATAGCGTAATCCGTTCCTTTACAGCTGTGGAAAGAGCTGATGTTTGCCTATTAGTTATTGATGCTGCTGAAGGCGTAACAGAACAAGATAAAAAGATAGCTGGTTACAGCCATGAAAATGGAAAAGGTATGATAATCGTTGTTAATAAGTGGGATATCATTGAAAAGGATAACCATACAATGAATAAGTTTATCAAGATGATCCGAGATGAATTAAGCTATTTAGAATATGCTCCAATCATGTTTGTGTCAGCATTAACTGGCCAACGGATGAATACGATTCTAGATAAGGTGAAGCATGTTGCTAACCAAAATGCCATGAGAATACCTACCGGAAGCTTAAATGAAATTATTGGCGAAGCAACATTATTAAATCAACCACCTTCTGATAAAGGGAAAAGGCTTAAAATCTTTTATGCTACCCAAGCTTCGGTTAAACCGCCAACATTTATTTTATTTATCAATGATAAAGAATTGATGCATTTCTCATATCAAAGATATCTAGAAAACCGTATAAGAGAAAACTATGGATTTGAAGGGACACCTATTAGATTTATTTTAAGGGAAAAAAGTAAGGGGGATTAATAAAGTGCAATCACTGCTTATGATTGTTATAGCATATTTAATCGGTAATTTTTCTGCTGCATATCTTGTGGCAAAATTAAGCGCTAATATTGATATAAGAGATCATGGTAGCGGGAATGCAGGTTCTACTAATGTTCTTAGAACTTTAGGAATAAAGGCTGGTGCGATGACCTTCTTAGGCGATAGCATAAAGGGGGTCGTAGCTGTACTCATAGGAATTTACTTTGGTGGAGAACAGCTGGCTTTTCTTGCTGGAATAGCAGTAATAATTGGGCATAATTGGCCTATATTATTGAAATTTAAAGGGGGAAAAGGTATTGCCACCACCATAGGGGTTGTATTAATCATTCATCCCCTGTCTGCACTTATTTGTATATTATTTGGTGTAATCATTTTATATCGATATAAATATGTTTCTTTAGCATCTGTTAGTGCAATATCTATTTTACCTATTATAATGTATTTTTCATTAGGAAGTACTTACTTCTTATTTGCCTTAGCTTTGGCAGCTATGGCCATCTATCGTCATCGAGAGAATATTAATAGATTAATGAATGGAACAGAAAGAAAAATTGGACAAAAATCTAAGTAAAAGGGGAGTTTGTAATGAATTATTCTTCAATAGCAGTCCTTGGAGCAGGGAGCTGGGGAACAGCCTTAGCACTTTTACTACAAGGAAAGGGGCATCATGTAAACCTGTGGATGAGGAATAGGGAACAATATCAGGAAATGTGTGAAACTAGAGAGAATAAACATTATCTACCAGGAGTCCACATTCCAGAAGTATTAAAACTTTTTACTGATTTAGAAGAGGCAGTTAAAAATGTCGAAATTATATTAGTATCTGTCCCAACCCAATCGGTTAGAGGTGTGATGAAGCAGATTTTACCCTATATAAATTCCAAGCAAATTATTGTTAATACATCTAAGGGATTAGAACAAAATACATTATTAAGGATTTCTGAAGTTGTAGAAGAGGTAGCGCCAGGTCAACCCTTTGTGGCCCTTTCAGGCCCTTCCCATGCTGAAGAAGTATGTAAGGGTATGCC
Organism: Alkaliphilus transvaalensis ATCC 700919; assembly: GCF_000621485.1. Lineage (GTDB taxonomy): Bacteria > Bacillota > Clostridia > Peptostreptococcales > Natronincolaceae > Alkaliphilus > Alkaliphilus transvaalensis. Next base: position 361,699 of record NZ_JHYF01000002.1, read on the forward strand.
AACTACTATTGTTGTTGCGTCTAAAGAAAGAAAAATAGCAGAATTCGTACAAGATGTATTTATTACTCCGACTTTTCGAGTTTATACTAATCCAGACATTGTTGGCGTAGAATTAGGTGGAGCGTTAAAAAATGTTATTGCCTTTGGAGCAGGAATTGTCGATGGGTTAGGCTATGGTGATAATGCAAAGGCGGCCCTTATGACTAGGGGGATTAGAGAAATTGCTAGGTTAGGGAAGGCAATGGGGGCTGATCTTGCCACTTTTGCAGGTTTATCAGGTATAGGAGACTTAATTGTTACTTGTACCAGTATGCATAGTCGTAATCGTAGAGCAGGTATATTAATTGGACAAGGTAAAAACTTAGAAGAAACCTTAAAGGAAATCGGCATGGTTGTAGAAGGGATTACGACAACAAAGGCAGCTTATCAGTTAGCCCAAGAATATCAAATAGAAATGCCAATTACTAAAGAAATTTTTAATGTCCTCTATGAAGGTACCAGTACGGCAGACGCTGTAGGAAACTTAATGACAAGAACCCGTACCCATGAACTAGAAGAAGTAGTTGATGAAGATATTAATTGGTAATTATTTAAACATCTGAGGAAATTACTGCCTTCATACTGGGGGACTTAATTTTATATTTGAATAAACGAATATAAATACATAGTTATGGTATTATGCAATTTCCCCATCTAAATGCTTTTATGAAGAAATTATATAATTAGCATAAGATCAAAAAAATAAAATAGTTATGTGCTATCATGTAATTGAAATACTAAGGGCTACCTTTAACAGATTAGAAGGATATTTTCTGTTAAAGGTAGCTTTTGTTATGTAGGATAGCAAAAATAATAGGCATAAATTGAGATAAATAAAAATATAAAAGTATTAAGCAAGCTTAAGGAGGTAGTTAGTCATAATATAGGGGGATAATCATATATTTATAATGTTAAGCATATGAAATGATACATATAGAGATCTTAAAGGAGGGAAATGGAATGGAAGGCTATGACATTTACAAAGATATAGCACAACGGACGCAAGGAGACATATATATTGGCGTTGTGGGCCCTGTTAGAACAGGAAAATCCACTCTTATTAAAAGAGTAATGGATTTATTCGTTTTACCCAATATAGAAAATTCCTACAAAAAAGAACGGGCAAAAGATGAGCTACCCCAAAGTGGAACGGGAAAAACCATTACCACAACAGAGCCAAAATTTGTACCTAATGAAGCGGTTGAGCTAGTTCTGAAGGATAACGCATCCTTTAAAATGCGTATGATTGATTGTGTAGGCTACTTGGTAGACGGTGCATTGGGTCATCAAGAAGAGGGTAAACCAAGAATGGTTAATACTCCATGGTTTGAGAAGCAGATCCCCTTTGAAGAAGCAGCAGAGATTGGAACAAGGAAAGTTATTAAAGAACATTCCACCATCGGAATAGTTGTGACGACAGATGGGACAATTACAGAAATTGACAGAGAAAATTATATTGAAGCAGAAGAAAGGGTAGTTAGTGAATTAAAGGAAATTAAAAAGCCCTTTGTAATGGTATTGAATAGCAGAACTCCAGAAGCTGAAGTAACTCAGGAGCTAAAGGAAAAGCTAGAAGAAAAATATCAAGTACCAGTTGTTGTTAAGGACTGTGCTAAGTTGGATATGAGGGGAATACATGAAATTTTAGAAGAAATATTATTTGAATTCCCAGTTACAGAAGTTAATATTAACTTGCCAGGTTGGTTAGAAACAATTGAGTCTAGCCATTGGTTAAAGGCTTCGATCTTAAACGAAATTAAAGAAGCTGCTTCAGAAATGAGACGATTAAGAGATGTAGATTCAATGGTGAGCCGCCTTAAGGGAATTGAAAATATTAAAAAGGTTGGTTTAGAAAATATTAAGATGGGGGAAGGTACTGCCCTAATTGACTTAATGACTGTGGATAACCTATTCTATCGTGTCTTACAAGAAAAAACTGGCTATGAAATAGAGGGGGACCATCAGTTAATTGGATTAATGATGGAACTATCAAAGGCTAAACGAGAATTTGATAAAATAGAAAAGGCTTTAAGGGATGTTAAGCACATTGGTTATGGACTTGTGCCGCCTGCATTCGATGAATTAACTTTGGAGGAGCCAGAAATCTTTAAGCATGGTAATCAGTTTGGAGTAAAATTAAGAGCAAACGCTCCTTCATTACATTTTATTCGAGCAGATATTGCTACAGAGGTATCTCCAATTGTTGGAACAGAAAAACAAAGTGAAGAGTTGGTTAAATATCTATTAGAAGAATTTGAGCAAAGTCCAGATGCTATTTGGCAGACAAATATGTTTGGTAAATCCCTTCATGATATGGTGAAGGAGCAACTTCAAAATAAGCTTTATATGATGCCAGAGGATACAAGAATCAAGCTTCAGAAAACGCTGCAAAAACTTATTAATGAGGGTAGTGGTGGACTAATCGCTATTATCTTGTAAAAATCTCTAAACATATAAAAATTAAATAAAGATTAAAAACTATAGTAATTTTTACATGGAAGGTTAAAAGCAGCTTGAATATCCTACAGAAAACTTTAACATAATAAAATTAAACAAATCAATTATAAGGATGAGAATAAACTAAAATTGCTTTGTTAATGAGATTTTAATGATAGTTTGAGAGTTATCTTAGGAAGACATAACATAATAAAATTAAACAAAGAAAAAAAAAAATAGTAATTTTTACACTTAAAAGCAGCTTGAAATATCCTACAGAAAACTTTAACATAATTAAATTAAACAAATCAATTATAAGGATGAGAATAAACTAAAATTGCTTTGTTAATGAGATTTTAATGATAGTTTGAGAGTTATCTTAGGAAGACATAACATAATAAAATTAAAGAAAGAATATAGGAAGGTGGTCTTTCTCATATTTTATGGGGAGGACTATCTTTTTTGTAAGTATTTAATTTATGGTATAATTACACAAATATATGGATAAACTAGTATAAGTACATTGTTAGGGTAATTTTTCTAGAAAACACCTTGACAAAACACCTTTTTCCTCATAAAATATATAAGTACCATTAATTTATGGTTACTTAAAACATTATATCTGGCTGTGGCGCAGTTTGGTAGCGCGCCAGACTGGGGGTCTGGAGGTCGCAGGTTCAAGTCCTGTCAGCCAGACCAGTGAAGAAACCTTGTATCTTAATAGATGCAGGGTTTTTTATTGTTGTTTTTTTCTGAGGGATCTATTTTTCCAACATGATTAATAGGACTTACCTATTAAGTAAATACTATATATAATGGGATATATTAATTGAAGAAATTACATAATTAAATTAAAAATATTTTTCATAACAAATATAATAATATAAGTTCATTCCTAGGTTTTATGCAACTTCTTTAATCAATAGAATTAATAAAAAAAGAAGAGAAAAGATTGACAAAAAACTAGTAAATTTATATACTATATATAGATACATTGATATATATCTATATGAAAAAGAGGTGAAGAGAAACACAATGGAAATGGAAGATAAGATCGAAATTTTTAAAGCTTTAGCCGATAAGAACAGGTTGTTAATTTTAGATATGCTTTCCTGTGGTGAGTTATGCGCTTGCGACATTATGGATGGATTGAAATTAACTCAACCTACTATTTCCCATCATATGAAAACCCTACAGCAAGCAGGAATCGTAAATGGGAGAAAAGAAGGAAAGTGGGTATTTTATTCAATCAATATGGAACGAATCGCAGAAATGCAAGAATTTGTTAAATATATAACCAATCCTAAGGATCAGTGCATCTGTGGAAATGTCAGTAGTTATTGTTGTCAAACTGAGGATTGTCTAATCAACTTGGATGGTAAAAGACTATGAAGATCTCAATAGAAGATGAGGCTATTCAATATATAATAGCAAATGGAAAATCTGCAACAATTAGATACAGTAAAAAAGGATGATGTCATTCGGGCGTGATAGATGTACCAGTGATACATCTAGGTGAACCTGAAGGTAATCTGGAGGATTACAAAAGCAATAGGATAAATGGAGTTGTTCTTTATTATCCAGTTAAATTAGAAACTGAGAGAGAAGAAATAAAGATTTCACTGGCAAAATTATTAAAATGGAAAAAGCTACACTTAGAAGGATACTAATGAAGCATATTATTAAAGCATATTATCCTAATAGTGTAAACTAAAGTATTTAACTAGGCATAGGAGGAGTTTTATATGAAAAAGAAAGTTGCATTTGTTTGTGTCCATAATTCGTGTCGTTCTCAAATGGCAGAGGGTTGGGCGAAGAAATTAGGCAGTCATGTACTAGAAGTATACTCAGCAGGAACAGAAAATTACCCAGAAGTAAAACCAGGGGCAGTTGAAGTTATGGAGGAAGCTGGAATAGACATGAGCGGTCATTACCCAAAGTTATTAAGCGACATTCCTGAAGAATTAGATATTTTAATCACTATGGGTTGTAACGTAGCCTGCCCATTTGTACCATGCAGTCATAGCGAAGACTGGGGGCTAGAAGACCCATCGGGTGGCCCAATTGAAGGATTCAGAAATACGAGGGATTTAATTAAAGTAAAGGTTGAAGAATTAATTAAAAGAGTTGAAAATAACCAGATATAGCACAAACATTTGAATAGTGTATTTTTAAAATATTTACGTAGGTTATGTTAATGATATAAAATAAAAATTAAATTAATAGGGGGGTTATCGGTTTGAGTAATGAAATCAATAAAAAAGAAGGTAAAGGATTGGGATTTTTTGAAACCTATCTTACTGTTTGGGTCGCTGCTTGCATCCTAATAGGTGTGGCAATTGGACAGTTTATGCCACAAGTACCAGAAGCTTTAAGTAAATTTACCTACTACGAAATTTCTATTCCAGTTGCTATTTTAATTTGGTTAATGATTTACCCTATGATGTTAAAAATCGACTTTACCAGTATTGTAGAGGCAACGAAAAAACCAAAGGGGCTAGTTGTAACTTGTGTTACTAACTGGTTAATAAAGCCCTTTACAATGTATTTAATAGCGGCATTTTTCCTAAAGGGAGTATTTAGCGCCCTAATTCCTAGTGCATTAGCAAATGAATATGTAGCGGGAGCAGTAATTTTAGGGGCTGCACCTTGTACAGCAATGGTCTTTGTTTGGAGTCACTTAACTAAAGGTGACCCTGCCTACACCTTGGTACAGGTTGCAGTAAATGATATTATCCTGTTATTCGCTTTTACTCCAATTGTTGCAATTCTGTTGGGGGTAACAGATGTGTTTGTTCCCTATGGTACATTGTTCTTATCTGTTATTCTATTTATTGTAATTCCCTTTGTAGGTGGATATTTCTCTAGAAAGTATATTGTGGAGAATAAAGGGATAGAGTACTTTGAGAATGTATTTTTAAAGAAGTTTGATCATGTAACAATTGTAGGTTTATTGCTAACATTAATTATTATCTTTACCTTCCAAGGGGATGTTATTATTAGTAATCCACTACACATTGCATTAATCGCTATACCATTAACCATCCAAACCTTCTTTATTTTTGCCATCGCTTACGGGTGGGCTAAAGCTTGGAAATTGCCCCATAGTGTAGCAGCTCCTGCCGGGATGATTGGTGCAAGTAATTTCTTTGAGTTAGCTGTAGCAGTAGCCATCTCACTGTTTGGATTAAACTCAGGCGCTACTTTAGCAACTGTAGTAGGGGTATTAGTAGAGGTACCTGTAATGTTGGCATTGGTTAGAATTGCTAATAAAACTAGACATTGGTTTCCTGAAATAGCAAAAGGTAATTAAGTCTAAAGTTAATTAAGTTTATAGAAGAAATTTAACTAAATAGATATTAGCAACGATTTTATATATATTTTATGGAAAATTGTGGGTAGAATCTCAAATTAGATAAAAGATTGATATCAAATTAAATAAATATATATTTTAAAATTAGATCTATTTGTTATGCTCTGCTATTGTAATTAGATAGTTAGAAATGGAAAAGTAAATCCATTTTTAATAAAAAAATAATTTAGGGGAAAGGAATGAAGTTTAATGAGAATAGAAGTTTATGATCCACCAATGTGTTGTTCTACAGGGATCTGTGGACCTAGTGTAGATGATCATTTAGTAAAGGTTAAGGAAAATCTTGAAACATTAAAGCAGAAGTACCCAGAGGCTGTTGTAGAACGCTACATGATTACCCAACAACCATTAAAGTTTAGAGAAAATGAAGCAGTATATCAATTGGTTAAAGAAAAAGGGAGAGATGTATTGCCTATTACCACCGTTAATGGGGTAGTAATCAAGGAGAAAGAATACCCAACCTTAGAAGAAATTGAAAACCATTTATAGGAGATGAGTAATATGCAAACTAAGTTTATACTGTTCTCTGGTAAAGGCGGAGTAGGTAAAACCTCTATGGCTTCTACCACAGCAGTATATTATGCAGAAAAAGGATGCAAAACCCTGATTGTTACTACAGATCCAGCTGCTAACTTATCAGATGTCTTTGAACAAGAAATCGGTCATAAGATTACGCCAATCGAAGGAGTACAAAATCTTTATGCGATGGAAATAGACCCAGATAAAGCAACCGATGAATATAAAGAAAGATCCCTTGCTCCAATGAGGGAATTATTCGATGAGGATTTAATCAAGGTAGCAGAGGAACAACTAAGTGGACCTTGTACAGAAGAAATGGCTGCCTTTGATAAGTTTATAGACTTTATGGAAACAGATGACTATGAAGTCGTTATTTTTGATACTGCTCCTACTGGTCATACGATTCGTTTGTTAGAATTACCTGTAGATTGGAGTCGCCACATAGAGGAAAGCGCTAAAGGTAGCGGTCAAACCTGTATGGGCCCTGTAGCCTTAATTCAAGATAGTAAGAAAAAATATGATAATGCCATTGCTAAATTAAGAGACTTTAATCAGACAGACTTTATATTTGTTATGCAACCAGAGGAAACCTCCCTACAAGAGACCTTAAGGTCTTCGCATGATCTTGAAGAAATTGGGATTCACACAACAAAGGTAATTATAAACGGATTAATTCCAGAAGCTGAAACGATAGTACCTTTCTTCAAAGGAAAATATGATCGTCAACAGGTAGTCATTGAAAAAGCAAAGGAGCTATTTAGTCAATTACCAATTCAAACGATGGAGTTATTCGACACTGAGCTAAAAGGTGTAGATATGTTTAAAAGAAGTGCAGAAAAACTCTTTCAAGGAAGTGATTCTAATGAATAAATTAGCAAATATACTGTATCCAATCAACAGCCAACGAAAAAATATCTTTTTCTCAGGAAAAGGTGGCGTAGGAAAAACATCGATGGCTTGTATCACAGCAGTTGAAACAGCTAATAAAGGTTATAAAACACTACTACTAACAACAGATCCAGCCGCCCACATTGGCAATGTATTAGATCAACCCGTTGGTGATAAAATTACAAAAGTTATAGGAATAGATAACCTATTTGCTGCTAAGATTGATCAAAAGAAGGCAACTGAAGAATATAAACAGAATGTATTAAGGGAGGCAGAATCAAAATTTGATGCTGCAACAATTATGGCAATGAAGGAAGAACTAGATTCTCCTTGTACAGAAGAAATGGCCGCTTTTCAGAAATTTATTGAATTTGCAAGCTTAGAAGACTATCAAGTAATCGTTTTTGATACAGCCCCTACTGGCCATACCTTAAGGATGTTAGAATTGCCTATGGATTGGAGTAAACAAATACAACTAAAGGCAGGGATTTCTACTGAAATTAGTGAAGTAGATCAAAAGCAAAAGGATGCCTTTGATAAAGTAATCGATATGATGAAAAATAAAGAGACAACGACCTTTGCTTTTGTAATGTACCCCGAAAAAACCCCTATTGTTGAAGCTTATCGTGCATCAAAGGAACTGGAAACACTAGAGATTAAAACGCAACTAGTTGTGGCGAACTTAATTATTCCAGAAGAAGAGGCCATAACACCCTTCTATCAAAATAGAAGAAAGATGCAGTTAGGCTATATTGATGAAATGAAGGATACCTTTAGAGATGCTGAGCTTTTAAGGGTACCTATGTATGGAGAAGAAATAAAAGGTTTAGAGATGTTAAAGAGAATTGCAGAAGAAGTTTTTTAAAAAATCAAATATTAAAAACTAAAAATACAAACCTAATTTAATGGACTCTTCTCTGGGGTCCATTTTTTTGTAATAAAAATAGCAAACAAAATCAATAATGTTGCTAAAGTAATACCAATTAGGTCTATTCCCACATCTATTAAACTGGCAACCCTACCATCAGTAAATGACTGACGATATTCATCTAATGCAGCTATGATGGCAGTAATTAAATAGGCTAGAAAGGCAGCAGATATCGACCGCTTTGTATATTGATTTAATAAAAAGAATATGACTATCGTTAAAATGAAAAAGACAACAACATGGGCAATTTTTCTTAAAATGAATTCGATAATAATTGGATTTGCTTTAGCATAAGCATAAAAATCATTACCAGCAGTACGTATTGGATTTAATTCATTCATGTTTACTGGTAGCCGATGGGCAATTAGTTCAGAGATTTTAATAAATATACTATCAAACCTTAATAAAAGGGAGTTTAATTGACTTAAAATAGGCACAACCCTTAAGCCGGGGATTGAAGATAAGTAGAAGATCCCTCCTACTACAATAATGACTATAATCCAAGCATTTAATTTTCTCATGGCATTTTTCCTTTCTTTGTAACTGATAAAAAGATATGCTTTAAATAGAAACAAAATAGATAGTAACGATAAATAATAATAAATTAGATTTTAAAATTAACATTAATAATATTCTATTTAATTTAGAAAAACTCCTTTATTGTTGCTAATAAAAGGTAAAAATATATATGAAATTAAAATTACAGAGTATAATAATAAAAAAGTATAGTAATCAAAAAAATCTCTATAACAGAGTTAAAAAAAACTGATATATCTATATGAGCAATGAGAAACTATTAAAAAATATAGGCAACTAATGAAAGAAAGGAAGTTTTGTATGATTGAAGTAGTAGCAGCAATTATCTATAATGATACAGGGGAAATCATGATCGCTAAACGAAGGAAAGGAAAATCTCTAGAAGGTTTTTGGGAATTTCCTGGTGGAAAAATTGAAGCAGGAGAAACACCAGAAGTGAGCCTAAAACGGGAGCTACTGGAAGAGATGCAGGTGGAAATTAATATAGAGAAATACTTTGATACAAATATTCATGACTATGGCGATTTTAAGATAAAATTAATAGCCTTTATAGCTAAAATTACGAAGGGAAATATAAAGTTAAAGGATCACGATGAGATCAAATGGGTTACGGCGAAGGCGTTAAAAAATTATAAAATTGCTCCGGCAGATATTCCTTTTGTGGAGGGAATACACCCACCAGCAGGAATAAACCCCAAACAACTAGAATAAAATCATATAACATCCTTAAAGGAGGTCTAATATGAAAGTTTCTAAAAAACAAAAGTTTATAATTATTATAATATTAGTAATGGTAGTCTTAATCGCTAACAAAATAAAAAAAGAAAATTGGAATCTATCCTACTTAATGGCTCCCGAAAGTATACGAATAGATGGACAATTAATTGTAGAAGATGGACTGGTGATAATCAAACCTTTAGAACTTATTAAAAATTTTAGAGGAATTACCCTAAGGGCAGAAGTTGAGTTAGGTGAAGAATTAAAAAATCAAGGCTTTTACTTTCGCCAATTCCCTAATTTAGGTTTAGAAAGAAATACTCAATTAAATATAGTAGAATGGGGAACACCCTATATAAGAGGAACCTACCCTACTTCTATTAAAGAAAAATTTTATCCGGGTGGCCAGTATCTAGAGTACTTTTATCCTTTTACCGAGCTACCCTATCAAAAGGGAGATGGCCTAACCCTTGTTTTTTATAGAGGATATATCGAAAAGGAATTAAATGAAATATATCCTATAGAATTAAATCAAAAGAAATATATCAAATTTAATGGGCTTGGAGAATTTGAAATTGATCTTAATAAGGGAGCGAATGTCATTAATTCTTCTTCCCTTATTCGTAGCTGCAATGGCTATAGCATGGATGTTTATTACCAAGTGTATAGTCTACTAGAAGACAGAAAAATGCTACCCAGAGGTGGCGAAGGTAGGGGAAGTGGTACAAGGGAGGCCATGACCTATAACCATAAATATACTGTAGATCCTGATTTCTGGGAAGGAGACCTTCAACTTGAGATACATTCTATTTCTTTCACTATTGAACCTAAAGATTTAGATAAGTATCCTACCCTAGAGATTCTAATGGGAAATTCATCTATTAAATAATATAATCAAGGGGGGCTTAATATGGAAAACACAATAAAGGAGTCAATGAAGATCCTTCCGTTAAAGGAGCAATATATAATAATGGAAACTTGGCTAAAGGAAAGGTTAGATAACCTTTTACCTAGCTTAATGAAACGAGAAGGAATAGACATGTGGATCATCCTAGCAAGGGAATACAATGAAGACCCTATTTTTCTATCCTTAATACCTCCCCTACAAAGAACAGCCTCAAGGCTATCCTGCTTAATGTTTTATCTAGATAGTAAAGGTGAGTTAGAATGCTTAAACCTTGGTAGACCTAGCCCCTATCTTTTAAAGTTCTATTGTCAAAAATGGGATAGTAAACAGGAAAATCAATGGGACTGTATTAAAAGATTAGTAGAAGAAAAGAACCCCAATAAAATTGCTATTAATGTGTCCCAAAACTTTGCTTTAGCCGATGGACTAACAAAGGGGCTTTTTGATGAACTTGTAAAGGTGTTGGGAGAAAAAAATACATCGAAATTAGTTAGTGCTGAAAAACTCTGTATCGGTTGGCTAGAAACCAGAACAGAGTCAGAAATAGAAATGTATCGTCAGATTTATCATGTGGCGATACGAATAATTGAAGAGGCTTTTTCGAATAAAGTAATAGAAGTGGGAAGAACAACAACAAGAGAAGTAGAATGGTGGATGATGGAGAGGATTAATGATTTAGGACTGAAGAGTTGGTTTACTCCAACAGTAGACCTGCAACGGAGGGGTGAAAATGATTCTAGACTATCTAATCAGGTCATTTTAGAGGGGGACCTACTCCATTGTGATGTGGGCTTAGAATATTTAGGACTAAGCACCGACACCCAAAGGCTGGCCTATGTTTTAAAGGCAGATGAAAAGGATGTTCCACAAGGGCTACAAAAGGCTTTAACTAATTGTAATCAATTTCAAGATATTGTAGCAAGCAATTTCACAGTAGGGAAAACGGGAAATCAGATTCTATTAGAATCTTTGCAGGAAGCACAAGAAAAGAATATTAAAGCCATGCTCTACACCCATCCAATAGGCACCCACGGCCACGGTATTGGCCCCACTATTGGTTTATGGGATCAACAACATGAAGTACCTATATGGGGAGATTATCCTCTATACCATAATACCTGCTATGCCCTAGAGTTAAATACAGCAGTAAATGTTCCAGAATGGGGCTATCAAGAAGTGTATGTCTATTTGGAAGAGACAGTAGCTTTTACAGAAGAAGGGATAATTTACTTATCAGAAGGTAGGGATCAGATTATCGAAATACGTAATTGAAGATAAAACATTACTATTTCTGAAATTTAATCTATTTATGTTATGACTGTTAAAAGATTAATTAATTTGACAATTCCCCAATATTTCATTACTATTTTATTTGATGTCTAAATACATAATAAAGTAGAGTTTAGAAAGGGGACTAATATGTATTCTTATACAACTAGTGGGGTTTGCGCAAAGCAAATTAGCTTTAATATTGAAAATGGAGCAGTAAAGAATGTTTATTTTCATGGAGGATGTCCGGGCAATTTAATAGGAGTTAGTCAATTAATAGAAGGTATGAAGGTTGAAGAGGCGATAGAAAAGTTAAAGGGAATTACCTGTGGTGGTAAACAAACCTCCTGCCCAGATCAACTTTCCATAGCTTTAGAAGAAAGCTTAAAAAGATTAGCTGGATAAATAAAAATGCCCAAATTAAGGGCATTTTTTTATTTAAATCTTCCGAAGGAAGACTTTGATCATATAAAAATGATACTTTTTATACTTTTCCATTATCCTTAAAGAGTTTTTTAAAATTATAGATTTTATTAATACAATTCCTTCCTCCTATAGATACATTCAATTTCTAAGCTAAAAACATCTATGTTATATTTAATATGTGAAAAAAATGTTTAAGTCTACTAACTGCTTTTTAATTAAAGGGAGGACGAAGTAATGAAGAAGGAAATTAATATTACTAAAATCAAGCAAGACGCTGAAGAACTATACAGAAAAGGAGACTTCTTTTGTTCAGAGGCAATTGTCTATTCCATTAAAAACAATCTTGAATTAGATATGCCAGATGAAATGATTGCAATGGCATCGGGATTTCCAGTAGGGATTGGTAGATCTAAGTGTGTCTGTGGAGCAGTTTCAGGCGGAGTTATGGCCCTTGGATACTTCTTTGGAAGAACAAAAGGGGGAGACCCTAAGGTAGTAAAAACCCTTGAATTAGCTAACGAACTACAAGAAAGTTTTAAAAATAACCATAAAGTACTCTGTTGTAAGGTCTTAACTAAAGGGATGGATATGGCCTCAGGAGAACATAAAAACCAATGTGTAGCTTTTACAGGTGAAATTGCCGAAAAGACAGCAGAGATTGTTGCTAGAGAATTAAATCTTTCAATAATTAATGATTAATGGAGAGATGAAAATGGGACAATTAATTAAAAAAGTACCTATACCAATGGCAGGTTTGATGTTGGCTTTAGCAGCAACAGGAAATTTAGTTTTATCTTATGGAGAAGTCTATAGAAACATATTTGGTAGCGTTTCAGCTTTTCTATTACTTTTATTAGTAGCCAAAATAATTACTGACCCTAAAGGGATAGTAGAAGGTCTTCAAAATCCTGTTGTAGCCAGTGTGTCGCCAACATTTTCTATGGGTGTAATGATCCTTTCCACTTACCTTAAACCTTATTATCCAGTAATTGCACAAGGAATTTGGATCTTTGGTTTGGCATTACACAGCTTATTAATAGTCTACTTTACTAAAAAATATATACTGTCATTTAATATCAAAAAGGTATTTCCTAGCTATTTTGTAGTTTATGTTGGTATTGTAGTAGCCAGCGTTACAGCACCAGTGTATGGTTTAGCTCAATTAGGGCAATATATTTTTTGGTTCGGTTTTATAAGTTACTTAATCTTATTACCAATTGTCTTATATAGAGTAATAAAGGTGAAGGAGATCCCAGAACCAGCAATGCCAACTATAACTATTTTTGCTGCACCAGCCAGTCTTTGTTTAGCGGGATATATGAATTCCTTCCAAACGAAAAATATGACAATTGTAGGGTTTTTAGCCCTTGTATCTCTAGTTAGTTTAGTGGCAGTATTAATCTACATGCCCAAATTATTAAAATTAAAGTTCTACCCTAGTTATTCTGCTTTTACATTTCCATTAGTCATTAGTGGAATTTCTATTAAACTTACAAATGGTTTTCTAAATAACTCTAATCAATCAATTTCTATGTTAAAGTATGTTGTTAGAGTTGAAGAAATAATAGCAGTAGCCATTGTGGTTTATGTGTTAATAAAATATGGATTATTCTTACTTGCTAAAGAAGAGGCAAAAGCGGTTGTTAAACCAGTAAGATAAATGTTAAATAAGTGCCATATAAAAAAAAGCCACAGGTTCAATAATTTGTAGCTTTGGCTATTATTAAGAAGGGATTAGCAATAAAATATATAATAAATGATTAAGTTATTATAGGGTTTTCAAAGATATTAAGATTGAGAAATATGTAGAGGATATAATAGATTTTAGGCAATGTTGTTAGTAAAACAATAAAAGGGGGCTGTCTTAAAATGATAGTAAGAAATCATTTTAGACAGCCCCTTTCATCCAAAACTTAATCCTCCAATACCTCATGAAATGCCTGTTCCGACTCTGGTGTCCAGAAGGATATACTATAGTTATCAGCACCAAAAGAGGCGATATGCTTACAGTGTTTCTTATAAACTTCCTCGTTACTTGTTTCAAAGTCTGCAACCATAGGATTACGTTGCCCTCCATATCTTCCAGTTAGTTTATACAGTTTTTTCCTTGACATAATACTTCCTCCTTTTTGTTTGAATTGTAAACCATACATCGTTTTACTTAATTTAATTATATGATAAGTATTCTGAAAATTCTACAATTAATAATGATTATTAATTAACAAACAAAGTTATATATATATGAGAAGGTCAATGGAAAATCATCAAAAAATAAGTAAAGGTGACTTTAATTAGTCACCTATATTTTTATATGTTTTTAGTTTTTCATAACTTCAACGCTTCCACCAGCTTGTTGAATTGTATTAAACAGTCCACCTAAATTGAAACCAGTACCTCCTAGTAAGGGCAATCTAATAATGAGGCATATTCCACTAGGGGAAGTTACTTCAATTAGATTTAATAGATTAATTACAGCCCCAGCAGGAATAAATATTCGTAGGATGGTACCAGGCAATTGAGGACATGGATGAGCTGGTTTTTTACACCTTGTATCTACAGGATTTGTTCTAGAAACGATAGTCATTGTAAGCCCTCCTTTCTGTTTGCAATATATCTTATGCAAAGTATAAAGAAGAGTGCTAATAATTAGGAGGTCTTATTATATTTCAAGACCTCCTTAATTAAAATTATTCAGTAATAAATTCAATACTTCCTCCTGCCTTTTTTATGGTATCCATAATACTAGCAATATTAAAAGTTCCACCTAAGGCAGGTAATCTCACTATTAGACAAATGCCACTTGGAGATGTTATTTCAATTAAGTTTAAAAGATTAATTACTGCTCCTGCAGGAATAGATATTCTAATTAATGTACCAGGTAATTGAGGACATTGGTCCTTCTTTATTGTTTCATTAGCCATACTTCAACCCTCCATTTTATTAATAATAATTCATCAATCTATTTATTTGAGTTGACTCATTTCTATTCTATGTTTCTAATCAAGAAAAGGTGATTAAGGGAAACTCAGCAGTTATAAATTAAAAAGAAGTAGACTATATTAGAAATATAATTGTTAGTCTTTAGAATAAGTGCTAAAATAATCTTAAATTCGTTGAAGGGAGGTAAAGAATTATGCCATATATTTCATTAGATATTGGTAAGTTAACAACAGAGCAGAAAAATGCTTTGATAAAGGCTTTTACAGAAGCTACAGTAGAAATTGCAAAAGTACCACCAGAGGCAGTATTAATGATGATTAAAGAAAATGAACTAGACAATATTGGGGTTGGGGGTATTTCCTTAGCTGAAAAGTTTGGTGAAAAGAAATAGTATTTTACTGATGCACTAAAGGCAGGCTATAAAAGACCTGCTTTTTTCAAGCCCTTACTTGAATAAAATAAATGAGACTTCTTTATACTAGTTAGAGAAAGATGAGGAGGTAAGGGAAATGCATATTATCTGGGAATCTCTTTTAATGGTTTTTACAGGAACCGCACTTCTTAGAATAACAGGAAGAAAATCTATCTCTCAAATGACTGTTGCCCAAACAGTTATTATGATTTCAATTGGAAATATTATTGTACAGCCAATAATTGAGACGAGCCCATGGAGAACGATTGTTGCTGCATCCATCTTTATAATTTTTTTAATTATTGTTGAATACCTACAGGTTAATTTTAATTTGTTGGAGAATATTTTAACAGGAAAAGGGATAATCGTAATTCTAAACGGTCAGATCGTACCAGAAAATTTAAGAAAACTAAGATTTACTGTAGATCAGTTAGAGATGAGACTTAGACAACAAGGGATAACTAACATAAGTGATGTGAAGACAGGGACATTAGAACCAAACGGTCAATTGGGTTATGAGTTAATGCCCCATGCTAAACCAGTCACAATAGGAGAATTACAAAAAATGTTTCCCCACTTAATTGACCAAAATTACAAAGTACCGCAAGACAATTTTAGTCTCTTTACTGAAGTGAAGGATAGAATACACGAAAATGAAAACCAAGACCATCTAAAATAAGGATTATCTTGGTTTTTTCTTTTTTGTTCTTATTTCTCAATGTCAGTAATCGTTTTACCCGATGGAAGATTAAGTAGCCTACTTTTAGGTTCATAGATCTTTTGTGCTGCATAAATGCCATGATGACCTGAGAATAAGAAGCTGATGATACAGACAATAAAAAAGTATGAAATACCTTTAGCTTCAAACATTTCTAGGCTTAATAAAAAAGCTGATATTGGCGTATTTGTAGATGCAGAGAAAACTGCAATCATTCCTAAGGCAGCAAGAAAGGAAGGAGGAAAGCCTATTAACGTAGCCAATGTATTACCTAAGGTTGCCCCAATAAAGAATAGTGGAATAACTTCTCCACCACGAAAACCAGAACCCATGGTTATAGCCGTAAAGATGAGCTTAGCTAAGAAGGCAAAGGGAGGCACCTGTCCTTCGAAAGCTCTATTAATCATCGGTAAGCCACGACCTAAGTAATCTCTAGAGCCTATGATATAGGTTAGAAAAATAATTAAAATTCCACCCCAAAATGCCCGTAGCATAAGATTTTTATTTAAATATTTATCGGACAATCTCTTTACTTCATGTCTCAATTGACCATATAGAACACTAGTAAAGGAAAAAATAATTGATACGCCAATAATCTTTAATAAATTAATGCTATTGATTTCAGGAATATGTTTGATAATAAAATGATCATGATGGATACCTAAGGCAGTTGCAACGTAATGACCAGTAAAACTTGCCACCAAACAAGGCACCAATGCTTCAAATTTTGTTTTACCGACAACGATTGCCTCCATACCAAATAGAGTGCCAGCTAAGGGGGTACCAAAGGCAGAACCAAAACCACCACTAACACCACTGATAATAAGGATTCTCCTGTCAATAGGGTGAATTTTAAATATTCGGTTGACCCCTTCGGCCACACTAGCCCCCATTTGTATAGCTGCTCCTTCTCTTCCTGTAGAACCTCCAAAGAGGTGAGTAATAAAAGTGCATATATAAACAATAGGTCCCATTCTTATGGGGATCTGGCCTTGTCCATGATGTATGTGTTCAAGAACTAAATCGTTACCTTTTCGAGAGCCTTTTCCATAATACATATAAATATATCCTATAACAACACCACCCAATGGAAGGAAAAAAATTAAGAAAGGGTTGGCCTCTCGGACTTCTGTTAAAAAGTCGTTAAAATTAATTAAGAGAGCTGAAAAACCACCAACAGCTGTACCAATAATACTTCCCCACAGTAACCATTTTGTAAGGGTAGTAATGAAATTTTTATGGCGTTCCCTTACAGTAGCGTTGTAAAATTTATTAATTAACTGCAACATCGAGATATTCTCCTTAGACTCAGATTTTGCTACTATTGAATATTTAAATCATTGTTTTGTTTTAAGTATTCAATTCTTCCACTCAGAAATTCCATATGTTTATCGATATCCGCCTTCATATTATTAAAAATCTGTTTTGTTTGCTGGTCTTCAGTGGAATGGGCCATTACTGCGTAGTCACCTTTAATCGCTTCACAATATGCTAACACCTTTTCAAGGTCTTTTTGAACAGTCATTTTTTCACCTCCTCCAACAGTAGTATATCCAAACTATCCTCATCCATTACAGTAGACCATTGTGTAAGAGATCAAATCTAAAGCTTATTGTACAAAAATGTTGTTTATTTAGTTAGGGAAAAAGTTTTAAGAGGAAATAAGTTGTCCTTATAAAGTATAAATAGACAAGCATAATAATATAATGATAAAAAGAACAAAGGGATGAGAATATGGAATATCAAAGAGATGAGCTTCTGATGTTTAAAGAGGTCAAAATCCAAAGTCAATCAATGGATATATCTTTCCTAATAGAGGCTTTCAAGTCTGTTTTGGAATATTCACTTCTTTTAGGATGTATATATGGCGTATTAATGCTGTTAGTAGAACTTCATGAAATCATTTGAAAAGAGTTAAACTTATTCCATTCATCTGAGTAATTCGAATAATTTAAATTTATTAAGTGATAAAAAACCTATTTAAACTAGAGGGTTGAGAATGTTATAATAGCTATAGGACATTTTAAGTTGGGGGAAAAAGGAAGTGATTAAGGAGAATGGTCAATAATCTATTAACAGTATTGATAACATTGCTTCTACTCTGCATTATAGGATATTTTTTAGTCGTACTAAAAGAAAAGTTTTATTTAAAAAATCATATCATATTAATCGAACATAAGGATGTTGAGCCAGATATTCTAGAAAATATAGATGTTAAACATTTTATGTTAGGATCGATAGAAGTGATGGCAGGAGACGAAGTGAAAATACATATGGATAATTCCACCAGGGTAAAAGGTATCGTCTTAGGAATCATTAAGTCGGAAAATAGTATTGCCCTTGCTACAACTTCGAAGGGGGTAACTAACTTAAAGGTTAGTTCTATTAAAAAACTTAAAGTAATTAGTCGATATGGTAAGTTTTTTGCCAAATTTTAACTCCAAGATACATAAATCCTCCTACAATTGGAGGATTTTGCTATTTGACAGCGTTTGATTAGGACTTTAGTCGTAGAAAATAACAAAAATACATGAAGGACTTTTTTGGTAAATGAAGAATTATAAAACATAGACTATTGGTAGGTGGTGTGATGAAAACGAAGGTTAAAAAGAAAAAGAAAAGATTAATTAAAAAGGGTTTTGGAAAATTTGCTATTATCCTAATAATTTGTTTATACTTCTTATCAAGGGTGTTTCCAATTTTAGGAACAAACAGTCAGAAAACTGTTGTTGCAGAATTTGGGGTTATTGAAAATAGCTTTTCGGTAACAGGATATATCGCCAGAGACGAGAAAGTATTTGCTAAACCTAGTCAAGGAGAAATTAAGTTCTTTGTAAGTGAAGGTGAAAAGGTAGCTAAGGGACAAAAATTAGCAGAAATATATTCTGAAAATCTTGATGAAAAATATGTGCAAGATTTGGAAATAATTAATCATAGAATACAAAATATTGAAAGTAACCAAGCAGAAAAGTCTCTTTTCGATAGAGATCTAAATAAGATAGATTCAGAGGTAAATACAATTCTAGCTAAAATGCAGCAGGATATAAATAAAGGTGATTATAGCAACATATCTAATTATAAAAAAACATTAGATGAATTGGCTGATAAAAAGAATATCATCAGCGGTAGTAATAGCTTTGGTGGTAGAAGCTTAGCACAATTAGAGGAAGAGAAGAAAATAATTGAAAGTAAGCTTCAATCTTCGTTGCAAGTGATCCATAGCGATTATCCTGGCTTTATTGCCTTTGGGCAAGATGGGCTTGAAGGTTTGTTTAATCTAACAACGATAGAGTCCATAGGCGTAGGAGATTTAGAGACCCTTAATAATAGCAAAACTCAGCAGTCGGATCAACAAGAAGAAAATACAGTATTAAGAATTATCAATAGTCATAGATGGAGCATTGTAGCAGAAGTAGATACCCAACAAATTGAAATGTTTAGTGAAGGTAGAAGGATTAGAATTAGAAGGCAGGGTGAAGAACGACAGTATTCCGCTTTGCTTAGGAAAATTGTAACTGACGGAGAGCGAAGCGTAATTATATTAGATATTAATGAAGTTATGGAGGGGTTCTATCAAGATAGAACTGTAATGATCGACATAATTCAAGAAAGATATGAGGGAATTATGGTTCCCAATACTACTATTGACGAACTGGATGGTCGCAAAGGTGTTTATCGTGTAGATGTAAACGGTTTTGTAAGATTTATTCCAGTTAAGGTTAGGGGTAGTAATCGAGAATATGCTATCCTACACGAACAAACCTTTGAAGAAGTTATAGATAATGAAAGAGTTACAGTAAGTACGATAAAGCTATATGATGAACTTGTCTCTAATGGAAGCAAGGTATCTGAAGGACAACGGGTAAAATAATAGAGGAGGTAATAGATTGAATATAGCAAGCAACTTGAAGGAAACACTAGAACTGATTGAATCGTCAGCTCAAAAAAATAATAGAACCAAAGAAGAGATCATTTTAGTAGCTGTAACAAAGACTGTTCCGCCAGAAAAAATTCAAGAAGCAATCGATTTAGGGGTTACCCATTTAGCAGAAAATAAGGTACAGGAACTAACAAAAAAGCATGAAATAATTGGAGATCAAGTCACTTGGCATATGATTGGTCATTTGCAGAGAAATAAAGTAAAATACATTATTGATAAAGTGGATTATATCCACTCGCTAGATAGCTATGAGTTAGCTCTAGAAATTGAAAAGAGGGCTAAGAAGATTGAAAGACCAATGAAATGTCTGTTGGAAGTTAATATTTCAGGAGAAGAAAGCAAATATGGGTTAGAACCATTGGAGGCAATACCACTTTTAGAAAAATTAGCAGAACTACATTATGTAAAAGTAGTTGGATTAATGACAATGGCCCCATTTTTAGACGATCCAGAAGAAACTAGACAGTATTTCAAAGGACTCAAGGCATTATCAGAGGAAATTAAAAATCAAAACTTAAGCCATGTTAGAATGGACTATTTGTCAATGGGGATGTCTAATGATTTCCATGTAGCCATAGAAGAAGGTGCAAATATGGTTAGAGTTGGTAGTAAGCTTTTTACCTAAACTGAGGATTAAATAGGAGGGAATAAAAATGTCAGGTAAATTAATGGACAAAGTAAAATATTTTATAGGTTTAGATGTTTTTGAAGAAGAAGAGGAAGAAACAATAGAAGAGGGACAACAACAAGAGCAAGAAGAACTATATTCTGTAGTAAACAAAAAAAATACTAACGCAAATAAAGTAGTAAATATACATACAAAAACTCAAATGAAGGTAATCATTTATGAACCAAGCAATTTCGATGAAGCACCGGCGATTGTTGATAATTTAAAAAATAGAAAGCCAGTTATTATTAATCTAGAGAACATTGATCAAGAATTAGCGAAAAAATTCTTTGATTTTTTAAACGGAGCCATCTACGCATTAGATGGTAATATTCAAAAAGTTTCAGCGGGAATTTTTATCTTAGCTCCAAATAATGTAGACATAGCAGGTAACATAAAAGAAGAATTAAAAAACAAAGGGGTGTTCCCCTGGCAGAAATAAGTTAGGAGTGTGATGTTATTGTCTTTTGCAGCCAGTGTAATTTATGCAGTACAGTATCTAGGACAGCTAATCAATCTATTAATACTAGTGAGGGTTGTGTTTACCTGGATTAACCCTAAGCCGTCAAACCCAATTGTAGCATTTGTTTATAATGTTACTGATCCAATCTTAGAACCAATTAGAAATTTAATTTATAATAAATTGGGATATAGAGGTATGTTTGATTTTTCAGCATTAGCAGCAATCTTTTTGATTAACTATGCTATTATTCCAATTATTGTTAGACTACTAGTTATGTTCTTATTTTAAGGTGTGGTGGTATAGTGGATAAAGAGAAATTATTACAGCATGTTGAAGATCCTTTACTAAAACAGGCCTTAATCAGAATACTGGATAAAGTTCAAATGGTACTAAAAAACCACGAAGTGAAGGCAACTGACTTTTTAACTCCCTTTCAAGTGAAGTATGCCAAAAATATTTTGACTTCTCTTCATGGAATTAATTTTTTTAGCACAGGTGGACATTTACAGGCAGAACGTCAAATTCTTGTGATTTTTCCAGATTATCTAGATGAAACAATGGTTGAGGTGCCAATCGTAGCCTTAGAGGCTAGAGGTAATATTAATTTCAACTCAATTAATCATCGAGATTACTTAGGGGCAATTTTAGGGTTAGGCTTAAAACGAGAGAAAATTGGAGATATTATTTTACATCAAAATGAGCAACAACATTTTTGCCATATAATTATACATGAAGAGTTAAAGGATTATATTCTTTTTCAATTAGAAAAGGTAGGAAATATAAAGGTAACATTAAAGGAAATCCCCATATGTTCTATAACACCTCCGGCAGTCAAATATCAAGAAATGGTGGGAAATGTTGCATCTTTAAGACTAGACTCTGTCCTTGGTTTAGGTTTTAAGCTATCAAGAACAGAGGCACAAAATTTAATTGCTAAGGAATATGTAAGTGTGAATTGGGAAACAATTAAGAGAAATTTTACCGAGGTTTCAGAAGGGGATGTTATTTCCGTAAGAGGAAAGGGAAGAGTTGAAATCCTTTCTATTGGCGGAACAACTAAAAGTGGACGGGTAAAGATTACATTCAGAAAACCGATATAAAAACATACTTTAGGAGGTGTCCAAATGATAACACCCTTAGATATACAAAATAAAGAATTTAAAAGAGGGTTACGGGGCTATAAAGAGGATGAAGTTGATGAGTTTCTAGACCAGGTAATGGTAGATTATGAAAAGCTCTATAAAGAAAACATGGAATTAAAGGATAAGGTTGAAAGAGCAAGTCAGCAAATGGATCAATATAAAAATATTGAGGAAACTTTAAAAAATACGTTGGTAGTAGCTCAAAATGCTGCAGAAGAAGTTAGGGCAAATGCCACTAAGCAGGCAGATCTAATTGTTAAAGATGCTGAATCTCGAGGAAAAGAAATTATTGAAAAAGCAAACAGAGAAGTAGATAAAGTTAAGCAAGAATATGAAGAAATTAAAAAACACATGCAAATATTTAAAACCCGCTATAAAACTTTACTACAATCACAAATTGATGCAGTTTTAGAGGCTTGTGATGAAATTAGTGGTGAAAAATAAAAAAAGAAATAAAATAAATTTATATATATAAGTCTCCTGTATTAAGGGAGACTTTTGTATGTGTAAAAATTGCATCATACCATAACGTTAAAAGTATTTTACTTTTAATTTCATTTTAATTTACATTTTAAAAATCTAATATTAAGTTTGACCTTTCCTTATGCTAATAAAGTAAAAAATAAGGGGACAATATAACTGAGATTAGTTTTTTTCTATATTTGTTTTATGCAAAGGTGAAAGCTGAGGATTTTAATATTAATTATGCAATTTCCTTAATTTGATAGTTAACATTTACAAAATTTGATTTAATTTCATTTAAATAGTATACTTTTGATAAGAATCTCTTAACCTTTGATGGTTATTAAGGTATAATCTTTTTATGATACATAAAAATAACCCCCTGATTAATCATTTGATGTTAGGGTAGATATTAAGGAGGCATTATATGAGTATTATTGGAATTATAGGTGCGATGGATGAAGAAATAGAAATGTTAAAATCAGAAATGACCATTAATGAAACTAAAAAAATTGCCAATATGGATTTTTATATTGGTAAATTAGAAAATAAAGATGTAATTGTAGTTAGATGCGGAATTGGTAAAGTAAATGCTGCTATTTGTACACAAGTATTAGTGGGACAACTGGGAGCAACAGCTGTTATTAATACAGGCGTTGCAGGAGCAATCCATGATGATTTAGATGTGTTAGATGTTGTAATTTCTACAGATGTTCAGCAACATGATTTTGATGTTACAGGCTTTGGTTATCCTATTGGAGAAATTCCAAGAATGGATAAATCCATCTTTCCATCAAATGAAAATATGGCTAAATTAGCATTTGAAGGAGCACAACAGGTACTTAATGAAAGTAAAGTACTAATGGGAAGAATCGTATCTGGTGATGTTTTTGTAAGTAGCAGTCAATTGAAGGAGAAAATATGGGATACCTTTAAAGGCTTCTGTACAGAGATGGAAGGAGCAGCAATAGGACATACTTCCTATGTAAATTCTGTTCCATTTGTTATTATTCGAGCAATGTCAGATAAGGCTGATGGTTCAGCCCATGAAAATTTTAATGAGTTTATGAATCAAGCGGCAATCAATTCGAAGGAAATCGTTAAGTATATGTTAAAAAACATGAATTAATTAAATCGATAATATCAATTAGATCAATTAATGAAGAAACTTAAACTTTAAATTTCCTTAACCGATAGATGATCACTAATAAATCAGATAAGAAGGAAGATAAAATGGAATTAAGGCTAATTAACAAGAAGGGTTACAATGATAACAGAATCATCCAAGTTGGAGATGTAGAAATTGGCGGAAGTCAATTGGTGGTGATGGCTGGACCTTGTGCAATCGAAGGTAAAGAACAGATTTTTTCTACCGCAGAGATGGTAAAAAAAGCTGGCGGGAAAATCCTACGTGGTGGGGCCTTTAAACCACGAACCTCTCCCTATTCTTTTCAAGGACTTGGAGAAGAAGGGTTAGAACTTCTAAAGGAAGCAGGGGCATATTATCAATTACCTGTAATATCAGAAGTGATGGATACGAGAGAAGTAGAAGTGGTAGCCCAGTATGTTGACATATTGCAAATAGGTGCTCGAAATATGCAAAATTACAGCTTACTGAGGGAAGTCGGTAGAGCAAATAAACCAGTCATGTTAAAAAGAGGTCTATCAGCTACAGTTGAAGACTGGCTTTTGGCAGCTGAATATATTGCAGCAGGAGGCAATCAAGATATTATCTTATGTGAAAGAGGGATAAGAACCTTCGAAACCTATACTAGAAATACCCTTGACCTTTCTGTTGTCCCCATTGTAAAAAATTTAACTTCATTACCAATTATTGTAGATCCAAGTCATGGAACAGGTAGAAGAGAATTGGTGATTCCAATGGCAAAAGCTGCTTTAGCAGCTGGGGCAGATGGCATCATGGTAGAAATCCATCCGAATCCATGTGAAGCATTATCTGATGGACCACAATCATTAGAATTTCCTGACTTTGAAGACTTAATGATGGAAGTCCATAAACTTCAAGAAGTACTGAAATAAATTAGGGAAAATTAATTTAAAATTTATAATTAAAGTCTTCCAATTATTCTTTAGAGGAAGACTTTGTTCTTTTCAAAATAAAATAAAAGAAAAGGGTAAGAATAATCCTATATAGTAAAATACAATTAGATCAGATAGACCCATAAAACTGATGATAGTTAGGAGGATTACTTTGAACCCAAAAAAGCTTGAGCATTTTAGGAAACTTCTGTTAGATGAAAAAAAGGCAGTAATGGATACCCTTGATCGAATGGAAAATCATCATGGTAAACATGCTTCCATAAGGGAGTATACCGAAGAATTGTCTGCTTATGATAATCATCCAGCAGATTTAGGAACAGAAATGTTTATGGTTGAGATGCAAGCTAACCTAGAGGATAATGAAAAATATCGAATAAGAGAGATTGATCGAGCCTTAGATAAAATGGAAGAGGGGACCTATGGAGCATGTGACTCTTGCGGTATTCAAATAGATGAAGATCGCTTGGAAATTATGCCAGAAGCCCATATTTGCATTGAATGTGCTGAAAAAAAACTACCAATAGAAGCCTTTAATGCAGACCGTGGAAGACCTGTTGAAGAAGAAGTTTTATTTCCAGATTTTGAAAGAAGCAATTTAGACGGCAAAGATTATACGGGATTTGATGGTGAAGATGCTTACCAAGCTGTAGCTAGGTTTAATGAAGTTAAAAATGACCCTTCCTACACAGGTATGGACCACCTTGGTGTATTTGATATTCATCCAGTAGGGACTGTAGAAGCGGTTGATGAAATAACTAATGAAGAATATAAGGCTCAATTATATACAAATAGAGCCGATCGTAAAGATGCTTCAACAGCTAGAATTAAAAAGGAAGATTTAGAATAAAATATACTTTTTTCAAAGGAAAAAGGTACAATTTGTATCTTTTTTCTTTTCTAAATGTTATAATCATAAAGAATTAAATGTAAGAGGGGGGCGGTATAGCCATGATGATTAGTGCCATCATTATTATATCAGTAATTATTTTAGACTTAATCACTAAATATTGGGCAATTAATCAATTACAACCTGTAGGTAGCATCCCGGTAATAGAGAACATTTTCCATCTAACCTATGTAGAAAATAGAGGGGCAGCCTTTGGAATGCTTCAGAATCAACGATTGTTTTTTATTATCATGACAACAGCCATTACCCTTGGCGTCATTATTTTTATACTGAAGAATAAGAATATGCATCTTCTATTAAAAATTGGGTTAAGTTTAGTAGTTGGAGGAGCTATTGGAAATTTAATAGACCGTATTAGATATGGTTATGTGGTGGATCTTTTTGATTTTCGTATATGGCCAGTTTTTAATATTGCCGATTGTGGTGTAGTTGTAGGTGCATTATTAATTTCCTATATCATCTTAAAATATGATTCAATAAAACCTGAGGAGAGTTAACGTGGAAAAGGAAAGAATTTTTGTTTCAGAGGAAGAAGAAGGTGTAAGGCTTGATGTTTTTGTTGCTGAACAATATGAAGACTTTAGCAGAAGTTATATTCAAAAATTAATAAAAGATCAAATGATTACTGTAAATAGTAAAGTTGAGAAAAACAGATATTTAGTAAAGGTTGGGGATGAAATAGAAGTTAGCATCCCACCAGCAGTTGAGCTAGATATCAAACCTCAAAATATCCCTTTAGATATCGTTTATGAGGATGATGATCTACTTGTAGTGAATAAACCTAAGAATATGGTCGTGCATCCAGCTCCAGGTAACTATGAAAATACCTTGGTTAATGCCCTATTATATCACTGTAAAGACCAACTTTCCTCAATTAATGGTGTCATTAGACCAGGAATAGTCCATAGAATTGACAAAGATACCACTGGTTTACTAATGGTGGCTAAGAATAACAATGCCCATCGAGGATTAGCTGAACAATTAAGGGAACATAGTATTACAAGAAAGTATCATGCTATTACTATGGGGAATATTAAAGAGAATGCTGCTGCAATAAATGCACCAATAGGCAGACATCCTGTTGATCGTTTAAAGATGACAGTTATTCAGGGTGGTAGAAATGCAGTAACTCATATAAAGGTTTTAGAAAGATTCATTGATTATACATATCTTGAGGCTCAGCTAGAAACGGGTAGAACCCATCAAATTCGTGTTCATCTATCTTATATTAAACATCCCTTGTTAGGGGACGACCTATATGGTTCTAAAACCTCGAAATTTAACTTAGACGGTCAAGTGCTTCACGCTAAGACCCTTGGTTTTATCCATCCTTCAACCGGAGAATACTTAGAATTTGAAGCACCGTTACCCGCATATTTTACTAAATTGCTAGATGTAATCAGACTAAAAACAAAGCAACAAAATTAACAAATTTGTCTAGACAAGTATTCTGCTTTGTGATATACTTGTTTTAGTTAAAAGTGAATACCTTTAAACAAGTCCAGTGAGGCTGTAAGGAAAATGCGGAATGTATATAAATATGAAGAAATTTATGTCATATTTATGTGTGCCCAAACGAATACTATCTCTTACAGTCTGTAAGAGATTTTTTTATGTAATACTTTAATTTTACCAATAAGGAGGTAGGAATTTAAGTGGAGGGAAAAGAGAAAAAAGTACAAGTGTTAGATGATAAAGGCATAGGTAGAGCCATCACTAGAATAGCCCATGAGATACTAGAAAAAAACAAAGGGGCAAAAGATATTATTCTAGTGGGGATTAAAACAAGAGGGGTACCATTAGCCAAGAGACTAGCAGAAAAAATTACTCAAATAGAAGAAGTACAAATTCCAGTTGGAATCTTAGACATAACCCTGTATCGTGATGATTTAAGCCAAATTAACAACGACCCTGTACTACATGGTTCTGAAATACCCGTAGATATAAAAGGAAAAGTAGTTGTTTTGGTGGATGATGTGTTGTATACAGGAAGAACTGTAAGGGCTGCTTTAGATGCATTAATTGATATCGGCAGACCAAGGGTCATCCAATTGGCAGTATTAGTAGACCGGGGACATAGAGAACTACCCATTAGGGCAGATTACGTAGGAAAAAACGTACCAACTTCTACCTCTGAAGTAGTAAAGGTTAAATTTGAAGAAGTTGATGGAGAAAACAGTGTTATTATTGAAAATTCATAATATATAACAATAATTCTTTTAAAACAGTCCAGTGAGGCTGAAAAGGAGGAAATACATGACTTTTAATTGTAACCTCCTTAGAAAATCGAAGGAGGAATAAAAATGGCAGTAGAAACAATGAATCAAGTTAAAGAGAAAGATCATGTTTCAATAGGAAGAAAGTTGATTTTATCATTACAGCACATATTAGCAATGTTTGGGGCAACGGTATTAGTACCAATGTTAACTGGCTTAAATCCAGCGGTAGCCTTATTTTCAGCTGGGGCAGGAACATTACTATTTCACTTGGTAACTAAAGGGATGGTACCAGTATTCTTAGGTTCAAGTTTTGCCTTCATCGCAGTAATTGTTGATGTGAGTAATCGTTTTGGTGGGTTGCAATATGCCCAAGGTGGAATCCTTGTAGCTGGGGTCTTGTACGTAATTATGGCGGCTTTAGTAAAGGTGTTTGGTTTAGATCGAATTAAATCCTTCTTTCCACCAGTTGTTACAGGACCAATGATTATTGTAATTGGTTTAAACCTAAGCCCAGTAGCTATAGACATGGCTTCTGCCAACTGGACATTAGCAATAATTGTACTTGCAACAGTGTTAATGGTTTCTCTTTTCGGTAAAGGATTCTTTAAATTGCTACCAATATTAATAGCAGTAACAGTAGGTTATGTAGCAGCCATTGCTTTAGGGGTAATTAATTTAACAGAATTAGCTTCAAGTTTAAGAGAAACATCTATGTTCGCATTACCAGCAGTTACGCCACCAAAGTTTCATTTAGGAGCAATCTTAACAATTGCACCAATTGTATTAGTCGTATTTATGGAGCACATTGGTGATATTACAACCAACAGTGCAGTTGTTGGAAAAGACTTCTTAAAAAATCCAGGTCTTCACAGAACCCTTCTAGGAGACGGTATAGCAACAATGTTTGCTGGAATGGTTGGAGGACCAGCTAATACCACTTATGGTGAAAATACAGGAGTATTGGCTGTAACAAAGGTGTATGACCCATCCATTATTCAATTGGCAGCCTTCTTTACCCTTTGCTTAAGTTTTGTTGGCTACTTCTCAGTAATTCTACAATCAATCCCAGTAGCAGTAATGGGAGGAATCTGTATCGTATTATTCGGTATGATCGCCAGTGTAGGGCTAAGAACAATTGTTGATGCTAAAATTGACTTTGCTGAAAATAGAAACTTACTAATTGCAGCTTTAATCTTTGTAATCGGTATTGGTACAGCAATGTATACCGATGCAGATGGGAATACTATCGGAATTCAATTAGGTGAAGTTGTACAGTTAAGTGGATTAAGCTTAGCAGCAATAGTAGGGATTGTAGCTAATAAAGTGTTACCACAAACGAAATAATAAGCTAAATTAACCTAATAGATATGAAAACATAAGTAGCCCCATAGGACTGAAGAAGTCTTATGGGGCTGTTGATATATAACAAATAGCAGAAATTTAATTATTAAAACGATATACAACAACTTAGAAGCTATAACTATATGAAGCTATAACTATATTTCTTTAACCTTTAGACCAGCAAGATCACCATCTACATAGACCGTTTGAAAATGATCGTAGATCACCATTCCAGGCTTTGCACCGCTTTGTTTTCGAACGTTTTTCCTTAGGGTATAATCTATAGGGACTTTAGTAGCGTTTTTAGCCTTGCTGTAATAGGCAGCTAGGGTAGCAGCCTCTAATAGGGCTTGGTCTGTATATTCACCTTCTTGACACTTTAAAATTGTGTGGGAGCCAGGCATGTCCTTTACGTGGAGCCATAGATCATTTTTTCCCGAAATCTTAAAGGTAATCTCGTCATTTTGCTTGTTGTTTTTTCCTACATAAATTTCGTATCCGTCAGAAGAAAGATACTTAAGATAACTGGTTTTCTTAATATTACCTGTATTTTTTTTATTGGTAGCCCGTTTCTTAACATAGCCGGTTTCAATAAGCTCTGTATAAATTTCTTCAATATCAGCCAATTGGGTGACGTGATCAAGACTTATTAAAATTTGTTCTAGATAGTTAATTTCTTCAACTGCAATTTCCCTTTGATGGGCGACTTCTTTAACGGCTGTTTTATACTTGTTGTATTGCTTAAAGTATTTTTGTGCATTTTGAGCAGGTGTCAATTTTTGGTCTAAAGGGATTGTAATTTCCTTCATGTCTGGATCATAATAATTGATAACGCTAACTGCTGCTTCTTTATCCTTTAACAAGTGAATGTTGGCAGTAATTAAGTCGCCGTAGACCTTGCATTCTTCTGCTTTTTCGGCATTTTTTAAGTCTTTTTCTAGGTTTTCAATTTTGTTATAAAGCCTTTCTAATTTTAAACTAATATTTTTACGAAGATCCTGTGTTCTCTGTTTCATCCGCTCTTTAGAATCTTTATTTTGATAAAAGCTCTCTAATAGAAGACTTGGACTTTCATAGGTCTCTGTGCGGTAATAAGATAAATGATTTAAACCTAAGACATTAAAATCTACATACTTTCCAGTTGCATCATCAATATAAAGACTTGGAATAAACGTTCCTTTTTTTACTATTGTCATGAGATTTTTAAAGGAATGGAAAAGCTTTTGGTAATCTGCCTCATCTAAAGCCAATAGCGGTTGATCATCAGAAACATTGGCATTAAAACAAATCTCCCTAGCAATTAGGGGGGATATGCCAGTAAAACTGCTGTAAATAACCTTATAGACTGGTGATGACATATTTGGGGTTAAGCCTTCTTTAAAACCATCTAAATTTTCAATAAGTAGAGGATTCAATTTATTTTGTGCGGGGGGTAAGGTATAAGTTAGCCCAGGTAGTACTTGTCTTTGACGGCTAACGTCAAAGGATACTCTTTTTATTGAGTCTAGAATACGGTTAGTTTCTGCCTCTACTAAAATAATGTTACTGTGCTTCCCCATTAATTCAACAATCAAATGCTTTTGTTTTAAAATATTGAGTTCGTCGTAGGACTCTATCACAAATTTGATAATTCTTTCAAAATTTGGTTGTTCTATCGAGACAATACGGCCACCTTGAAGATGCTTTCTTAAGAACATACAAAAAACTGGTGGAACACTGGGATTTTCTTTAGCTACATTAGTAAAATGAACCCTTGTATGTTGGCTACTGGAAGACAGTAGTAGTTTATGATTTTTTCCCTGGCTTCTAAGGGCAATTATTAATTCGTCAGCCTCTGGTTGGTGAATTTTTTCTATTTTGTTCCCTGGTAATAAAGATGTCAGCTCATGTACTATGGAAGCTACAACAATTCCATCTAAGGCCATCGGAATCCCTCCTATCATGTAAATGTCTTTTGATAATACTTGAATATTAGATTATTAGGCTACATTAATACAATCATACATGATTTGATTATAAAATGCCAATAAATCATTATTGCTAATTGATTTTATATACTTTTTAGTAGAGCTATTTTTATTTCGGGAACTTCAAAACATTGTATTAATCATGGCGAAAATTATAGAATGGTATGGAGGAACAATTATTCGATAGTCTAACCATAGAAATAAAATATATTAAGAAATCGTAATAATTTGCAGGAGAATAACTATTTAAATTGAATAAACATAAAATAGACCTTTAGCTATACCCATTGCAATTATTTCCATTAGGGTTTATTTCTAAGGAAGTCGGGATACTAAATGAAAAGGTCCATAAATTAAAGACCAAGAATTATTTCTTCCTTCATAAAATTAGCTAAAAGTGAATAAACAAATAAGATATACTAAACAAATAAGGGTGTTAGATTAAGTAAATTAGAAATTTTTAAAAAAAACTAAAAGAAAAACTAAAATGCAACCTAAAATATAAACTAAAATACAAAACTAAAAAAGAAAACCTAAAGATAAAAATAAAAGTAATAAGAAGATAATTATTAAGAGGTGAAAAAATGGATAAAATGAACATACCCTTTAAAAAAATCCATGGAGCAGGGAATGATTTTGTAGTCATTAAATATGAAGATTTTCCTTATGACCACCGGCTAAGCTACTTTGCAGAGAAAAGTTGCCATAGACACTTTGGTATTGGAGCAGATGGTATTTTAGTCGTGGCGCCATCAACTGTTGCAGATGCAAAGATGATCTACTATAATAGTGACGGTTCCTTAGCAAATATGTGTGGTAATGGAATTAGATGCTTTGCTAAGTTTGTTTTTGATGAAGGAATTGTAAACCAAGAAGAATTTTCTGTTGAGACCTTGGCAGGAATCCTTAAAGTAAAGGTACTGACGGAAGCAGGAAAAGCAGTTGCCATTAAGGTTAACATGGGAAAAATGAGTTTTGATCCCCAAATCATACCTGTTGCAACCAATAAGGAACAGTTTGTAAAGGAAATATTAGAAATTGAAGGTGAGACCTTCGAAATAACAACTGTCCTAATGGGTGTTCCCCATACTGTGATCTTTACTGATGATTTAAATTCACAGGATGTTAGAAAGTATGGGCCAATAATTGAAAAACATCAATTCTTCCCTCAAAAAACCAATGTAAACTTTGCAAAAATAATAGATCCAAAGAACATTCATGTAAAGACATGGGAACGAGGTGCAGGTTATACCCTTGCTTGTGGTACTGGGGTTACAAGTGTTTGTGGGGTTGCCCATCACTTAGGGTTAGTCGAGAAAGAGGTAACAGTTGATATAGATGGTGGAAGATTGCACATTTCTATTACAGAAAGTGGAGATGTTTTTATGGAGGGGCCTGCTGAGGACATCTGTACTGGCGATTATTTTCTAAAATAATATCCTTGTCACAAGGGCAATAGAAGGATAAAATAATAGATGAATCATTAATGCACTATAAATAGTAAATGATATAATGGAAGGATGAATAGGATGATAACCAGTATGACAGGCTTTGGAAGAGGTGAATCCCAATCCACAGATCGTAGATTTTTAGTAGAAATTAAATCCCTCAATCATAGATATTTGGACATAAATATTAAAATGCCCAAAATGTTTACATACTTAGAAGAGAACATCAGGCAGACAATTAAGGATTACGTAAAAAGAGGAAGAGTAGAAGTTTTTATATCATATGAAAATATAGGTGACACAGAGGTAAAGGTCATTGCAGATGTCCCTTTAGCAGAGCAATACCTTAACGCCCTAACAAAGTTAAAGGAACTACCTGTAAAAGATGATGTTACAGTGTCTTTAATCGCCAAATATCCCGATGTTATTCGTGTTGAAAAAAAGGAGCTTGATGAAGATGCTACATGGAATGCTTTAGTAGAAGCATTAAAAAATAGCCTAAGTAAGCTATCTGAAATGCGGAAAATAGAAGGGGCTCAATTAAAAGAAGATCTATTGATGCGATTAGGAATTCTTGCTGACTATATTAAAGAGATAGAGGGAAGAAGCCCGCAAATTGTTGTTGAATATAGACAAAGATTAAATGAAAGAATAAAAGAACTACTAGAAGAAGGATATCATATTGAAGAGAGTCGAATATTAATGGAAGTAGCTCTTTTTGCAGATAAGAGCAGTATTGTAGAGGAAATTGTTCGTTTTGGAAGTCACATTAAGCAGTTTACTAAAACGATGGAGGAAAATGACTCCATCGGTAGAAAACTAGACTTCTTAATACAAGAAATGAATCGAGAAGTTAATACCATTGGCTCTAAGGCAAATGATCTTACAATAACCAATATTGTAGTTAATCTAAAAAGTGAACTTGAAAAGATGAGGGAACAAGTGCAAAACATTGAATAGGGAGGGGAACAAATGAGTATTAAATTAATTAATATAGGTTTTGGTAATATTGTATCGGGTAATCGAATTGTAGCGATTGTAAGTCCAGAATCAGCACCAATTAAAAGGGTTATTCAAGAAGCAAGAGACAGAGGAATGTTAATTGATGCAACCTATGGTAGAAGAACGAGAGCTGTAATTATAACTGATAGTGATCATGTTATTTTATCAGCTGTTCAACCAGAAACAGTAGCCCATCGTTTAAATTCAAAGGAAGTTGTTAAAGAAGTTGAAGAAAACAATGAGGATGAATAGGCTAGAAAGAGGAGATTTATATGGCAAGAGGTTTATTATTGGTAATTTCAGGACCATCGGGAGCAGGTAAAGGGACCATCTGTAAGAAGTTGCTGGAAACAAATCCCCAAATAAGAGTGTCTGTTTCTGCCACCACTAGAAAGCCTAGAACGGGTGAAGTAGATGGAGTGAATTACTTTTTTATCGAAAAAGAAAAATTCGAGGATATGCTAGAACTTGATGAATTTCTAGAATATGCCAAGGTTTATGATAATTATTATGGAACACCCAAAAACTATGTATTAGAAAACTTGAAAAATGGCAATGATGTTTTACTAGAAATTGATATTGAAGGTGCCCTACAAATTAAAGAAAAGTTTAAAGGTGGCGTTTTTATTTTTATTTTACCTCCATCAATGGAAGAATTAAGGAATAGAATTGTTGGAAGGGGAACAGAAACAGAAGAAGATATTAAAAAGCGTTTTGGTTCAGCCCTAGATGAAATTAAGCAGGTTATAAAATATGATTATGCAGTGGTGAATGACGACCTAACTAGAGCAAAAGAAGATGTCGAGGCCATTATTAGAGCTGAAAGATGTAAAGTTATGAGGGTTTATGAGGAAATTCAATCAAGATTTTAGAAGGAGATGATCACATGTTATATCCATCAACAAATGATTTAATGGAGAAAATTGATAGCAGATATACCTTAGTTTTAGCAGCAGCAAAAAGAGCAAGACAAATTATTGATGGTGATGAAATCACAGTGAGGGCTAAATCCCAAAAGCCAGTTTCAATTGCTACACAAGAAATTCATGAAGGCAAAGTTACCTATAGTCGACTAATTGGCGAAAAGGAACTAATCGATACGAAGCGAGAGCAAAGAGAATTAAAGGAATTAAAAGAATATAATGACCTGAAAGAACAATATGAAGAAAACCAAGAAGGGTAGAAGGTGAAGGTCTATGTTAAAGGGGAAAAATATTGTAGTTGGAGTAACTGGTGGTGTTGCAGCCTATAAAGCTTGTGACATCGTAAGCCGATTTAAAAAATTAGGGGCAGAAGTAAATGTCATTATGACAAAAGCTGCAACCGAATTTGTTCAACCTCAAGCTTTCCAAGCCTTATCTCAGAATCCTGTAACAGTAGACATGTTTGAAACTCCTAGGTATTGGGATATAGAACATATTAGCCTTGCCCAAAAAGCCGATGTCCTATTGGTGGCGCCGGCAACAGCTAATATCATTGGGAAGGTAGCCAATGGAATAGCCGATGACATGCTATCTACTACCATCATGGCATCAACAGCAAAGGTTGTTTTTGCACCAGCCATGAACACGAAAATGTATGAAAATGTCATTGTACAGGATAATATTAAAAAGTTAAAGAATTTAGGCTATCATTTCATTCAGCCAGCTTCAGGTAGATTAGCTTGTGGTGATATTGGAGTAGGTAAGCTATGTGAACCAGAAAAAATTGTTGAAGCTGTTATAGAAATTGCCCTTCCTGTACAAGATTTAGCTGGTAAAAATCTTTTAGTAACAGCAGGTCCAACGGTGGAAACCATCGATCCTGTACGTTTTATCTCTAATCGGTCTTCAGGAAAAATGGGATATGCCATAGCTGAAGCCGCTCAAGCTAGAGGGGCTATCGTAACACTGGTATCAGGTCCAACCAATATAAAGCCACCTGCCGGAGTGGACTTTATGCCTACAACATCAGCCATTAATATGTACGATACAGTAATGGAACATTTTAATAAACAGGATATTATTATAAAGGCTGCAGCAGTTGGAGACTATCGACCAGAAAATCCTGCCGATATGAAGATTAAAAAGCAAGAAGGTAACTTGACCATTAATCTTGTTAGAAATCCAGATATTTTATTAGAGTTAGGGAAAAGGAAAACGAATCAAATTTTAGTGGGCTTTGCAGCTGAAACCAATAATTTATTGGAATATGCTACTGGTAAATTGAATAAAAAGAATGCAGATTTAATTGTTGCAAATGATGTTACAGAAAATGGTGCTGGTTTTGGTAGTGACACTAATATCGTTTACTTACTTGACCGGCAAGGGGAACAAAGAAAAATTGAGATGGCTTCTAAGCTAGAAATAGCCAATAAAATTTTAGATAAAGTGATAGAACTATCTAAGTAAAAAGATAAACCTTCATATTCTAAACTAATAAATCCTACATATTGCGTAATAATATGTTTTGCTAGGGTTTAAAGTTAATAGAATATGGGGGTTTTTATTTAGTCTCGAATTCTGGTATAATAATAGTTTAAGAGGAGGTGTGGAAAGTGCAGTCAAATCACATCATAGGTCAAGTAATCGTAGATCAAAATAGCTACCAAACCGACAGAATATTTGACTATATTATCCCCACCAATCTACAGGGGGAGATCTGTGTAGGGATGAGGGTGATCGTTCCCTTTGGAAAAGGAAATAAACGACTTGAGGCTTATGTCTTAAATATAGAAGAGAAGGTTGTTGACACTTCTACCCATAAGGAAATGATAGAGGCGATAGATTATGAACCCATTTTAACAGAGGATCAAATTAAGATGATTCTGTGGATGAAAAACAAGTACCTATGTAAATACATAGAAGCAATTCATTGTCTTATACCAGCGGGTATTGTACAAAAAGAACGAAAAATCATTAAGTTAATGAAGTCAAACTGGAGAGATTTAGTTTCTTCAATACAGAGTAAACAGAGATCAATTTTAGAAGTACTAGAGGCCGAAGGGGGATCTCAATTTTTAGAGGTTATTGAAAAAAGTCTAGATTTTAAGGAAATTTACTCAGCTATTAAAAATTTGGCACAGGAAAAAATCATAGAAATTGAGTTTGATTTAACTTCAAGGGTAAAAGTAAAAACAGAAGAATATCTACAGCTTACAATTGACGAAGAAGGTTTAGTAGGTGCAATAAAGCATTTAAAGTCGGCTAAAAAGCAAGGCGAAATACTAGTGTTTTTACAAGAAAAGGGAAGGTACCCCTTGGCAACTCTAATAAAAGAACTAAATACTTCTAGAGCACCTATTAAGGCGCTAGTAGAGAAGGGGTACGTAGAGATATTAGAAGAGGTGGTTAATCGAAATCCCTTTAATAACTTAGAAATTAAAGCCTTTCCTAAGCTTAAGCCTTCTGAAGAACAACAGCTAGTAATGGATAAAATAATTAAAACCATCCATGAAGAAGAACCTAAAACCTTTCTAATTCACGGTGTAACAGGTAGTGGAAAAACCGAAATTTATCTTCGCTTAATGGAGGAAGTAATTGCCCGAGGAAAGCAGGGAATTGTACTAGTTCCAGAAATATCCTTAACCCCCCAAACAGTAGAGCGGTTTAAGGGGAGGTTTGGGGAAGGAATTGCACTACTCCATAGTAGTCTATCTGAAGGAGAACGTTATGATGAATGGAGAAGAATTGCTAAGGGTGAAGTTAATATTGTCATCGGCGCTCGTTCTGCAGTTTTTGCACCTCTAAAGCACTTAGGGATGATCATCATAGATGAGGAACATGAAAATACTTATAAATCGGAGCAAAATCCTAAATATCATGCCCACGAAATTGCAGCCTATCGAAGTGGAAATGAAGGTGCTATTGTGGTTTTAGGGTCTGCAACACCATCTTTGGAGAGTTATTATAAAGCAGAAACTGGTGAAATAGAATTAATGACCTTAACAAAGAGACCTTTACAGTCGAAATTGCCGATTGTGGAAATCGTCGACATGAAAAAGGAGTTGGAGGAAGGGAATCAGGGAATATTAAGCAGGAGGCTAATGACGTTAATTAATGAAAATCTCCAAAGAAAAAAGCAAACAATATTGTTTTTAAATAGAAGGGGATTTTCAACCTTTGTATCCTGTAAGGGTTGCGGTCATGTGATTAAATGTAAGCATTGTGATATTTCAATGACCCTTCATATGCCCCAAAACCATCTAAAATGTCACTATTGTGGAGAAAAAAGCCTTAGTCCTTCTTGTTGCCCAGAATGTGGAAGCGAAACCATTAAGTTTATGGGGGCGGGGACTCAAAAACTAGAAAAAATGATTGCTGATCTGTTTCCAACAGCTTCCATTGCTCGACTAGATATGGACTCAACAAGTCAAAAGGGCTCCCATCAAAAAATACTAGGGAGTTTTAGAAATGGTGAGATTGATATATTAATTGGAACCCAAATGATCTCTAAGGGTTTAGACTTTCCTAATGTAACCCTTGTGGGGATTATTTCTGTAGATTCAACCCTAAACCTGCCAGATTTTAGAGGGGCTGAAAAGACCTTTCAATTGGTTACTCAGGTGGCAGGAAGAGCCGGAAGAGGGATGGAAGAAGGATTGGTGATACTACAAACCTTTGATCCCCATCACTATAGTATTCAAACAGCCTCTAAGCATAACTATTTAGATTTTTATCAAGAAGAATTAATGATTAGAAGGGAATTTGAATATCCTCCCTTTTCTAATTTAATCACCATTAATTTTAGTGGATCAAATGAGAAAGAAGTTTCATCCTATGCTGAAAAAATGGCTGCCATGATGAAATATGTTTTAAAGGGAAAGGGATGTAGTAAAATTAATGATGTTTTATTAGGTCCAAATGAATCGATTATCACAAGAATAAATCAAAAATATCGTTTTCAAATTATACTAAAGGACCAAGAAATTGAATATAACCTACTAAAGGGGATCGTTAAGTACTTTTTTATACAGCATAGACAAAAATATGTTCCTAGAACAATTACAGTTAGCATTGACACTAACCCATACAACATGATGTAAGTAAGGAGGAAAAATATATGGCAATTAGAATAATAAGAAAAGATGATGACCCAGTATTAAGAAAGAAATCAAAGGTGGTAGAAAAAATAGATGAAAAAATCCACATCCTTTTAGATGATATGGCAGAAACCATGTATTATGCTGATGGGGTTGGGTTAGCTGCGCCACAAATAGGTATTTTAAAGCGTATTATTGTTATTGATATTGGTGAGGGCTTAGTAGAAATAATTAATCCAGAAATGATTGAAGAGAAGGGGACCCAAACAGATGCAGAAGGTTGTTTAAGTTTGCCTGGGGCTTCTGGTGAAGTAACTAGACCTAAAACGGTAAAGGTTAAGGGTCTTGATCGAAATGGAAATGAGATTATCGTTGAAGGAACTGATTTTATGGCAAGGGCATTATGCCATGAAATAGATCATTTAAATGGAGTGCTATTTATAGATCTAATTGAGGAAAGGGGGTAAAGATCAGTAAATGAGAGTTATATATATGGGAACGCCAGATTTTGCTGTCCCTTGTCTACAGAAAATCATTGAAAAAGAACATGAAGTTGTAGCTGTCTTTACACAACCTGATAAACCTAAAGGCAGGGGAAACAAGATGACAATGCCTCCAGTAAAGGAATTGGCTTTGGAGCACAACATCGCTGTTTATCAACCTAACAAGATTAAGACCCCAGAAATGGTGGAGCTAATAAGGGATTTAGAACCACAAATTATTATTGTCGTAGCCTACGGGCATTTGTTGTCTAAAGAAATTTTAGATATACCCCCCTTTGGATGCATTAATGTACATGCTTCATTACTTCCAAAATATCGAGGCGCTGCTCCAATTAATTGGGCTATCATTAATGGAGAAGAGGTTACAGGTAATACAACGATGTATATGGATGTAGGGATGGATACAGGGGATATCATTTTAAAGGATTCCCTAACAATTGGTGAAGATGAGACTGCAGGTGAACTTCATGATCGTCTTTCAATAATGGGAGCAGACTTACTTTTAAATACGATAGATTTAATCGAAAGAGGAGAAGTAGAAAGACAAAAGCAAAATGATGAAGAAGCTACATATGCCCCAATCATGAACAAAGAATTAGGTAACATTGATTGGAATAAAAGTGCTTTCGAAATAAAGAACTTGATAAGGGGTACCAATCCGTGGCCTTCAGCATTTACAACCTATCAAGATAAGACTATGAAAATCTGGAAAAGTCGTGTCGAGAAGATAGATGAAACATACCCAGCAGGAAAAATTATTAGAGTTACTAAAGAAGAAGTATTTGTTGGTACGGGAAAGGACATGCTAGTAATACAAGAATTACAGTTTAGTGGTGGCAAGCGTCTTTCTGTTAAGGATTTTTTAGTTGGTAATCATATTGATGAAGATGTTATTTTAGGAGAGGATTACAATTTATAATCAAACCCTTACTCAAGATAAAACTGAAAAAAAGTTTGTATTTATGCTTGTAACCCTTCTTGGGATTGTTGCACTACTCATTGGTGGACTAATTATTATTTCGCTACAAAATCATCTTGATGTTTTTAGAGTAGTGATATTGGCCCTACTATTTTTTCTTTTATTGATCGGTTTGTTAATTGCTACTACAATACTATCAATTATGCTGTTATGGTATAATAATAGTATACCAAAACCATTAATGAAGATTGTGGAATTTACTATTCCTTTACTCTACCCTATAATGGTAGTGGTGGGTAAAGGTCTAAAAATTGAGAAAAATACCATAAGAAGAGCCTATACCCTTATAAATAATAAGCTGGTTATGGCTACTAGCTACAACCTAAAGGGGGAAGCTATTTTGGTCTTAACCCCCCATTGTCTTCAAAAATCCTTTTGCCCCCATAAAATTACCCATAAAGTAGAAAACTGTAAAAGATGTGGGTTGTGTAGTGTCGATCAGTTAATTGGCTTAAAGGAAAAGTATGGGATAAACTTTATTGTTGTAACTGGTGGAACCTTGGCTAGAAAGATGATTATGGAGCTAAGGCCAAAGGCAATTGTAGCAATTGCATGTGAAAGGGATTTAGTTGGTGGATTAATGGATGTAAAGAAAGTGCCTATTATCGCAGTCATTAATCAAAGACCAGAGGGCCCTTGCATTAATACAAATGTAGACATTAAAGAAGTTGAAAGAGCAGTATGTCATTTTATAAAGGAGTGATATTATGTTTCCATTTTTCATGTATGATCATACAATTTTTATATTAATACCTGCAATGATCTTTGCTTTATACGCTCAAGGAAAAGTTAAAAGTGCCTTTAATCAATATTTAAGAGTTCAAACAAGAAAAGGTTATCGTGGTTACGATGTTGCTAGAGCAATACTAGACAAAAATGGTCTACGAGATGTACCGGTGGAATTAGTAAATGGACAATTATCAGATCATTATGATCCAAGAAGTAAAAAGGTTAGATTATCCAGTGAAGTCTATAACGGTAGTTCTATTGCATCTATCAGTGTTGCCGCCCACGAAGTTGGTCATGCACTACAACATGCCCACGGTTATGCACCATTAGCTTTAAGAAGTGCTATTTTACCTATTTCAAGCTTTGGCTCTCGGGCAGCCTGGTTCTTTGTAATCGGTGGGATCATTTTAGGGGCCCCAGGTCTTGCAGATTTAGGAATTTTACTATTTGGAGCTGCAGTTGCCTTTACAGCAATTACCCTGCCAGTTGAATTTAACGCCAGCAGTAGAGCGATGAGACTATTAGATGAATTTGGTTTTATTACACAAGAGGAATACAAACCAGCTAAAAAAGTATTAAATGCAGCAGCCCTAACCTATGTGGCAGCTATGGCTACAGCTGTAGCTCAATTGATTAGATTGATTATGATTCGAAATAGGAGAAGGTAAAATTAATAAATAGGTAAAAAAACTAGATAAATAGAATCATCAAGTAAGTTTACTTTTTTCTGGACCCAAATATGACTCTTTCGTATTTGGGTCCTTTTATGTGATGGCGGAAGAGCAACTTAGGTTGAAAATAAATATTAGAAAGTATATAATATT
Source organism: Alkaliphilus transvaalensis ATCC 700919 (assembly GCF_000621485.1). Taxonomy (GTDB): domain Bacteria; phylum Bacillota; class Clostridia; order Peptostreptococcales; family Natronincolaceae; genus Alkaliphilus; species Alkaliphilus transvaalensis. The sequence goes on from NZ_JHYF01000002.1 coordinate 403,482, forward strand.
ATTAAGTTTTTAAATATACAAACTATACTAAAAATTCATAAGTATGTCTCTTCGAGTCGAAATATCTAAGGATTAAGATCTATGATATGAGACCGATAGGGTAAGGTTGGAAACGATTGTACCTCCCAGTGTGGAAAGAAGAGATTGTAGTGGGAAAAAATTAGAATAATGTCTATTTTTAGCTAAGTTATTAAAGTTTATTTAGTCTAAAAATGACTGTTGTCCTAGTTTCCTTAGCTATGATCAAAACCTTCTTTTTAATAAACTGCTGGGAAGTATTTAAAGTTTATTAATAAAGGAGGATTTATTATGTCTAATGCTTTTTTTACAGTAAAGAAACCATTGAATGAACCAATTTTATCTTATTTACAGGGTAGCCCAGAAAGAATTTCTCTTAAAGGAAAATTAAAAGAGTTAAAGGAACAAAGAATTGACATCCCTGTAATAATCGGAGGAAAAGAGATTTATACTGGTAATACTAAGGAGTGTGTTATTCCTCATAATAACAAACATGTTTTAGCTACCTATCACCTTGCCGGGGAAAAAGAAATAAAACTAGCAATAGAGGCTGCACGATTAGCCAAGAAAGAGTGGGAGTCGGTTTCTTGGCAGCATCGAGGAGCAATCTTTTTAAAGGCAGCAGAGTTACTATCAGGTTCTTGGAGGACAACTTTAAATGCAGCTACAATGTTAGGACAAAGTAAAACCGTTTATCAAGCAGAAATTGATTCTGCCTGTGAATTGATTGATTTCTTAAGATTTAATACATACTTCATGTCTGAAATTTACACAGATCAACCAATATCCACTAATGACAATTGGAATAGGCTAGAATATAGACCTTTAGAAGGTTTTGTCCTTGCAGTTTCTCCCTTTAATTTTACAGCTATAGGGGGAAATTTACCAGTAGCTCCAGCCATCATGGGGAATACGGTATTATGGAAGCCGTCTGGCGCTGCAGTTTATTCTAATTATTTTGTTATGAAGCTATTACAAGAGGCAGGTCTACCGGATGGTGTAATTAACTTTATCCCATCATCAGGGAATTTACTAGGAGATGTGGTATTTAATCATCAAGAACTGGCAGGCGTACACTTTACCGGCTCGACACAGGTTTTTAACACCATGTGGAAAACCATCGGGAATAATATTGAAAAATATAATAGCTACCCTAAAATAGTTGGAGAAACAGGTGGAAAGGACTTTATATTTGCCCATAAAGATGCTAACGTTGAGCAATTGGTAACAGCTTTAATAAGGGGGGCCTTCGAATACCAAGGTCAAAAGTGTTCAGCTGCATCAAGAGCTTATATTTCAGCTCAGCTTTGGGAAGAAGTTAGAGGGGTTTTGATTAAAGAAGCCAGCACCATCAACGTAGGAAATGTAGAAGATTTCAGTAACTTTATGGGGGCAGTAATTGACCAGAAGGCCTATGACAAAATAAAAGGCTATATAGAATATGCAAAGGCTTCGGATCAAGCAGAAATAATATTAGGGGGGCGTTGTGATGATAGCTTAGGCTATTTTATAGAGCCAACAATTATATTAACGACAGACCCCCACTTTAAAACAATGACAGAAGAAATATTTGGGCCTGTACTAACGCTTTATGTATATAAGGAAGAAGACTTTGAAGAGACCCTAGATATTTGTAATTCCTCAACAATATATGGTTTAACGGGAGCAATCTTTTCTCAAGATCGTGGAGCTTTAATAAAAATGGAAGCGCATCTACGTAATGCAGCTGGAAACTTCTATATAAACGATAAGCCTACTGGTGCTGTAGTTGGACAACAACCCTTTGGAGGTAGTCGTAAATCTGGTACAAATGACAAAGCAGGAAGTAAATTAAATCTTTTAAGATGGATGAATCCAAGAACAATAAAAGAAACCTTTAACCCACCTACTAACTACAGATATCCTTATATGGGTTAAAGGGGTAGTAATCCTTAATATAACAACTACATAATTGTTTTTAGAAAAGGTTACAGCCTATCATACCTAGGTGGTAGCCTTTTTCTTTTCAAGCTCTTCAAATTGTTACGTCAGACAAATACGTAAATAAATAAATTTTAAAAAATTTGGAAAATCTATTGACGAAAACCTTAATTACGTATATACTTAATTACATAAGTAACTAACCAATTAAGAGGGGAGGTTCTAAAGTTGTTATTAAATTTTGAAAGTGAAAAACCAATTTATCTTCAACTGGCAGAAGCAATAGAAGATGATATCCTTCGAGGGATATTTGAAGAAGAACAGCAAATTATTTCAACAACAGAAATCTCAGTAAATTTTAAAATAAACCCTGCTACAGCCGGAAAAGGTGTTAATTTGCTTGTGGATGAAGGAATACTTTATAAAAAGAGGGGTGTGGGTATGTTTGTTTCTTCTGGAGCAAAAGAAAAAATACTTACGAAACGAAAAGAAAGATTTTATGAGGACTTTATTGTTAGATTGCTAGAAGAAGCTGAAAAACTTAAAATAGCCAAGCATGAAGTCATTAATATGATAGAAGGGAGCAACGAAAAATGAGTACAATTGAAATAAAGGGAATATCAAAAATCTATGGTGATACAAAGGCATTAAGCGATATTAATTTAACGATAGAAGAAAATAAAATATACGGGCTTTTAGGGAGAAATGGAGCAGGAAAAACAACCCTACTCAATTTAATAACCAATAGAATATTTCCCACAACAGGAAGGATCAGTATTGATGGTGGAGTCGTATTAGAAAATGATGAAGCGCTATCTAATGTGTTTTATATGATGGAAAAAAATCTATATCCAGAAGGATTAAAGGTAAAAGAGATTTTTAATTGGACTAAAGAGTTCTACCCACTATTTAACCATAACTATGCTAATTCTCTTGCAGAAAAATTTGAGCTAAATATTAATAAAAAAGTAAAGCAACTATCTACAGGTTATACTTCTATTTTTAAGGTAATTATTGCTTTAGCTTCAAATGCAAAAATTATTATATTAGATGAACCAGTATTAGGTCTTGATGCCTATCATCGAGAAATGCTCTATAAAGAAATTCTGACTAATTATATAGAATCACCAAAAACAATTATTATCTCCACTCATTTAATAGAAGAAATTTCAGATATATTAGAAGAAGTTTTAATTATCAAAGAAGGAAAACTAATTGTTAAAGATTCAGTAGAAAATTTACTTTCATCAGCCTACAAAATCTCTGGAGAAGCCTCAAGGGTAGACCAATATATAAAAGGACTGACTTATATTGGGGAAGAAACAATTGGTAAGTTTAAATCCGTTACTATCCTTGATAAAAAACGAAATGAAGCCCTTGCAAAGGAATTAGAATTAGATTTTAGTAAGGCGGAGCTTCAAAAACTATTTATTAGCTTAACTAATTAGAAGGAGGATTAATCATGGAGAAGATGTTAAAGGTAGCAAAATATCAGCTAAGAGATCTTAGGAGCTCTATTTTCATATATTACTTGGCTATTATCTCAATAGGGCTTTTATTTATCACTGTAGCCATAAGAAACCAACCTAGTGGCGAAACCCATTTTGGTGGGGCAACGTCCATCTTTATTTTTATAGTAGGTTTAAACTGTTTTAAAGGTAGCTTTAAATTTATGCAGGCTAATAATGTTTCGAGGAAATCCTTCCACCTAGGAACAATAATAGCGATTATTTCAATCTCAGCAATTATGAGTATCGTAGACATTGCCATAGATCATGTTCTATCCCAATATATTACGACTTCAGGAATGTTCGACCAAACTTATCGAGTTTATACTGGAAACTGGTTTTTATCTAAGGGCTTGTGGAATCTAGCGTTATATACTTTTGCAACAAGTGCAGGTTACTTGATCACAATGATTTACTACAGAGCTAATACTTTGATGAAGGTAGTAACTTCTATTATTCCTATCGTAGTGATAATGTTGTTTACCTATGCCAGTAGATTGACCAATGGATCTTTTGTCTTATCTATTCAGAAGTTTTTAGTGATGGCCCTTGGCTTAGGTGGTAGCCAAAATCCATTTGCAGCAGTTGTTACTTTTTCTATTGGTTCAATAATTATTTTGTCGATAGGATATCTATTAATCTTTAGAGCTCCTATAAAAGAATAGTTAATAGTTTTAAAAAATTATTCATAATTTGAATTTGAATCAATAATTTTATTTTAAGTTATATTTATTTTAATTTATATATATTTGAATCTATAGACCAATTAGGAAAGTCTGCACCCCCAGTGCAGACTTTCCTTTTTCACCACAATATTCAATTCTCCGCAAAAAAATCCTCAAAATAGGCTATAATATAAAGAACTTACAAATTCAACATTCCTTTACTTAAAAGTATTTGCTATACTTATTAAATAGGAGGTGGCTATTCGTGAATGCAAGAGAAGGAGCCCTAAGGGTACTATACGATGTAGAAGTTAATGAAGCTTATTCAAATATCGCCCTAAATAAAGAGCTAAAGCAATACAAATACAGTCAGTTAGACAAGGGATTTTTAACAGAACTAGTCTACGGAGTACTGGAAAATGTAATATATATAGACCATGTAATTAAGCAGTTTTCATCAGTGAAGCTAAAAAAAATTCATCCCTACACTTTAATTTTATTAAGGTTGGGGATTTACCAAATATTATTTCTAGACAAAATTCCTGCATCGGCAGCAGTTAATGAGTCGGTAAATTTAGCTAAAAAATATAATAAACAAACTTCTGGATTCGTAAATGCAATTTTAAGAAACACCATTAGAAATGACAAGGCAATTAAAATGCCTGATAAAGAGAAGGAAACAGTGAAATATTTATCTATTACATATTCTCATCCAGAATGGATGGTGGAGCAGTTCTTAAAACACTTTTCACTGGACTTTACAGAGGAATTATTAAAGGCTAATAATGAGACGCCAGAATTAAATCTTAGGGTAAATACCCTCAAAATTTCAGTTGATGAGTGTATAAAGTTATTAAAGGAACAGGGCTTTGAAGTTCAACAAAACCCTTATATCAAAGAAGCCTTAACATTAAATAATGTCACAAGCCTACAAGATTTCCAACTGCTAAAGGAAGGATACTTATATATACAAGACTTTGGTTCTATGCTCATTGCAAGGGTTATGGACCCTAAAGAAGAGGATTTTATTATTGATGTATGCAGTGCACCAGGGGGGAAAACAACCCATATGGCCCAATTAATGAAGAATAAAGGGAAAATACTGGCAAGGGATGTCCATGATCATAAACTAAAACTGATTAAGAAAAATGCTAAAACACTAGGAATTAATATTATTAAAACAGAAGCCTTTAATGGGAAAGAATTAGATGAAAATTTAATAGACATGGCAGATGGCGTGTTGGTAGATGCCCCTTGTTCAGGGTTCGGAATTATCCGTCGAAAACCAGAAATTAAGTATAGAAAGAAGCCTGATGATTTAAAAGAAATAACAGAAATGCAATTAGAAATCCTTGTGAAGGCTTCAAAATATGTCAAACCGAAAGGCTATTTGGTCTATAGCACCTGTACCGTAGAACCATCTGAGAATATAGGCATTATCGAAAGATTTTTAGCCAATAACGATAAATTTAAGTTAGTAAACGTTGGTAAGGAGTATTCTGATCTAATTCCAGGAGAACCCCAAGGAGAGACAGTACAATTGTATCCCAATACCCATAAAACAGATGGCTTTTTTATTGCTAAGTTACAGAGAAAGTAAAGACCGTGGTAAATTAGAATGGAGGATTAAACTTGTTAAAAGTAGATTTGTTAAGCTTAACAAAGGAAGAATTAATTAAATTTATGGAGGATTTAGGGGAAAAGAAATTTAGAGCAATTCAAATTTTCCAATGGCTCCATAAAGGAATCAATTCCTTTGATGAAATGACCAACCTCTCAAAAAATCTTAGGCAAAAATTAGAGGAAATGGCATATATTAGTCAAGTAAGAATAGAAAATAAATTGGTATCTAAATTAGATGGAACGACTAAGTATTTATTTCTTCTAGAAGACGGCCATATTATTGAAGGTGTTGTAATGAGTTATAAGCATGGTAATACCGCTTGTATCTCTTCTCAAGTAGGCTGTGCTATGGGGTGTAGCTTTTGTGCCTCAACGATAAAAGGGTTAGAAAGAAATCTTAAAGCAGGGGAGCTGATTGCCCAAATCCTTATGATGGAGAAGGACTTTGGAGCTAGAATTTCAAATATTGTTCTAATGGGAAGCGGAGAACCATTACATAATTATAAGGAAGTGACCAATTTCTTAAGAATAGTTAATGATGAAGACGGTCTTAATATCGGAAATCGTCATATCACCTTATCGACTTGCGGATTAGTTCCAGAAATTAAGGATTTAGCGGACTTAAGAATCCCTATTAATTTAGCCATTTCCCTACATGCTCCTAATGATGAGATTAGAAAAAGGTTGATGCCAATAGCCAAGCGGTATACAATAGATGAATTAATCGAGAGTTGCCATTATTACCTGCAAAAAAATAATCGAAGAATAACCTTTGAATACGCCTTAATTAGAGGGGTAAATGATGGGGAAGAAGAAGCCTACCAGTTAAGTAAATTACTAAAGGGGCTTTTGTGTCATGTAAATTTAATTCCTGTCAATCCAGTAGACGAAAGGGAGTACAGAAAATCCCAACAACACCAAGTTAAAATTTTTGAAAGTGTTCTGAAGAAGTATGGTATTGAAGTAACCGTCAGAAGAGAAATGGGGGCAGATATCAATGCTGCCTGTGGACAGTTACGAAATAAGCATTTAGAATCTAGAAAATAGCCATGAAGGGTTTTGCTGAAAAATGTAGAATAAAATGTAGAATAGTAGTAGAATATTGATTGATAGAAGGAGGGGTGTATTATGAATATTGGGGCTATTACCGATATTGGTAAAGTGCGGGAAATCAATGAAGATAATTTTTGTATCTTTAATGAAGGAATAGAGCTTTATTTGGTTGCTGATGGTATGGGTGGGCATAATGCTGGAGAAGTTGCCAGTCAAATAGCAATTGATACTATAAAAGAACATATTATTAGATATATTTCTGAGGAAATGGATGATCTAGATGATGAATCCGTAAAAGGGATTCTATTTGAAGCTTTTAATCGGGCCAATAGAGAAATTTTAAATAGAAGTAAAACTGACGACCAATGTGAAGGAATGGGAACCACTGCCACATTAATCATAAAGCTTAAAGAAAGGCTTTATATTGCCCACATAGGTGACAGCAGGGCCTATCTTATTCGAAATAAAGAAATAAGACAATTGACCCAAGACCATTCATTGGTGGCAGAATTAGTAAGAAGAGGGAGTATTTCAGAGAGAGAAGCAATGAAGCATCCCCAAAAAAATGTAATTACTAGAGCGTTAGGAACAGATGATTATATTAAGGTGGATTTATTAACTTCAGATATACAGCCTTTAGATATATTGGTATTATGTACCGATGGATTAAGTAATTTTGTGGATAAGTATGAGATTGAAAAGCTAGTTTTAGAAGTAGAAGACTGTGATGATTGTTGTCGTGAACTGGTTTCCCTAGCTAATCAAAGGGGCGGCTTTGATAACATCACTGTCATTGTTGTTAAGAATAATATAAACGAATCAGAAGGTAGGTGAAGACATGATTGGTAAGATACTTGGTAATCGTTATGAAATTGTTGAAAAAGTAGGTGGCGGAGGAATGGCGCTGGTTTATAGAGCTAAATGTAATCTCTTAAACCGTTTTGTAGCTGTTAAAATCCTTAGACCTGAGTTTACTAATGATAAAGACTTAATTGATAAATTTAAAAGAGAATCCCAATCGGCAGCCAGCTTGTCTCATCCAAATGTGGTTAATATTTATGATGTAGGTGAAGATGAAGAAATCTATTACATCGTTATGGAGTATGTGGCAGGTAAAACCCTTAAAGAAGTGATCAAAGAAAAGGGCAAACTTAGTCCAGAGGAAATAATTGATTATAGTAGACAAATTTCTTTTGCACTACGTCATGCCCATCATAACCATATTATCCATAGGGACATTAAGCCCCACAATATATTAATAACTGCTGATGGTCGGGCGAAAGTAACAGATTTTGGTATTGCCTTAGCGGCCAGTTCTTCCACTATGACTAATGCTGGAAGTGTCATTGGATCAGTGCATTATTTTTCACCGGAACAGGCCCGTGGAGGGTATACAGACGAAAAATCTGACCTCTATTCATTAGGAATTGTTATGTACGAAATGGCAACTGGTCGGGTACCCTTTGAAGGAGATAGCCCAATTACTGTTGCTTTAAAGCATATTCAAGATCAACCTAAACTGCCGACAGAACTAAATCCAGAACTACCTAAAAGTATTGAAAACGTCATAATAAAATTAATGTCGAAGGAGCAGTCCTCTAGATATCAAAATACTGAGGAATTATTAGAAGAATTATCAAAGTTAAAAAACAATCCCTATATTAAACCATTTCAACCAACAGTGAATGAAGAGGATTCGCCAACACAAATTATTCCTGTCATTAGTGAAGAAGACCTTCAAAGCAAAGGGAGTAAATATAGTGGAGAGAGAAATATAGTCAAAGAAAAAGAAGAAGAAGAGTCACCTAAAAAGAATAAAAAAGTAAAGAAGACGATCGTGGCCTCTGCCATCGTAGCAGCCCTTATAGCAGCATTGTTGTTTTCCTTTGGATTTTATTACTTCGGTAACTTTTTTAGAACCAGCGAAGTTGAGATACCAGAATTTGTGGGTATGGAAAGAGAAGAAGCAGAAGCCTTGGCTGAATCTTTGAATCTACAATTAAATATTGATGAAAGATATAATGATGAAGTAGAAGCCAACCATATCATTTCCCAGAACCCGCCCGAAGGTAGGAGGGTAAAGACTGGCTATACAGTGAAGGTAGTAGTGAGTTTAGGTTTAAGAGAGACAGAAGTTCCAGACTTAGTGCATGAAAACGAAGCAGATGCACCATATTTACTAACTAATGCTAATTTAAGTTTAGGAAATGTAGACAGAATTAATAGTAATATCCCTGCAGGATCAATCATAAGTCAAGATCCTAGAGCTGGTTTTACAGTAGCCCAGGGTACACCGGTTGACATTGTTGTTAGTTTAGGGCCCGAAAAGGTAGTATTAGTTATGCCTAACTTAAAGGGAGAGCAATTAGAAGTTGCTACAAGAACCCTACAAGAATTGGGGCTAAGACGTGGCAATATTCGTGAAGAATACAGTGACGAATTCGCTGCTAATCAAGTGATTAACCAAAGCGTTCCTCCAACAACCGAGGTAGAAGAAAATACGACTGTTGACCTAGTGGTTAGTCAAGGGCCAAGACCAGTGGATACAACACCTATTGAGACGCCACCAACCGACAATGGAAATGGAGATGACGATGACGATAATGATGATGCCAACACCGTTGGTACTTCAACAAAAAGTATTTCAATTAATCTTCGAGAGTATACTGGCGAAGTTGAAATAGAAATTTTTGCAATAACATCAACAGGGAAAAAACGTATGGAGACTTCTAAACATCATGTAGAGCGGGACGGACAATATGCTTCTTTCGATGTATCAGGGTCAGGACGACAAGTAATAGAAGTTCATGTTAACGGAAAACAACATGGCAATCAAATAGTAATAAACTTTTAGGAGGAATTGAATGAAGGAAGGTAGGATTATTAAAGGAATTGGTGGATTTTATTACATAGACTTTCATGGAAGCATCTATGAATGTAAAGCTCGAGGCATTTTTAGGAAAAATAAAGTCATTCCAATGGTGGGGGATTATGTAGTAATCTCTGTAACAGATGAAGACAAACGTTTAGGGATGATTGAAGAGATCAAGGAACGTCAGACCGAGTTAATTCGCCCTCCTGTATCAAACGTAGACCAAGCAATAGTGGTCTTTGCTGTTGCCCAACCAGACCCCAATTTCTCTTTGTTAGACAGATTTATTGTACTGGCAGAAAGTCAAAGATTAGAGATTGTAATATGTATCAATAAAATGGATATTGATGATAACAACCTTAAGGAAGAAATTATAAAAATTTATGGTGGAGCCGGTTATCCAATTATCTTTACCAGCAAATATGACGAAGCTTCTTTAGAACAATTAAAAGAAAAGTTAAAGAATAAAACCACTGTTTTTGCAGGACCATCGGGGGTAGGTAAATCTACCCTCCTTAACCGAATACAGTCAAACTTAGTGCTACAAACAGGGGAAATAAGTGCAAAAACTGCTAGGGGAAAACATACAACAAGACATGTTGAATTAATTCCTTATCATGAGTCTGGATGGGTTGTAGATACTCCAGGTTTTAGTTCTTTAACGATAGATTTTATGGAAGAAGTTGAACTTGCAGGTGCCTTTAGAGAGTTTCATCAATTTCAAGACGATTGTAAGTTTTTAAGTTGTATACATGAAAATGAACCCAAATGTGGTATTAAGGAAGCTGTAGATGAGGGGAAAATCCCAAACACCCGTTACAACAGCTATTTACAACTATTAGAAGAAGTTAGAAAAAACAGGAGGTACTAGGATATGATCAAGTTAGCCCCATCAATATTGTCAGCAAACTTTGCAAGTTTATTAGAGGATGTTAAAAAAGTAGAAGAAGCAGGTTGTGATCTATTGCATATCGATGTTATGGATGGGCATTTTGTGCCGAACATAACAATTGGACCATTAATCGTAGAAAGCTTAAAGGGAAAAACAGCAATGCCCTTTGATGTTCACCTTATGATCGAGAATCCAGATCGATATATACCCGATTTCGTAAAGGCAGGAGCAGATATTATTTCAGTCCATGCAGAAGCTTGCACCCACCTTCATAGAACAATTCAGTTAATCAAGCAACATAATGTGAAGGCTTGTGTAGCTTTAAATCCTGCTACCCCATTAGATGTTCTAGAATATGTATTTGAAGATTTAGATATGGTATTATTAATGACTGTCAACCCTGGATTTGGTGGACAGAAGTTTATTGAAGCTACCATCAAAAAAATACAAAGACTTAAGGAAATCATCGATGAGAGGGAATTATCTATTGATATACAAGTCGATGGAGGCGTTAAACCAGATAATATTCATCTCGTAGCCCAAGCAGGAGCAAATGTAATCGTTGCAGGGAGTGCTATTTTTAATAGTGAAGATATTCCTAAAACAGTAGAGTTGCTGAGAAAAAATGCGATTGTATAGTCGTTAAAAATGTCATTGTAAAAGACCACCTTTTAGGTGGTTTTTCAACATCAGCAATTAAAAATGTTATATCTAGGAAAATAGATAAAGCTATGACCCTTAACTTAGTTAATTATACAATTTTCTTTAAAATTGGAGGTAATCAGATGGAAGTGCTTATTATCCTTAATGGAGACCTTAATAATTTAGGTTTTTTTAAAAATTTAATTACAGAAGCTACCTATGTTATTTGTGCTGATGGTGCAGCTCGATATTTAATTGCTATGGACATAACTCCAAATTTGTTGGTGGGAGACTTAGATTCTATTGCTAAAGAAGATTTAGCTTGGATGAAAAAAAAAGGAGTTGAAGTTAAAAAATTTCCAGCCCGCAAAGATTTTACAGATTCAGAACTAGCCCTTGAATATGCCCTAGAGCTGAATCCCCTTAGGGTTACAATAATTGGAGGAGTCGGCTCCCGATGGGACCATAGCTTAGGTAATGTAATGCTTTTATATAAGATGCTAAACAATGGGGTTTATGGAAGGTTGATAAATGAAAAGAACGAATTGACAATAGTGGATGGAGAACTCACGATATCTGGAGAACCTGGTGATATTCTATCTATTATTCCTATTACGAAGGAAGTTAGGGGAGTGACATTAAAGGGACTAGAGTACCCATTAACAGATCATAACTTTCAAATGGGGGATACCCTAGGGATAAGTAATCAATTAGCCACCTCTGAGGCTACAGTCACAATTAGGGAAGGTATTATATTGGTGTGTAGAAGCAGAGACTAATAAGACGGTAAGGACTAAAAGTGTCACCTTAACATGTTTTTAAATTTCTTTTAGACAGATTAGAAGAAAAGTGAAAATGGGGGTGGCATTTTAAATTTTTTTGAATATGATGGTAAAGAAGAATAAAAAAGTGGGTGATGAAATGTTCAGAAGAAGACGAAGAAGACATGGGTTGACCATTGGAAATCTTTTAGGTTTAATTTTCTGTGTAGTCGGAATCATTGTATTGATCTATGTCATCCCATTCAAATTGTGGATTTTTTTCTTTGGTTGCGGTTGCCTAATAATTGGTTCATTTATTTTTCGTTTATAGTTTATCGTTTATCATTATTAAAAATTCAAAAAGAGTATAAAAAGAAAAATGCTAATTATAATAAATGAAAATATAAAAAGCCTACCCAATAAAGGCGGCTTTTATATTATCATTTTTATGATTTTTTTTAGGTAATTATAATGCTCTTTCTACTTTTCCAGTACGAAGACATCTTGTACAAACATTAACTCTTTTTGGAGTCCCGTTAACAATAGCTCTGACTCTTCTTAAATTAGGAGCCCAGGTTCTTTTGCTGTGGCGGACAGAGTGACTGACTTGGCTTCCGAAAACTTTTCCTTTGTTGCATACATCACATACTCTTGCCATTATTACACCTCCTTCAAACAAGGCAATTCTTTAAAAACATAATATATATTAACATATTAATACTAGTTTTGCAATAAGTATAATGAAATTATTCAAATATAATCTATAAATAATCCAAAATATAGATAAAAAAGAAGGCTTTCATAGGGTTTTTGTTGAACTATATAGCTAATTGATATAAAATATAGTATAGACATCTTATAAATCACCTTTAGAGGCTTATAACAAAGTATTTCTTCTGAAGATTTAAAGGATGACTTCATTAAACGCTTTACATAAGGTTTCTAAAATTAAATAAATTAAAGTAATACTTTCTTATTTCCTTATAAAAAAGAGCTATTAGGTAACTTGGGAAGGCATAATGATTAAAAATGATGCTTATTTGTCGTGAAAAAAGTGTATAATTACTTATGTATTCCATAATCCAGAAGGAACATTACATAAATTTAAGTTCGGAGATCAAACTACTAAATAAAACATAAATTAATGAAGCTAATAAGAAAAGGAGGGTTATTATGCCTGGAAAAATAACAAACCAACTAGGTGAAATTACGATTGATGATCACGTTTTGGCCTCAATAGCTGGAGTTTCAGCAATGGAATGCTATGGTCTAGTAGGAATGGCCACAAAGTCTGCAGCAAGTGGCCTTGTAGAACTATTAAAAAGAGAGCATTCAAGTAAGGGCGTTAAGGTGCAAACGGAAGATGATACAATTACCATAGATCTTTTTGTAATTGTAGAATTTGGTACAAGAATATCTGTAGTTGCCAACAACATAATAGAAAAGGTAAAATATAATATCGAGAATCTGACGGGAATGAAGGTAAAAAAAGTAAATATTACTGTTCAAGGCGTCAGAGTTGAAAAGTAATTGAGGAGGTACTAGCTTGATAATAGAACATATAGACGGGCAGCTCTTTAAGAAAATGGTTATTGAAGGAGCACAAACCCTAGAAAATAATAAGCAAATCGTTAATGCACTTAACGTATTTCCTGTACCAGATGGAGACACAGGTACAAATATGTCTCTAACAATGCAATCGGCTGTAAGAGAGGTTAAATCCAAATCAACAGATTCTCTAGAAAGTATTGCAGAATGCCTTGCCAATGGTTCTTTAATGGGAGCTAGAGGTAATTCTGGTGTTATTCTTTCTCAGCTCTTTAGAGGATTTGCAAAAGGAGCTAAAGGCAAAAAAACATTAAATGTCAAAGATCTTGCAGACATATTAAAGTTTGGGGCGGATACTGCCTATAAGGCAGTGATGAAACCCGTAGAAGGAACCATTCTTACGGTAGCAAGGGAAAGTGCAGAAAAGGCCCTATTATTTGCAGAGACAGAAACCAATTTAGTTACTTTTATGGAAAAAGTAATTGCAGCTGCCGAAGATACATTAAATAGAACGCCTGATATGCTTAAGGTGTTAAAAGATGCAGGTGTTGTCGATTCTGGTGGAAAAGGGTTACTATATTTTTACATGGGTACCTTAGCTGCTTTAACAGGAAAGACAACAGTAATTGACGAAGAACCAGTAATGGAATTTCATCATCACCACGAAGAGGAAATTTCAGGAGATATAGAATTTGGTTACTGTACTGAATTTATTATCCACGGTGAAAATGTTGATACCGATGCTTTAAAAAATAAATTAATGGGTCTTGGGGACTCCTTACTAGTAGTAGGTAATGAAAGTGTCGTTAAAGTTCATATCCATACTAACCATCCTGGTGAGGCATTAGAACATGCCTTAGCTGTTGGCTATCTAGGGGATATTAAAATTGATAATATGAGACTACAAGCCCAACCCCATAAAAACGAAGTGGTTAAACAAGCTGAAAAGCCACAGAAAAAGCCCTTTGGAATCATTACGGTAACAATGGGTAACGGATTAACTAAGCTATTTAAGGACCTTGGAGCAGACCATGCAATAGAGGGTGGTCAAACGATGAACCCAAGTACAGAAGACTTTATTAAGGCAATCGATAACATTGATGCCGATACAATCTACCTGCTCCCTAATAATAGCAATATTATTATGGCGGCAAATCAAGCAAAAGAACTTTCAGAGAAGACAATTATGGTAATTCCTTCTAAATCAGTTCCCCAAGGAATAACTGCCTTGTTAAACTTTAATCCAGAGGCAACTGGTGAAGAGAATCAAGAAGCAATGATAGAGGCACTGAAGTCAGTTAAGACTGGGCAAGTTACCTATGCCGTACGTGATACCAGCTATAATGATATTATTATTAATAAAGATGACATTTTAGGAATAGGTGACGGCGCTATTCAAGCTGCTGGAAAAGGAGTAGCAGAAGTTTCTCTAGAACTATTGAAAAAGATCGTTACAGAAGACGATGAAATGATCACATTATTTTACGGAGAAGATGTTAAAGAAGAAGCAGCAGAAGCTTTATTAGAGGAAATTGAATCAACCTTCCCCCAATGTGACGTAGAAATTTACTATGGTGGTCAGCCACTATACTATTATATATTTTCTGTTGAATAGAAAAATAGATCCAGCAGGTCTACGTATTTAATACGCTGTCTTGCTGGATTTCGTCGCTTTTAGAACAATTAGGAGTGATAAAATGGAGCTTTTAAAGCAAAACATCAAGACCCTACAGGGGGTTGGTCCTAAAACAGGTGAAAAGTTACAACGACTTAATATTAATAAGATAGAAGATTTATTATATCACTTTCCAAGGGATTATGATGACCGTAGAAATGTGAAAAAAATAAATCAATTGACTCCTGGAGAAAAAACCACCATCTATGGTGAAGTGATGGGTGAAGCAAGAAAGGTACCAAATCGCGGTAGGGTTACAATTTTACAAACAGCCATAAAAGATGATACGGGAAAACTATTTCTTACCTTTTTCAACATGCAATACTTAAAGAACAAGCTAAAGGCTGGCAGCATCTTGATGGTGAATGGGGAAGTAAAGCGAGGAAGGTATGGACTAGAAATGGTTAATCCTACCTTCGAGTTTGTAGACACCATAGAAGGGAATCCTGCAGAGGGGGTTATGCCTATTTATCCTGCAACTGAAGGATTAAAACAAAGTTTACTAATTTCTTTACAGCAAAGAATATTAGAAACCCTATCGGATGAAATAGTAGAGTATTTACCAGAAAAGGTACTGAGGGCCAACCGATTATGTGATTTAAAATTTGCATTAACCAATATTCATTTCCCAGATTCAGCTCAGGCTTTAAAAATTGCTAAGTATAGGTTAATCTTTGAAGAATTTTTTCTATTGCGGATAGCTTTATTACGGATTAAGCAAAATTTCTCTAAGGATTTAAATGGAATTCCACTAGAACTGAAGGATGATTTTAATGATCTTATTGAAAGGCTTCCATTTAAGTTAACCAATGCCCAACAAAAATCTCTAGATGAAATACTAGAAGACTTAAAAAAACATACTCCTATGAACCGATTAGTACAGGGAGATGTAGGCTCAGGAAAAACGATTATAGCCATCTTAGCCCTTTATTTAACCGTATTAAATGGGCACCAAGGTGTTATGATGGCCCCAACTGAAATATTAGCAGAACAACACTATATTTCCTTACAGGAAATACTAGTACCTTTAGGAATTAAGGTGGGCTTGTTGGTGGGTAGTCTAAAGAAAAAGGAAAAAGTAAAGCTTTTATCGGATATTGCAAATGGGGAAGTGCAAATTGTAGTAGGGACCCATGCCATTATTCAAGAAGGTGTAGATTTTAAGAGTTTAGCTTTAGCCATAACTGATGAACAGCATCGTTTCGGTGTCAGACAAAGGGCTATACTAGCCAGTAAAGGACAAAATCCCCATGTTCTAGTGATGACAGCAACACCTATTCCTAGAACCTTAGCCCTAATCCTTTATGGCGATTTAGATATCTCGATTATAGACGAGTTACCCCCAGGTCGTAAGCCAATTAAAACTTATGAAATTACCCTTGACAAGAAAGATAAAGCCTATGACTTTATCAAGAAGCAACTACAGCAAGGTAGACAAGCCTATGTTGTATGCCCTTTAGTTGAAGAATCTGAGAAAATAGAAGCCCAATCGGCTACAGAAATTGCAGAGGAACTAGCTACAGATCAATTTAAAGAATATCGAGTTGGTTTACTTCACGGGAAAATGCACCCAAAAGAAAAAGAAGAAATTATGGCCGCCTTTAAGGGAAAAGAAATTGATGTCTTAGTTTCTACAACAGTAATAGAGGTGGGGGTTAATGTTCCTAATGCTTCTGTAATGCTAATAGAAAATGCAGAACGGTTTGGCTTAGCTCAACTTCACCAGCTAAGGGGAAGGGTAGGAAGAGGTGCTTACCAATCCTATTGTTTACTGGTTCATAATAGTAAAACCCAGGTTGCCAAGGAAAGAATGGGGATCATGGTTGAAACGAATGATGGGTTTATTCTTTCAGAAAAAGACCTTTCTTTAAGGGGACCAGGAGAGTTTTTTGGTACAAGACAACATGGACTACCAGAGTTTAAAATAGCAAACATATTTAAACATATGAAAATTTTAAAACATGTGGAAGAAGAAATTCAGAAATTTTTACTAGAAGACGAAACCTTAACTTTAAAAGACTATCCCCAATTAAAGAAAAAAATTGAAGAAAAGTTTGAGCAGTTGGATGATGAGATATCCTTCAGTTAGGGAATAGATATAAACGGCTTGTTGGAAGATGTATAAATCTGTTATAATAACAAAAAATAGTATAGCCAAAAAAACGGAAATTTGGAAAAAATATTTTTTAAATAAATATACATGTGCTAAAATAATACTAAAGGAAGAGGGAATGAGTAATGAGGGTAATATCTGGCAAGGCAAGAGGTCATCGACTTAAGCCACCGGAAGGAATGGATGTTAGGCCCACTTCTGATCGAGTAAAGGAATCGGTTTTTAATATTATACAAGATTATCTAATTGATGGTATTATAGTCGATTTATTTGCCGGTACTGGCAATTTAGGTATAGAGTCCCTATCAAGGGGGGCTCAAAAGGCTTATTTTGTTGATGAAAGCAGGAAAAGTGTCGAAATTATAAAATATAATTTAGAGAAGACCCGCTTGAAGGAGGGGGCAGAAATTTTAACGATTGATGCATTAAGTGGGATTAAAAGATTAGCCCATCAAAATGTGAAGGCGGATGTCATTTTTATGGACCCACCCTATAGTAGAGGATTAGTTAGCCAAGCACTAGATTTAATTGCCGAGCATAAACTCCTTAAGGTTGATGGGATTATTGTTGCTGAACATGATAAAAATGATGAAGTCCCTGAAGGAAATCAGTTATTAATTTGTACTAGAAGAAAAGATTACGGAAATACCAGTATTTCTTTTTATCAGTTGAGGGAGGAAACCAACTAATGAAGATAGGAATATATCCTGGAAGCTTTGATCCCATTACCAATGGACATTTAGATATTATTCAAAGGGCTTCCAGTATTTGCGATGAAGTAATTGTCTCAGTAATTACCAACCCTAGTAAGAATCCACTCTTCACATTGGAAGAAAGGGTAGAACTAATTAAAGAAGTCGTAAAGCCTTTTGGAAATGTAAAGGTAGATTGTTTTACAGGTTTATTAGTGGACTATGCAAGAATCAAAGAAGCTAAAGTAATTATTAAAGGGTTAAGGGCAGTATCGGACTTTGAATATGAATTTCAAATGGCCTTAATGAACCGTAAGTTAGCACCAGAAATAGAAACAATTTTCCTTATGACCAGTAGTAAAAATTCATACTTAAGTTCAAGTATCGTTAAGGAAGTTGCTAAACTGGGTGGTTGTATTGAAGGTTTGGTTCCAGATATAATAAAGAAGGAAATTCTAAAAAAATTGTAGGTAATCGTTTAGTGAGTAGTAGATAGGGGGGAAGCATATGAAGGTGTTAGAATTGTTAGAGGATTTAGAGGATATTGTAGAAAGTGGCTCATCTATACCCTTTGCCCATAAAGTGTTAGTGGATAGAAATGATGTATTAGAATTAATCAAGGAAATTAGGCTTCAGCTTCCTGATGAAGTGAAACAAGCTCAGTGGATTAAAGAAGAAAGACAGAGAATTTTAGTAGAGGCACAAAAAGAAGCAGATGTAATCTTAGAGGAAGCCCACAAACATATTAAGGAAATGGTAGATGAAGATGAGATAACAAAACAAGCCCATAAACAAGCAGAAGATATTATTGCCCAGGCTCAAAATAATGCTAAAGAATTACGTTTGGGAGCAAGGGAATATGCAGATGAGTTATTAGAATCAGCAGAAAATGCTCTGATACAGTTAGTTGAGACCGTTAAAGAAAACAGAAATGAGCTTAAAGGAATGAAATAATAATGCCCAGCAGATAGGGGAAATTCATATCTGCTGGGTCTATTTTTGTTCTTATTTTCTCTTTTTAAAAAAGTCTCTGATGGATAATAGTAATGAGAATAAAAGAGAAAGAACTAATAAGCCAATAAATATTAGAACAAAAAGCTCTAAAGAAGATTTAATACTATTAAAGAATTGAGAGCTGTAGGAGCTTGAGTTAGCAGTAAAAAATACAGGTGAGGATAGTTGAAACCATTTAGCATAAAGGGGAAATAGAAGATATGATAAGATCCCAGCAAAGAAAGCATGTATTAGTTTTGCTAATAAATACAGATTAATGTTAAGATCGGTAGTTCCTAACAGACTTATGCACTGGGCGTGGATAGAAAATCCACTCCATGCGATGATGAAGGCTGTTACCGACACCTTAGTAATGAGGGGAGTATACATGCTTTCAGCCACCATTTTCCCACCAATGGTAATCTCAAATAAGCCCACAATTAATGATTTTATTGCTGTAAGACTCATATTTAGTGGTCTTAAAATTAGATGTAGAAAGTAGGCTATATAGTCAATAAATCCTACTTCACCTAAAATTTTAATAACCACAGAGAACAGGATAATAAAGCCTCCTACCATGAGCATGGTGTTAAAGGACTCCTTCACTGCATTACCTAATAAGACTCCAAAGGGTGGATTATCTCGTCTACATCGACTTAACTGACGAAAGGCCTCCCTTATTCTATTTTTTTCTGGTCTATTTATAACTTTATTAATAGGTGTAGACCGACGATAAAAAGCGAATAATAATCCAACACAAATAGCTGCTAAGTAATGACTAAAGGCTAGAAAATAACCTATTTCTTTAGACTTAAACATCCCTATCCCTACAGCTCCGACAATAAATAAGGGACCCGAGGTACTACAAAAAGACGCTAATCTTTGGGCTTCAATTTTAGAAATAGATTGCGATAATCGAAGCTTAGTAATAATCTTTGCTCCAACAGGATAACCTGAGGTAACACTCATGGTAAATGCAAAGGAACCCTCTCCTGGCACATTAAAAAGGGGCCTCATAAGGGGTTCTAATAATACGCCAATGAACTTAACTACTCCTAAACCAATTAATAGTTCTGCACCGATAAAAAAAGGTAATAGGGCAGGAAGAACGACGGTTAGCCAAGTCATAAGTCCTTCGTGGGCAGCTTTAACAGATTCGTTAGGAAATAAAACAATTGCTAAGACAAAAAAGAATACAACAAATACCACAAGATAAGTATTGATATAGTACTTAACCTTATTTTTCTTTATATAGATCATGGGCCTTCCTCCAGTTTGAGTATCATTACCTAATATATATTTAATTAATGAAGCAGATATTCTCCAACAATTCAATTGAAATAATGGAAACACATTCCATTAAGACATAAAAGAGAGGATTTTATATAAGGATAGATTTTAAAAAGAAAATAATGGACATAATAAGTATGTACATGGGGCATTTAATCATAAATGTGTTGACAGTAATGATTTAGTTGATATAATAAAATTATTGAATTGATACTTTACCTACATGTACATAAGATGATATATAATTGTAAAGTAAACTAAATAACTAAGGGTGATAAAATGTTTATTGATAAAGCGACCATACACTTAAAGGCAGGAAAAGGCGGCGACGGTGCTGTTGCTTTCCGTCGTGAAAAATATGTGCCTGACGGTGGGCCAGCAGGTGGAGATGGAGGAAAAGGTGGGAATATTGTCTTTGTTGTAGATGAAGGCATGAGAACCCTCATGGACTTCAGATATAAAAAGCACTATGCAGCCGAAAATGGTGAAGATGGTAGAAATAAAAATATGTTTGGACGAGATGGAGAGGACCTAATTCTAAAAGTTCCTCCTGGTACCATCATAAGAGAAGAGAAGTCTGGTAGAATTATTGCTGATTTAACAGAAAAAGGTGATTCAAAAATTATTGCAAAAGGAGGAAAAGGTGGGAAGGGAAATACACATTTTAAAACTGCCGTAAGGCAAGCACCTCGTTTTGCAATTGCTGGAGAAGTAGGAGCAAACTTAACTGTCGTATTAGAGTTAAAGTTGATTGCAGATGTCGGGCTGATTGGCTTCCCTAACGTTGGTAAATCAACTTTCTTATCGGTTGTAACCAGCGCCACACCTAAAATTGCAAATTATCATTTTACAACAATAACGCCAAATTTAGGGATGGTTAAAACCAAGTATAATGATAGTTTCGTTTTAGCTGATATACCTGGATTAATTGAGGGTGCCCATGAAGGTATAGGACTGGGGCATGAATTCTTAAGACACGTTGAAAGAACTAAAGTACTAATTCATGTGTTAGATGTTGCTTCAGTTGAAGGTAGAGATCCTCTAGAAGACTTTGAAAAGATAAACCAAGAACTAAAATTATACAGCGAAAAACTATCTGAGAAACCACAGATTGTTGCAGCTAATAAAACAGATATACCAACAGCTGCAGAAAATTTAGAGAGAGTTCAGAAGGAATTAGAACCAAAAGGGATTAAAGTGTTCCCGATTTCGGCTGCCACAAATAAAGGGTTAGATGACTTAATGGTTTATGTATCTGAAAAATTAAAAGAAGTGGAAGAAGCCCAGAGAGCAGCCCTTTTAGAAGGAGAAGAAGAAGAGAAGGTTTATAATTTTGAAGAAGATCAAGAAAGACCCTTCACAATTCGTAGAGAGAATGATACCTATATTGTAGAAGGTAAGTTTGTAGAAAGATTAGTATACTCTACTAATTTTGATGATATGGATTCATTAGCCTACTTCCAAAAAGTATTAAGAAAGAGGGGAATCATCGATGAGCTAAAAGAGCTAGGAATTAATGATGGTGATTTAGTAAAAATTGATGAAATTGAATTTGAGTATTATGATTAAAGAGACGGGGGTCAAGTAGTTGGTATGAACTGTATAAACTGTGAAAACTGTAAAATAGCTGCAAAGACTTATTTTTGTTTAGCCCAAAATGATTTTGTTATTAAAGAACAAGCAAATACCGTTGAAAAAGTAAGAACAGGTTGGAAAAAAGGCGTTAAAGAATACGAAATACATCGAAGAAAAAGCAGAAAAGAAGTAGAGGTATAAGAAAAGGAGCAATGTAATGTTAACTGGAAAACAAAGAAGCTATTTAAAAGGTCTAGCTAATACTGAAAAACCAATAACTCAAATAGGTAAAGCAGGCTTAACAGAGAGCTTTCTAGAGCAATTAGACTTAGCTTTAGAGGCAAGAGAACTTGTTAAAATTTCAATTTTAGAGACTGCACTTTTGGATACAAAGGAAACTGCAAATGAAGCAGCTGGACTACTAAAAGCAGATTTTGTACAAGCAATAGGAAATAGATTTGTGTTATTTAGAAGATCGAAAAATAACCCTAAAATTCAATTACCAAGACCTAAAAACTAGTGATTTATTCACTAGTTTTTTTATTTGAAGCTAAACTATTTAATCAATAATAGCGGAAATTTCATAATACCATAACTATGAATTTATATAAACTTGATGTAAATATGAAAACACCCACTAACACCTCTAAATTTAAAGCAATAAAGGCTTAAGTTAAATAAGAGCAGTATAGATCATGAAGTTATCAGTTTACAAAGAAATATTTAAATCTTCCCAATTTTTACATGATGATGTTATAATAATAAATACATTGAGTAGATTAATAAGGGTTAATTCAGTATATATATAATAAATAGACAAGTTTTAAAGGGGGAAGATTATGGGTATTACAGACATTGATATAACACAACCGATAATTTTAAATGAAGACAATCTAAAAATAGACCATAATACCGTTGAATTTCTTCATAAGATTACAGATCCATTACCAGTTTCAATGATTTTGGTAGACGGAGAAACAAGAATTAGAATGATTAACAAACAGTTTCTTGATTTTCTAGGTGTGACTAGGGAAGAGGCTATAGGAAGAAAGGTTGTTGAAATTAATAAAAACTCTCGATTTCCCTTTGTTATGAAGAGTAAAAAACCAGAAATTGCTTGGAAGCATACTTTTGCCAATGGTGAAACTGCAATTGTTCATCGGATTCCTGTTTTAAATCAAAAAGGTAAAGTTGTGTACGGATTTGGAATGATTTTATTTGGCGACATGGAAGAGTTTCAAGATATCGTTATTAAAAATAAGTTGCTTGAAACGAAGGTAAGTCATTATAAAGAAATATTAAAGAAGATTCAAGGAGCTTATTATAATTGGGATACAATTATTGGTAATAGTAAATCTATAGCAAATGCAAAATTATATGGCAAGAAAGCAGCAAAAACAGGTTCAAACGTTTTAATTGTAGGGGAGAGTGGTACAGGGAAAGAACTATTTGCCCACGCTATACATGGAGATAGCAAAAGAAACCATCAGCCTTTTATTAAGGTCAATTGTGGAGCTATTCCCCATGATTTATTGGAATCAGAGCTTTTTGGATATGACGAAGGGGCTTTCACTGGTGCTAGAAAGGGTGGAAAAGTTGGAAAGTTTGAACTAGCAGAGGGGGGGAGCATATTTTTAGATGAGATTGGAGACATGCCCCACGAAATGCAGGTTAAGCTACTAAGGGTACTACAAGAGAAAGAATTTGAAAGGGTAGGTGGGATCGCTCCTATAAAGGCAGATGTCAGAATAATCGCTGCTACTAATCAAGACCTTAAATCTTTAGTAGAGGAAGGTAAGTTTAGAGAAGATCTATACTACCGCTTGAATGTAATGATGATCGAAGTACCACCTTTAAGAGACCGAATGGATGATATTGAATTATTGGTGAAAAGCTTACTTGATAAATTAACTTACAAACTAGGTTCTTATGTTGAAGGTATTTCAGAAGATGCGTTAGAAATGATAAAGACTTATAAATGGCCAGGTAATGTAAGAGAACTAGAAAACATATTAGAGAGGGCAATTAATTTAGTTGATGAAGGATATATATTACTGGAACATTTGCCAAAACAACTATTAAATAAAGATGAAACCTTAAAGATTTCTTCAGCACCGATAGAAAAATTAAGTGAGCGAATAGAAAGAACAGAAAAGGAAGCAATTATTCAATGTCTGGAATATACAAAAGGAAACAAACAAAAGACAGCTGAACTTTTAGGGATTTCTAGATCTAACCTTTATGGAAAAATTGAAAAATATCAAATAACTGTCTAATATTAAGACATATTTCATGTAATCGGCTACCATTAGAAACCTTTGCCCAACTTTAACTTTGGTAAAGGTTTCTTTATTTACTCTTAAAACCAATATTCAAATATGTAAAAGTGTGTAAAGAACAGACAGGTGTCTAAAATTAATACACATTTTATGAAATCCTTTTCCTAAAGAGGATAATTATTTAGTTGATCAATAAATGGCTAATAATAAACATCTTTATGAAAACTTGAGAATTTCATAGTTTCAATAATTATAATTAAAATTTGATTCTAATTGTTCATAAAGTTGGCACAACTATTGCTTATATAAAAAGATAACAGTGAGTAACTGATAAACCCTTATGATGAATGATCAATGTAAAAAATATTATTTCTAAAATAGAATTAGTCTAGGGAGGTAAGCTTATGAGAAAACAAAATTTTGCAACTGTTGAAGTAAGTAGTGGGGAGACATTATTTTATCGGGAAATTGTTGGTGGAGATGAAAATATATTGTTGTTACATGGAAATATGTCCTCTTCAAAACATTGGGAACCAATATTCAACCTTTTTCCAGAAGAATATAGTCTTTATGCTGTAGATTTAAGAGGAATGGGAAAATCCACCTATTATAATCGATTTGATACATTACAGGAACTGGCAGAAGATATTAAAGTTTTTATTGATCGAAAAAATTTAAATAATTTAACGGTTGTAGGATGGTCTACTGGTGGGGGTGTAGCAATGGAATTAGCTGCCAACTATCCTGATTTAGTTAAAAATTTGATTCTGTTAGATAGTGTTTCTTATCTTGGCTATCCAATTTGGAAAAAGGATGAACAAGGAAATCCTCTTATTGGGGAGGCTTATTCTAGCAAAGAAGAAATGGCCAAAGACCCAGTTCAGGTGGCTCCCATGGTTATGGCAATTGAAAACCACAATAGAGAGTTGATGAAAACTGTATGGGACATGTCAATTTATGTTCATAAGAAGCCTAGTGAAGAAGCCTATAATGAATTTTTAGACGCTACCTTTGAACAAAGAAACCTTGTTGATATTGACTGGGCTTTAGCTACATTTGATATATCAAATAAGATTAATGACATAACGGCATCAGTTTTAGCCCTTTGGGGAGATAGCGATCTAGTTGTAACAAGGGACATGGTAGAAGAGACAGTTAAAGCAATAGGAAGTCGTGGGCAGTTAGAAGTATTACCTCAATGCGGCCACTCTCCATTGGTAGATTGTCCAGAACTATTAGTAGAAAAAATATTAGCCTTTATAGGATAAAGATAGGGGTGTAGAGATGTCCAAGGTAGCAATAAATGGAGTTGAAATTAACTACAAAGTAACTGGAGAAGGTGAGCAGGTTCTTTTAATCCTTAATGGGATCATGATGAGTGTTACTAGCTGGACAAATATGACTCCCATATATAATAAAGCTGGATATAAGGTGATAAATGTAGATTTCAGAGATCAAGGAGAATCAGGGGCTTCACCAGAAGATTATGATAATACTCAACATGTATCTGATCTTAAGGGATTACTAGATTATTTAGAAATAAAAGAATGTAATATTATGGGCATATCCTATGGCGGACAGGTAGCTATGCTATTTGCACTAAAATATCCCGAAATGGTTAAGGGTTTAATTTTAGCTAACACCATCAGTAGGCTAACTAATTATTTAGCCGCTATAGGAGCATCGTGGGATGAGGCGGCAAAGTTAAAAGATGGAGAGAAATTCTTTAAATTGGCAATGCCATTAATTTATTCTGATACATTTTATGAAAAAAATGAAAAGTGGCTGAAGGATAGAGTTAAAATTTTTGGAAAGATTTTAACCGATCAGTGGTTTGAACGATATTTGAGGTTATCATCTAGCTTAAATAATTATGACATAAGTGAGTTGATTGGTGATATAAAAGCACCAACACTAGTAATTGCATCGGATAAGGATGTCGTGACACCTTATGAAGAGTTACACTTAATCCACAAAAAAATACCTAACTCAAAATTTGTTGTCATTCCAGAGGCAGGTCACGCCTCCTGCTATGAAAAAACAGATGAATTTAATTTGCTAGTGGTGGGTTTTTTGGGAATTCATAGATAAATTAAAAGAAAACGGTTTCACTAGAATAAAGGGAATACAGCAAGAAAATAATTGGGAAGGCAGGTAAAAGAAAATGAAAGAGGCACATATAGGCATCGTTGGAACAGGCATCTATATCCCTAGTCAGTATGAAACTGCTGAAGAGATATCCCATCAATCGGGAATTCCAGTAGAAGTAATAAAAGACAAGTTCGGATTCAATAAAAAGCCAGTTCCGGGTATGGGTGATGGAACAATGGAAATGGGGGTTAGAGCTGCGCAGGATTGTTTAAAAAGAACAGGAGTTAATTCGTTAGATATAGACTTAATCATCTCGATCGGAGAAGAACACAAGGAATATCCTTTAGTCACGACAGGAATCTATATTCAAGAGGCGATAGGAGCCCATAATGCTTGGGCCTTTGATATGGCCCAAAGATGCGGTACTGCTGTAGCCGCCATGAAGGTGGCAAAATCTATGATGTTGGAAGATGAGAAAATTAATACCGTTTTAATTGCTGGTGGTTATAGAAATGGAGATTTTATTGATTATAAAAACCAACGGGTAACCTTTATGTTTAACCTTGCTGCTGGTGGAGGTGCAATTTTACTAAAGAAGAATCATGGCAAAAACCTTATACTAGAAACAAGTATTATAACCGATGGTTCTTTTTCAAAGGATGTGGCTGTAAAATATGGTGGAACCAATAATCCTTTGACGAAGGAAAATATAGATAACGGATTAAAATCCTTAGATGTGTTAGATCCAGAACATATGAAAAAAGGTCTTGGTGAGAAGAGTATGCCAAACTTTATTAAAGTTATAGATGATAGTTTATTAAATAGCGGTTATACAAGAAAGGATATAGACTATATTGCTGTTCTCCACATGAAGCGATCTGCCCATGAATTTATTTTAAAGGAATTAGGACTAGAAAATGATCAATCAATATATCTAGAAGATTATGGACATATTGGGCAAGTAGACCAAATATTATCGACTCAATTAGCTTTAAATGAAGGAAAAATTAAAGACGGAAGTATTGTTGTTTGGGTTAGTGCTGGAATCGGCTATGCTTGGGATGCATGCACCATTAAGTGGGGTCCAGCAGAATAGGAGGGCTAACATGAACAAAAAAGAAATTTATCAATCAAAATTGATATCAGTGACAGAAGCCTTAGCTAAGATTAAAGATGGCGATGAAATTATATCGGCCCTTGGAGCTGCCGAGCCTAAAATGATAATGGAGAGGCTCCATGAATTAAGTGGCAGCGTAAAGGAGGTCACAGTAGTTACTTGCTTACCAATGGGGGGATATGAATATTTCACAAATCCTGCCCACAAAGAAAGTATCACAATGGAGGGGTGGTTTTACAGTCCAGAGATTAGGAAGGCCCATGAAAATGGAAATATTTCTTTTATTCCGAACCATTTACATTTATCGGGAAAGAAACGATTAGCTTATAAAAATCCCAACATCTTTGTTGGTTCAGCAAGTCCAATGGATAAGCATGGTTTCTTATCTTTAGCCTTAAGTGCTACCTATGAAAGGGAAATGATGGAAGCTGCAGATTTAGTCATCCTCGAGGTAAATCCTAATGTACCAAGAACCTTTGGAGATACAGTGATTTCTATAGAAGAGATAGATTGCATCATCGAAGTAGATTATCCTTTATCAGAGCTACCAACTCTACAACCAAGTGAAAAGGATCAAGTAATTGGAAAGTATATAGCTGACCTTGTAGAAGATGGCTCGACTATTCAGCTTGGCATAGGAGGTATTCCTAACGCAGTTGCAGCAGAGTTAAAGAGCAAAAAAGATTTAGGGATTCATACCGAGATGTTTACCGATGGCATGGTAGACCTATATTTGTCGGGAGCAGTTACTAATCGTTTAAAAACCATAAAACCAAATAAAATGGTAGCTACCTTTGCACTAGGTAGTAAAAAACTATACGACTTTTTAGATGATAACCCTGCCGTTGAAATTTTAAAGGGACAATGGGTAAATAATCCCTATGTAATCGGTCAAAATCATAAAATGATCTCAATCAATACAACCATAGAGATAGACCTAACAGGCCAATGTTGTTCTGAATCAATAGGTCATCGTCAGTTTAGTGGTACAGGAGGGCAGGCAGATACAGCTATTGGAGCCCAAATATCCCCTGAGGGCAAATCCATCATCGCCCTTTACTCTACCACGATAATAAAGGATGAAAAAGGCGAGAGGAAAACCATCTCAAAAATCGTTCCAACCCTTCAGCCAGGTGCAGCCGTATCTCTTTCAAGAAACGATGTTGATTACGTTGTTACTGAATATGGAGTAGCAGCCCTGAGGGGAACTTCAATTAAAGAGAGGGTAAAACGATTAGTGGCAATCGCCCATCCAGATTTTAGAGATGAACTTTTAGAGAAAGCAAGACAATTGAAACTCTTCTAAATATAAAGGAAAAGAACGAAAAGAAGAAAAGCGGAAAAGAACTATAAGAAAGCAAGAGACCAGAAGGGTTGGGAGCTATGCCCGTAGGTTTTCTTCTTATATAAGAGGACCAATTGAGAAAAAATTGGAGGAGGCAATCAATATGGCGTCGTTTTTACAAAATGTCATAGCAGGTATTGAAACAGGTAGTTTGTATGCATTGGCCGCCCTTGGGGTTGTGTTAATCTATCGAGTTTCTGCGGTAACTAACTTTGCCCAGGGTGAAATGGCGATGTTTAGTGGTTTTGTTGCCTATAGTTTATGGCAGAGGCTTAGTTTAGCATTTGGGAATACCCATGTGACCTATATTATGGCCTTTATAGGAGCATTACTATTTGCAACTATTTTTGGCTTTATTGTTGAAAAGGTATTTATTCGACCAGCCCTTAGGGGCAGTTTAGTAGGAAAAATGATTATTACATTGGGGCTAATCATGATTGTCAATGGATCAGCTGGGGCGTTATTTGGTACTGACACCCACGCCATGAGAAGGGCCATAACAACGCCAAGCTTTTTTATTGGTGGGCTATTAATAAGACCCAATGCATATTTTATCATTTTCCTAACTTTAATTATTATGTTTATATTGTTCTATCTTATTAGAAAAACAATGTTTGGAGTTGCCATTAGAGCTACAGCAGAGAATGAAACGACAGCCAGATTAATGGGGGTACCAACAGCAAAAGTATCTTCTGTAGCTTGGATTATTGCAACCATCCTTGGAGCTACTGCTGGAATTTTAATTGCACCTGCAACAAATGTCCATACAAATATGATGGCGGATGTTCATTTGAAATCCTTTATTGCAGCAGTGCTAGGGGGCTTTACTTCCTTTATTGGACCAGTAATTGGAGGACTATTAATCGGAGTAATGGATAATTTAGTAGGTTTCTATATATCAGCGAAATGGCGCACAGTAATTGTCTATGGCTTTTTAATCTTAATTTTGATCGTAAAACCAGCAGGCTTATTTGGTAAAGTCAGAAGAAAGAAGGTGTAGTGATGGAAGATTCTAAAGGTACAATTAGAAAAAATAATCGATTAATCTCTAATCTTTTAAAAGGTAAACCACAACAATATCTGGTTGTTGGTATAATCTTCTTACTAATACCAATTATAAACCTTTGGACTGGTATGATCAGTTTTTCAAATATGACTTTACTAAACAATGTAGTAATTTTTGCAATTGCAGCTTTAGGTTTTAATATACTGCTAGGCTATGCAGGGCAGGTATCCTTAGGGCATGCGGCCTTTATGGGGATGGGGGCATATTTATCAGCATATTTAACAATGCAATTAGAGTTACCCTTCCTATTATCATTATTATTATCAGGTTTAGTACCAATGGTAATTGGTTTGTTACTAGGGCTAGTTGCTTTAAGATTAGCAAGTCTTTATCTAGCCATTGCAACCCTTGGTTTAGGGGTTACCTTTCAAAATATATTTATAGAATGGACTGCCTTGACTGGAGGCCATGCAGGCTTAAGAAGAATACCTTATCCAGAAATTTTGGGTTTTGAAATTAGACAAAGAGAGCATTTTTTAATTCTATCAATCGTGATATTAGTTGGGTTGGCCATATTTTCTTATAACTTCCTTCATTCAAAAACAGGAAGAGCATTGATAGCCATGAGGGATAGTGAACATGCCGCCCAAGCAATGGGAATTAGCCTTTTTAAATATAAGTTGTATGCTTTTGCTTTAAGCGCATTTTATGTTGGAATTGCAGGCTCACTATATGCCCATCTTTATAGATATGTTGAACCAAGTGCATGGGGGGTAGAATTATCTCTAAACCTTCTAGCCATGGTGGTAATTGGTGGGTTAGCTTCCATCGGAGGGAGTATCGTTGGAGCAGCTTTTATTCAGCTACTTCCAAGGGTAATGCAAGATCTGCCCTTAGTTGGTGGGATAACCAATATTAACTTTATTTTAACAGGGGTGGCCCTAATAGTTGTTATTATCTTCTTCCCAACAGGATTAATAAGGAGATTTGACTTTCTTTGGAATAAGCTAAAAGCTAAGGTCGGTAAGCTTAATAGCAAAGAAGGAGGGACACCATGAAGATTTTAAAGATAGAGGATTTATCCATAAGCTTTGGCGGATTAAAGGCTGTGGATCGTGTTAGCTTTGAAGTTGAAGAAAATAGTATATATGGTCTCATTGGTCCGAATGGAGCCGGTAAGACAACGATTTTTAACTGTATTAGTCGTTTTTATACGCCAGATGAAGGTAAGGTCCTTTTTACATCAAAGACAGGGGAGGAAATTAACCTGCTAGACTATCGAGTTGAGGAGGTGATTGGAAAGGGTTTGGCAAGAACTTTTCAAAATGTTGAATTGTTTAAGATGATGACGGTTTTAGATAATATAACAGTTGGTCTTCATCGTGAAATGAAGGGAAACATTCTTTTTGAAGGATTCAAGCTTCCTATGATAAAGCGAGAAGAAGAAAAGGCGAAGAATAAGGCAAGGGAAGTAATGAAGTTTTTAGGAATAGACGGAATTGAAAATCAGCCTGCAGCTGCCCAACCCTATGGGATACAAAAGTTAATCGAGTTAGCTAGGGCATTAGTGTCGGAGCCAAAAGTAATAATCCTAGATGAACCAGCAGCAGGTATGAATGGGTCCGAGACAAAAGAACTTGCAAAATTGATTACAAAGATTAGAGACCACTATAAAACAACGATTCTTTTGGTAGAGCATGACATGGGCCTTGTTATGGACATATGTGAAAGAATTTGTGCCATCAACTTTGGTAAGAAAATTGCTGAAGGAACCCCAAAGGAAATTCAAGACAATATTGCAGTACAAGAAGCTTACCTTGGGAAAGGAGACGAGGAAGATGCTTAAAATTGAAAATGTTAATGCCTATTATGGTTATATTCAAGCCTTAAAAAATGTCTCCCTTGAGGTTCCAAAGGGGAAAATCGTCGCTCTTTTAGGTGCAAATGGTGCTGGTAAAACAACAACCCTTAAGGCGATTTCTGGCCTAATAGGGGTCCAAGAAGGTGACATTAAGTTAGAAGGAAAAAGTATCAAAAACGATGCCGTCGAAAAAATTGTGGCAAAGGGAATCATTCAATCTCCAGAAGGCAGACAGGTGTTTGCCGATCTAACCGTTGAAGAAAACTTGAAAATTGGAGCCTACACTCGAAAAGATCGCCATAACATTAATCAATCCTATGATCAAGTGTATGGGTATTTTCCAAGACTTAAGGAAAGAAAAAAGCAAGAAGCCGGAACCCTTTCTGGAGGAGAACAGCAAATGTTAGCCATCGGAAGAGCCTTGATGGCTAATCCTAAACTATTACTTTTAGATGAACCTTCTTTAGGTTTAGCACCTTTAATTGTTAAAGATATTTTCTCAATTGTAAAGGATATCAACAGCCAAGGAACAACGATATTATTGGTTGAGCAAAATGCTATGCAGGCCTTAGCAATATCCCATTATGGTTATATCTTAGAGACTGGTAAGGTGGTTCATCAAGGAGAGGCTAAGGATTTAATAAAAGACGAGAAAGTTAAGCAGGCTTACTTAGGTGGCCATTAAATAAAACTAGGAGGGAAATAATATGAAATATTTTAAAAAGAACAAAGTAGTTATGTTGGCATTAATGTTGGTATTCGTAGTTTCATTAGCAGCTTGCCAGTCTAATGAAACAGGTGGCAAAGACTGGGCTCAAGGTGTTACTGAAGATACAGTAACTGTAGGTACAATTGGTGTTATGGCAGGTCCCCTTTCCTTTATTGGCTTACCCTACTATCAAGGGATGGAAGCTTATTTCAATGCCGTTAATGATGATGGTGGTGTGAATGGTAGAACAATTCAACTGTTAAAAGAAGATGATCAATTCGACCCTGCTCAAGCAATAGCTGCAGCAGAAAAATTAATCTACGATCAAAAAGTATTCGCTATTGTTGGTCAATTAGGAACACCAGGAGTAATGGCCGTTGCTGATATTGTTGAAGAAGAAGGAATTCCATCTGTATACTTTGGATCTGGCGCAGCTGAATTAACTCAATTAGGAGATAACTTTTTCCCAGTACAACCTAATTATGTGTATGAAGGGAAGTTAATGACAAAGTATGCTATTGAAGAGTTTAACGCTGAAACGATTGCTATTTTATACAGTAATGATGAAGCAGGAAATGATGGATTTAAAGGGGTTACTGCAGGTTTGCAAGAATTGGGAGAATCAAGTCGTTTAGTATTACAAACCGCATATAATCCTGGTGATACAGACTTTACAGGTGAAATGTTAAGACTAAGAGAAGTAGATCCAGATTTAGTAATACTATTTGGTTTATCTGGTGGGGTAGCTAATATTTTAGCTAATGCTGAAGAATATAATATTAATGTTCCAATGCTTACAACCTATTCTAATGCAGATGCCAGCTTCCTTCAATTAGCTTCTGACAGAGCACCTGAAGCAGTAAAAAATCTTCATGTTATGGGATGGTTAGACGTAGATGAAGCTAGTCTACAACCTTTAGTAGATGCAATGACAAAGTACTTCCCAGAAGGAAACCCATATAATGCTTATACAATGGCAGGGTGGGTAGCAGCAGAAACCTTTGTAGCTGGCTTAACTGCCGCAGGTAATGATCTTTCTTGGGAAGGTTACATCAATGCAATGAATAACTTGAAATTTACAGCAGGGTTAGCACCAGAAATATCCTATTCACCAGGAGAAAGGGAAGGGGTAACCCATATGGCTGTTAGTCGAGTGGTTGTTGACCCACAAGGAAACTATATTTTTGAACAAGTAACAGGTTTTGATGAATTCTAGAGACCTGCTGCAATTTCATTAATACAGAGTAATACCAAAGGGCTGTCATAAAATGATTTTTAAAATCATAAGGGCAGTCCTTTTCTTTTGAATAATACAATTCTATCTTTTTATACAAAAAAATATAAATTTTGGCAAAAAAAATAAAGGGAAAACAAAACTAACATCGAATCATAAATAATATGTCACCTAACAAAGGGAAAAATGTCAAGAGGATAAAAGTCCTAAATAAGGAGTAATTTTGTGGGAAAATTAACGGTAAATATCATTTCACTGGGATTAATATTCATTCTTTTAGCTTCCTCTCTCTATACCGACTTAAAAGCAAATAAGATTAAAAACAAAATTGTTTATTCATTTATGTTCTTAGGTCTAGCCTTAAATTCACTTGGCTACGGATTAGTTGGTATTAAAAATTCGATTTTAGGAATGCTATTGCCAATTGCCCTTCTTGGTGTTTTATATTTGCTAGGCGCTATAGGTGCTGGGGATATCAAGTTGTTCTCAGCTGTGGGAGCTATAATGGGAAGTACTTATATCATAAAAGTAATGATTGCTTCTTTTCTGAGTGGTGGTGTGATTGCCCTTTATTTGATGATGATTAGGAAAAATACCCGTAATAGACTGCGGTATCTAATAAAGTACCTTAAGCTATTGGTTATTAATCAGCAGATAACCCCCTATACAGATATGACAAAGAACAAAGAGGGTAAATTCCCCTTTGCAATAGCCATTTCTTCAGGAGTATTGCTAGTCATTTTTTTATAACGAATAGGAAAGTTCGACTTTAATTATTATTATAATAAGAGAACTTTACGTAATGAGTTTCAATAAAGTCATCCTATAAATCTTCCGAAGGAAGACTTTGTTCTTACAAACAAATCTTAATATAAAGGATCTATAGATATAGCTAATTTAATTTATTTTTAGGAGGTTTTTTATGAGGATACATATGGTTATTGCAGATAATGACAAAGACTATTTGGAAGCTTTAGAAGGGTATCTAACAGAAAACTATCAGTTTAAACTTCACTTAAGTATATTCTCCCGTAAGGAGTATTTAGATCAGTCCCTTAAAGAAGCCAATAGAGAAATAGACATACTATTAATTAGCCCAGAGATGCTGTCAAACCTGGCAGAAATAAAAAAAATAAAAAAGGTGATCTTACTTATAGATGGCAAGAAAGATATGAAGGATAATCAAGAAGCTGAAAATATTTATTCTTCTATATTAAAATATCAACCTTGTCATAAATTAATGGGAGAAGTATTAGATCTTTATAGTGAAGGAAGCAATAATTATCTTCTACCTAATGGTAATACAGAATCAAAAATACTGTCGGTATATTCCCCTGTAGGAGGCAGTGGTAAAACAACAATGGCTATAGGGGTTGCAACACTACTAGCTCAGATGGGAAAGAGAATTTTTTATCTAAATTTGGAAGGAATTTCATCAATAAAGCAGTACTTTCCCCAAGAGACACCTCATTTCAATGCTTCAAATTTATTCTATTTAGTAAAAGAGCAGAAAAAAAATTTAATTACAAAATTATCATCGATGCAGATAAAAGATCATGGAACTCAAATCAATTATATAGATCCCTTCGACAGTGCTTTAGAATGGGATGAAATAAAGGAAGATGACATCGATTTTTTACTTAAGGAAATTCAAAATAGCGGATTATATGACTATATTATTGTTGATTTATCCAGTAACTTTGACTTGAGAAACATTAAGGCCATGACCTTATCTACCTCAATTATTTTTGTCTTACAGTATAACCTAACATCCAAGGCAAAGGGTGAAGGATTTTTAAAGGAAATAGAGAGATTACCCTATATAAAGGATACGATACAGAATAAATTAATTTTAGCCTTAAATTATGCCTCTAATATTAAAAATTATTGCCTAGCTGAAAGGTCTGTAGATTATTATTTCCCAGAAGACCGAGAGCTATGGCTTACACGAAATAATCAAATCATACTAAATACTAATTCAGATTTTTCTAAGGCGCTTTTTAATCTAATTCAGAACTTAGAAAAGTAGGGGTGAAGGAGTAGAAGAATGGAAAATGAAAGATTTAAGGCTTTAATAGAAGAACTTAAGGCCGGAATTAAAGAAAACATAGATTATATGAAGGACCCTTCTGATGAAGAAATTGAAGAGTTAATTGAAAAAGCCGTCTTTGATAAATCAAAGGAAACCTTTTTAAAGATTTCTGAAAAGCAATTTATAATCGAAACCATATTTAATTCCATGAGAAGATTAGACATATTACAACCCCTATTAGAAGATGAGACGATAACTGAGATCATGATTAATGGACCTAAAGATATCTTCATTGAGAGGGAAGGAAAGACAAGCCGATATACAAAAGTGTTTTATGATGATAAAAAGTTAGAGGATGTTATTCAATCGATTGTAGCTAAAGTAAATAGAGTTGTAAACGAAGCTTCTCCGATAGTTGATGCAAGGCTAGAAAATGGTGCGAGAATTAGTGTGGTGCTACCCCCTGTTGCTTTAAATGGGCCTATTCTAACCATTAGAAAATTTCCTGAAAACCCCATTACGATTGAAGGGTTACTTCAATATGGCTCAATTACAGAAGAAGCCGCTTTGTTTTTACAAAAAATGGTAGAGGCAAGATATAACCTATTTATTAGTGGCGGCACTGGCTCAGGAAAAACAACTTTTTTAAATGTACTATCTAACTTTATTCCTTCAGATGAAAGGATCATAACCGTTGAAGATTCGGCAGAATTACAGATAAAAAGAGTTGAGAACATTGTAAGGTTAGAAACTCGTAATGCTAATTTAGAGGGAAAAGGGAGCATTACCATAAGAGATTTAATTAGGGCTGCCCTAAGAATGAGACCCGACAGAATTATTGTGGGGGAGGTTAGGGGAGTAGAGGCCATCGACATGCTTCAAGCCATGAATACTGGTCATAATGGTTCCCTATCGACAGGGCATGCCAACTCAACACGAGATATGTTAAGTCGTTTAGAGACAATGGTGTTAAGTGGTACCCCCTTACCCTTAGAAGCCATTAGACATCAGATATCCAGTGGAATCGATTTAATTGTTCATTTAGCCCGTTTAA
Organism: Alkaliphilus transvaalensis ATCC 700919; assembly: GCF_000621485.1. Taxonomy (GTDB): domain Bacteria; phylum Bacillota; class Clostridia; order Peptostreptococcales; family Natronincolaceae; genus Alkaliphilus; species Alkaliphilus transvaalensis. The sequence goes on from NZ_JHYF01000002.1 coordinate 440,050, forward strand.
GGGATAAATCTAGAAGAGTAATGGAAATAACAGAAATTGTGAAATGCGATAATGAAAGGATTCAATTAAATCCCCTATTTGAATTTATTGAGGAGGGGGAAGATGCTAATGGAAGGATTATTGGAGGGTTAAAAAGAACTAAGAATCCTCTAATCAATAATTTAAAGCTAAGTTTAGCTGGAATCCAGTGGAAGGGTTAGGTGAGCTAGATATGTTTGTAAGGGGGATTTTGCTATTCTTTGGAACCATATCTTTATTGGGTTTACTTTTTCTAATGAAAAAGGATGAAAAAAGTATAGACAACCAATCGTTTAACAAAGTGAAAAAAGAAGCGTTATTTACGAAGTTAAAGCCTAAACGGGAAGGTTTAGTAGAAGAGTGGCTATATGATTATAATCAATATCCGATGGACTTAAAAGAAAAGCTTTTTTACATAATCATTGCAGCGACGCTACTATTTATTTTTGGTTATATCTTTTATCAAAATATAATTGGTGCTTTGTTATTAACACCCTTTGGATTGCTATATCCTTCCCTTAAAGTAAAAGAAAAAATAGAAAAACAAAAGAAACAATTGACTTTAGAATTCAAAGAAGCCCTCTATATGATTTCATCCTCTCTTTTGATCGGAAAATCCTTAGAAATAGCAGTTAAAGATTCCATCAAAGAAATGGAGGTTTTAAATCCAGGAGAAAAGAGCTATATCACTAGAGAATTGCAGTATATCGTAAGGAGAATTGAAATGAATGAAACGGTAGAGGAAGCTTTTCAAGCCTTTGCCAGTAGGAGCCATATAGAAGATATAGAAAGCTTTGTTGATATATTAATTACCTGTAAAAGAACAGGAGGAAACCTAGTAGAGGTAATTAGAAATACTTCAAAGATGATTACAGAAAAAATTGAATTTCAACAGGAACTTGATTTGCTACTGACCCAAAGGAAATTAGAGCAAAAGTTTTTAGTCGTTATTCCAGTAGCTTTAGTATTGGTGCTGACATGGAGTGCTCCAGATTATATGGAGCCAGTTTTTACCACTATTGTTGGAAAAGTCGTTATGACTGTGGCAATGGCCTTGTTGATTACTTCAATATTTATAAGCAAAAAAATAATCAAAATAGAGGTGTAAATCAATGTTATGGATTGGATGGCTAATTGTTTATTCAGTAGGTATAATGATCTTCTTAATCTTAGCCAAAAAGAGGGAGACTAATTTATTTGAAGACTTAGATGAAAAAACATATCCCCTTAAGCGATTTTTAATATTAGGCCATTATATTTTAAACTGCTTTAATTATCAATATAGTACAGCCTACGATCAAAAATTAATGCTTACTTTTAGTCAGCTTTATGGGACAAAGGAAGGAAAAAGGTTTGTAAAGGTCCACTGGGCTAATCAGATTACTTTATTATTAGTAGTAATTTTTATCATTTCTTTTTTTGCTGTAGCACTGGGGGATGTCACTATAGAGTTCTTTGTTATCGCAGTAGGCATGATGGTTGCTGTAATTTATGGGTTAAATCATGAAGTTTACCAGCAACTTAATAAAAGAAAACTTCAAATAAAGTTAGACTTTACAGAGTTTTTAAGTAAGCTAATTCTTTTAATGAGTGCAGGGCTAACCGTATCGAAGGCATGGGAAAAAATCGTGGGGGAAAGTGATGGTAACAGAGTTTTACACCAAGAACTAAAAATTACATTATTGGAAATTAAAAATGGTAAATCAGAAGAGGAAGCCTATGAAGATTTTGCAAATCGTTGTAGGAATCCAGAAATATTTAAGTTTGTTTCTTTAATTATTCAAAATCTTAAAAAGGGGAACGAAGAAACAATTATTATGCTTAGAATGCTGACAAATGAATGCTGGATCATGAGAAAAAATACAGCGAAAGTGTTGGGGGAAGAAGCCTCCACAAAACTTTTACTTCCTATGATGATCATGTTTTTAGCAATTCTATTAATTGTTATGACCCCTGCAGTATTGATCTTAATGGAAATGTAATTAAATTTGATTGAGGAAATTGATTTTTAAATATTAGATGAAGGCAAACTCGATTGACTCAATTAAAAATAGATTTAGCTTTAATTTTGAAGGGAGGGATACTATGATCAAGATAATAAAGAATTTTTTAACAGAAGAAGATGGTTTAGGAACTGTAGAATTAGTTTTACTAATAGCGGTTTTAGTAGGTTTAGCATTAATCTTTAGAAATGTAATAGTTGAATTTGTAAAGAAAATATTAAATAACATTACTGGTGTCGATATAAACCCAGAAGAAATGGCTCAATAAAAAGAAGCTCCAGTAATAAACTAGGGAGGCAATTTAGACCTCCCTTCCATAAAGGAAGTTGATTATGAATACATTATTCAGTTTAGATAAGTTTAAAGGCTATAAAGCTTCATGGAAAGAAGAAGGGAGTATGACAGTTGAACTGTCTTTAATCTTTCCACTGGTCATCATTACAATTTTATTTGTTATTTATATAGTCATCCTTTTGTACCAATTAGCTTTCCTTCAATCCACAGTGAATCATGTGACAAAGGCTGCCAGTCGGAATTGGGGGAGAATTGATACGCAACAAAACCTTCACCTTCTATTAGAAACAGGAGAGGTAAATAATAAAAACTATCAACATCCATTATATTGGCGTTTTACAGTTATTGATCAAACCACCATGAAAGAAAATTATATTGGTGAATATATTAAGGGTAAGCTGACAGAAAGAACGGTTCTAAAGCCTGTAGATAGTCAAATAACGGTTAAATATAAAGATCAAATATTGTATAGAGAAATATTGGTTGATGCCAACATAACATATGAAATACCAATACCTCTTTTAAAAGAGGTACTAGGGTTAGGGAGAGGTTATACAGCTAGAATATCATCAAAAGCAGTAATTAAAGATCATGCTGAAACCATTAGAACTATAGATTTAATAAATGATCTTATGGAAGAGACAGAAGTCACAAGAAGTATTAAGGATCAATATAATGAAATTTTAATTGAGGTAAAGGAGAAGATAAGTGTTTTCTTTGAATAGAGGCGATAGAAAATTGAGGAATTTAGAAGGAGAAAGAGGTGCCATAACAATCTTTTTAAGTATCACTTTGTTATTGGTGATCACTTTAACAGGAATGCTGGTGGACGGGGCTAGAATAAGGACATCAGAAACCATCTTAAAAAGAACGACTGCCAATGCCCTCCACTCAACTTTATCCCATTATGATCAAACCTTAAAGGATGACTATGGGCTGTTTGCAATGGCGATTCCAGGTGAAGAGCTATTTAATTACATGAAGCTATATTTAGACAAGGGGTTGGAAGGGACCGATCTTCAAGACTTGGAGGAATTTTGGAATATTTATCAGTTTCAAATTGAAGGAATAACAACAAGCCAGTTACTTTCATTAGGGGAAGATGAGGTAATTCAGCAGCAAATACTAGATTTTATGAAATATCGTGGACCTAAGGCTGTTGTTGAGGAAGTCATGTCCCTCTTTAAAGATTTCTCTAAAGTAGGTGAAGCATCAAAGCTTCTAGATGAAAAAACACGAATAGAAAAGGAACTTGCTGTAATAGCCCATTTTGAAGGTAAGCTAGATGAATCAATTCAAAAGGCATCTAGCTTTAATTTATCCTTATTTAAGCAAGTTAATAGTGGGATAAAAAATAGCCTTAATCAATTAATTAGTGAACAAGATATGAAGTTGGACTTGGAAAGACAATATCAACGGCTAGCTACATTACTTTCCTCTAAACAGACAGAGGAAGAAAGAAGTGCTCTTCTTGGGGAGCTAGAGGGGACTAGGTTAGCGATTCAATCGATAGAAACCACAATAGGTCAATTATCTGAAGGGATTCACTTAGAGATAGAAAATCAAATAGAATTAATAGAAGAACTTCTTTTAAATAATAGAAACATCAAAAACTTATCTATTGAAATAGAAGGAAAATCAAAAACTTTGAAAATTCAAATGGAGGCGCTTCTAGCTAAGGAGACCCAACAGGATAATAGCTTAACTCAAGGGATGTTAGAAGACCTTAAAAAATATCACAGAGCAATGGAAAATTATAGTGTAAAGGGTTTCGATGAAAAAAGTGAAGCAAACATCGTAGTACTAACTAAGGCTAGGGGGTTAATGGGAGAAATTAAATCGATAATCCAAAGTAATATTATGGCTGGCTTAAATAATCATAGAAATGGTATCGATGAAATATTTGATATTGCGGAGGAAAATCTGTCCAACTATGATAGAACTTTTTCCTATAACAAGTGGAAACTTGAGGAGGAAGTTACAGGAGTATCCTTAGAAAAAGATACAAGAAGAGAAACTGCAAAGCAGGCTAATGAATTATTGAAGGAGGACGCTACAGAGAAGAAAGTAATCCCTTTACATCTCCAAGAACTGTTGCCTTCAAAGGGTACAGGCGGGGATCAATCTGAAGCAGTCGTTGATTTTCATGAGGTAGATCAGGATGTAAATTATAATGAAAAATCCCACCATATGATGGATTCTATTGCAAAGGGCATTTCTCAGTTAGGTATTGCCCTAAGGGATGAATTATATATTAATGAGTATATCCTTGGTACATTTAAAAGCCATGTAACCCCAAAAGAGGAGTTTCAACTTAATTTAAGAAATGATACAAAGGCTAGTAAAATTAGTTTTTTTGATAATGAAATTGAGTATATTTTATATGGTAATCCATCTCAAACACATAATTTTAATGCTGCAAGAAGAGATCTTCTAATGCTCCGTTTCGTGGTCAATCTAGTCTATGTTTTCAACAATCCCCAACTTGTAAAAGAGGCTACAATTTTAGCTACAGCATTGGCTGCTCCAATAGGAGGGGCTGCAATGCCCTTTATAAAGGCGATGATTTTAAGCGGATGGGCCATGGGCTACTCGATAGAAGACGTTAAAAATCTTTTAGCTGGGGAAAGGGTTGATTTTTACAGAAATAAACACAACATCAGCCTCAACTATGAAGATTATTTAAGATTATTTTTACTTAAACCAAGTTTGAATACTGACCTAAAACTAGATAGAATTAAAGATTTAATCCAGTTAAATCTACAGCAGAACCCCCTATATGGAGAAGATTATTTAATTCAAGGGTCGAATACCTTTATCAATGTAAAGGTAGATTATTCAATTAAAGTTTTTTTCATGAATCAGCTTAATAATAGATCCTTTTATCAGCTTGAATTATGGCAGGGTTATTAAGGAGTATAACAATGATAAGAAGATTAAAAAACACAAAAGGTTCAGTAACGGTAGAAGCGGCTCTTGTTTTACCCATACTAATATGTGCTGTCATAACGATAGGTTTTTTCAGCAAAATATACTATGTCAACGAGATTATCCATCATGCCATGACAGAAACTGCAAATGAGCTATCTTCAGTAAGCTATCTTTACTATGTCAGCGGACTTAGCGATCTTCAAGAAGAATTAGATAGACAGTTTGATGATTATAGGGATTCTGGGGAGATAACTGATTTTGAGGATGTAGTTTATCATCTAATGGCTACTGGTTATGACCAAACTAAAGGATTTTTTGGTAACACCATTATTAAACAACTGATTAAAAGGCATTTAGCAATAGGGAGAAGTAGTAGTGTTGATACAAGGTTAAAGGCATTAAGTGTCGTTGATGGTTGGGAAGGCCTTGATTTTAGTCATTCCAGTTATTTGAAAAATGGCCAAGATATAGTGCTAATTGTCGCTTATCGAATGGATCTACCTTTACCCATAAAGTTTGTTAAAGAGATTCCCATTTTACAACAGGTTACCCTTAGGGCTTGGATGGGGGGTTCATTACCGACTGATTTTAGCGATAAAAAAGGAGAAAATGAAGAAATAGATTTAAGTATTTTTCCCGATGGATTAGTGGATGAAGTGGTAATTGCAGGATTTGACGTATGGGGACTACCTGTATTTTACAGGGGAAGAGAAATAAAAAGTTTATTAAATAGAAATCTCCATGAAGACTTTCCCATTATTGATACCATTAGTCAAAACTATATTGTTTCCATTAGAACCCATGATACAAGATTAACTTCTAATGAAGGGAGAAATTTCTATTATAGCCTTACTCAGGATATAAGAAGATTAGAAGAATATACCGAAGAAACCCATCAACAGATTACCATTAAAGCTGAAGATTATGAAGGAAAAATCTTAAATGTGGTGATTCCCTATGTAGCCTTAACGCCAGAACAGATTAAAAGTCTGGAAGATGCTAAGGCTTATGGGACTACTAAAAATATAAAAATTAAAGTAACGGTAGTAAAGTAGATACTAAGTTTAAAAATTAGATCAGCTAATAAAAGCAATAGTAAATCACGTTGAAACAAGACAGTGATGCATTTTGAATAAAGAAATTAATAAAAAAAGGAATTAATAAAGAATAGAATAATAAAGAATAGAATAATAAAGAAAAAAATAGTAAAGAAAAAATTAAAAAAGAAAAAATCAATAAAGAGAAATTAATAAAGATAAAAAATTAGTCAAGACGAGTTGAAAGAATAATGAGCTATTACTTTAAAATGAAAAAAAACTTCTAAAGTGGGTAAGATTCGAAGTACTACTTATTCACGAATTAAGTAAAAAAAAAGTAACTGATATCAAAATGATGGGGGTATTATCATGAGAAAATTTCTTGTTGGTTTATTAATGATCATGTTAGCTTTAACTCTTGTTTCAACTTTGACAACATCTGTAAATGCAAATAACCAAGTTCGAGTTAGGGTAGATGGAAAATTGGTATCTTTCCCAGACCAACGACCGGTTATTGAAAGTGGAAGAACTTTAGTACCAATTCGCTTTATCGCAGAAGAACTGGGTCATAAAGTAGACTGGAATGGAGAAAAAGAAGAGGTTACTATTCAAGGTGAAGATAAAGATATAAAACTTGAAATAGG
>NZ_JHYF01000003.1 GCF_000621485.1 Alkaliphilus transvaalensis ATCC 700919
TTGGGATATAGCCAAGTCGGTAAGGCAACGGACTTTGACTCCGTCATCCGCAGGTTCGAGTCCTGCTATCCCAGCCAATTTGACCCATTAGCTCAGTCGGTAGAGCACCTGACTTTTAATCAGGGTGTCCCGCGTTCGAGTCGCGGATGGGTCACCAATTAAGTTTTAACCAAAGGAGAGGTGTCCGAGTGGTTTAAGGAGCTGGTCTTGAAAACCAGTGATTCCGAAAGGGACCGTGGGTTCGAATCCCACCCTCTCCGCCAAATTACTTTTTAAATAGGATTAAGGGCTTATAGCTCAGCTGGTTAGAGCGCACGCCTGATAAGCGTGAGGTCGGTGGTTCGAGTCCACTTAAGCCCACCATTTAAAATAATAAATTTGGCCCCTTGGTCAAGCGGTTAAGACACCGCCCTTTCACGGCGGTAACAGGGGTTCGATTCCCCTAGGGGTCACCAATTAATTGGGCGCATAGCTCAGCTGGGAGAGCACCTGCCTTACAAGCAGGGGGTCACAGGTTCGATCCCTGTTGTGCCCACCATAAAATTCATTTCAATGGTATATAAGAATAATATACATTGAAGAAACAATAACTATATTGTATAAGGCCTGGTAGTTCAGTTGGTTAGAATGCCAGCCTGTCACGCTGGAGGTCGAGGGTTCGAGTCCCTTCCAGGTCGCCAATAAAGTATAAAAGTAGGTATAATTTGCCTACTTTTTTTATATGTCCAGATAGGGGCCGACTTGTAGGTGAAGGTCCTATAGACTAGCGCCTGCTCCACAAAATTTATTATAGAACCAAAATTTATTGGAGAACTAATTTTAGCTAGAGATAATATTGCATTACCTAAATGATTAATTACAAATAAGTAATTAATCATTTTTTTTGTCTTAAAATTAGATTTAAACTTAAATGGATATAAGTGATTAAGTAATATTAAGAAATTTATTATGTTGTATTAAGGAGACTGCTTACCGGAGGTCTCTTTGTTAAAAGAAATATCAAGTGCTCTATCGAAGATAAATAGAAGTACAAGCAGAATAAAATATAAAACATTGTGTCAAGAAGAAAATAAGTGTTTAGAATAAATCTTTAAAATAATGGAGAGTATCTTAGATAGATAATGTACTAGCTGAAAATAGAAATTAGGCTTTTGAAAAAGATCCCATAATATTAAAAACGGATCTTTAAAGATATGATTGAAAAAATTATTAAAGAATCATCAAGAAAACAATAAAATCACTAAAAAAAGATCAATAAAAAAAATCACTAAAAAAATCACTAAAAATCACTTAATAAATATGACTCAAAAGATATCCTTTAAATAGATGTCATCTAAAAAACTATTAATTAAAGGCCGTAAGTTTAATTTCTAATAAAAATGTAAAAAATTCCAATATACGAATTGATCAGGTCGTTATAAAAATGATAAAAATTAAATAAGAAAAAGGGGTGTAGTAAGATGGGAGAAGTACCAATGAAGAAAGAAGAAATAGTCTCAATCGAAGAAGCTATAGCAATGTCGGCAACGGAAGTAGAAAAAAACTATCGTCAAAATATCAATCCTAACTTTGTTACATTATTAAAATTACTGGGGTTAAACAAAAAGTTTATTCGAGCTGAAGGAACTAAGGTTTGGGATGATGAAGGAAAAGAATATATTGACTTCTTAGGAGCCTACGGAGCATTAAATCTTGGACATAATCATCTAGAAATAATTGAGGCCCTAAAAAAAATATCCAATTTACCTAATTTGCTACAGACGACTATTAACCCAATCACTACAGCTCTAGCTAAAAATCTTTCAATTATTACTCCTGGGGATTTGAAGTACAGTTTTTTTTGTAATAGTGGAGCAGAAGCTGTAGAAGGAGCTTTAAAACTAGCTAAAATAGCAACTGGTAAATCAGGTATTATTTACTGTAAAGGTTCATTTCATGGTAAATCTATGGGGGCTCTATCGGTAACGGGTAGAGATAAGTATAAAAAGTATTTTGGCCCCCTTGTGCCATTTGGAATTGAAGTACCCTATGGAGATCAATACCAATTAGAAAAGGCTATGATCGATGGAAAAGACAACATTGCGGCCTTTATTATAGAACCGATACAGGGAGAAGCGGGAATTATTACTCCCCCTGCAGGTTATTTAAAAAAGGTAAAAGAACTATGTAATAAATACAATATTTTAATGATAGCCGACGAAGTACAAACAGGTTTAGGTAGAACAGGTAATTGGTTTGCTTGTCAAGAGGAAGAGGTTGTTCCAGATATACTTTGTATGGCTAAGGCCCTGGGTGGAGGAATCATGCCTATCGGTGCCTATATTGCTAATGAAACCACCTGGAAACGTGGTTATGGTACTATCGATAAATGTTTATTACATACTTCAACATTTGGAGGCAATACCTGGGCTTGTACTGCTGGTTTAGCCACTATTGAAGTAATTAATAAGGAAGGGCTCCACTGTAGGGCTAAAGAGAAGGGAGACTACTTCTTAAATCAGTTAAATCAACTCAAGAAAGACTATCCATTACTAAAGGATGTAAGAGGAAAAGGTCTGATGATCGGAATAGAATTTGCAGAGATCAACTTGCCGATTATTAATAAATTTGTATCACTGGATCAAAAAATTATTTTAGAAGAATATGTAGGTGGCATGATAGCTTCACAATTAAGTAATGAGTATCAAATTATAACGGCCTATACTTTAAATAATCCAAACGTGATTAGGGTAGAGCCACCTTTAACGATTACAATAAAAGAGATAGACTATTTTGTTGAGTCTTTAGAAAAGATTCTCAAACAGAATAAAAAATTCGGAGGTATGGCAAAGGAAACAATAAAAAATGTCTTCAGCTCCTTCAGAAGACAAAGGGAGGCCTAATCATGGACAAATTTGCATTTCTGATTCATCCAATTGAAATAGATGATGTTTATAGAAAGTATAAGCTCTTAAAATATCTTCCAGAAAAAGTGGTGGAAAAAATAATAGAATTAATTCCTCCTTCTTATGTTTCTCATATTACCAACGTTAAGAGTGAAAGTGGAGAAGTAGAAGGATGGTTTATCGCCGTTCCATTAACTTCAAAGCAAATGATGACTCTACCAGAAGAGAAAGTAATCGGTAAAATTATTAAGGCTGGTAAAATTGCAGAAAAGTTAGGGGCTAAAATTATAGGTCTTGGAGCTTTTACATCAGTTGTAGGGGATGCTGGTATAACTGTAGCTAAAAATCTTAATATTTCAGTTACAACAGGGAATACATATACAGTTGCTGCAGCTTTTGATGCAACGAAAGAAGCTTGTAGACGGCTGGGTAAAAAGTTTTCTGATTGTGAAATAGCAGTAGTTGGTGCTAATGGTTCTATCGGTAACATATGTGGTCAATTAGCAGCAAGAGAAGCTAGTAAGATAAATTTAGTTGGAAGAGATGTAATTAAACTAGACCAATTGAAGCGATCACTTATGAAATCTTATCCAGATCTAGTAGTAGATGCAACAACTAGCATAAAGAAGGGACTAGATAATGCAGATATAATAATAACAGTTACCAGTAGTATAGAAGATGTTATTAAATCCGAATACATTAAACGGGGAGCTATTGTGTGTGATGTTGCAAGACCAAGAGATGTATCTAAAGCTGTTCAAGAAAAGCGGCGGGATGTTTTGGTTATTGAAGGTGGCGTAATTAAAGTACCTGATGGTGTAAACTTTAATTTTAATTTTGGATTCCCAGAAGGATATTCCTATGCATGTATGGCAGAAACCATGATTTTAGCATTAGAGGGTAAATTTGAAAACTATAGTATAGGTAGAGAAATAGAGATTAATAAAGTAGATGAAATAAGACAATTGGCAACTAAACATGGATTTACATTAGCAGGTTTAAGAAGTTTCGAACGGGTAATTAATGAAAAACATATAGAGTCGATCTTAGAAGCTATTGATTCTGGCATTGAACAACAGATATAGCTTGCAGAATAATAAAAACAAAAACAGGCACAATTTCAGGTAGAAATAGTTTAAGTTAGATGTAGTAAGATCAATTAAAGCTTAAGGAATATAGTTAAAATCAATCGAGTTAAAATTGAACATTATTAAATGAGGAATTTGCATTAAATTAATATTACTTATGCAATTTCCCCAAATAACAAAGATCACAGTACTTATCTCTGTGATCTTTGTTTTATAAGGAAGAATGATATGGGCAAATTAGTTATATAACTTGTTTCTTGTTATTATTATTGCTACTATTATTGTTTTTTTCCATATTCATAATGGCTCTAATAGTAAGGGGAAGGGTAAATAGATTAATAAATCCTTCTGCATCTTTTTGATTATAGACATCATCTTCACCAAAGGTTACAAATTCTTCGTTATATAGAGAGTAAGGAGAAGAAGTCCCTACTGCAGAACAAGAACCTTTATACAATTTTAATTTAACAACACCAGTTACGTATTCCTGAGTACTATCAACAAATTGGTCAAGAGCATCCTTTAGGGGAGTAAACCATAGACCATCATAAACCAGTTGGGCATACTTTTCAGAAACAGTCTTTTTAAAACTTAAGGTAGCTCTATCTAAAGTTAATTTTTCTAGTGCTTTGTGGGCAGCATATAGAATTGTTCCACCAGGAGTTTCATAGACTCCTCTAGATTTCATTCCTACTAAACGATTTTCAATTATATCAATAACACCTACTCCATTGATTCCACCAATTTCATTTAACTTAAGGACTAAATCAACTGGACTAATTTTTTGACCATTTAAGGAGACCGGGATACCTTTATCAAATTGAATTTCCACATATGTTGGCTCATCTGGTGCATTTTCTGGAGAATTAGACATTTTATAAATAGAACTATCATGTTCGTTCCATGGGTCTTCTAGATTTCCACCTTCATGACTTAAATGCCAGATGTTTTGATCACGACTATAGATATCCTTCTTTGTTACAGGAATAGGAATATTATTTTTAATTGCATAATCAATACAATCTTCACGAGATTTCAAATCCCAGATTCTCCAAGGAGCAATTATTTTAAGCGTAGGATTTAGGGCTTTTATTGTAGCCTCAAAACGAACTTGATCGTTTCCTTTACCTGTTGCGCCGTGGGAAATAGCAACGGCACCTTCTTTTTCTGCAATTTCTACTAATTTTTTAGCAATTAGAGGACGTGCAGTAGAAGTACCAAGTAAGTAATCATCCTCATAGACAGCGCTTGCCTTTAATGTTGGGTAAATATAGTCTGTAACGTACTCTTCTTTAACGTCGATAACATAAGCTTTAATAGCTCCTGTAGATAGGGCCTTAGCTTTAACAGCTTCAAAGTCCTCTTCCTGGCCAACATCAACACAGACAGCAATTACATCATAAGAATAAGTATTTTCCAACCATTTAAGTATAACAGAGGTATCTAACCCTCCAGAGTATGCTAAAACAACCTTTTCTTTTTTCATAATATAACCTCCAATATCAAATGAAATTTTATAAATATAATTATAAGTGATAATGTATAAATATGCAACAGTTATTTTAAATAAATATGCAAAAAAATATTCCTATGCTAAAATGAAGAATTGCAATTTGAGTAGATATAGCATAGACTTCTTAAATTTACTATAGGTTTTGGGATGTTAAAAAACTAAATGTAAAACAAGATGCCTAGATACTTGGTCATGTATTAGGTTATATATTAGTTGATATATTATAGTATGGAAAGATAGTTTGGAAAATATAAAGTATAGAAAAGTTAAGATTTACAGCACTAGGTTATTTATACATAAGCATGCATAAAAATATATCTAGGATAAGTTTGATATGAAAAAATATAAAAGAATAAATTACTCATTCCACAAGGGCGGTTTTTTTATTTGCATAAATCCTATATAAAAATACTATAAATTCATTATTATGGTATATGGAATTTCCTTAAGTAAAAATAATAAAGCTAAACTAATCCTCAATCCTCATTAAAATTGATGATTAAAATACAGATCTAAAAATACAGATCTAATAACATAGAACTAATAATATAGATTTAATAATACAGATTCAATAATATAGATCAAATAATATATAGCACTAAAATACTCAATTAAAATATGTTTAAGATATTCTTAAAACCGATTAAATGTGGATGATTATCATTGAAGCACATATTTTGAGACACATACTGAAGTTTTAGAATAGTATATAGAAAAGAGCAGAATTTTAAGGAGATGATCTAATGGCAAGTAAGAATATAAAGAGTAGTTTATTATTCTTTTTTCTATTATTAGCTATCATTCTTATGGATAGTGGATTATTTAACAAAGACGATACCAATTTATTATTTTTCTATTTAATTTTAGTTTTTCTATTTACAAGATTTTATAGTTGATAAAATAATAACTAATCAATTAAAAGAGTAAATGTTGCTATCATCGCTAACTAAACTAAATAACAATCTATACTTAATAATAATCTCTATCCTTAACGGCATAGAGATTTTATTTTTTATAAAATTTTTTTTGTTTGCACTGTTATTTTTTTGACTTGTTCAATTTTATAACACTTTAGGATAAAAAATGACCTGTTGTAAGTCAGAAATGTATCGTTATAGAGCAGTTGTACGATTTTGACATAGGGGTTGTTTCGTTATAGAACAGAAAGACATTGATTATTCTTTAACAATACACAGAAAATTCAGAAAATAACACCTTCTATTCAAATTTCTACTAAATTGGCATGGTAATTGCTCTTTAATAGGGTGAAAATAAAAAATAATTTTCAAGGGGGATGTATATTATGACAGTAGCAGATCAAGTATTCGGGTATTATATGCCAACGGTGAATTTAATGGGGCCAGGTTCAGTTAAGGAAGTTGGAGAACAGGCTAAGGGGCTAGGTGCTACTAAAGCTTTAATTGTAACAGATGCAGGCTTAAATAAAATGGGAGTTGCTGATCAAGTAAAAGAGATCATAGAAGGAGCAGGTCTTCAGGCAGTCATTTTTGATGGAGCACAACCAAATCCAACTGACTTAAATGTTGAGGCAGGGCTAAAAGTTTTACAAAAAGAAAATTGTGATTTAATTGTATCTTTAGGTGGAGGTTCCGCCCACGACTGTGCAAAAGGTATCGGAATTGTAGCTGGTAACGGTGGGAACATTAGAGACTATGAAGGTATTAATAAAAGTACGAAACCCATGACTCCATTAATTGCAATTAATACGACAGCTGGTACCGCCAGTGAAATGACAAGGTTCTGTATCATTACTAATACTGAAACCCATGTAAAAATGGCAATTGTTGATTGGAGATGTACAGCAACTGTGTCAATAAATGACCCTGTATTAATGATTAAGAAGCCAGCCGCCTTAACAGCTGCGACAGGAATGGATGCTTTAACCCATGCAGTAGAGGCTTATATGTCGACAATAGCAACCCCTGTTACCGACTCAGCCGCATTAATGGCAATTAAACTAATTGCTGAGAACTTAAGAACTGCTGTAGCCAATGGAGAAAACTTTGAAGCCAGAAATAATATGGCTTATGCCCAATTCTTAGGAGGAATGGCTTTTAACAATGCAAGTTTAGGATATGTTCATGCTATGGCCCATCAGTTAGGTGGATTCTATGACCTACCCCATGGTGTGTGTAATGCAATTTTATTACCCCATGTTGAAAGGTTTAATTTAATAAGTAATCCTAAACGTTTAGCCGATATTGCTGTTGCAATGGGAGAAAACATTGAAGGACTATCAGTAAGAGATGCAGCAGATAAGGCACTAGATGCTATTGTTAAGTTATCTGAAGATATAGGTATTCCTAAAGGATTAACAGAATTAGGAGTTAAGGAAGAGGATCTAAGTATCATGGCTGATAATGCTATGAAGGATGCATGTAGCTTTACTAATCCTAGAAAAGCAACAAAGGAAGATGTAATTAACATATTTAAAAATGCCCTATAAAATGGGATGATAGCAATTAGTTTCTGCTAAGGGAAAAGGTTTACACAAACAAACCCATTGAGAAGGAGTATTCTCGATGGGTTTGCTTCACTTTATTTTTATTTATTATCTTTATTCTAATTTACTATCTTTATTGTAATTTATTGTCTTTATTGTATTTATGGTGTTAGTATATAACTGTGGATACAAAATGATGTTAGTATATAACTGTGGACACGAAAAGTTTAACAGGTTACAATAGTTCCAAGAAAGGTGTGTGTTAAACAATGTCCAAGAACGGTATCCGTTATTCGGAAGAATTCAAACAACAGATAGTTGATCTGTATCAATCAGGTAGCTCTGTAAGCTATCTTAGTAGTGAATATGGTGTAGCAAAAATTTTATAAATCCTTTATCAACTCATAGTATTATATGATGCAATTACTCACTAAACTACTTTCTAATTTTAATTTTGTTTCTTACTTTTTTAACACCTTCAACCCCCATGGCAATTTCAGTGGCAATTTCGATTTCTTCTTTACTATTTAAAAAACCAGATAATGTAACAACCCCACCAGATACATCACGAGCCAAATCTTTGAAGCTTAATTCAGTAGTACTTAATTCTTGAAGGATCTTATTACTGATCCCTGTGTCTGTGTATTCGCCCCTACCAACCTCTATATTACTAACGACATCTTTTACACCCCTAGCTGTGGCGGCGATATGCATTGCTTTGTTAGAATCATTTAACGTAGATAGATTACCCATAAGACTTACCACACCATCTGTAACCTTAACACCAACCCCTGCTACTGCTTCGTTTTCTTGGCTTTGAAGCTTATTTAGAACTTCCTTTTCAATATGTTTATCTGTAATATTACTATCCATGGCAACTGTAATTTTGTTTTCAATACCCTTGATGCCCTCCGTATGAATAGCAATCTCTTCAGCAAGCTTTTTTTCAGAATAAAGATCTACTATTCCTGAAAGATGGACATACCCATCTCGGCTTGTAGCCTTAATATCCATTGCACTAGCTTGCATTTTCTCATGTAGCTTTTCATGAATGTTAGCTATAATTGTTTCATCAGAAGCTGGATTAATTTGATTATCATTGAATGTTTTATTGTTATGCCCCATATATATTCTCCTTTCCAAAGAATCTATAGTTAGTTTTTCTCAAACTACGATAAATATGTTTTCTAAAGGGAATAAATATGATTAACAGGTAAGTTTTTTGTGGAAGGGTTAATAATTTAAATAAAGTTTTAATAATTAGATTTAAGTAATTTTATAATTGTAGTACAATTGAGATATGGCTAGAATAAATAATGCCAATTTATTAAAAGATGGGGTTTTATACCCATAAAAAAAATTTTAATTTAAAAGGTTTTTTATTTTTAATATGGAAATATATTTAAAGTAGCAAATGTAAATTAGGTAACTTGAAAGGGATAGAGGTGTTGGATAAATGGAGCAACTGTTGGAGCTTTTTAAAAATATAGGCCTCAAGGATATCGTTGACATGGCCATCGTTGCTTTTGTATTTTATAAATTATATACGCTGATCCATGAAACAAGGGCTGAACAATTAATAAAAGGGATCGTAGTATTATTAGTAGCAACACAGTTAAGTGAATGGCTACAGCTACATGTAATTAATTGGATACTTAGAAATACCATGACAGTAGGACTAATTGCTCTTTTAATTGTATTTCAGCCAGAGCTGAGACGGGCACTTGAATATATCGGTAGAACAAAATTTTTGACAAAGTCTATCGTTGATATTCAAGAGGAAGAGGCCAAATTTACTGCTGATGAAATTACAGAAGCGGTGGCATCCCTTTCTAGACAAAAAATAGGTGCCTTAATGGTAATCGAAAGGGATACAGGACTAAATGAGGTTGTAGAAACAGGAACCCTCATTAATGGTAAAATTTCTAGAGGTCTTTTAATTAATATTTTTATTCCAAATACACCATTACATGATGGGGCTGCTGTCATTAGAAAAACCGAAATATTAGCTGCGGGATGTCTACTTCCTTTAAGCGATGATAAAAGCATTAGTAAAGATTTAGGCACGAGGCATAGGGCGGCAATAGGGATAACTGAAAGATCAGATGCTATTGTTGTGGTGGTATCAGAAGAAACAGGTGCGATATCTATTTCAGAGAATGGAAAGTTGAAACGATTCTTAGATATAGATGCCCTTAGACAGCTTTTAAAAGATGCTTTTAAATCTGAAGAGAGTAGACAATGGCAATTCTTAAAACTGAAATGGAGGCAGAAGGATGAATAATTTTTTTAATCGAAATACAACTGCTAAAATTATGTCGATCCTCTTTGCCTTAATCATGTGGACTTATGTTATGGGAGAAATAAACCCTGTAATGTCAAGAGAATTTACCAACGTACAAGTACAAATATTAAATATTGAAGAGTTGAAACAACAGGGACTTGTGATTGTAGGCGAAGTAAATGACAATATTCGTGTTACTGTCAGAGGTAGGAGAGACGAAGTATTCAAATTAAGTAAAAGTGATATTAGAGCAACGGCAGACCTAAGGGGTTTTGTTGTAGGAGATAACAATGTACCAGTAGAAGTAGCATCAATCAATAATATAGAAATAGACTATTTCCCTAAATTTTTAAGGGTAGAGTTAGAAGAAGTAATCAGAAGACAAAAGGATGTTAGTCTTCTTGTTGAGGGTAAACCAAGATCGGGCTACATATTAAGTGAACCCCAGTATAAACCAACGGTTGTTTGGATCGAAGGTCCTGCCAGCTTAGTTAATACTGTAGACCGAGTAATTGCTAGACTTGAACTTAATGAAGAAGCAGAAGATATTGTTGTTAGTCTGCCCTTAAAGGCTATTGATAATAAAGGAAATGAAGTATTTAATGTAGATGTTAAATCCCCCTACATAGATGTTTACCTGCCTGTAGAAAGAATGCGGACAATAAAAATTCAACCACAAATAAATGCTACAGCAGCAGAAGGGTATCAAATTACTGATATAACCCTTTTACCAGATCAAGTTACCCTTAGGGGACCACAGGAGATAATTAATAATATTACGATTGTTGAAACGGAAGATATCGTTTTAGAAAACCTAACCACTACCCAGCAAAGGGAAGTAGAATTAAAACTACCAGAAGGGGTATCTGTATTTAGTGAAGATCCTATAGAATTTAGGGTTAATGTTGAAGCACTGGAGGAAAAGGTTGTTTCAATTCCTAAAGAAAGAATAACCTTTACAGAAGTGCCAGAAGGTTTTACGCCAGAATTTAATGAAATTAATCAACAAGAAACTTTTGAAGTAAAGATTACTGCAATATCCAGTATCATTAACCGAATAGAGGATGGCGAAATACAATTAGTGGCGGATTTAAGTAATATTAATAGTGCTAACGGAGGTAATCGTGAGGTAGAGTTAAAAGTTACGATACCGAGAATCCCTGATGAAGAAATAGAAGAAATAATTGTTACGCCAAGGGTTTTAAGCTTTAGACTAGTTGAGAACAGCCAGTAGTATAACAGAGGTGATACATTGAAGAAGGAACTAGATGTTATTTTAAATAGCACCCACGATGCCATGATCGCTGTAGATATATCGGGTAAGATTACACTTTATAATCGAACGGCAGAAGAACTAACAGGATTTGAGGAAGAAAGCGTCTTAGGTAAGCCTATAGAGGAAGTCATTAAAAGTACCCGACTTCCTGAAGTTCTAAGAACTGGGGAAGCAGAGTTAAATCAGAAACAGCCCCTAGGCAACACCTTCATTATAACAAGTCGCCTACCAGTGAAAGACGAAGCTGGAAAGGTTATTGGTGCCGTTGCAGTTTTTCGTGATATTAGCGAATTAATGGATTTAACCGATGAAATTTATAAATTAAAAGAAATTCAGAGTTTATTAGAAGCTATCTTCAATTCAACTCAGGATGCCATAACGGTTTGTGATGAGAAGGGGATCCATGTTTTAATTAATCCAGCCTATACCAGATTAACGGGTTTAAGTAGAAGTGAAATTATTGGAAAACCCGCCGCAGCAGATATTGTGGAGGGCGAGAGTATCCATATGGAGGTTTTAAGGACAAAAAAGCCTATTAAGAATGCTCGTCTTAAGGTTGGACCCCACGGTAAAGAAGTTATAGCCGATGCTGCCCCTATATTAGTAGAAGGAAATCTACAGGGTAGTGTTGGTGTTCTACATGATTTAACAGAAATAAAAAAACTAAACAGTGAATTGAGGAAGGCAAAAGAAATTATTAGAAAGCTAGAAGCCAGATACACCTTTGACGATATTATTGCCAAGGATGAAGGCATGTTGATGGCTATCAATAAAGCAAAAGAAGGTGCTGTAACACCTGCTACAGTCTTACTTAGGGGAGAAAGTGGTACAGGTAAAGAGTTATTCGCCCACGCCATCCACAACTTATCAAATAGAAAGTACAATCAATTTGTTAGGGTAAACTGTGCCGCCATTAGCCAGAGTTTATTGGAAAGTGAACTTTTTGGTTATGAAGAGGGAGCCTTTACAGGAGCAAGAAAAGGTGGCAAGGTTGGGTACTTTGAAGAAGCCCACGGAGGAACAATATTTCTTGATGAAATTGGAGAAATTCCTATTAGTACCCAGGCAAAGTTACTAAGGGTTTTACAAGAAAAAGAAATCATTAGGGTTGGCGGGACTAACCCCATTAATATTGATGTTCGGGTAATTGCCGCCACTAATCTTCCTCTAGAAAAAGCCATAGAAGAAGGAAAGTTTAGAGAAGATCTTTACTACCGATTAAATGTATTTCCGATTTTTATTCCTCCCCTTAGAAAAAGGAAGAAGGATATTTTACCCCTAACCCTACATCTTATTAAGAAATTTAATGAAGAGTATGGTAGAAACGGAGAAGATATTTCAGAGGAAGCTTTAGAAAAGTTAATGGACTACGACTGGCCTGGAAATGTCAGAGAGCTTCAGAACTATATTGGTAGAGCAATTATTAACCTAAAATATCATGAGCGACAGATTACTTTAGAAAGCCTGCCAAAGTTTTTTGATAATGACAAATCCTTAAGTGGTGAAGAAAATCAGCAGACCCTAGAGGTTGTTGAGGGAGGAAAAACCTTAAAAGAGGTGGTTGAGGCCTACGAAAAAAACGTTATTATAAAGGCTCTTAAGAAAAATAATGGTAACAGAACAACAACTGCAAAAGAATTAGATGTCTCTTTAAGAAATTTTTATTATAAACTTGAAAAGTACAACATAGAAATTTAAGGGGATTGTTTAATAAGGAATATATTTTTTAGAATTAAGCTATTATGCAGTTTCCTTATTTAATAAAAGTCAATATAGAAAATTTAACTTTATAATTTAACTTAATAAAGAACACATTAGAGATATCATCAATAGTAAAATAGTAAAATAGAGAAATGGTAAAATTAAAAAATAAAAAAATAGAAAAATAGTAATATAGTAATATAAAAAATAGTAATATAAAAAAATAGAGAAGTAGAGAAATCGCAAATTTGAATTAAAATAGTATAAAAATAATATAATGAAAAAAGTTGCATAGTCATGTGCAACTTTTTTCATGCAAAAAATTGCACGTTTCTTAGTGGTAGGAAAATTATTTAAATGTTAACTAATATTACCAACGATGAAACCTTGAAAAATCAATATATTTATAAACTTTATCAAATTAATAAAACTGGCATAGCTTTTGCATTTAAGATATATGTGTTAATTTAGTATGATTTTATGAAGTTTTAAAAAGACTAATAGGGGATCAATAACGATCCCACAAAATTTAATTACATAAAATGAAGTATTTATTTCTTAATAAAATGAGATGAGGTGAAGGAATGAGAGAGTACGTATTAGCCATCAACCCAGGTTCTACATCAACAAAAGTAGCAATATTCAAAGGAAATGAAAACGTTTTACAAAAGAACTTAAGTCATTCCCCAGAGGAAATTGAGAAATTTACAAAAATAGCAGATCAGTATGATCTAAGAAAAGAAATCATCCTTAAATGGATGGAGGAAAATAATTTTTCAGTTGATGGCCTTATAGCCGTGGTGGGTAGAGGTGGACTTTTAAGACCTATGCCAGGTGGTGCTTATCATGTGACTGAAGCAATGATGAAGGATCTTAAAATTGGTTATCAAGGAGAGCATGCCTCAAACCTTGGTGGATTAATTGCAAAGGCCATTGCAGACTTAGCAGGAATAGAAGCCTATATTGTTGACCCAGTAGCAGTTGACGAATTTACTGATGTTGCTAGAATCTCAGGAGTGCCTGAAATCGAAAGAAGATCTTTAGGACATGCTTTAAACATTAAAGCCGTTGGTCATAGGGCAGCTACAAGTCTAGACAAAAAATTTAATGAAGTTAATTTAGTAGTAGCCCATTTAGGTGGAGGAATCTCTGTGGCACCTGTAAATAAGGGTAGAATTTTAGATTATAATAATGCTAATGAAATGGGACCCTTCTCACCAGAAAGAACAGGCGGACTTCCAGTTGGTGATGTTGTAAAGATGTGTTTCTCTGGAAAATATACGCCAGATGAATTTAAAAAGAAGTTAAGAGGTAAGGGTGGCTTAACTGCTTATCTAGGAACAAATGATGCGATTGAAATAGAAAAGATGATTGATGCCGGTGACGAAAAAGCTAAATTAATCTATGAAGCTCTAGCTTATCAAGTAGCAAAGGAAGTAGGAGCTATGGCAACTGTTCTTCAAGGTGAAGTAGATGCCATTGTTGTAACAGGTGGGTTAGCCTA
Organism: Alkaliphilus transvaalensis ATCC 700919; assembly: GCF_000621485.1. Lineage (GTDB taxonomy): Bacteria > Bacillota > Clostridia > Peptostreptococcales > Natronincolaceae > Alkaliphilus > Alkaliphilus transvaalensis. The sequence goes on from NZ_JHYF01000003.1 coordinate 14,716, forward strand.
CGGTCCATTAATCGTTAACATGATTAAAGAAATGACAGGATTTATTGCACCAGTAATTGTATACCCAGGAGAAGATGAAATGAAGGCCCTAAATGAAGGTGCTTTAAGGGTTATCAATGGTGAAGAAAAAGCAAAAATCTATGAAAATGAGGTGGCTATCAATGATTAAGAACTTTCAAGAAGTAATGGAAATTGCTAAAGAAAGAGGTCCTAAGGTAATTTCTGTTGCCTGTGCTCAAGATTCGGATGTTTTATTAGCTGTTAATACAGCTAAAAAAGAAGGGGTTGCAGATGCCATCTTAGTTGGAGATCAAGAAAAAATTGAAGCCATCGGAAAAGAACATAATATCGATTTAACACAATTTGAGATTATTGATATTAAAGATCTAGCAGAAGCTTCTTTAAAGGCTGTCGAGCTAGTGTCTACAGGAAAAGCCCACATGGTGATGAAGGGATTAGTAGACACTTCTATTATCCTTAAGGCAGTATTAAATGCAGAAGTTGGTTTAAGAACTGGTAATGTATTAAGTCACGTTGCAGTCTTTGATGTACCAGGGTTTGATAAGTTATACCTTGTAACAGATGCAGCTATGAATATTGCACCAGACCTACAAACCAAGAAGCAAATTATTGAAAATGCAGTTCAAGTAGCTCAAGCGCTTGATATAGATGTGCCAAAGGTTGGCGTAATCTGTGCTAAGGAAAAGGCTAACCCTAAAATGCCTGATACAATGGATGCTCAAGCATTAGAAGAAATGAATAAAAATGGTGAAATTACTGGTTGTTTAGTAGGTGGGCCATTTGCATTAGACAACGCTATTTCTGTAGAAGCAGCTAAGCATAAGGGAATAGACCATCCTGTTGCAGGATATGCAGACATTTTAATGTGTGGTGATATCGAAGCAGGAAATGTTTTATACAAATCATTAGCCTTCTTTGCAAATGCTAAAAATGCTGGTGTTATTGTGGGAGCAAAAGCGCCAATTATCTTAACATCAAGAGCCGATAGTGAAGAAGCTAAGTTATACTCAATTGCACTAGGAGTTTTAAGTGCAGCAAAGCTATTTAGTTAAGTAAATCATTATTAAATAAATCATTATTAAGCAGTTCATTATTGAGTAATTCGTAATTAAGTAATTCATCATATAAATAAAAGATTCTTAAGTATTCATTGCTAAAAAGAGTAGAGCTAAAAGTAAAATATAATCAGTTCATCTAGTAGAACAAGCTAAAGCAAACATTATGGAGAGGTGGAAATATTTTGAGCGAAACATATAGAATTTTAACAATTAACCCTGGTTCAACTTCAACTAAAATTGCAATCTTTGATAACGAGAAACCAGTATTTGAAGAAACCCTTAGACATTCAAGTGATGAAATTGGAAAGTACGACACAATCTTCGATCAATATGAATTTAGAAAAAATGTGATACTTGAAACTTTAAATGACAATGGAATGAACTTAACTAAGCTAGATGCTGTTGTAGGTCGTGGCGGTTTATTAAAGCCTATCGCTGGTGGAACTTATAAAGTAGACGATAACATGTTAGATGACTTAAAAGTAGGCGTTCTTGGAGCCCATGCTTCAAACTTAGGTGGCGTAATTGCTTACGAAATTGCAGGTCAATTAAATATTCCTTCCTTCATTGTAGACCCAGTAGTTGTTGATGAAATGCATGATTTAGCAAGAATTTCTGGTATGCCAGAAATCGAAAGAAAGAGTATCTTCCACGCCCTTAACCAAAAGGCAGTTGCAAGAAGAGCAGCTCAAGAAGCAGGAAAGAAATATGAAGAAATGAACTACATCGTAGCCCACCTTGGTGGAGGGGTTTCAGTAGGAGCCCATGAAAAGGGAAAAGTAATTGATGTTGCCAATGCTTTAGATGGAGAAGGTCCTTTCTCACCAGAAAGATCTGGTGGTTTACCAGTTGGTGACTTAGCAAAGTTATGTTTCTCTGGAAAATACACTTTAGCTGAAATTAAGAAGAAAATTACAGGTAATGGTGGATTAGTAGCTTACCTAGGAACAAACGATGGTAGAGATGTAGTAAAGATGATTGAAGGCGGAGATCAAAAGGCAGAGGTAGTTTATAAGGCTATGGCTTACCAAGTAGCTAAGGAAATTGGTGCTTGTGCAGCAGTATTAAAAGGTAAAGTAGACGCAATTTTAGTTACTGGTGGAATTGCTTATGATAAAATGTTTGTTCAATGGATTAAAGATAGTGTAGCCTTTATTGCAGATGTTAAGGTTTACCCAGGTGAAGACGAAATGATCGCTTTAGCTGAAGGTGGATTAAGAGTATTACGTGGTGAAGAGGAAGCAAAGTCATACAAATAAGGTGATGAACAATGCTAAAAGATAACAGAATCAGAATGATTATTGGTCACTATGGAAGTGGTAAAACAGAATTTGCTGTAAATTATGCCATTAATCTTGCTCAAGTAGCCGATCATGTAGCAATAGCAGATTTAGACGTTGTTAATCCCTACTTTAGAAGTAGAGAAAAACATGAAATGCTTAAGCCCTATGGGGTAACGGTACTTTCTAGTTATGTAAAAGGCTCTGGTTCAGACCTCCCAGCTGTTTCGGCAGATGTATTGGGACCTCTACAAGACAAGTCCAGTAACATTATTTTGGATGTTGGTGGAGACTCTATGGGGGCTAGAACCTTAGGAAGATACCAAGAGTATTTTGTTCCTGGTGAATATGATATGTTCTGTGTTATAAATGCCAATAGGCCAGAAACCCAAGATGTGGCGGGGGTGCTTCATCATATTGACACCATCGAAAGGGCATCAAGGGCAAAGGTAACAGGCTTAATCAATAATACCCATCTATTAAGACATACAACAGTAGAAGAGGTATTAAAGGGGCAGGAACTTTGTAAAGAGGTTTCAAAAGCCCTTAATGTTCCTATCAAATATATTGGTGTAATTGAATCGCTAATGGAGAAACTACCAAAGGATTTAGAGGGAACCATTATGCCAATTAAAATGATTATGAGGGAAGATTGGATGTAGTAATTTGTTATTTTAGCCGGAGGGTAACACCGATGATGGCCTTTATATATAACCTATTTATTTTAATTATTATTTTCTACCTATTATTTAAGGAGGGTTGTAAAATGGCTAAAAGAAGAGGTATCGTTAAGTTTGAAGAAAATAGATGTAAAGGTTGTGAGCTTTGTACAACAGTCTGTCCAGTGAATATCGTAATTATGAATAAAAACAAGATCAATGTTAAAGGATATCATCCAGCAACTGTTGATGAAATGGAAAAATGTATTGCCTGTGCAAACTGTGCTACTATTTGTCCAGATGCTGTAATCCAAGTTGAAACATTAGAAGAAGAAAAATAGATAAATCGCAAGGAGGGAAAACGATGGCTAAAGTATTAATGAAGGGTAACGAAGCGATTGGAGCTGCTGCTATTAAGGCTGGTTGTAAACATTTCTTCGGATACCCAATAACACCACAAAATGAATTACCAGAGTTTATGTCTAGGGAATTACCTAAGATTGGTGGAGCTTTTGTTCAAGCTGAATCGGAGGTAGCTGCAATCAACATGATTTATGGAGCAGCTGGAACTGGAGCAAGAGTTATGACTTCATCTTCTTCACCTGGGTTAGCATTAAAGCAAGAGGGAATCTCCTATGCTGCAGGTGCAGAATTACCATGTGTAATCGTAAATATCAGTAGAGGTGGTCCAGGGCTAGGTGGTATTCAACCTTCTCAAGCAGATTACTACATGACTACAAGAGGTGGAGGAAATGGGGACTATAGACATCCTGTTTATGCTCCAGCTACTTTACAAGAAGCTGTTGATTTAACAATGGAAGCTTTTGATGTTGCTGATTATTACAGAACACCTGTTATCGTACTTGGAGATGGTATGATCGGTCAGATGATGGAGCCAGTTGAGTTTAAGGAAGCAACTAAGAGAGAATTACCTGCTAAAGAATGGGCAACAACTGGTACAGAAGGAAAGCGTAAACCAAATATTATTAACTCATTAGCTTTAGACCCTGCTGAGCTAGAAAAACATAACATTAAGTTAGATAATAGATATAAAGAAATTATAGAAAAAGAAGTAAGACATGAAATGTACAAAATGGAAGATGCAGAAGTGGTTTTAGTAGCTTATGGAACAACTTCAAGAATCGTTAAAAATGCCATTGATGCATTACAAGAGGAAGGTATCAAAGTTGGATTAATTAGACCAATTACTTTATGGCCATTCCCAGAAAAAGCATTCTTAGATATTCCTGAAACAACTAAGGCTATTCTTACAGTTGAAATGAGTATGGGACAAATGATCGATGACGTTAAAATTGCTAACGAAGGTAGATTACCTATTCATTTTTATGGAAGAGCTGGCGGTATGATCCCAGCACCAGAGGAAATCATCAACAAAGTTAAGGAAATTTTAGGGGGTGTGAAGTAATGGCTATAGTATATAGTAAAACTGAAGGTTTAACCGACAAACAATTTCACTACTGCCCAGGATGTACCCACGGAATCATCCACAAATTAGTAGGTGAAGTATTAGTAGAATTAGGTGTATTAGGCAAAACAGTAGGTGTAGCACCAGTAGGATGTTCAGTATTAGCTTATGACTACTTCAACTGTGATATGCATGAAGCTGCCCACGGTAGAGCACCAGCTGTTGCAACAGGCATCAAGAGAGTATTACCAGACAATGTAGTATTCACATACCAAGGAGACGGAGACTTAGCTTCCATCGGTACTGCAGAAATTATCCATGCAGCCCACAGAGGTGAAAAGTTTACGACAATCTTCGTAAATAATGCTATTTATGGTATGACTGGTGGACAGATGGCACCAACAACATTAATTGGGCAAAAAGCAACAACTGCACCTTTAGGTAGAGAAGTTGCTACAGCAGGTATGCCACTAAGAATGTCAGAAATGCTTGCAACAATTGATGGAGCAGTATTTGTTGAGAGATGTACAGTTCACAACGTAGCAGGGATCAGAAAAACTAAAAAAGCTATTAAGAAGGCTTTTGAAGTTCAATTAGAAGGAAAAGGGTTTGGTATCGTTGAAGTACTTTCAACTTGTCCAACTAACTGGGGGCTTACACCAGTAGAATCATTAAAATGGTTAGAGGAAAACATGATTCCTTACTATCCATTAGGAAACTTCCGTACACCAGAGGAGGGTAAATAATATGACAGAAAAAGTTATTTTAGCTGGATTCGGTGGTCAAGGGGTTATGTCCATGGGACAATTACTAACCTATGCAGGAATGATTGAAAATAAGCAAGTTTCTTGGTTACCATCCTATGGACCAGAAATGCGTGGAGGTACTGCTAACTGTGCAGTTATTGTTTCTAAAAGCCCAGTAGGTTCTCCTATCATTACAACCGATGCTACAGCTGCATTAGTATTAAACTTACCTTCTCTTTTAAAGTTTGAAGATAGCATAGTAGCTAATGGTAACCTATTAATTAATAGCTCTTTAATTGAAGAAAAAGCTAAAAGAAGTGATCTTAATGCTTACTATATTCCTGCAAATGATATTGCTAATGAAATTGGTAATAGCAGAGTAGCTAATATGGTTATGTTAGGTGCTTACTTAGAATTAACTAAGGTTGTATCTGTAGATTCAGTAATCGAAGCCCTTAAGAAGGTATTTGGTCCTGATAAGCAACACTTAGTGCCATTAAACAAAGAAGCCCTAGATCGTGGAGCAGCTGCAGTTAAGTAATTGCTACTAATTAAAATGGTTAATCCATATCTACTAATTAATATAGAATCCATATAATTTAAACTAAGTAAATTAATCAAATTAACCATCATAAACTTAAAGGCCCTCATCCCATAAAAGGTGAGGGCCTTTAATCTATTTATTATGATTTAGAGTATATCTAGTATATCTAAGTTTAAAAAGAAAGCCTCTATAAAAAATTTTTATTTAAAATAAATATTAAACACCTAAATTTTTTATGGTCAACGTACCTATTATAGGAATAGAATATATTGTAATAAATTAAGGAAATAATAATTAAAATACTTTAAATTGAGTTTACTTATTAACTATGCTAAAATGGATGGGATAAGGTATTTTGAAGGGAGTATGTTAGATGGGAAAATTATTTGGAACTGATGGAGTCAGGGGAATAGCAAACAAAGAGCTTACACCAGAACTAGCCTATAAATTAGGAAGAGTTGGTGCTTACGAGCTTTTAAAAGATAATAAAAATACTAAGGCAAAGGTTGTCATTGGTAAGGATACAAGACGTTCGGGAGATTTACTAGAAACAGCAATGGCTGCTGGCTTTTTATCTATGGGGATTGATGTAATCTCTTTAGGTGTGATTCCGACCCCTGCTGTGGCCTACTTAATAAGACATTTGAAGGCAGATTGCGGGGTAGTTATTTCAGCTTCCCATAATCCGGCTGAATATAACGGAATTAAGTTTTTTGATCATCGTGGATATAAACTTCCTGATGAGATGGAGGCAGAAATTGAAGGTTATATCTTAAGGAATGAAGATGTACCAACAAGGCCAACGGGGGCTGATATCGGGGTTTTAACCCACTATAATGCAGCAGGAGATGAATATATTAACTTCTTAAAATCTACAGTCAAAAGAGATTTTAAGGGATTAAAAATTGCAATGGATACAGGCAATGGTGCTGCTTACTTATTAGCTCCAAAGCTTTTTAGAGAATTAGGAGCAGAGGTTTTTGTTGTAAACGAAGAACCAAATGGACTAAATATAAATTTTAATTGTGGGTCTACTCATCCAGAAGTAGTGCAGAAGCTTGTTGAAGAAACCAACGCCCATGTGGGAATCACCTTTGATGGAGATGCTGATCGGGCCATTGCAGTAAATGAAAAGTGTCAAATTGTAGATGGAGACCATATAATGGCTATATGTGGTAGCAAGTTAAAGAAGCACAATGTCCTTAAAAATGATACTATTGTGGCTACTGTCATGAGTAATATTGGTCTTGAACTTTGCATGAAGGATTTTGGCTGTCAAGTAGCTAAAACAAAGGTAGGCGACCGATACGTATTAGAGGAAATGATTAAAAATAATTATTCCTTAGGAGGCGAACAATCGGGCCACATTATTTTCTTAGACTATAATACAACTGGTGATGGACTGTTAACAGCCCTACAACTGGTAGATACCATAGTAGAAGAAGAAAAACCCTTCTCGGTTTTATCAAGTATGATGACCTCTTATCCGCAGGTATTAGTTAATGCTAAAGTAAAGAATGAAAACAAAGATGGTTATCTTAAGGATGAAGAAATTATAGCTGAAATTAAACGGATAGAAGACCACTTAGCAGGTAAAGGAAGGGTGTTAATTCGACCATCAGGGACAGAGCCATTGGTAAGGGTAATGCTTGAAGGACAAAATCAAGAAGAATTAAATCATTTAGCTACAGAATTAGCAAAAATGATTGAAGAAAAGTTAAGTTAAGGTTATAATAAGATATTGGGGTTAGTTGGAATACTAGCCCCATGCTATCTATTGAGAGGGGGAATGTCCATGAAGAAAATTACAATTGAATAAATGATCAAGCGCCAGAACTTAGATAGTTAGTAGTTTTTCATATCTGAGTTGACGAGGAACAGGGTTTATCGAAGGATTCGGCGGATGCCCTGCGGTGTATTCACCACCGAAAGCAAGTCTACAAATCTACTGAGCAATCGGTAGGACAAAAAGGCTTAGGTGAAAGGTCTGTGAAGGGTTTTTTAGACTTTTTTTCAGAGGCTTTATTTGTATGTAAAAAATTTGTCAATCAGTCGTTTCAATAATCGAATTTAAGTAAACACTAATATAAAATATAATCTCGAAGGGAGAAAATAAATATGTGCGGAATCGTTGGATATATTGGGGATAAAGAAGTAACGGAAGTATTAATAGAAGGATTATCAAGATTAGAATATAGAGGATATGACTCATCAGGGATAGCAGTTTATGATCAGGGAGAAGTTCATGTAAGAAAATATAAGGGCAGATTAAGCATTTTGGCAGATCATTTAAAGGAAGAAACTTTAACGGGAGTAGTAGGAATCGGCCATACAAGATGGGCTACCCACGGTGAGCCATCCGACAGAAATGCTCACCCCCATACAAATGTATCGGGAAACATTGCAGTAATCCACAATGGCATTATTGAAAACTATATGAAGATTAAAGAGTGGTTAATTGAAGAAAAGGGAATTGAATTTAAGTCAGAAACTGATTCAGAAATTATTGCCCATTTAGTAGACCACTATTATGAAGGAGACCTTTTAAAGGCAGTCTATAAGGCGATAGACAAGATGGAAGGTGCCTATGCCATTGGAGTAATCTGTAAAGATGAACCAGATAAAATAGTTGCAGTTAGAAAGGATAGTCCTCTAATTGTTGGTTTAGGCGAAGGTGAGAACTTTATCGCCTCTGATATTCCAGCTTTACTGAAATATACAAGAAAAATGTATCTAATTGAAAATGATGAAGTAGTGCTTCTAACTAAAGAGGGTGTAACAATCTTTAATGAGTTAGGTCAAAAGATGGACCGTGAAGTATTCCATGTAACCTGGGATGCAGAAGCTGCTGAAAAAGAAGGTTACGAGCATTTCATGAAGAAGGAAATTCATGAACAACCAAAGGGGATTTCTGAAACTTTATTAAGAAGATTAGACAATGAAGATAATATTGTATTAGATGGCATTAAGATTACGAAGGAAGACTTAGAAAATATTAATAAGATTTATATTGTTGCCTGCGGAACAGCCTACCATGCTGGTTTAGTCGGTAGATATGCTATTGAAAAGTTTGCCAAAATACCGGTAGAGGTTGATGTGGCTTCTGAATTTAGATATCGTGATCCTTTCGTAGACGATAAGACTTTATTCATTGCCATCAGTCAATCGGGAGAAACCCTAGATACTTTAGCGGCTCTAAGAGAAGCTAAGAGAAAGGGTGCTAGAATTCTTTCAGTAGTTAACGTGGTTGGTAGCTCTGTTGCTAGAGAGTCTGACGATGTCTTCTATACTTGGGCAGGTCCAGAAATTGCTGTAGCTTCTACTAAGGCCTATACAACTCAATTGGTGGCGATGTATCTAATTGCCCTTCATATGGCTACAACTAAGGGTGTAATGGATCAAGCTAAGTATAAAGAAGTGATTGCAGAGTTGAAGACAATGCCCGATAAAGTAAAAAGTATGTTAGAGAATTTAAACGAGATTCAGTTCTTGGCGGATGCTCAATTTAATAATGAAAGTGTATTTTTTATGGGTAGGGGTGTAGATGTTCATGTAGCCCATGAAGGTTCTTTAAAGCTTAAGGAAATTTCTTATATTAATTCCTTCGCTATTGCTGCAGGGGAGCTAAAGCACGGTACAATTGCCCTAATAGAAGATGGAACCCTTGTAATTGCTTTAGCAACTCAAGATCATTTATACGATAAAATGCTTTCTAACATTCAAGAGGTTAGAGCAAGGGGAGCCTATGTTGTTGGTGTAGCTAAGGAAGGTAATAAAGAGATCGAAAAGACTGCCGACGTTGTGCTATATGTACCAGAAACAATGGATGAATTAACGCCTATTTTAAGTGTAATTCCATTACAACTTGTTGCCTACTATATTTCTGTAGCTAGGGGTTGCGATGTTGATAAGCCTAAGAACTTGGCTAAGAGTGTTACGGTGGAGTAGGGGGGAATTAATAAAATATTCAAGTGTGGACGTGTAATAAAGTCGTTCAATAATTACTAAAGTATCATAAATATTGATTTATCAATGGATACCGTAGCTTGTATTTCAAGATTGAACGACTTTATTTTTAAAACAGTAATAGTTTTTTCGAGTTTTTAATGGTTGTAAGAGTACGTTTTGAACGACTTTGTTTTATGCCTACATCAAGATGTATCCATCAAATAATCTCGACTCCATGTATTAAACTCGACACCAAGAAAATTAAGTCGATTCCAAATTCCCGTAGTAGACGCAGGAGAAATCCTCGTTTTCTGCGGGAATTGCTTTGTTAGAGGGATGGATTAAGGAAAACGGAAAGTAGATTTTCAATAGAAAAAGAATAGATAAAAGTGTTGCTTTTAAAGGTATTGAAAAATTATTGATTCAAGATATTAAAATAGAATCGTTAATCTTTTTTTTTCACCTTATATCCTTATTTAGAACCGATTTTATTATCATATATAGGGTCAAGAATTAGGGATTACGGGCTAAAAAATGGAGAAGAAGAATAGAAGTCTGGAGTCGACTTTAATATTTTAATAGAAAATGGAACGAAGTTTCAATGATTTGAAGGTGTGGGTGGATTGAGACGAATATGTTTATACAATTAGATTAGAGAGTATTTATGCTTAGGAATTTTATATACGCGCTCTATAACTCTGAATGTATTTTACGGTTATAGCACATAAGGGTTAATTTTATAATTTATTGAATATAATTAAATTAATGTAGTTTTTTATAAAAGATTATTAGTAAATATAATAAACAAAAAAACTACAAATATAATATAGATATGTAAACAAACTTGTTGTAAAATAAATATAACGTTATCATTCAACATAGATAGTTTTACTGTGTAGAGGCATATATTATTACTAACATTTATTATAGCCAAGTTATTTTTAGAAGGCAGGTATTTTTAATATTATATAGAATATAAAATTTATAATTATTTAGATTATTAACAGTGTATCTATAAGAAGGAGTTAAATATATGATTAATTTACAATACATTGATCTATTTTCTGGTTGTGGAGGGCTTTCCTTAGGTCTGCATAAAGCAGGATGGAAAGGTATTTTTGCAATAGAAAAAAGTCCAGATGCCTTTGCAACGCTTGAACACAATTTAATTAATAAGTGCCAACATTTTAGTTGGCCAGAATGGTTACCTCAAAAGAATCATGATATAAAACATGTTTTAAAAACTTATTCAAAAGAATTGAAAAAATTAAAAGGTAAGGTACCACTATTGGTAGGTGGACCACCTTGCCAAGGGTTTTCTATGGCAGGGAGAAGGAATGAAGATGATGAAAGAAATCAATTAGTTAATTCATATGTTGAATTTGTAAAAATAATCAAACCTAAGATTATATTTTTCGAAAATGTTTCTGGCTTTACTATGGCTTTTGATAAAAGTAAAACTAGCAAAGGTAGGGCTTATTCTTTATATGTTCAAGAAGAACTACAGAAGTTAGGCTATAATGTGCTTGGGAGAGTACTAGATTTTTCGGACTATGGTGTACCGCAAAGAAGAAAGCGATTTATTTTAATAGGTTGTTTAGGGTTAAATCCGTTAAATTTTTTCGAATTAATGGAAGAAAACAATTCAAAATTCTTAGGGGAAAATAAGCTAAACAATCATGTTACTATAAAAGAGGCAATTTCAGACTTGCTAAGACAGAATGGTGAAGTAGAATCACCAGACTCCCCAAAGTTTAAAGCTGGAAAATACAGTAAAGTAGAAAGTCAGTATCAAAGGTTTTTAAGGTGCGGGGTAAGATATAAGGGGAAAGTGGCAGATAGTCATAGATTTGCTAACCATAAAGCAGAGACAATTGAAGTGTTTAAATATATTATTAAAAATGCACCAAGAGATAAGCGGATATCTGGTGAAGAAAAGAAAAAATACAATTTAAATAGAAGAGGCTTCTTTGTACTGGATAAACACTCACTAGCCCCTACTCTTACAACAAATCCAGATGACTACTTACATTATTGTGAACCTAGAATACTTACAGTTAGGGAATATGCAAGAATACAATCTTTCCCTGACTGGTATGAGTTTAAGGGAAAATATACGACAGGTGGCAAACTTAGAGTTTATGAAGTGCCTCGATATACGCAATTAGGCAATGCTATTCCACCATTATTTAGTGAACAAGCGGGTATAGCATTAAAGGAGATGATTACTATTGAGTAAGGAGTATTTAAAATTTAAAATTAGCTCAGCATTGAAGGACTTAATCGGCAAAGACCTTATTACAGATCAATTTATTGCTATTTTTGAATTAGTTAAGAATTCGTTTGATGCACATGCTTCGCATGTTACATTAATATTCGAAAATATATACGGTAACAATCCTAGAATAATTATTAAAGATAACGGAAAAGGTATGGACTATGATGATATAGAAAACAAATGGCTATTTGTGGCATATTCAGCCAAGCGTGATGGTTCGGAAGATGAACAACTAGAAAAAGAGCAAGAAGATTATCGTGATAAAATAAATAATAAGAGAGTCTATGCAGGGGCTAAGGGTGTTGGAAGATTTTCTTGTGATAGATTAGGAAGTAAGTTAAACTTGGTGACTATTAAAAATAAGCAAGGGGCATTAATCGAGAATATTCAAGTAAATTGGGAGGATTTTGAACGAAATATTCAAGAAGAATTTATTAATGTTGGTGTTGAACATAGAGTTTTAGAAGAACACAGTTATGATATTGAGCACGGAACCGTATTAGAAATAACAGAACTTAGAGACAATTGGCAAAGAGATGATTTATTAATACTGAAAAAATCTCTTGAAAAACTTATAAATCCCAATCAAGTTGACAATAAATCAAATTTCCAGATCGAAATCATTGTAGAAGAGGAGAGGGAAAAAGATAAAATAGAAGTTGAAAACCTATTAAAAAAAGAAAGAAAAAAAGCCAAGGTTGAGAATAGAGACTTTGATTTGGAGAACTTAGAAAGACAAATTCACTTGGTACAAGTTAATGGGTTGGTTAAGAATACAATATTTGAAAGACTTGAAATTAAAACAACTCAAATAATAACAAGAGCTTCAAGTGATGGTCGATATATTGAGACTATCTTAAAAGATAGAGGGACACTTATTTATAAGATTAAAGAAAAAAACATTTATTCAATAGAAAATATAGTAATACATTTATTTTACTTAAACCGTGTTGCCAAAACTAATTTTTCAAGACTAATGGGATTTGCACCTATTGATTATGGTTCTGTATTTATGTATAAAAATGGATTTAGAATATATCCTTTTGGTGAATCTGGAGAAGATGTTTTTAAGATAGATGCCCGTAAGACACAGGGTTATGCAAGGTATTTAGGTACTCGTGATTTAATAGGAAGAATTGAAATTAACGGAGATAATGATCAGTTTAAAGAGACTACCAGTAGAGATGGTGGCTTGGTTAAAAATACTAGTTATAAACAACTTGAAGAATTTTTTTTAGAAAAAGCTTTAAAGCGGTTAGAAAAATATGTTGTTGATGTTATTGATTGGGGGATAGCACCTGGTACTTCAGATGAGGAAATAACTCCACTAGAAATTAAATCGAAAATAATGGACTTTATAAAAAAGCTAACACATACTAATCAGTTGCTTAGTATTGAATATGATGAAAATTTTTTAGAAGTAATTGAGAAAAAACAAGAGAAAAGTGTTATAAAAACTATAGATGAGATTAAAGAAATCGCAATCAAAGAGAAAGATCCTGTACTTCTAAAGAAGGTAAACTCAATAGATGGACAATTTAAACAAGTAATCCAGGCGAAAAGTGAGATTGAAAAAGAAATTGTTCAGAAAACAGAAGTCCTCAGGGCTGTACAAGAAGAGTTAGTACAAAAGACCAATCAAAATTTATTTCTGAAATCTGTTACTACTTTAGATTTTGACAATATTGTAAGTTTACACCATCAAATAGGTATTTATGCCAGTGATATTGACACACAAATTCTATTATTAAGTAGAAAATTAAATAGAGGTTTTGAAATTAATTCAGGAGAAATTAGATCATTTGTTGAAGGTGTAAGTTTGCTCAATCAAAAGATTTTAGCTGTATCTAAGTTTGCTACAAAAGCAAACTTCAATCTCCAATCAGAAACGATGGAGAACGATTTAATCGTATTTATAGAGGACTATATTAACAATATATATAATTTACTTGCAGATAATTCGATTAATATTGAATTAATTAATAATACTAGTAATGGTTACGTCGTAAAATTTAAGCCCATCGAAATAACTATTATTATAGACAATTTAATTAACAATGCTAGAAAAGCTAGTGGAAGAAATATTACAATAACCTTAATAGAAAAAGATAGCAAATTACAAATTAGATTTAGAGATGATGGAAAGGGATTAAATAAGCAAATCGAAAATAAAAACGAAATATTTGAAAAGGGTTATACTACAACACAGGGATCTGGTTTAGGTCTATATCACGTAGCTCAAATAATTAAGGACTTAAAAGGAACTGTGGAAGTTAACACTGAAGTTGATAAAGGACTTGAGATTGTTCTGGAGGTGCAAAAGTGAAATTAGAATATCGAATCTTGTGGTTTGAAGACAATGAATCATGGTTTAAGACGCATAAGCAGGTGATTGAAAATTTTTTAGATGATAGAGGTTTTGTGTTAAATGCAGTTAGGTACGAAAATGATGATAAAGGAATAGAAGAAATATTAAAAGAGTGTGATTATGATTTAATATTAATGGATTATAATTTAACCGATGCAAACGGAGATGTTATTATAGAGAGGATAAGAGAACAACAATTATATACTGAAATAATATTTTATTCTCAAAATGGCGCTCAGGCTATTCGTGATATTATTAAAGAACGAGGGGTCGATGGTGTGTACTGTAGTGGAAGACATATCATAGATTTTGAAGAAAAAGTGACAAAGGTTATTGAAACAACAATAAAAAAAGTACAAGATTTAAACAATATGCGTGGCCTAGTTATGGCAGAAGTTAGTGAGTTAGACGATGTAATGTTACAGATTATATCTAATTTCTTATTAGCTGTGAGTTGTGAAGAAAAGGATAAGTTAATACAAGAAATATTTAAAGTCATGAAGAATTCTATGAAGGATAACGCAAAAAAATTAGAAAGATTCATTGGTAGCAATGATATCCAAAATCTTATTAATTCTCGTTTGTTTGATTCTGAAAAAAAACGAAATGTTGTTTCTAAAATAATTAATATAATTAATGAACAAAATATCATGGAGAATTATAAAGAAGAAGTTTTGATAATACGTAATGTACTTGCTCATGTAAAAGAAGAGATAGTTGACGGAAAAAGAGTATTGAGGAGTAAACTCCCTGGATTTGAAGAATTTATTTTTGACGATCAAATATGTGTTAAGATTAGAAAAGACTTAAAAAAACATAATGACCTTCTAAAAAACATAAATACAACTATTCAAAAAAGAATTCAAGTATTAAAAGATAATCAAATTGGGGCATGACTCAGCTATTGATTTACAATATTTATTTTTAATAGCAAAGTCTTATTAAAGTATTTGGTAGGTCTTTATTAATATTAAATAACACTTCTAATAGAAGATACATTATTGTTTTTTGACAAATAACGTCTTATGTTTACTTATTTTTTCTAGTACTATTTTTATCATTGTCCTAGTATTAATTGTTTGTAAAAACTGCATAATTATTCATATGCAGATATTTCAAAAAGTTATTTACTACAAATACTGTAAGAGTTGTTCATTTAAACACCAAAGACTATAATTTTTATAGAATGACCCCTTGCTATTCTGGCAGGGTTTTTTTTCTGTCGAATTGTGAAAAATAAGTTAATAAATTAATATAAAAAATAGAATTAAAAAATCTAAATCATATCAATAAGTTGAAATAAATTGCCCTTTTCGGTAAAATATATCAGAAAGGATGATTTTTGGAATTATTAGATTGCTGCTAATAAAATGAGGTGGAAAATTGAGAGAGATATTTAGTAAATATAAAGAACGATTAATTAACCTAAGTAGTAGAAATAGAAGTCTTGTATTAAAGAAAGTGTACAAAAAAAGAGCATTTGACCTACATAAGCTCATCAGTATAAACGAAAATATAGATCAAGAAATCCTCAATCTTATTATAAGTGGAACAGAACAAAAACTTATGTTATTAGACGACCCCTACAAAATAAGAATTAGTAAAATAAAAGAAGCAGAGGTTAAATCGAAAGAAGCAGAAGAAAAAGAAATAGAAGAACTAGTAAATAAGGAACTAACTATTCAAGAATCTCAACAGAAAAAAGAGTTAATTCAAAAAAAGTTTCAAGAGGAACTAAAGCTAACTATAGATAAAATTGAAAAAAGAATCGAAACAATAATAGACTATTCTACTAGCCTTACCTATCTAGAAAGAGAAATTAATGCTTTAGAAAAAGAAACTGGTAGATATGAGCTATTTATGGGCTACCCCTTTGTAGAAGGTAGATTTCAAGATAATACCTTCGTTAGAGCACCTTTACTTCTAATACCAGTAAAAATTCTTAAGGAAAATAATAAATGGTATATTAAAAATATCTCTGATCAAGATATTTTAATAAATAAGGTATTTATTTTTGCTTATGGAAAATACAATGAGACAAAAATAAAAGAATTTAATACAGAGTTTTCAACCCTAACTGAATTTGGAGAAGATGTGATAGATGGGTTGCTTAAATACCTACATGATAACAAAATGGTTATACAAGATATAGCGAATAGAAAAATAGAAAAGTTTATAGACTATACAGAAAAGAATCTACCCCAATACAAAGTTGGAGAACTAATGTTAAAAAACCATATAATACTAGGCCAGTTTCCAATATCAAATTCTATCTACAACGACTATCAGCAGTTGGAAAAGATCGGAGAAAAAAATCAGCTGTTATCAAAGCTACTACTAAATGATGGTCAATACGAAATCCAAAAAGACAAGGAAGAGGGTAAATTGACTATATCAGAAGAAGATTTATATTTATTAAATTCTCTAGATTATAGTCAAGAGATAGCAGTAAAAAGAGTCAATGAAACAAACCAATTAGTTATATATGGTCCCCCAGGTACTGGTAAATCTCAAACAATTGCAAATATAATAGGGGATGCATTAGTCAAAGGGAAAAAAATATTGATGGTATCTCAAAAAAGGGCGGCATTAGATGTAATTTATAATAGATTGGCAGGTTTAAACTCTAAAATAATTTTGATACATGATGCTAATAAAGATAAAAAAGACTTCTATGAAAAGGTAAGTCAAACACTAGAAAATAATATCTTAGGTTCTAAAAAAGAAAGCGTATCAACGGGAATTAAGGCGAAGGCAAAAGTTATAAATGAAGGGATACAATCCTTAGAAAAAATTGCAAACATACTACATCAGCAAAGAGAATTTGGACTAACCCTACAACAGATGTATGCTAAAACCAAAAATATAAATTCTAAAGATGATCAACGCTTCGACGATTATAGAGGTTTTAGACGTAATAATAGCTTGAAAAACTACAACTATAAGCAATTAAATGAAGCAATAAAAAATATTTCAGATGACATAATACTAGACAACTATTTAGATTACAGAGATATGGTAACTGATAATAGATTATTGGAAGATTTAAAGCCAAGCTTCGATTATCTTGAAGCCCAAGAAGTTAATGAGTTTATAGATGAAATTATGAAGTCAGTAGAAATAGTAAAATCCCTATTAGCAAACAATAACTATCAGTTACTGATAGATGAATATAAAGCTAGTAAATTTCCTTTAAGGGGTGTAGCTATAGATGAGTTAACTCATCAAATTAATAAGACAGAAAACAATCAATTACTAGAGCCTTTAAATACAGGAAAATGGTGGAGTATTATTTATTGGTTAAACTATGGAAAAAATAAAAAGCAAGAAGAATCCAATAAAAAAGACTTTGAAGAGAAGGGTAATAAGATTCATAGTGAGCTTGAAGCGTATCAAGATATTATAGTAAAGTCATTGAAAAATACTACCTGTATAAGAAATGTTCTAATGGAGGAAACTTATTATAGTGTTGCAGAAGAACTATTAAAGGGAGAGCTTACGAAAGAAAAGCTGATCAAAATAGCCGATGCAATAGAGGATTACGAAAAATATAGAGAAGTCTCTTATAAAGTAAATATATTAAAGGCTATAGAAAAAGAACTACTAGAATATGCTTATAGCAAAGTAAAGGACAAACAAGCCGTTAAAAGGGAATTATCAAGGGTACTGGAGTATGTAATCTTAATAAATATTACTGAAATAGAAAAAGAGATGGGGGACACTTCATTATTGGATTATTCTCGGTTTGATGAACTAACCAACAAAATCTATGGACTCATGGCTGAAAAGAATCAATTAACACCAGAATTAATACTACAGGATTGGAACCAAAAAACATATAATCTAATGAGTATGCCTGAGTTTAGAGAGTTTAAGCGACAGGCTAACAAGAAAAAGATGCTATGGCCTCTGCGTAAATATATCACAGAGTTTCAAAGTCTTATTTTTAATACCTTTCCTTGCTGGTTACTGAGTCCTGAAACTGTATCAGATATGCTACCATTAACAGAAGGTATGTTTGATTTAATAATCTTTGATGAAGCTTCCCAATTATTTATCGAAAATGCCATACCAACCATTTTTAGAGGAAAGCAAGTAGTAGTGGCAGGAGATGATCAGCAACTTAAGCCCACTTCAATGTTTAAAGTAAAGTTTGATGATGCTGATGAAGATGATCTAAGTATAGATACAGCAGCAGCTTTAGAAGAAGAAAGTTTGCTAGACTTAGCCAAGGTAAATTATGATTCAGTCCATCTGAATTATCACTATAGATCCTATCATGATGAATTAATTAACTTCTCTAATTATGCCTTTTATGGAGGGAATCTACAGGTATCACCTAATATATCTAGAAGTAATGCTAATCAGCTACCTATTGAAAGAATAAAGGTAAAAGGTACTTGGATCGACAGGAAAAATACTATGGAAGCAATAAAAACGGTGGAACTAGTAGCAAACATTTTAAAAAATCGGGATAATAACGAAACTATCGGAATTATCACCTTTAATATCAGTCAAAAAGACTTAATAGAAGACTTACTAGAGCGAAAGGCAAGCCTAGACCCAGCATTTAAAGTTAAATATGCTGCTGAGATAGACAGAAAAGATGGTAATGAAGATTTAAGTATCTTTGTAAAAAATATAGAGAACGTACAAGGAGATGAAAGGGATATTATTATATTCTCAGTAGGGTACGCTCCAAACGAAAGTGGAAAAGTCTCAGTTAATTTCGGTGCATTATCTCAAGATGGTGGTGAAAACAGACTAAATGTTGCCATAAGTAGAGCTAAACAAAAAATATATGTAATTACATCTATTGAGCCAGAAGAATTAAGGGTAGATCATACTAAAAATAGAGGTCCTAAACTATTTAAAAAGTATCTACAATATGTGAAGGCAGTATCTGAAAGTCGTATAGAGGAAGCTAATCAAATTCTCTATAGCTTAGTAGATTCCGACATTAAAGTAAATAAAGAAATGGACTTTGATAGTGACTTTGAAATGGAAGTGGCAGATGCCCTAACTGAAAGGGGGTATGATGTCCATACACAGGTTGGGGTATCTGGTTATAAAATTGACCTTGCTATCTACGATGAAGCTTCATCCAGATATATACTTGGTATTGAATGTGATGGAGCAACCTATCATAGCTCAAAATCTGCAAGAGAAAGAGACATTCATAGACAAAGGTATCTCGAATCAAGAGGATGGAATATTATTAGAATATGGAGCCGTAATTGGTGGCAGAACCCGATTTCCGAAATAGCTAAAATTGAAAAAAAACTTAAGACGTGTATAAAAATATCACCTGTAAAGAAAAAAGATAAATTATTAAATCTGCAGATAAATCAAGCAAATGAAGTAAAGTCTACTATTATAGATAAATCTATAGAACAACAAAGATCCCAAAGAGAAAAGATTGCAGTCAAACCAGCATTGAGGGGGAATTTAATAGACTATGGAGACTACGTAATATTAAAAGATATCTTAACTAACGAAACCTTTGAAATACAGTTAGAAGAAAATAAATATAATCGACACCATATGAAGGAAATAGAACGAAAACTGTTAGGACATAGGCTACAAGATCAATTTATATACAAAGGTGCTACATATGAAGTTATAAAGGCTGAACCAATAGCATATAAACAAAATTAACAATTTTATGATAATAGAAGATGGGATATTCATAGATGGATAAGATTCAGTAAAATTATATAAACAAAACCTAGTAGAGAATGATATTAGTATAATAGTAGACATCTAATCAAACAAATATCCTGTAAATTAGTTTGTGAAAGCTTAGTAGATATTTGTAGTTCGTACTATTTATTTCAAAAGCCGAAGGAATCTTCTAGAATCATGAAAAAAACTACAACTATACACGACAATCAACAAATGAGAGGAGCTTACAAAAATGAAGACAGTAGGAGTAATAGGCGCAGGGGTAATGGGTTCAGGAATATCACAGGTTTTAGCCCAGAGTGGATTAGAAGTTGTAATCTATGATATTTCTGAAGCTTCCTTAGAAAATTCAAGAAAAACAATAGAAAAAAATCTAACCAAACTAGTAGAAAAAGAAAAGATGGATGTAGAAAATAAAGAAAAAATTCTTAAAAGATTACATACAAGTAATGAGAAACAAGATTTAAAAAAATGCCAATTAATTATTGAGGCAGCTACAGAAAACATGGAGATCAAGAAAAAAATTATTCAAGGATTAGCGGATATTATAAATGAGAATACAATATTAGCCACTAACACCTCTTCACTTTCCATCACAGAAATTTCAAGTGTAGCTAAATATCCATCTAATGTTATCGGGATGCATTTCTTTAACCCAGTACCAGTGATGAAGCTGGTTGAGGTGATTACTGGAATCCAGACAGATCCTAAAGTAAAAGAAATAATCCTTGAATTGTCAAAAAAAGCTGGTAAGACTCCTGTATTAGTAGAGGAAGCCCCTGGTTTTGTTGTTAATAGAATATTGGTACCAATGATTAACGAAGCTATTGGGGTATTAGCCGATGGAGTGGCAACCGCCCATGATATTGATGAAGCCATGAAGTTAGGTGCAAATCACCCAATTGGCCCCCTTGCGTTAGGAGATCTAATTGGATTAGATGTAACTTTAGCTATTATGGAGACCTTGCTTGAAGAGTTTGGAGATTCGAAGTATAGACCACATCCTTTATTAAAAAAGATGGTAAGGGCAGGCTATCTAGGGAGAAAAACAGGAAGAGGATTTTTCCAATATTAAGGGTATACATAATGTAAATTAAGAACTTCTATCTACAGCACCTAAAATGCGATTACTACGTTTGGTATTATTTACTGTAACATTTATGGTTGCATAAGCATTCGGTCATTCGGTAGAATAATAAAGATAAGTAAAGATAAATAAAGATAAATAAAGATAAACAAAGGTAAATTAAGATTAAATAAAAACCCAGTGTATATGTCTAGAAAAAATTACTGACATAATATACTGGGTTTTGTCTTTTACTTAAAAAGAAAAATAGGCATAAGACAAAGGGCTTACATGTGATAACAATCACATATTAAGAAGGTATGAAAATGATACAATATCAGAATAAATTGTACTTAAGAGGTGATAAAAAATGAAAATTGCCATTTTAGTAAATGAATCTACAATGGATCGTTGCACAGGAAAAGGTTGTTTTAATGCATTTTATCAGAAAATTGATGCCTTTCAGGACTATGATTCAGAGATAGAACTGATAGGATTTACCCATATAGGAGGAGATCTAGAAAGAAAAATATCAAAACTAATTGACAATGGTGTAGAGGTAGTACATCTTTCGTCTTGTCTTAGAGCAAAGTATTTAGAATATGAAAACTTAGCCCATCATCTTGCTAAACATTTCAAGGTTGTAGGCTATACCCACGGTTCCCAAAAAGGTAAGACTAGAGATGCTATTTATTTAGATAAGGTAAATGGTATACATAGTAAAGATTCTTTATAAAAACAGTTTGAACAAATAGGGATGACTTGTGTTCGAGTAGATAAAATAGATTTTAATTATAAAATAGTAATGAGAGCATATCAAAATCGATATGCTCTCATTAAGTGTACCATAAAAAAGTAAGCTCATTAACTAGCCAAACTAAACTTATAAGTCAAAAATGCCCATAGATTTATTGATACTGCAAAAGCTAGAGACACAATTAATAGTTGTAACTTAAAACCTGTTTGCAAATCAAATGAAGTTAGCTTAATAACAATGCTTAATACAAAGGCAATTGCAAAGCATATACTAAAAGATAACGAAGCCGCCTTAAATTTATGATACTTTAAATGCTTATCATCAAATTGCACTAATTTAGCCCACCAAATATAAGCAAAATATCCTCCAAAAGCAAAATTTAAAAGGTATAAAGGTTCATTGTTTATTCCTTTAAACCCTAGGAAAGCAAGAAAACCTAAGAAAAAATAATACTTACTTACACCTTTTTTCATAACAATTCTCCCCTTAATGTTATAAAATTTCATTTTCTTATATACTTCAATATTCAAGTTTAAAGCAATTTATTACTAAAACCAATTGTATAAATATTAAAGAACAAAAATGTCTTTTTATGTATATAGCTTATTACAGAAATAAAGGCTAGACTTTTATCAGTTCTAGCCTTTATTTCGTGGGAAAATAATTATAAATATTTCATATGTTAAAATAATATCATCTATGAAAAAAGGAGAATTATGAATTTACACAGAAATATTAAATGTGGAATCCCATAAAACTTTAGGATTGAGCTTATATTTCATTCATGTATTAATATAAACTTTAAATTAGTTATATAATTTTCTAAAGTATGGAATTTACTCGAATATAAGCTAAAGTAGATATCAAAGGTAAATTAGTAGTACATAAGGAGATGGATATATGGAAAGTCATACAATTATTAATGAAATAAAAAAATCTAATCACTTACCCCAGATGCCAAAATCTATTGGTGATGTTTTTACTATGGTATTAAACCCAGAAGAATTCGAAGTAGACCATTTTATATGTAAGGTTACAGACCATCCTAAACTAGAATCCTTGCTTATACAGTATCTAAATTCTCCATATTTCAGACTCAATCGTGAAATAGAAAATATTAGAGATGCAATCATTTATTTAGGGATTAATAATGTTAAATTAATTGTAATTTCCTTTATCACTAGACTACTACTACCCGATAAAAAAGGGCGTACAAAAACCTTTAATCATAATACTTACTGGAAGCATTGCATTGGTACATCAATTGCAAGTTTTATGATCGCAGAATATACAGGTATAAGCGATAAGCAGAAAATGTTTACTTATGGATTAATACATGACATTGGTATAACTGTGTTAGACATCTGCTTACCAGAGCATTTGGATAAAATTCATGAACTACAATTGAAGGGACTACACCAAATAGCGGCAGAGAAGATCGTCCTTGGGGGAAAAACCCACGCAGACATTGGAATGTGGCTATGTAAAGAATGGGGGTTGCCAATTGAAATAGCTGAAGTAGTAGGGTTTCATCATGGACCGACCCTTTCAAAAGAAAATGTTGATGAAGTTAAGCTCCTCTACTTAGCTGACTCAATTAGTACAAATTATTATGAAAGATTGTTAGGAAATGATAAAACCTTTACCTATTCAGATAAAATTATGAAGGCCATTGGTGTCACGAAAGAGCAGATTGATACAATTATTAAAAGACTGCCCAAGGAAATAGAGAAAGTAAATCGAGTTGTGAATTTTGAGCCAATAGATGAAGAGAAGGAATAATTCAAAGTGAGAAAATCGTATTATTAGATTATGAGACCATAGAAAAATCATTATATCATTAATAAATAGGAGAGAAGATATGACTAAATCTAAAAAAAATAAAATTTTAGCCCCAAAACTGCCTAAAGGGATAGAATCTATTAAAGGTGAAATAGATGGGCTAGAGGATGAAATGAAAATTAGCAACCAGTACATAAGCAATTGCCATCTAGATTACCAAGAAGCAAAGGAAGTATGCTTTGATGGTGTAATTTTGAAGAATGTAAGTCTGAAAAATAGTACCTTAAGTAATTTAGAATTAATTGATGTTAGATTAGAAAACTGTGACCTATCTAATGTAAACATGAAGGGAGCTATTATCCATCGGCTAGAGTTAATAGGTTGCAAGCTAACAGGGATAAATTTAACAGAAGCCACCCTCCATAACACTTATATTAAGGAATGTAATGGTCAATTTGCTTTATTTACCTTTAGTAAGCTTAAGAAAGTAAAGATTGAAGAAAGTATATTAGAGTATAGTAATTTCCACGATAGTCGCTTCGATCAAGTGGAAATTGAAGGCTGCAACTTAAAAGAAAGCGAAATGTCTGGGGTAAAATTAGAGGGAATAGATTTAAGTGACTCTAATATTGAAGGCGTAGGGGTAAGGTTAGAAGACCTAAAAGGAGCAGTGGTTTCCCCAATGCAAGCTGTAGATTTATCGAAACTTATAGGTCTAGTAATTAAAACATAGAATGGCAGTATTACTTTAAGTGATACTGCCATTCGGTTTTTTCTTCATTCTTAATAATATAACATTCATTAATATCATCATTTAAGATCACTTCTAAGTTCATTTCAAACCCTTTAGGGGAAGTTAAATTTCTAATATTATCCTTATCCGTCCAAAAAACCTCCCCTTCATGGGTAGACTCTATTAGATCCCCTTCAAAATCTGAGGTTTTAAATTGGAAGACGATATAACGCAGGTTTTTATCCTCATCGTACCAGTTTTTAATACCACAGGCCTTTAAGTTTTTAATCGTCAGTCCAGTTTCTTCTTTTATTTCCCTTATAGTTGAATCAATAATAGATTCTCCCTGTTCTACATGACCACCAGGAAAAACAATTCCCCTCCAATTTCCTTTTGCTCTATTAAGTACAAGTACCTTGTTGTTAACGACATCCTCCACCATACACATATTAGTTAAGATAACATTCTCCATGGGTTCCTCCTTGCTTTTATCTCCAAAAACTACATATCAAAATTAATGATAACTCTGGGGCTACTTAAGTATTAAAGCTAGTGCTTATCTTTATTTAGATATAGGCTGCTATGTTTTTAAGAGCCTATAGATATATACCCCCAAGCCATTAAAATAAAAAGACATAAAATAATTATAAATGATAATAATATATTTCACCATATCCCTTGACAATTTTTTCTATATATTATATTCTATACATAGATATTCGATGTATAGATGAAGGAGGTATATTGATGAAGATTGATAAGGACTTAATGAAGGGCAGTACAACAATGCTGATACTTAATTTACTAAGTGGTGGAGATATGTACGGTTATCAAATGGTTAAGGAACTAGAGAAGCGTTCGGATCATACCTTTACCTTAAAGGAAGGAACCATGTATCCAATTCTCCATGCCCTAGAAAACAATGGGATGGTTGAATCCTATTGGGATGAAGGGAATTCTGCAAGAAAAAGGAAGTATTACCACATTACAAATAGTGGTAGAAAATTATTAAAAGAAAAGCAAAAAGAATGGGAAATTTATAGTAACACAGTAAATAAGGTGATGGGTGGTGTCTGCTATGAATAACTTCATTAATGATTACATAGAGGAAGTTTGCAGACAAATAAAATATAAAGCTATAGTTGAGGATATCTCTACTGAAATAAAGGGTCATATCGACGAGTTGACAGAAGGATTCATAGAAGAAGGATTATCTGAGCAGGATGCCATAAAAAAAGCCATAGAACAAATGGGAGACCCAATCCAAATAGGTAAAGAACTTAATAAAACCCATAAACCAGTAACAGAATGGTCTATAATAGCCTTAATCGGTACAATGGTATTAATAGGTGGGTTCTCACTATTTTCTATAGCAAAAGACCCAGCTTCTCTTCTTAATTTAAGTCATATAGGCAGATCATATATTATACATCTAGTATTAGGTCTTGGGGTAGCTTCAGCATGTTATTTCTTCGACTACACTAAATTAGAAAAATATTCCCTAAAGATGTTTATAGGTACTATTGCATTTTTATTGATTGGTTCAGGAATAGGTCGAAGTATAGCGGGTACACAGTACGTTGTAATAGGCGGGGTTAGCTTTGCAGTTATATCTGTTGCACTACCGCTATTTATCATTTCTTTTGCAGGTATTGCTAAAAAATGGGTGTCAGGAAATATTAAAGACTTATTTAAAGTGGCAGGAATTGCCTTTCTTGCTATCTTTATATCCCTATTGAGTCAAAATTCATTATCTATAATCCTGTTATTAGCTGGTGGTTTTTTAATCATTATGATAGCAACAATCTTTAACAGGGAATTTAAAGGAAATAGAAAACAGCATTTACTAACTATTTTTGGAGGATGTAGTTTTATTTTAGCTTTAATGACATTTTATATCTTTAATAGCCCCTATCGAAAGGCTAGACTGTTAGTATTTATTAATCCCGGTGCAGATCCACAAGGGGCAGGTTATATAGGCTATTTAATAAGACAAATAATATCGGGCGCTAATTTACTTGGGAAGAATGAAAATATGTATTTTACCTATCAAGGGGTAACAAGAATAGCATTACCAGAAGTAAGTACCGATTTTATCTTTGCCTACATCGTTGGGGCCTTTGGTTGGCTATTGGGAATTGTAACTATTTTAGCCATTGCCTTAGCTATTTTAAGAATGGTGGTGGCAACAAAGAAGATAAAAGACAACTATGGAAAACATTTAGGGGTTGCAATTATAGCCATATTTTCATTACAGGCAATAGCTAATATTCTAATGAATACGGGTATGTTTCCAACCTTAGGGCTATCTCTTCCCTTCATATCCTATGGGGGTACTAATTTAATTGTAAATATGGGCCTAATAGGACTATTCTTAGGAATTTATAGAAGAAAGAACATTGTTTCATTTAAAAAACAAAAACATTCAATTATCTGAATAAATGCCCCTGATCTTTTTATTCAGGTCAGGGGTTAAATTATTTTAATAATTTCAGTAGATAAAGGATCAAGCAGGTAGAATAATTTCCTGATAGAAGTAAAGGAATATATTGACAACATGGAAAATATATGTAATAATACATAAAAAGTTAGTAAAATTAACCCTTCAGAGTTACTCTTAAATAGAATTCTGTAGGGCTTTTTAGTCCATATTTCCAAAAAGAAGAATATTAATAATATTTAAGAATCAATTTAATTAAATTAAAATACCACTATAAGGAGGTTTGAAAGATGGATGCTCAAGATTTAAAGTTAAAACATGCTCAAAATTTAATACGAAATGGCATTATATATTCAATAGTAATTTTCTTATGGCCAATTTTTATGGGGCTATCAGCTGTTTCTGGCTCAATTGAAGAGCAAATAAGATTAATCTCACAAAATACTTTAATATACAGACTTAATTTTATAATTGCCTCCCTTATAGCACCAACCTTTTTCTATTTAATCGTTGTCTTTTTAGAATTAT
Source organism: Alkaliphilus transvaalensis ATCC 700919 (assembly GCF_000621485.1). GTDB lineage: Bacteria > Bacillota > Clostridia > Peptostreptococcales > Natronincolaceae > Alkaliphilus > Alkaliphilus transvaalensis. Next base: position 42,035 of record NZ_JHYF01000003.1, read on the forward strand.
ATAAAAAAGAATATAAAAAAGAAAAATATAGCAAAAGGGAGATAGTAGGCTGTGGTTTTTTAACATTATATACCTTTCTTATTAGTATCTCCTACATTTCTCAATATACAATTTTCATAAGACGACTTGAGGGTAACGTCTTAGAAAATATAGAGAGATGGTACTTTGGAAATGTCAATTCTATGGCTTATTTCTTAAATCAATTTGGCTATGCAATGTGGGCTGTAGGTATTCTATTGCTAATTTATAGTTTATTAGAAGAAAAGGGCCTTAAGAAAGTAGCAGCTGTTTTATTACTAATATCTGCAGTAGCATCTCTCTTAGCCTTTAGTGGTTTATTACTTAATAATAGCTTTTTAAATTCTTTAACGATTTTTAGTGGCATATTAATCACTCCTATTGGAATTGTATCAATAATAATGGGATATAAAATTAAGAAAAGCTATAATTAGATTTCCTTGAAATAGAAGCGTTATTTGCAAAAAGGGGGCCTCGTATAAATGAAGGTTGCAATCGTATATGGTAATAATAGAAAAGGGAGTACCTATCATTGCGTGGAGGTTGTAAAGAACTCATTATTAGAATATGGAGAGGTTAGTTTTCAGGAAATTTTTCTACCAAAGGATCTATCAGAGCTATGTCTAGGATGTTTTAACTGTATCATAAGAGGAGAAACCCTATGCCCCCACAGCAAGCAGGTTTCACCGATTATTACTTCCTTAATAGAAGCTGATGGTATAATTATGGCATCACCCGTTTATGGACTTGACGTTTCTGGTGCAATGAAAACCTTAATTGATCACCTATGCTTTATGTGGATTCCCCATAGGCCCCATCCCGAAATGTTTTCTAAGGTTGGCTTTGTCATTTCTACAGCTGCAGGAACAGGTACAAGTAGAACTAATAAGACAATGAAAAAAGCACTAGACTATATGGGTGTAAAGAAGACCTATCAATTTGGGGTATCAGTTGCTGCATCTAGCTGGGAGGATATTAACAAAGATAAGAAACGTAAAATTGAAAAAAAGTTGATAAAAAAAGCTAGAAAATTTTATCATACAACACAAAATAGAAATAATTTAAGAAGTAGACTATTTACAAAGTTAATGTTTACAATGATTAAAAGAATGATTAAAAATTACGAAGACACCAATGTTGATAAACAATATTGGTCTAATCATGGTTGGTTGGAGAAAACAAAGCCATATTAGGTGTAGAATAATATCAAAAGTTATATTATAAAATATACTTTGAAAAAGCATAAACAAGTATATCAATAAGACAATTTAACAACAAATCAATCAATAAATCAATAAATCAATAAGTCTATGAAACAATAAAACAATGAAACAATAAGAATATAATTAATTTACCAATACATATTGACAGTATAGGTAATATATGTAATAATACATAAAAAAGTGAGTATGCTTAAACATTAAATGTGAGCAGCATAGGGGCAAAAAGCCCTACACGTATGGATATATCCCTACGGAGTCACTCTTACGAGTGATTTTGTGGGGTTTTTTTATTTGTTTTTTTATTTCAGGAGGTGGAAAAATGATTAGATTACTTACTCAGAAAGACAAAGAAGCAATACTAGCATACCTTGGAAGAAATGAGATTGAAACATCCTTCTTGTATGGAAATGTAATTGAATTTGGAGTTGATAATAACCCAGAGATTAGACGATGTGCAGATTATTATGGGTATTTCTCTGGAGAAGAACTGAAGGGAATATTACCTTTTTATAATCTTGGAAGTTGTATTCCCCATTATGAAGAAGAGGGAGCCTTACCTTTATTTGCAGAAATTATGAAGAAAAGATCCTTTGATATTATATTAGGTATGAAAAAGGTGGTTGAACCCCTATATTTTCAGATTAAAGACCATAAAGAAATTGAGTCCTGCGACGAAAGTTCATATTATATCAACAAGGACTTTAAGCCCTATCAGTTAGATGAAGCAGCCTTTATTAATATAGATCAGAACTTTGGAGAAGCGATTGTTGACTTTGTTGTAGAGGCTCGACTAAAGGGATTTAACCATAGGATAACGAGAGAAGAGGTTAAAAAGATACTACTTCAAAAGAGCCCAGAAGAGGGTTATATCCTACTTGAAGTTAATGATCAATTTGTAGCCCAGGCCTGTATACAAACCTACACAAAACAATTTAGCCAAATAGGAAGCGTATATACCCTTCAAGAAGAAAGGGGTAAGGGGTATTGTAAAGCAATTGTTTCAGAATTATGTAATAGCATCATTTCAAAGGGAAAGATACCAACCCTCTCAGTTAAAAAGAGCAATGTACCAGCAGTAAGGGCCTATGGTGCATTAGGATTTAAACACTATGATGATTATTTAATTGTAAAAATTAAAGTAAATAAGTAGATTGTTTATGAAGGAAGAAAAGGAGTGGAAGTATGGGTAAAGATATTTCAATGAAGATCCTAAGAACAGTAAAACTGAAAAATGAGAAAGAACTAATACTCAGAATACCAACAGTAGAAGATGCAGAAGCGATTGTTAGGTACTGTAATATTGTTGGGGGTGAAAGTGATAATTTGTTATTTGGGAAAGATGAGTTTCCCCTAACGGTAGAAGAAGAAAAAGCTTTTCTAGAAAAGATTGATGAAAATGCTAATATGTTGTTGGTTTTGGGGATTATTGATGATGAAATTGTAAGTGTTGCAAATATCAATAGTCCTAATCGAAAAAGAATAGCCCACAACAGTGAAATTGGGATTTCAGTTAAAAAAGCTTACTGGGGAAAAGGTATTGGAAGCCTTATGATGGAGGAATTGATTAGATTTGCAAAAGAGCATCCTTTAATTAATAATATAAGTTTGGGTGTTAAAGCTAGTAACCAAGATGCCATCAAGTTATATAAGAAGTTTGGGTTTGAAGAAATCGGGCTATATCATAAGTACTTTAATGTAGAGGGAAGTTTTGATGATAAAGTAATTATGAATCTATATCTATAAAAATGAATTAGAAATAATAATTTAAAAGCACCTTTTGCTAAAGAAGGCTATACACACCCCAGAAGTTAGACCCGAAATCTAATTTCTGGGGTTTTTTTATGCAGTAAACTGTATTTTTTAGCAGCTCTAAAACTTATAAATGTAAATATTTTGCTAGAACATTCTTCTATCAACTACTATTCTGGTAAAGTACTTTTCCATTCTTTAAAGGTCATTTTGCGACTATTTTCCTTAATGACGGGGTCATTCTCAGCTATTAATTTTGCTTCTTCGTAAGAATTAGTCTTATAAATGATCAGTCCCCCTGTGTGGTCTGTAAAGGGGCCTTTAGCATATATTTTTCCTTCGTTTATGTATTTTTGAAGATAAGCCTTATGAACTTCTAGAATTTCTGCATCCTTTTCGGGGTCAATGGTCTCTAAAAAAGCTATATAGTAGGGCATTAACATTCCTCCTCAAATAAACTTCCTTTTGTTAGATTGTATCTAACATTAACAGAAAATTCAATCTAAAATATAGATAGCTATGAAAAAGTTATTGAGGTAAATAAAGAAAATGCATAATTACTTTAAAAATAGTTATAGGATTATGCAATTTCCTAATCTAAAAAATAAAAACATAAGAATGATGATAGAATATTTTAAAATATTTTATTTAATACAATAATAAAATGTTTACAATAGTGTGTGACATACAGTATAATATCATTAGGAGGTGAGTTAATGGACTTAAATAAAGAAGAACAGGTGCTTGAGGGGTTGATACAAGAACTAAGAAGGGGAACCATTATACTTTGCGTCCTAAGCCAGCTAGAAGAGCCTCAGTATGGATATTCCCTAGTTGTTGCTTTAGAAGAAAAGGGAATGACGATAGACCCAGGGACCCTATACCCTTTATTAAGAAGGTTAGAGAAACAAGAAATTTTAATTAGCAATTGGAATACAGAAGGATCAAAGCCAAGAAAATACTACGAATTAAGTAACGGAGGTAAAAGAATATACCAGAAATTATGCCATCAGTGGCATGAGATATCTAGGTCAATGGAAAATTTTATTGGAAAGAAGGGTGAGTAAATGAATTTAGTAGATCGATACGTCTATGCAGTTGTAAGTAAATTACCTGAAAAGCAAAGAGAAGATATTGAAAAAGAAATCAGGACACTTATTGAAGACATGATGGAAGCTTATTCACCAGAAGAGCCAGACGAAAGTAAGATAAATAAAGTATTATTAGAGTTAGGAGATCCAGATCTATTAGCGGAAAAGTATCTGGATAGAAAGAGATATTTAATTGGTCCAAGTAACTTTAATAATTATGTAAATGTACTTAAGATAGTTTTAGGGGCAGTTTTTTTAGGAATTACAATTGCCACAGGAGTAGGTGTTATTCTATCTTTAGATCTAGACTTTGCAAAAACCATACCACGCTATATAGGGTCTTTGTTTTCTGCTTCACTACAGGCTTTTTCGTGGGTAACTTTAGGGTTTGCCATTGCAGAATATAAAGGAATTAATACAACAGAGCAGCTTGAAGATAAAGGTGATTGGAATCCCAAAGATCTTCCGCCTGTCCCTCAGAAGGGTGATAAAATTCCACCAATGGAACCTATTTTAGGTATGATATTCTCTGTAGTTTTTTTAGTTCTTTTCTATTTTACACCTCAATTAATAGGTGTTGCCCACATTTCAAGGGGAGAAGAACCAGTTGTTATCTCGATGTTTAATATTGAAACCTTAAGAAGCTTTGGTTTTATTATACTGGGCATTTTCAGTGTTAGTATGCTAAAGGAGGTTTTAAAACTGGTATATGGGAAGTGGACTCTTCAGTTGTCAATATTATATTCAATTTTAAGTGTTATTTCATTGGGTTTAATAATTGTCCTACTGTATAATGCTCAAGTATGGAATGGCAGTTTTTTAGTAGAGTTGACGGAAAATCTTAATCTTAATTTTATTAGTAAAGAGTTCGATTATTTACAGATTAGAAATATAGCCATTACAATAATAACCATCATAAGTGGGATCGATATTGTTTCGGCCTTATATAAAGGACTAAAGTATAATGCTAGATATCAAAAGACCCTGTAGTTTTTACAATATAATTAATAGAGATGAAATATAATTAATAGAGATGAAAATAGCCTGTAGTGAATAACAATTTATCTATAGGCTATTTATTTTTCCTTATATTTCAAAAGATAGTTTCAAGCCTAAGGAAAAAATGATAGAATATAAAAAAGGCTAATCCAATGACATAGATAGATTTAGTGGGGGAACCAATTATTAGTTAAAGATTAGTGAAAAAAGGAGGGGTATTTATTAAAACTAAAATTATTACGGACTCATGCTGCGACTTAACATTAGACTTTGTTAAGGAAAATGATGTACATGTAATACCTTTTACATTTTTATTAGGAGAAGAAGAGTATCAAGATAACTTTGGCGAATCCTTAAGCTACAAAGATTTTTTTGATGAGATTAGAAAAGGAAAAATGGCTTCAACTTCTCAAATAAACTCATATATATTTGAAGAGACCTTCAAAAAATACATAGAAGAGGGTTATTCTATTATTTATATAGGCTTTTCATCAGCCTTAAGTAAAACCTTTGAAAATGCAGAAATGGCTAGAAAAATTATATCAGAAGAAAATACAAATGCAGATATTAGTGTTATTGATACTAGAAGTGCTGCAGTTGGATTAGGCTCACTAGTTTTTTATGCTTGTCAGATGCTTAAGGAAGGAAAGACTAAAGCTGAGATTGTAAACTGGATTGAAGCAAATAAGCTTAAGCTTAACCACTGGTTTACTGTGGATAGCCTAGATCATTTAAAAAGAGGTGGTAGAATTTCTGCTACAAGTGCTGCTATCGGTACGTTGTTGGAAGTAAAGCCCGTTCTAAATATGGACGATGAAGGCAGACTGAGGATGTCTAAAAAGGTTAGAGGTAGAAAGAAAGCAATTAAAGCATTAGCAGATGAATTAAAAGCTAGAATTGTTAACCCTGAAGATCAGACAATTTTTATTAGTCATGGAGACTGTTTAACAGAAACAGAAAGCTTAAAGGAAATTATTCTAAATGAAGTGAAGGTTAAAGATGTAATAATTAATTATATAGGACCTACAATAGGAAGTCATACTGGGGCTGGAGTAATTTGTTTAGTTTTCTTTGGTGAAGGTAGAGATTAATGTATTATGGAGAACGTGTATTATTTAAGTACATGTTCTCTATTAATATATAGACTATTTTATTAGAGTTAGACAATGGAAAAATGAAAGAGGATTAATAATATGAATAGGATAGAGTCGATTATGAAAAGAAAAAGTAAAAAGAAAATCTTAATCCCACTACTGCTATTATTAGGACTGCTTGCTTTTTTATATCAGCAAAATAATATGATTTCAATAACAAGAATATCTATTGAATCTGAACAACTGCCAGAAGCTTTTAATGGCTATAAAATTGTACATTTATCAGATTTACATGGCAAAGCCTTTGGTAAAAAACAGAAATACTTGGTTGAGAAAATAAAAAAGGCTAAACCTGATTTAATTGTTTTTACTGGAGACCTAATAGACAGCAGACGTTATAAGGAAGAAGCCAGTATTGAGCTGATGAAACAATTGATACCTGTAGCAGACATTTATTATGTTAATGGAAACCATGAGGCCGGATCGGGAAACTTTCCATCTTTAGAGAAACAGTTATTAGATGTTGGTGTTAAGGTACTAAGAAATACTGCTGAAATAATAGAAGTTAATGGAGAGATGATTTATATTATTGGACTAGATGATCCACTATTCGGTTATGCTATCGACCGAACATTTGTGTCTTCGGAGGGAATGTTAGACCATATAACCAACGGATTACAGGAAGATGGTTTTAAAATATTGTTATCCCATAGGCCAGAACTGTTTCACCTCTATATAGAAAATGATATTAACGTAACTTTTTCTGGTCATGCCCATGGGGGACAGATAAGACTACCCTTTATCGGAGGATTAGTTGCTCCAGGTCAAGGGATTTTGCCCCAGTATACTGAAGGTGTATATACAGAAGGAAACTCAAACTTAGTTGTAAGTAGAGGACTGGGAAATAGTCTTTTTCCTCAAAGATTATTTAATAGACCAGAAATCATTGTTGTTCAATTGATGAAATAAAATGATAATCGGATATTTTTGTTCATAACCTTCAATTTTTCGTAAATATATGAAAAGGAAGGTTATTTTTCTTTATTTTTAATACTAAATTAATAAATTTAAGAGAGGTTTTTTTCAGAACTTGTAGAATTTTAAACATACTGAAAAAACATATAATTTAAACTATATTAAATTAGATTATAAACGTAAAGGGATTACAATGCCCTAAAATAATGAATGATTACTTAAAAAAGCGAATCGAAAAGAGGCGAAAGGAGCTAATTTGATAATGGAAGTAAAAACACCAGGAGAACGAATAAGAAGACTAAGAACACAACTAGGACTAAGACAAGAAGACCTGGCAAATGATGAGGTTTCTAAAGCTTTAATAAGCATGATTGAAAAAAATAAAAGAAACTTAACTTATCCAGTAGCTGTTGTAATAGCAAATAAGTTAAATACATACTTTGAAATGATCGGTAGAAAAATCACACCTGAAGAATTAATGGAAACAGAAGCCGAAAAGGCAAAGAGGGAATTACAAGAAGATATAGCCCATTTCCAAGAACTTTTAGAGTCCGATGACATAGATATAAAGATTGCAACCCCTTACTTCGAAAAGCTAATGGCAACCGCAAAAAAGTGGAATCTCAACCATGAAATGATGAGTCTGATATTATTGCGGGGAAGACTAAACTATTTAACCTTTCAATATGAAGAGGCATTAAAAGACTATTCCGATATATTGCCTTATTATATACAAACAGAAGATTACTATCAGATAGCAAGAGTGTATAATTTGATGGGCTGTTGTAATCACAAACTTTTTAGGATGGATCAAGCCCTTAATTATTACCAGAAATCATACAATTTAATAAATGAAAATAATTTTGAAAATGATAAGGTTATGCTTCAATCGTTATATAATTTAATTTTATGTAATAAAAAATTACTGAAATATGATAGAGCTATTTATTATATAAATAGCTTTAAGGAACTGCAAGAAATTGATAGTACAAACCCAGCGTTCTTTAAATATCTTTCAAAAGAAATAATACTAGTTGAAGCTAATATATACCGAGATTTACGAAATTACGATAAAGCTAAAAAAACTTATGATAAATTGTTGGCCCTAAAAGATGAATTGGATGATAGCATACTATTTTTAGCATACGAGAATTACTCTCTAATGTATGAACAACAAGGAAAAATAGACAAAGCATTAGTATATATCGAACAAGCCTTACAATTAAAAGATAATATTGAAAAAGTATATTTGCCAGTGGCATTAATAGTTCAAACAAGGTACTATCTAATGTTAAATGACGTAGAGCGGGCAATAATGTCACTTAAAGATGGATTAGATCTTTCAACAAGATTTGCTGATCGAGAAAAAATAATAGATTTTCAATCTAAGCTACTAGAAATTTACATAGAGCAAAATGACTTTGAAAGGGCTTGCGCTCATTTACAGAATATTGAAGGTTTTATGCGGAATCAGGGGTAAATAAGATGATTCTGAGTAAAGTAATGAAGTTATTAGTTAAAAAATATTAAAACAAGAATATGAGTACTTCTAAAAGCATAAATATAGTTAAGCGAAGTTTAGATAAGTTACTTACTTAATATTTAATTATTTCTTTAATAGTATGAAATATTGTATAAAACCAATCCTAAAAAAATTTACAACATACACGAAAAATCATTGAATTGTGTTAATATTTAGTGTATTATTAAAAGTAGGACAAATAGCCTAACAGATATGCACTTTCTAAATTACTTTGGTTAACATGCTAATTTGAATTTACAAAGCATTTGTAGGGAAAGGGGATTGGTGTAAGTGGAAGTATTAACACCCGGTGAAAGAGTTAAAAAGCTACGAGTCGAGTTAGGATTAACACAAGATGACCTTGCTAATGAAGCAGTCTCGAAAAGTTTAATAAGTATGATCGAAAAGAATAAGAGAGGTTTAACCCCTTCTGTAGCAAAAATAATAGCTAATAAGCTTAATACCTATTATGAAGCCATGAACAGAAAAATTACACCAGAAGAGCTGATGGAGACTGAAGGACAGAGGGTATGTAGAGAAGTAAAAGAAGAAATTAAACATCTACAATCTATAATAGATTCGGGGAAGGTAGATGCAAAGCTGATAATGCCATATTTTGATAAGTTGTTAGGTATAACTAAAGAGTGGGATTTAACCCCTGAGGAAATGGAACTTATTGTTTTAAGGGGGAGACTCTACTATAAAACATTTCAATATGTGGAAGCCTTAAAAGATTATTCCGATGCACTACCATACTACCTACAAGTAAAAGATCATTATCAAGTTGCTAGAATTTATAATTTGATGGGTACATGTAATCATATGCTTATGAGGATTGATCAAGCATTAAATTACTATCTTAAATCCTATGACACTGTGATTGAAAATAATATAGAAAATAGTGAAAGACTAATTATTGAAAGTCTTGCAAATTTAGTTTTATCTTATCGAAAATTAAATCAGTTTGATATGGCTCTTAAATATATTAATTTATTTAAAGAACTTGGTAGTGCTCATTCGATTTATAAGAAAATAAGCGATGAGATTCTTTTAGCAGAGGGAAACACCTATAGAGATATTAGAAACTATGAAAAAGCTACTAGAATTTATGATAGATTACTCTCTATGGAAGAGGATATAGATAAGAATCTATTGTTCTTAGTATATGATAATTATGCAACGCTATATCAAGAACAAGGGAAGGATGGAGCGGCATTAGCGTGTATGGAAGAAGCTTTAAAAATGAAAGATGATATAGCTCCAAGATATATACCTAGAGGGCTACTAGTTCAAGCAAAGTGTCAGTTTATATTAAAAAAATATGATGAAGCTATATGTACTTTAAATGAAGGATTAATTTTATCTAAAAATTTATTAGATAATGAAATGATTATCAAGTTCCAATTTGCATTAATACAAACTTTTCTTGAGAATAGAGATTATAATAGTGTTCTATACCATTTAAATAATTCTGAAACGTTTATGCAACAACATGATATTAAGACAGAAGAAAAAGATCTATATAGTTTTTACGCAGAGGTATATTGTAGACTCGGTGAAACTGATAGAGCAATTGAATATATTAGCAAAACAAGAACAGATTATTTAGCTATGTAGTAAGTTTTAATAGAAAATATAAATTATCTAGGAGGTATTATAATGAAAAAATTAAGAGGTTTATTAGCTGCAGTAACGATTTGTGCTTTATTAGTAACGAGCTCTAGTAGTATTCTAATGAACGTACAACTAAACGACAGTAACCCTGTTGGTGGAGGAGAGGTTACAATACTAGGTGGCGACCCGTTTCCATATGAACATTAGAAATAGCTAATAAAGTGTTTATCTATAATTAATAAACTATCTGTTTTTTTAATATCCAATAAACTATAACGTCAGACTATGGCACCCCCATATCTGACGTTTTTTTCAAATAAAAATTAATAATGTAAATTAAACATTTAAGATAAAATAAACTTTAAGGAGAATACCAAATGGCATACATACCTCCAAAACAATTCAAATTAAAAACGGACAAGTAGAGATCGGTAGTTTAGAAGTACAAGATTCCGAAGAAGTCATAGAATTAATTAAAAGGTTAGATACAGAAACGGATTTTTTGATTAGAGAACCTGGTGAATTTAGTCTTGGAATTGATGCTGAAAAGAATTTTATTTCAAGCGTGATAGAAACAGAGAAAAATATATTAATTAAAGCAACTCTAGATGGAGAGATTGTTGGCACCTTAGGTTTTACAGTACCAACTAATAAACGATATAGCCATAAAGGGCAATTTGGTGTAGCCTTAAAAAAGGACTATTGGGGTAGAGGGATTGGAAAAGCCCTATTAAATACGATGCTACAATGGTGTAAAGAAAAGAAAATTGAAAAAGTGACACTAGAAGTAGATACTAAAAATGAAAGAGCAATTCAAATGTATGAAAAATATGGGTTTCAGAAAGAAGGATATCTCGTTAAAGATAAAAAAATGTCCGATGGTTCTTATCGAGATACCTTAATTATGGCATTATTAATAATTGAATAGACTATATTTTCTTCATGTAAAAAAAATTTAGTCTAAATGTTTGTAATCCTCCACTTAATGGGTATTAAATAAGCAAGAAGATTTAAAGTGAATGTTTAAATCACATTAAATAAACGATCTAGGTGGATACTATACCTATTAGAATAAGGAGGGCGAATTTGATGTTAAAGAAAAAAGAACATGGAAAAATGGGAAGAAATAATTTAGATTGGTTGCAAGCGTTATTTCATTTTTCCTTTGGAGATTACTATGACCCCAATAATAAAAAATTTGGAGTATTGAGAGTATTTAATGATGATATTATTGCTCCTAAAACAGGATTTGATACTCATCCCCATAGAGATATGGAGATTATAACCTATATTATAGAAGGGAAACTAACCCATGAAGATAGTATGGGAAACAAAAGCTCCATAACTAGAGGTCAAGTTCAGTATATGAGTGCCGGTACAGGTGTCTTCCATAGTGAACATAATCTTGAGGATGAACCAATAAGAAGTTTACAAATTTGGATTTTACCAGATGCAAAGGACCACACGCCAAATTATGGAGACCAAAAATTTGAATGGGATGAGAGAAAAAATAAATGGTTGCATATTATTTCAGATAAAAATGGTAGTGCACCTATTAAAATTAATCAGGATACTAATTTTTATGTAATTGAGTTAGATCAAGGGAAGGAAATAGACTTTCCAGTAAAAGAAAACCGACAGGCATACTTGGTACAAATAGAAGGAAATTCAACTATTAATAACATTAAATTAGAAACAAGGGATGCTTTAGAAATTTACGAAGAAGATATTAAAATTATGGCAGATGAAACCTCACATTTCATCCTAATAGAGATGGCAAAGCAATAGTAATTGAAGATACATTAAAAAAGAACTGTGTAATTGCAGTTCCTTTTTAATGTAAAAAATACAAAAATAGTATGAAACTTATAACTATTTTACAGGATAAAAATTGCCCCTTTACAAATAATAATTAGGAAGATTTCAGTACAAATCCAGCGTCGATTAAAGTACAAAGTCTTTTAAAATTTTATTACTAGGAGGGTTTAATTATGAAAATAAATAAAAGCATAGGCTGTACAGTTAATGAATGTAAATACCATGCAAAAGATGACTCTTTCTGTAGTTTAGATCATATCAACGTAGTAAAACATTCGAATAGAGCCACAAGTCAAGAAGCTACAGATTGTGGAAGTTTTGAAGCTGAATAGTTAATATCTATAAAAACCTCTTAAGGTACAGACTAAGTACCTTAAGAGGTTTTATAGTTACTAGTTAATATTTATTAATTAACTTATCTTTTTATAGATTTTGCTATATAAGCCTTTACCTAAAAACTTTAACTCTGTCTTCAACAGGAATAAAATTCTTATCTCCTGCTGCCTCAGTGGGTTTTCCAAAGGGTAATTGTGCAACTAGCCTCCAATGGGCTGGTATTTTCCATTGTTCTCTTACATCATCATCTATTAAAGGATTATAGTGTTGTAATGAAGCCCCCAAACCTTCAAGCTCTAGTGATGTCCATACATTAAATTGAAGCATACCTGAAGATTGTTGAGACCATATAGGGAAATTATCTTTGTAAGAGGAAAACTGGGCTTGTAATCCTTTAATAACACTTTCATCTTCAAAAAATAGTACCGAACCATACCCTGCTTTAAAGGAATTAATTTTACTTTCTGTTTGAGGAAAATTCTCAGCAGATACAATTTTACGCAATGCTTCCATTGTAATATCCCATAACTTATTATGCTCTTCTCCAAATAAGATCACAACTCTTGCACTTTGAGAATTAAAAGCACTAGGTGTGTATTTTACTGAATGGTTAACAATTTCTATAATTTTATCATCAGATATTGGAGATTCTTTGCTGATACTATAAATACTACGTCTTTTTTCAAGGGCTGTTCTAAAATCTATAGTCATTTTTATACGCCTCCGTTCAAGTTTTATTTTTTCCTTTTCTATTTTTACCTAAATAATAATGGAATAAACAACTATTTTCCATTAGTTAAAGACATATATTAAATATATTAAAAGTAATAAGAAGAGATAACTCATTTAAATATTTTTTTTATATAGATATAAGAAGCATTTAACTCTCTTATAAAAAAAAGGCTATTGGCATATACCAATAACCTTAGAAAACTACAATAATTATAAATGATAAAGCTTAAATGCCTTTAGCATATCCTTGGACATGCTTAGTAACATTTTTTACTTGTGGGATAATTGCGATTGCTGAGCAAATTAAAACTTCAATAAGAAGGAAAGAACCATTATAAGTTAAAGAGTAAACAAGTACTGGTGTACCTTCTGGTGTTGCAGAAGCGAAGAAGATTACCCCTGAAATAACATGAATGACTAATCTACCTAAGGCGGCTAATAAAATAGAAATAGTAATATTTTTACGATATAGTCCTGCTAAACCAATCATACCAAAGGCGATAGGATAGTCTAAAAGTACTTGTACCCAATGAACAACATATCCACCTTGAATATATTGTAGAAAACCAAAGGCAAAACCTGCAACAATTCCTGGAATAGGACCAAACATAACTGCGAATAAAATTAAAGGCAACATACTCGCAGGAGTAATACTTCCTCCTTGAGGCATTCTAAACAAACGAATATATGATAGTACGAAAGATAAAGCAATGCAAAGACTTCCATAAACAAGAACTCTAGTAGTAAACTGAGTTTTTCTACTGTTCCATAAGAAGATTGCGCCACCCAAGCCAATAATAATTAGTACTGCTAAAATGGATAAGGTAGTGCTGTTGAAGGCAAACAGCCTTCTAGTAATTTCTGAATTTTTCAATGCATCTAACATAAAACAACCTCCTAATATTATAATTGTATTTATCCCTAGAAATAAAAAAAACATGAAAAGAAGCTTTTCATGTTTAATCCATGGTATGGCTTCCCTACGCAGGTCTTAACCTACAGGTTCAAAGGGTCGGATTTTATCCTCTCAGCCGATGGCTCCCCCAGCGATAAATATGATATTAATCAAATTATACCACAAGAAAGACAAGTTAATCATTCATTATTTTTATTATAGTTATTAAAAAAAAGAGATAACTTAATTGACAGTTAAATAATGACAGGATATAATACTTATATACCCCCTACACAGGGGGTGGGGTATGGCGGAGTAGGGTAGGATGGAATTAGGAGGAAAGTCTAATTGAAAGGGGAATAAAGATGTTTAATACAATATTATATCTATTAGCTAGTTTACTATTAATCATTTCCTATTTTAAAGATCAAGACAAGACTAAAATGGCTTTAAAAAAAGCTTGGAAGTCATTTGAAACGATATTACCACAGTTTATTGTCATATTAATTATCGTGGGAATCATGCTTTCTGCAATAAGTCCTGATACAATTTCTAAATGGATTGGAAGTGAATCGGGATGGTTAGGAATGCTAATAGCGGCGATTGTGGGAGCAATCACTTTAATTCCGGGATTTGTGGCTTTTCCACTGGCAGCAGCCCTTCTTGATGGAGGAGCAGGTTTTATGCAGATTGCAGTATTTATCTCTACTTTAATGATGGTGGGAGTAGTTACTATACCAGTTGAAATCAGTTATTTTGGGAAAAAAGCAACGTTATATAGAAATTTACTAGCATTTGGTTTTTCATTCATAGTAGCTATGGTGATTGGAGTGGTGATTAAATGAAAAAATTAATTAAAAGATATAAATATGCTTTATTAATGATGATCGTAAATGTAATCCTTCTGTTGTTTTTACCAACAATGGGACGCAATTCTATGAAATTAACTGTTAATAATACGAAGGAGATGTTGTTGGTTATTCCACCCATTTTTGTACTTCTAGGGTTATTAGATGTTTGGGTAAAGAGAGAGACTATGATAAAGTTAATGGGAGAAAAATCGGGTATATTTGGAATGCTCATTGCCTTTACTATGGGCTCTGCAGCTGCTGGTCCACTATATGCGGCCTTCCCCATAGCTGGTATTCTATTAAAGAAAGGAAGCAAGTTATCAAATGTCTTAATTTTTATTGGTGCATGGTCTACAACAAAAATTCCTCTTTTGTTGTTTGAAACTTCAGCAATGGGATGGAGGTTTATGGCTACAAGATTTATGGTGAATATCGTAGGAATTGTTACCATTGCTTATTTGATAGAGAAAGCTCTATCTATTAAAGATAAAGAAGAACTACATCAAAGGGTTTCAGCGATGAGCCAGTAATATTTTCATATACGACATTATGTCGTTTTTTTTTGTCTTTTTAGCATTGTAGTTTAAAGGAATAAGAAGCCAAATAGGTTATTTATGTTGAGGAAAACTGTATAATCCTATAACACTGAACTTATACTTATTTTGCATTAATATAAATCTAATATCAATTATAATGGCTTTATTAGGAACATCGGTTTATTTATAAAAAATATTGCTTACTTAAAAGGAAATGTGAACTTTTTGCCTAATATTTACACATAAGTATATATATTGATTAATAGATTGATTTATTGGGGTGAGTCTAATCATGAAGGAATTAGAAATTGAAATAGAAGCGTTAAAGTTAGAAAACGAAAGATTAAGATTCGAACTAGAACAATATAAACAAGCTGGAAAAGTAGTTGAACAACCCAAAGATTCCTTAAAAAGCAATTTAGATAATATAATTTTTGGTTGGGAAGAGAATACAAGGGATTGTTTTTGCTTAAAGGATATATTTGATCCAACTGATAAGACAGAACAACCTTGTTATAAGGAATGCCTTATAGACAAAAAATTATATAAGAACATCTTTGTGGATAACACATCTGTTATGCTATTACTTGATCCTTATACTGGTAAGATTATTGATGCTAATTATGCTGCCGAGAAGTTTTATGGCTATGATATTAGCAAACTAACTCAAATGAACATAGGCGATATTAATAATCTATCCCCTCAGAATATCTCTAATAATATGTATAATGCCCTACATCAACTAGAGAACAAATTTTATTTTAAACATCAATTAGCTAATGGAGAGATTAGAGATGTTGAAGTAAATAGCTCACCTATAGAAATTAATAATATACGTTTCTTGCATACAATCATCCACGACATTACAGAAAATACCAAGAAGGAGGAATTGCTTAGAAAAAGCGAAAAAAAATATCAACAGTTATTTAATAATGTTAATGATATACTGCTACTTTTTAGCTTAGAGGACAGTAAGCCTAGTTGTTTCTTGGAAGTAAATAGTGTAGCCTGTAATAGGCTAGGTTATACTTACGAAGAACTTCTAAGGAAAACCCCCTTCGATTTAGATAACCATGATTCTACTGAATTATCTAAGATATTTCACAAACTATCTACTACCAATAAAAAATCTATTGGTGCTTTTGAATCAGGAATTATAACAAAAAATAATAAAGTAATCCCTGTTGAAATTAATACCCATGTTTTTCAATTAGATGGAGAAAAACTTGTTTTAGCAGTTGCTAGAGATATAGGAAGAAGAAAGTTAATTGAAAAAGAGTTAAGGCTTAATGTGGAAAAACATAAAATTATTATGTCATTTCTCCCAGACGCAGTAACAATTATTAAAGGTGGAAAAATTATTTATATAAATGAAGCCGGTTCTAATATGCTGGGGTACCCCCTAACTAGAAAACTAATAGGAGCTAAGTTTATTAATATCATTCATCCCGATTATCATAAAAGTGTCAAGCAAAGGCTAAAGAAAATGAATAAGGAAAATTGTATAGCACCATTAGTAGAAGAAAGTTATATTAAAAGAAATGGTGAAGCAGTTGATGTAGAAGTAACAGGAGTTAAAATTCCCTATGATAATAGTCATGCATTTTTAATGGTGGCAAGGGACATAACAAAACGGAAAAAAGCAATTATTGAGCTAGATGAGAAGATAGAATTTGAGAAGCTGAGAACTGAATTTTTTGCAAATATTTCTCATGAACTTAGGACACCCTTGAATGTTATTTTAGGTAGTTTGCAGCTATTAGAACTTTATGATCAAGATGATGTGGCTCTTAATAAAACAGAGAAATATATAAAAATGCATAAAAAAATGAAACAGAATTGCCATCGACTATTACGTTTAGTAAATAATATTATCGATATGACAAAAATAGATGCTGGATTTTATAGCATTAATTTAGAAAATTGTAATATTATTAGTTTAATGAAGAATATCGTTTTTTCTGTTGAAGATTATGTAAAAAATAAAGGTATTACAATCCACTTAGAAACAGACCTAGATGATGTTATCATAGCTTGTGATCCAGAAAAAATAGAAAGAATTATGCTAAATCTACTTTCTAATGCCATCAAATTTACACCAAAGAATGGTCAGATTAAAGTAGGTGTAAAAAAAGTAATAGATAGGCTAATCATTACTGTAAAAGATACGGGAATAGGCATACCTAAGGAAAGTTTAGGAGAATTATTTAATCGTTTCACGCAAGTTGATAAGTCCTTAACTAGAAACCATGAAGGAAGTGGTATTGGTTTATCTTTAGTGGAGTCGTTGGTTCAGATGCATCAGGGTGAAATTGTTGTTGAAAGTCAACTAAACGAAGGTAGCATTTTTATCATTACCTTACCTATAAAAAAAATTGTAGGCACTTCAAGAAATGAAGATCATACTTATGACAAAGAGTTAAATATAGAAAGGATGCATATTGAATTTTCGGATATATACCTAAATACGGATGTAATAAAGTAGTAGAAAAGATGGATTTTGGGTGGACAATTACCATGCATAATTATATAATTTACTGTATACACGAAAATATACTTTACTAAGGTTGAGACTAGTTTTAAAACGAAAAGGGTATAGTATGAGTGGGGAAGTATATTGTAGTATAAATAATAAAATTGAGGTGAGAGTATGAAGAAATTTATGGATGAGAACTTTATGTTAAAAAACAAAGTGGCAGAAGAACTATATCATAATTATGCTAAAAATATGCCTATTTATGATTATCACTGTCACTTAAATCCAGCAGAAATCCATGCTAACAAAAAATATAAGAATATTACTGAAGTATGGTTAGGTGGAGACCACTATAAGTGGAGGGCAATGAGAAGTAACGGAATTGATGAAAAGTATATTACTGGTGATGCAAGTGATTATGAAAAGTTTATGGCATGGGCAAAAACAATCTCTATGTGTATCGGCAACCCCCTTTATCACTGGACTCATTTAGAGCTTCAAAGATACTTTGGCATTTATGATATACTAAGTGAAGCTACGGCTGATAAAATTTGGAATAAATGTAATGAGTTGTTGGCAACTGATGACTTTAGACCAAAAGAATTGATTAAAAAGTCTAATGTTAAGGTAATTTGTACAACTGATGATCCGATAGATTCATTAGAGTACCATACCTTAATTAAAGAAGACAAAGACTTTAACGTGGCTGTTCTTCCAACCTTTAGACCTGATAAAGGATTAAACATTGACCGAGAAGGCTTTGACAAGTGGTTTGAAGAATTAAAGAAGGTATCTAATATTGATATTATAGATTACCCTGCATATTTAGAAGCATTAGGCGCACGTATAGATTATTTCCATAAGGTTGGTTGTAGAGTTTCAGACCATGCCTTAGATACAGTTTTCTATGAAGATACAAACATAGAAGAAGTAACAGAGATTTTTGAAAAAGTATTGAAGCATGAAGCGGTATCTTATGCACACGTTAACAAATTTAAAACCTATACATTACAATTCATGGCTAAAAAATATAATCAGTATGGTTGGGCAATGCAACTTCACATTGGTGCTTTAAGAAACAATAATACTAGAATGTTTAATAGCTTAGGAGCAGATACTGGATTTGATTCAATTAATGATGAAATTGTAGCAATACCATTATCTAGATTCTTAGATAGTTTAGCAGTCGAAGACCAACTACCGAAAACAATCATCTACTGCTTAAATCCAAAAGATAATTATGTTTTAGGAACAATGATTGGAAACTTCCAAGGTGGCGGGGTAGCTGGTAAAATTCAATTTGGTTCTGGTTGGTGGTTTAATGATCAAAAAGAGGGAATGCTACAACAGATGAGTGCTTTAGCTAACTTAGGTTTATTAGGTAGATTTGTTGGTATGCTTACCGACTCAAGAAGTTTCTTGTCTTACCCAAGACACGAATACTTTAGAAGAATTTTAAGTAACTTAATAGGGGAATGGGTTATGGATGGAGAACTTCCCTATGACCTAGATCACTTAGGACCGATAGTAGAGAATATTAGCTTTAATAATTCTAAAAATTATTTTGATATTGAAATACCAGAATAAAAATTGATTTATAAAAATTGTAAAAAAATTTCATAATACTTTAGCCTTCTTAACGTTGTTGAGAAGGTTTTTTTATGTTGAAAAACAGCAAAAAACAAGAGTATTTTAGCTTAGCTGCAGTAAATGTTGTAATGGTAGTAATTAATGCAAAATCTTTCGGAATGTTATACTACTCTTATGTCTATAATTTATGATAAAATGAAATTAAGAAGAATTGTAAACCAGTGGAAAATTTAAATGAAATATTTTGTTAGCTAGAAAATTTGATAGGGAATATTTTATTAAAGAGAGTATACATATCTATTTAAAAAGGAGGATTTTTTTATGAAGGAACAAAAACAAAATCTACCAAGTGCATTAAAAAAATATTCAATAAAAGAAGAAATTGCCAATGGCATTACCCATGGCATCGGTATTCTCTTTAGTATAGTCACTTTAACCGTATTACTAGTCTTAGCTATCCAGCAAAGAAGCGCAGTTTCAATTATCGCCTTTAGCATATATGGACTTTGTTCTATTGCCCTTTATAGCGCCTCTACCCTTTATCATAGTTTTCAAAAAGAAAAAATTAAAAAGGTCCTAAGGGTATTTGACCATTCTGCCATATTTCTATTTATTGCAGGAACCTACACACCAGTTTCTTTAATTGCCATGAGGGGGTATTGGAGAATAGGAATCCTAGTTGCTGTCTGGAGTATTGCAATAGCAGGAATCCTCTATAAGATACTTACCTTTAAAAGTTTTGATAAACATAAGTTTGTATCCTTAAGTCTCTACATCTTGATGGGTTGGATCGCCATCGTTGCTGTGAGACCAATTCTTCAAATCATGCCCTTTGGCTTTTTTGGATGGTTACTAGCGGGAGGTTTAGTATACACTTTTGGAACGATTTTTTATGCCATTAAAAAAATCCCTTATAATCATGCAATTTGGCATGGCTTTGTATTAATGGGTAGCGTCTTCCACTTTGTTGGAATTGTACGATATCTTGTGTAATAGCCCTGCCCTATGGTAGCA
The DNA here is from genome assembly GCF_000621485.1 of Alkaliphilus transvaalensis ATCC 700919. Taxonomy (GTDB): domain Bacteria; phylum Bacillota; class Clostridia; order Peptostreptococcales; family Natronincolaceae; genus Alkaliphilus; species Alkaliphilus transvaalensis. Next base: position 62,568 of record NZ_JHYF01000003.1, read on the forward strand.
TAGTTTTAAGCACTTAAATTATGATGAGGGGGACCAAAAGATGAATCGTTTAAAAAAACATGTGGCTTTTTGCACTGTTCTATTCATAACAATTGCATATTTAGGGGGACTACCATTATGGAGCGAAGGAACTTCAGGCGGAACTAGCCCTACCCTAATTGAATCTGAAATTTACTTTACATTACTGCATACTAATGATGAACATTCCCAACTAATTCCCCACTCATCGGCAGTAGATTACCACCCTACATTACCAAATACAGCAATAGGCGGCTTTCCTAGATTAGCTACAGCCATCAAGCAAATAAGGGAAGAAAAGGCAGCTTTAGGAGAAGAGGTATTGTTGGTTTCAGGGGGAGACTTTATTGGGGGTACTGCCTTCAGTTGGTTAATCCCTAGAGGGCATGGGGCAGAACTTACAATTATGCAAAAATTAGGCTACAATGTGACCACCATTGGAAATCATGAATATGACTATGGAACTGAGGTTCTTACTAACTATCTAACGGCAGCAGGGTATCCAGAGGCCCACACAACAACAGCTGTACTGGCAACTAATATTCAGGTAGACCCTAACCATCCCATGATGAAGAATGATCTATATAGGGAATATCATATTGTAGAAATGGAAAATGGCTTAAAAGTTGGGTTTTTTGGATTTATCGGTGAAGAGGCCATAGTCGTTTCAGCAGATACTAAACCCTTTACCTTTAAAGACCAAAAAGAAACAGCAAGAAAGGCAGTTGCTGATCTTAAGGCCCAAGGGGTAGACTTAGTCATGGCTGTGAGCCATTCTGGATTAGAAGAGGATAAGGTTTTAGCTAAAGAAGTAGAGGGAATTGACGTAATTATTGGGGGACATAGTCATACAGAACTACATCAACCTATCTGGGTGGAGGAGACAATGATCCTACAGGCAGGAGCCTATCTAAAGTATTTAGGTAGGGTAGACTTAGCTTATAACCCCCAAACAGGAAAGCTACGTTACAGAAATCAAGAATTAGAACAACCCTTTTTAATGCTAATGGATAGTAGTATACCAAGTGATCCAGAAATAGTAGAGTTAATTGCTGGTTATACCGAAGAACTAAATCTATTAATTAGTTATTTTACCGATGGTAAATTTAATGACATGATGGATATTGTAGTTAAATCGGATTTCACGTTAGAGACCTTAGCCCTACAAGAAAGCCCCTTCGGAAATTTTGTTACCGATGCTATGCGGTTGATTACTACTGAAAAAACTGGCAAGCGGGTTGATGTTGCTATTCAGGCAAATGGGTCAATACGAGGAAGTTTAATACCAGGCTCTATGGACTATTCTAAAGGTCAAATCGCTTTTTATGACCTATCGGCTCTAATTAGTTTAGGATACGGTTCCGATGGTTATGCGGGATACCCCATTACCTCTTTTTATCTTACTGGAGATGAGATTAGAAGATCATTAGAAGTTGCTAATTTAATTTCAGAGCTAATGGGAGACATATATTTTCTACAGTTCTCTGGTTTAAGATATGATTTTAATCCTAGTGATGTGGTACTGTTGAATGTACCAGTAAAGGACATACCTGTTCCTTCTGTTCGATCGGTTAAAAAGGCTGAGTTATATACAGGTGAGGGAATACAATCATTTGATGGTGAAAACTATATCCCACTGAAGAAGGGAGACTCTACCCTTTATCATGTGGTAGCAGACTCTTATATTCTATCCTTCTTGCCAATGGCAGGAGAACTACTTCCTCAATTGGAAATTGTGCCAAAGGATCAAGATGGGAACCCAATAGCCTTTGAAGATTTCCATACATTGGAGGTTTATGATGGAGATAAGCAGCTAAAGGTTTGGCAAACAGTTGTAGAATATGCGGCTTCGTTAGAGAGAGGACAAGATGGAATTCCAGTAATTCCAGAATATTATAGGGATGTTGCAGGTAGAATTAATCCTGTAAAAGGAGTCCCTCTATTGGTTTGGATGATTGGAATTTTAGTAATAATCATTATGGTATTTGTTTTATTAGTTAAGGGGATTTTAAGAAATAGAAGAAGACGAAGACGTTATTTATTTAGATAAACTTATTGTTTAGATAAATTTAAGGTGTTTAGATAAGCTTAAGTTGTTTAGATAAAGTAGGCGATCTTTTTAGAGGCGATTATTATAAAATACCTCCCAAGTGGACAAAGTACTAATTTAAAATACTTTGTGATCTTAGGAGGTATTTTTATGGAATGAAATTGTAAACTTATCTACTTAGCTTTAATGAGTAATACATGATTATTTATGATTATTTAGTTGTTGGGTGAAGTTGAACCTATATTAAAGTTCGTAAAGTTAGATAAGTTTATACTCTCGGCAGGACTATTATAGTAGCTTACTTTTACTCTGTCCCCTTCTTTAGTTAATGGAAGATGGTTACTCATGGTTAGGGGTGCAATAAAGATTTTATCCTCCATTGTATCTAAAATTAAATAATAGTAGGTGGCAGCATCAACAATAGAAGTACCAATTCTTACAACAGTTCCTTCTAAGTCAACTTCATCATAAACATTTTCGATAGGAGACCATTGACCTTGATCCCTTAAACGGCTAACATAGTTGGAACTAGCTTGGTTCTTAGTTTCTCCAATACCAACTATACTATAATCCCTTACATTAACAAAGGCAAACTGCTTAATTAGCCCTTGTCTATCTAGCAATGTCATATAATAGGTAGGCTCTCCTTCTAGGTTAATTAAAATCGGGAAGGTAGCTTCATATTCAAATTGTTGTACGGCTCCTTCAGCAGACCTCATGGCAGCCCTTTCGGTAGCACCAGATATTCTATATAATACAGACTCTTTAGTTCTTGTATCTACTAACATAAAGCCAATAGTAGACTGATCTGCACCAGCAGAAGTAATTCCTGTATAATAGTAGCTTTGTCCTTCATTGTAGACAATATTTGTACCATCGGTAGTTTGAAGAATGCCCCGTTTAGATGGGTTCCACCAACCATTAACAAATCGACCCCAATAGTTAATTTGCTCCACAGCAGTTTTTAGCGGGATAGCCCGATCTACCCAGCTAGGCATATTATCTAAGCTATATTCTTCCATTTCACCAGTTTGAGGGTCGACGATTACGACACCAATAGGGTTTCTACCAGAAGCACCTATGGTATTTTTGTATAGAGTAACAACCCAATAGGGATTAAAGTCATCATCAAGTTCGAAGGAAAAATCGGTTAATCCAACATTTCGATAACCTGCTCGATAAATTTTACGTTTTAAATCATCTCCTAAATATCCATCGGGTTGATATTTAATCCGTATCGGTTCACCATTTACTTCCCTCACTAATCTAACATCCCGCTGGTTAGCCGCATTAATTATGACATAACCAGGGGTACCTTCTCTGTTATCCATCCATCTAAAGAAACCCGAATGGGCTAAAGGTGCAACGTAATATAGTTCACCATCTACATGATTAGCCCAAAATTCTGTTAAGGTTACTTGACTTCCCAAGGCCAAATCTTCTCCTAGACGTTTATCTCCAAGGTTTAATGCCATCGTAGGAGTAACCTCAGGTAGTTTTGAAAGATCAAGAGGTGAAATCTCTGTTGAAAATTGTTTCTCTGTAATATCTCCAATTAAAGCCCTTTTATCTTGGTGATTAAAAATACTAGAACTTCTAAAAAATTGTCCAATGGCAAGAAGTATAACTAAGCCCACCAAAATTAAGCTAAAGTAAGATACTTTGTGGCGAAATAGTAAGATTATCATTCCAGAGATCATTAGAGATAGTAGAAATAAAATTAACAATGTAAAAGAAAAATTTAATGACCATACAGGCATTAAAAAATAGTCTATAAAAAATAATGTAAATAAAAGCAAAATAGGCATAAAGATTAGACTAAATTTTTTCAAGTTTTTTCCCCCTTAAATTTTTTATTGTTTGCCACTACTATATTATACTGTATACCCTCAAAAAGAAAACTTAAAAATTACCTTTTTTAATAAAAAGCATTATCTTTTACGATCAGTTATAACAAAGGGACTGCCTTGATTTAAGATTTTGACCACTAACCTTCAGCATTTCATCCTCTGCTTCATGTTTACATAAACCTATATAGATTCATGGTTGGGGTATGATGAAACATCCTCATTATAATTATTATAATGATAAGAAATAAGATAAAGGGATAAGGGACTAATCCATTGAAAATAATAGAAGAGGAAATAAAAGACAAACTGTTTAGAAAAAATTAATATTTGATTTATATCAGGTTTAGATTAATAGGTTACAATGATAGTATGATTAAAATAGGGGAGGGCCAACATGAAAAAGAAATGGCTTATGATAATAGCGATTGTGATATTATTAGGGGGAGGCATTTTTGCAAGAGGTATGGTAAGAAATAGAAACAGATTTGTAGAGGTTAGGACCAGTCAAGTAGCATTAGGCGATTTAAAAGCCTATTTGTCAACAACTGCAATTATAAAATCTCAAGATAGTAAGGAGTATTTTGGGCTGCAAGGGCGAGTTAAGGAGGTACATGTTAGCGTAGGGGATACTGTAGAAATTGGTGATGTATTGGTATCTTATGAAGTGCAGGATCTAACGACAACCCTTAGACAGGCAGAAATACAATACAGTAATGCAGTGCTTCAAAGACAAGAGCTAGTTAATCAGAACAAGCAAATTTTAGATAGAATTAGAGAATTAGAAGAAGAATTAAAAGAACTAGAAGCATCAGATAACCCTTTAGATTTAACCAGAATTGAAGGACTAAAACAACAGAAAAGTAGTTTGCAACCTATATCTCAAGAGCGGCTTAAACAAGCAGATAATGCTGTTGAATTGGCACAACTAACAGTAGCGTCCACAAAGGAAAAAATAAGCGAGAATAAGGATAAGATTGTCTCTGAAAATAGAGGGGTTGTGACAGATGTTACAGTGGTAGCAGGGGGAGCAAGCACCGGTGCACAACCGGCTGTTATTGTGCAGGACATTACAAATTTAAAGGCAGAGGCTTCTATTGGTCGATATGATGCTAACATTGTTGCGGTAGGACAACCTGCCATTATTAAGAATGGAAATGAAACTTATCAAGGAGAAGTGTCTTTTCTGCATCCCGTTGCCAGAAGATCTGTATCGGCAGGAGGTAACGAGACCCTATTAGCGATAGAAGTTGCTATCAAAGAAGAGGCTACAAATTTAAAAGTGGACTTTAGTGTAGATATAGATATTTTAGTAGGAGAAGCCAATCATGTTATTAAAATCCCTGCTGAAAGTATAAGAAGAGACAGAGATGGGCGTTATTATGTGTTTGTAGTAGAGGATCAAAAGGCTAGAGAAAGGGAAATTACCCTTGGTTTAGAGTCTGATATGGAAGCTGAGGTGATAGAAGGGCTTCAAGTAGGAGAATCCATCATCATAAACCCGAGGGCAACCTTAAGGGATGGTAGTCTAGTTACAGATGAAGCAGGGGGCAGAGGAAGATGATTGAAGTAAATAATTTAATTAAAACCTATAAATCGGGGGAAGAGAGCTTTAATGCCCTTGATGATATTAGTTTGAAAATAGATAAAGGAGAATTTACAGCAATTATGGGACCTTCAGGGTCGGGTAAATCTACCCTAATGAATGTTTTAGGGTGTCTAGATCGAGTCAATAGTGGAAAATATACCTTGAATCATAAAGATGTTTCTAATATGACCGATGGAGAATTAGCCACTATTAGGAACAAAGAAATTGGGTTTGTCTTTCAGGCCTTTAATCTACTGCCAAGAATGAATATTTTAGAAAATGTAGAGTTACCGATGACTTACTCAGGTGTTCCTTTTAAGACAAGAAGAGAAAGGGCAATGGAGGCATTAGAAAAGGTCGGTTTAAAGGACAGAGTGACCCATAGACCAAATGAAATATCTGGTGGGCAAAAACAAAGAGTAGCAATAGCAAGGGCGATAGTGAATAGACCTAATGTCATAATGGCCGACGAACCTACAGGTAATCTAGATTCTAAATCTTCAATTGAAATTATGAGGATTTTTCAACAGCTAAATGATGAGGGGGCAACAGTGATTATGGTAACCCATGAGCCAGAAATTGCTCAACATTGTAAAAGAATTGTTAGTTTTAGGGATGGAAAAATTGTTGAAGATATGCAAGTACAGAATAGGATTCTATTATAAGGAGGGATAGGATGAATTTTTTTGAAAATGTTAAAATGGCTTTAATCAGCATTAAATCAAACAAAATGAGATCCTTCCTTACCATGCTTGGAATCATTATTGGAATAAGTTCTGTCATTACAATTGTCTCCCTCGGACAAGGGGGACAAAGGGCCATTACTGGTGAGTTTGAAAAGATTGGTGCATCCACCATCAATATAAGGGTAGATGGAAGCGTCGCTCAAGCAGGTGACTATATCACTTTAGAAGATATAAGACAAATTGGGGAGCGGGTAGATACAGTTCAATATATTTCACCAACCCACCAGAGAAGAGGAATAGCTACTGTTGAGAATAAAAGTAGAACAGCTAGTATAAGTGGTGGAAGTCCAGAACTTTATTACATTAATAATGTAGAAATATTGTATGGTAGGTTCTTTAACGAACGGGAATATATAGAAGGAAGACCAGTAGTGCTGATCGATGTAGATTCAGCCATCTATTTATTTGGCTATGAGGATGTTGTGGGGAATAGTCTTTTAATAGGTAGCAGCTCTGCTCCTAAAAAAGCAACAATCATTGGAGTAACCCCCGGTATATCAATGCCCTTTGCAGGAGCCCACAGAAATATGCCTCTAATGGCCACAGTACCTATTACTTTTTTAAATAACCTTTATCCCGACAATTTTAGAATAGATGCCCTTTCATTAATGGCAACAACCCAAGCCGAAGGGGAAATTGCAGGAACTGGGGCGGTCAATGTACTAGAGGCAAGGCATAGTAATAGAGGGAGAGATGTATATCATGCAGAAAATGCTCTATCTCAACTGGAACAAATTAATACAGTGATTGGTATCTTTACAGCCTTTATAGGGGCCGTTGCAGCCATATCCCTTTTGGTGGGGGGAATAGGTGTAATGAATATTATGCTGGTATCTGTAACAGAAAGAACTAGAGAAATTGGAATAAGAAAGGCCATTGGTGCCACCACTAAGGATATTATGCTACAGTTCTTGATGGAATCAGCGATTATTTCTTTAATTGGAGGCTTAATAGGTATGACATTGGGAATTATCGGAGCTCAAATCATCGGTAGGTTTGCCGACTTTCCACCGGCCATATCCTTGTCATCAATAGTTGGTGCTATTGTATTTTCTTCTGCTGTTGGAATATTTTTCGGAATTTATCCAGCAAAGAAAGCAGCAGCCTTAAATCCTATAGATGCTTTACGTTATGAATAAGAAAGGGGGAGGGGCATGTCGATAAGAGACCGCCTAAGGGCATCCTACGCAGCTATGCTGATTATTCCCATCATTATATCTGTTTTAGCAGCTGGCTTTATATCAAGATACTTTATTACGGAGATTGAAGAAGCATATAATATCCAATTGAATCAAAGTCCTATTTTAGAATTTATGGACAAAAATTCCCTCTTAATTGATGAAATTAGCCGACTAAGGGAGATGAACCCAGAAGCCTTTAGAAATATAGGGTATCTAAAAAAAATAGATGCAGAGTTAAGTGAAATGAATACTGGAATTATTATTAGAAAAGATCATGAGGTAGTCTACCTATCAGAAATGCTAAAATCACTTGATTTAATAGATAAGCTTCCCCCTTTTGAAATGTTAGAAGAAAGGGATGGAAGAATTTTTGTGCAAGGACAACCATTTTTAGTCAGACAACAGGATTTTTACTTTGAGGATTCTTCTGAAGGAAGTTTGTTTTTAATAATTAATATGAGTTTAATTGTAGCTAATTTAAAGCGTTATATGTTAACTCTTTTTATTGTAATTATAGGGGTAATTATTATAACAAATGGGACTTTAACATTGCTAGTTTCCCGTAGTATATTAAAGCCCCTTAAGGTTTTAGAAGATGCAGCAAATCAAATTAAAGAGGGGAATCTAGACTTTCACATTAAAGGAAGTTCAAAAGATGAAATTGGCCAACTTAGTATTGCTTTTGAAGAAATGCGCCTCAAACTTAAAGAGTCAATTGGATTACAATTAGAATATGAGCGAAATAGAAATGAATTAATGTCTAATATCTCCCATGATTTAAAAACGCCGGTGACTGCCATTAAGGGTTATGTGGAAGGGATTATGGACGGAGTAGCAGACTCGCCAGAAAAACAAGAACGTTATATAAAAACCATCTATACCAAAGCAAATGATATGGATCGTCTAATTGACGAATTACTTCTATATTCTAAATTAGATATTAAAAGACTACCTTTTCATTTTGAAAATGTTAATATAGGGCAATTCTTACTTGATCTTACTGAAGAGTTACAGTTTGATCTAGAGTATAGAGGTGTAAAAATAGCCTTTAAAGGCCAGCAGGGGGAGCACCTGCGGGTTTTAGCTGATCGTGAGAAGATTAAAAGGGTAATTGGAAATATCGTAGAAAATGCAGTAAAGTACATGAACAAAGAAAATGGAGTAATTGATGTTTATTTAGAGAAAAAGGCTACTGGCAATATAATGGTGGAAATTAGGGATAATGGACAAGGGATTCCCGAAGAATATCTTCCTTTTATATTTGATCGTTTTTATAGAGTGGACCCATCAAGAAATATAAATACAGGTGGAAGTGGTCTTGGACTCGCTATAGCTAAGCGGATTATTCAAGAGCATGGGGGCGAAATATGGGCTAAAAGTGAAGTGGATCGTGGAACAAGTATTATATTCACACTAAAGGAATGGAAGGAAATAGACGGAGGTGAAATCAGTGAAGAGAATACTAATCATTGAAGATGAGGTGACAATTGCAGAGCTTCAAAGGGATTATTTAGAGATTAACGGATTTTCAGTAGATATTCAACAACAGGGAGACATCGGATTACAACAAGCAAAAAAAGAGAAATATGACTTAATAATACTAGACCTTATGTTACCCAGAATGGATGGGTTTGAAATTTGTAAGGAAATTCGTAAAGAACAGGACATACCAATCTTGATGATTTCAGCTAAAAAGGAAGATGTAGACAAAATAAGAGGTTTGGGATTGGGAGCCGATGACTATATTACAAAACCCTTTAGTCCAGGAGAATTAGTAGCAAGGGTTAAGGCCCATCTTGCTAGATATGAAAGGCTTTCAGGAAATAATAAAGGAGAAAAGGAAGAAATAAAGGTAAGGGGTTTGACCATAGATAAAAGTTCACGAAGAGTTTATATGAACGAAAAAGAAGTGACCTTAACTACAAAAGAATTTGACTTATTGACCTTTTTAGCTTCTAATCCTAATCGAGTTTATACAAAGGAAGAACTTTTTGATAAGGTTTGGGGAATGGATTCAATAGGAGATATTGCAACTGTTACGGTTCATATTAGAAAACTTAGGGAGAAAATTGAATTAGTGCCATCTAACCCGCAATATATCCATACAATTTGGGGTGTAGGCTATCGTTTTGAGATTTAAATAATATTTTTTCTATTTTGATTAACCAAACCCCCTTCATCAGCATAGAATGTATAGATATATTCTGATGAAGGGAAGGTGTAAATAATGAACTTTGTAAAGCATCCCGCTCAAATCATGACTAAAAGAATTGTTGCCCATAATTTGACGGTAAATTATCCTGCTGTAGTAGGACTTCCTAATCCATGGGTAGAACAAAAAATAAACTATCATATCTATGCTTTAGTCCATAAACTAATTGTGGATACAGGATATTTTCAATATCCAAGCACAACCGTTGATGGTTGGTATGAGATCAAGACCAATGAAAGAGGGATTTTAAGCTTAACAATTGCAGTATATCATTACCCATATCGAGCTGCCCATGGAACAACGGTGGTAAAGGGATTAACCTTTAATATCGAGACAGGCAAAAGCTATGACTTAAAGGATCTTTTTAAGCCCGATAGTGATTATGTAAAAGTAATATCAGAAAATGTTGCAGCCCAGATTAAACGAAGGGATATTCCATTGTTGGGGGATTTTCCAGGCATAGCTCCAGACCAAGATTACTACATAGCAGACAAATCTTTAGTGATTTTTTTCCAATTGTATGAAATTACCCCCTATGTATATGGTATTCCATTCTTCCCGATATCAGTTTATGATCTACAGGATATCATAAGAGAAGGTTCACCTTTAGATTTAATGGCAATTAATTACTAGTCATTGTTGGGTATTATGGAAATCCCTCAACTTATTAAAACCCCCTAAATTGATAATCAAAATCAATACAGGGGGTTTTCCTATTAAAACACTAAATTCAGCTTTAGTAATCGCTCCTTTAACTCATTTATAATTCTTTTTTCTTCTTCGATCCCATTGGCTTCAAAAGTTACCGACATTCTAATATATGGTTCGGGAGTATTCCAAGGAACAGTACATATAAAGGCTTTTTTTAATAAATACATACAAAACTCATCTGCACTATTGAAAATAACACCATCCTTTGTTCCTTTAGGGATAGGAAGATAACAATAAAAGGTAGCCTTGGGCTTATCAATTTGGAAGCCTACTTCTCTTAAAGCATCAATTAATAGATCAAATCGCCTGGAATATCTTGAACTGTTTTTTTCAGCTATTTCAGGATGATTTAAGGCGTATATGCCAGCTTTTTGAATAGCTCTAAACTGTCCAGAATCTGAATTAGCTTTAACTACACTAAAAATGCTGATTGCATCTGCATTACCTGCAATAAAGGCTAATCTCCAACCCGTCATGTTAAAGGCTTTTGATAAGGAATGGATTTCAACACCAACCTCCTTTGCGCCATCAATTGATAGGAAACTTAAAGGTCTTTCACCATCAAAGGTAATGGTTGAATAGGTAGAATCTGCGACAACAACGATGTTATTTTTATGGGCAAACTCTACAACTTTTTTATAGAAATCTTCTGTTGCCACTTGACTAGTAGGGTTATTTGGATAATTAATATAAAGTAATTTAGAACGATATAATATAACATTTGGGATGTTTGTAAAGTCAGGGTAAAAATTATTAGCCTTTGTTAGTGGAAGTTCATAAACTACGCCCCCTTGATATTTAGTGTGGGTGGCTATGATGGGGTAACTGGGGGCTGTTGTTAAAGTAATATCTCCAGGATTAATAAAACATAGGGGGAGCATAGACAAAATTGATTTTGCCCCTATTCCGTGTAATATTTCTTCTTGGGGATTAATATGATTAATGCCAAAAATACGATTAAGATAATGAGCAGCTGCCAATTGAAATTCTTTAATACCATTATCGGCATACCAGCGGTTTTCGGACTTTCCAGCTTCTTGGCAAAGGATTTCAACCATTTCTGAATCAGCTGGCAGGTCAGGTTCACCAATTCCCATATCAATTAATTTTGCATTGGGGTGTTTTTCTTTAATCTCTTCCTTTGCCTTTTTGATAATCATAAATTTATAGTCTTGCTTTGCTATGTCGAAACTTTGATCTCTAAATCGATCGGCTATTAAATCACTTATAAAACTCATAGGAAGACACTCCCTTCACATAAGATCGCAATACAATAGAAGCCCTATAAAATAGTTTATTCTAATGGGAATAAATGTGTTCATGGGAAAAAACTGAATATGATCAGATGGATAATTTAACATATAAATAATATGATAAAATAGGAGTATGAAAGATTAGTTATCGTAAGGAAATGCATAACTTCCCACTGGATGATTAGTTTTATATTGTATAAAAGGAATATAAATTCCGAGTTATGGTGCTATGTAATTTCCTCAAGTAGATGAAGGAGGTTGTTGGGATGATAAAAATAGATAATGATTGGAAGGAACTTCTTAAAGAGAACTTTAAGGGAGATCATTATATGAAGTTAAAGGCGAAACTTGATGAGGAGTGTTCGACCTATAAGGTATATCCTAGAAAAGAAGATATTTTTAATGCACTAGCTTTGACTTCTTATGACGATACAAAGGTGGTTATTTTAGGACAAGATCCTTATCATGGTGAGGGTCAAGCCCATGGCTTAAGTTTTTCAGTTAAGCCAGGCGTAAAAATTCCACCATCATTAAAAAATATATTTAAAGAATTAAATCATGATTTAGGCTATATTATTCCAGAACATGGTTATTTGGCAAAATGGGCAGAAGAAGGTGTTTTATTATTAAATACCATCCTTACAGTTCGAGAAGGACAGCCTAATTCCCATAAAAAAATTGGTTGGGAAGTTTTTACTGATAGCATTATTACATTATTAAATAATCGAGAAAAACCAGTTGTATTTATTTTATGGGGAAAAAATGCCCATGATAAAGAGGCGCTAATAACTTCTAATCATCATTATATTATAAAATCTCCTCATCCAAGCCCTTTGTCGGCAAATAGAGGTTTTTTTGGAAGTAGACCATTTTCTAAAGTAAATGAAATATTAAGGTCCTTAGGTGTTGGAGAAATTAACTGGAGAATAGAGTAAATGAAAAAGAATAAAATTCATATAGATGAACATACAATTTCCTACACAATAACGAAAAGTAATCGAAGAACGATAGGAATCTCTATTAGACTAAAGGATGGAGTGAGGATATTAGCTCCTCATTTTGCTACTAAAAAGCAAATAGAGGAAGTAGTAAGGAAGAATAGTCAGTGGATTATGAAAAAGTTGCAAGAAGTTGAGGTTACTGCCAAAAACCAGTTGATATATAAAGATGGCGAATTATTTCCTTACTTAGGAGAAAAATATAGATTAAATATCATAAAAAACATTGGCGGGAAGAAGAATTTAATAGAAATTAGTGATGATAAGATTCTATTGAAGCTGATTGATGAAAATGATGAGGAAGCAAATATTAAACAGGTAATAACAAGATGGTATAGAGAAGAAGCTGATAGCCTTTTAAAGGAAAGATTAGATCGTTTAAGTAAAGAAACAAACTTATATCCTTTGAGTGTTAGAATTAAAGAGCAAAAAAGTCGCTTTGGTAGCTGTAGTTCAAAGAAAAATATTAATTTAAATTGGAAATTGATTATGGCTCCTATCGAAATAATCGACTATGTCGTAGTTCATGAGCTATGTCATTTAAAAGAGATGAATCACTCCAAAAATTTCTGGAGCTTAGTAGCGTATTATATCCCTGATTATAATGAATTGAGGAAATGGTTAAAAGAAAATGGAGGATTTATAAAATTAGTCTAGAAGTAGTAATTGATTCTATGGAAAGGTAGGGATAAAGAGATGGCTGAAATTAAATATGATATTATTAGGCATATAGGAATTATAGGAGAGGGGAACAAGGGTTGGAAAAGAGAAATTAATATAATTAGTTGGAATAACAGAAAACCCAAAGTTGATATTAGGGACTGGGATGAGAAACATGAAAAAATGGGAAAGGGTATTACTTTAGGTAAAGAAGAAATGAAACTTTTAAAACAAATTTTAAATCATATAGAGGTTGATGATTTAGGAGTAGAATAAAAAGTATACGCAGTAAAGTAAGATACGTTTATTTTATGTGGAATAGTTGTAGTTTTTTTTGAATTTTGATTAAATAAACTAACATTTTAGTTAAAAAGTGATGTAAAATTGAGAAAATAAGCGATATGAAACACTAGAATTAATAAATATACACTTAAACAGTATATATATTATGGAGCTCTCTTGTATTATAGAGGGCTTTTATTAATGGATAATATCGTATAACAAATTAAAATATGTAAAATAATGACATAAAAGCCTTTGAAACAAGCTAAAAGAAGGAGATGAAATAGTGAATTGTTAAAAAAATAGCATATTTCCTTAGAATATTCAAAAAAAAAAATTATTTAGGTATGGATAAATATGTGAACTTATAATATAATTTAATTATGATTTGTTAAATTCCAAATTAACAGTAAATCTTATTTTTTTTTACATAAATCCATTTAATTCGACACGTATTAATGTAAAATCGATGTCGAAAAAATGAAGTTATTAAAGTAAAATGTTTTAGTCCACAAGAAACTTTAGGGGCTGAGGTTTTACGGGGGGGAATAAGGGATGGGTGTATTCAGTAATACAGAAGTAGAGAAAGTAGATTTAACCAAAAGATATAATCTAGTACAAACTATAGGGATCTATGCACTATTATCAATAGTTTGGATTATCTTCTCTGATAAGCTAATTGACTTAATTGTAAAGAATAATACTCAAGCTATAATTCTTCAAATAACTAAAGGAAGTGTTTTCGTAATTATTTCCGCCCTCCTAATGTATCACCTCATTAGTAAAAACATTGAAACCATCAACGTACTACAATATCAAGTTGACTCTTACGAAGAGCAATATAAGTTTGTAATTAATAATACCACCGATGGTCTGTGGGATTGGGATATAACCAATAATAAGGTAGTGTTGCCTGTTAAATGGAAGGAAAAATTAGGATATAACAGTCATGAATTACCTAATACGGTAAAAGGGTGGGAAAATGTAATTCATCCTGAAGATCGTAAATGGGTAAAAAATACAATTACATCCTATATTAATGGGAAAATTCCTGAATATAATGTTGAATATAGAGTTGTGATGAAAACTGGCGATATTATGTGGGTGCAAGATTGCGGTAAAGCAATTTGGGATCAGAAGGGAAAACCCATAAGAATATCTGGAACCCATACAGATATAACTAATCGTAAAATGGCAGAAGAAGCTTTACTGTATACGATAGAAGAAAACAATGTACTTTTAGCTAAGTCACAAGAACATGAACGCCTGCAAGCAGAGTTTTTCTCGAACATTTCCCATGAGTTTAAAACTCCTTTAAATGTTATTTTAGGTACAATTCAATTAATAGATTGTTATAAGCAAGATGACCTTAATGAATTAGATTTCAATCAAGTTGTTAAATGGATTCCCATGATGAAACAAAATTGTTTTCGTTTACTTAGATTAATTAATAATTTGCTAGATATATCAAAACTAGATGCAGATGCATTAAATATTAAATATAAAAATTATAATATTATATATATAATTGAAGAAATTACCCAATCAATAGCTGTACTGGCACAAAATAAAGGAATTAGTATAACCTTTGATACTGATGTAGAAGAGAAGATTATGGCTTGTGACATTAACATTATAGAGAGAATTATACTCAACTTACTTTCCAATGCAATTAAATATACGGAATCGGGAAAACATGTGTATGTTACGATTTTTGACCAAGATGATCATATCCTAATTTCGATTAAAGATACAGGTATTGGAATACCACAGGATAAGCTAGACACGATCTTTGATCGGTTTAGACAAATTGACGCTTCTTTACATAGAAAAGTTGAAGGTACCGGTATCGGATTATCTCTAGTAAAAAGCCTAATTGATAAGTTAAATGGACAGATTTGGGTACAGTCTAAGAAGGGAATCGGAAGTGAATTTTTAATAAAGCTTCCAGTAATCGTATTAGAAGAAGAGAGTATAGAATTAGATAGCCACGACTATACGAAAAATCTTGTTGAGAAAATTAATATCGAACTTTCTGATATTTATTCCTTATAAAAATATAAAGCCTTAAAATAACTCCCTTCTACCGAAATAGAAGGGAGTTTAGCTTATAATACATAGGAAATTAAGGTCTTTTAAAGGTTACAATCGTCATAATTTTCCGTAATGTATTTCAACACAAGCCTACCACTAAATCTTTCGTAGGAAGGCTTTGTTCTAATAGCCCTAATAATAGATCATATTATTCTTCATCGAGGACTAATTGTTGCTCATGATTAAAGAAAGTACGATATCCTAACTGAACAAATAAGATTACTGTTAAGGCAACACTTCCTACAATACCTAACATAATTGCTATTTGATATTCTATTGCTGTTATTGGAGAAATACCAGATAATATTTGACCAGTCATCATACCTGGTAAAAAAACGATTCCCATACCTACCATGGAATTAATTGTGGGTAAGATGGCAGAGTCAAAGGCATTATTAACGATGTCTCCAGCTGCAGCTTTAGGGGTTGCACCTAGCATCAATGAGGACTCCACTAAGTGACGTTGATCCTTCATTCCATCTACAAGTTTACTTACTCCGAGGGCTATACCTGTCATTGAATTACCGATAATCATACCAGCAATTGGCACAAAGTAACGAGGATCGTACCAAGGTCTTAACCCAATAACCACTAATAGAAAATAAAGTAAGCTTGTCATGGTTCCAATAAGCATTGATAAAGCAATGGTCTTTTTCAATTTTTGATTTAATTTAAATTTCATTCGTTTAAAAATGTTGAATATTGCAAAAATCTCCATAATTGCGATTGTAAGTATGGTATAGAAGGGGTTTATGTTGTCAAATAGGTACACTAAAACGTACCCTGTAGCAACTAACTGTAAAGACATCCTTACTGTTGCGATTAAAATTTCTTTTTCTCGTGGAATACCCTTTAGTCGAACAATAAATAATAATAAAAGAATGAAAATATAGGCAGAGAGCATTTGCCACATCTGAAGCTGAATCACTTGATCCATAAAGCACCTCCTATCGATTAACTATTTTTCCGTTTTTAATTTCAATGATAAAATCAGCAAACTGATTAGCAATTTTTTTTGAGTGAGTTACCATAATAAGGGATTTGTTATAGTTTTTACAGTGTTCTACTAGCTTCATAATAATTGTTTCTTCGGTTTCTTCATCTAGGGCTGAGGAGGGTTCATCCAGTAAAAATACTTCAGGGTCCATTAATAACACTCTTGCCAAAGCTAACCTTTGTTTTTCTCCCCCCGACAACTTATCTGAACTTTGATCTAAACTCTTTTGTAGATTAACCATCTGCAAGGCATTCAGTAGGTTTGGGTCGGAGGCCAAAGGCTTTTCAGAGAAGCGAAGTCCTATTAATAAATTGTCTCTTACAGTACCAGAATAAATAGCAGGAGCCTGAGGAAGCATAACAACTTTTCGGCGTAATTCAACTGAATCAATTTTCGATAGATGGGTACCTTCATATAAAATTGTACCTTCATCTGGACTAATAAGTTTGTTTAACAATCGAATTAATGTGGTTTTACCACTTCCACTTTCACCTATGATACAGGTAATCTGATTCTTAGGAATCCTTACATTTGTAATGTCTAAAATTGATTTGTATTTTAGATTATTAATTTGAAACATTCTTTTGCACCTCCTTTGATTTAATTATTCTTTTATTTCCTTGAATAATTCATAGGCCTTGGCTCTTGCATCTTCTAGAACCTCTGCTCCCATAGGTGTGATGGAGTAATATTTGCGAATTTTACCTTCATTAACTTTTTCATGCATTTTAAGAAGTTGATCAGATTCTAAACTGTGAAGAAGGGGGTAGAGGGTACCTGGACTAATTTCATAGCCGTGCTCTTTTAATTCTTCTATCATCCAACTTCCATAAAAAGGCTCTTTTGCAGCATGGTGGAGAATATGAATATGAATAAAGCCTAAAAACAATTTACGTAAAATCTTTTCTGACAATAGAATCACTTCCTTTGTTTTTTATAACGAATAGAAAAGTTCCACTTTAATTATTATTAAAATAAGAGAACTTTACGTAATGAGTTTCAATAAAGTCATCATATAAATCTTCCGAAGGAAGACTTTGTTCTAAGTTAAATAATTGAGGATATTTCATATTACCATAAATCTGAAATTTATTCGTCTAATGCAAAGGTGAAAGATGAATTTACTCAATTATTACTTTGCTTCCATTATTATTGATCTAGTTCAAATCAAGCTATTATTTTCAGTGTCGATTTATTGCTATCAATTTGCGTTATCGGATTTCGTTATTACTGATTTAAGTTTATCATAACCATAATTAGAGTGCAATATGAGTAAAGTATTTTAGCCTAAAATTTCCTAGTATGTTTAGATAGGTCAAGTTAAAAATAACACTGAGGTGATAATAATGATTAAGAAAGAATCAAGACGAGGACAAACTAAAAGAGGAAGAAGTTTAAGAGATATGAATGAGAACTTCTTTAACGCAATGAATTACGAACTAGCTGGAGAAATTGGTGCAATCGACAATGAGGATATGCTAAACAATAGAAAACTTCTTACAGGAAAGAATCAGAATAGAAGTAGAAGTCGGAAGGATAATGCTAGAAGATGATGTATGTATAATAGGATTTTAAAAAGGGATTTCTTTCGAGAAATCCCTTTTTAAATGATGATATTTACATAAGCATAAAAGTTATATATTTATCGAAAATTAAAGAAGCTTAAGATTGTGCAACAACTTTAAAGCGACCATTTAACATACCCATCCAACAGGTGAAGCCTAAATTCCCTTCTTTTTCAGGAGTAAATTCTATAATGTTATCTTCTCCTGCCTTGACGGAGGTCCCTATCTGTAATTCTGGTATGAAAATGGCATTATTACAACCATTAACCTGATCTCCACTAATAATCCACCTTACAGGTTTTCCTACTTCAATGATATAAGTGTTGGGGATATACCCTCTATTATTGGCAGAGGTTCGGATTACTTGAACCCCCTCTTCATCAATTTTAGGAAGTTGTCCATTAAAAGATTCAACAGTTTGGCCTGTAGAGAAAACTAAGCTTGTGAGGGGGGTTCCTTGAAGACTCATTCCCCTATTAACCATTATGAGACCCAACGCCATTACTAAAACACCACTAAATTTAAGGAGTTTGCGAGAGGTTCCACCACTTATCAAGGAGCTAATTGCTCCAAAGCTCAACATCAAAGGAACCGTTCCAAGGCTAAAAATAAGCATTGATAAAGCCCCTTGGGTAGCGCTACCAGTTCCTAAAGCATAAAGTTGCATTGTTTGTAAAGGTCCACAGGGCATCACTGCAGTAGCTAGTCCAATAAAAAAAGGGGCCTTGTTATTCTTAAATAGACCCTTCTTAATAAAGTCAGGTAGGGGCAGGGTAGGGATTTTAATAATTCTTCTTAGGAAACTAAAACTGTCCAATAGACTTAATCCCAATAGGAGCATCATTAAGCCGGCTAAGATAGTAATAGTACCTTGAAGTGAGAGGGAGAAGCTGATAACAGACCCTATAGCACCTACAACAGCTCCCACCAGTGTATACCCTAACATTCTACCCAGATTATATAGTACCGGTGCCTTGATGGTTTTCCAGTAGTTTTTTTCCTGACCTTCTTGAGAAAATGCAAGACTTTGAGAAACAACAATACCGCCACACATAGATAGACAATGGAGGGAGGTAAGGATGCCAACAATAAATAATAGGGGATAACTCATATCGTTTCTAACTTCTGGAATAAAGTTGAAACCGATGGTATTTTTAATTATTAAATAAAGCCCAAGTAAAGTAAAACCTAAAATCATAGTCCATTTATGGGGCATAGCTTCCTGATGAGAGTCATCTACTGTAGAAGCGTTTCTAGTTACCCCATAACCTAAAATTTCGAGGGTTTCTATAACTGTGTTAATTTCCTCTTCCTTAATTCTAGCCTCTAATAATTTAGTTTCAAAGGAAACCTTAAAATGAGTAATATTAAAAGACTCTAATTTTTTAGCAATTATTTTTTCGCAATTTTTACAATGCATACCTTCTATCTTTAAAGAGTAAAATCTAACTGTAGGCATTGAATTACCTCCATATATTTTTAATAAAATTATACATTTTTCACAGACCTCTATTTGATAAAATCCGATCTAGTCCCTTCGAAGTAAAATATCCAAGGCCAAAGGTCACGAGGGTTGGGAGGGTGACTACTAAGGGGTGCCTAATAAGTTCTCCAGAAGGCCCCCCTATGGTATAGGCTACCATAATAAAAGCTAAAGGAAGTTGAAGGGCAGGGAAAAGACCTGAGGCTATCCATATACTCCTTTTTGAGGCATATCCTTTAAAGATCAGTCGAATAACTACATCAGTTAAAAAACCACCTATTAAAGAAATTATCAACATCCATATAAAAAATACACTGAGTAGAGCACCTATCACAAGCCCCAACATTGTGACAGTACCAAATTTATCAATTTTTCTAGTAAGTAGAGTAACGCCACTACCATAAATAGGAGCTACCAAAAGGGCTCTTAAAGCAGGTAAAGGTAACATCTGCATTAAGGGTAGTAGTAGATAACCTAATACAAAGATAGAAGCTACGATTAAAGCCATCATCGATAGTTCCTTTAATTGAAATTTTCCCATGTTCAGTCTCCCTTCAATTCTTAATCTACTTACAGGATAAGTTAATGATTGCCTACTGTCAATAGAAGTAATTCCTTTACGCCTTCCCATCCTAATGATTCCACCTGTTGGCTAATTTTTTTGCCATCTTTAATCCATGTCATGTAGACCTGAATCAACTTAGTAAGCAAATCTTCTAATTCTTCAAGACTAGAAACTTCTATTAATTGTTGAGCAAGGTGGGGTCTTCTACCTAATCTTCCTCCAATGATAACTCGATAACCTTGTTCCTCTGAAGTAATGGAGCTGGTGGGACAACTATTAATGCATCTTCCGCAGTCAATACATGCTTCAAAGTGGATATTGGGTTCAGCATCAACCGTTATCAGTCCTTCAGGACATGATTTGACACATTGTTGACAACCAATACAATGACCTTCAGTAATAATAGGTCTAGCATAACCAACAACTCCGAGGTCTCTAATTTGGGGTTGAGAACAACTATTGGGACAACCACTAATGGCAGCTTTAAATTTTTTATGGTAGAGCATTGGGCCTTGATTCTGAGAGGCCATCAGATCTTCTAAGCCTACTTGCTTAATAATTTTAGATAAGGTTCTGATAACATTTTCATCTTCAAATAGAGTTAAAGGGCAACCCTTTAGTCCACCACAAGGTTTAATCTCTAAGTACTTTGTTTCAGTAATCCCATCTATTGATAAATCAATTTTACTTAGGTCTTCTAAATCTCTAATGCCCTTTGCTAATTCAATATCCTCAACATCTACATAGGTTTTACCTCTTGAAATTGCCATATCTTCAGCTTTTTTTTTAGCCATTTTTCTTATGAAAAAGGGGGCCTTTTTAACTCTTTCTTCTGCCTCCTTAGTCCATTCCATTTAACCCATCTCCTTATGCGTAACTATGAATACTTGGTAGTAGAGTATTGACACCGATGTATGTAAATAATACACATATAAAACCAATCACACTAAATATTGCAGCTCTTTTTCCACTCCAACCTTTAGTTAATCTTAAATGAAGATAGATTGCGTAGATAATCCATGTAATAAAAGACCAAGTTTCTTTTGGGTCCCAAGCCCAATATCTACCCCATGCTTGTTCAGCCCAGATGGCACCAGTAACCATTACAAGGGTAAGGAAAAGGAAGCCTAAAGCGATTGCTCTATAACTGATTAAATCAAGTCTTTCTAGGGAAGGCATATGTTTCTCCATAAATTTGTCTTTAGAGAATTTGTCCTTTAATAAGTACATAAAGGATACCCCGCAGGCAACCCCAAAGGCCCCATAGCCGATTACGGCAGTGCTAACATGAAGGGTAAGCCAATGACTTTGTAGGGCAGGCATTAAAGGACGAACATCCTTAGACTGCATTGCTGCATAGCCCATAATAATGAAGACGATAGGGGTTACAAAGGTTCCCATTGCCCTAAAGCTATATTTATGCTCAAATACCATAAAGCATAGGGCGATCCCCCAAGCAAAACTGGTAGCAAACTCATATTGGTTTGTTAAAGGTACTCTACCAGCACCAAAACCTCTAGCGACAATGGCGATAGTATGAAAGATAAAACCGATCTTAATTAAAAATGTAGCATATCTACCGTGGTTTTCGTTTTTAATAACGAAGAAAAGAAAGTATAAAACCATTGATGCAATATAAAGAGATATAGCAATGTTAAAGAAACTATTTTCTATTTGTAATAAATTCTCCATTATTAAGCCTCCGATTTCTTTTCTAAATAATTTTCTAATAATTTTTCTATTTGATTTTTATAATTTTCACGATCAACAGTGGTATCAGCCCAAATTACAGTTGTACCATCTTTTCTTTTGAAAGCCTTTAACTGTCTAGGGTGGAAGTAGAAGGCAAACATAATCCCATGAAGTAAGACTAAGCCCCCAACCTTAGCACCCCTATAACCAGGGTCGCTAACGATTTGAAGTAGGGTAAATTGACGGGGATTACCTATTGTAAAGGTGTATTCTTCATACTCTATTTTTTCTCCCATTCCCACTGCATTCATATCAACCCTTTGACCATCATAGAAAAGGGTGTATAGTAGCTTCGGGTTGTTAGGATATGGACTAACTGTTACGGGTCTTCCTATTGAATTATCATAATCTGGGAAGAAATTAACAAATTGGAGGGCGATCTTTCTGTTATCATCTACATGAACTTCACTTTGGTATAGGATTCGTTCAGCAATAACTTCACCATTTCTTTCTAAAGTTAGATCTAAAGCCCAACCGGTTCCATTTTGATAGATACTAAAGTTATCTCCCCTAAAGGGGTTATTCACCGATAATTCACCACCCTTAACGACGTTTCCTGTATCGGGGTCTAAAACTGTAATCTTACTGATATACTGCCTTACGGTATGGTCATCTCTAAATTGGATATCAAAATCATCTATTCTAATTTCATATGAAGTTTCTTCTACGCTTTCGGTAACGCCAGGTACTCCGTAGATATATGTATCAAAGCCTGCCACTTGACCAAACATATAGGCTAAAATAATAATTAATATACCTACATGGGTCAACCAAGAACCTAAAACACCAAATCGATTCTTATAGCCAAAATAATAAGTTCCTTCTTCTGTTTCTTGCTTTTTTACTCTAAAGAATCTCGCTTTTCTAAATAAGCCCTTCACATCTACATCGTTATGATATTCTTTTATTACTAGATAACTTTTTCTCTCTAACTCTGCTTTTATTTGTGGTGTTCCAATCATTCGTTTAAATAAAACTGGAAAACGAATGATACTGCATAGGGTTAGATTAAGGGAAAGAACCAACATCATGGTAATAAACCACCAAGAAGCATAAACATCATGGAGACTTAAAGTGGTAATTAGGGTATATGCAAAGGAACTGTATTCCCTTTCATAGAAAACAAGAGGGTTTTTTTGAGGAATAACTGTTCCTGCAATAGAAGTGATTCCAATAACTAATAATAAGATAATTCCAAATTTCATCGAATGAAGGGCTTTCCAAAATTCCTTTAAAATACTATCCTGATTCATCCTTTTCGCTCCTTTTTGAATAGAGGGGGCTAAAAATAGCCCCATATAAACTATATTTAATTACCTCTTAATAAAGCTAAACCTTCTTCAGCATACTGGCGGGCTGCATCAAGGGTTTCATGAGCAAGTTGAGAGTTATGGAAACCTGTACTGTTTTCTACGAATACAAAATCCCATCTCCATTGGGCTTTACGGTGGTAATCCCGGACTTGGTCTAAGAATTCCTCCGAATATGTACCGCTTTCAATTGCAATTGTAAGCTCTTCAATTAACTCAACAATTAAAGCACTCACTTCATTAGTCTTATCAGCTACACCCTTTTGAATATTTTCAACCCGTTCAATTAAATCTTGCGGATCTCCAGTATGACAACTCATACAAGATTGTTGTATTGTGTGAAGTGGACTAGTCCAATGGTGAGAATTAAAAATATCACCATCGTCATTTTCTGTTCTAGGCATATGACAGTCAACGCAACTCATACCTAAGTTACTGTGGACACTACCCATCATATAGGTCTCAAATTCTGGATGCTGTACCTTTAATAATGGTGTACCTGTAGTAGGGTGAATCCAGTCATAATAACCCTTATCATCGAAGTATTTCTCTATGCCATCTACTGAAATACCATTATCCCAAGGTAAGGTAACTTCTTTAGTTTCTGGGTCTAGATAGTATTCAACATGACATTGAGCACAAACCAGGTTGTTCATGCTAAACTCCATCTCCATTTTGTCTAGAGCTGTTTGAAGATGATCTCTCGTTAGAACTACTTCGCCTGGTGTATTGGTATGGCAGTCATAACAGCTGATGGGGCTGGTCACCTTTGCAGCCATTTCATCAAAATCCATAGCATAAAACTCTGTACCATACTCATTAACTAATGCAAGGTAATCTGGAGTTTTACAACTTAGACAGCTGGCACCTGGCTTTGGTCTAGATGTTTCGATGACATCCTCTAAAGAGTAGACATGGCCCCTAGCCCTAAGGTAATCTTTACTGAATCCCATACCATCATATAGAACTAAAAGGTCTGGATACTTTTCAAGATAGTCATAGGGTTCAGAGCCACCATAGGTGGTCTTAACCATCTCAGAATTTCTTAAGTAAGTGTTGTATTGGTCTGGATATTCCTCCTCCCATTCAGATGCGGCGATAATACCTTCACCAATAATAATGTCATCGTTTTCCTCTTGGGTAAGGGTAGGGCTAGCACAGGCCACAACAAAAAACACAAATGCCATTAGTAGAGTCAATAATTTTATATGCTTCATAATTTCACCTCCTTTCTAGTGAAATTATAGTAGAAAAAATAACAATGTTTCTGTGATTAAAATCACAATTGACCTAGTGTGATATTTATCACAGAAAATGATTGGTTTAATAGGGACTTCGGGAAATTTTGTATGAGGAGAGTTTTTCAGAAAAAAAGAGATTTTTAAATATAAAAGAGATTTTTAAATATAAAAGAGATTCTTAAATATAATGGAAAAGGTAAAAAAAAACAGTAGCAAACTTCTCGTATGGAAATTTACTACTGTATAGGGTTAGTATAATTATCTATTAATAATTTGTCTTAAAAAGCGTTTCGTTCGTTCTTCTTTAGGATTAGAAAAAATTTCAGAAGGTAGACCTTCTTCAACGATGATTCCTTCATCCATGAAAATAACTCGGTCTGCAACGTCTCGGGCAAAACTCATTTCATGGGTGACAATAATCATTGTCATGTTTTCTTCAGCTAGCTTACGAATAACCCCTAGAACCTCTCCCACTAATTCGGGGTCTAGGGCAGAGGTTGGTTCGTCAAATAAAATAACATGGGGATTTACTGCCATTGCCCTTGCAATAGCTACTCTTTGTTGCTGTCCGCCAGATAGCGTAGAAGGGTATTGATCTCTTTTATCCTTCAAACCAACCATATCTAAAAGAGATTCGCCTAACTGTATTGCTTTATCTTTAGGCATTTTCTTAACAATTAAAAGAGCCTCTATCACATTTTCTAAAGCTGTTTTATTTTTAAATAAATTATATCCTTGAAATACCATAGCAGTACCTCGACGTAAAGCTAAAATTTCTTTTTGTTTCACTTCTTGAGTATCTACCTGCATATTATTTAGGGATATGATTCCAGCATCAGGGCTTTCTAAATAGTTTAAACAACGCAGAAAAGTTGACTTACCAGAACCTGATGGGCCAATAATTACAACAACTTCTCCTTTCTTAACTTCAAGATTAATTCCCTTTAATACCTCTAACTTACCAAAACTTTTATAAAGATTTTTTGTGCTTATCATAGTATCACCCTTTAATATGCTTTATTTAGCTTAATCTCTATACGGTCTTGTAAAAATCCTATCGTAATGGAGATCCCCCAGTAAATTAGTAATGCAACAAGAAAGTTCTCAAAGAACTTATAGGTAGCAGCAGAAGACATTCTTGCTTGGGCCATCATTTCAGCTACCCCTAAAGTAAAGGCCAAAGAAGACTCTTTAATTAAACTAATAAAAGAATTAGCTAAAGAAGGTACAGCTACTCTTGTTGCTTGGGGAAGAATGACTCGTCTCATAGCTTGCATAGGAGTCATTCCAACCGACAGACAAGCTTCCATTTGTCCTTTTTCAACAGAACTGATAGCTCCACGTATTATTTCAGCCATGTAGGCAGCACTATGCAAACTCAATCCTAGTATTGCAGCAGTCATAGCGTTCATTTTTGCTAAAGAAGGTATAATTTGCGGTACACCGTAATAGAGCATAAAGAGTTGTACCAGTAGGGGAGTCCCTCTAAAAAAGGAAATATACACTCTTGTTAAGGTGCTTAAAACCCTTATTTTAAAGACACGGGTTAAAGCTAAACAAGTTGCAATAATTAAACCAAGGATCATAGCCGAAAAGGCTAGACCCAAGGTTAAGGGAGCAGTTCTTAGAATACGTGGAAAAACCTCTACCATATAGGCGTAATCAATATTATAAAAGTTCATTATTCATCACCATTTCTAGTTATCTGCTGGTTATATCTACAGAAAACCATTTATTTGAGATTTCATTTAAAGTTCCATCTGCCCTCATTTCAATAATTGCTTCACTAATTTTTTCAACTAAATCAGCATTCTCTTCATTATTAACAAATGGGAAAGAGTTTTCTAGGGGATGAACAGGGTCACCACCTAATTGAAGGTCTAGACCAGATTTTTCAATATTAATAATGGCAGCAAGTTTATCATTCATTACAGCATCAATTCTACCAATTGCAACATCTTGTAAAGAACCAATAAAGTCTTCGTAAGTGATAACGTCTATTTCATTATTTACATCGTAATTTCTAATTAACTCTTCATAGTTTGAACCTAAACTAACACCAATTTTTTTACCTTTTAAATCATCAAGGTTTTTGATGCTTTCGTCGCCTTCTCTTACGATCAACTGAGCTCCCGAAAATACATAAGGAGATGGGAATAGATATTTTTCTTTTCTTACATCTGTCATAGTAATTTGGTTAGAGATGGTATCAATTCGACCAGTATCTAACATACCAAATAGACCACTAAACTCTGATGCTTGAAATTCAACCTCGTAACCAATACGTTGACCAATTTCTCCCCAAACATCAATTTCAAAGCCATCTAAGTTACCCTCATTATTCATAAAAGTAAAGGGAGGGTATCCACCAGAAGTACCAATTCTAATAACTTTTGTATTATCGTCGGAATTATTTCCTACTGTATTAGTTGAATTTGAACGACAACCTACAAATACCATAATAACTAACATAATAATTGAAACAACTAAGACTGATTTCTTTTTAAGTAACATTAATAATCCTCCTTTTAATTCACAGTAAACTTATCGGAATACTTATGATTAATCTAATTCTATCACCCCCCATTAAGGCGGTCAATCATTTTTTTTCATAAAATAAATGATGTAATAAAATGAATTTTTTAAAAATACAAAAGTAGTTTCAATTTATTTTAATATAAGATGTTATAATAATTTTATTGAAGGATGATAGAATTAAATGATTGCTAACTTTAGATAAAATTGAGGTGTTTTAATGATGACTTATGATGTAAATGGGATAGTGACTAAAAATAAATTGGGGCGGGGGTGTAGTGGAATTGCTGTTATAAAAGATGATAAGATTTTAATAGGTTTAAGGAGCGATGGACAGGGCTGGTGCATTGCGGGAGGAAAGCAGGAGGCTTGGGAAACAAATGAAGAATGTGCTTATAGAGAACTGAGGGAAGAATTTGGACTCATTGCAAAGGAACTTCAGTATATAGGGACAGTAAAGTCTGTAGTTAAGGAAAAAGGACAGGTAATTTCTGTAGAACCATCAATATATGTATGTCGTAATTTCTATGGGGATTTAGTAATTAGTCGAAGGGAGTTTCTTGAATATCATTGGTGTAATTTAGACAGAGTATTAGAGGTAGAAAATCTATTTCCACCTAGTAAAGAAGCGATCAAACTTCTTCTAGCATATTTCAAAGAAGTTAATAACAGTTAAATAACATATTTATAATATATTAATAACATATTAATAACAAATTATTAACTTATTAATGATAATATGTAAATATATAACAAGCAATGGACTAATCTGTTGAGTTAATTTTATTTTGAAAAGAATCTGAGAAGTGTTAAATAACACTAACACTAAAATATGTAAAAAAACTTTACTATGATGGTGGTTTTTTGATGGAATATTATTTAAATGTAGGCTACGACCCTGTTAGAACTTAAATCTTATGATTACACTTATATTAGAAGTAGTGAATTTAGTGAATGGTTGATGAGTGTAAAGCAGATCGTTGATATTTAATAACTATGGAATAGGATGTACTCCATATAATAAATATTATATGAAAAAGTAAAAAATATGCATAAAAAAATGTTGCAATTTAATGAATTTTTTGATAAAGTTTACTTGTAAATGGTTTTGTTATTAACAATAAAGCATTTTGGGTTAATATTACGTATAGTAATTTATTATGTAAAAATATTATTAACCATATAAAGTTACTTGTTGTACAATAAAAAGTGAACAATATAGAAGTATCTAAGGTGTATAAAAAATGCCGCCTTGAGCTAAATAGCTAGTAAATAATCTATGTTACAAAATACACACTACAAAATAAGGAAGATTTTATCAGTCCCTTGTTTACTCAAAATTGTGACTTTCGATAAATAACTGTACTTGTTTTTAAAAAAATCAAGGTTAACTTAGAAGTCCTCCGCATGTCTTCATAGGTTACTTTGAAAATCCATTCTACTATTATAAAAATAACCTTCAAAAACAATTCCAATAAAATGACACAATAAATAATGCTTACAAACAGATAAACATCAATAATAACGACGTATGATGTATATCATAGTATAATTAAATATTAAATATTTAACAGTCACCATAAGGCCATAATTTTTTTCTGAACTTAAACATCTAGAAGATTAAATGAAGTATTTTCTTAAATAAGTTGCTAAAGAAATCACTGTATGATTAAAAGAATCAGTATATCACTAAAGAAACTGCAGGTACAATTTTATTGGATGACCGACTTAAAGGGGGGCGAATAAAAAACATATATTAATAAGTACATCATGTAGCGTAGTTGAGCATTGAAGGGGGATTCACTTAACAACTACGAAACGAAAATATGTGTACTTTTGGGATGGATAAAAATCTGTTTTATTATATAATAAGCGATATCTATTTGATAATAATGAGAGTAAAGGTGATTGATATGTGGTCAAATCAAACATTAGTTAAAATTATTGAATCATGGGGATTAACAGATAATCCTATGAATACTACAGAAGAGATTTTGGAGTGGACTAGAAAAAGAAATACAGAGGTTAAAGTAAAAATAAATAAAATACCCTTTGAGGACTCTGGATATTGGTATTATGATGAAAATGAAAAAGGCATAATTAACAGAGATAAAACTTTTTTTCAAATTAAAGGTCTTATAAAAAGAAGTGACGATACAGAGGTAGCACAACCAATTATAATTCAAAATGAAATTGGATATCTTGGCATTATAGCAAAGGAAATTGATGGTATACTCTATTTCTTAATGCAAGCAAAAATCGAACCTGGAAATGTAAACAAGATTCAGATCTCTCCAACCATACAAGCAACAAAAAGTAACTTTATGAGGGCCCATGGGGGGAAAGCACCTGCATATTTGGAATACTTTTCATTTAAAAAAAGCTATGAAATAATTGTGGACCAGATTCAGTCAGAACATTCCTCCTTCTTCTTTGGGAAAAGAAACAGAAATATTATCATTATAGTAGATGAAGATATTGAGGTTTTAGACTCCCATAAGTGGATGACGCTAGGACAGATAAAAGAACTGATGTATTATGACAATCTTGTAAATATGGATACAAGAACGGTTTTGTCATGTATTCCCTTTGCTTTACGGAATTACACTTCAGATGAATTAAGTAAATTAGAGTCTTTGTTTAATCAAAAAGCTTTCTATAACTCCATGTTTTCAGGTGATTGTGGTAGTAGTATTAACAACATTTTTAGATATATCAATGAGTTTAAGATGCATGATAGAAGTAAAGTTAGCATTGTTGATTTGTATGCTCTTCCTGGATGGCAAATGGTAAATAATGAGTTTGTAAATCTCAGTAGCGACTTTAAAATAATATATTGTGATATCGAGATTGCCGGCAGAGAGGTTAATCAATGGAAGCAACCTTTATTTGAAACAATTGGACAATCGTTATTTGGTTTAATTTATTGCATAGAAAATGGCTCCATGAAGTTTCTAATACAGACAGTTTCAGAAGTAGGTTGTTTCGACAAGGTGGAAATAGGTCCTAGTGTGCAATTAAGACCAAATGATCGAAGAGACAAAGATGCAGTTACAGAATTATTTAGTGAAAAAATGGAAACTGGTGAAGGGGTATTATTTTCAGGGTTATTTTCAGAGGAAGGCGGACGCTTTTATCATGCTGAAAACAGGAATATCTTGATAAAGATAGATAAGGATGAGCTTCCAATACTGCCCCAAGGCTATTTCTGGGCAGATTTTCATACCCTTAATATATTGGTTCAGTTCAATAATTGTCTAAATATTCAGTTAAGAAACTTATTGTCAATTTTAAAATTGTAGGTATTTGCTAAAGATTTAACTGTACTTTACAATAAGCTAGGAGTGGGTATAAATGAAAGCTGCTATAGTAACGGGTGCAAGTGGTTTTATTGGCGCTAACATGTGTAAATCATTATTAGAAAAAGGAATAAAGGTATATGGTATTGTAAGGAATAAAGGGTCAGTTAGTCATATTAATCATCCCTTATATCAAGCGGTGGAAGCTGACTTTTCTACATATAATAGTCTTCCAGAACTAATTAAAGATGAGATCGATGTGTTCTATCATATTGCTTGGGGGGGCACCTATGGGTCTAGCTTAGGAGATTACGAGCAACAAATTAATAATATTAAATATACCTGTGATGCTTTGACCGCTGCCCATAAAATTGGTTGCAAAAAATTCATCATCGCAGGGACAATTAATGAATTTGAGGCACTACAATTACTTAATGCTGAAGAAAATAAGCCTAGACTTGCATGTATTTATGGTGTTGCAAAATTGTCCTGTGATTTTATGTGTAAGGTAATCGCTACTAATTTGGGCATAGACTTTAATACAGCTATTATAGGGAGTTGTTTTGGTCCTGGTGATACGTCAAGAAGAATACATAATGTATTTATCTCTAATATGCTGAAGGGAAGTCGTCCTAAACTTGTTGAAGCTGACGTCCTTTATGATTGGATATATGTTGGCGATGTGGCTGATATGCTCTACACAATCGGAGTGAAAGGCGTTAATATGAAGAACTATTATCTAGGTCACAATAAACTAAAGAAGTTAAAGGATATACTTATAGAGGTAAGAGATATTCTTAATCCTAGTCTAGAACTTGTATTTGGCGAACTAAAGGATACCACTAAAGTAGACTACTCCCTTGTTGATATTAATGCGATTTATGAGGATACAGGATATGTTTGCAACAGTGACTTTAAAGAATGCATCTTGAAAACTGCAGAGTGGGTAAAAGAGCAAAAGATATAAAAGAACACTTAGGGGAGGACTAGAGCCTAATCCCTATATCGACCTTTAAGGAGGATTTTAATGATGAATGTACATATTATTTATGCAACTATGACTAAACATACAAAAAAGTTAGCAGATTATCTTGCCGACTCATTGAAGATAACAGCTCAGGATGTAGAGGATAAACCTAATTTAGTTAATACAGATGTTCTTTTTGTGGGATCAGGTATCTATGGAGGGAAAATATCCCCTAATTTAGAAAACTATATAAAAAGTATAAAGGTAGGAGATGTGAAGAAAGCAGTCATTTTTCTAAATTCATGTGGTGGAAAAGATGAATCTAAAGAACTTAGAGGATTATTGGAAGAAAAGAAGATTAAAGTCTACGACAAGACATTTATTTGTAAGGGTAAATGGTTGCTATTTAATCGGAAGCATCCTAACGAAGAAGATTGCATGGATTTGGTAGATTTTTCTAAAAAAGCGTTATCAGAGATTTAGTAATCATTCTAAAATTAAGAGCTAAGAAAGTTCAGCAAGAATAACAGTATACAATGAAATCAATTAAAAAAGATAAATCAAAAAAGATTAATCAAATAAAAAAGATAAATTAAATAAAAAGGATAAATCAAATAAAAAAATATAAGTTGAAAGGAATTGTCTAGCATGCTTCAACACGAATCAATATTTGAAGTAAGAGGATATGAATTAGATTCATTTGGACATTTAAATAATTCAGTATATCTCAATTATTTGGAAGAAGCAAGATGGGAATTTTGCAGGGAATATATCCTTGTAAATAATGGCGGAAAGTATGAATTTAAAAATGACTTATTTCTTGTTGTCATTGAGACAAATATAAAATATATACGTGAATTAGTTTTGTTTGATAAAGTAATGATAAAATCTAAGTACACTTGTGAAGGTGATACGATTATAGGTGATTATGTCTTAATTAATGTTGCTACAAATAAGAAGGTAGCAACTTCAACTAGCAAGCTAATTTTTGTTAATAAAGATAGGATAATACATAGCATACCAGATGAGTTAAAGGATCTATTAAAAGGCTAGACCAGTTAAAGCTTAATTAGTTTGTTCTAGATAAGTTAAGTTTATTAAGAACCAGGGGGGAATAGAAATGAGAAAAGTTGTAATTACTGGAATGGGTATGATTACAGCATTAGGAAGTAATGTAGAGAGTACATGGGAAAATATGATGCAGGGGAAGTCTGGGGTAAAGAAGATTACATCTTTTGATCCAAGCCTTTTAGAAACTCAATTTGCTGCAGCTGCTAATGATGATTTTGAAGAAAAGGCAGCAAAAATTATTCCAAAGAGACAAAGAAAACAGATGACTAGGGCCACGAGAATGCTTGTAGTAGCCGCTGATGAAGCGATTCAACAAAGTGAAATTAATTTTGATGAATTTGATCGAACAAAGATAGGTACGTTATTAGGGGTTATTTCCGCTGGTTATGATGAATTTGAGAAGGAGCAGTCAGGCTCCCACATGATTGTAAGATCAATGGTGAATGCCCCCAGTGCCTGGGTGTCTATGAAATATGGTTTAGAGGGAGCGGCATTTAGTTTGTCAACAGCCTGTGCTTCTTCTGCATACGCAATTAGCCTTGGGAAAAGCCTTATTCAAGCTGGGGTATTGGATGTTGCTATAGTTGGTGGGATAGACTCTCATATTAATCCAGAGTACATCAGTGGATTTAACCAAATACTTGCAATGTCTACAAGAAATGATTCGCCAGAAACTGCTTCGAGGCCATTTAGTAAAACAAGGGATGGTTTTGTTATGGGTGAGGGAGCTGGAGTAATGGTACTGGAATCGGAAGAGAGTGCAATGAGACGAAGTGCTACTATATTTGCTGAAGTAGCAGGTTCTGCCCTTACTAGTGAAGCAAGTGATATCACTGCTCCCAAAAAAGATGGAGAAGGTATGGCTAAGACAATGAAGCTTGCATTGAATAATGCTAAGGTTGAAATAGATGAAGTGGAATATATTAACGCCCATGGGACATCTACTAATTTGAATGATTTATGTGAGACATTGGCTATAAAAGAGTGTTTTGGAAATAAGGCAAAAGAAATTGCCATAACTTCAAGTAAATCTATGATAGGGCATACTTTGGGAGCCGCAGGGGTTATAGAAGGAATTTCTACTGTTTTGACGATTTATCATGGTATAATTCCACCGACTATCAATTATTTTGAAGCAGATGAAATGTTGGATTTAGATTATGTTCCTAATGTCTCTAGAAAACAAAATGTAACAGTAGCACTATCTAACTCCTTTGGTTTTGGTGGACATAATGCTACTGTAGTTTATAGAAAAGCAGTAAAGTAGGGGTTGATGATATGAATGAGAACACACTTCAGTTTGAAATGGTAAAGTTAAAAATGGAAGATCAAATTGCAATAATGACATTGTGTAATGGAAAACAAAATAAAATAATAAATGCAGAGTTTTTAGAATTAGAAGTATTTAAGAATTGGCTGCAAGAAATGAAACCAATTGGATTAATTATTTGTGGGGAAGGAAGGCATTTTTCTGCAGGTGCTGATCTAGAAGAAATTGAAAAGTATAAAAATACGCCCGAACCCCTAAAAGAAAGGTTAAATAAAGGAAAAATAATCTTAGATTTTATAGAAAGGCTTCCTATTGTAACAGTAGCAGCAATCAGTGGTATGTGCTGTGGAGGAGGCTTGGAAATTGCATTGAGTTGTCAATTTAGGGTATCAACTAGCAATTCAATTTTTTCCTTTCCAGAAGGTACAATTGGCTTGTTACCTGGCTTAGGTGGAACAATACGTCTACCTAAGTTGATTGGAAAAAGTAAAGCAATAAAAATGATCATGTCGGGTGAGAACTATATTGCATCAGAAGCGCTGGAAATGGGGTTAGTTGATTTAGTTGTCGATAAAAATAAACATTTAATTGAAGCAAAAAAATTCATTGAGAACCTATCTTCAAAGAAAAGTTATTTTCAAATTAATAGTATCATTTCTTCCATTAATAATAATTCAATCGAACATGAGACCGAAATGTTTATTGAACACATTAAATTAAAAGATTTCAAGGCGATTTAATTTAATGGAACTAAATTACATAAAGGAGAAAGTTTTATGCAGAAATCAAAGATTGAGCCAGTCAATTTAGATGTAGGAGTTGACTACGATTCAAATGAAATATCATGTGAAGACGTCTATGAACATGTAAGAGACATTAATAAATTTAAAAAATGGTTTAATTGCTTTCCCTTAATATGGCTTACGTCTAAAGATGATACATTAAAGAAGGGAACAGTAATGATCATGCATGGAGGTTTTCCACCAATCGGTTTTGTTTTTTCTGTAACCATTACTGAATTATCTCAGCATCATTGTAAAGCTGAGGTAAAGGAAATAAATGGTAAATTTTACGGAGAAACATCCATCTATGTAGAAAGAATTGGAAATATTACTCGTTTACAGAAAGACTTCTGGGTTTGTGCAGACACGCAAAAAGACTTAGATGCCTATGCAATAGGAGCAAAGAAATTTCATGGAAAATATGTGAGATGGAGAGCTGGTCTTTTAAGAAAGATAATTTTAAAAGAAAAAAATAAGTTTTAACATTATCTAGGTATATGAAAATATTAGTCTTAACTTGTATAATTACCCCTCATAGAAAAAGAAATTTTAAAAAGAAGTAAATATATAAATATTGTGGACCTTACCTAAAAGCGAGAGTTTTGTATTTACTATATTGACATAGATTATCTTTCAGTGAATATAATATTATCCGTAATAAAAAAACAGAAATGGTTGTAGAAAATTTGGAGGTGAAAAGAAAGTGAGTATTTTACTAAAGTATATATTAAGGTTTATTAAGGGAAGTATGGGAAGAACCTTCTTACTTGTCTTAGCCATAGCAATTTCTGGAGCAATGGTTTATTCTATGTTATCGGTTAATACTAATTTAGAGAGTGTATACAGGGATAAACTTACTAACTTGAAAGGGAATGCAGATATTGAGATAGTCGTTAATGATAACACCGATATAAAAAGTATAGATCCTCAATACATAACTCATATAAAAGACGATATCCTATATGCTCAAAATATTGTTAATGTCACTGGAATATATGAGTATGATAACAATAGGCGTAAGTTATTTAATTTGACCGGAATCAGCCTTGAAGATTATATGGAAGGTTATAATACAATTTTTTTAGAAAAAGGATCTTTTGAAAAGTTTGAAGGTAATTCTATCATTATTAGTAAAGTTGTTGCAGAGAAGTATTCTTTACAATTAAATGATAAAATGACGATTTATGTTGGACCAAACAAAGAGGTATTAACAGTGGCTGCTATCGTTGCACCGACTGGACTATTTTTAGATGAATCTGTACAATTACAAGCTATCCTACCATATGATACGTTAAATGAATGGATGTATTTAGATGGTAATCCCAATAAAGTATATATCCAACTAAAGAACAGTGAAGAGCGTAATCAAATTATAGAGAAGCTAAAGGAGTTTTATCCAAATTATCTTATAAGAGAAGCCATTAATTTAGAAGAAGTAGAGGATAAAATTTATGAGGTGTCCATTCCTTTGATTTTTTCTTCCTTGATGGGAAGTTTGATGTGCTTCTTCATTATCTATTCATCTTTTAGAGTCGTTTTATTAGAACAACTACCCCATATTGGAACCTTTAGAAGTGTGGGTGCCGATAAAAGAAAAATTAAATTAATTATGTTTTTAGAGAGTATATTTTATGGTGTATTTGGTGGAACATTAGGCGGTATTTTAGGGGTTGGAATTTCATACGTTATTACGAGCCTTTCGATACCAGAAGAATTAAAGGGAATAACAGAGGTGGGAATTAATGTTAATATGATCTATTTTATTATCTGTCTTTTCTTTTCAATACTCATTAGTATGTTGGGTACTTTAGTTCCAATATACCAAATATCAAAAATTTCCGTAAAAAATATCGTGTTAAATTTAATTGATACAGAAGAAAAAACAAATTTTAAAGGAAGTATCATTTATATACCAATGTTAGTGTTTGCTTTTTTAGCACCCTACATAACAACGAAAAAATTATTAGGTGTGGGGGCCGTGGCAGGAATCGTATTAGGCCTTATAGCCCTTATCAAATTACTTCCTATATTCTTAAATATTATTGCAAGAATCATGCAACATCCATTAAAACTGATCTTTGGGAATAGTGGATATATTGCCAGTGCCAATGTTTCTTCTAACAGTACTTTTGCCAATAGTTCAAAACTACTAGTGATAGGAATTAGTATTATTTTAATGATGAATGTGATCTCTAAAGGCATGACAGATATTTTGGTTAATAACGTGATAGATATAGAAAACTATGACTTAAGTGTAGGTGCTCCTGAAATAGAAGGTTCAAAGATTAAACTTATTAATGACTTAGACAGTGTTCAGGAGACTTATCTGATGTATAGTTTAGAAAATGTTGAGATACCAGAGATGGACTCGGTTATTAGTCTAGTAGACGGTGTTTCAGATGAGAATTATTTAAACTTTAGAAATATAGAAATAGATGATTTAGGATTAATGAAAGAATTACAAGAGGGTAAGAATATAATTTTAACAAATGTATTAGAGAAGAGACATGGATTAGAAATCGGAGATCATATTACATTATCTTTTGATAATAATGATGTTGAATATAAGATTATTGGTTTTGCTGATAGTTACATGACTGCGGGTAGCTTTGGATTGGTCTCAATCAAATCATTACAAGAAGATACTAATAAAAAAATACATAATAGTATACTGATTAAAACAACCGCTGAGGTAAGCGTAGAATCAGTTGCCGATCATATGGCAGTATTGTTTGAAAATGATTTTGCAGTTGTTCAGGTTGTAGATGATTTTATTGATTTCTTTAGAAATACCATGAATCAAATAACTTTCATGATAAAGGCCCTTTCTGTCTTAGGTATAATTATCGGGTTAGTTGGGATTATCAATAATCAGTTATTGACCTATATAAAACGAAAAAGAACTACTGCTATCTTTAGGTCAGTTGGAATGTCGAGAATACAATTAATCAAAATGTTATTTGCAGAATCTATCACTGTAGGTATAGTTGGTGGTAGTGGAGGTGTGATAGGAGGATATTTATTTATAAGTATTGTACCAATGTTTTTTGAAATGGGAAATTTAGCTGTACCATTAGAATTGGGGTTGAAGGAAAGTTTACTTTACACCATTTCTGCAATTCTAGTAACTGTATGTTCAAATATTCTAATTGCGATTAAAACATATAAATTTGATATTGTTGCAGCAATTAAAACAGAATAAAAAACACTTAAAATTGGAGTGATATGAGTATGGAGAAAATCATTGAAGTATCAGGCATTTATCGAAATTTCCAGAGTGGGATGCAATCAGTTAATGTTCTAAAAGATATTAATTTTACAGTAAATAAAGGAGACTTTGTATCCATTATGGGGCCATCTGGTTCTGGTAAGAGTACTTTGCTTTATATAATTGGAGGCTTAGATCAGCCAACATCTGGCGAAATTAAATTAAATGGCAAAAGGAATATTGCAAACTTAAATGATAAAGAAGCCAGTATAGTAAGGAGAAGGGACATTGGATTTGTGTTTCAGTTTTATAATTTAATACCTGATTTAAATGTTGAAGAAAATGTACTATTGCCAGTACTGCTTGATGGAAAAAAGAAAAAAGACCATGAGGAATACTTGGGAGAAATTCTTAATGAAGTAGGGCTGTATGATAGGAAGAAATTTAGACCAAAAGAATTATCAGGAGGCCAACAGCAACGTGTAGCCATTGCAAGAGCTTTAATTAACAATCCTGAAATTATCCTTGCTGATGAACCGATTGGTAACCTAGATTCAAAAGTTGGTATGGATATCATGAATTTATTCCGTAGTTTAAATTTAAATAAGGGAAAAACGATTATCCAAGTAACTCATTCTAGAGAATCGAGTCTTTATGGGAATAGAATAATACATTTAAAAGATGGTGAGATTGAAGAACAAGAAAATTTAAAGAAAGAGGTTACCAACTATGAAAATAAAACTCCTATTAATGTGTGATGGTATTGCCTTATCCCATATCGTGCGATTAATGGTTTTAGTATCATATTTGGATAGAGAGAAATATGAAATAGTTGTAGCTGCTAGTCCTGAGTATAAGCATATAGCAGTTGGAAAAGCAGATCAGATTATAGAATTAGATACTTTATCAGTAAAAGAATTTGAAGAAAGAGAGAATACAGTTACTGGTAATATATACGATAAAGATGTTTTGAAAATGTATATCGAATCTGATCTAAAGATTATCTCCGAAGTAAAGCCAGATATTATCATCGGAGATTTAAGGGTATCCCTAGGCATTACTGCAAAAATATCTAAAATACCCTATATTAATATACAAAATGCCCATTGGAGTACATTTTCAATGGTGGATTTTCCAATGCCAGATTTTAATCTCTTAAAATTATTCTTATGTATTATATCAGGAATGACCCCTACTAAAGCACAAAAAAACTTTGTAAAGGCTTATAACGAATATCGTATTCAATATGGTATGGAAAAGATCAATACTTTTCAAGAGTTTTTTACATCGGGAGATTTAAATTTATATGCAGATATACCATTATTGTCTCCTACAAGAGCGTTAACAGATGGACATGCATTCATTGGACCCATAATTGACTTTATTGATAATCCATTACCAAGTTGGTGGGATGAAATTAAAGACGATAAGAAAATTGTATATTGCACTATTGGCTCAACGGGAAGTATCGATAAAACAAGAAAAATTATAAAAGCATTAGAAAAACTTGATGTTACGGTTATTGTTGCCACTGCTGGTAAAATTGATCCTAGTGAATTTCCTGAGCATTTCTATGTTAGCAAATACGTACCAGCACTTAAAGTAATAGAAAAAGCAGATTTAGTTATCTTTAATGGGGGAGCAACTTTGTATCAAGCCCTGTCTAAAGGTAAACCGGTTTTATCTTTACCAAATATGGTGGATCAATTTATGTTTTCTAGCCAAATAGAGAAATTAAAAATAGGAAAAGTATTAAGATATAACAAGATGAACAGTTCTAACCTAGTCAAAGTAATAAGGGAACTACTTTCAGACAGTACATATAAAGAAAATGCAGGTAAAGTTATGAATGAGATTAAGCAATACAATGTGAAGGAACGATTTGTGAGTATATTTGAAGCCTACATTGATGATTTAATGGCAAATAAATCAAGTTAGGTTTTGGTAAAAAAGACAACATTTA
Organism: Alkaliphilus transvaalensis ATCC 700919; assembly: GCF_000621485.1. Lineage (GTDB taxonomy): Bacteria > Bacillota > Clostridia > Peptostreptococcales > Natronincolaceae > Alkaliphilus > Alkaliphilus transvaalensis. The sequence goes on from NZ_JHYF01000003.1 coordinate 102,216, forward strand.
AAATTTGTGGGAATTAATTAGAAATAAATAGGTAGTAACCTATTTAAATAAAAAAAGCAAAGGAGATAAAAAGATATGAAAACAATTAACCAAGAAGTAAAAGAAGAGATTAAGGAATTAGTATATCAGTTTTTTGCTGATGAATGTGAAGTGGAAGTAGATGAAATTAATGATGAGACTCTGATCATTGACGAATTAGATGGAGATTCATTAATGTTTCTTGAGTTGGTAGAAACCCTTAAGAAAAAATATAGTTTATCAATTCAGTTGCAAACCTTAGGGAAATATCTTCTTAAATATCCAGCAAAAACAATTAAAGAAGTAGTAGAAACAAGCTATTTAATTTATGAAAAAGAGGATGAGCTTGCTGCATCCTAGTATTCTTCAGTATTGAGGTGAATAGCTGTGATAGAGGTTGTAGAAGAAATTAAATATTTTTCCCTTAAGTCTTATATGGATTTTTTAAAGATAGAAAAAGAAGTGAGCAATGATTTAAATGATTTAAGAGCTATTGCATTTATACTGTCAGAAAAATTTATTGAGGAGAACATTTCTAAACAACACAAGTATAAGATCCTAAACTGGTTATGTAGTTTAGATGTTATATCAATTGCTGTTATTAACTGTAATATCAGTGAAAAGAGTATTGAATACTTGTTGAGTTTTGATTTATGCCTAGAAACCACTAAATCCTCTATTACTCTTAATGGGCTAAGCAATGCTGATTATTTTACAGACGAGCATATTAAACTTTTGATAGGTCAGTCAACTAATTTTCCATTAATAAATGGAAGCATTGACTCCGAAAACATAGCGTCTAGTGTTTGTCAGTTTGTAGCTCCTATCTTAGAGGGAAAGACAAGTGAGTATATCGGTTTTTTAAAAAAATACTTTAATCTTTATAAGCAGACTAAAGACATCAACAGATCTATACTACAGTGGGAAGAAACAATATCCTTTTGTGAGTTATCAATAAAAAAGTATGAGAACGGGTGAAGAATAAATTATGAAGGTGGAATTTGATACAGTTTATTATCTTGAAGAAGGCGAAATTGCCTATATTTACATCAATATGCCACCAGCAAATAAGATGATTCCAAAGTTTTTAGATGAGATTGTTACAGTCATTGATGATCATGCAGTTCATACTAAAATGAAGGGAATTATTGTTACAGGAGAGGGGCGGCATTTCAGTTCTGGTGCAGATGTAGATTTATTAATAAAGAATATCTATGAAAATACTACTCTGGAGAATGAAAACAGACTGGTTCCCCCCCAACGGAATATTGATGTTAAAAATGCTTTTGACGGTTTATATAAAAGTAAGATACCCGTAATTTCTGCAATTAATGGATTTTGTATAGGTTCAGGATTCGAGTTTGCTTTGCAGACCCATATAAGAATTGCAGAGAAAGGAGCAAGAGTCGGGTTACCCGAAACGACTTTCGGTTTAATGCCTGGCCTTAATGGGACTCTGAGGTGTATCGAAGAAATAGGTTATAAAAAAGCATTCGAGTTTATTTTAAAAGGAGAACTAATACCAGCTGATCTTGCTAAAGAACTTAATTTAGTTGATATTGTTGTAAACAAAAAAGAAGCAGTGGGATTAGCTAGAGACTTTATAAAATTTGTAGGTGACTACTCACAAAACTACAATATTCAGAATGCTCAAAATATTTTTAAAAAATTTCTTGATTTAAAGAAAGAGACCTGTTGAAAGGAGGGAATCGTTCATTGAAATACTATGTAAAAATGGATAGTGTAGCGTCATATTTACCAGGCGAGCCTATAAAATTTCAGGACATAAATGATTATTTAGGTAATTTTGAATTAACGCCTAAACTTGATAAGTGGGTACATAGGATACAACCAATGATGGAGGAAATGCTTTCTTTTAAGTATTGCTACTATGCATTTGATAATAAAACGAGAACATTTGTTGATGACAACTTGAGTATGTCGGTAAAGGCAGCCAAAAAAGCTTTAGAAAAAGCTCAGAAAGATGCAAAGGAGATAGACCTATTAATCTATGGAGGAGCTTTATCTAATCAAATTCCACCAATATCGACAAGGATACAGGAAGAATTAGGAATTGACCTGTGTGGCGAGTTACATATTCATGCTAATTGTACTTCTGTTTATAAAGCAATAAAAATGGCCCATATGCTTTTACAGACAGGAGAATATAAAAATGCATTGGTGATATCCTCCAATGTTGCAAGCTCAAGTTTTATTAGAGAGTTTTATAATGAAAAAGTTCTAACGAAAGATGATATCTTCTTAAGATGGTACTTATGTGATGGTGCAGGAGCAATGGTATTTTCGGCGCAGGAAGAAAAGACAAGCGGTTTTTATCTAGAAGACACTTATATGGAGTCTGCTGGAGGAAACAAAAAATCAGCAATGTGCAACGAAGTACCTTATCATTGGAGTAATCCTCTTGATGACTTCGAAAAGGGTGCCCACCATGTTCGCCAAATATATTTAAATGATATGAAAGAGCATGCTGTTGAGGAAAATGGTAAGACAATCTTTTATAATGCTTTAAATAGAATGCTTAAAGAAAAAAATGTTAATTTAGAGGGATTGAAGAATTTTGTTGTAAATATGCCTTCGAAGTTTGTTCGCCAAATCATTATTGATGAGTGTACAGACCTTGGAATACCATTAGAGACCTTCTACAGTGCTATAGAAGATGTAGGCTACGCTGGTCCTCCAGCTGCAATTATATCCATCGATAATTTGCTTCAAAGCAAGGAATTTGAGAATAACGATTTAATTATGAGTTTTGTAATGGAAGTAAGTAAGTTTATGCAGGCGGGTTTTACCCTTAGATATACTAAGTAGATCTAACAGCAGCAGTAAAATAAAATGCCAGCGCCAGTGGGCGCTGGCTAAGAAAAAGGCCAACAACAGAGAGGTGAAATAATGAAAATACTATTGGTTAATCCTGTAATTCCCCATGCTTTTCGCCTGTTAGACTTTGCTGATGAAAAGGCTAAAAGGTCAATCGGAAGAAGAGTTATGGTGGGGCCGCCCCTTGCCTTAAACGAATTGGCAGGAATGGTCCCTGAAGAAGAGATCATTATTCTAGATCAAAAAACAGAGTTAGATAATAACCCGCAATATGATTACTTAGAGGCATATAAAGAAGAATTAGAAGTATTTAAACCAGATATTGTTTGTATTACTTGCATCACTGCACAGTACAATGCTACGTTGAAAATTTTAGAAGTTACAAAAAAATATAATCCAGAAATACTTACAATGGTAGGTGGAATTCATCCCACTCTTTGTAAAGAAAGTTTTATTGGTACAGATGCAGATATTTTAACAATAGGGTTAGGTAAAAACAGTTTTAGAATGATTGTTGAAGTTTATAAGGCACAGGGATATTATGGAGATTATTCTAAAATACCTGGACTAGCATTAAATAAAGATAATCGTTTAATAATTACAAGAAGTCTTTGTAGTTTAAGTTATTCAGAGATTAAAGAAAATTATTTGTTCGACAAGGTTATGCCTAACAGGGTCCTTACGGATAAGTACAATTATACAATTAAGCATGTCAATCAAAAAATCCATTATTTGAGTACTTCTTCAGGATGTACCCATAAGTGTAACTTTTGCAGTATTTGGCAAACAACTAATGGACTATACTTTCATAAGGATGTAGAAACAATCATCGATGAATTAAAAACAATGGATCAATACCATATTATTAGATTTTGTGATGCTAATACTTTTGGTGATATTAAAAAAGCAAGATTACTCTTTAATCGTATTATAGAAGAAGGATTAGACTTCCATGATTATATGGCAGACGTAAGAACAGATACTGTTTTGAAGCATCCCGATTTAATTGAATTGGCTGTTAAAGCGGGTTTGAAAATCGTTATTTGTGGGTTAGAAGCAACAAGTGATGAAGAACTGAAAGCTTATAATAAGGACAACACAGTTGAGAATATTACCAAAGGATTACGTGTTCTTAATGACTTAGGGGTTTATGTAAATGGTAATTACATTGTAAAACCAGAGTATGTTGAAAAAGATTTTGAGCGCTTAGCAAAATTTGTAGAAGATAATCCTATTTATCATTCTGGTTTTACCGTTTTAACACCTTTTCCTGGCACGCCATTATGGGAAGAGGTTAAGGACCAGATTACAATTAAGAATTTTGATTACTATAATCTGACAAACGCTGTGGTAAAGACAACTTTACCTGAAAAAGACTTTTATTTAAATGTTGCTGAACTGTATAAGACTAGTTTGAAAACAACAGATAAGTACTTAAAAATATATGGAAACGAATTATTAACAGAATAGGTTGTGGAGCTTATGAAAATTGGAATTATTGGAAAAGGAAGAATGGGAATCGATATGTTCTTATATCTTCTCAATTATAACTGTGAGTTAGTTTTGATATGTAGAAAAGAAGATGATGTAAAAGTAATCAATGCAGATGTTGAAAAAATATTATTGAAAAAGAAAAAGCGTGGCTTGTTATCGGAAGAGGATTACAAGATCCATCGACAATTATTTACTGTGTCAACAAAATACGAAGAACTAAGGAACTGTAATCTTGTAATTGAGACTGTAATAGAGGACTTAGCTGTAAAGCAGGAATTAATAGCTAAAGTTGAAGAGATTGTATCTGATGAATGCATTATTTCCTCCAATACATCTTCTTTAAATTTAGAATTAGTATTTAAGAATTGTCGACTTAAACATAGATGTATGGGGTTACACTTCTTTTATCCTATTAAATGTACAAGCTTTGTTGAAATTAGCTTAACAAAAGATACCGACCGAGCCTATGTAAATCAGGTAGTAGACCTAATGAAAAATGTGGATAAAGAATCATTAGTGGTACAAGATGAGGGTTGTCTAGTAATGACTAAAATCATTAACACCATTGTTTCTTATTCATATCTAATTTATCAAGAGGGCTATTTGAGTATTAAACAGTTGGATTCATTAATTAAGAATGAGGTAATGATGTTTGGTCCATTTGAAATTGTTGATTCAACAGGTTTATATATCATTTTAGCATGTCTTAAAAACTTTGACTTAAAGTCAAGACGATACGATAATTTGTATGAAAACTTTTATTCTAAGTTATTGAAGGTTTACGAAAAAGGATATATTGGAGGAGCTACCGGAAAGGGATTAGTTTTTTTTGAATCAGAAGAGGCTCAAGATAGAAATAATTTAAATAATTTAAGTGAGAGTGAACTTGATATTTATCAAGCAAAATGTGTGAAAAGACTTCAGTCTATGCTATTAAATGAAGTGGCATATTTGTTAAATAGTAAAATCGTTAAAGATATAAAATTACCATTAGTTATACAGGAAATCCTTGGGTTAAGAAAGAGCTTAGTGGAAATGTACAACGATATGGGTAAAGGTACCATCGAAAAAACCTTGGCTGATGACTTTATTACTTACAATATGGAACTATTCAAAAAAGAAGATTTTAGTATTTTTGAAGACCTCATTAATAATTAGTGATTAATGAGCATTGAGTATTGAGTATTCAGTATTGATGTAACATGACTTTATTTTCACCCTGCAGGAGTAAACGACCAGTAAACGGATGAAAATGAGTTTACGAATGTTGACTGTTTTACATATGAACTTAGAGGTCTATACATAAAGGAATGGATTTAATAAGGACAGCGTATAAACGAAAGGAGAGAATAAATAATGAAAGGAATAATTTTAGCGGGGGGTAGTGGTACTCGCCTTTACCCAATCACTAAATCTATATCGAAGCAAATATTACCATTATATGATAAGCCAATGATCTATTATCCTCTATCAACACTGATGTTATCAGGAATTCGTGAAGTTCTAATCATATCAACACCCCATGACTTACCCCTATTTAAAAGAATGTTTGGATCAGGCGAACAAATAGGCATGAGTTTTTCTTATGCAGTTCAAGAAGCACCAAATGGTTTAGCAGAAGCATTTATTATTGGTGAAGAGTTTATAGGGGATGACAAAGTTGCCCTTGTTTTAGGTGATAATGTCTTCTATGGCAAAGGCTTTAGTGGCATGTTAGAGGAATGTGCAGAATTAGACGAAGGAGCGATCATTTTTGGATACTATGTTAAAAACCCAAGGGCATATGGGGTTGTTGAGTTTGATGATGAAGATAATGCCCTTTCGATAGAAGAAAAACCACAAAATCCAAAATCAAATTACGCTGTTCCAGGGCTATATTTTTATGATAACGATGTTGTTGAAATTGCTAAAAATGTAAAACCATCAAATAGAGGCGAACTAGAAATAACGGCAGTAAATAATGAGTATTTAAGAAGAAAGAAATTAAAGGTCAAATTATTTGGTAGGGGAATGGCATGGTTAGATACAGGAAACCATGAAGACCTATTGGCTGCAAGTAATTTTGTTGAAACCATTCAAAAAAGGCAAGGTTTATATGTATCCTGCATTGAAGAAATCGCTTATCGAAAAGGATTTATTAACAAAGATACATTAATTCAATTGGCACAGCCACTTATTAATATTGATTATGGTAAATACTTACTTGAAATTGCGGAGGGTCTATAATGATTAGTTATGGTAATTTTACTTTTATAAAAACAGAAATTAGCGGAGTGGTAATTGTAGAGCCTAAAATATATGGGGACAGTCGTGGTTACTTTATGGAAAGCTACACTAAGGAAGATTTTAAACTTGGTGGCATAGATGTAGAGTTTGTGCAAGATAACCAATCTAAGTCTAAAAAAGGTGTGTTGAGAGGATTACATTTTCAAACCCAGAACCAGCAGGGTAAGCTTGTTCGAGTTTTATCGGGGGAGGTTTATGATGTAGCAGTAGATATTAGAAAAGGTTCTAGTACATATGGTAAGTGGGTTGGTACATATTTAAGTTCTGAGAATAATAAACAGTTTTACATGCCACCAGGATTTGCCCATGGCTATTTAGTCTTAAGCGATGAAGCTATATTTGGATATAAATGTACTGACTATTATAATGCAAAAGCTGAAGGGGGCATTATGTGGAATGATCCTGATATTGGAATTGAATGGCCCCTAGAAAGAATTTCAGAAATGATCTTATCAGAGAAAGACAAAAATCTGCCATATTTAAAAGACTTAAAATAATATTTTAAAGGGGAATCGCATATGACAACTATTTTAGTAACTGGTGGAGCGGGGTTTATCGGTAGTAACTTAGTAAAGTATATGTTAAATGAATACAAAGACTATAAAATAATAAACTTGGATCTCTTAACTTATGCAGGAAACCTTGAAAATTTAAGTGATCTAGAGGATACAGAAAATTATAAGTTTATTAAAGGTGATATTACAGATAGGGAACTTATGACAAGGTTATTTAGTGAAAATCAAATAGATCAAGTAATCCATTTAGCAGCTGAATCACATGTTGATAGAAGTATAACAGATCCTGAAATATTTATTAAAACAAATGTTTTAGGCACACAAGTACTACTAGATTGTGCTAAATCAGCATGGACAACAGGTAAGGATGAATGGGGATATCCAACATTTATAGAAGGTGCCAAGTTTCTTTTTGTTTCTACAGATGAAGTTTACGGTGAATTAGGGAAGGAAGGATTATTTACTGAAGTTACTCCAATTGCCCCTAATAGCCCTTATGCAACTTCTAAAGCAAGTGCAGATTTGTTGGTTCGAGCCTATAATAAAACCTATAAAATGCCTGTCAATATAACAAGGTGCTCTAATAATTATGGTCCTTATCAATTTCCCGAAAAGTTAATACCACTAATGATATCTAATGCCATTGATCATAAGACATTACCTGTATATGGGGATGGTATGCAAATCCGTGACTGGCTACATGTTAAGGATCATTGTAGTGCTATTTGCACAGTACTTCGAGCGGGTAAAGATGGAGAGGTATATAATATTGGCGGCAATAATGAAAAAGCCAACATAGATGTTGTAAAATTAATCCTTTCAGCTCTTGGAAAGTCTGAAAACTTAATTACCTATGTAACTGATCGCTTAGGTCATGATAGAAGATATGCCATTGATAACACTAAAATTACAAATGAGCTTGGATGGAAGCCTAGTTGTACTTTTGAAGAGGGGATTACTGAAACGATAGAATGGTATATAAACAATGCTAACTGGTTAAAGAAAGTACGCTCAGGCGAATATATGAACTACTACACAAGAATGTATGGTAGTAGAGAGGTACTAAATGGATGAAATTCCTTGTAAGAAAGGGAAAGGCTCAGTTGGATTATGAAATAAGACGATCTAGATTGGGGTGAAAACTTTGAATAATAATGAAATTTTAGAGGCGATTCTTCAGCAATGTATTGTAAAAGATGAAAAAATGTTTCTAACTTGTGAGATAGCTTTTAAAATTGCTAAAGAGATGGATGTAAGTATCTCAAATATAGGGCTATTATGCAATGAAAATAACATTAGAATTAAGAATTGCCAAGTTGGATGTTTTTAGATTTACCTAATATCCTAATTTGAAGACAATTATCTAATCGTAAGGGGTTGTAAAAAATGATACCTAAAAAAATTCATATACCTCAAATGTTGATGATAGGATCTACAGGACGAAATAGCGGCAAAACCACCCTTGCCATGGAAATTGTAAAACAGTGGCAAGATAAAATTTCTGTGATTGGTCTAAAGGTTGTAACAATTGAAGAACGGGATGGAAAATGCCCTAGAGGTGGGGCGGGATGTGGTATCTGTTTAGCCTTGAAAGGAAACTTTGAGCTACAAGAAGAAACCAACCCAAACAATAATAAAGATACATCATTATTATTGTCTTCTGGTGCAGAAAAGGTATACTTGCTAAAAACATTGAAAGAACATATGAACAATGCAATTAAATCTTTTATGGAGTTAATTAATGAAGATGCAATGATAATTTGTGAATCCAACAGCCTTCGTAAAACAGTAGATCCTGGATGTTTTCTAATGATTGACAATAACAAGAAGAGCCCTATAAAAAGGTCAGCTGCTGAGGTAAGGGATATGGCAGATATGATTATTGATGATGATATTAAAAGTAATCTTAATAATATTATGAAGAAAATAATAGTTACTAATACTGAAACGGGCCTTACTATATCTTTAAAATAATAATTTATAGTTACTGGATAGAAACCCATATGAGCAATAATATTTAAAGGAGAAGCTTATGAAAAAGAAAGTTTTGTTTTTTGGAGAGGGAATAGCACTGTCACATATTGTAAGACCATTATATTTAGCCAGATGTCTTGATAAGGAAAAGTATGAGATATCATTTGCTTGTAGTGAGGCTTTTAAGGGTTTTGTAGAAGGAAAGGTGGATCATTATTATGAAATCCCAAGTATGTCACCTGGAGAGTTTGAAAAACGCTTAGAAAGTCCAAAAAAAATCTATGATAATAAAATATTATCCCAATATATTGACTCGGAATTACAATTACTATCTGAGGTAAAGCCAGATGTAGTTATTGGTGATATGAGGGCTACGTTAGCTATTTCTGCTAGGCAGGCCAATATTCCATATATCAATATATCTAATGCATATTGGAGCCCATTTTCTACTCAAGAAAGACAAATGCCCGAGATCCCTGCTTTAGAATGGATGAATTTTAAGTTTCGAATGAAGTTTATGAAGCTGGTTTTTCCGTTGGTAGTTAAAGGATACATTCAGGATTATAACAAAAATAGGGTTAAGATAGGATTACCACCTGTTAAATCTATGCAGGAGATGCATTGTGATGGTGATTGGAATTTATATGTGGATACGCCCACCCTTGCACCGACCTATAATTTACCTAAATCACACCAATATATTGGGCCAATAACAGAGTTTATTGATAATGAACTTCCAGATTGGTGGCACGATGTAAAGAATGACAAGCCTATTATATATTTTACCGTAGGTTCTACAGGAAATGTAGCAATCTTAAAGCCAATATTAGAGGTACTAAAAAAGCTTCCAGTGACAGTTCTTATGTCAACGGCAGGCAGGGATCTTGGTACTTTACCTAGCAATTTTTATGTTAGCAAATACCTACCAGCCCTACTTGTGATTGAAAAATCTGACTTAGTAATATGTAATGGCACTGGAGGGTTATATCAAGCGCTTTCAAAGGGGAAACCGGTACTTGCTTTCACAAAGAACATGGATCAATTTTTAGCAATGGATATGGTTGAAAAAAATGGAGCTGGAAAGCTAATTAGACCTTGCTTTGCAACGGAAGACTACATTTTACAGAATATTGAAGCCATGTTACAGGAATCTTCTTGGAAAAAAAATGCCCAAAAAATTCAATCACAAATAGAAAAATACAATCCTAAGACACTTTTTATTGATGTCATTGATCACGTAGTTAACCATTAGTGAATGAAAAAATAGTCGAGGAATTGATATCAAAACTTTATACCGATCTAAAGAGGAAGGGAGAGTACATATGGCGATTCAGTTATTTGTTCCTAGTTTTGATGTAGAAAGTTGTTTGTCTGAAATTAAGGAATGCTTAGAAACAGGATGGACAGGACTAGGGTTTAAAACAGTACAATTTGAGGAAGCGTGGAAAAGCTATACAGGGCTTAATAATGCACATTTTTTAAATTCTGCAACATCTGGTTTAAATATTGCCTTTGATATTTTTAAAGAAAAATATGGTTGGCAGGATGATGATGAGGTTATAACAACACCGTTAACTTTTGTCTCTTCAAATCATGCAATTCTATTGGCTGGACTTAAACCAATATTTGCTGATGTAGATGATACATTATGTTTGGACCCAGTTGAAGTAGAAAAAAAGATAACCGAAAAAACAAGAGCAGTTCTATTTGTTGGGATGGGGGGAAACGCTGGACATTATAACAAAATAGTAGAACTCTGTAAAAAGAATAACCTTAAGTTAGTTTTAGATGCTGCCCATATGGCTGGTACACGAGTTGATGGAGAAATACCAGGTAAAGAAGCTGATGTTGTCGTATACTCATTTCAAGCCGTTAAGAATCTACCAACGGCAGACAGTGGCATGATCTGTTTTAAACTAAATGAATTAGATGAAATAGTTCGCAAAAAAACTTGGCTGGGCATAAATAAAGATACATATTCTAGAACAAATACAAAAGGAAATTATAAGTGGAAGTATGATGTCGAATACGTTGGACAAAAGTATCACGGTAATTCCATAATGGCAGCAATTGGTCTAGCGCAATTAAAACAATTGGATAGGGATAACGCATATAGAAGACAAATTGCAAAATGGTATAGGGACGGTTTTGCCCCTTATAAAGATAAAATCGGGTTAGTCAATATTCCTAGTGAATGTGAGTCTTCTTCACATTTATTCCAGATTATAGTAGAAGATCGGGATTCTCTGATGAATGCTCTTAATGAGGAGAATATTTACCCGGGAGTACATTATGTAGATAACACCCAATATAGGATGTATGAATATGCCAAAGATACTTGTTCGAAAGCAACTTATATAAGTGACCATATCATATCATTGCCGATTCATATGAAACTGACCTATGAAGATGTTCAAATTGTAATATCTGCCGTAATAACCCATATAACTAAAGGTGATATGGTGATAAAAAAATAGAAAGTTAACTGTCTAAAAGATAACTTTGAAAGAAAAGGAAAGGTATGTACTTATGAAAAAAATAATATTTATGAGTTTCCCTGATGAGGGGCATATGAATCCGTCAATAGAACTATGTAGGCAGTTAGGTGCCAAAGGTGTGAAAATTGTCTACTATGCTCTTAAACAAGACTTTCATAAATTTGAAGGAATCGAAAACATAGAGCTAAAAAGTTATCCAGATGAATTTCTACCTGTGATCAATTACTTTGCTACTCAAGTTGATAAATTAGTAAGAAATCTGATCAAAGCGATACATATGTTGTATTACTGCAATCGTGAGTTGATAGATTTTACGATGAAGGAAATTGAAAAAGAAAAACCAGATTTAGTGATTAATGATATATTTGCAATATGGGGAAAAGCAGCAGCTAGGTATCATAAAGTACCAATAGCTATATTTAGTTCAGCCTTTTTAATGGATCCAAAAGGAAGTGGAGATCCAGGAATGTTAAAAACGATTTTCACCAGTATTCCTACTTTAGTACAAGCACTCAAATTAAGAAAAGAAGTGATGAAAAAGTATAATGTAAAATGCGATTCTCCCATGCAGATACCATCAGATCAAGGGGAATATACAATTGTTACTACTTCAAAAAAACTTCAACCAGGTAGTGAAAACTTTGGTAGCAATGTTAAATTTATTGGATTCAGTAAAGAAGCAAAACCTTCAGATGCCCAAAGAGATACTATTTTTGTAAGTTTAGGCTCCATTAGTAAAAGCAAGACTTTCTGGAACAAGTGTTTAGAGGCAACTAAAGATTTAGGTTATAAGGTAGTATTTGTCTTAGGTCTAAATGCTGAAGAGAACATTAATAAAGAACTTCTAAGTGATAATGTAACAATACATACCAAAGTATCTTTAGCCGATTATGAGAATTATATTCAAAGATCAGCCCTATTCATTAACCATGGGGGGTTAAATAGTATTACTTTGTCCATTTTTTATAAGACTCCAATATTGGTTTGTCCTATTTCTATGGAACAATATGAGAATGGAAAAGCCATTGACAATAGTAATTGTGGAAAAACCTTTAAGAATCAGAAGATGTCAGTATCTAAATTAAGAAAAGCCATTCAGAGTATTCTAGAAGATAAAACGATTCCTTTAAGTATTGATGAATGTAGTAAAGAATTACAAAATTCTATTGGCTTTGCAAATGTTGCAGATGATATTATTGAGACTTTTAACTTGAAAGATAGAATAATTAATTATGATTAGTGACGTTAATAGCGGGATTAATAAAGTAATTGAATCAAGTTGCATTGTCTCAAATAATCTTGTGAAGGTATGGGTTATGAAACTAGATTACTTTATACCATTTAGGGAATTGCTTATTTCATTTCTAGCTGCCGATGAACGGGAAAAGTATAAAAATTTTAATCGTGAGTTAAGTAAAAATTTGTATCTATTAAGAAAGGCTATAACACGCAAAGTAATCAGTGACTATCTAAATTTACCACCTAATGATTTACAAATACGATATGATCATAAGAATAAGCCATATATTTATGGGAAACAAATCAATTATAATATTTCCCATTCTTCAAGTTATTTAATGATAGGGATTTCAAAAGATAAACAAATTGGCGTGGACATACAAAAAATAGATGATAGGAAGAAAGAAATACCGATATCAATTTTTTCAAAGCAGGAACTAGAGAAGTATGATTCAAGTCAATGCTCTGGAAAAAGGGAGTTCTTTTGGAAAACATGGGCATTAAAGGAAGCCATAACAAAGGCTACAGGAGATGGAATGACAACAAATTTTTGTGACATAGATGCTTCTACGCTTGATGTAAACCAAGAAGAGACAGTAGAACTACAATATTCAAATAAAGTTTATATAAGTGCAATAGTCTTTGTAAAAATAGAAAATGATTATGTATATTCATATGTTTTGTTGAATGGATAAAATGAGGGGTAAGTAGGGAGTTTTAAATAAAAAGTGATAGGACTGAGATAATTGAGGAATTTAATTGAGGTTCAAGATTTCGTAAAGAAGTATGATAAGTTTGTTGCCGTAAATAATGTAACCTTTGAGGTGGAGGAAGGTACTATATTTGCATTTTTAGGTCCTAATGGGGCAGGAAAAAGCACGACTATCAACACCCTGTGTACAATACTTGAGAAAACTTCTGGAAGGCTGGCTATTGATAATAAAGACTTATCCCATGAAAAGGATGCTGTAAGAAGGGCTATTGGGGTTGTTTTTCAGGAGTCGACTTTAGATAATAAAATGACAGTCCATGAGAATTTGATTATGCATTGTCATTTTTATGGAGTACCCAAAGGAGAAGCAGCCAAAAGGATTGATTTTGTATTAGAATTGGTAGGGATGCAGAATTGGAAAAGGAAAATAGTAAGTGGCTTATCTGGTGGAATGAAGCGACGTGTGGAAATTGCAAGATCTCTTTTGCATTATCCTAAGGTATTGTTTTTAGATGAACCAACGACAGGTCTAGATCCCCAAACGAGAGCCCACATTTGGGACTATATAGTCAAGTTACAAAAGGAAAAAAAAGTTACAATTTTTCTGACAACCCATTATATGGAAGAGGCCGAGATAAGCAATAAGGTTGCAATTATGGATGCTGGAAAAATTGTTGCTTTAGATACACCCCGAGGTTTAAAACAGAAATATACCAAAGATATAGCTAACATTGCAACCAGTAACGAGGAAGCATTAGAGACAGCTTTAAATAAAGCAGAATTTGATTATACTAAAAAATTCGGCTATTACTCAATTGATGCAACGAGTTTACCGAAACTAATGGAGATAATAGGTGAGCTAAGGGCTTCTATCACAGACTTAGAGATTAAAAAAGGAACATTGAATGATGTATTCTTAGCTATTACTGGAAAAGACATAAGGGAGTGATCTTTTTATGAATATTATAGTTGCTTTATGGCTCAGAAATCTTAAACTATTTATCCGTAATCGTGTTCAGCTAATTACGCTAATTGTAATGCCCTTCTTTTTTTTATATATTTTCAGTGCGATATTTAAAAATGAAAGCATTACCAATCCAGTAAATTATATGCTTGCGGGTATTGTAATTGCTACGGTATTTCAAGCATCCCTCACAATGGGAACCAGTACGATAGAAGATATTGTTTCAGGATTTATGAAGGAAGTATTGGTGAGTCCAGTTAAACGGATACAGGTTGCAGTAGGACAGTTAATTTCTGCCGCAACAATTGCAAGTCTGCAAGGGATTATTATTTTATTTTTTGGATTCTTAATAGGATTTAGAGTCAATTCTTGGATTACACCATTTGCCGTTATTGGATTTATGATTATCGTGGGGCTTGTCTTTTCTGGGCTAGGGTTATTTATTGCCACACTAGTTAAGGATTCACAAACTTTTCAGATCATAAATACAGCAATCTCTATGCCATTGACATTTCTTAGCGGTGCATACGTGCCCCTTTCAATATTGCCAAATATTTTAAGATTTGTGGCTTATCTCAATCCAATGACCTATGCTACGGCTTTCTTCAGAACAATTATACTGGAAAAGACCTCTTTAACAATAGATGAACTAATTGAACAACAACTTGCTTTTAAGATTGGTGATTTTGTAATAACCCCCTTGATTAGTATGGTGTTTGTGTTAGTATTTGGGTTTATATTTTTAATATTAGCATCCTATGTCTTTGGAAAAGTTGACTTTTCTAAAATTAATCGTACAAGAAATAAAGAAGAAGAAATATGGTAAGCATCATTACGACCTGTCTTTAACAATAGTTAATAATAGATTTTAAAAAGTAAAAATCCATTGTTAGAAGAGTTAAAATTAGAACCGTATTAAAATTGACTAGATAGAGGTTAGGTGTATCTGTGATGTAATATACTTATTGTAATTTTTTAAAAGTCTAGACTTAAATTTACTTGTGTTTAACGATAACAGATAATATTACTTTAGGAAAAAAGGGGAAATGAAAATGATTCGCTTAGGAGTGATATGTCCATCTGAAATTGCAATGCGCAGATTTATGCCAGAGTTGGCAGCGTTGGAGGGTTTCCAGTTTGTTGGGATTGGTGTATGTACTGAAGAAGAAAGATTTGGCGATAAAGGTTCAGAAGTGTCAGAAGAGGTGAAGAAAAGTACATTAAAGGCACAATACCAAAAGGCAGCTCAATTTGTTGAAACATATGGTGGGAAAATTTTTGAGGGTTATGAAGCAATTTCTACTTCTAGTGAAATTGATGCCTTATATATTCCATTACCCCCATCCCTGCATTTTAAATGGGCAAAACGTGCATTAGAATCTAATAAACACGTTTTAGTAGAAAAACCTGCTACGATAGCTTCAGAAACAACTAGAGAGATGGTAGAACTGGCTAGAGAAAAAGGAAGGGCACTTCATGAGAACTATATGTTTGTTTATCATGATCAATTGAAGGCGATTGATGATATCGTTCAAAGTGGTGAAATTGGTGATGTAAGACTTTATAGAATTACTTTTGGCTTTCCAAGAAGAGCGATTAATGATTTCAGATATAATAAAGAACTTGGCGGCGGCGCACTAATGGATGCTGGAGGCTATACTATCAAATATGCAGCAACCTTACTTGGTGAATCGGCTAAGATTGCCTATGCCCAGATGAACTATATAGATAATTTTGAAGTTGATCTATTTGGCTCGGGAGCAATCATTAATCGAGAAGGAATTACAGCTCAAATTGCATTCGGGATGGATAACCAATATAAATGTGATCTTGAAGTTTGGGGGAGCAAGGGGTGTTTAATGACAGGTCGCATACTTACTGCACCCACTGGGTTTGTTCCTGAAATCACTATTAATAAAGGGAGCATAGAAGAAGTGAGAAAGCTTCCATCGGATAATACATTTAGGAAGTCAATACTAAAATTTCAAGAGTGCATTACGAATAGTAGTGTGAGGGAAAACAATTATAATGAGATTCTTAAACAAGCAGAGTTAATAGATGAGTTCATTAAAACAGCCAAAGGATCATTTTAAGTAATGTGTAATTTAAAGCATGGTTTACATACTTTGTTATAAGGAATAGGGAGTTCTACTTTAACTATTTTAAATAAGAAACTTTATGTAAATGAGGATGTTTCTATAATTATGTTAATATGAACAATTCTTCTAAACTTTTAAAAAGGAGGAAAGGATATAATATGAGATTAATTATTCATGATTTATCGGAAGAATATGAGAAAAAATTAAAGGTAAATAATGATATGGTTTTAGGAAATGATGGGACCATAAAAAGCTGTATAGGATGTTTTGACTGTTGGACTAAGCATCCAGTGTTATGCTGTTTGAAGGACAAGTATTCGGATAACCCTAAAAATATGCAGTATATGGATGAATACGTAATAATTACTGAATGTTATTGTGGTAGCTACTCTCCTTTTATAAAAAACATATTAGATCGAAGTATTTCCTATATGTTACCCTTCTTTGTTATTAGAAACGATGAAATGCATCACCCTGAGCGTTATTCTAATAAATTTAAGCTGACGGTTTATGCTTATGGTAACTCCTTAACTGAAAGAGAAAAAGCAACGATGAAAAGTTTTGTTAAGGCTAATGCCATTAATTTAAATTGCGATGATTATACGACAACATTTTTTCAATCTCCACAGGATATCATTTCATTATGGGAGGGAGTAAAATGCAAATAGCTATATTAGATGGCACCCCAAAATTTAAAGAGAGCCGTTCGGGATACTTGATAAACCACATGGAAAATTTATTAGGAGGCAATAATGAATGTCATCAACTGAAGCTTATTAGAAAAAGTCAGTGGCAACAATATTATAAAACCATAGATGAATCGGAAGTTATATTACTGGTGGCTCCATTATATGTAGATGGATTGCCATCTCATGTTTTAGATTTTATGTATCATTATGAAAAGTATTTGAAGGATGAAGGCAAAACCCCCAATTTGGTTATGTATACAATTATAAATTGTGGATTTTATGAGGGTATTCAAAATAAAATTGCAATCGAGATTGTAAATAATTGGTGCAATAAAATTGGTATTACCAAAGGAGGGGGAATAGGGATTGGAGCAGGGACTCTATTGGCAACTGACAAACCAATACCCTTCACTGCTGCTTCTAGAAAAACATTGAAGGAAGAGCTACAGAAATTTAAGGAGTTAATCGAAGTAAAAGGAACAAAGGACGACTTATATCTAAATCCCCAAATGTCCCGTTCAAAATGTATGAGATTATCGGATATGTACTGGTATTTTTGTGGATTTGCAAATCGCTTAACTCCAAAGAAATTATACGTTAAGAGACAATAGTACCCCCATTATAATTATATGTTAATCAAAAGATAGTGATAAAAGAAAAGATAGTGATAAAAGAAATGAGGGAAGGTGGTGTAACTACTTATGGAAGGAAAGGTAGTTTTTTGTTTTGAAGGGATGAACAGTTCTATAGGAAAACTAATTAGTAAACTGGATGAAAAACAAAAAGAAAAACTATATACACTGTGTGAAGAAGCAAAAGAATTTATGGGAATAGACTTCTTAGAAAATTTGAAACATAGAAAAGAAGATGGAAGTGATCTAGAAGTAGTCTTTGCTGAAATGGTAATATCATACATATGTGATTACATAATATTTGATACATATATACAAAATGGAATTAAGCCCGATATATTGGTGGGATACAGTCTAGGAGTGAATACAGCATTAGTATGTGCTGGATATCTTTCATTTTTAGGTGGAATTGAAATACTAAAAAGCACGATAAAGTGCATAGAGTATTCTTTTAATAATCTAAAGGAAGATATGGCTTTAATTGTTGGCTTACCTAAAAATTATTTAGAAGAAATTATTATAAAAAATGGATGGAGCAACTTTGTATCAATAGCCAGTGAAAACTCTGAAGTTTCATTATTAATTACTGGTGAAAAGGAATATGTGGATTACATGATGGAAGCTTCAACCAACGAGGGAGCATTAAAAGCGATAAAATTAAATACATTAATCGCCTTTCATAATGGAAAAAAAGACTGGATGGAAGAATGTATAAAGGGCATGGATGACCTTGTTATATTTAAAGGTAATAGAAAAGTCTTATCTGTGTATTCATTAGATATTATTAAGGATGATGAGAATTTAGTAAGGGAAGAATTAAAGAAAAATGTATACACTCCAATGAAATGGCGAGAAGCTATAGAATCTTTAGAAAATCAGGGATACAACCAATTTTGGGATGTAAGCCTTGATGGTAATGTCAAAAAAATATCCACTTTAACTAAACCAGATTCTGTTTTTTATTCCTATAAGACTTTTTTAAAAAACTGCTAGGAAGGTTTTTACTATAAATAAAATTCCTCAATTACTACTTGAGGAAAATGCATAATTAATATTGAATTATGATTAATGCATTTTCCTCACTTAAGTGTGAGGAAGTGAAAGGAATGAATACAATTGATAACTGATAATAGAATCGTTTATGTGGACCTGGATAAGAAAAAGGTAGAAGAGGTTGAAATTACAAGAAGAGAACGGGAAGAATACATTGGGGGGGCTGGACTTAATACTAAAATTCTATTTGATTCTGAAGCTATGTTTAACGATGCGCTGTCTGATGAAAATGTCCTAGTTTTTGGAGTTGGAGTTGGCACTGGTTCAGGACTACTTAATGGAAACCGTGGTGTTATAACAGGTAAAAGTCCAGTAACGGATTTGTTTGGGGATTCTAATATTGGAGGAGATTTTCCCATATATTTAAAAAGACTTGGGATAGATCATCTTGTTTTACGTAATACGTCAGAGAAGCCAGTTTACATTTATATAAGTGCTAAAAGGGAAGTGCAGTTTATTGATGCTGATGACTTATTGGGCATGAATACAGATGATGTAACCGATTTATTACAGGCAAGATATGGGGGAAATTGTGAGGTGGCATGTATTGGGCCAGCTGGTGAAAAATTATGTAGATTTGCAAGTATTGCAATGTCAAAAACTCATTTTGCAGGACGTATGGGAATGGGTTGTATAATGGGGCATAAGAAGGTTAAAGCCATTGTTATAGAAAAGACGAATGTTATAAACAATGTGTATGACAAAGAAAAATTAAAAAATATAAGCAAAAATTGGTTGGATAGTGGTAAAACTTCTGTCACCTTTAAAATGATGAGTCTTGAAGGGACGTTATTGTTGGTGAAACAGTATAACGAAACAGATACGATACCAATCAATAATTGTGCCAATAACAAGGACGAACGTTGCGAGAATTTATATGCTAGGGTTTTTAGATCAGAATTTGAAACTAAAAAAAATCCGTGCAAATACTGTGCAATGGGCTGTGCAAAAGACTTTGAGATTAAAAAAGGTAGATTTAAAGGAGAAGGTGGTTCAAGAATTGATTATGGTTCTGTAGCAAGCTTTGGTCCAGCTATAGGAATTTTTGACTATGCTGAAGTTATCCACTTAAAGCTTTTAGGAGACAAGTTTGGAATGGACAGTATGGAATGTGCTTCGGCTATTGCCCTCACCTTTGAACTGCAAAACAGGGGACTTTTGCCTCCAGAATATCAGAATGAGAAGCTATATAAGTTCGGTAGTGTAGAAGGGGCAGAGCATTTAATGTCTTTGATGGTATCTGATGATGAGTTCGGGAAAATTTTAGCTCAGGGTTCATATAGGGCTTCAAGAATTTTAAAGGCAGAGAAATACGCCTTTTGTGTAAAAAAATCTTCAATAGGTTTACAATCCAAACGAAGAAAAGCATGGGCACTAGGATATATAACCTCCACCCGTGGTGGAGATCACTTGAAAAACTTTCCGTTTACATCAATTTTTGGTGGTCCTTTTGCAGAGATGGTGGCAAAGCACATTTTTAAAAGAGATTTTAAAGGGAATTATCATAAATCAGAGGAAAAAGGAAGAGTTGTTTGGTGGCATGAAAACTATAAGTATGCACTAGATTCAATTGGTTTATGCTTATTTGGTATGCATGGAATTGTAACACAAGGTAGAGGTTACTTTAATGACTTGGCAGAAGTCATGAATTCACTACTAGGGACTGCCTTAACAGAAGAACAACTATTCTATTGTGGAGAAAGAATATATCAATTACAAAATGCTTTTAATATCGTATCGGGTATGAAGTTAGAAGACTATAAGTTACCCCAAAGAAAGAAAGAAGAAGGTGTTAATAAACAGTTTATAGAAGACACCGACATTAAAGAAAATGATGAGGGAATGCTTCCAGAATACTTTTATTTTAGAGGCTTATCAAAAGATGGTAGACCAACAATAGAAAGATTTAAGGAGATAGGGTTAAGTCATTACATTGATCTGGTAAAAGCCACTGAAGATAGTAAAACTGGTAAAATGGAAGAGGTTTTAAAAGAGGTGCGATTAAGTTTTAAAATGACTATAGGAGAAAAGATAAAGTCTAGAATTATCTATAAAATAGTGACTAACTCAATAGAAAAAGGCATGAAGAAAGCTAAAAAAATGAAAATGGAAGAAATGAAAAAAATGGGGAAAACACTGCAGCAATAGAAGGATCTAGTTAATAGAATCATACTAGCATAGCATCATCTTCTGCACTAAGACAAGGTATAAGATAAGGTATAAAAATGTTTCTACAAATAACAGTATTATAACTAAATAAGCCTTTTAAAAAGTAGTAAACCTTAACCATACTAAAGTAATCAAAATGGTTGAGGTTTTTCTCTTCTCACAATCTTTATATTTTCTATAATTAATATTTTTAATAAATTATTATGAAACTAAAAAAATGAGAAATTTGTAATAATCAAAAATTGGCATAATTAGAGAAAGTTTTTAAATTAATTTACAAGCTTTTACAATTCTCCCCATAATTAAAAAATACCACGAATATTAGTCAAACCTGCCCTTTCTGCTGTTTTCAAGGCATCGCAAAATTTGTCTTTAGTCACTCTTTTATTCAGTTCAGTGTAATCAAATGCCTTGTAGGCAGGGTAGTACTGGGGCATAATGTTAACATAGGTATTTTTTGATAAATCATCTGCTATAAATTTCATGATTTTTTCTGTACCAGCAAGATTTTCAGGCATAACTAGGTGACGAATCAGTAATCCTTCATAGGCAATATTTTTTTCATTTGTTTTTAAGCTACCTACCTGACGATACATTTCTTTAATGGCTGCTTGAGCAATGGTAAAATAACTTTTTACCCCTAAATATTTCATTGCTAAATCATTATCTGCAAACTTAATGTCTGGCATGTAAATGTCTACGACCCCATCCAATAATTTGAGACTATCAGTTAAGTCATAACCATTGGTATTATAAATAATGGGGATATTTAAACCCTTTTGAGCGGCAATAAAAATTGACTCTACAATTTGAGGTATAATATGGCCGGGGGAGACAAGATTAATGTTATGGCAACCTTTCTTTTGTAAAGATAACATTACTTCTGCCAGCTGTTGATTAGTGATCTCCTGTCCTTCACCACAATGGCTTATTTCGTAATTTTGACAGAAGACACATTTAAGATTGCAATGAGAAAAAAATATTGTACCTGAGCCATATCGACCTACCAATTCAGGCTCTTCACCAAAATGGGGGTCAGCCCCCGAAACCACTACTTTCTTTAAGGTTTTACAATAGCCAGGCTCACCACTTAGTCGATTAACTTGACATTGATGGGGACACAATACGCAATTTTCAAGCATCTTGTTTAATTTATGTATTTTACTTTCTAATTGGCCATTGGCTAATAGTTGAAGATATTTTGGTGTTTTCAGCAATTCCATCTACTCCTTATCTTTACTTTACTATATGAAGACAACCCTTATTATATTTCCCTTTTTAATTCATTTAAATATTATGTTTGTCTAGGTTAATTTGCTAAATTTAAATTGACCTTCCGTAATTTTGCTAAATATACTATATCTCTTAGTATAATAAGTAGTACTAGAAGGGTCAGGGTTAATAAAGATATACTTCAAAGTATATTGTAAAATTATGGAATTTATAATATAATATTAATAATTGAAGCCTGTTAGGAGAGGGAATATGGAGAATGAAAAAATAACAATTGAAAAAGTTTCAAAGGAAAATTATCATATGTTTGATGATATGGTGGCATGGAGAATAAGTGGCGTAGAAAGAAGTGTAGAAGAGAAAAAGTTAAATAAACAAACTGTTTTTTCTGATGCTTATATCCAGTTAGGGCAACAGGGCTTTTATGCCTTTGCGGCTAAGGTGGAGGGGCGGTATGTTGGTTGGATTACTATGATCCTTACACCTAAAATAGGAAAATGGCACCGGGGAATTGTCTATGTGGATGAGGTATGGACAGCACCAGTCTACCGGAGAAAGGGAGTGGCCTTTGCCCTTATGCAGAAGGCCTTCGATGTTGCAAATGAGACTAATGCAGTAAAGGTTAGATTATATACTGATAATATACCAGCCCAAAGGCTGTATGAAAAGTGTGGTTTTAAAGTTACAAATCATGCAGTTTTTATGGAGTCAAATGAAGGGTAAAGCCTTAAGAATAGAGGGTTATGGAATGAATAAGAAATTAATTGTGGTCAACGGGACAATGGCAGTAGGAAAAACAACCACCTGTCGTTTGCTTAATAGCAAACTTCAAAATTCCGTTTGGTTAGATGGAGATTGGTGTTGGAGGATGAATCCATTTGTGGTGAATGATGAAAATAAAAGGATGGTAGAAAATAATATAAGCTATTTATTAAGGAATTTTTTTAGTAATTCTTCTATTGAGTATATCATCTTCAATTGGGTTATACATACAGAGGCTATCATGGAAATGGTGTTGGACTGGGTTAAGAATTTCAACTTTGACCTCTATAAGATAACCCTTACTTGTTCTGAAGATGAACTAAAAGAACGATTGTTAAAAAGACAAGCCCATGAAGAAATGATTAAAAGGAGCATAGAAAGATTAGCTTTATATGAGGACTTAGATACATTTAAAATTGATACTACCAATAAAAGAAGTGAAGAAGTAGCAGAGGAAATTATTAAGCTGATAAAGAGAAAGTTCTCGTAATAAAAGCATAAAATACCGAGAAGGGCCTTTCTAACTAGAGAAGGACTTTCTTTTTTTACTCTATGCTTAATTTCGGCAACTATCAGCATAAAAATGGAAGTATAAATTGAAAAGGAAATACTACATATTATTGGGCAAGTATAATATCTTATGCTCTGATCTAGATTCAATAATTTATAAATATATGAGGGGTATTGATGCTTACTTGACATGGTTAAATTTGACAATTACATGGTTGTGAAGTATGCTTGTATAGGAAGGTTAGAGAAGAGAGGGAATATTAAATATGAAGAAAAAACTACTTATAATCTTATTTCTTATACTGACGATTACTCAAGTTGTAGGGTGTGCTATGCAGACTAATACTAGCAAGAGATTTATTGAAGATAACATAGATTTTATTGAAATAAGTGATGGTAAAATGAAGAAAGTGATTACAGAATTAGAAGATATTAATAGAATTATAAATCTTCTAAATGAAATGAGATTTAGCAATATAAGTGAAGATATAGAGTATAATCCTGTTTATGAGATTAGTATTGTGGATGACAAACGTAATGTAAATTTCATCAGTTTTGTTGGACAAAGAGTTTATTATCAAGAGCAATGGTATGATATAGACATAAGTGTAATTAATGAAATAACTACTTATTTTGAAGGACTTAATTACCCAGAGGAACCTATTGAAATTGATTTAGAAAATGTAAATTTACATAGAAGTAATATGCCAATGGATATAGCAATTTACGGAAGTTGGGTAACTACAGATGATGAAATGCTTACCTTCGATGAAACATACCTATACCAAGGTAGCCATAAATTTAAATATGTTATAACCGAAGAGTTAGAAAATGGTTTAATCATTTCAGTCTATGGAATAAGGGGATTTTTGATCAAAGAGAGAAAGCTTTTTAACCTGTATCTGATTTTTGATGAGACCAAGAATAATGTTCAGCTAATGAAAACCTTCTATCAAATGGGAAGTACAGATTTAGTTTATAAATACAATATGGTTTTAAAAGATGAAAATAATAATCTATTAGGAAAGTACCATTCAGCATTTTTTTCAAAGGATGTGTTCGATGAGTACAATCATAGCAAATAATAGCAAATCATAGTAAATAATATTCCTCTAATGATTATGAGAGGCATATTACTACTACTATTTCATCTAAAGGAACAATGCAAAAGGGTTTTATAGCCCATACTATGTTAGAAGTCATGAAGGAATATAATCAACAGAGCTAGTCATTACTAGTATTATGATGCCTCCAATAAATTAGGGGCATTTTTAATTTGCAGGAAACCACAAAATGCCCTAACATAAAAAGGAAAACCACTTTTCCCATCGAAAATATCCCTATAGGTTAATTGAAGTGATACAATGGTATATAAAGTATAAAAAGAGAACAGACGAGGGGGAATAAGGATGAAAATATTCCATACCAGCGATTGGCATATAGGAAAATTGGTACACCAAATTCATATGACAGAAGACCAAAGACATATATTAGAGCAGTTTGTAGAACTAGTAAAGGAAGAAAAACCCGATTGTATCATCATTGCAGGGGATTTATATGATCGTTCAGTACCGCCAGTTGAAGCAGTAGAACTTTTAGATGAAGTCTTTTCAAAAATATTAATTGAATTAGAAATACCTATACTGGCTATTGCGGGCAACCATGATAGTCCAGATCGTTTAGGCTTTGCTAATAAAATATTGAAAAACAAAGGACTATATATTTCAGGGAAGCTGACAAAGGAACTAGAGGCAATTGTATTAGAAGATGAACATGGTCCTGTAAACTTTTACTTAGTTCCCTATGCAGACCCAATTATCGTAAGGGATATTACCGAAAATAAAGAAATTCAAGGTCATGACCATGCCATGAAGGTACTGCTAGATGGTATCAAAGGTAAGATGAATCCTCAAGAAAGACATGTGGTGGTAGCCCATGGTTTTATTACAGGGGCAGAGGCTTTAGAAACCAGTGAATCTGAAAGACCCTTATCTATTGGAGGGACAGACTATATAGATGCCAATTACTTTAAAGACTTCCACTATACTGCCCTAGGGCATCTCCATAGCCCCCAAAAGGTTGTGTGGGACAAAGTACGATATGCAGGTTCATTAATGAAATATTCTTTTTCAGAGAGTAAACAAAAGAAGTCTATTACTATTGTAGAGATGGATGGTAAGGGAGAAATTGAAGTAAGACAGGTGTCCCTAACCCCTAAAAGAGATATGAGGAGAGTTATGGGGGAACTAAAGGAGCTACTGCAACCCCATGTTTATGAAAATGCCAATATAGAGGACTATTTAATGGTGACCCTAACCGACGAAGGAGAGTTGATTGATGCTATTGGAAAGCTTAGGACGGTTTATCCCAACGTATTAAGGTTAGACCGACATACAACGGCTCGGAATAAGGAAAATGATAAAATTTCAGCAGGAGAAAACCACCATAAAAGGACTAAACTAGAGCTATTTCAAGAGTTCTATAAAAAAGTGACAGATCAAGACTGTTGTGAAGCCAAATCTACTATTTTAGCCAAGGTATTAAATCAACTAGAGGCAGCGGAAAGGGGGAAATAAAGGATGAGACCATTAAAACTCACCATGACAGCCTTTGGCCCCTATGCAGGACAAGAAGTAATAGATTTTTCTAAACTAGATGGGCGGAACATTTTCTTAATTACAGGCCCAACAGGAGCAGGGAAAACCACCATATTTGATGGAATTAGTTATGCTATCTATGGGGAAGCCAGTGGACAAGAAAGGGATGGAGAAAACCTTAGAAGTCAGTTTGCCGATTTAGATACATTAACCATGGTGGAACTAGAATTCCAACTAAGAGGAAGACATTACTATATTAAGCGAATCCCAAGACAAGAAAAAAGAAGAAGTCGTGGGGAAGGAACAACAGAACAAAGTCCAGAGGCAGAGTTAAGAATAGTAGGAGAAGATGACCCTCAAACTGTTACAGGGGTGAGTAATGTAAAGGAGAAAATTAATCAACTAATGGGGATTACCAGCGACCAGTTTAGGCAGATTATGATGATTCCCCAAGGGGAATTTCGTAAACTCTTGGTTTCTGATAGTAAAGATCGGGAGAAAATTCTTCAAAAAATCTTTGGTACAGAGGGTTTTAAACTTGTTGAGACAAGGCTGAATGAGATGGCGAAAACCATTAGACAGGAAATCGGTACCTTGGTAACTAGAAGACAGGATACCTTAAAGCGAGTTGAGTTAGAAGACCCTACTGTAATGGAGACCCTTATGGAAGGGAAGGACTTAAACTACATTGAGGTGCTAAAACTAATAAAAGAAGAAATCGAAAAGGATGAAGCCCTAAGAACAGAAGTCTCAGAAGCTATCAAAACACAGAACCAAAAGTTAGAGGAAGGCCATAAAAAGATATTAATAGCAGAAGAGAATAATAAAAAAATTGCCCTTAAGGAAGCAATAGAAAAAGAAAAATTATTACTTGAAGCAGAAAAGCCTAAAATAATAGCCCAAGAGGAAAGATTAAAATTGGCTAGAAGGGCAGAAGGAATAATTCCTTTAGAAGAAAATTACTTAGAGAAACAAATAAGTAGTGGGAAAAAAGAAGAAGAACTAAAAATTAAAACAGTTGAACTGGAAGCTGTAGAAACTAGATATGTAAAAGCTGTAGAGAAGTTAGAGATTGAAAAGAAAAAGGAAGCAGAAGGCACCAAGCTATCTGAAGAGATTACCCTTCTCAAGGGTTTTGAAGAAAAGGTAAGTTCTTTTGAAGTTAAAAAGGAAAGTTTAAAAAAATTAGCTACCTCTCTAAAGGGAATAGAGAAAAACAAAGAAGAGCAAAAGAAAATAGTCGAAGAGTTAAAGGAAAAAAACAAAGAAATAACAGTAAAGTTGGATCAGAGTCGAAATGTTAGTACAGAATTGGTCGAAGCTAAAGGTCACTTTGAAAAGGTTTCTCAAATCCACGAAAAGCTTAATAGTCTAGACATAGAAAATGATAAATTAGATAGTTTAGTTAAAGGCTATAACAACATCAAGAAGCAACATGATGACATTACCCTAAAGTTTCAAGGGGCCAAAAAAGACTATGAAACTTTAATGGAAAACTGGTATAGGGGACAAGCTGGGTTATTAGCTCAAGATTTAAAGGAAAATCAGTCCTGTCCTGTTTGTGGCTCTACCCATCACCCCCACCTAGCAACATTAGAAGAAGGGATTCCTACAGAAGTCACCTTAAAAATAGAAAAAGACAAACTAGAAAAGTTAGATATGAGCTATCAAAAAAGCCAATTAAAGGTGAACGATGCCCTTAGCGAAGGCAAGGCACAAAAAGCGATTGTAGGGAGAATGAAGGAAGAACTGGAAATACTAATCAAAGTTCCTTTACAGGAGCTAAAGTTTAATGAGTTAAAGATCTTTATTAAGGAACAGTTAGCTCTTGTAGCCCTTGATAAAGAAACTATAGAAAAAAGGGTTGCTCTCCTTGAAAAGGAGAAGAAGGAAGTCGAAGCATTATCAAAAAAGCAAGAAGAAATAATTAAAGGGCTTGAAGAAGAAGAAAAAAAACTAGAAGAATTAAATAACCTTTATACAGAAGAAATTGGTCAGTATAAGGGAGAGCATGCTATCGTAGAAGCACTAGAAAAAGAGTTGCCAGAGGAAATAAGAACTCCAGAAAAGTTACAAAGGGCTATTATCATCAAGACAAATAAATTGCAAGAAATAAAGGATGCTTTTAAAGAAGCTGAAAAAAAGGTACAGGATTTTAATTTAGAAATCGCAACAAGAAAGTCTCAATTACAGGAAATAGAAAACAACTTAAAAGAAATAAAAGAAGCCGTTAACTTATCGAAGGACAAACTGGAAAAAGCCATAGAAACAGCAGGATTTAAAGGGTTAGAAGGCTACCAAAGGGCAAAACTTGGAGGGGCTGAAATTCAACAACTAGAAAAACTAATTAAGGAATATTATGAGTCCTTAAAGTCTGCATCTGACAGATATCAGGAGGCCGAAAAGGAAGCTGAAGGTTTAAAACTAGTTGAAGTGAAGGTTTTAGTAGAGGACTATGAAGGAATGAAACTTCAAAAAGAAGCATTAGAGCATAAGAAAACAGTTCTCCATAGTAAGATTGATAAAAATAGCAATGTTTTAGTTACTATAGAGGCATTGCAAGTAGAGATTGGAGATAAAGAGGAAGAATATAGTCTAGTTGGGCACTTGGCAGAGGTGGCTAAGGGTAACAATAACGAAAGAATGACCTTTGAAAGATATGTTCTAGCGGCCTTTTTAGATAATATTTTAGAAGCAGCCAATACCCGTCTTGTTAGAATGACAGGGAACCGTTATGAGCTAAGTAGGACTGATGAAAGGGTAAGAAGCAACGCTCAAAGTGGATTAGAGCTAGAGGTTTATGATCATTATACTGGTAAGTCTCGACATGTAAAAACCCTATCAGGGGGAGAAGGCTTTAAGGCTTCATTATCACTTGCCTTGGGACTTGCAGACGTTGTCCAGTCCTATGCTGGTGGCATTAGTATTGATACCATTTTTATTGATGAAGGTTTCGGTACCCTAGATCCTGAATCTTTAGATAGTGCAGTAGAATCTTTAGTAGAATTGCAGAAATCTGGCCGACTAGTGGGTATTATATCCCATGTTCCAGAGTTAAAGGAGCGGATTGGGGCTAGATTAGAGATAATTCCAGGTAATAGGGGGAGTAGAGCAGCCTTTAAAGTCGTATAATAGTTTAAGAGAATTTTTTATATAGGCCAATTGGAATTAGTCCGATTGGCTTTACCCTGTTATGAAGACCTATAGATTTATTTTAAATTATTTTATTTTTTTTGCAGGGTTATCTAAAAAACCATCGTCTTTATAGTTGAATGGGGGAGGTGAGTTATGGAACAAGATGAATTATTAATTAAAAGGGCGTCAACGGGGGATCCAATTGCATTTGGCAAAATAGTAGATTCCTATAAAAATTACGTCTTTTCAATTATATTAAACATCACAAAAAATAAAGAAGAGACTGAAAACATTGCTCAAGAAACCTTCATTAAGGTCTATAACTCCCTTAATAGCTATCAAGGACAAGGTTTTAAAAGTTGGATTGGGAAAATTGCTGTTCACAAGGCAATAGATTGGAATCGAAAAGTTAAACGGGAAGGAGCTGGCTTTTTGGCATATTGTCAACATCAAGAAATCCATAGCCAAATGCTAGAGCCATCACCCGAAGAAAAAATCCTTCAGGGGGAAGATACAAAAAAGCTAAAGATTGTCTTAAATCAATTACCTGAAAGATATCGTGGAGTACTTGAAAGCTATTATCTAAACGCTATGAGTTATAAAGAGATTGCTGAGAAAGAAGGAATTAGTGTAAGAACAGTAGAGTCTAGGTTATATAGGGGGAAAAACTTACTGCGGGAAGCATGGAAGGAGGCAGACTTAGATGCATCATTACCACCAAGATAAATGGCAGAAATATATTGATAATGAACTAGAACAGTGGGAAGTTCAGTTATTGGAAGAGCATCTTTATCAATGTGATGAGTGTATGAATGTCTACTTATCTCTATTAGAGGGAGCTAATCCCTTAGAAGAGATTGAGCCTTCCTTAGATTTTACAAGCAAAGTTTTCGAAGAATTAAATTTAGAACTACCTTCAACAACAAAAAACGAGCCCTACGATAGAAAGGTCTTATTTAAATACTATGTTGTTGCTGCATCTATTACGATGGTGCTAATGTATGGTGGTATTTTTGATTTGTTTCTTACAGAAGTACCCCGTGCCACCTCAGAGATGATCAGTTCCAGTAAACGAGTAGAAGAGATTGTGCCAGCTGGTTGGTCACAGCGAATGTTAGATTCAACTTTTGAAAAATTAGAATTAAGATCATTAAAACAAGGGAGTGATGTAGATGAAAACTAATCGATTTTTTGGATTTATGTTGTGTTTTTTACCTGGAGCAGCCCATATGTATTTGGGACTTAAAAAACAAGGGCTTCAATTAATGACGTTATTCGTTTTGCCGATGTTCTTAACGGAATTGGTTCGATTAAGTCTGTTTATGTTTGTATTGCCTATTATTTGGTTTTATAGCTTTTTCGACGGATTAAGAAAAATTAATGGCCATGAGGAACTTATAGATTCTGATGTTTTAATATTCAATTGGTTAGATCATAATAAGCGATGGGCTGGAGATCAGAATAAGATATTAGGTTATGGTTTTATCGTTTTAGGTGGATTACTAATTTTTGATAGAATATTAATGCCTATTGTAAGTAGTAATTTTGGGTGGCAGATGAGGCAATATATTCATATGGGAACAATCTCTGTGGTATTAATATTAGGCGGAGTTAAACTGTTGGCAGGAACACAACAGGGGAAAGGAAAGGATCAATAATGGGAAAATGGAGAGTTGGTACATTAACCATGGGGGTTGCACTAATTTTATTGGGGGTTATTTTATTTGTTTCATTATTAGGCGGCTATGAAATAATGGATAAGCTACTGACCTGGTGGCCTGTAATTTTAATTATGATAGGTGCAGAAATCCTCTTTTATATTTATCGTGGAAAAGAAGAACAAGTAAAAATAAGGTATGATGTATTTAGTATTTTCATGATTATGTGTATTTTTATAACTAGTGGCATTTTATATGGGGTTACCTCTTCAGGTATTATTCAACATGTGGCTGTTGCTGTAAACAGTAGAGACTATACTGTCTCAATTCCCCAAGAAGAAATTGTTGTCGGTAATCATATAAGAAAAGTTGTCATTACATCCCCAAATTCATCAATATTAGAGCTCAATAAAACAGAAGGGGCAAACATAATTTATAAGGGAACCAGCGATGTTTTTGCAGAGTCGATGGATGGGGCAAGAGAGATTATTAGTAAAGAAGAAGTCTATATCAATGAGATAGAAAATACATTGTATATACAACTACCTTCCTTTGAAAGAAGATATGATATTAAAACAGGAGTTAATAACATTAGCTTCAATCTTTATTTACCAGGAGAGATTGATGTTGAAGTTAGAGGTGGAAATCATTATTTATCTAAAGTAATGATAGATGGCGAAGCAGTTAGGGGTAACTGGTTAATTAATAATAGTTTTAATGTGCAGGTCAATGGAAATAGCAACTCTAACTTCCTGCTAGAGGCTATAACAGAATATGAACCCAACTTAAGGGGTAATGTAGAATGGGATATAAATCAGCAGGAGGATGGTTATGCTGTAGGAAAAGTGGTTTTAGGCAATGGAGATCATAAGCTTCATATAGTTAAAAGTAACGTTGAAGTCCTTAAATTAAATTAATTAAGTTCAAAAATGAATATTTAATTAGAAATAAATGGCTCCCAGAAATAGGTGAGCCATTTATTTTATAGCGAAAAGGAAAGTTCAAATTAAATATACAGCCTCCATAATTTAATTAGGCAAAATAATTTGATTTAGATTGATGGAAATAGTTGTTGATGTTATGTTATAATAATACGAAATAGTTATTTTATTTAAGTTTTATTGACTTTAAAGTCCTAATATGTTATTACTAGAATTACTAAAAAAATATTTGCAACGATCATGTAGCCATCGACTGAATATGGGGGGCTGTTTTTTTATGGGGTTCTTGTTCATGTTAGATGGTTGAAGTTTGCTGTAAATATAAACCTTAATCTTATGAAAATGGGGGGAAGCCTATGGAGGATCAAATTATCAATCTCGTGAATATATCCAAGAGCTACGGAGGAAGTGAAGCTTTAAAGAATATGAACTTATATATTCGGAAAAATGAGTTTTTGACTCTGCTAGGCCCAAGTGGATGTGGAAAGACCACTACCCTTAGAATTATAGGTGGCTTTGAGACTCCAAATTCGGGAAGGGTTCTTTTTGAAGGGAAGGACATAACTGATGTACCCCCCCATAAAAGAAGAGTGAATACAGTATTTCAAAAGTATGCTTTGTTTCCTCATATGAATGTCGCTGAAAATATTGCCTTTGGTTTAAAAATTAAAGGAATAGCTGATAGTGATATTAAAGAAAAAGTAAAAAAGGTACTTGAGCTGGTAAACCTTGCAGGATATGAGAAACGTTCTGTAAACTCCCTAAGTGGTGGGCAGCAGCAAAGAATAGCTATTGCAAGAGCTATTGTTAATGAACCAGAAGTTCTCTTGCTGGACGAGCCTTTAGGGGCATTAGATCTTAAATTAAGAAAAGATATGCAGTTTGAACTAAAGAAAATACAACAACATTTAGGGATTACCTTTATTTATGTTACCCATGACCAAGAAGAAGCCCTAACAATGTCTGATACGATAGTTGTGATGAAGGATGGTTTAATACAGCAAATTGGGACACCGGAAGATATATATAATGAGCCGAAGAATTCCTTCGTGGCTGACTTTATTGGTGAAAGTAATATTGTAAAAGGGAAGTACATAGAAGATTTTAAAGTAGCCTTTGCTGATAATATTTTTGACTGTGTAGATACAGGTTTTGGGGTAGGTGAAGAGGTAGATATCGTTATTCGCCCAGAAGATATTAAGCTGGTAGATATAGCTGAAGGTATGCTGAAGGGCAAGGTAACGTCTGTGACTTTCAAAGGGGTCCATTATGAAATGATTATCCATAGCATGGGGATCGATTGGATGGTCCATAGCACATCTATGGAACAGGTGGACAGCCCTGTGGGAATTAAGATATCACCAGATGATATTCATATTATGAAGAGGGTGATCTGATGAAGCTAAAGTGGATTTCCTATCCTTATATTGTTTGGATGATTATTTTTATTCTGTTGCCCCTATTTCTGATATTATTCTATAGTGTTACTTACAATACAAGTGAAGGACTAGGATTTACCCTAGAGTACTTTCAAAGATTTTTTGAACCAATCTACATTAATGTATTATGGAGATCTTTTAAGCTAGCCCTTGTCAGTACAGGAGTCTGTCTTTTGTTAGGGTATCCTATGGCAATGATTCTAGCAGACAAAGAACTAAAAAATCGAAATGTGATGGTGTTGCTATTTATCATACCAATGTGGATGAATTTTTTGTTAAGGACCTATGCGTGGATGACCCTTTTAGAGAGAAATGGGATCTTAAACTCCCTTTTAGGTCTATTGAATATAGCTCCAAAGGATTTTTTATATAATGAAGGAGCTGTTATACTGGGGATGGTTTATAACTTTCTACCCTTTATGGTGTTGCCAATTTACTCAGTATTAATTAAGATAGACAAAAATTTACTGGAGGCAGCAGGCGACTTAGGTGCTAACTCAGCTACTACCTTTAGAAAGATCATACTACCCTTAAGTATACCAGGGGTGCTTTCAGGGGTTACAATGGTATTTATGCCAGCGGTAACTACCTTTGTTATTCCTAGGTTACTGGGGGGCGGACAATTTACCCTAATAGGTAACTTAATCGAGCAACAGTTTTTATTTGTTGGCGACTGGGGTTTTGGTTCTGCCGTTTCAGTTATCATGCTAATCCTTATACTAATTAGTATGGGGGTTATGGGTAAATATGAGAAGGAACAGGAGGGAGGCGGATTATGGTAAAGTTTATAAAACGTTTTTATACTTCTTTAATCTTTCTGTTTCTATACGCTCCCATTTTAGTCCTAATTATTTTTTCCTTCAATAGCTCAAAGTCTAGGGGAAGCTGGGATGGATTTACCCTTAACTGGTATGTTGAAATGTTTCAAGATAGACAGATTATGTCGGCCTTATATGTGACCCTTGGGATAGCTGTGTTGTCCTCAATAATTGCCACTATAATTGGGACAGCTGCTGCCATCGGGATCTATAATATGAATCGATTTAATAAAGGAATTATAATGAACTTAACCTACTTGCCTGTTTTAAATGCAGATATCGTTACAGGGATCTCCCTAATGTTATTGCTGATATTTTTAAAAATACCCTTAGGATTTACATCTTTATTATTGGCTCATATTACTTTTAATATACCCTATGTAATACTATCGGTATTGCCTAAGCTAAGGCAACTCAATAAGCATCTTTATGAGGCTGCCCTTGATCTTGGGGCCAGTCCCCTATATGCATTACGAAAAATAATTATTCCAGAAATAAAACCAGGAATAATAACGGGGCTATTATTAGCCTTCACCCTATCTATTGACGACTTTGTAATCAGTTTCTTTACGACAGGGTCTGGGGTGGCGAACCTATCAATCACCATTTATTCTATGGCAAGAAGGGGTATAAACCCTAAAATAAATGCATTATCAACAATCATGTTTCTAAGTGTTCTTACTTTACTAATTATAGTAAACAAAAGAATGGATAATACAGAGGAGGGAGATAATTGAAAAAATATTTTAAATTAGTATTATTTATGGTAGTTGCCACAATCCTTTTAGCAGGTTGTAGTGGTGGACGAGAAACCCTTACGGTTTACAACTGGGGGGACTACATCGATGAAGATGTAATTAGAGAGTTTGAAAAGGAATTTGGGGTAAGAGTTGTCTATGATGAATTTGCCACTAACGAAGATATGTATGTTAAAATCAACGCTGGAGGCGGAAACTATGATGTAGCCATTCCATCCGACTACATGATTAAAAGGATGATTGATGAGGATTTACTGCACAAAATAGACTTTGATAATGTACCAAATTATCAGTATATTGATGATCAGTTTAAAGACCTTGGCTTTGATCCTAATAATGAGTATTCTGTCCCTTATATGTGGGGAACGGTAGGGATTTTATATAATAAAACTATGGTAGATGATCCTGTAGATAGTTGGAAAATCCTATGGGATGAAAAATATAGCAAACAGATTTTAATGTTAGATAGCCAAAGGGATTCTATTGGGATTACATTAAAAATGTTGGGTTACTCTTTAAATACTAAAAATACCCAAGAGTTAGAAGAAGCAAAAGATGCTCTAATTGAGCAAAAACCGCTAGTACTAGCTTATGTAGGTGATGAGGTTAAAGA
Source organism: Alkaliphilus transvaalensis ATCC 700919 (assembly GCF_000621485.1). Lineage (GTDB taxonomy): Bacteria > Bacillota > Clostridia > Peptostreptococcales > Natronincolaceae > Alkaliphilus > Alkaliphilus transvaalensis. The sequence goes on from NZ_JHYF01000003.1 coordinate 137,860, forward strand.
TAAAATGATTTCGGGAGAGGCTGCATTGGCAGTAGTTTGGTCAGGAGATGCAGTTTATATGATGAGGGAAAACCCTGACTTAGCCTATGCAATTCCAGAGGAAGGTAGTAACCTATGGTTTGATTCTATGGTTATTCCTAAAACCAGTAAAAATAAGGAATTAGCAGAGAAATTCATTAACTTTATGACAAGAACAGATATTGCCTTTATGAATACTGATTATATTGGCTATTCTACGCCCCACACTGAGGCAAAGAAGCAGTTAGATCCATCTTTAATGAATGACATGGCAGCTTATCCAGCAATGGAGGATCTAGAAGACTGTGAAGTCTTTGAAGACTTATCAAGTTCTGCAAGTGTTTATGATAGAATTTGGACAGAAGTAAAGGCTAAATAGATAAGAGAAAATTAATAGACAGGTATAGCAAAGGAGAACTCAGATTTTATCTCAAAGGTCCCTTTAGCTAACCTGTCTTTTTAAATTAATTGGTTATCTGCTTAGTTTCTTCACCTAAAGTCATCCTTTAAACCATAGGAAGCAAAACTTTGTTACAGGCTGTATTTAAAATAACTACTTACAATTAATTAATCTCTTTTAAAAAGAATCTTGTTAATTCTTTAGCTTCATCTTCTCCAAACAGATCAGATATATGATATTCGATTCTATATCCACCCTTCTCAAGATTGATTCCTGTTATGATAAGCTTCTCTCCCTCTACATTCATGACCTTGTAGGGAATATCCCTCCCATCTATTACCCAGACATCTTTACTGGATACCTCGCCATGTTTTTGTGGATAATAACTTAATTCTGCTATCATATCTCCTTCGTAATATCCATAGATAATTCTTCCTGTCGACTCTTCATAAGATTTAATGAAGGCCTCATCTTGAAAATGTGGTCGGAGTTCTTCTTTAGACAGTCCATAATGAATAACCATGTCTGGGGACATCGTTTCTAAAGGGGGGTTAGCTAAATAAACGTGTAAAATGGGGTAGTCAGGGGATAAAGGCAAAGCATAGTTACCACCATACTGATGATTAAATTCTTCCACCTGCTTAACTAATTCTAGGTATTCTCCTTTTAAGGAATCATCAGAATTAGAAGAGCTATCAGTTGTGCTACAGCCTACTAAAAGGATGGTTAAAATCATTAGAATGCTTAAATATTTTTTCATATAAAATCTCCTTTCTTAAAGTTTAAGCAACTGGTTTTTCAAAATTAAAACATAAACTAATAATTAATATTTTATTTTCTAAATCAAGAATTAATAGTAGAGGGAGCCAATATGGGACTCCCTCTAACATTACATTTTAATTTTAACCCTATTCATATAACATTATTTATATATAAAAACTGGAGGTAAATCTATTGGATAGAATTGAATAAAGTATATAGTGTATCTACACTGACAGTATCACTCAGAGTTCCTGCTAATGAGTATACCATACCTTTATCTTCCCAATTTAATACCACTATAGTCTTTCCAATCCATTCATTTTCTATTATACGTTCTTGTATATTCAATTCTATAGCAATATCTGAATCTGAAGTATGTAGCTTAGGAGTCTGTTGAAATATAATAAAGTCTCCACTCTTATCGTCAGTCCAACTTTGCTTGATTAGGTTGGGTAAGTTAGAACGTTCAATAACATAAACATTTGTTGAATCGTTAAAATTGTCTGGTAAACTTTCCAATGTAGATATATTAAAATCTACATTGGAAGAAGCCATTTCAAGATCAGTTTTTTCAATATTAGACTGTACTTCATCTTGAATAGATAGTGTACCAGCAGTATTAACTCTATATACGACTTTATCTGAAGATAAACCAGTGGTGCCGTCTTGGAAGAATTGATCAGTAATTAAATGGCGATTAGTGGTATTGAAATTAGCAAATGACCAGTTAGGTGAAAAGGTGTAATTTGTATTGCGAACTGGCATACCAAACAAATGCCAATAGTCTACAGAATTATTACCATATTCATCATATATCCATAGGATGCCAAATTGTAAGTTGCTAGATGCGCTACTTGCCCCTACATATTGCCTTGAATGTAATATAGCATTACTATTAGAACGTTTCTCAACTTGATCTCGAACATAATAGTTAACATCATATCTCACACCTAATTCACTATTTTTTTGTCCAATAAAATCACTCCTATAGTAAGCAGTGCCATTCAATAGATTCCAAGAACGAGTAGCACCGTATGTAATGCTAGATGTTATCAAAATTACCAAAGCAAGAATCATCAAAATTCTCTTACTCGAAAATTTTTTCATATAAACAGCTCCTTTGTTAAAATTATAGTATTGTCTGACATGTGTTAAGCTTTGTTGCTTTCCCACCTTTCGGAATAATATAGTAAGCATTCTTTGATTTCTTTTATTTAAGTATACAAAAAAACAAACAGGTAGTCAATGGAAAATTTGAAAAATATGTATTTAAATTAAAATAATTTGATATAATAGGGTATATAAAGTATGAAAGGGGGAAATAATATTCAAATTCTCTATAGATAGCTTAGTAATGTATATTGATAAACTGTAATGACATTAGACAAGGGGTTGATTAAAATATGAAGAGTGTTATAAAAATAATAGCCATCGTAGCAGGGCTATTAATAGGGGTTTTTGGTATATGGTATTACTTTGTTAACAATACAACTTTTCCTGAAGAGGTACTTATGGTGGGAGAGCAGGTTGACGACAATGGCAGAGTGCATTTTTATAAAAATATAAAAGAGGAAGAAAAAATTGCTCGGTATAAAAAGTTATATAATAGTATTGGGATAATCTACGAAGGAGAAGAACCAAAGGATTATCCAGACTTTGTTATTAGCATTTTAAATCCTGAATCGATGGTGACCCATAATCTTAATATATGGGTTAAAGAAGACCAGGTGATTGTTTTCAAAAGAAGTAATAACTCAAGTTATTTTAGAATATTATCATCAGCACAATTTAAAGAATTAAAAGAAATACTTGAAATTGAATGACAATTAAAAGGAAGGGCTATGGAGCTGGAAAGAAACCATAAACCTTCCTTTTTCATAATTATCTATCAGTTTTTATTACTATCTACAGACACAGTTTCTTCCCTTCTTTTTAGCTTTATAAAGGGCTTTATCTGCATTTTTCATTACCTCTTGGGGAGACTTAGTTTCCTTTGTTCGATTGGCAACCCCAATACTGATGGTTACAAAGAGCTTTCTGCCAACAGTTGAAGGAGATTTTCTAGTGGTTTGAGACTTTGTTTTAGGCTTTGTTTTCGGGCGATTAGGGCTTCTTAATATAAAGGCCCTTTTGGCTACAGTCTCTCGTAGTTCCTCCAAATGGCTTAATGTTTCATCGGCAGACTTACCGGGAAAAAGAACTGTAAACTCTTCACCACCATAACGGAAGGCCTTTCCCCCACCAGTTACTTTTGATAAGCAGTTGGCTACCATTTTAAGGACCTCATCACCAACATCGTGTCCATGTTTATCATTGAATTTCTTAAAAAAGTCAATGTCCAGCATAGCAACAGAATATGTACCACTAAGTTTTAACATATCTTCCTTTAACGCCCTCCTACCTGGTAGCCCTGTCAGTTCATCTAAATAGGACATTCGGTAGGAATCTTGAATAATACTTATGATTAGAACAATCCCAATGGCAGAAAAAAGCACTAATACACCAGTAGTCGTTTTGATGCTTAAAGCAATGGTGATGGCAATTAAGCTAGCAATTAATGGCCCATCAGAATAAGCTGAATTAATATAACCCTTAACTAGTAAACCTACAACAGATAGTGTAATACTAAAGATGACCAACTGAGGACTATTAGTATTAAAGGGAAGGTTTATGTAATCTTTATATAAAAATTCGAGGTTAGTATAATTAGATGCACCAACACTACCAACGATAAAGGCTAGCTGAAGGGAGATAAAGATAAAACGAAGAACTCCCCATACTGTGAAAAAACCCCTCTCTTTTAAAAGAGAAAAGATGGCTAAATTTATTGGAATAATAACCCCTAATACTAGGTAAAAAATAGTTAGGTCATCATAGATCATTAATATTTTAGGGGCATAAACGATCGTTAATAAACTGGCTAAAAGAACCACTAAAATAAAGAAAATCCGACTACGATTAAATCGTAAAGATAAAAGCATCCCTATTAATAAAATACCATAGGGTAAATAATACATTAGTAATGTAACTGAAGTAGGTAATTCAGTTAGTTTAAGGTATAAGAAGATTCCTGCAATGACAATTAATAAAGGGAGGACTAAGGATCGTAGTAGTTTTGTTATAGCTTTCAAAGATTTCATCCTTTCTTTCAGTGAAAAAATGTCGTATGTTGTTTTATTATAACATTTATTATAGGCTAATTTAATAGATAAATGGTTCTATTGACAAGATAGTGGCTTTTCACAATGCACAACGCACAACGTTGTTTTTATCTTTGCATAAAACAAAATATAAATTCAGATTTATGGTATGCTGCAATTTCTTAATCTAGTGTAGAAAAGAAATTAATTTCAGATAGTCGTGGAGATTTATGATAAAATTAGATTTAAATATTGATAGAGTTTGATATAGATTGATATAGATTGATATAGATTGATATAGAAAGTTGGAATGATAGTATGGATAAAGTTGAAAAAACCTTAGATATGGGAGGAATCCCAACGTGGGAATTTGTTCAATATTTTGAAGAACTAGGTTGTAAGCAAGAAGGAGAGGATACGTTTCTTGATAAGAATTGGAGGGTTAATTTAGTTGAAAGCGAAGAAATGCTTGGCTCAATTAAAATGACCAGAGTGAAGATCACTTTTATAGGTGATGAAAAAATAATAGATCATGTGATTACTAATTTTAGAAAGATGTTTATGAGGGCTGGAGGTTAATAAAGGGTGAAAAATTACATCATTAATTTAGGTTTATATTAATGGGAATATATTATTGAGGAAACTACTCACTTCACAATGGGTGACTTAGTTTTTATTTTGCATAAAAAATATAAATACAGCGTTATGGTATTATGTAATTTCCTCTATTGTTAAGCTCCTTATGAATTATTTTAGTTAATGGGGAGGAATAAGTTGGGGGATACTTGTAAATAAGGATTCTATCATATACAGTTATACTTAAGTAGAAATAGGAACAAAGGAAGGATGTTTAAAATGATTAGGATTGCAGAAATAAAGCTATCAATTGACCAAAACGAAGAAATGCTTAAAGATATAATCTTAAAAAAATTAAAGGTTAATGAAACAGATCTAAAGGGATATACCATCTATAAAAAATCCATAGATGCTAGAAAAAAAGACCAAATTCAATTTGTCTATACCCTAGATGTAGACATTAAAAATGAAGATAAAGTGCTTAATAGAATTAAAGATAAAAATATTATTAAAACCCCAAATAAAGCATATCAGTATGTTGAAACAGGAAGTAGTAAGTTAAGCTACCCTCCAGTTGTTATTGGTACAGGGCCGGCAGGATTATTTGCAGGATTAATTCTAGCAAGAATGGGATATAGACCAATTATACTAGAAAGAGGAAAGGCAGTAGATGAAAGAAGCAGAGATGTTGCTGATTTTTGGAAAAATGGAAAGTTAGATCCAGAGTCAAATGTACAGTTTGGAGAAGGTGGGGCAGGTACTTTTTCAGATGGTAAGTTAACTACTCAAATTAAGGATATTAGATGTAGAAAAATATTAGAAGAATTAGTTGAGGCAGGTGCGCCAGAAGAAATTATCTATTACAGTAAGCCCCATGTAGGAACAGATCATCTACGAAGGGTTGTAAAGAACATTCGAGAAACAATAATCGCTTTAGGGGGAGAAGTTCGATTTAGTAGTAAGGCTACTAATTTCATCATAAAAGAGGACAAAATAGCAGGTGTGGAGGTTAATCATGAAGAAGTTATTCCAACTGAAGCCGTTGTGTTAGCAGTTGGTCATAGTGCTAGAGATACTTTCCACATGCTTTACGAGAATAAAATTGATATTCAACAAAAAGCCTTCTCCATAGGGGTAAGAATAGAGCATCCACAAGAAATCATAAATAAAAGTCAGTATGGAACCTGTTGGGAGAATTCTAAGTTGGGAGCAGCCGACTATAAATTATCCTACCATGCTAGAAATGGTAGGTCGGCCTATACCTTCTGTATGTGCCCTGGTGGACAAGTTGTAGCAGCAGCATCTGATGAAGGCGGCGTAGTAACTAATGGGATGAGTTATTACGCAAGAAATTTAGAAAATGCCAACAGCGCCCTGTTAGTAGGGGTAGGGCCTGAAGATTTTCATGACAATCATCCGTTGGCGGGCGTATTTTTTCAAGAGAAATGGGAAAAAGAAGCCTTTAAGGCTGGTGGTTCTAACTATCATGCACCAGCACAATTGGTTAAAGATTTTTTACAAGATGTGTCTTCAACTGAGTTAGGAAAAGTAAAACCATCCTACACCCCTGGAGTCCATTTGACTGATCTGAGAGAATGTCTACCAAACTTTGTGACAGAAACCATGAAGGAGGCCTTATTAGAGTTAGACAAAAAACTAAAGGGTTTTGCTATGGGAGATTCGATCATGACGGGGGTAGAAACCAGAAGCTCGTCTCCTATTAGAATTTTGAGAAATCAAGACCTTGAAAGTAATATTATAGGGCTATATCCTTCTGGCGAAGGTGCAGGCTATGCAGGAGGAATCATTTCTGCTGCGGTAGATGGAATTAAGGTGGCGGAAGCAATTGCTAAAAAATATGCTCCCTTACAATAACATAGTGGTTTCCTAAATTGGGGAGTCTAATATCTTTATTGAGTAAGAATTGTAAGGATTGGAGGAACTTTTTGTGAAGAAGATTGTAGGTGTTGGTGAGAATATCATGGATTATTATCTGAAGCAAAAGAAGTACCATTATGGAGGTACTGTTATCAATTTTTTAATGAACTTAAGTAAAAACAAAAATTATTCATTGAGCTATGTGGGGCCTTTTGCAACAGATGAAAGGGGTAACGAATTTAAAGATTTTATTAGATCAGCGGGTATAGATGTAAGTTACGCCGATTTAATTGAGGGAAATACAGCTATATCAATAATTGATTCAGTCAAGGGTGAACGAATTTTTAAAGAAAAAAAACATGGAGTTTATGAGGAGTTTGAATTAACAGAAGAGCAATTAGCCTTTATTCAACAACATGATCATATACATGCTTCTGTTATGGGAAGAATGATCCAACATTTAGGGCCAAGTAAAGGAAATGCAACAATATCCTACGATTTTTCAATACTAAGGGGATTAACCACAATTAATAAATGTATCGATTGGGTTGATTATAGTTTTTTCTCTGGGGAAGATCTAGAGCACCAAAGAAGTGAAATTATTAATGGTGTGAATTTAAAAGCGGGACAACAGATTATTTTTTTAATGGGAAGTAAGGGAAGCTGTGTGTATGATGGGGATAAGTTATATGAATGTCCTGCAAAAAAGATAGAGGTTGTGGATACATTAGGAGCAGGAGATAGCTATATCGCAGGATATATTGCTAGGATTTTAGAAGGAGGGACGCCTAAGGAAGCAATGGAAATGGCAACGGAGTGGGCTTCTAGTGCTTGTCAAAAGATTGGAGGATTTTAGCTGAGCTTAAGATAGGCCTTTTACAACTTATACAAGGGAGGAAATACTCCATGAAAATAGCAATCATCTCTGACACCCACATTAATAAGCAAATAGAAGGTTTTAAAGAAATGATAGAATTTCATTTTTTAGAATTTGATATGATTATCCATGCTGGCGACTATCATCATGAAGGGGCACTAAGACTACTACAAGCTACAGGTAAGTTTATAGGGGTATGGGGTAATGCTGACTCAGAAGAAGTTAAAAAGAAACTAAATGAGAAGGAAATAATAGAGATAGCAGACCTTAGAATCGGGGTTTTTCATGGCCATGGTACCAAGAAAACCACTATTGAACGGGCCTTCGATACTTTTCAAGAGGATACTGTAGATATAATCGTTTTTGGTCATAGTCATCAACCATTAGTTCAAACTAAAAAAGGGGTGTTAATGTTAAACCCAGGCTCATTTACCAATAAAAGAAGGGAAAGGTGGTTCTCTTATATTGTGTTGGAGATTAAAGAGGGTGAAGTAGTGGTAGAAATGAAATTTCGCCATTAGTTAAATTTGAAGAAGAAGAAGGTGTAACTTTTATGGATAGAGTAGAAGAGTTTATTCAGATTTATAATGACCTAGATAGAGAAATTAAAAATGCCCTAAAACTGAATAATAGTATTTTTCATGTTAAGGCTCTAGAAATTATGTCTAAGAAAAATGACTTAATAGCTCAGAATCTCGAACTTTTAAAACAATACGCAAGGTTAAGGAATTGTATTGTTCATGATACAGTGACTGGTGTGAAGGGGGCAATTGCAGTTCCACTACCTGAAGTTATAGAACATTACAGAAGTGTTTTAAACCGATTTAGAAATCCTTTAACGGTCTATGATATCTGTACCCACAGATCAAAAATGTTGGTGGCCACACCAGATAGTCTTATTCTAGACATAACAGATGCTATGGAAAATTTACTCATATCAAGGGTACCTCTACTGGATAATGAGGCTGTTGTTGGTGTTTTTAATGGACATGTTCTGATTCACTATTTAGCAAGTACAAAAAAATGTCTACTATCAAACAATACATTGATGAAGGATTTAAAGGAATTTACCGAGTTAGAAAGTCATAGAAAAGAACAGTTTCTATTTGTAAATAAGACTCTAAATATTTACGAGGCTAAAAATTATTTTAAAGACAGAAATAGAGATCAACATAGATTAATTGGACTGTTTATTACCTCAGACGGAACAAAGGATGGAAAATTACTAGGGCTACTAACTGAATGGGACTTATATAATAAATTGGGTTAACTGGGGAGGAATAGCATAACTCATTTGTATACTTATGCTACAAGAAACCCGAATTAAAGAAGATAAGAACTAAAGAAGATAACAATTAAAGTAGATAACAATTAAAGAAGAACTAAGAATAATAAATTAACAAAAAATTACAATAATAGAAATATCAATGCAGGATAAATATTGTTAAATAAATAACGATAAATTGGTTGGATAATTACAATTACAAATAGAAGTAAGTACTTTAAAATCTGATGATTATTAAAGGGGTGTTGAAATGAGAATAGGTGCTTTTGCAAAACATAATAGAGTAAGTATCGATACAATACGTCATTATATGGAATTAGGATTAATTCTGCCCCAAAAACATGGGGGACAATACACCTTTGAAGAAAGATGTCAGATTGATTTAGATAATGTTATCGAATTAAAAAATATGGGCTTCAGCTTAAATGAGATTAAAACCATATTTAAGTTTAAGCGGTTAGGAAAGTTAACTCCCTATCAAAAGGACGATTATTATAGAGCCTTATATATAGATAAACATGAAGAACTTAAAGAAGAAATTGCAATATTAAAAGATCAAAAAGAAAAATTAGAGATTAAAATAAATGAGCTTTCAGAAAAAGAATCAATAAAGGATTTTAAATTAGGAATAGACATAAAGATGATAGAATTATTAGCCTGTTCTAAGTGTAATTCGGAGTTAGTTTTACATGATGGGATCATCAATGATAATCAAATTATGGATGGAAAACTTGAGTGTCGTCAATGTGGAGAATTTTATTACATTGAATCAGGAATCTTAAAAATAAGTAATGCTGATATGGACAAGGAATTGAAATTTCAACAAGATTATTTTACATATATTAGAGAATATATAAATGTAACGGATTCATCCTATCTAGATAATATAAATAAAGGTTTAGAATGGCTATATAAGAAAATTAATTTTAGTGAGATGAAGGGAAAAGTTCTTTTAGATTTAGGTTCTGGTGTGGGCTTTTTCTTAAGGTACATTTATCAAGATTTACCCGATGATTGCTATTATATCGCAGTGGATCATGATATTAATAGACATAAGTTCCTAAAAAATATGTTAGAGAGAACAGGTTGCAAAAAAAAGATTGTTTTTATTGAAGTAGATTTTCTTGAGATTCCTTTGAAGCGTTGTTCTGTAGATATTTTGATAGATCATTCAGGTACAAGTAACTATAGCTTCCATCATAGTGATTTTTTATTAAGTAGGATTAATCATTATGTAAAGGAACATGCTAAACTATTGGGTTCTTACATTTTATTTAAAAATTTTAGTACAAATAGTATCATAGAAGCAGATTTTCGAAAAAATTTTATGATAGAAACTGTAAAAGAGAAGATATTCGAGTTAGGGTATGAAGCCCTTGGTGAACACATTTCCGAATATGTAGAAAAAGGTGGGAAATACGAAGGCTATTTTGTTAAGGGAGAAAAAGTATATAATTTAATGGTCCATTGTGAAAGGTAGGGTTAACCCTATCTTTTTGTTTTTTTGATGTTAAAAACATTAATCCCTCCCATTGCTGTTGTCTTAGGACAACTTTATATAATAAAAACAAATGAAGGGTTAATCGAGGAGGGGTACTATGACAGCATTAGAAAATGTTATTAATAGAGGAGATAGTAAGGGAGAGCTACGAAATTTAATTTTATTTTTACTAGGAAAATCTATATCAGTATTTGGAAATGCAATCTTTAATTTTGCAATGGGACTGTTTGTTTTACAGAAGACAGGATCAGGTTTAAGTTTTGCGATAACTTTAGTATTGGGAACAATACCTATGGTGATTGTGAATCCATTTGCAGGGGTACTTGCAGATCGTTTTGACAAGAAAAAACTGGTGGTGGGAATGGATCTATTAAACGGGACATTACTAATGAGCTTCTATCTCCTCACGATGCTTTGGGGATTAAAAATTAGTATGATCTATATTAATACATTTTTAATGTCCATCTTTACAGCTATATTTGCAATTAGCATAGAGACAGCAAAACCTAATATCGTAACTAAAAATAAATTAATGAATTTAAATGCTGTTAGTAAAATTGTTGATTCAATTACTGGAATTTTAGGTCCAATGGTGGGAGGGATAGTGTTTGCCTTTATAGATATGCGATTATTTATTCTCTTTAACGCAATATCCTATCTATTCTCTGGCGTTACGGAATTATTTATTGATTTTAATTTTAATATTGACAGTAAACCAGTAGAAAATAAAAGTTATGGTATTGTTAAAGATATTAAAGAAGGATTAAGATACATTTTAAATAGCAGTACCCTAATCCCTATTTTTAGCGTTTTTTTTCTCTTAAATTTCTTTATAGGTTTTTCTATAACAGTACCTTTACCTTATATTATTAATAGTGTATTGATGTTGGAATCTAGTTATTATGGAATGATCCAAGCTATGTTTCCTATAGGAATGATTGTTGGTGCACTGGTGGTTAAAAGGTTTTCTAAGGAGATTCCTTATATCATACTATTACGCAGAATGAGCAGGATATTAGCCCTTTGCATGATGCTATTGGGGATACCGGTATCTATCAGTATGAAGTTTGGGGGACACGTCTATTTAGGATATTATAGTATCCTTTCTTTAATCATGGGGGTATCTATTTCTTTTATTGATATACCATTATTTTATCAGTTGCAGACTATGATCCCAAGCCAATATCGAGGGAGAGTCTTAAGTCTAGGAATGAGCGTTGCAAAGGCCATTTTACCAATTGCATTAATATTGTCGGGAGCAGTAATAAATAAATTGCCACCATGGGTTTTACCAGTAGGGGGAGGAAGTCTGTTTTTAATTCTTAATTTACTAATGGTAGGTAATAAAGCTCAATATGAAGCTACTAAATAAAACTACTAAATAAAACTACTAAATAAAACTACTAAATAAAACTAAAGTCTGAGTGTTTAAGTTGATTAATAAAAAGGATTTAAAGACCTATTTGTAGAATATGGAAACGTTAAGATTAATAAATTTAAGGAGAATTATAATGAATATGAAAAAATTATCTAATTCGGCTAAATTTGTTTTATTATTAATTCCATTATTAATAGGCTTTCTAGTGAATAGGGACAGTGTCCTTATGACATTCTATCTTAGGTTTTCTAGAATTTTTTCAATAATATTACTTATTTTATGGGGATGGGTAGGTAGCCTTTTCGCTCAATCTGAAAACAAAATAAAAAGTTATATGATTGGAAATAGCCTATGGGCTTTAGGGTTAATGTTGTACATTTGGCAATATATAATTAAAAGTGAGCAAAGTATGAATTTTATCATATTGATCTTATCACAACTTTATGTAGTATTTGTACTGCCTACTGCAGTATTAATTATGAAGATTTTTACCTCTTCCATTAATGGTATTCATGCAATAATCCTATCCTATGGATTGATGATAGTCTCCTTTTCAATTGGTTTCTTTTATAGGGTGAAAAATTAAAATTTATGTATTAAATTTTAATAAAGGATAAATTAGAGGAGGGAAAGTTATGAATGAAATGATAAACCAATTAAAAAATAGAAGATCTGTTAGGCAATTTGAAGAGAGAGACATCGAAGCAGAAAAGAAAAACGAAATTATTAACGCTGCCTTCGAAGCACCAACAGCAGGAAACATGATGCTCTATACGATATTAGATATTACTAATCAAAAATTAAAGGAAAAACTAGCGGTAATTTGTGATAACCAGCCCTTTATTTCAAAGGCTCCCTTGGTATTGATTTTTCTTGCAGATTATCAACGATGGTATGAAACTTTTGTCTTTGAAGGATGTAATCCACGAAAACCAGGCGAGGGTGATATCTTACTTGCCTGTGCTGATGCTATTATTGCTGCCCAAAATACAGTAGTAGCAGCAGAATCTTTAGGGATAGGCTCTTGCTATATTGGTGATATTTTGGAGCACTGTGAGGCGGTAAGAGAGTTATTAGGTTTACCAGATTATGTAATACCAGCTGCTATGCTAGTTTATGGATACCCCACAGAGGGACAAAAAAATAGAGTAAAACCACCACGCTTTGAGAAGGAATATATCGTTTTTGAAAATCAATATAAAAGTATCAGTAAAGAAGAACATGAAGAAATGCACCGTATTAGAAATGAGAAAAGGGGTTTTACTGATAAAAATATCAATGAAGATATTAAGGCTTTCTGTAATCGTAAGTACATGTCAGCCTTTTCATTAGAGATGACTAGATCAGCTTCAGAATATTTAAAGAAGTTTAGATAGCGGCATGAATAACTATCCTTTTAAGTAAAGCTGAGAATTTTTTTACCTTTCATCTTTTTGCTTTTCTATTAAGTTATTCCAATAATAGGCAGGCATATTTTTTCGTTGAAGTTTTGGGTTATGGCGCTCTTTTATAGATAGATTAGCAAAATACTCTTTCCATAGGGATTGATAGATTTTTTCGCTTTGATCTAGTTGGGGGCTAAAATTGGAATCTAAATCTGTAATTACCCACTGTCTATCAAGGCAAACAGATGCTAATTCTCTTTTTTTATCATGAATCATCCAATTTAATTCCCCCATTCGATCTAAGAAATGGGGGGAAATTAACCCTGTAATATTATACTTTGGTTCGATTACTGCATAATAAAAGTCACCTACCAGCTGCTGAAATCGTACCAGACCTAGCATCCAATGCTTTTCTTTCTTTACCTTTAAACAAATTTTATCGACTGCCATTACTCTATCATCCAATAAGTTAGACTCTATAGAAGCACCAATCTTCCATCCTAAACGCAGGTATTGATAGATGATTGTAGCCGCTTCCTCTTCCTCAGATAAATAGACATGGTATACGTTTCTTAAAGCCTTATGGGAAATTTTACGATAGATGGATTCGTATACCTTTTCAGATTTTTCTAAATCTGTTTCTATTGTATAGGTTTGATCTAATAAATTAGGTTGAAAAATTTTTTCGGTGATTATTTTATCGGGTTTGTCCTTTAAATAATAAGATTGATAGATTGCAGTTAATAAGCCTTCAAAACTTCCATCATAAAGATATATCGTCTTCAATGAAATCTCCCTTCCTATGGAAACATACTTATAGATCTACTAATTATGATTATAGGGCATAAGATCGGTAAAAAAGGAAAGTTGATGACTTTGCCACGAAGGAGTAGATCTTTTGACTGGTTTATAAAGTAGACTTTGTCTAATTAAACCCTCCTTAACATCTATACCTCCATAATATTTACCTTGACAGGTTACAAAGAACTTTGTTCTTTTTAAGACAACTCCAATCTTCTTAAGGCCATCGTAGCTGATAGGAGCCAATTTTCTTGCTGCAATAATTCTTTGAGCCGATTTTACACCAATGCCGGGTATGCGTAGTAGCATCTCATAATCTGCTCGGTTAATTTCGATAGGGAAAAGATGGATGTTTCTTAAAGCCCAGGTTATTTTAGGGTCCAGTTCATGATCAAAGTTTGGCTGGGCTTCAGTTAGAAGCTCCTCAGCAGAAAAACCGTAAAATCTTAATAACCAGTCGGCTTGATAAAGTCTATGTTCCCTTATAGTGGGTGGGTTAATCATCTCTGGAAGTTTTGGATGTTGAACCACCGGCACATAGGCAGAATAATAAACCCTTTTTAAGTTGAATTTATGGTAGAGACCTTCTGTTAATTGCAGAATTTTGTAATCGTGGTCAGCTGTTGCCCCTACAATTAATTGAGTACTTTGGCCAGCAGGAACGAAGGAACTAACTTTTTTAAATTGTTTTTTCTCGTCAATCGTTTGGATAATTTTACGATTAATTAAGCCCATGGGCTTGAGAATGTTCTCCTTCTTTTTTTGAGGGGCCAATAGCTTTAACCCTTCGCTAGAGGGCAACTCTATATTAACACTCATTCTGTCTACATAAAGGCCTGCTTTAGCAATTAAAAGCTCATCTGCACCTGGAATTCCCTTAAGATGAATATATCCATTGAATCGATAATCCTCCCTTAGAATTCTTACAACTTCAGTAAGACCCTCCATTGTATGGTCTGGGTTGCGGGTAATTGCAGAACTAAGAAAAAGACCTTCAATATAATTTCTTTTATAAAAATTGATGGTTAAATCGGCTACTTCCTTAGGCGTGAAGGAAGCCCTGGGAATATCATTAGTGATTCGATTAACACAATAAGCACAATCGTAAACACAGTCATTGGTATACAGTATTTTTAGAAGTGAAATACAACGACCATCATCAGTCCAGCTATGGCAAATACCACTTACCGCAGTACTGCCAATTCCACCAGATTTATGTTTTCTATTACTACCGCTGGAGGAACAGGAAACATCGTATTTAGCTGAATCTGCCAAAATTTTAAGTTTTTCTTGAATATCCATTATACCCCTCCATGATAACTTGCTTTTACCTATTGTACCACAAAAGAAGAAAAAATAAAACGTATGTTCGGTATTTTCTTAAATAGATTCAAGTAATTTTAATTGACTAGAAGGACTAAAATGAAAAACTAAAATGAATACTAGAATAAAAATTAAAATGAAACTAAAATAAAAACTAAAATACTAAAATGAAATTTTAATTGTGTATTCGTCAAAAAAGCTCCCTTCTATTGAAAAGGGAACTTTTTAAAACCTTCTCTAAATTAGTGTAAAAATCTTGGCCCATATGATAATATCTACCTCTAAACCTTAGAATAGCATATCCCTCTTGGAATTCTTCATAATCATACATTTGAAATTCATTGTCTAGCTCATCTTTCTTGTTAATTGTTAGAATGTAAGCAGTAAGAAGCTTTTGATCATCATTGTGAAATGCTAGTTTATAAGAAGAAGTCATACTTTTAACATTAGGTTTTTTTCGACCTAGAAGGCTATCTGTATCCTCTAATAAAGAACTAGAATCAACTAGAAAATTCTTTTCATTATTTAAAGAAGTCACTTCTACTTGATTTGATAAAAAAACCTGTGAAATAACTGAGCTTCGGTGGATTGTAAATACTTCATAGGAGTAAACGATAAATAAAGTTAAAATAATAATAACGATAATCTTTTTATTTAGTTTTATAGCTAAATATAAGCCAATAAGAAATAGTAATAATGTGTATATTATCGGTAACCAGTTCATCTAAATCCCCCTTATGTAATATAGATCAGATTTGGGATTGTTATAATACTACTATTAATAACGATTAGCAATTTTATCAATAATTTAATGCTCTAATACTATAATCTTTTAGTTAATTTGCATCTAATATAGTTACAGATTTAACAATATGTTCCCCAAAATCCCTAGCCTTCTCTTCAATACCCTCAACCCTCAGAATCGCTCCCAAATCATTAGCAATCTCCATTATGGCAAAGTAGGGGGGGAGATAAAAGCCTTTATTAATATTTAGAGCATCAATCAACTGCCTTGCAATAGAGTCAGAGCCAGAGTTGCCAGAAACAATGACTGCAAAGATGGCTTTATCATAGAAATCCATGATCCGATACAGCGTGGTTAAACGATTAATTACCGCCATTAAGTTAGATGAGATAGAATCATTATAGTTAGGACAAATCCATACTAAGGCATCTGCCTTTTCGATGGTGGGTAATATTGTTTCTGTCATCACACCACCATAAAAACAACTGCTCTCTTGGGCAAACTGCATACAGGTTTTATAAGAACAGCCATAACAATCAAAAACAGAACCATTTTTAATATAAAGTTCATCCAAGTTGCAGTTGTTTAAACTTTCAGTAACCATATTCCAAAGAGATAAAGTATTAGAGGTAGCACGAGAACTGGAATGAAGGGCTACAATATTTGGATTTTCTATCTTTTTGTAAGCAAACTGAGCTAAACGTGCCCCCAATTGGCCAGAAAGAGATAGTGAAATTTCTTCAAGGGATAAATTAAGTCTTTTCTGCCATGTCTTAAAGTTTTTTAACCCGCCAATAGCTTCTACTAGAGGATGCCCTATAAAACTACACCCCAGTTGATTAGCCATAAAAATGATATGGGCAGCAGTACTCTTTGTATATAGATCACTTTTACTATGGACCAGTAAAGCCCCTACAGAACCCAGTAATGCATCATTCCCCCTACTAGAGAGGACAGATAAAATTTTTAGTAGGGATATATTAAATCCTAAGCTTCCCAGTTCAATAGCAAATAGGATTTTTACATTTTGTAAGTTAGGAAGCTCAGTTTCATCTTTTATAACACGAAATTTATGCCCTTTGGTAGCCGCCTCCATCATATTGATTAACTGGGGAGAAGGCTCCCCAGCCATAATTACATAAATCATAGGAGACTCCCCAGTTTGTTATAAGTAGTTTGTAGTCGTTCCATCAGTTGTGAAGGTAGGGCTAACCTTTCCACCTCAGTACCAGAGGGAAGTAGACGATTTAACGCCCCCATGTAGACCCCACCCATATAGGTAGCACTATAATGCCATTCTCCCCTAAGGGTGGCTAAAATTGATAGAGTACCAGAAGAAAGGGCAGGGGCAATATAAGGTTTAAAGCCAGTTTCCCTAACAGCTAGATTAGCTGTTCTTGCTTTTTCAGTTAAATATAAAGACAGTTGATGGTTATAGTTTTCTATACTGTCGGCAATAATTAGATCCTCCCCATGGGGGCCAAAGGCTCTACCTTCCTTAATATAATGTTTTGTATCTTCTCGACGGTCGGCATAGTATAAAGCTCTAGCATTCATCACCCCTAGTCCATAGCCCCTAACTTGCTCTGGAGCTAGACCCTTTCCATCGAAAAGACCTTCTTCATTGGTGTTACTTGCAAGATAGACAGATTTACAAAGGAGATCTACAGGGTCAGATACCACAGCAAAAATCCCTTTATATCCTGCTTTTCTGGCTAAAGCGCCATAGGTGTTAATGATTTTGGCGTTCTCTTCAAATTGAACCATTCGTACATCAACCTTTTCCTCACCGATGGCAGGCACCCTAGCAGCAATACAGAAAAGAAAGATGTCGCAATCAAAAATTTCCTCTTCTTTTAAAATCTTTACCTCAGGCATGTTAGATGCTTGAAAGCCGTCAATCTGATTAATTTCATATTCCCAACGCTTTAACTTATCCATTGTTCGATCATAAATACCAATCTCTCTAAGGGTATCAAAGCCCAATAGTCTTAAGCCAATTAATAGGGTTCCTCCAACATCCCCCAATCCAGCAATATTAAGTCGCCATTTCTTGGGTAGGGGATTACTTAAAACCTCCTGCCAATCTTCATAGAGGGTATTAATGGACATCACTTCACCATTACTAATCTTATCTAGAATCCATTGGGGCAAGTCATGACTTACTTCGTCCTCCTTTAGAAGAAGGCTTAAGTCCTCCTTCTGAGAAAAGATTAGAGATGGGCTAGAAACCGAAAAACTCCGTCGGGCAGGGGCTTCTACCTTCTTAAGAAGGTATATTATTCCTCTATGGCTTTTTGCCACCTCCTCCCTAATCTCTTTCAATTGGGGGTAGTGGTCTAGAGAAAAAAGAATTTTATCCTGTAATAGATAATAATACATGTTAATCCCTCCTAGTTTCGCTGGTGATGATACTATACTCTAAGCGCTTTGCCAGCTCTAAATCATTTTTTAAATAACTTGATGGATTTAAACTTAGGTCATATTGTACATTTTCGCCGTGATCAGGGCATCTAGGGTATAACAATACCTCATTTAGTGAAGATAGATTGAGTCGACGTTCATTTAATTTTTGGTATTCTACTTCTAAAACCTGTAGAATGTCAATGGCATTTTCAAGAGAAACCTCAGATAAATTGTAAATAGCTTGGTTAGATACTCCTTTAATAAAATAAGGCGATGTATAGGGGACAATCAAATTAATAGAGGGAAGAAGATTACCCTCAGGATAAACTCCCCGCCAAAGGGTATCGCCACCAATAAAGGGATATAAGTTATTTTCATTAAACCAGAGATTCAACTTAGGAATAAAATACGCACTGTCCACCTCTCTATCCTGAATTTCCATTAACTCTTTACCCCTACCAGAAAGAATTCCCACCAAAATCTTTTTAACTTTAACATTTTCTTTTTTTAGTAGAGGGTCTAAGGCCTTAATTCTGTAACCTTTATTTAATATATCATCTACTAAAATAACAGACCTATTAAAAGAATGGATCATTCTAATTTGATGCTCTAAATCTAGATAATAGGGGTATGGTCCAATTGTAAAACCCTTCATATCAGGATAAAATAATTTTTCGGTGTGGAGGGACTTGGTGACGGTATTGGGAACGATTGATCTATTCAAAATATTTCCAAAGGGAACACACATTAAATCTCCTAATTTCCTTGGGTTAGTAGGAATGGGAGAAACACCATTTTCCTCACAGATTTTTCTAACCAAGGTTTCCTCGATAATACTACGGTCAAAAGACAGGACAAGTTGACCGGGGTATAATTTGGTTAAGGCAGCTTGAAGTCTTCTTCTAGTACGATCAATAACCTTTTTTACATTTCCATTACTCTTAAAGGGCTCTTTAATAACGGCTTCAAGATCAAGGTTAAGGGTACAAGGGTTAGTCATATTTACCACCATAATTGGCATACTTTCTCCATGGGGAGGTAATGTTTCAAAACCATGTAAAGTTAACATCTCCAACAAGTCATCATCAGAGTAGCCATCTACGGTATTTCTAAAAATGCCATAACCAAAATCATTTCTTAAGCAATAGGTTAAGGTTTCTGTTAAGATGATTTGATGTAGAGAACTTACGGCTGCATACTCTTTAACAAAGAATCCATCAAGAGAAATGATTCTACCACTATAATTATCTCGAATAATTTCAGTTATTTTGCTATTCTTAAATTCTTGATAAATCTGATCTGAAGGAATCCAATGGAGGGCTGAATAAGCTAATAAATTCCTCTGATCATGGATATCTCGAATGACAATCAAACGACCATCGGGTTGCTGACAAATCCTTTTAAGTCGATCTACTGCTTCATCTACTTGGTAATGAAAGCTAGAAGCAATAAGATGAAGGAAATCATCATCACAACCTTCAATAATATCGACACTAATAGAGATGGTTTGAATAATTGACTTGTACTGAGGTTCTTTTTTATACAAATTGTTTTTATAAATATATTTTTGAGCAAGGGGGTCAATAAGTTTAGAAATATCCCGATTCTCATCAATATAATTACGTATTTGAGTTGAGCTAATATCCTCGTATTGGGGAGGCAAGTTTAATCGAACAACTGGTGCTATTATGTTGGAAAGAGCCTCGTCCAATAATTCGTCATATTCTTCTTGTTTCTCCATTTCCCGTCTTTCGAAAACAATATGGGGAAAATGGTGAATTGAGTCTTCTTTGGGTGGTAGTTGATAGGCAGAGGCATTAATTACAACATCTCCCCCAACAACAATATAAACATCATCGTTATTAAGATTTTTTCTAAGCTCCATTAGATCCACAGGATTAGAAATATTAGTGGGAAATTCTTCAGGATATAAATAAATGTCCATTTCATCAGCAATAGACTTATTAATAATATTTTTTCTAATTAGATTAGGTTGAGTTCTTTTAGACCATGAAAACTCATCAACTGCTAAGTAAACTTCAAATCCTATATCCCTTATTGCCTTAGATATCTCTTTATGACCAAGGGTAAAAGGGTCAAAGGTGCCGGGGAAAAAAGCTTGTTTTTCTGGTACCTTTATGATAATCTCTCCGTATTTAAATGAATAGTCGGAGATAAACCTATAGATATGATTTAAACCAGAAGAATTAGTCAAAAACAATAACTGGTTTTCCTCAGATTCAGATAAAAGGGAAAGAATCTTTTTTGCAATAGATTGAAATATAAGATACTTAACCGTTAAAGGTAATTTTTTAGAACCAAATAAATCTTTACCGATAACACTAAAGGATATTTGCCTGATCTGTTGATCATCATGAACAAGTCCATTTAGTAAAATACCCAGAAGTTGAGATTGACGTCTTAAATAATCAGTTTCTGTTTCTTTAAATCGCTCTCGATAACTAGGATAGTTGGTGATGATAATCCCAATGGTCTTTAATAAAAGAGACTTAATTTGGTTAGTGGATTGACGAGTCTTTTCCTCTAAGTCGTCGATTATTTCGTCTAATTCATAGGGTTGTAGATAAAGAAGAATAGCCCCTAGATAATTTGGTATATATTTAGTGTACTGATAACCTTCTATTTCTAAGGCTCTTAATAACTCTATGGCTACATCATTTCGTTGTTCAATGGGTAGGTGGGGAAAGAGCTTTATTAACGCTTTACCAGCAGCATTACGAACACTTTCGACTGCACTTACCTTTAATAAATTACAAAAATGCATAGCAGTATATAGACCACTAACACTTTTAAATTCTAAAGTATATTCTAAAAGAATTTTAACTTGTACTTTTTTAGTAACCCAATTGGTGGCAGTTTTTAAATTACTTAAAAATATATCCGATAATCTTTCCATGTCTCGATAGCATAGGCTTGAATAATGGCTGATGGTATCAGGATCAAAGGAAAGACTCTGGGCTATTTTATATTTAAGGTAATTTTCTGCCGGAAAGTGGATGTCATCATCCTCTTCTAGCATATGTACAATTTTTTCCATTAGACAGTTATTGGTTTGAAGATGATTAACAAGGTAGTTAATGGCATCTAAAGAAGCTACTTTTAAATCTTTAATGGTACTAGACAAACTAGTGGAAATATAGTCGCAAATCACTTCTAAAGATTTTAAGTCATCTTCTATAGGTATATATTTAATAATGTCTAAAAGATAAATATTAATATTTGTTTCATAAAAGGTTTTTTGAGTGTAATATTTTAATACAATTTCACGATATTCTTCAACGGGCTTGCCCTGACAATTTGCAAATACTGATGTAATGAAAACCTTCATACTATAGCCCATCCATTGACGATGGAGAGGAATCATCTGATGGGGTGGTTTAATAAATAGTTGTAAATACTCATCTAAAAGCTCAAAACTAGTAATATAGGCAGGTGCTAATGTTACCCCTTCTGGAATCTCCTTCCGATAATCCTCATCAAACATTGTAATTAAGCTACCCATTAGTTCAGCACATTGTCTACGGATATCCTCTTCAGGATGAATTAGTTTTTCATATAAGAAACGAAGAACAATAATCTTTTGTTTTTGAGTTAAATAGGTGGAGTATTCTTGAAATACATCTAGATATTCCCGTAAATTTCTTGGATCCTCTTCACTTCTTGCCACCTCTAAAATTTCGTTTAGAGAGGTTTCAGTTCTAAATTGATGCATTAAATAAATATTATGACGTATTGCAAGAAATTTTAGGTTTTCGGTAACTTCTTTACTTTTCATTAAAGAATAGTATTTTTTCTTATGTGTATGTTGGTCGGGTGCAGGTAAATCAGGATTTGTCTCTACCCCCAAACTAACCATATAATCTTCAAAATCCTTTAATTTTCCATAGACACGGGTGTAGCGTCTTTCCTTTGCATCATCAAGATTATCTAATTTGTTTAAAATTACATCAAAGGAATCCTTTAAAGTAAAAATCTTCATCTCATACTTGTTATTTTCATTTAAATCATTTTTTACCCTAAAGTCTGAATAGATTAAAATTAATGATTCGAGGGATAAGTTTTCTAACTCTAAATCCCAAACAGAATGATTTAGGGCAACATTTCCAATATGGGTAATCCCTCTGCTTTTAAACCATAAATCTGTATAATAGTAGTGAAGATAGGCAACTCGTTTACCTTCCCAGCTTCTACATCCAAATTTACCTAGGTCGTGGCCAGCTGCTGCACCAGAAACCCTTCCTAAATCGATGGGAACCCCAGCATTAAACAACTGCTTTCCAATAAATAACGCAAGATGGTGGACACCAGAAATATGGTCTAATGTATTGTGGTGAAGAACCTCTTGATTAAGCTTCATCATCTCATAAAGAAACTCTTTTTCAAAAGCCGACTTAAAGTGGCGATATTCCTCAGAAACATGATAGAAGATCTCTTCTTTTTGAGTTAGAAGTTTAAGTGGAAATCTTTGAATAATTGAATCGCCATCAACTTCTTGTTCAAGCTGACAAACTATCTTAAGTACATGAAGATAGACTAGGCACCCTGCTGATAATTCATCCTTCAATTCAATTTCCACAGATTTAGGAAAAGACCTACTTAAAGTAAATTGATAGATATAATAGAGGGGATTTGCAGGTATTTCACCCTTCCATAATTCAGCTAAAATATCATGACAAAGGGTGTATACTGCTTGGCAACTATAATCGCCTTTATTAGCAATATAAGATATTTGATGAATGAACTCTGCTTCCTCTATTTGGGACCTAATAAAAGATGGATCG
The DNA here is from genome assembly GCF_000621485.1 of Alkaliphilus transvaalensis ATCC 700919. Taxonomy (GTDB): domain Bacteria; phylum Bacillota; class Clostridia; order Peptostreptococcales; family Natronincolaceae; genus Alkaliphilus; species Alkaliphilus transvaalensis. Next base: position 161,137 of record NZ_JHYF01000003.1, read on the forward strand.
AGCTTAAGCTCATGAATTAATTCTCTTTGAAGTAGTTGACTACAGACATTCTGATAGAGTTTTCTAGGTGTGACCAATGTTGATCCCCCTTTCATAAAAATTTCTTCCACATAGTTTCATTATATCCTATCAGGAAAATAATAATAAAGAAAGTTTTTAATATTATTATAAATACCCTTTGTTTTAGATAATTGAGGAAATTGCATAATTAATATTAAATTTATATTAATGCAAAATGAAAACTTCGCTGTTTAGTGTTCAATGAGTAATAGATTATTTTATCAAGGAAATTACTCATTTCACAATGCACGACTCAGCTTTCACCTTTGCATAAAACGAATATAAATTCAGATTCATGGTATTATGCAATTTCCTCAATTAAATTGGTTTTAGAGAATTAATTTCAGGGTAAAGAAAAATTAGAGATTGCTCGTTAATATATTAAGAAAAATTCATTTTTTTCTTTGTAAAAATTATTTATTATTTTCCATTTTTAGGGTATTATTATAATACTGTCTATGAAAGGAACAATTTATAGATTAGAAACGTCTAATAGAGGGAGGTGATGGTTTTATGTTTAAAAAGGTAAGGGGACTAATACTTATATGTATTTTAATGTTATTATTTACAGCTTGTACAATATTAGATGGTAGCAAAGCTTCCCTTGATCATCCAAATATAAGAGGTATTATTACTAATATCCACCGAGATGCATCTGGAAACATCTTAAGTATTTTAGTTGAAGGAGAAGCAACGAAAGAAACCGATTATGATAAAGCCACCATAAGTTTTAGGGAAGAAACGACGATCTTAGAAAATGATGAAAATATAACATCGGATGATCTGTTTATTGGATTAACAGTAGAAGCATGGCTAATGGGACCAGTGGCTGAATCTTACCCTATTCAAGCAGCGGCTGAAAAAATAAAGGTAATTAATATTGAGCAAAAAGTTACCTTAGATTTCAGTCCCATAAAACCAGAAATCCTTAAACCAGGAAAACCTGAGGATAGTTGGCTATTAGAAGGTCTTATTGACTTTTCATGGCAATATGATGACCGAATATTAGAGGTATATCTTTATAGAAGAGATTTTGAAGAGGATCCTTTAGGTCATGAAATTTTCGCTTTTTTACAGGATGAAAATGACATGTATGAAATTGGTTTAGTGGCTAATTACGGCATAAGAAGTCTTGGAATAGAGCTAGATGATGTAACCCATAATGGAAATAAAGAAATTATTTTAGAGGGAAGTTTAGGTGCAACCTATGTAGAAACCAAAATTATAGGGCAAGATCATGAAGGGAACTGGGTATTATGGTTATCGGGAGGATCCTATAATCATATTGACCTTGATGGAAATGGTCAGATGGAATGGGTAGCTACTTCCAGCGGTAGTTTACCACCCTATGTTGTTATTTATCGTTGGAATGGAGAATCCTTTGAGTGGGCAGATGTAAGTGCCGCAGTAGGTGGTAACTATGCTAATTTGATTCAAAAGAATAATGAATGGATTCTAGAGTCTGGTATGTGGAAATTAGATCACTATGCAAATGAATTTGTGATTAATAAAAGAAGCTACGTATTTAGGGAAGATTATTTAATTAATGGGTTTGATAATTGACAAAATTCACTGGTTTGTGCTACTATATTTTAAGAATATGTGTCTACCTTTAATTTGGTCCAGAGAGGCCAGAAAGGAATGAGAGCCATGATTAGAATTAATGGACTTTTTTGTCATACCAATATAAAAATTTATTCAAAGTATAATCTAGAGGAACGAAAAGAAGGGTTTTAACACCTCCTTTTTGTTGCTCTTTTATTTTGTCTAAAAACATTCCTGTAGACCATGCTAATCATAAATTAGAGGGAGGAATTTAAAATGCAAATTTTAATTAAAGCAGGTAGAGTAATTGACCCTTCTACCAAAACCGACGCTATTATGGATTTATTAATCGAAGACGATAAAATTAAAAAAGTAGGTAATGATCTGGAAATAAAGGTAGATCGAGTAATTGAAGCAAAAGGGAATTGGGTGGTACCAGGTTTAATAGATATTCATGTTCACCTAAGAGAGCCAGGTTTTCAGCATAAGGAAACTATTTTAACGGGCAGTGAAAGTGCTGCAATGGGAGGATTTACAACAATTTGCTGTATGCCCAATACAAACCCAATCATCGATTCAGTTGAAATTGTAGAATATATCAATAAAAAGGCAGAAGAAGCTAATCTAGTTAATGTTTTGACCATTGGCAGTATCACTAAAGGCCAAAGGGGTGAGGTGCTGTCGGATATTAGGGGAATGAAAGAGTTTGGAATATGTGGAATCAGTGAAGATGGAAAAACAGTAATGGATGAAAAGTTATTTGTTGAAGCACTACAAAAAGCAAAGGAAGAAAACCTATTAGTTTTTTCCCATTGTGAAGATCATCAGTTGGCAGCAGATGGGGTAATGAATGAGGGTAAAGTGGCCGATGAACTAGGTTTAAAGGGAATTCCACCCGAAGCGGAGGATAAGATTACCTTAAGAGACATCAACCTAGCTAATGAGATTGGTGCAAAATTACATTTGTGCCATGTCAGTACTAAGGGTGCAGTTGAGATTATTAGAGAAGCTAAAGGAATAGGTAAAAAGGTAACAGCAGAAGTATGTCCCCATCATTTTATCCTAACCGATGAAACAGTAAAAGTAATGAATGCTGACCCTAATGCTAAGATGAATCCCCCTTTAAGGGGAGCTGAAGATGTAGAAGAAATAATTAAAGCTTTGAAGGATGGAACAATTGATATAATAGCCACCGACCATGCCCCTCATCATGCTGATGAAAAGGCTTTAGGGTTTGAAAAAGCCCCCTTTGGTATTGTGGGTCTAGAGACAGCCGTAGCTTTGTCAATTACAGCTTTAGTGGAAACAGGCATTTTAACACCAATGGAATTAATAGAAAAGATGAGTACTAACCCTGCAAAGTTATTGGGTTCTGGTGGAAGCCTAAAAGTAGGGGAATCAGCAGATATAACCATTATTGACCCTATGGCAAAGTATAAGATTGACGTAGCTAAATTTGTATCAAAAGGTAAAAATAGCCCCTTTCATGGGAAAGAAGTAAAGGGAAAAGTAGCGTATACCATTGTTAAAGGAAAAGTTATTGTAGCCGAAGGAAAGTTAGTATAAAGAACGTTAATATTAAGTGTTATGAGTTTATCTGTAATTTTCAAAAATAACATTAAATTAGAGGGGGAAGAAAGATGATTGACTTACTAATTGAAAAGATACAAGAAAAGGAAAATCCAACGGTGGTTGGTTTGGACCCAAGACTAAACTTTATTCCAGAATACATTAAAAAAGAAGCTTATGAAAAGTACGGAAAAACACCAGAGGGGGCAGCAGAAGCCATCTATCAATATAATCGAGAATTAATTGATGCTATTTACGATATTGTTCCGGCGGTTAAACCCCAAATAGCCATGTACGAGCAATATGGTGGGGCAGGAGTTGACGCCTATATTAAAACCATCAAGTATGCCAAAGAGCAGGGTTTGGTAATTATCGGGGACATTAAGCGAGGCGACATATCCTCTACAGCAGAAGCCTATTCTAATGGGCACATAGGTAAAGTAATGGTAGATGGCGAAAAATTTGAAGTTTATCAGGAGGATAGTATAACTATTAATCCTTATCTGGGCTATGATTCTATTGAACCTTTTATTCAGGACTGTAAAGACTACAATAGAGGATTATTTATCCTTGTAAAAACCTCCAACCCTAATAGTGGACAGATTCAAAATCTTAAAGTAGATGGAAAAATGATTTATGAAATTATGGGGGAAAAAGTTGCTGAATGGGGTCAACAGCTAATGGGGACTAAAGGCTACAGCAGTATAGGGGCAGTTGTTGGGGCGACCTATCCAGAGGAAGCAACGAAACTTAGAAAGATTATGCCTCATACCTATTTCCTAGTACCAGGTTATGGCGCCCAGGGGGGAACCGCAGAAGACTTAAAAGGTTGTTTTAATCAAGATGGATTAGGAGCAATCATTAATTCTTCAAGGGGAATTATCGCAGCCCATCTAAAGGAAGAAAATAAAAAGAAATATCAAGAAAAAGAGTTTGCCCAAGCTGCTAGAAATGCAGCTATCGAAATGAAGAAGGATTTACAAAGGGTAATTGGGTAAAATAATAAGAAATTTCTAGATGCTATCAAAAATGTTGGAGAGAAAATGCTCCAACATTTTTTATGTATTAAGAGGTTAACTGTAAAGTAAGGGGGTTATATAATAATGTAAGCAGGATAAATAAAACAAATAACGAAATAAATAAGAGATAGTAAAGGAGGTGGATTACTATAAATATATTAAGAAATATAGAAAAATTTTCTAAAACCTTAAAACCTACTTTTGTTGAAATATTAAAAGAAGCTAGAACTTGGATACAAATGTTTACCCTGTTAATATTGATATACCTATTAAATTTATGGTTTTACCCATTTTTGCCTAATGCAATAGGAAATGCTAGGCGAGCAGCTATAGTTGTAGTTGTTGTGGTTTTTATCTGTACCATCATTGAAAGAGGTATTAAGAAAATTAATGACTAATCAATACACATTCAATCTGTCTACCATGAAGGCTAGCATATCACCACAATTCTAGATTTTTACTTTATTTTAAATCAACCCTTATTATGATTATTGTCGTGGATCACTTGGTCTATTACAATTACTAAAGCCAGCATAAATGGTTGATCTTCTTTATCGTCAATTTCAGCCATATATGAGTCGCCAAAGGAGACCCATTTCTTGTTTACAACAGCTACGGGTCTACCATCCTTTAAGATTTCGAAATTATGGCCGAAAAAATTGCCTGATATTGTATAATTGCCCGTAATGCTACTGATATTAAACTTAGGTTTAAAAAAAGTAAATTCTTTTTTAACCTTTGCTAAATGTTTAGTGCCCGAGAAAATATGATACTCTGGCAGGAGTTTAAAAATCTTTTGTTCAATATAAACTAACTCTTGATTTTTGTTTTAACAATGATACATACACTATATAGTACAAAACCTTTAAGTTATTACTAGATAGTATATATTTCATGGGATTTGTAGTTTTGACACCCTAACCATTAAGTTTAAAGTCAATTATGGAATTTCTTCAAATATATAAATATCCTTTACAATCCCCTCCACCTATGATAATATAATTTGAAGAGTGTGAGTCTACCTTTAATTTGGTCCAGAGAGGCCAGAAAGGAATGAGAGCCATGAAAAATCTTAATGGATTTTTTTGCTGTACAAAATTACAGTTGAATACTAATGCAGACAACATGGAAACAACGGCAATAGCTTCAATAATACCGTTGCAGTTTCCTATTGTTGTTCCTTTGCTAATGAATATAACCAGAGCAATTGAAAGAAGATTGAATAAATCCTCTTTTGTTGCTCTTTTTGTTATGTCTAAAAACATTCCTGTAGACCACCTTAAAACATACTAGTCAAACAAAATACTAAGAAGAGGTGAAAAACATGAAGGCAACATTAATCTTAGAAAATGGCCAAAGGTTTCATGGAAAGGCTTTTGGTCATGTTAAAGAGACCGTTGGAGAAGTGGTTTTTAATACAGGGATGACAGGTTATCAAGAAGTACTAACAGACCCCTCCTATACAGGACAAATTGTTACCATGACCTATCCCCTAATCGGAAACTATGGAATAAATTTAGGAGATATGGAATCAGCAAACCCAAAGGTAAAAGGATTTATCGTAAGAGAAAGGTCTGAAATGCCCAACCATTGGAGATGCGAAATGGATTTAGACGGATATTTAAAGGAAAGTCGTATCATGGCGTTAGAGGGAATTGATACAAGGGCTTTAACAAAAATTATTCGTAATCATGGAACAATGAAGGGGATTATTACAGTAAGAGAATTAACAGAAGCTCAGATTCAAAACAAGTTTGATAGCTTCCATAATACCAACGCAGTAGAAGAAGTCACAACTAAAGATATTTATGAGATCGCAGGTGAAGGGAAGCATGTAGCAGTATTAGATTTCGGAGTAAAAGCAAATATCCTTCGCTCATTACAAAAAAGAAATTGTCGATTAACGGTTTTTCCAGCCTTTACATCAATGGAAGAAATCCTTAAGGTAAATCCCGATGGAATTCTATTATCCAACGGCCCTGGAGACCCAAAAGATATACCCCAAGTGGTAGAAACGATTAAAGGTTTATTAGGTGTCAAGCCAATCTTCGGTATCTGCTTAGGGCATCAATTACTCACATTAAGTCTAGGTGGAGATACAGAAAGGCTTAAATTTGGTCATAGGGGATGTAATCATCCAGTTAAAGACTTTATCAATAATCGAGTTTATATTACCTCTCAAAATCATGGATATGTAGTTAATGGTAAGAAATTACCCCAAGAGGTAACTGTAACCCATATCAACATGAATGACCAGACCATCGAGGGGATTGCCCACAAGAGATTACCAGCCTTTAGTGTACAGTTTCACCCAGAGGCAGCACCAGGGCCAAGGGAAAATGACTATTTATTCGACCGTTTCATGAAGATGATGGAGGAGGAAGCGACATGCCAAGAAATCATAGCATAAAAAAAGTACTAGTAATCGGTTCGGGACCAATTGTAATAGGGCAGGCAGCAGAGTTCGACTATGCAGGGACCCAAGCCTGCCAAGCCCTTAAAGAAGAGGGAGTAGAAGTAGTATTAATTAATAGTAACCCAGCCACCATCATGACAGATCAAGAAATAGCCCATAAAATTTATATAGAGCCCTTAACAGCAGAATTTATTGAGAGGGTAATTGCTAAAGAAAGACCCGATAGTCTGTTGGCAGGAATGGGAGGGCAAACAGGCCTAAACCTTGCTGTAGAGCTTCATGATAAAGGGATATTAGAAAAGTATGACGTTAAAATCATTGGAACATCCATCGAAGCCATTAAAGAAGGTGAAGACCGAGAAGCCTTCCAACAATTAATGGAGAGAATCAACCAACCGATGGTAGAAGGAAAAATAGTCACTTCCTTAGAGGAAGGAGTAACCTTTGCTGAAGCCATTGGTTATCCCGTAGTTGTACGACCTGCCTATACCTTAGGGGGTACCGGTGGGGGAATCGCTGAAGACCAAGAAGGATTAAAGGAAATCTTAGCCCAAGGATTACAATTAAGTAGAGTAGGTCAAGTATTAATAGAGAAATCAATTAAGGGTTGGAAGGAAATTGAGTATGAGGTAATTAGAGATAGCCAAGGGAACTGTATCACCGTATGTAACATGGAAAATATAGACCCAGTGGGGGTCCATACAGGGGACAGCATCGTGGTGGCCCCTTCCCAGACCTTAACCGATAAGGAATACCAAATGCTAAGAAGCGCCTCCATTGATATTATTAATGCTATAAAAATAGAGGGGGGCTGTAATGTACAATTGGCCCTTAACCCAAAGAGTCATGAATATGTAGTCATCGAAATCAACCCAAGGGTAAGTCGTTCTTCAGCTTTAGCATCAAAAGTAACAGGTTATCCCATTGCAAAGGTAGCGGCGAAAATTGCCTTAGGCTATGGACTAGATGAAATTATCAATGCTGTAACAGGAAAAACCTTCGCCTGCTTCGAGCCAACATTAGATTATCTTGTGGTTAAAATCCCTAAATGGCCCTTCGAAAAATTTACTGGAGCAACAAGAAACTTAGGGACAAAGATGATGGCAACAGGAGAAACAATGGCCATTGCCAATAATTTTGAAGCCGCCCTTTTAAAGGGAATACGCTCTTTAGAAATTGGACAATACAACTTAGAGAGAAAGTCGTCTAAAGAAAGAAGTTTAGAGGAACTAAAAAAGAGAGTACAGGTACCAGATGACGAAAGAATCTTTGATATTGCAGAAATGCTAAGAAGAAACTATCGAATTGATAAGGTTTGCGAAATAACAGGTATGGATGCCTTCTTCATTGAAAAACTAAGAAATTTAGTGATGATGGAGGAAGAATTAAAAGTAAGGAAATTAGAGAATTTAACAAAGGAGAAGCTACACCAACTAAAGAAAAAAGGTTTTTCTGATAAGGGAATTGCAGATTTAATGGGAGTTAGTCCTCAAGAAATCTACCAATTAAGAAAATCATTAGGAATACAGGCCGTATATAAAATGGTAGATACCTGTGGTGGAGAATTTGATGCCCTATCCCCTTACTACTACTCAACCTACGATGAAGTTGATGAAGTAACAGTCTCAAAAAGTAAAAAAGTAATGGTAATCGGTTCTGGTCCAATCAGAATTGGTCAAGGAATTGAGTTTGACTACTGCTCAGTCCACAGTGTACTAGCCTTAAGAAAGCTAGGCATAGAAACCATTATTGTTAATAATAATCCAGAAACCGTCAGTACCGATTTTGATATTTCCGATAAGCTTTATTTCGAGCCATTAACAGAGGAAGATGTCCTGAACATTGTAGAAAAAGAAAGGCCAGATGGAGTAATTCTACAGTTTGGGGGGCAAACAGCCATTAAATTAGCAAGCTTCCTTGAAGAAATGAAGATCCCAATACTAGGGACTAAGCCAGAGCAAATAGATGCTGCAGAAGATAGAGAGAAGTTTGAAGCCCTATTAGAAGATTTAAACATTGCAAGACCAAAGGGGAAGGCTGTATGGAGCATCGAAGAAGGTGTGAAGGAAGCAGAGAAGATCGGATACCCTGTATTAGTAAGGCCCTCCTACGTTCTTGGGGGACAAGGGATGGAAATTACCTACGGAGAAGATGAACTAAAGGGATATCTAGAGGAAGCCTTCAAGAAGGATCATAAAAATCCAGTATTAATTGACCGTTATTTAATTGGTAGAGAAATAGAGGTAGATGCCATCTGTGATGGTGAAGATATCTTGATTCCAGGGATCATGGAGCATTTAGAGCGGGCAGGAGTCCATTCGGGAGATAGTATCACCATTTATCCAAGTCAAAATATTAGTGAAGAAATAGAAAAGAAAGTAATTGAGTATACAAAAAAGATATCCCTAGCCTTGAAGGTAATGGGAATGATCAATATTCAATTTATTGAGTTTAACAATGAACTATATATCATCGAAGTAAACCCTCGATCCAGTAGAACAGTACCTTATATTAGTAAGGTAACAGAATTGCCTGTGGTTTCCTTAGCAACAAGGGTGATGTTGGGGGAAAAAATTAAGGACTTAGGCTATGGAACTGGGGTGTATAGAAGGTCAGAAATTGTTGCTGTAAAAGTACCAGTATTCTCTACAGAAAAGCTACCAATGGCAGAAATTAGTCTTGGGCCTGAAATGAAATCTACAGGAGAGGTTCTAGGGGTAGGAAAGACCTTTGAAGGGGCAGTTTACAAAGGTATGGTGGCAGCTGGACTAGGTCTACCAAAGGAAAATGGGACTATACTAGTGACCATTAAGGACTACGATAAAGAAGAGTTTCTTCCAATGGCTAAAGACTTCATCGAGATGGGATATCAGCTGATGGCTACCCACGGGACGGCAGAATATCTAAAACAGCATCAGTTGCCTGTTACAGAAGTTAAGAAGATTAGTGAAGGAATACCAAACATTCTAGACATCATCAGAAGTGGTATGATCGACTTAATCATCAATACACCAACAAAAGGGAAGGATCGTGTAAGGGATGGCTTTAAAATTAGAAGAACAGCGGTGGAATCTTCGGTAAAGGTACTAACTTCTCTAGATACGGTGGCAGCTATGCTAAGGGTAATGAAGTATAACTTAAAGGATGAAGACTTGAAGGTAATCAATTTGGGGGTGAAGGAATGAAGAAGAAGCATATAGTTGAAATTCTTCTAAATGAAGAGATTGCACCTAATAATTATAGGATGGTTTTATCTGCAAAGGAAATTGTAGAAGAAGTAGTGGCAGGGCAATTTGTTAATGTCTATTGCAACAAGGGGGAGCTGTTGCTTCCCCGCCCCATCAGTATCTGCGAGGTAAATCGAGAATCGGGAGAGTTAACCTTAGTCTATGCAGTTGTAGGAAAGGGAACAAAGGTAATTTCAGAAATGAAGGTGGGGGAAGACCTGCAGATTATTGGCCCCCTGGGCAGAGGATTTATGATATTGGAAGATGAGGAAGATGAGGAAGAAAATCAAGAGAATCCAGTTTATCTAGAACATTTAATTATAGCGGGGGGCATCGGTGTACCTCCTATGGTGGAGCTAGTGAAAAACCTTAAAGGTAATGTAACGGTACTATTGGGCTTTAGATGTAACCCTATTTTAGAAGACATCTTTAAGAAGTACGGCGCAACAGTCCATGTGGCAACAGAGGATGGTAGTGTTGGTTTAAAGGGTAATGTGATGGATTTAATTAATCAACTAAAACCAAAGGCAGACATGGTCTATAGCTGTGGACCGAAGCCAATGCTAAAGGCTGTGGCCCAATGGTCTAAGAAGGAAAATATTGCAACACAAATATCTCTAGAAGAAAGAATGGCTTGTGGTATTGGTGCTTGTCTAGTTTGTACCTGTAAGATTCAGAAGGAAGAAGAAACCGATTGGGAAAACAGAAGGGTCTGTAAAGATGGTCCAGTATTCTGGAGGGATGAGGTGATTTGGGATGAGTAAGGTAGATTTAAGGGTAAATATTGCAGGTGTAGAATTAAAAAACCCAGTGATGACAGCTTCAGGTACCTTCGGATCTGGAATAGAGTATAGTGAATATGTTGACTTGAATCGGCTGGGGGCAGTGGTAACTAAAGGAGTTGCCAATATTCCTTGGAAGGGTAATGCCAGCCCAAGGGTAGCAGAAACCTACGGTGGAATGTTAAATAGTGTAGGCTTACAAAACCCAGGAATAGAGGAATTTATTAAAAAAGACATCCCCTTCCTAAGACAATACGATACTAAAATAATTGTTAATATCGCAGGAAGAACTGTCGAGGACTATTGCTCGGTAGTAGAAAGATTAGCTAGTGAAGATATTGATTTATTAGAGTTAAACATTTCATGCCCCAATGTAAAGGAAGGTGGCGTTTGCTTCGGTACAGTCCCTAGCATGGTGGAACATGTCACGAAAGAAGTGAAAAAATTTGCTAAGCAGCCTTTAATCGTAAAATTAACTCCCAATGTTACAGATATTGTAGAGATTGCTAAAGCCGCTGAAGCAGGAGGGGCCGATGGCATCTCACTAATTAATACCCTTTTAGGCATGGTTATTGATATTCATAAAAGAAAGCCAGTACTGGCAAATGTGGTAGGAGGACTTTCAGGCCCTGCCATCAAGCCCGTAGCAGTTAGAATGGTTCATCAGGTGGCTAAAGCCACAAAGCTTCCTATCATTGGGATGGGAGGCATCATGACGGGGGAAGATGCCATTGAATTTATTCAAGCAGGGGCTACAGGGGTAGCTGTAGGAACAGCCAACTTCATCAACCCAAGGGCAACCCTAGATGTGCTGGAGGGTATTGAGAATTATCTAAATCAATATGGTGAAGAGAAGATCGGTGATGTTAGAGGTATTATCTAGAAAATTAATATAAAAATACTGAATGTAGTATTTGAGGGTTTCTACACAATTAAACAGAAGGGGATGATCAATTATGTTAAGTAAAGAAAGAGTACTAGAAATCTTAAAGGCTTCAGAGGTTTTATTGGAGGGGCATTTTCTACTAACTTCTGGTAGACATAGTAATCAGTATATGCAATGTGCAAGAATATTACAATATCCATGGTATACAGAAGAAATCGCAGGTGGATTAGCTCAAGCCTTCAAAGATGATGAAGTAGATATTGTTGTAGGGCCAGCAATGGGTGGCATCATTATCGCCTATGAAATTGCAAGAAAGCTCAAGGCTAAAAATATATTCGCCGAGAGGGAAAACGGTAAAATGACTTTGAGAAGAGGGTTCTCCATCCCTAAGGGGGCAAGGGTTGTGGTGGCAGAGGACGTTATTACCACAGGTGGATCGGTTAAAGAAGTGATGGAAATCGTTAAAGAGCAGGGGGGAGAAGTTGTTGGCGTTGCTGTTTTAGTAGACAGAAGTAATGGAACGATTGATTTTGGAACAAAGCTACAGGCAGCTCTAACAACAGAGGTAATTTCTTATGATGCTGAAGATTGTCCCCTGTGTAGAGAATTAAAGACACCTCCTGTTAAGCCCGGTAGTAGAAATATATAAGTTAGACTTAATTGCGTAGTAGTTTTTAACTGCTACGCAATTAGTTTATGCAGCCAAGAGACTGAGCCTGTCTTCTACAGGACCCATCCATAATAGTTACAAATTATAAATCGTATCGTACTCTAACTCAACAGATTCTGCTTCTATTGGCTTAGAAAAATAATATCCTTGAATGGCATCACATCTTCCAATAATCAATTTTTTCACCTGCTCATAATTTTCTATCCCTTCTGCAACTACCTTTAGATTTAAACTCTGGGCTAGGGCAATGAGATTGTCCATCACTTTAGTATCTTCTTTCTCTAGAAACCTATGGCTTAATGTACTGTCAATTTTAATTGAATCTACCGGTAAAAAAGTTAAGTAACTTAAGGAAGAAAAGCCTGTACCAAAATCATCTATTGCTATTTTTATACCATAGGATCTTAAGGTATTTAAAAAAGATATGGTGGATTCTCTATTGTCTAAAAATACATTTTCGGTGATTTCTATAATGATTAAACGAGGATCAATTTCATACTCATTTAGCCAAGTAATAAGGTAAGTGATAAATTGTAGGTCTTGAATTTGAGCAGCCGAAAAGTTTATAGAGACTGGCCTTAGAGTTAGTCCTTTACTGCGCCATATACTCATTTGCTTAATCACTAACTGAGTGATAATCCTACCGATATTGATTATTAAATTATTTTCTTCTGCAACGGAAATAAATTCTCCAGGTGAGATTTGATGGTACTTTAGCCTAACTAATGCTTCATATCCGATTATCTTCCCAGAAGAAATGTCAACTTGAGGTTGATATAGAATCTTAAAGCCGTCATGAGTAATAGCTTCCCTTAAAATTTGTTTAATATCCTCAGAGCGCTTAATTTTTTCGCTCATGTGACTTCTATAAAGAGAAAAATTGCTTTTACCTTTTCCTTTTGTATCAAAGAGGGCCATATCAGCATACATCAATAGTTTTGTAATATCCCTACTATCATCTGGAAACTTTGCTACACCACTACTAAAGTGAATTTTAATTTCTGTACCATTAATGATAAAGGGTGATTGAAAAAGTAAGAATAATAGCTTCATTAAGGAAGATAGATGCTCATCATCATTAGAACCTAGGTAATAGAGTAAAAATTCATCGCCTCCAAACCTAGAAACAAAGATTTCCTCATTTGAAAAAGATAACAGTCTTTCTGCAACACGTTTTAAAATTTCATCTCCAAATAAATGTCCTAAAGTATCATTAAAACCTTTAAAGTTATCAAGGTCTAGTAAAATAACGGCTCCACTTTCATTACTTTCAATAGCCTCACCAAGTTTCTGTTGAAATATTCTCCGATTTGGTAAACAGGTCAATGGGTCATGATCTGCCAAATAACTAATATAGTGTTCTTGCATTTTTATCTCTATAATTGAGTTGTATACTCTTTTAAGTAGTTCATTAATAGAAGTAGAAATTCTAATAAATGGATTTTTTTCAGATAATTCTAATATCAAAGGAGCAGGATCTTCAATCCTCACATTTTTGATTTGAGTTTCAATCGTAGCCATATTATCCCTTAATTCAAAAAAATTCGCTTCTAAGTTATTTAATGCACGGGTGATCTCCCCGATTTCATCCTGTTGGTTGATATATTTTTTATAATTGCTTTCTTCATACCCATTAAAATTAAAGGTAGACATTTTTTGAATATCCTCAGCAATTTTAAGGATGGGTTTAGTGATATAGTTAGAAAAGATAATTGCAAAGAAGATTAGAATAAGTAAGATAAGGATATAGGCTATTGTGATAAAATTAGATAATCTAGTAATTGGTGCAAAGACTTCCTTTTCCGCTATAGTTGAAATATATTTCCAACCACTATAGTCAGATATGTACACACTAAAAATATGTTCTTTATTTTCAAACATTCCCTTAAAGGATTTCTGATTATATTCATCTATGTCGATGGGGATTTCATACTCTATATCATTTAAAGAATGGAGAAGCCAATCCTCATTTAATGGACTATTGATAAAAACATTATTAGGACTTAAAATGCTAATGCTACCAGAACTTCCGTAGTGAAGATTATTGATTTGATACATCAGATCTTCAAGACTGATGGTTATACTAATAACTCCGATAGTATTATCTTCTAGGGTAACCCTTTGGGCAATACTAATGACTAGTTCCTCAGTAATCTGCGTGATATAGGGTTCGGATATGACAGGTTTGTCTACTGTGATGGCATCAATATACCACTTTCTGTTTCTCGGATCATAGGAAGTACTAGGTTTAAAATTAGGATATTCTATGTAAGCACCCCATTCAGTTCCTAAAGAAACCATTTTGATCATTTCGTGACTATCGCTAATGGATTGAAAAAATTCTAGTATAGCTTCTTCCTGTTGGGAGGGTTGAGTTAACGATGTATTATTGGTGAGATTAATGTAGCTACGGATAGAATCATCTACTAATAGTATTCTCGGATCATTAATCATTAAGAAAAGTAAATTTTGTGTATTTTTTAAAATGATTTCATCAACAGAGCCAGCTGTCTGACGAAGCAATTGATTGGTATATTCTAGGGTGCTTTTATGAAACGAGTCTTCTGTGACATTTTTAATAAAGTAGATTCCGATAAAATATGGTAAAAAACAAGTTAAGATAATGCTAAATATGATTTTATTTCTGATGGATGGTTGTTTTCTCAAAACTAGCCCTCCTAACATAATAATATTTAATGTTCTCCTATTGATTCGAGTTATTGTGACAAAATAATAGAAAGTTTGACATTTTTATCATTTTAACATCTTACAAGACATATTGCCACAATTAAGTTTCGAAAACTATGTATACGTACAAGAATACTTGTTGTGACCTTCATATGATTTAGTTTTTATGAAAATAATAGTTTTTTATAAAATATTCTCGAAACATATAGATTTTATATTGCCAAATATTGTATAATTAAGGTGGGAGATTATAGACGGGAGTTGTAACGAACTTTATTATGTAGATATGTCACTATTACCCAGATTTAATGAATTTAACCTTTGGCCTTTAGAATTAAATTAGGTTATATGATCTAATTTACTGTGTTAATGACTTTTTAGAGAATAGAGGGAGTTCTGCTTTGAATTTATGGCACTACGAGAATCCCCTATTATTTAAATAGTCGAAAAAATAATAATATTCATATAAATATTACATTAATGTAAAAGATTCATCTTTTATAAAAATGTATAATAGAAACAACACTAGTTAAAAGGGGGAATGACTGATGTTTATTAAAATACTTGAAAAGCTAGATGGCTTGTTTACAGTTAAGCAAACCCAATATACAAGAAAACGGGTTTTCTTTAATTTGCTTCTAGCAATTCTAGTAATTATGAGTTTGCCAATTTACTTTTATTATGAAGATTGGAATTATGAAAAATATTTAGTAGAATACAACCAAGCTTCTCAATTGATTAATGAGTATACAGAGGTTAATGGGGTCTATCCCATAGGTGAAGCAGTAGAAATTCAAAAGGAGAAGGACCTATATGATTTTTTCAAAGAGATGAATTTAAGTCTTACTAGAGAGTTTTATTATGTAGATATGACGTTATTACCAGAGTTTAAAGATTTTAAATATACTTATATTATTGATTCTACCAACCGATATATTTATACAAGTGAGTCGGTTGTGTATAAAATGGCTAGATGGCACTATGCTCGTCCTTATTGATGGAAAAGAAAATAAAATAACATCACTTTATGACAAGGTTCACAATGTTTAAATTAATTAAGCTATGGATTAATATAAATCTATATGAAACAGGAGAAATATCTTATCAAGAAGATAACTTCTCTTGTTTTTATTTTAAGAAATGAATAGACGATATAGTTTATAGACCTTAAATTAGTTATGCAATCACCTCGATTATTTAACAATCTACTGATATGTAATTATTATGGAATAAGAGGTAGCCATATAGACTTTATTGTACATTATATCTATATATCTATTTGGAAAAGAATGAAGGAGGAGTATTATGTTTAAACATATTATAGAAGAAGGTTTAGAGTTAAAAATGTTAGAAAATAACCATGCAGAAGCCATTTTTGAGTTAGTAGATGGTAATAGAGAACATCTAAGACAATGGTTGCCTTGGGTGGATGATAACAATACCCTTCATGAATCTAGAAACTTTATTAAATATGTAAAAAAGCAACACTTTGAAGATAAGGGGTTTGTTGCTGGTATTTGGTACGAAGGAAAACTAGCTGGTGTGATCGGTTTTAATGAATTAAACTGGAACAACAAATCTGCCAGTATAGGATACTGGTTAGGAGCAGAATTTGAAGGTAAGGGAATTATGACGAAGGCTACAAAAAGCTTTATAGACTATGCAATACTGGAGTTGGGTTTTAATAGGGTAGAGATCAGATGTGCAGAGGATAATTTAAAGAGTGGAGCTATTCCCAAAAGACTTGGATTTACAAAAGAGGGTGTTATTAGGGAAGTAGAATGGTTATATGACCATTATGTAAACCATATTGTTTATGGAGTACTGGCAAAAGATTGGAAAGAAAAACAATAATATTGTTACATGATTAATAAAACTAAATGCTATTTGGCTAATTCTATTAACAAAGGGGGCTAAAAAATGTATCAATTAAATAAAGAAGAATACCATAAAATTCAACATTTGATTAAAGATGTTGATCCAGATTGCAGTTTTGCTTACAGCGTTGCTCTTAATGGCAATCCAGGTAGAATTTATGTTGATAATCTTTTAGACCCTAAAGCCTGTATTATAGCTGGGGCAGGGGGCGTATATTTAGTGGCCGGTAGTGAAAGGGAGGAAGATTTTAATTATAATTTGGTAGAATTTCTAAAAGATAAGGTAAACCACATTAAGTATTATGATTTGTTTGCTACATCTGAAAGGTGGGTTAAACTATTAGCCAAGAGACTAGAAAAAGACTCTATTCCCTTACCTCGTACAACCTATACATATCAACAAGCTGTTCCGCCAATGTTTCATCGAGATATTACATTAGAAGAAGGATATCATCTAAAAAGAATGGATGAAGCTTTATTTCATCAATTTAATAAAGAAATGTATTCTATCTATCAAGACACATGGGGAACTGTCGAAAACTTTATAGAAAAGGGTATTGCCTACGCTATACTACATAAAGATGAAATTGCCAGTGTATGCTTTGCCTGTAGTAGTGGTGGAGGCTATACTGAAATAGGGGTATTAACAAACAAAAAATATCAACAAAGGGGTTATGCATTAATCGTGTGTAGTGCCTTTATAGAAGAGTGTCTAGAAAAAAAGATGGTGGCAGTTTGGAATTGTGGTAAAGGGAATCAGCCTTCAGAACAATTAGCCCAAAAGTTAGGTTTCACCTTTGTAAAATATTCTGATTTAATCTTTTGGCATTCCGATAGAGCCATTATCGAATCTTATTTAGATGGCACTAATTTTTTATAATAAATAGGGAAATTCTACGGGAAACTCACTTTCAAATTCTAAAAAAACAACTTTACCTAATAAGTTTCAACATAAAAAGCTAACCAGTTAACGATGAAATTCTGATAGTATTATTCCTTAGAGTTAAGGAAAAGGGGTGAGCGTATGAAGATCAGATTAGCAAAGGGGCATCATGACCTAGAAATAGTGGTTAATTTGTTAAATGAAGTAACTGAAATGCTCCTTAAAAAAGGAATTAAGCAGTGGGAACACCCATGGGATGCCACAGAAATAGAAGTTGATATAAATACCAATAGATTATATGTTGTAGAAGTTGATGGAGAGGTGGCCTGTTCCTTCTCCATTAAGAAAATAGATCAGTTAAATTCCTTGACTATAAAAGAAGGACTATATTTATACCGAATTGCAGTATTACCAAAACTTCAAGGAAAAGATTATGGAGGCAAAATTATAGATTTTTCCATTTGTTTGGCTAGGGAAGGAAACTTGTCATTATACTTGGATTGTTGGGCAGGTAATGAAAAGTTGAAGAATTTTTATTCATGTTCTGGATTAGCATATTTAGGGGACTATCCCGAAGAAGATTATATGATTAGTATTTTTAAAGGCTAAAATCATCAGAATTAAAGAAATACAAGGTCTTGTAGTTTGAGACCTTGTATTTTTTCTATTCGTTAAAGGTTTATGCAATTTTTTATTAAGCTAAATTCTTAGCTTTATCTTCTTCACTTAAGACCTCATTCATACTACCAGTACGATACCCAAGAAGATCAACGGTAGCGTAATCAAATCCAATTTTTTTAAAGTAGGTTCCAATTTGATCCATTAGATCCGTATTAAAGAGTTTTATTCTTTCTTCCTTTGCAATTTCAATTCTTGCAATTTTTTCGTGATGACGAACCCGTATTTGTCTGAAACCTAAATCAAGTAAAAACTGTTCTGCTAATTCCACCATTTTTAGTTTTGGTGCAGTAATTTCATGTCCATAGGGAAATCGAGAAGATAGGCAAGCAAAAGCAGGCTTATTCCATGTTGGGACACCCAGCTCTTTAGATAGCTGTCTAATATCATCCTTAGTTAAGCCAGCTTCCTTTAATGGACTTACAACTTTAAGTTCTTTAGCAGCGTGCATACCAGGTCTGAAGTCAGAGATATCATCAAAATTTGAGCCATCCAATACATGACTGATCCCATGCTCTTGGGCAACGTCACGAACCTTTGTAAATAACTCATGTTTACAATAATAGCATCTATTAACTGGGTTTTGAGCAAAACCTTCAATATCCAACTCTTCTGAAACAATTACAACATGTTTTACGCCAAATTCCTTTGCATATTGTGTTGCCTCATTAAATTCCCTTTCAGGATAGGTAGAAGAGCGAGCTGTAACAGCAATCACATTTTTGCCTAAAACATCATGGGCAACCTTCAATAGAAAGGTGCTATCTACACCGCCAGAAAAGGCGACTGCCCCACTGTTAAGGTTTTTTAAAATTTCCTTTAGCTTTAAATATTTATCTGCTAATTTATTAGACATAGACCTAACCCCCCTTATATCATCAAATAAATATGTAGAATGGTAATAGCTTATCATATTTTGAAAGTTTATTCAATTAGTCTAAGGTCATTCTGGGCTTATGATAAAAAATAGAATGGAAAAGTATAAAAACACATAAAATCATGTAAATGTTACATAAATTTAAACAACTGTTTAATATTTATACATTGCAATATAGATTGGTAATTGATAAAATACATAAATATTGTATAAATATAATACCGGTAGTTATGTTTATAAAAAAAGATTGCTTCTAAAACAAAATGGTAGTAGTTAATTTTATAAGTATCTGTAATTATTTGTACTATTACCATAAAATACTCAATAGGATTTAAGAAAGAAAAAAAGGGGGACAAAAAATGGTTGGAAAAATAAACTCTAAAAAAGGCATTAAGATACCACATACCTATGTTATTATCTTTTCAATTTTATTACTGGTTTCATTGGCAACATATTTAATACCAGCTGGAGAATATGAAAGAGCAGAAAATGCCAGCGGTAGAACTGTAGTTGTAGAAGACTCCTACCATCGTGTAGAAAGTAATCCACAAGGAATAATAAAAGTACTTCAGGCGCCTTTAAGGGGTATTCGTGAAACATCAGAAATTATTGGATTTATTTTAATTATAGGGGGAGCTTTTGCTATCGTTCAAAAAACGAAAGCCATAGACTCTGGTCTAATAAAGGCAACTAGCCATTTAAAAGGAAAAGAAATCATTATTATACCTACTGTAATGTTATTATTCTCTTTAGGTGGCGCAGTATTTGGAATGTCGGAAGAAACAATTCCTTTTGTAGCAATATTTGTACCCTTAGCCCTAGCATTAGGTTATGATACGATAACGGGAATTGCAATGTCCTATATGGCGGCACAAATTGGTTTTGCTGCAGCTTTTATGAATCCCTTTACAATTGGGATCGCCCAAGGAATTGCAGAGTTACCCCCTATGTCAGGAATGGGTTATCGATTATTTGTTTGGGTAGTGGCAACCTTGTTTGGAATTGCTTATGTGATGATTTATGCTTCTAAGATTAAGAAGAATCCAGAATTAAGTATTACCTATGATCACGACTTAAATAGGAGAAAAGAACTTAGGGAAGATGGAGCAATAAATAATAATTTTACGAGTAAACATGCTTTAGTACTAATAACTTTTTTTATAGGGATGGTTACTTTAATTTGGGGAGTTATTGTCCATGAGTGGTACATTAGTGAAATTGCAGCTTTATTTGTAGCAATAGGGATAATAGCTGGGTTTATCGGTGGATTAAAGGCAGGGGAAATTGCAAACTCCTTTATTGATGGGGCAAAGGATCTTGTAAGTGCCGCATTAATGGTAGGTTTAGCGAGAGGTGCTTTAATTCTAGCTACTGATGGAAGAATTATAGATACAATGCTAGCTAGTGTAGCAGGGGTAGTTGGTAGTGTTCCTAGTTTAATTTCAGCATATTTAATGTTCTTTATTCAAACCATTATTAATTTCTTCGTACCATCTGGAAGCGGGCAGGCTGCTTTAACTATGCCAATTATGGCACCATTAGGAGAGTTGGTAGGAATTACGAGACAAACAACTGTACTGGCATACCAATTTGGTGATGGCTTTACAAATATGATTATTCCCACATCTGGCGTTTTGATGGGAGCTTTAGGGATGGCAAAAATCTCTTGGGATCAATGGGCGAAATGGATGATTAAGCTTCAGATTCTTTTCATTATTTTAGGCTGTCTATTATTAACACCAGCTGTTTTAATGCATCTAGGACCCTTTTAAAGATAAATATAAATAGTTAAAAAAAATATTTAAAAAAGGGGCTATCTTAAATTCAAAAAAAAAAATTTGGAGCTAAGTTGATATGATACTTCCAAAGTAGACATTGTAATTAACTAAAATTACATTATCTACTTGGAAGTATTTTTTATTGTGTTGACAGAAATCAATAGGACTATTTGCTTAATATTACTTTTACTTTCTAGTAAAAAAGTTGTAAATAGTTGCGAATTATCAATATAATATAAAAACATTGAAATAATTAGTAACATTATGTATTATTATAGTAGATATAGTATTTTTTTGTCGATGTTGGATAAATAAAGCAGTTTGTCATCTTTCAATTAACGTTTAAATGATTATTTAGTTTAACTTAACGAGGTAGGAAACACTTAGATTTTTAAGTAAAGTGGTTGAAATATTTAATATATTTTACAAAATACTGTTAAAGAATAATCAGAATGAGGTGAAGAAATTGTTCAAAGTTCTAATTGGTGGAAAAGGTAAGAAAGATTTAGAAAGCATTATTCATGGTAAAAATGATCGATTAAAGGAGCTTATTGATCAGACTTCTGACATGGTAGTTGATACTAATCAGATGGCCTATAAGGTGAAGGTGATTTTAGAGGAAACCGAAGAAATTTCAAAAAGTCAGTCGGAATCTATTAATGAGTTAGCAGAAAGTACTAAATTATTAGCACAAGATTCAGAAGATGTCGCCCTAAAGATAACACAGCTTTCGGATGTTGTTTCGGGGGCTTCAGAAAAGTGTAAGGATGCCAATGATAAAACCCTACATATGGTAGAGATCTCCCGACAAGGAAAGGGATCGATGGAAAATACTGCTGAAAATGTTAATTCAGTAATTAAGTCAATTAGTCAATTGTCAAACACTGTAGCAGAAGCGGGAAGTTCAGCTTCCGAAATCAAATCAATTATTCAAGTAATTGATGATATCGCTTCCCAAACCAATTTATTGGCTTTAAATGCTTCTATAGAAGCCGCTAGGGCAGGAGAACATGGTAGGGGGTTTGCGGTAGTAGCAGAAGAAATTAGGAAGTTGGCAGAAAGTGTTACTGGTGCAACAAAAAATATAGCTGATCTTCTTTTGAATGTAGAGAATGTTGTTAATCAAGCCGTTAGTCAAACCGAAGAAAATAAAGAGAGCATTTTTCTAGTTAAAGAATCCGTTAGTGAAACAGATAAAATATTTGAGAACATGCTTACAGCAGTAAACAATGTACAACTGGACATTAAGGATATTGTAAATGATATGGAGTCCACCAGTAGATTTGCTCAGGAAATTGCCAGTGTTACTCAAGAACAATTGGCTGCTTCCGAAGAAATTTGTGCAGCAGCAGAAAATGTTAAGGATTCCACCATTAGCACTTTAGAAAATAACAAAAACATATTAACCAATATAGATGATCTATTTAGAAGCACCAATCATATTGGAAGACGAATTGTTCTAGAGACAGGTAAAAATGGTGAAATTGGATATTTTTCTTATAGGCATGATGCGGAAGGAAAATTTGAATTCGTTACAAAATCTGTAGAAGGACTTTTAGGCTATACAACAGAGGAGCTAATGAAAGATTTTCAATTGTTCCTTACAGACCATGCAGTAAATAATCAGGTAGATGAATATACAAGCTTATCATTACAAGGGATTCAACAACCAAAATATCATGCAGAATTTAAACAGAAAGATGGTGTTAAATGTATGAGTGAGGTAACGGAAGTACCAGTGTTTGATGAAAAAGGCAATGTTATAGCAGTAGAAGGTCTTGTAAAAATGCTAAAGGATTAAAAAACTCAGGGATAGATAATCGTTAAAACATATATTATATATATCTATTGGAGGAAATTGTATAATATCTTTAGTTATGAATTTATATTCACTTTCTATTAAAAAACTAAAATAATTATACAATTTCTTTATTTAAATTAGAAAGAGAAAAAATAACGGGGGTATGTCACTATATTGTTTTGCATAATACTAGAGGGGGAATGACAGTTGAAACAGAATTATATGAAAGGACTAAACTATGATGATTTTGTCCTAACTTCAGAAGGACTTAAGGAGGAGGATCGTTCAAAGGCGATCAAAAACTTACAAGATTATCTTAAAGAGCAAAAGGGGCGTTTTTTAGGTTATCAGGTAAACCATAATATGACATATGATGAAGATCTTAAGCCCTTTTTGAATATGCACATTAATAATGTAGGAGATCCTTTTATTGAGAGCAATTATACCATGAGCAGTAAAGCGATGGAGAAGGCCGTCTTAGATTATTATGCAAAATTATGGAATGGGATAACTCCCCACGATAAAGAGAACCCAGAATCCTACTGGGGATATACCTTGTCTATGGGAAGTACAGAAGGAAATGTCTATGCTATATGGAATGCTAGAGACTATTTAAGTGGTAAGGAATTATTAATAGATGAATCAAAAGGTAATTCAAACAAAGTATTTAACCCATCAAACTTATCAAAGAATCTAGCAACAAATAATGAAAATACCTATACACCTATTGCTTTCTATTCACAAGATACCCATTATTCAATTAAAAAAGCTATGAGGGTACTAAGTTTTGAAACTTTTTATGAAATAGGAAGCAGTAAATATCATTGTCCACTAAGGTTTCCAGAAGATTATCCTAGTGGTTATTCTAAAGGAAATTTAGGAGAAGGGGGATGGCCATTAGAAGTTCCTTCTAACCATGATGGGAGCATTCATATTCCTTCTTTAACTAAATTAATAGATTTTTTTACGGGTAAAGGATATCCAGTGTTTGTGTGTTTCAACTACGGGACTACTTTTAAAGGAGCCTATGATCAAGTTGAGAAGGCTGTTAATGCCCTTGTACCCATCTTAAAAAAGAACAAAATGTACGAAAGAGAGATACCATATAAAGAGAAATCTTGTCATGGAACAGTTATACGTAACGGATTTTGGTTTCATGTAGATGGTGCTTTGGGGGCAGCTTATATGCCCTATATTGAAAAATCAGTGAAGGAAGGGAAACTTTCCCTACCAGAAGGTTACGATTTTCCAAAGTTTGACTTTCGTATACCAGAGGTTAATTCTATTGTTATGAGTATTCATAAATGGGTAGGAGCACCCTTTTCTTGTGGACTATTAATGACAAAAACGAAATATCAATTATTGCCACCGGCGAATCCAATGTATATCGGTTCTCCAGATACAACCTTTGCTGGTTCAAGAAATGGGTTAGCACCAATAGTACTGTGGAATTTTCTGGCCAAACATTCAGAGGAAAAATTAAAGGAAATGGCACTAAAAACAGAAAAGATTGCCCAATATGCAGAAAGAAGACTTAAAGAGCTTGAAAAAGTTTTACAAATAGACTTATGGGTGGAAAGAAGTCCGTTAGCCCTAACAGTCCGCTTTAGAAAACCAAATGATCAAGTTATATTTTCTAATACCCTATCTTGTGAAACTGTATTTGTTGGCGAAGAGAAGCGAGACTATGCCCATGTATATGCTATGGAACATGTAACAGAAGAAATGATTGACTTATTAATAGAAGACTTAAGGGATTCAGACGCATATCAAGAATTTAATGATTCACCTTTAGAGGTGGAAATTCATCCTATGGAAAATTGTTTAGGGAGTTAATATAACTGAAACAGTAGACTAGGATCTCTATGAATCTGTATAGGGATCCTTTTTATGCCATTAGGGCTATTTTAAATATTCTGTATAACTAATAACTTGTTTATATAAGCATAGCCTAGTATAATAGGACTATATTAACAAGAATAGATTATTTCTCTACTGAGGAAAAGGATGATAGGATGACGATTAAGTATATAGAAAGAAAAACTGGAGAAGAAGTAACAGAAATTGTAGCTGGAGGTAAGGTTTTAAGGTGGACCTATGAAACGAAACCAGGGCGTTTTTTGTTAGAAACCATT
Organism: Alkaliphilus transvaalensis ATCC 700919; assembly: GCF_000621485.1. Classification (GTDB taxonomy): domain Bacteria; phylum Bacillota; class Clostridia; order Peptostreptococcales; family Natronincolaceae; genus Alkaliphilus; species Alkaliphilus transvaalensis. Next base: position 186,028 of record NZ_JHYF01000003.1, read on the forward strand.
ATGAAACGAAAATTATTTACAAAAATATTTGGAATAGTGATGGATACAACCTTTAGTAAAAAAAGGATACAGCCTTTTGTTAGGGATCTGGCTATAGATTTATCGGAGGCTCAAAAGGAGAAAATTGAAGATTATCAGAACTTTAATGATTTTTTCGCTCGACATTTAAAACAAGAAGCTAGACCAGTCTGTTCAAAGGTGGATACCTTAGCTAGTCCAGCAGATGGACGCATTTTTGCCTATGAAAATATCGATATTAATAAAATTGTCCAAGTTAAAGGGTCCCATTTTTCCTTAATGGAATTGATTGGGGATCAACAATTGGCGTTAGAATATGAGGGTGGTATTTGTATTATTGTGAGGTTAGCACCAGTAGATTATCATCGTTTTCATTTTCCGGCTAAGGGGATTCCCAAAGTTGCAAAAAGAATAGAAGGACATTATTATTCTGTAAGTCCATATGCATTAAGAAGGATGACAGAAATCTATTGTAGGAATAAACGAGAAATTACTGAGTTAGAAACCGATCTTTTTGATAGGTTATTATTGGTAGAAGTGGGGGCCACCTGTGTTGGCAGTATTGTTCAAACCTATGAAGCTGATAAACCTGTAATTAAGGGTCAAGAAAAGGGTTATTTTAAATTCGGCGGATCTACTACCATTATATTTATTAAAAAGAATATTGTAAAAATAGATGAAGATATTATCAATAATACGGCAAAGGGGATCGAAACAAAGGTAAATATGGGGGAGTCAATTGGAAAAAAATTAATTAATGATTAAAGGGAGTATTAAAGTCAATAAAGGATAAGTGGCTAGGACATGATTTTAATATAAAGCAGAATAAAGAAAAGAATAAAAAGGACGACATTGTATTTGTCGTCCTTTAAATATGTATTAGTCCTTATAAACTATTTTTCTGTAGTAAAAGTTGTAAACATCTCTACTTTAACCTTGCATACAGGACAATTGTCTTCTAATGCACCAGTTAAAGTATAACCACAGACATCACAGACATGAACCGTATCTTCTTGGAAATCTACTTTAGAATCAACCGCTTCTTTAGCCTTTGCAAATAATTCAGCATGGGTTTTCTCAGCTTCTATAGCATAGTGGAAAGATCTCATGCTTCCCTTTTCGTTTTGTAACTCTGCAACAGCCATAAAAGCAGGGTACATTTGTTCAACTTCGTAGTTTTCGCCATCAATAGCACCTTGAAGATTTTCAGAAGTAGTAGTCATTCCAAAACCTGCTCCTGCTGTTACTGAAGCTTCACCTACTTCGTTTTTTAATTCTCTGAAATGATTTGCTGCATGAACCTGCTCTGCATAAGCTACAGCTTGAAATAGGTTTCCTACGTTTGGATAACCTTCTTTAGTAGCAAAAGCTCCCCATTGTAAATATCTCATATGGGCCATACTTTCTCCACCAAAAGCAGATTTTAAATTAGTTGCTGTCATATCGTTCATAATAATTCCTCCCTTTAAATAAAAAATTAGACAATGTCTATTATACTATATTTTTAAGCCATTGCTATAATTACCCATGAAAAAAAATATTAAACATAATTAAATTTTAAAATTTGATTTATTTAAGGAATGAAATTAATTCTAGAATTTTCTCAAGTATTTAAGCAGGAAATAACTTAATCTATATAGAAAAATATCTAGAAGTAATATTTAGTAGAAAAAATTTTAGTAGAAGTAGAAAATAGATTTGGGGTTTTAATGATGGTTATTTATAAGAAAAATTATATAGGCTAAAGCTTAAATTTTAAAATAGCTAGTGATCAATCAGACGATAGAGGAGGTTTTAAGATGAAGGAGTATCTAAAAGTAGTGAAGAATGCTACCATTGCTGCAGTAGTTGCAGGTGTAGTTGGTAGTATCTATGGACTTATTCGAAACATTGATGTATTATTAGGTGCTAATAGATTTATTTATATCTTGGGCTTAATACTAATTACCTTTAGCATTTTTAGTAATCTTTCTTTTTTTCCTAAAGCTGAAGAAAAGGGTAAATTAATAAACAAAGAAGAACTTCATAAAAAGATGAAGGAGAAAAAGGAACACAAGAAGGAAGCCCCAAAGGACTACTTAAGAGCTGCTACTGTCATGTTAATTGCAATCCTACTAGAGAGTGTTAGATTTTATGTTTTATAGGAGGATATAAATGGAAATCAAACAATTAAAAGATATTAATAAAAGTCATTTAAACAGCTTAATCGAAGTGGTTGCCCTATTGGTGGAGGTTAAGGTTAGAACAACAAAAACTGAAAAGCAATATGCCGACTTAATCCTTCAAGATGCTTCTAAAAAGGTGGAAGCAAAGTGCTGGGAATATCAAGAAAACAAGAATCTATTTGACTCCTTACTAGATACACCAGTAGTAAAGATTAAGGCCCTTGTAGGAGAATATCAGGGACAGATTCAATTAACAGTTAAAGATATTTGTATCCTAGAAACTAGTGAAGATATGATGGCAGGGTTGATTCCCACTAGTGATTGGGGACTAGATACCCTACAAAAAGGCTTGCAGTATTTTTATGAAAAGGTGGAAACACCCCATCTTAAGACTTTGTTGGATAAATTGATTTTTAATGAAGATTATTATGAAAAGTTTATCACATATCCAGCCGCACGACAGGTGCACCACAATTTTTATCATGGTTTGCTACAGCATGTTTTAGAAGTATTAAAATTTGCCTTTACGATTGCAACAACCAAGAAACTAACTAAGCGTCAACAGGAACGATTAATTGTAATGGCTTTTCTTCATGATTGGGCGAAGATTTTTGAATATAAGCCACTGCCTAATATAGGATTTACAGATGAAGGAACGATGCTGGGGCACATATTTTTAGGGGCCCATATGGCCCTTAATACAATGGATGAAATAACAGGTTTTGACCAAGATGATAAACTTATTATTTTAAATGGTATTTTAGGTCATCACGGAAAATTAGAATATGGATCGCCTGTTTTACCTAAGACAGTTGAAGCCCAAATTCTTCATCATGCCGATTGCGTATCGGGGGACATAGAGAGCATTTTATCCTTCATGGAAGAACAAGAAAATGAAGAAGATAGCTTTACAGGAAAACTTTGGAATATGGGAACAGACTATTATAAAAAGGGAAGATACTAACACTAATTAGAATAGGTATAAAGCTAAAACTGTCGTAAAACCGGCAGTTTTTCTGATAGCGAAAGTTTATTTTTAGGTAAATTATAATAGGATATTAAATCAAAGTGAGGTGTAAAGATGGCGTTTAAATATATTATTGGCCGTAGTGGGGTAGGGAAAACCCATTATGTCCTTCAAGAAATAAAAGAAGCCTTAGAAAAAAAAGAAGCCCATAAGCTAATTTTATTAGTACCAGAACAATATACCCTCCAAGCAGAGCGGGATCTCATTAAAAAATTAAACCTTGAAGGGATTTTAAGGGTTGAGGTATTAAGTTTTAGTAGACTTGTCCATAGGGTATATAACGAGGTTGGCGGTTTAACTAAAATTCATATAAATGAAATGGGTAAAAATATGATCATTCGTAAGTTATTGGAGGAACATAGTAAATCCCTTAGTGTATATCAGAAGGCTTCTAGACAAGATGGGTTTGTGGCCAAAATTAATGAATTAATCACTGAGATGAAGCGACATGATGTTATCCCCATAGAACTTAATCAACAACTAGAGAAGTTAGACCATGCTCCTTTGCTACAAATGAAGTTATCGGACTTTAATTTAATTTATGATAGTTTTAATCAATATCTTGCGAATCGATATATCGACACTGAGGACCAAATTAATTTATTAATAGAAAAGATCCCTCAAACAGAATTTTTAAAGGGGGCTGAAATTTGGATAGATGGTTTCCATCGTCTAACCCCTCAAACTCAAAGAATTATAGGGGAACTAATGAAAAAAGCCCAACAAATATCCATGACCTTCACCCTCGATCCAACCCCCCAAGCTAGAGAAGGGGATCTATTTTCCATTTCTACAAATACATTAGGGCAAATCAAAAGAATGGCTAAAGAATTAAATCTTAATGAAAAGGTCATTAAGATTGAGACATCTATGACTGAAGACAATCAACTTACTAAAACTAGCCAACTTAAACATCTAGAAAAGGAACTATATGCATACCCCTATAATCCTTATCTATATAAGGCTGAGGGGATAGAAATCTTTGTTGCTAATAATCTGTATACAGAAGTAGAGCAGGTGGCAATTAATATTTTATCTCTAGTGAGGGATAAAAAATATCGTTATCAAGATATAGCAGTCGTGTCAGGAGACCCAGATGGCTATGGGAGAATCATTAGAAGAATCTTTAAGGAGTATAAGATTCCCTATTTTATGGATCAAAAGCGGGAAATTATGGATCATCCTATCATAGAATTGATCCTTGCAGCTTTAGATACCCTTATTGGTAACTTTCAGTATAAAGATATCTTCAGATATCTAAAATCAGGTTTTAGTGATTTAAAGAAGGATGAATACGAAAAATTGGAAAACTATGTGTTGGCATATGGCATCTCAGGAAAACAGTGGACAGAAGCCTTTTATAAGGGTGAAAAGGAAGACATAGAAAGGCTAAATCAACTGAGGGAAAAAGTAGTAACCCCCTTTATCAAATTTAAGGTTAAGGTAAAGAAGGCGGAAAATGTTTTAGAAATTACTAGAGGTTTATTTGAATTTTTAACGGATCTTAAGATTGAAGGAAAACTACAGGACTGGATAGATCAGTTAAAAGAATTGGGGCACTTTGACTATGTAAATGAGAACACTCAAATTTGGAACACTGTAATGGAGATCTTTGACCAACTCTCAGAAATTTTAGGAGATTCTTCAATTAGTTTAAAGGGTTATCGCAGGATATTAGAATCTGGCTTTTCGGCATGTGAAATAGGGGTAATTCCAACGACAATAGACCAAGTCTTAATTGGTAATATAGAAAGATCCAGAAGTCATGATATTAAGGCTCTTTTTGTTGTGGGTGTTAACGACGGTATTTTACCTGCCATTAAAGAAGATAAAGATATTCTATCGGGAAATGAACGTAAATTACTAAAAGAAAAGGGCTTTCAATTAGAGTTTGATGATGATAGTAGATTAATTGAAGAGAAGTTTTCTATTTATTTAGCCCTAACTAAACCCAGCCAGTATTTATGGTTGAGCTATTCAATGGCAACTCAAGAAGGAAAGGCATTAAGACCTTCTATGTTAATAGACAGATTTAAAAAACTGTACCCTAAACTAGAGATTAAAAGCGAGTTAAGCCATGGGGAAGAATATGAATTTGATCTAGTGGCAAGTCCAGAAGCCACGTTTAAACATTTAGTAGAGCGAATTCGTTTGAATATAGATGATAAAGAAATTAATGAGTTTTGGTGGGATGTTTATTGTTGGTATCATGAGAATGAGAGCTGGCGATCTAAAGTAAATATGATCAATGAAGGATTTTTTCACGCTAACCAAGTTTATTATATTCCAGAAAATAAAGCTAGGGATCTATATAAAACCCCAATTACTGCAAGTATATCAAGGCTAGAAAAGTTCTCAAACTGTCCTTTTTCTCATTTCATAACCTACGGATTAAAGCCAACAGAGCGGAAGGAATATCAGCTAAACAACCCAGATATAGGTAAGTTGTTCCACGATTCTATGGATGAATTTAAGAATAGATTAGAAGCAGAAGGACTAAGTTGGTTAGAGATTGAGAAGCCAAAGTGCGATAGCTTAGTTGAGGAAGTGATCGATGACATGCTAGATCACTTTGAAAATGGTATTTTACAAAGTACCCATCGATATCAATATTTAGTTAATCGATTAAAGCGTATTAGTAAGAGGGCCCTTTGGACATTAACCCAGCATTTAAAAAGAGGCGGCTTTACCCCTTTAGGGCAGGAAATTCGATTTGGACAGGGAGAAGAAATACCGCCAATTGTTGTTGAATTAGACAATGGCGAGGTAATCTATCTTGAGGGAAGAATTGATCGTGTTGATTTACTAGAGGATGAAGAGGGACGGTATATTAAAATTATTGACTATAAGTCTGGGAATAAAGACTTTAGTTTGACAGATGCTTATTTTGGATTACAACTTCAGCTACTGGTATATCTAGATGCCATGATGAATATGTCAAATGATCATAAAAATAAAACCTACCCAGGGGGAATTTTCTATTTTAAAATTGATGATCCATTGATCAAAACCACAGAAAAGGCAGCAGAATTTGTAGAAAAAGAAATCAATAGCAAGCTGAAAATGAAGGGTGTTGTATTAAAGGACTTAAAAGTTATTAAAGAAATAGATAAAGATATAACCAGCTATTCAGATATTATTCCTGTAAAGCTTAATAAAGGTGAGGAGATTTCAAAAACATCCAATGTCCTGTCGAAGGATGACTTTAATGATCTAATTTTACACGTTCGACATTTGGTTAAGGAAATTTCCTGGGAAATGTTGAAGGGTAATGTCAAAATATATCCCTGCAAAAAAGGGAAACAGGTTTCTTGTCAATATTGCTTATATCAGGGAATTTGTCAATTCGACTCTAGTCTAGAAGACAATGTTTATCGCAATATTAAAGAATTAAAGGATGAGGAAATCTTAGAAAAAATAAAAGGAAAGGGGGATCACTCAGATGACTAAGTGGACGAAGGAACAGAAATCAGCCATAGTTGCTAGAGATAGTAACCTATTAATATCAGCAGCAGCAGGCTCAGGAAAAACTGCAGTATTGGTTGAACGTATTATAGGATTAATTATTGATGACGGTGTGGATATAGACCAACTTTTAATTGTAACCTTTACAAATGCTGCTGCAGGTGAAATGAGGGAAAGAATTGCTGCTGCAATTATTAAAGCGTTAGATTCAAATAATGGAAAAGAAGAGCATATTAGAAGACAGATGACATTACTGAATAAAGCCACCATTACTACCCTCCATTCCTTTTGCATTGAGGTGGTAAAAAGACATTTTCATTTAATTGAGATAGATCCTTCCTTCCGAATTGGAGATGTGTCGGAAACAGAGTTGTTGAAAATGGAGGCCCTTACAGAGGTCTTTGAGGCAGAATATGAAAAGGCAGAAGGGGATTTTTTAGAATTAGTAGAGGCCTTCGGTGGTAATCGAGAGGATATTCCCCTACAAGAACTTGTATTGAAAATTTTTAGATTTATTCAGAGTCAGCCTAAGCCCTATCTTTGGTTACAGGAAAAGTGTCATGATTTTAATATGACGATAGAAAACTTCGAAGACAGTTCTTGGGGAAATACGATTAAAAAGAGCATTTTAATACGTTTGATAGGGGCAAAGGATGCCCTTTTAGAGGCAAGAGAGATCTGTCAAAAGCCCAGTGGCCCCGATTGTTACATGGAGGCTGTCCTAGATGATCTTCAACAAGTAGAAGCTTTAATGACAGATTTATCAGAAGGTGTATCAAAATTCCATCAATCCTTAAAAAAACTGACTCATATGAAGTTGGCAAGAGGGGGAAAGGATATTGATCCAGAACTAAAGGAAGAAGCTAAGGGCCTTAGGGATCAAGCAAAGGATATTTTGAAGAAAATTAATGTTGAGTATTTTAACCTTTCTCCAGAAGAATATGTTGAGGATATTAACTTGACTGCCCCTTTAATGAAATATTTGAGTTATGTGGTAGAAGACTTTGGTAAAAGATATCAAACTAAAAAGACAGAAAAGGGAATTGTTGATTTTAATGATTTAGAGCATTATACGTTAAGTATTTTAGAGGATGAATTGGTGGCAAAGGAATACCGGGGTAAATTTGAATACATCTTTATTGATGAATATCAGGACAGCAACATTGTGCAAGAGACGATTATTCAAAGGATTAATCGAGAGGAGAATCTATTTTTAGTAGGTGATGTTAAACAAAGTATTTATCGATTCCGTCTGGCAGATCCATCACTTTTTATAGAAAAATATGAAAAATATCAACTAGAAGAGGGTAGTCAGAATCGAAGGATTGATCTCGCTAAAAACTTTAGAAGTCGTGGGGAAATTTTAAAGGGGGTAAATTACCTATTTAAAAATATGATGACAAAGACCTTAGGGGAAGTAGATTATGATGAAGCGGCCTACCTTTATCAAGGAAGAGAATTCCCACCAATAGATGATCCATCAATAGAATTGAATCTAATTGAGCGGGATTATAATGGAGAAGAGCTGGAAGAAGAACTGGAGTTGATGGAGGATATTGAGGTAGAAGCCAAAATTGTTGCCAATAGAATAAAAGTTGCCTTAGAAGAGGAAATTTTTGATGAGAAGATTAATGATTATCGAAAAGTAGATTATAAAGATATTGTTATTCTTCTAAGGGCAACTCAAAACTGGGGTTCTATTTTCCTTGAAACTTTTATACAAGAGGGCATTCCAGCCTATGCCGATGCTAATGCAGGTTACTTTCAAACAACAGAGATTACTATATTCTTAAATTTACTTAAAGTAATTGATAACAAAAGACAAGATATCCCCCTATTAAGTGTTATGAGGTCTCCAATTGGCGGCTTTACTATTGATGAATTAATAGAAATACGTATTACCCATAGAAAGGGAAGTTATTACGAAGCTATCGAAAAGTATGTTGAAGAAAAAACTGGTGAGCTAAAGGAAAAATTACAGATTTTTAAGGAAAAGATTAATCATTGGTTTGAAATATCTAGATATATGAAGTTAGATGACTTCATATGGAAGATACTAACTGATAGTGGTTATTATCACTATGTGGGGGCTATGCCTGGTGGTTTACAGCGCCAAGCTAACTTACGTATTTTGCTAGATCGAGCTGCCGAGTTTCAAAAGACTTCTATTAAAGGGTTGTTCAATTTTATTCATTTTGTAGGTAAGCTTCAGAGTAATAAAGGAGACTTAGATGCGGCTAAAATCTTAAGTGAAAATGATAATGTCGTTAGAATAATGAGTATTCATAAAAGTAAGGGCTTAGAGTTTCCTTATGTTATCGTTGCTGGAATGGGAAAAAACTTTAACCTAAGGGATAGTAATGATCATGTTCTTCTCCATAAAGAACTAGGGTTAGGGCCGAGATATGTTGATAGTCAGCTTAGGGTTACAAGGGATACCATTGCAAAAATAGCAATGAAGGATCAAATTAAAATAGAAAGTCTTTCGGAGGAGATGCGGGTTCTTTATGTTGCCCTTACTCGACCTAAAGATAAACTTATTTTAATTGGGTCTATGAAAAACTTAGAGAAACAATGTAAAAAGTGGACTAAGGGCTTAGGTAACTACTCCCTATTTAATGCCAAGTGTTATCTTGATTGGGTTGGAAGTGTTCTCATTAGACATCCCCTTGGGGAAAAGTTAAGAGAGCTGGCAGGGGATTTCGACCCTCAATATTTCTTTGAAGATGAATCGAAATGGACTATCTCTTTTGCTGACAGAGGAAGCATATTAGCAGAAAAAGTAGTGGCATTAAATCAACAGGCGGAATATAAGGAAAAGCTAAGTAATCCTGGTCTCCAATCTAATTCCAACTTAGTAGATCCAATACAGGAAAGGTTGAATTGGCAATATCCTTATGAAAAGTCCCTCAAAATTCCATCAAAATTATCGGTAACAGATATCAAAGAGAGTCATTTTAAAAGGGTTGAGAGTCTAGCCCATAAGATTCCGCCCTTGGTTAAAATGCCAAAGTTCATGGAAAGTGTTAAGGAGTTTTCGCCAGCAGAAAAGGGGACAATACTTCACTTTGTTTTACAACACCTTCAATTAAAGACACCAAAAGACTTAACCACCATAGAAGAAGAAATTAATATGATGATCGTGAAGGAATTACTAACTGCTGAGGAAGCTGAAACTGTAGATGTAGGTAAATTAGTAACCTTCTTTAATAGTGAAATTGGTATCAGAATGAGGGCATCCGACCATGTCTACAGAGAAGTTCCTTTTAATTTGAGAAAGAAGGCTGTGGATGTGATTGATGGCTTAATAGATTGTGACGATGAGCTTTTAATACAAGGTGTAATTGATTGTTACTTTCAAGAAGGAGAAGATTTAATTCTGTTAGACTATAAGAGTGATTTTGTTTTAGAAAATAATCTATGGGAAATGAAGAATAAATATGAAAGTCAGCTAGAATTATATCAAGAGGCCCTAGAAAAAATAACAGGAAAAAATATTAAAGAGCGATATCTCTATCTTTTCTATCGAGATGAAGTGCTGGAAATTTAAAGATAAAGGATAAGAACTAATCAAATAAATAAATTAATCCAGCTTAATTCGAAGGAATATAAAGGCTGGATTAATTTTCTTAAATATTTATTAAAAAACAATAAAATTTAAACCATAATTATGACAATTCATGAAAAATAAGCTAAAATAATGAAAACTAAGCTAAATAATGAAAAAAGAATAAAAGAGGGTGAGATTATGCCAAAGAGAGATAAAAAAACCACCATGAGAAAGCAGTGGACCCGTAATATCATGATCCTTATTACAGGGATCTTCATTGTTTTTTCCATATCTATTTTTGCACTAATTAATAGCACAACAACGAGGGTTTTAAATTTAGCCCTTGATGTTCTTGGTAATGTTGCTACGAAAGAACTCGTGCATCAAAATGTTGAAGAATTACTTAATAATAATCAACAAAATGAGAACTTTCAAGTGGTTAAACAATCTTTAGAGTTTCTTCAAAATAATTCTAGGGGGCTTATACCTAGTGTTTATATGGTAACTAAAAATCAAGTAGGAGAATGGGTCTATATAGCAGAAGCTACTTCTGAAGAGAAGCCAGCCGTAAGTATCGGACAAGGTTTTATCGCTGAAGAAGAGATGGAAGAGGCTTTCTATAATGGAAAAGTAATGCTTTCTAAAATTCATCGAGACTATATTACCCAAGAAGCCATCGTTACTGCATATATTCCTATAGGCAATAGCGAAAGTGTTACAGCTATTCTTGGTTTTGATTTAAAGGCAGATATTGTTATTAAGTTAAATATGTTATTAGTACTAGTATTATTAGTAACAATGGGGATCACCCTATTTATTGTTTGGTTGATTGTTAAACGGATGACAAAGCGACAAACGAAATCGATAGAATTATTGGTAAGAAAGATGAGGGAAATGGCTGACTTAGATGGTGACCTAACCCAAAGAATAGAAGTTGAAAGTAATAACGAGATAGGAGAGCTTGCTGAATGCACTAACAAGATGTTAGATACCATTCAAGAAATGTTTATAGGGGTAGAAAAGACTTCAAAGAAGCTATTAAGCACCAGTGAAATTTTTTCCGAAGCATTTAATCAAACCGCCACCAGTTTTGATGAAATTAATATGACTACAAGAGATGTAGCCCATAGAATAGAATCACAAAACGAGGGAAGCCGTAAAATTAATAACTACATAGTTGATGTAAGTGAATCGGTAAATCAAGTTGCAGTTTTTTCACAGCAGGTAACTGAAGAAGCCATCAAAACAGAAACCAATGCAGTAGATGGGAATGGTAGCATCCAATTAATGCAAAAACATATCACAGAAGTTATTAATGCTGTTGATGAATCGGTTGAATCTGTTAAGCTTCTTAGGGGTAAATCAAATCAGATTAATAGTATCGTCGATACGATTACAGCCATAGCAGGACAAACTAACTTATTGGCTTTAAATGCTTCTATTGAAGCTGCTAGGGCAGGAGAACAAGGAAGGGGCTTTGTTGTTGTAGCCGATGAGGTTAGGAAGCTTGCAGAAGAATCCTCCAAATCTGCTGAAGAAATTTATAAATTGATTCAAGAAGTACAGCATGTAATTGAAGCTGTAGGAAAATCGATGGAAAAAGTATCCCATCAATCAATGTCCAGTAATGATTATGTTTCAAATGTGATGGAACGGTTTACTTATATAGTAGAATCCATCAAAAACGTTTCAAATATGGTGGAAGAAGTTTCTGCTTCGACAGAGGAAATGGCTGCAAGTACGTCTATGATCAATAGTGAAATGAATGCATTTACTTCCATCTCTGCCGAAAATACAGCTGCCACCGATGGTATATCAATAGAAATTGAGAAGGAATCGGAAAGTGTAAATGAGTTGCTTCATATGGTAACAGACTTAAAGTCAGTTGCTCTTGAACTAAGCAATAGACTAGAAAAATTAAAATTAGAATAATAAATTACAACCTCCCTTGGAAAAGAGCTAGACAGAAGATATTCTTTACATAGCTACTACTAGTGGGAGGTTTTTTTGTACCGAATAGTAAATCATCTCCGAAGAAAAACTTCTTCTAGAAGGAATAAGAAAAAATTAGACAAGAGCTATTAAACTTGTAAAAAATGGGTATCTTAAGACTAGATCATTATAAATAGAGAGGGGAAATGGTTATGATGGTAAAGGATATTATGACAAAAAAGGTATTTAGTGTTCAGCCTGAAGATTCAATTGAGGATGTGGTAAAACTATTAGTAGAGCATAATATAAGTGGAGTACCTGTTGTAGATGATGAAAATAAAGTAGTGGGAATTATAACTGAAGGGGATTTGATTTACAGAAGCAAAAAACTACAGATCCCTAGTTATTTCACTATCCTAGATAGTTATATTTTCCTTGAAGATCCCAGTACTGTAAAGGATCAGATTAAAAAAATGATAGGTTATAAGGTAAAGGATGTTATGACAGAAAAAGTAATTGTGGCAAAGGAAGATGATTCAATAGAAGAGGTAGCTACCATCATTACCAATAAAAATGTTAATCGACTGCCCGTTGTAAAAGATAATAAGCTAGTGGGTATAATCAGTAGAAGAGATATTATCAAGGCCTATTCACTATAAAACACTAATTAATGAGGAAATAGCATAATACCTTAGTAATCAATGGATTTCCTCTATTAAAAAATAATAATTATAACCTCCAAATTCCATTGATAGAATCCTAAGGTTTCTTGTTGATAAGGTAATGGAGGTTTATTTCTGACTAATGGAGGTTAGACCATGGAGCCAATCTTAAAGGTAGATCAATTAAAGAAAATCTATTCATTAAAGGGGAAGAAAGAATTTATCGCTGTAGACGATGTATCCTTTTCTGTTAATCGTGGAGAAATTTTTGGTTTATTAGGTCCCAATGGAGCAGGAAAAACCAGTACCATTAAGTGTATTTGTGGATTGTTAAAATATGAAGGTGGGGAAATATTAGTTAAGGGACACTCCATGAAGAAGGAGCGAAGTAAAGGATTAAGACATATAAGTGCTGTGTTGGAAGGGAACCGTAATATCTATTGGCGGATGACTGTAAGGGAAAACCTAGAATTTTTTACGGGTATAAATGGTTTGTCACCTGCGAAAACTAGAGGACGATTAGAGGGATTATTAGAACAATTTCAATTAGTAGAACAGCGTGATACTGTGGTAAATAACTTATCAAGGGGAATGAAGCAAAAGGTGGCTATTGCCATATCCTTAATAACTGATAAAGATATTATATTATTAGATGAACCTACCTTAGGTCTTGATGTTGGAATGAGTCAGGAACTAAGATATTTATTAAAGACGATTGCAAAAGAAGAAGGTAAGACAATTTTATTAAGTACCCACGATATGAAGGTAGTTGAAGAAACCTGTAATCGACTGATTATTATTAACAAAGGAAAACGGATCGTCCATGATACCGTAGAAAATGTAATTAAACTAACAAACCAAGAAAACTATTTACTAAAACTTAAAGATTCTCTTGAAAGAAATCTGTATGAGCAGATAAAGGCTAAAAGTAAAAACATTAAGAGTTCTAACGATAGACGGGGGATTTATGAGTTAAGTCTTTTTCATCCAAACGACCTTTATCATGTAATGGAGATTTTGAAATCTAACAATGTAGAGTTAGTTTCTATTGATAGAATAAATAATCGATTAGAAGATATTTTTATTGACCTTGTTAAGGAGGTAAAAGATGATGAAATATCTGTATAGTTTTACTGCCATTGGAAAAAGAGAATGGATTGAACTCAAACGTTATTGGTTTAATAGCTTAATAGGTTTGGTTATTTATATAGGTATTTTTGCAGCCCTTTTTACAGGAGCCCAATATATAGGACAGAATAATTATGCCCTTAATGAGAGTCTTGAAGGATTTTTAATTGGTTATGCTTTATGGTTTATGGCGATGGGAGCTTTTTCAGAAACAGCCCATTCTATTATAGATGAAGCAAGAAAAGGGACCCTGGAACAACTTTATATGACTGAAGTTCCCTTTGTATGGCTACTAATAAGTAAAAACATAATATCAACAGTGATCTTTAGCATTTTATTTTTTTTAATTACTACAGTTCAAATGTACATTACAGGTATACAGGTAAATGTTGATGTTTTAAGTATTTTCATTACTTTGTTTATAGGCTTATTCAGTCTCTATGGAGTAGGTTTAATTATGGCTGGGTTAGGACTACTCTTTAAGCGTATACAAAACCTATTAGGCGTAACACAATTTATTATCGTAGGCGTGATGATTCTTTCTCCTACCGATCTTCCTTTAATTAAGTTTTTGCCCTTTGTTTATAGTAGAGAGCTGATCATGACAATTATGATGAGGGGTTATTCAATTCTTCAATTCACTTTAATCGATTGGGGTTTTCTTATTATAACTTCGTTAGTATATTTAATTATTGGTATTTTACTATATAAGATGGCAGAAAAAGAAGTGTTGCGAAGGGGTATGCTGGGGCAATATTAAAAGAGATTATCCAATGCCTTCTATCGTTACATAGTTTAATACATGGTTTAATGCAATTAATTAGTTATCTGTTTATGATGGAATCATTTACATAAAGTTCTTGTTTACATAATATCGAAGTAGAACTTTGTTGTTTCTTATATCAAAGCGACTACCTCGAAATCTAAAAGGTTAGTAAAGAATAAAAATAAAAACCAAAAATAAAGAATAGTAAATATATTCAGAAAATTTGTTAATTAATTATTTAACAATAATTACCCTTCCAATTAATAATGATTATGAATAAGATGTATTATATCAGATACCATCAGTAGCAAATGTTTGAACATTCAATTAATTTAACAAAAAAGTTTAAAATGAGCTATAAGATGATAGTGACTAAAGTTTGATAAAAAAATAACTAAACTTTACAAGAAAATACTATATACACTGTAGTAAAAAAATGATAAAATGAAGATAACATTGGAAACTCAATGTTTTTTTAAAAAAATACAATGAGAGTGTTTATCAAGTACGATTGGAAATTACGCACATTGATATATATTTAACAAATATTAACGTATCATAATCATAACAGAGAGTATAGCTATGGACTATGGATTATAGATTATAAGCTATAAATTATGGATTATAGATTAAGGATTATTAATAATTAGTATCGGGTATTTAAATAGATTTCCAATTAAAGGAGGGGATCATATGTCAAGAAAAACATTGGGTCTAGTAGCATTTATAGCTACCGGGGCGGGACTTCTTGGAGAAACGATTCTACAAGGATTAACTCCCCTGTCAAAAATAGGCGTATTTGCAATTATAGGGCTTTTTATTATAGGTATTGCTGGTCATTACAAAGAATTATCGAAATAAAAAATAAACCATTTAGAGGGGGAGAGTTCCATGAAAATAGAATTTTCTAAGGGAAAATCAATAATATGCTCATTCGTAGCAGTAATTGTAACGTGGTTCTTAAACCATGAGCTTGGTTTAGGTCCAATAGTTGCCAATGGTCTAGTTGGTGTGATGGCAGCTCTTTTTTTATCACCACCTTTGGCGGCAGTTACCTATGCATCCTCCTTTGTTGGAATGTCGTCAATTACTGTATTGCCATCTCTCACTGCTGCAGCAATCGGGGGCATAATTATCGGTGGAATCTGGTTGCTTACTTCTGAAATATATGCGGGAATTGGGGGCAAGGGAGGTACAACAGCTGCCTTAGCCACACTAATTACGAAAGCCATTATGAACATCTTTAGTTAGAGGGGGAAAGACTAATGGAAAATATTTTGATTTTATTTGTATCAACCTTAGCTGGGGTTGTTACTTACTATATAAGTGTTAATTTAAACAAAGGGGCTGTTTTCGGATCAGCAATTGTGACCTTGGTTTCTGGTCTGCTTTTCCCAAATATATTCCCATCAATCGGAGCTAAATTAGCCATTGTTGCTACATGTGCTTCCTATGCAGGAATGGTGGCAGTGAAAAATGTACCTAAACTATGGGAAATGGCCATTGTATCATTTATAACAGGGGGGTTGTATATTGCAACAACTTCTGCCTATGTTGGGGTGGGAGGTAAATTAGGAACAATTGCAGCTATAGCCTGCTTTAGTTGGATTGGATGCAAAAAGATGTTAAGTCTACTAAAAGTTAACAAAAAAGAAAAAGCTTATAAAAGGGAATTAATTGATCAACATTAAAACTAGCTTAAACCATTGAAATTAACAAATAATTTGAAACCTATATTGATAATAAATATAGGTTTTTTTCTATTCTACTAAAGATACATTTAGATAAATTTATAACCAGTCATTGAATTTAATAACGTTTTGAAGTACAATGAAATATGGACAAATTAAAAAATATTATTTATTAACAATCATTAAAATAGGGGGGTTAGAATGAAATCGCCAAAAGGAATATTATCTAAAAGTTCACTTCTACTAATTATTCTACTATTCGTCTTCTGGCTAATATTATCACCAGCACTTAGTTTAGAAACGGTAGTTTTAGGTCTCATAGCATCGTTAGGAGTCGTTATTTTTAATTTAGACTTATCATTTGATGAAAATGAAACTTCTTTTTATTCAATTAAAGGAATCATAAAACTTATTTCATTTATAGGAATTCTTTTGATTGAAATCGTAAAGGCAAACATAGGAGTTGCCAAAATAGTGCTAAGTCCTAAAATGCCAATATCACCAACCTTTGTTAAAGTTCCATTAACATTAAAGAAGGAAATGAATCGAGTGCTGTATGCCAATAGTATTACTTTAACACCAGGGACTCTTTCAGTAGATATTAATGAAGATGAAATATTAGTTCATGCATTGACCCAAGAATATGCCGATGGAATGAAGGGGAATATTCTAGAAAAATATATAACAAGGCTGGAGGAAGAATAAGATGAACTTAAACACCTTAAATATACTGATTTCAGTTGCTATTTTTTTAAGTATATTAAGTATCGTTTGCCTCTATCGAGCTTATGTAGGACCCACATCAGCAGATCGAGTAATCTCTATTAATGTAATTTCAACAAAGGTAACGGTGCTAATTGCAGTGTTGGCAGTCTTAACTGACCAAGATACTTTTATTGATGTAGCATTAATTTATTCAATGATGGGTTTTATCACAACAGTATGTGTATCTAAGTTTATGGAAAAAGGAAAATTGTTTTAAGGGGTGAATCTATTGGAACTAATGATCGATATCGTAGTACTTTTACTAGTGGTGGGGGGCGCCTTCTTTTTTTTAGTAGGAACAACCGGATTAATCAGAATGCCCGATGTTTTCAGTAGAATGCATGCCACAACAAAATGTGATACCTTAGGTGCTGGTTTAATACTGTTAGCACTAATCATATCACGGGGGATGAATGTTGTAAGTTTAAAAATTCTATTAGTAATCGTGTTTATTTGGATTACCAACCCTACTGCTGCCCATATTATTTCGAAGGCAGAGCTAAATAATCAAAAATTAGAAGAAAAAAAGAATAATTAATAATAAACCTTTTAAGAAAGAAGGTGGACCCTATGGTATATTTAAATGTAGTTTTAGTATTATTTCTCATTGTCTGTGCTATTGCAGTTGAAAGAACTAAAGATTTGCTGGGGGCAGTGATTATCTTTGCTGCCTATAGTTTAGTAATGGCGGTATTATGGTTACTAATGAAGGCTCCAGATATTGCTTTAACAGAGGCAGCTATTGGGGCGGGAGTAACCTCGATTTTATTTATAGCGGTAATTAGTCGGACAAGGAGGATGGAAAAGTGAAGAAGCTTATGTTAATGGTTGTGCTTGCGGGGCTTTTCGTTGTTTTAGTCTCCAGTATATTAAAAATGCCTGCTCTTGGTAGTATTGATAATCCTTCCTATAACGAAGTTACTCATTATTACTTGGAAAACACCTTAGATGATACAAAGGCTGTCAACGTTATTGCAGCTGTGATTACTGATTATAGAGCTTTTGATACCCTCGGAGAAACGACAGTATTATTTACTTCTATTGCTGCGGTAATTTCTGTCTTGCAAATAAGTCATCATAAAAAAGAAAAAAACAAGGGGGAAAAACAGCATGGATGATTTGATCGTTAAAACCATAACCCGTTTAATCGTACCCTTTATACAATTATATGGAATATTTATTATACTTCATGGACATATATCCCCTGGTGGAGGATTCTCAGGTGGTGCAATATTAGGCTCAAGTATTATTCTATTTACCCTGTCCTATGGACTAGAAAGAGCGTCTAAGAAAGTTCCCCATAAAATATCAGCAATACTTGAATCAGCAGGAATCCTTTGGTATATTTTTATTGGTTTAATAGGGATCGCTTTAGGTGGAACCTTCTTAGCTAATCAAGACTCAGGCTTCTTTATGGGAGAAGCAGGACGAATCTTAAGTGCAGGTATGATTCCATTATTAACTGTTGCAATCGGAATTAAAGTTGCTAGTACAATGGTTACTTTATTTCACACTATTATTGAGGAGGACTAAAAGTGGAGTTATTAAATTCAATAATAGAACACATTAACTATATAGGTGCAATGGCACTGTTTGTAATCGGGTTATATACCGTTTTAACCCATTCTAATTTATTAAAAAAAGTAATTGGGATTAATATTATGGAGACATCGATCTTCTTATTCTTTGTTTCAATTGGCTATGTCCATGATGGAAGCTCTCCGATTATTAATCTTGGTGGTGGGCGTGTTATTTATGTTAATCCATTACCATCAGCTTTAATTCTAACAGGAATCGTAGTTGCCGTTAGTATAACTGCTTATTCCTTAAGCTTAATTATGAAGCTTTATGAAGTTTACGGAACGATGGATCTTGACGAAATTATGGAAATAAGGAGTGAGGCAACAAATGAATAATATACATTTTCCAGTATATACACTGCTCCTGTTATTAGCCACCGCCGTAGTGATTCCAATTATTGGTAAGGAGAGTTTTTCAAGATTAAAGACCTTAATGATGGTAACTCTACCAGCCTCATGGTTATTATCGGTGATGACTTTTCTTAAGGTAAATCAAGAAGGTGGATTTGTATATAATTTCGGTAACTGGAGTGAAAAAATAGGGATTCAATTTATAATAGATGAATTTTCTGCACTAATGAGCTTATTTATATTGACGGTATCTTTTTTCGTGATTCTTTATTCCCTAAAGGATATTGAGCATGAAATTGATCCAGATCAATTTTCTGGTTATTATACTTTAATATTTATTCTGCTATTCTCTATGGTGGGAATTACCTTTAGTAATGACCTATTCAACATGTATGTATTTATGGAGATTTTATCTTTAACCTCATGTAGTATTATTTCCATCAAGCGAAAGAAAGATAATTATATGGCTGCCCTAAGGTATCTTGTATTAAATACAATTGGTTCCCTTTCTGTACTTCTGGGCATGGCCTTATTATATATGGTAACAGGACACTTAAATGTAACCGAAGCAGCTAGAAATATAGCAGAGATTTATCAATTGTATCCAACTAACCTATTATTGGCAGTTGGGTTTATGGTTACAGGAATGGGAATTAAAGCAGCAGTCTTTCCGCTACACATTTGGTTACCAGATGCCCATTCATCAGCACCAACACCTTCCAGTGCTTTATTATCAGGTATTGTAGTTAAGGTTTATATCTTTACTATTATCAAAATTCTATTTAAATTATTAGGAATAGATATCGTAAATTCATTGGGAGTACCTCAATATATCACTTATTTTGCAGCAGTAGGAATGATCATGGGATCAGTATTCGCTATCGGACAAAAAGATATTAAACGAATGTTGGCCTATTCCAGTGTAGCCCAAATAGGTTATATATTCTTAGGGCTAGGGTTGGCATCAGAACAAGGTCTATCAGCAGCATTGTTCCATGTGATTGCCCATGCATTAATGAAGTCAGCTTTGTTCTTAAGTGTCGGAGCAATTATTTATAAAACAGGAAAAAGAGATATAAGAGAATTAAATGGAATTGGCTATGAAATGCCAATTACGATGACGGTATTTACAGTGGCAGCCTTTGGAATGATCGGAATTCCTGGTATTAATGGATTTATGAGTAAAATATATCTGAGTTTTGCAGTTTTAGATGCAGACAAACCAGTCTTTTTGGTTATTATCCTAATCAGTAGTTTCTTAAATGCATTCTACTATTTACCAATTGTTATTTCTGCTTTCTTAAGGGAAAATAAAGAAAGAAAAAGTATCATGGCATTAGAGAAAATTCCTAGAGGAATGCTTATACCTATGGTATGTTTCGCATTAGCCAGTATCATAATGGGCTTCTACCCACAAATTGTAATGGATGTGATAGAAAAAGCTGTTCCAACATTTTTTCTAATGGGTAACTAGTAGCACAAGTTAATAAAATTAATAAGCACCCTAAACTCATTAGAGTTTATAGGTGCTTATTTTTGGGTGCTAAGTTAGTAAAAAAAGTTAGTAAAAAAAGTTAGTAAAAAAAGTTAGTAAAAAAGTTAGTAAAAAAAATTATTAAATAAAATAAAAAACTAAGTAATAATAAGAAAAACAGTAACTTTGTTTAAAAATGAACAAATTTCAAAGAATTAACCAGAGAATTACCCTGTTGATTTCTTTAGACAATAGGAGTAAAATGAAACTGAAGGAAGTATCTGTTAATTGAATAACAAACCAATTTATTATTGTAGAAATAGGTAGCTTATATTATGAAAGGTGTAGATTTTTACAATAATAAAGGACCCAATGGGAGGTTTGTTTAGGGTTATTTAGTAAAGTTAAAATATTTTGGAGGAGATTAAAAATGAAAAGTTCCCATAGTACCGAAGATGTGCGTCTGAGGGAAGTAAGCTACAGCAATTATATTAAGAATAAGATTTATGATGTTGACTGCATTGTGGTTTTTACAACATTGATGTTTATTATTATTGGATTTATCGCCTTAACGGCAACAAACTTAGGAAGCCGCTTAATTTCAAACTCTGAAACAGTCGCATCATTTGCAGACTTCCTATATGCTTTCAGGGCTCTTCCATTATTGGCGATTCTAACACCGTTTTTAGGAGGAATCATTGAAACCTATTTCGGAACCAAATCAGATAATTTGCGGGACGTTGCTGTGGTAAATACAACATTCATTACATTGTTACTAGTATTAGCAATGTATCCACAGGTGGCAGCAGGCACATTAAACTATAAAATAGCAAATATCTTAGGCTTTGGTTTATATTTTAAAGTAGACATGCTAAGTCTTGCAATGGCGGCAACTACTTCAATATTGTGGTTAATGGTAATGATTTATTCCCATGACTACATGATGGTGGAGAACCATAGAAGTCGTTTCTATTTCTTTATGTCCATTACCTTCGGAGCTATTTTAGGATGTGTAATGGCGGGAGATATCTTCACTATGTTCTTATTCTTTGAAATTATGACCTTTAGTTCTTACATGTTAGTTACCCACAGTCAACATGAAGAATGTATTCAAGCGGGTTATAACTATATTTATATCGGTATTCTTGGCGGATTAAGTATTTTATTAGGAATGATCCTACTATACATTAATACCAATACCTTAGAGTTTGTCCCCTTAGCATCAGTTTTTCAAGAGTTAGGAAGTATAAGATATTGGATTATCGGTTTATTTGTATTTGGATTTGGGATTAAGGCAGGGATGGCACCAGTCCATGTTTGGTTGCCAAAAGCCCATCCAGTGGCTCCAACCCCAGCAAGTGCCCTTTTATCAGGGATCATGATTAAAATAGGAGCCTATGGAATCTTGAGGGTAACCACAACCTACTTATTTCCACTACCAAGTGAAATTGAAGGATATAAAGATATATTATGGACAGCTTCAAAGAATTTCGGAGCAGGAATTATATGGCTTGGAATAGGAACAATGGCTTTAGGTGTATTCTTAGCCCTGCAACAAGGAAATATTAAGAGAATGTTGGCTTATCATAGTGTCAGCCAGATGGGATATATCGTAATGGGAATTGGGGTAGCCATCTACCTTGGCCATAAAGGTGCAATGGGATTTGCAGGTAGTCTATACCACATCATTAACCACGCCCTATTCAAGTCGGTATTGTTTATGGTGGCAGGAGTTGTCTATCTTAAAACCCATGAAACCGACATGTATAAGCTAGGTGGACTATGGAGAAAGCTACCCTTTACTGCTGTGGCCTGTTTAGTGGCGGCCCTAGGAATAACAGGAATGCCAGGTTTTAATGGTTTTGCAAGTAAGTCTATACTTCACCATGCAATCATCGAAGCCTATGAATATGGGCATCCAGCCTTTAGATATGCTGAAATTATGTTTACGATTATTAGTGCAGGTACAGTTTGTTCCTTTATCAAACTTTTTGGATTTGTATTCTTAGGACGCTGTCCAGAGAAATACAAGGATATAAAAGGTGGATATAAGATGATGGATATGGCAATGGGAGGTCTATCCCTTTTAATTATTGGTATAGGCTTAAGACCAGAATATTTGATGAATCAGTTTATTATTCCCGCAGCTAGAAGTATCACTTATGACCCTTACTTTATTGATAAATATTTGGTGGATATGAATTTCTTTAATGCAACGGATATGACAGGAATGATCTGGGTGTATCTGTTAGGTGCCATTATATTTATTTTAGGAATCAAGTTTCATTTGTTCCACCTACACTTTCCAAAATGGCTTAAGACAGAATATATTGTGTTTTATCCCCTTAATAAGTTCTTACAAATTATTGGTAAAGAATTATCAGTGGGAGAAGGAACTAAGGCTAGCAATAATGCTAGATTAAGGGATGGAATGTATGCAATTGAGCCCCACCAGCCAGAGGGAAATACTGAAAGTGAAGGGGTTGTAAATCGGTTTGTCAATACAGTTGGATTATTTACTAATCGCTATGAAACAAGTATGATTAAAAATGATACAATAATCTATTCAGTTATTATTACAAGTATCTTAGCTCTACTAGTAATTTTTAACTAAGAATAAATTTAAATTATGAAGCCCAAAGGCAGGCCTTTAAAATGCTACCTTTGGGCTTTTTTTATCTCTATTTTTCAAGATTCTTAAGGGGAGCCATGCCTTGACAATAGGGGTTAAAGTCATGTAATATTGAAATGATAATAGAATTTTTGTCAAAGTAATTAAGCAGATGACTAGTTTAATTTGATTAAATTTTGTTAGTTGCTTTGTTTCTTTAACAAAGTCCTCCATTAAAAATTCTTTAAGGAAGACTTTGTCCAAAAATTGACAGGAGGTTACGATAAATGGATTTTCTGGAGATTGTAATCCTATTGTGGTTACCAGCTTTGGTGATCTTCTTTGGGTTACTGGAAGCATTGATTATTCCTTTGTTAGGAGATAATCACAGATTTGCTAGAAGGTTATCGGTTAATGGATTCATTTTATTTACTACAATACTGATTATGATGACCTTTAATCAAGTAAAAGAAGCACCGATCGTTTATGAGTTTGGAAATGTATTTGGAATGGGAATTTTCTTTAAAATTGACCTATTGAATTTTATCCTAATGGTATTTGCAGGAATTATTTTTATGGTGGCAAGTATTTATAGTCTTGAAGATATTAAACAAAAAGATAGAGAACGAACCTTCTATTTCTTTTTTATCATATCATATGTAGCCACAATTGGTACTTTAATGGCAGGAGATCTATTAAGTTTCTTCTTGTTCTTTGAGGTAATGACCTTCTCATCCTATGCCCTAATGGTTCACTATAGGGGAGACAGCGTATTAGAAGCAGGTAATGTCTATATTTATATGGGGATTATAGGTGGTCTTTGTATCCTAAGTGGTATTGTTCTACTTTCGGCCTATACCCAAAGTTATGAATGGACTAACTTAGCTGTTAAGTTTAGCACAATGGGACCAATTAAATATATTATAGGGGCCTTATTTATAACAGGGTTTGGTATAAAAGCAGGTATGGTGCCTTTCCATTTTTGGATGCCTAAAATCTACCGTGAATCTCCTATTTCAGTAAATGCCATATCATCTGGAATACTAACAAAGGTGGGAGCCTATGGTATTTTACGAGTTGCTACAATTATATTCTCTGTAGGAACAGCAGAAGCATCAACTTCAGGAATTGTTTTATGGGCAACATCCCAGAATATTGGTTTTGTTCTAATTTGGTTAGGAATTATTACAATGGTTGTGGGGGTTTTCTTAGCACTATTAGAAGGAAATATGAAACGTATGTTAGCCTATCACAGTGTTAGTCAAATGGGTTATATTATAATGGGAATTGGCGTTGCAGCCTATTTAGGGTTCAAAGGTGCAACGGGTTTCTCAGGTAGTATCTATCATATGATTAACCATGGGTTCTTTAAAGCTCTTCTATTTATGGTGGCTGGAGTAGTATATTTAAATACAAAAGAAATGGATATGTATAAACTAGGTGGATTATGGAAGGTAATGCCTTTTGCTGCCGTTGTGGCCTTAATTGCGGCACTAGGAATAACAGGAATGCCTGGGTTTAATGGTTTTGCCAGTAAGTCAATACTACACCATGCAATTATTGAAGCCTATAAATATGGACATCCATCCTTTGAGTATGCAGAAATTATATTTAAAGTAGTAAGCGCAGGGACAGTCTGTTCCTTCTTAAAATTCTTCGGATTTATCTTTTTAGGTAAGTGTCCAGAGAAGTATAAAAAGCTTAAACCAAGATATCCTAGAATGGCATTAGCTATGGGGATTTTAGCAACTTTTGTTGTGCTTATTGGAATTAGACCAGACTTTGTTTTAAATACTTTTATCGTGCCAGCAGTACTGTCTTTTACCTATGACCCCGCTTTTGTAAGTGAACACTTAGTAGGGTTAAACTTCTGGAATTCAAAAGACATTATGGGAATGGTATATGTCTATGGTTTAGGGGCAATCATATTTACAATAGGAGTTAAATTCCATCTATTCCATAAACATTTACCTAACTGGTTAAATGCTGAAAGATTTATTTATCGTCCTGTAACACAATTTTGTGAAGAGTTCCCAAATATGTGTGTTCAAAAATATGAAAAACCAATGATCTTAGGGGATGTTGTTATTTACGTAACCTTATTAACGGTAGTCTTAGGTTTATTAGTTAATTCAGGATTCTAAATTCAATAATACTAAATCATATAATACTAAAATTGTATAATATTAAAATTGTATAATATTAAAATCGTATAATACTAAAATCGTATATAAAGAAAAGAGGAAATAACAATGAAGCTTGGTTCCCATGTATCCGTATCGGGTAAGGGGTTGCTATCAGCTGTAAAGGAAGCCATTAAGTATGATTCAGATACCTTTATGATCTATACAGGAGCTCCCCAAAATACCAAAAGGAAAAAGATTGAGGATATGCATATTGAAGAGGGACTAAAGTTAATGGGGGAGCATGGACTAGCGGATTTTATAGTCCATGCTCCTTATATTATCAATTTAGCCTCCCCAAAGGAAGACACCTTTAATATGTCGGTAGATTTTTTAAAACAAGAAGTTGCTAGAACTGAAGCTATAGGGTCTAAGTATATTGTCATTCATCCAGGAGCCCACGTAGGTTCAGGAGAAGGTGAAGGTTTAAAGCGAATTAGCTATGGTTTAAATGAAGTAATCTCAAAAGATCAAGACGTTCTAATTGCCCTAGAGATTATGGCAGGAAAGGGTTCAGAACTAAACTACAAATTTGAACATACTGCAAGTTTGTTAGAACAAGTAACCCATTCTGATAAGTTGGTCGTTTGCTTTGATACCTGTCATGCCCATGACGCAGGTTATGACATCGTCAATGATTTTGATGGGGTAATGGAGTCCTTTGATAAGATCGTTGGTTTAGACAAATTAAAGATTTTCCATATTAATGGGTCCTTAAATCCGAGGGGTTCTAAAAAAGACCGTCATGCAAATATAGGAGCAACCGAAGATAACCCAAAAGGGAAAGACCACATAGGGCTTGAAGCCATAAGATACATTGTGCATCATGAAGTAGCTCAAGGAAAGCCCTGTATTTTAGAAACTCCTTGGTTGGATAAGAAGACTAATCTTTATCGGGAAGAAATAGCTTTATTAAGAGGAAAAACCAGCACGTGCTCATGGTAGCGGCTGGTTTTTTTTATGATTAAATACATAAATATGGTAAATTTTATGATATAATTCATAGAGAAAGTACAATGATACAAATAGATTACCCACTAAACACAGTGATGGGAAGTTTAAATAAATGATAAGGATTAAACAAAGAAGAAGGTGTTGATATGGCTAATAAGAGATTAGTCACAAAGCTTAGTAAAGGGTTAATTGCTATTTTTACATTGATTTTTATATTGATAGTCTTAATTCGTAGTCTAGATTATCGTAGTAATATAGCAATTAATTGGGGGGTGAAGTTACCAAAAAACTATGAAATAACATATAGTGCAGATTCAGGGTCAGGTCCTTTTAATGATGGATTTCGTTTGCATGTATTTTACTATAAAAATGGCATAAATACTTCATTTTTGAATGATTTTTCAGATAAAAAAGATAAGGCTATGGAAGAAGAAGTAAATAATATCTTAAGCCATTTAGAAATAGATCCAGAAGAGTCAGTAGACTTTAATCAACCCTATAAATGGAAACGAATTACTTATATTCCTGAAGGGGGTATTGATATTGTAACTAAAGGTTTATATTTAATTTATCAACCCCAAAATAACTGCTTATATGTGGTGGATTATAAAATTTAGCATAATAAGACCAGCCCTTAGCATATAAAGTCATATGTTATTTTGGCTGGTCTTATCTATGTTACTTCTAACTTTCTTTATTATACTTACCTAAGTTTAGAATACATGCTTTATATCCGTCTAGTTTCCTGCTTCAAAGGGTGTTTGAACCAATTCTATATTTTTCATAAAGATGGCAGCTTTTATTTGAACTAGGTGGAAATTTTCTGTAGAAATCTCGTGTTGAAGATCTTCTAATGAAAGGACTAACTTATCTAATTCTTCCTCACCATCTTTTTCGATTACTCTCTGTCTTAAACCATTAATTAATTCCTTCATCTTTTCAGCTTCTTCTAAGGCTGCTTCATATTCTTCTTCATTGGACAATAAAACACTTTTGCGAGACTGGTAACGAAGCATATACATTTCAAAGGGAACTTTACTCTTAAAGTGGTTACGATAATCAGCTAATTTTCCAAGGATTTCATTAGAAGTAAAAAGGCTAGCTTCTACTTCTTTGGCATCAAGATTCTTCGTAAGTTCCTCTAGCAATTCCTCTAGTTCTTGTAGTTGCTCATTAGGTACATCAGCATCCTTTAAATGCCTTTCTAACACATTCCATTGTCGATGAATCGTATAAATATTCTGTTGGATTTTAAACCATAAATCATCTACTTCCTGGGGAGGTTTATGGGGATCAATCATTTCATCACCCTCGACTTCTTCTTCCTCTAAAATAGGAATGATGATTGCATTCTCCATAATAACTCGATTTACGTCAATCATATCCATTGCAGAGTCTTCTTTTTCTTGCTTTTCTTGATCAACTTCACTTTCCTGTGTAATTTCAGCTTTAAGCTTTTCAATCTCCTGTAATGTTACCTCTAAACCCATAACGCTATCGATGGCATACATTGTCTCTAAGATTGTATCCTCCATTTCAGTCAATATTTCCGGTACTTCTGGAGGGGTATTGCTGTTTTCTTTTGGTTCTGGTTTCTCAGGGTTAGCGCCACAGCCAGCAAAAGAAAAAATGATTAAAGCTAATACTATTAAGGGAACAATTAATTTATATCGCTTTAGCATCCTATCACCTCGAAAATATTTTTTCCAATAACTTAAAAATAATTACATGAATTTATTTAAATAATCTGCCATTTAATTTATAAAAAATAAGTCAAAAGTACTGGCAGGAAAAATAACTTCAAATATAGAAATATGAAAAGTAAGAGATATATTACAAGGGTTCCCTTAAATAAGGGTTAATACAGATGCTAGTATAATATAAGAGTTAATCAAATGATGGGATAAAATAAGGAAATTAAGAAAAGAGTGAAATCATGTTCTTTAGTAGAAAAAGAAAAAAGCTATTGGATAAAAAGATCATAAAGAAAAGTAATGTACCTATTTTGATTAAAGATAAAGAATGGCGAGAAGTTTTTACAAAGAAATCAAACCGGATCATCGAAAATCTAAGTGGGGAGTTGACTGATTTAGTAGCTCAGGAAGCCACCTATAAAAAAAATCTTGCTGAAAAGAAAAAGCAAAAAAAATTATTAATGGAAAAAATATTAGAGCTATCGGATGAAATAAATTCTAAGGGCTTAGAAGAATCCATTGAGACTTTAGAAAAATCAAAGGAAGAATTTACTGTAGTTGTTGAAGAAATCGATGAGATTTATAAAGTATTAGAAGAGTTTCCAGGGAAAATTGAAGAAGTAAATCTTGCATTGCTAGAAGAAACTGTACAAATAGCTTATCAAGATTTGGTTGACGGGCAAAAAAACCTAGATGGGATACACGAAGAAATCGCCAAACTTAGAGACCGACTGGCGATTTTAAGGGAAGATAAAGAAGAGCTAGACACAAAGCTGAGTTATTTATATTCCTTTTTACATACGATGATTGGACATGAAGAAATTGAAAAATTAGACATTCATTATTTCAAAAAGAATGAGGAATAGATAGACTAGCAGACTTAAGTATATGTACTGGTTACTTAAGCACTGCTGGTTTTTTTTACGAAGTCATCCCTTAAATCTAGGGAAGGAAGACTTTTGTTCTTTATAGAAATGATCCTTTAATCAAAATTTTTTCTACTGAAACAGATAAGTTACAATTTTTAACAGATTTAATATTAACTTATTATTATTATCATTATTATTAACTTGTTTAAAAAAATTGTATAAATTCCTGATTCTATAAGAGATAGGACTTGTTTTTCTAGCATTTTAATGGATAATAATGAAGGGGGTATTAAATTATTTTTATATAATTTTTAGTATTCTAAAAATTAGGAAATAATGATAGGATAGTATAGAAGGGGAGTATAGGTATGATTAAAGGAATTGGCATTGATATCATTGAAATTGAAAGAATTAAAGAAGCAATAGAAAAGAAAGGTAAATTTCTTCAACGCTTCTTTACAGAAGCTGAAATTGAAATTTTTATAGCTAAAAACAATAAGCCATCAACAATAGCTGGTTTTTTCGCAGCAAAGGAGGCTGTTGTAAAGGCTTTAGGTACTGGTTTTAGAGATATGAAATGGAAGGACATAGAGGTAGCCCAAGACCATTTGGGTAAACCCTATATAAAATTACATAATAATAGCAGGAATATAGCATATAGTAAAGGGATAGAAGAAATAATGATTTCTATATCCCATAGCAGATTTAATGCTGTAGCCCAAGCTATAGCCATTGGAAACCAAGAAAAACCTGAGCCTAAGCCTACAAGTATTATTGGGGGAGCAGATGGAGAAAAATAAAATATGAATTGGGAGGGTTAAAGTTGAAGGTCCTTAAGATTATCGTAGTAATGATGCTACTAACCTTATTAAGTGGATGTCAACCACCTACCGATGAAGAGATTTACTATAAAGCACAGAAGAAATTAGGAGAAATGGAAAGTTATCAAACAACTGCTAAAATATATGTGCAAAGGGAAGAGATAGAGCAAGAATATGTATTCCAACAGAGCTTTCATTACCCCAATAAGTACCATTTAGAGGTGCTGTTTCCTGAA
Organism: Alkaliphilus transvaalensis ATCC 700919; assembly: GCF_000621485.1. Taxonomy (GTDB): domain Bacteria; phylum Bacillota; class Clostridia; order Peptostreptococcales; family Natronincolaceae; genus Alkaliphilus; species Alkaliphilus transvaalensis. Next base: position 215,970 of record NZ_JHYF01000003.1, read on the forward strand.
AACCTAAAGGGAAACTTAACAATCTCCAATGGCAGAACTGCTTGGATAAAACATCCTTCTATTAATCAAGTATGGAGGATGGAGCAGTTTGAACAGTCCCAAGAGCAATTGATGTTCATAGGTTATTTTATGAGAAACCTATATAACTCAGGGGAATCTACAATAGAAAGAAAGATTGTGGAGGGTAAGGACTTTATTGTCATCACCACGCCACTGCCTGGGGCTAACTATTACTTTTATCAACAAAGATTATGGGTCGATACAAAAGAATTAGTACCAACACAGCTTCACATCATTGATGAAAAAGGGAAGACAAGATTTAAAGTACTTTATGAGGACTTTATATATAATCCGAAGTTAGAGGAGGACCTCTTCAATCTTAACTAATATAAGTATATGGATTTTTTAAATCAAAGAGGGGGATTTACTTATATGCAAAGGGAAAAGCTGCTACGACCAGTTTGGGCAGAGATTAACTTAGATTATTTAAAACATAATCTTTTAGAAGTAAAGAGGTTAATTAATAAAGGAACAAAGGTATGTTGCGTTATTAAAGCAGATGGATATGGTCATGGGGCATTGGAAATAGCAAAAACCTTGATAGAAAATGGATCAGATTATTTTGCTGTAGCAACCTTAACAGAAGCTATTCAACTAAGGAAGGGTGGAATTAATCTACCGATATTAGTTTTAGGATATACTCCTGATGAATATTGGCAGGAGATTCTACAATATGATATAACCCAGACTATTTACAGCTTGCAACAGGCAAAGGAATTTTCAGCGGCTGCTAAAAGGGTTGAAAAGACCATGAAGGTACATTTAAAAGTTGATACGGGCATGGCTAGGCTAGGCTTTCAAGTAACTGAGGGAACCATAAGTGATATACAAAGTATATATCACTTATCAAACATAATGATAGAAGGAATTTATACCCATCTTGCAACTGCTGATGAAGGAGATAAAACCTATGCAAGAGAACAGTTTTCGAAATTTATGGGGTTGTTAGAGACATTAGAAAATAGCGGGTGTAGCTTTCCTATTAGACATGTATCTAATAGTGCAACAATTATCGATTTACCAGAAATGAACTTAGATATGGTTCGGGCAGGGATTATGCTTTATGGATTGTATCCATCTGATGAAGTTTGCCATGAGCAGGTTAAATTAAAACAAGTATTAACAGTAAAGGCCAAAGTTGCTCAAGTTAAGAAGCTACAAAAAGGTTGTGGTGTAAGTTATGGGCAAATTTATAAAGCAGAAGAAGAACGACAAATCGTTACTTTACCTATTGGATACGCCGATGGTTTTACTAGGCTACTCACTAATAAAGCAGAGGTGCTTTTAAAGGATAAAAAAATTCCGATTGTAGGCAGAATTTGTATGGATCAATGCATGGCCGATGCCACAGGGCTAGATGTCATGAGGGGAGATGAAGTGATAATTATCAGTAATGATATAGCCCAAGGAAATACAGTAGATGATTTTGCTAAAAAACTTGGAACGATAAATTATGAAATCATATGCATGATAGGTAAGCGTATGCCAAGAATTTATATGGAAAATAATAACCTTTTACACGTGAAAGATAGTTTGGTAGAATAATAAAGTATAGTAAAGTGTGTAGCTATGTTTTTGTTTAAATGCTATCAAAATTTAATCTTTAAATAGAGGATAATAAAACCCCATAGTACCATAACTCTAAACTGATATTTTGCATTAATATAAATCTAAAATTAATGATGCAATTTCATTAGAAAATAGTATAATTTTGGGGTTATATTGACACACTTAAAATGAATATATATATATGGGTATATATTCTTGATATATAACAATACTAATGGAAAGTATAATCAGCTACTAGCCATTATCTAATTTTTTTTGATTTATTGAATAATTCTAGGAGGTGCGCAATGGCTGATTCTAAAAGAATTATGATAAGCCTTCCCGACAGTCTCTTAAAAGAGATTGACTCAATTGTCTGTAATGAAAAGACCAATAGGAGTGAATTCATTAGAAAGGCAATGCATTTGTATATTAGAGAAAAAACAAAAGTAGAAATTAGAGAGCGAATGAAAAAGGGTTATCAAGAGATGGCAACGATTAATCTTTCGCTGGCAGAACTTGGGTTAAGCTTAGATGTATCTTCGTTAGAAAATTATGAGGTCAAAATGGCGGAGTGTGAATAGTGTGAATGTTAAAAGAGGAGATATATATTATGCAGATTTAAGTCCTGTAATTGGATCAGAACAGGGGGGAGTTAGACCGGTATTGATTATTCAGAATGATATTGGTAATCGATACAGTCCAACTGTTATTATTGCTGCAATAACATCACAAATTAACAAGGCAAAGCTACCGACTCATATTGAAATTGCCGCAACTGATTATGGACTACCAAAGGATTCAGTAATATTACTGGAACAAATTCGAACCATTGATAAAAGGCGCCTAGAAGAGAAGATAGGTCATATAGATGAAGAGATGATGGAAAAAGTCAATGATGGACTAATGATCAGTTTAGGTTTAATTGATTTTTAATCAGTTAATAATGAAGGATAGAAGACTTAAGGGAAACTTAGGTCTTTTTGTGTATCTAGATATCTATGGATTTTCATAAATAATTAAATAAAACTATATTACTTCAAATTTAGAGTAAATTATAGTATAATGTAAACATCAAATCTTTAGATAGCAGTTAGGGAGGCAACTTTATAATGAAAAAGAATAAAAAAGTGCTATTTTCACTATTAATTTTGTGTGGGACTTTAATTGTTGGACAACTTGTCTATGCTGCAGGCAAAGAGCCTGGATCTACTGATGATCCTTTAGTAACGGTGTCCTTTGTAGAGCAAAAGATTAATCAAATTAAGGCATATGTTGATGACCAAATTAGAACAGCACCTTCTACAGGTGGTGCCACTACATTAGAAGTTGTTAATGTGGGGGCTGGACAAACCCTAGTTGCAGGGCAAGGAACAGAAATGATTTTAAGAAGTGGACGAGCGACTGCCGTTGCTTCTCCTGGTGGGGGTCTTTCTGACGTTACCGCTGGAAGGGATATTACTACAGGTGAAGTGATTCCCCAAAACCACCTGCTCATTATTCCACGGGCCGATGGAAGGGGAGCAAAAGCCGAAACTGCTACAATTTTTATGGTGAGAGGTTCTTATAGAATAGAGTAAATGACATACAAGAAGACTTAAATAGATAAGACTTCCCCAGGGTATTAATGGAAGTCTTTTTTATGGATAAAAAACATAATTAAGATTAGAGGGATGGGACAACTTATGAAAAAAAATAACTTTTTAATAGGGATTTTAATAATTAGTTTTTTAGTAACAGCCTTTACTTTTGTAGGAAGAATTTCTACTGAATATCATAATGATACTGTTGATATTGTTTTAGACTACTATGAATTTGTTCAGCTGGCAGAAACATCAGAAGAATCATTATCATGGTGGTTTGAAGAATTTAATCGATTGGGTGTTCAATATGTGGCAATAAGGGAAGAAACAATAGCCTCATTAATCGAAGAAGGAAAACCACTACAGGTTGAAATGGTAGGCAATATAATATCCGATTTAAATTGGAAGGATAACTATCCAGCAGGTATAGTCAATCATCTTGAAGCAGGTGATGATATTGAGTTTGATGTATTATTAATTTCAGACTCTAAAGAGACCTTCGATTTTGTTTCTGAAAAATTATTGGCCCGCTATGATGAAGAAAAATTTACATTAATAGAAGATGAAGCCTACTACTCAATTATTCTTAAAGGAACGAGGGAAGAAGCCCTCTTTATACAAGATCGTGCAGTAGATGAAATGGGAAGGGTTTTTCAAACAAAACCAAGGTTAATTTCCTCAAAGCTTCTAAATTTAGGTTTAGGACTTGATCCAGAAAAGGTTGAATTAATTCAAAATAGTGGATTAAAGGTGATGCCTAGACCCTATCAATATCTAGATTGGCTAAGTGAAAGATTAGTTTTTGCCACCTTCAACGAATATGAAACCTATGGTATTAAACCAACAGTATTAATTTTCGATGGGGATGACATATTTGGTTATCCAGACTATACCCATGTAACAAAAAATTATATGGTAGAAAACGATATTAAAGTTGGTTTAATAGAGCGAAGTGTCCAAAGGGAATATATTAAACAAAAAGGAATAGACCCATTAATTAAGGCATTAGATTATAACGCTACAGGAGTATTTTCAATGCCAGAATTTGTTCAAATGAGATTTGCCTATTATCATTATTCAGGTTCAGAAGAGATTGAAAATACCCTTTATAGAGCAGTAACTGAAAGAAATATGAGATTAATTTACTTTAGACCCTTTAAAATTGATCGAACTGAATATGTTACAGATTTAGTTGAGTATGAAAACATGTTCCAACGTTTTGAAGCAAGACTTTCCCAACATGGTATGGCTATCGGTGACAGTAGTGCTATGGCACCTTTTAAAGTAAGATTAGCCTTCCAAATAATAATGGGATGGGGAATTGTTGCAGCTGGCATACTATTAATTAATACGTTATTCAAACTAAAACAAAAATATAATATCCTATTAATGGCAGTAGGCGCATTGTTTGTAATTGGAATTCTAATGATCAGACGTGATCTTGCGGCTAATTTACTAGCTATTACTGCTGCAATTGTTTTTGCTTCCTTAAGTATGATCTATTTTATTAAACAAACCCATAAATATCTTCAAGAAAAGAATGAAGGTATTCCCTTTACTAGAAAAGTGATAAGGTCAGCAAAAGATTTGTTAATTGCTTCTTTAATTTCTAGCATTGGAGCAGTTTATGTAGCCTCTATATTAGCTGATATTGAGTATTTCATTGCTATGAATGTATACAGAGGTGTTAAAATTAGTCAATTAGTTCCTTTTGTTGTCTTTGCAATTGCATATTTAGCTTACTTTGGCTATAGACGTAAAGACGGAGACTACAAAGTAGGGATACGTTTTGGTGACATAAAGCGTCTCTTAATGGAAGATGTAAAGGTGATTTATGTATTTTTAGCAGGAATAGTATTAGTAGTCGGATATATCTATATTGCTAGAACAGGTCATGCTACAGGTCTTCAAGCTTCTGCTATTGAAATGAGAATAAGAAACTTTTTAGGTGATGTTTTAATGGCAAGACCTAGAACTAAGGAGTTTTTAATTGCTTTCCCTGCATTAATGATGGGAGTTTATTTAGCCCATCAATACAAATATAAAATTTTTATATTTGCTACAGGTTTAGCGGCAGTAATGGGACAAACTTCAATAATTAATACCTTTAGTCACTTTAGAACCCCTATTTATTTATCAGCAATAAGAACAGTTTATTCTTTAGGACTTGGTATCCTTGTGGCAATTATTTTTATAGCCCTTTTAGAAGTAGGCGTTAAGCTAATTAAGGTTGGGGCAGAGAAATTTAATGATTAACTAAATTGCATAAATAGAAGAAAAACCCATAGTATGGTATTATGCAAATTAGCTAGGTTATCAAAATATCTTCTAAAGAGAGGATGAAATTAGAAATATGAAAAATGTTCTATTATTTGGATACTACGGCTTTCAAAACACAGGAGACGAGGCATTACTTCAAACGATAGTCAATCAAATGAAGGTGTATTCGCCAAAGGTAAATGTGGTGGTTATGAGCAATAATGCAGAAGAAACCAGCAGGCTTTATGGTGTTAAGGCGATTAATCGAAATAACTTTAAAGAAGTGCTTAATACAATTAAAAAAAGCGATGTGGTTATTAGTGGAGGAGGTTCTATCCTTCAAGATGTCACCAGTAGTAGATCCTTAATATATTATTTAGGCGTTATATTCCTAGCAAAACGACTAGGGAAAAAAGTCATGTTCTACGGAAATGGTTTTGGACCAATCATAAAGGGAAGAAACAAAAAGCTCACAAAATATATTTTAGATCAGGTAGATGTGATTACAGTTCGAGATCATCCGTCGAAGGAGCTCATGCAGTCTTTAGGGGTTAAGAAAAATATTCAAGTTACTGCCGACGTAGCTTTTGGTATGGAGCTTCCTACTGTTGCTAAAACAGAGAAGATTCTTGCTTCGGAAGGGCTTAATAGCCAGAAAAAACTAGTGGGTATTTCTGTTAGAAAATGGAAAGATCATCAAGAGTATAAAAAAATAATTGCTAAAGCAGGAGACTATCTTCAAAAAAGTAATTTTGAAGTGGTGTTTCTTCCTATGCATCATCCAGATGATTTAGAGGTTTCTTTAGAAATAGCAAATATGATGGAGACTAAACCTAAAATACTGGATAAGCAATATAGTCCAGAGGATTTATTATCTATAATAAATGGTCTAGATTTAATGATTGGTATGAGACTCCACTCTTTAATATTCGCAGCCATTGTTAATGTTCCTATGGTGGGTTTAGAATATGATGAAAAAATTAATAGTTTTCTTAAGCTAGTTAGTCAAAGAAATGCAGGAAGAGTTGAGCGTTTAGATCAGATTAAACTTTTTACTGCCATTGATGAAATTTTACAAAACTATGAGGAAGTACAGTCAACTTTGGATAAAGCAAGCTTAAACTTAAAGAAAAAAGCAAAGATGACCCATGATATATTTATGGAATTAATCTAAGAAGGTGAAAAAATGAGAGAAAAGGTAGAGATACTAAATGTACCGATAGATGCCATCACCATGAAGGATGCCATTAGAAAAGTGACTTCTTTTGTAGAAGGAGATTCTTTAAAAAAGATCTATACTCCAAATCCTGAAATTGTTATGTTGGCACAGGATAACCCTGAATTGTTTAGAATATTGACAGAAGCAGATTTAGTTGTTGCCGATGGGATTGGTCTAATTATTGCTTCTAAGATGAAAAGAAAGGGACTTAAGGAAAGGGTAACAGGAATTGACTTAATGCACCACCTGCTACTTTATTGTGCTAACAACAACAAATCCATTTACATCTTTGGTGGTAAGCCTGGTGTTGCAGATGCAGCAGTTGCCAACATTGTAGCGAAGTATAAAGGGATTAATATTGGTGGTTATCATCATGGCTATGTTAAAAATGAAGAGCATCACCAAATCGTTGAAGATATCAACCATTCAGGTGCAGACGTTTTATTTGTATGTTTAGGTGCACCAAGACAAGAAATTTGGATTGATCAATATAAAGATCAGCTAAAATGTAAAGTTGCAATGGGGGTTGGAGGCAGTGTCGATGTACACGCAGGTACAGTGAAAAGGGCCCCTGTATTTTATCAAAAAGTAGGTTTAGAATGGTTTTATCGTTTAATGAAGGAACCAAGTAGATACAAACGGATGTTAGTATTACCAAAGTTTTTAGTTAGATTTATGATTAAGGGGTAATCCCTGTTAAGTAATGGAGAGGTGAAAAAGTGAAACATTTAAAATACAAAACAATCATCGAATACGTAGGAATAACCGTTGGAGCAGCACTTATGGCCTTAGCACTAAACTTTTTCCTAGAGCCTAATACAATTGCCCCAGGAGGGGTAACAGGGTTTGCCATCGTTCTATATAGAGCAATGGGAATTCCCATTGACTTAACTAACCTAGCAATAAATATTCCTCTTTTTATTGCAGGTATACTTATTTTAGGAGGGGTATTTGGCGTTAAAACAGCCTATGCCACCTTAATGCTTTCAGCATTTATAAGATTATTTATTATTTTGTTTGGTCATGGGTTTATTGTTACTCAAGACCTTCTATTGGCAAGTATTTATGGTGGACTGATTATGGGTATTGGTCTGGGCGTGATTTTTCTATATGGTGGAACTACTGGTGGAACAGATCTGGCAGGAGCAATTTTAAATAAGTACTTTCCGTCAATCAGTACAGCTAAAATGATGATGATCTTAGACTTAATTATTGTTGCTGCAGCAGGAATTGTTGGTCGAAATGTAGAAACGGCCCTTTATTCTGTTATTGCCCTGTATATATTAGTTAAAATTGCAGATTTTATTGTAGAGGGACTGTCTTATGCAAAGGCCTTCTATATCATCTCTAATACATCAGAAGAGATTGGTAAAAAAATTATGATGGAAATTGGTAGAGGGGTAACTGTTTTAGAGGGTAGAGGTATGTATACAGGTAACCAGAGGGATGTACTACTTTGTGTAGTGAATCGAGCACAGGTAGCTAAGTTAAAAGAAATTGTTTATAGCGTTGATAACAGAGCTTTTATCATGATTACGACAATTCATGAAGTTCTTGGTGAAGGCTTTAAAGAAATAAAATAGAAAAAAGTATTGGAGGAGAAATATTTCATGAAGGACTATCAGTTACTTAAGGAAACAGCAACAAATGTTAGAAGAAACATTATTGAAATGTTACACGAAGCAGGTTCTGGACATCCAGGAGGTTCATTATCGGCGGCAGATATCTTAACAGTACTTTATTTCCACGAAATGAAGGTGGACCCTCAAAACCCAAAGATGGAGGACCGAGACCGTTTTGTACTGTCTAAGGGCCATGCTGCTCCTGTTCTATATTCAACATTAGCAGAAAAAGGCTTTTTCCCTAAGGAAGAACTACTTAAACTTAGAAAAATAGATGCTATGCTTCAGGGGCATCCTGATATGAAAGGGACTCCTGGGGTAGAAATGTCCACAGGTTCTTTAGGGCAAGGTTTCTCTTCAGCTGCAGGTATGGCAATGGGGGCTAGGTTAGATGGAAAGTCTTCTAGAGTATACGCATTATTAGGAGACGGAGAGTTACAAGAAGGCCTTGTTTGGGAAACAACGATGGCAGCTGCCCACTACAAATTAGATAACTTAACAGCTTTTATTGACTACAATGGTTTACAAATTGATGGACCAAATAAAGAAGTAATGGGAATAGATCCGATAGCAGATAAATTTATGGCCTTTGGATGGCATGTAATCGAGATTGATGGACATAACTTTGAAGAAATAATCAATGCTATTGAAGAAGCCAAAGCTACAAAAGGAAAGCCAACTGTAATTGTGGCTAAGACAATTAAAGGAAAAGGTGTTTCCTTTATGGAAAATCAAGTAGGTTGGCATGGAAATGCTCCTAAGAAAGAGGACGCTGACAAGGCATTAATGGAATTAGGAGGGGAAAAGTAATGAGTAAAAAGATCGCTACTAGAGATGCATATGGAGAGGTTCTTGTTGAATTAGGAAAAGAAAACGATAAAATCGTTGTACTAGATGCAGACTTATCAAAATCTACTAAAACCCATGATTTTAGCAAAGCTTTTCCAGAAAGATTCTTTAATATAGGAATAGCAGAACAAAACTTAATGGGTATGGCAGCTGGTTTGTCAACAACTGGGAAAATTCCCTTTGCCAGTACCTTTGCAATGTTTGCTACAGGAAGGGCCTTTGAAATAATAAGAAATTCAATAGGCTATCCTAAATTAAATGTAAAAATTTGTGCAACCCATGCAGGAATTACTGTTGGAGAAGATGGAGCTTCCCATCAAGCCTTAGAGGATATTGCGTGCATGAGGGTTATTCCTAATATGACAGTGATCGTTCCTGCCGACGGTGTAGAGACAAAAGCTGCAATTAGAGCTATTACTGAATACAATGGACCTGTATACGTGAGAATGGGTAGGTCAGGCGTACCAGTTTTAAATGATGAAAATACATATAAATTTGAAATTGGTAAAGGGGTTCAGTTAAAGGAAGGTAATGATGTAACAATTATAGCAACTGGAATCATGGTAAGTAAGGCTATGGAGGCAGCTGAAAAACTAGCAGTAGAAGGTATTAATGCTAGAGTTGTAAACATCCATACAATCAAGCCAATTGATACAGATATGATTATAAAGGCTGCAAAGGAAACTGGAGCAATTGTTACTGTAGAAGAACATAACGTTATCGGTGGATTAGGATCAGCTGTTGCAGAGGTTTTAGTAGAACATTATCCAGCACCAATGAAAAGAATCGGTACACAAGATACCTTTGGTGAATCTGGAAAACCAGATGAATTATTAGAGAAGTACGGATTAACAGCTGATGCTATCGTTGATGTAGCAAAGTCAATGAAAAAATAAAGTTATATATTTTGCTTCTTAATTAAATTTTTTAGCTTTAAATTTACTTGATACTTTATATAAATAAATCAATTTTACTTAAAAGGAGCTTAGGCTCCTTTTTTTCAAGGTAAGTTTAAATAGTTTAAATTTGTAATTGCTACAGATCATGAGAAGGAGAATGTAGTATGAAACCGATATTAATTATTGCCCCCCACACTAAAATTAAAAATGATGCCGAGAAAGTGGCTAAAGACTACGATGACGTAGCGGTAGAATTAGCACTTTTAGATCATGCGATTGAAGTTGTGGGACGTAGAGAAAAAGAAGGGGTAGAAGCAATCATATCAAGAGGTGGCACCGCCAGAGTTATAAAAAAATCAGTGCCATCAATACCGGTTATTGAGATAAAGGTCTCTCCCTATGATTTGATTCAAGCTATCCATGAGTCGAAAAAATATGGGAATAACATTTGTATTATTGGTTTTGATGATATGATTGAGGGCATACAAATGATTGGTTCTATATTAGACGCTAACCTAAAGGTATATCATATTAAAAATGAAGAAGATGGCGAAGGGTATATAAGGCATTTACTAAGTACTGGTGAGAAGATTGATGCTCTACTGGGGGGGACAGTTGCTGAAAAAATTGCATTAAAATATAATATTCCTACAGTTAGTCTAGAAACAAGCCCACAAGCCATAGACCAAAGTATACAAGAAGCAAGAGAAATCATTAGAATTGCCCGTAAAGAAAGGGAAAAAACCCAACAATTTAAAGCAATTTTGCAATGTATTAGTGAAGGGGTTATCTCGATAGATCAAGATGAAAAAATTACTACATTTAACTCAGCGGCTGAGAAAATGTTTGGAATTAAAAGTAGAGAAGCGATGGGGAAGTCAATTGATCAGCTTTCTTCTAATTTAAAACTTGCTACTGTAGTAAAAGCAAATAGTCCTAAACTTGGAGAAGTGATACAGATAGGAAGAACTCAAGTTTTAACCAATCAAGTCCCCATACTTTTAAAGAGCCAGACGGTGGGAGCAGTCGCTACCTTTCAAGATATAACGAAAATTAAAGAATATGAAGAGCAAATTAGGTCAAATCTATTGCATAAAGGTCATGTGGCTAAATACAGTTTTTCAAAGATTATAGGTGAAAGTAAAGTATTAATGAAAACCATAGAAAATGCAAGAAAGTATGCTAAACATGATAGTACAGTCTTAATTGTAGGTGGCAGTGGAACAGGAAAAGAGATGTTTGCCCAGAGCATCCATCTAGAAAGCCAGCGGAAAAATATGCCCTTTGTAGCAGTAAATTGTGGAGCCATTCCAGAAAGCTTGTTAGAGAGTGAACTTTTTGGTTATGAAGAAGGTGCTTTTACAGGAGCTAAAAAAGCTGGTAGAACAGGACTTTTCACAGAAGCCCATGGGGGAACCATATTTTTAGATGAGATAGGGGAAATGAGCATTGAATTACAAAGTAGACTTTTAAGGGTAATTCAAGAAAGAGAAATCAGACCAGTTGGCTCAAATAAAGTGATTCCAATAGATATTCGTATTATTGCGGCTACTAATAAAGATCTTTTAATGGAAATAGAAGCAGGTAAGTTTAGAAGAGACTTGTATTATAGATTAAACATATTGAAATTAAGAATACCATCTTTAATAGAACGAAAAGAAGATATTAAATTATTAAGTCAATATTTTATAAATAGCTTTTCTTCTAAACTAGCTAAGAAGATAGAGATTGCAGAGGATGCAATAGCAGAACTATATAGGCACGATTGGCCGGGCAATGTAAGGGAATTGGAAAATGTAATTGAAAGACTTGTGGTTTTAAACGATAATATCATTACAAAACAAGAGGTTGAAGAAATCTTAGAAGAATATGTCCCTGTCCCTTTAAATAGTAAAAACCACAATATAAATCAGACTATAAATAGTTTTAAAAATGCCACTATAAATTATTCTAAAAACGATGCTAATAACTATTTTAACAATGAAGATGAAAGGGATTCCCTTGAAGAAGTGAAACAGAGACATATTTATCATATCTTATCGGAATGCAAAGGGAACCAATCTTTAGCAGCAAAAAGATTAGGGATCAGCAGAACCCATTTGTGGCGAATCTTAAATGATTATCAGCGTAAAAAATAATTTATTCAGAAACAAACCCATAAGTAGTATAGGTGTTGATGAAACTGATACAAAATGTAACAATCGAAACCTTATGTATCAGTTTTTTTCATTGCATTAATTTATATTTGAGGAAATTGCATAATACCATAAATCCGAATTTATATTCGTTTTATGCAAAGGTGAAAGCTGAGTCGTGCATTGTGAAAAGCAGATGGCCGAAAGCTTAGATTTCGAGGCAGTCGCTTTGTTATAAACCTTTATACTAACACCAAATGTTTATAATTATAATATTGAACTGTTAGTATGAATGTTTCTAACATCATTTATATTACTCATTGAACACTAAACAGCGAAGTTTTCATTTTGCATTAATATAAATTTAATAATAATTATGCAATTTCCTCATTTAATTGAAGTGTTGTTTTTTCTCAGAATTAATGTTCTACTCAAAAAATAAAATATTCTGCAAAGTATTGATTCTTTCCTGTTTCCATAACTCAAATACAAATTCATAGTTATCATATTGTGCCCTTCCTTGATTTTAGAGAGGGAAGGATGGTACATATTTAAAATTTGGCATCTTTCTTGCTAATATTAATAGTTAATAGATAATTTTGAGATTAATATTGAATAGCTTAAAGATGAACATGAGGAGGGAATCAAATGCATGCAATAGAGAAAATATTAGCTAAGGCTGCAGGGAAAGAGAAGGTTGTAGCGGGTGAAATTGTTAATTGTAAGATTGACTTTGCAGAGGTTAATGATCTATACCTACAAACCGTCTATTCATTTTATGAAATGGGAGGAAAGAAAGTTTGGGATCGAGAAAAAGTGACTTTTGTCTTCGATCATTATTCACCAGCACCAACAATAAAGACTGCCCAAATTCATAAGGAAATGAGGGACTTTGCGAAAGAGCAGAATTTAAAGTATCACTTTGATATTAATACTGGAGTATGCCATCAAGTAATGCCAGAAGCAGGAGTTGTTTGGCCGGGGATGATTCTTGTTGCCACAGATTCCCATACAACTACCCATGGAGCCTTTGGTGCTTTTGGTACAGGCTTAGGGGCTACCGATATGGCTACAGTCTTAATTTCTGGTGAGTTGTGGTTTAGAGTGCCAGAAGTGATGAAGATTGAATTAAATGGTCAGCTTTCTCAAGGCGTATATGCAAAGGATGTGATCTTGCATATACTAGGACAGCTTAAGGCAGATGCAGCGGTATATAAAGCCATCGAATTTTCAGGAAGTTATGTAGATGACCTCGACGTAGCCGACAGAATGACAATCTGCAATATGGCTGTGGAAATGGGAGCCAAAACCGCCTATATGAAACCTAATTCCAAGGTATTAAATTATTTAAGCAAGCGAACTAATGAAGAATTTATCATCCATGAAACAGACGACGATTATCAATATTCAGACAACTATATCTTTGATGTAAGTCATCTATCCCCCCAATTGGCTGTGCCCCATAGCGTAGACCATGTGTTTCCGCTAGAAGAGGTAGAAATAGTTAAGGTTAATCAGGCTTTTATAGGTTCATGTACAGGTGGTAGGTTAGAAGATATCGAAGCTGCCTATAAAATACTTCATGGTAAAAAAGTTAATTCAGAAACAAGACTAGTTGTCATTCCAGCATCCAATGAAGTTTTTCAAAATGCAATGCAGTTAGGTTATGTACAATCGCTTATTGAATCGGGAGCTACTTTTGCAGCAGCCGGTTGTGGGCCCTGTTTAGGTACTCATGCTGGCCTCCTTGCAGATGGAGAAGTTTGTATTAGTGCAACTAATCGTAATTTCCCTGGTCGTATGGGGAGTACTGGTGCAAAAATATATCTTGCCTCACCAGCCAGTGTTGCAGCAGCAGCCCTAGTGGGGGAAATTACAGATCCAAGGCAATTACTGAAGGAGGTAGAAGTAAATGCATAAAGAAATAACAGGAAAAGCTTTTGTTTTTGGCAAAAACATTGATACCGATCAAATATATCCCGGTAGATATTTAGAACTTGTTAAGCCAGAAGATATTGCAAAACACTGTTTGGAAGGAGCAGACCCAACCTTTGTTGAGAGGATGACAAAAGGTGATATTGTTGTAGCTGCCACTAACTTTGGATGTGGATCAAGCCGTGAGCACGCTGCTATTACTTTAATTAATGCAGGTGTTAGTGTTGTTTTAGCAGATTCCTTTGCAAGAATATTTTTTAGAAATGCTACAAATTTAGCCCTTCCTCTTATGGTGGTGCCAGGAATAAGTGAGAAGGTAAATGATGAAGATGAATTAGAGGTAAATCTTGAAGCTGGTACTGTATATAACCGTACTACAGGAGAAAAAATTCAAGGAGAAAAAATATCTGAATATGTGATGAATATTTTAGAAAATGGAGGAATTAAACCTCTATTTAAGAAAAAAACAGAGACTTCTAATATATAGTTTTGGTGACTAATATTTAATCATTTTTTTATACTTGTATAATCCATTAATAGAATAAGACGTATTTTTCCACTATAAAGGTCCTTTGGGGGCCTTTTTTAGTAAATCTATTGAATATTTCCTCCCCCTGAAGAATAAACATAGAAATGAGAAGCCATGAAGAAATAATTGGAAGGGGGGAACTCAATGAATAGAAAAGTAAGATTACCCAAGTTTCCAAGACTTAATTGGAAATTATTAATTACTGTTATTGTACTAATTGTTTTAGTTGCGGCCATTACTAGATGCGTACCTAGATTTTTCTCTGGTGGAGAGCAGACTGTAAACTATGTCATTGTAGAAGATGAATCAGTACCTGATAGCTTAAAAGAAATTATATCAAGGTATAAGATGTTGGAAAGGGCTCTAGCAACAACAATTGATGACCAAGTCTATGTAATAGTAACTAGAGGAGAAAAATTAACCGCTGGATACGAGGTTGATATAGAAAAGATGCAAATCGTTAAGGAAGAAGATGAAGAAAAATTAGTGGTTTATGCATTGTTTACTGATCCCAAACAAGGTGAATTAGTTGCACAAGTAATAACCCATCCCTATGTTATTGCTAAAACCGATTTAAAAGAACTGCCTAAAAAAATTGAATTACAAGCTAGATTTCCTGAATAATAGTAAAAAGTGACATGGTGAAAATCATGTCATTTTTTTTAATACCAAAACTTAATAATATTGTAATCTGCTTGTAATGGACATTGTAGGTGGTTGATATATACTAATAAATGATACTTATTTACTTCCAAAAAAGGACAACTAAGGGGGCATTGCCAATGAAACTACATAAGAAAAAAGTAGTTGCAAGTTTGCTGATTGTAGTATTTCTGTTGAGCTTATCTTCAGGAGCTTTTGCAAATAATAGTTTTTATGAAAGAGTTACAACAGAGAGAATATCTAGAGGAGTTACCCAGAGTCATATCCAACGCTTCGACCAGAATGGATGGCTAAATGCTAATGTTATGTATGTTGACTTGATGGATGATACCCTTGAATTAGACCTATTACAAAGTTCTGGTGGTTTAACTACGAAGGAAACTCTTTCGACAATGGTTAGTAGACAAAAAAATGTAGTAGGGGCTATTAACGGTGATTTCTTTTATATGACAAACCCAGATTCACCAATGGGGGTTATGGTTAAAGATGGAAGGATGATCAGTAGTCCAGTAATCAATAATCAGTTAGGAACCCTATACATTAATAACAATAATAATGCTTTTGCAGAGTATTTAGATTATACCTTAAACCTTAAAACTGATCAAGGTAAGCAATTAAGACTAGGGGCTATCAACAAACTTTCTTCAAGATTTCAGCTAATTACAGTAATTGATAGAAACTGGGGAACCCATTCGCCAGGGGTCGCAAGTGATCGTCCCGATATGGTGGAGGTTGTTGTTGTCAATGATGTTGTTGTTGAAGTAAGAAAAGCTTTACCAGCAGTTCAGATTCCTGAGAATGGTTATATTATTATGGCTTCAGGAGTTAATGGTGGACAATTAGCTAATAACCTAAATGTAGGAGACCGTATTACTATTGACATTCAAATAACTCCCGGAATTGAAAATCTAAAGTTAGCTATGGGGGGAGGAACCTTACTTGTAAGTAATGGACAAGTTGTGCCAAACTTTACCCAAACAAATGTGACAGGAAATGCTCCTAGAACTGCAGTTGGTGTTACTAAGGATAGAAGTAAATTAATTCTTGTAACGGTAGATGGTAGAAATAGCTCATGGCCAGGACTTGATGGAACCCGTTTAGCAAGATTGCTGATTGAGTTAGGAAGTCATGAAGCTGTTATTATGGATGGTGGTGGTTCTACAACCATGATAACGAGACCCTTAGGAAGCTATGCACCAAGGGTTATTAATACTCCTTCTGATGGTGCAGAGAGAAGAATCATAAACGGCTTAGCTGTTATATCTAACTTACCTCAAGGAAATATAGAAGGACTTAAGGCTGTAGCAGCAAATCAAAATGTATTTAAAGATACTTCTGTTGAAATAAGAGTTACAGCATATGATACAAATTATAATCCGTTTTGGGTAGATCCTACAAAGGTAAGTTATTCTGTAAAAGAAGGTAGTGGGACCTTTAATAGTAATCGTTTTACCCCGAATAGAGCTGGTAATGCTACTATTGTGGTTGAATATTTAGGGAAAACGACAGAAGTGAGTGTTAAGGTATTGGATGAACCTGCAAATTTAGAGATTACGCCTAAATCAATTACCCTATCACAAGGTAGAACGGCCAATTTAAGTGTAATAGGAGTTGACCCATTAGGCTATAGGGCACCTATTAATGCAGGACTAATTACTTGGAAAGATACAAAGGGGCTAGGTACTGTAGCCAATGGGGTATATACAGCAGGAAATAATAGTGGGCAATCTCAATTAGAGGCGACCTATAAAAATGGCAAAGGTACGATTCCGGTTGTCATAGGTAATCAACAGGTAGAGGTAACTTTGGATAACTTTAATGAAATGAAGGTCAGATTTAATAGTTTCCCACAGGAAGTTACAGGTTCTGTTACGTTGGTAAATAACGGGCGAAATAACTCTAAAGCAGTAGCATTAGAATATGATTTCACAACAACAGATGTAACTAGAGCAGCCTATATGGACTATAGTAATGGTGGGATCACTATTAATGGTAGCCCAAGTAGAATTGGAGTATGGGTGAATGCAAGTGCCCAGTCAAAACAGTGGATTAGAGGAAGGGTTTTTGATGCCAATGGTACAGCCCACATTATTGATTTTTCAAAAGGGGTTGACTGGACTGGCTGGAAATATCTTGAGGCAACGCTTCCATCTAACATTTCATACCCAGTTAGAATAGATCGACTGTATGTAGCAGAGACAAATAGTAATGAAAAAGCAAAGGGTACATTAATCTTTGATGACCTACAGGCGGTATATCCTTCTAACGTGACTGTAAGCTCGTCTACATCAAATGTGATAAAAGACCCCCTTTACAGACCTGCTGCTACAAAAGGAACAGTAATTACTGCCCATAGTGGGATAGGGCTACAACAAAAAAGTACCCTTCTAGATCGCTATGTTAATAACAATATTATTAAATTGATAAATGAAAATAGCAATAGAGCCCTCTTTACTGGAGAGGTTGGGGCAGGTATTAGAAGTGATATAAAAACACCTTATGTATCGGCAGTTGCTGGACATACCCATTTAGAGGATGAAAATAGCTTAATTATTAGGCTAGATAACCGTAAGAATGGATTAAGACAAACCAACTTCCAACAATGGCCTTACCTAAAGCAACAATTAGAAACTAGTAAGAAGAATAATGTCTTTATTATTCTACCGAACCCTATTTGGGGTGGGAAGGGCTTTAGTGATGGCTTAGAGGCTGAACTGTTGGCAGAAATCCTAACAAAAGAAGCAGAAAAGGGTAGAAACATATTTGTACTTTATGGAGGAGAAGACCTACAAGTAAACCTCTATAATGGGGTAAGATATATTGCAACGGGCCTTCATCAACAAAGACCCACAAGTCCTACTGAAGCCTACAGATATGTTGAGTTTAATGTATTGGGTAATGAGGTTACCTATCAAATAAGATCGGTTTTTAACTAACTGATATGGAACATTAACCTAAAAAGAAGAGAGTAGAAAAGGGTAGACCGTTTTAAAAAAGCTCTAATGGAATAAACACTTCCATTAGAGCTTTTTTTCAGTGTAACTTAATTGTTTGTTGTCTATATCCTATTCTTACTTCCTTGTAATTTTGTCTAACAAAATAATTAATATTACTCAATTTTTTGGTCTGCTAATCTTTCTAGGTACTCTAACAATTCTATCGTTTCTGCCGTATATCTTATTTCAGGTATAAATTCAAGCTTTAGGAATGACATTAACTTTGGAGGAGATAATACACTCAATCCATATCCTGTATTAATATAATCTAATTTAAAATCAATTAATCTTTCTTCCAACTCAATATCTTTTAATTCTTCCACTGTATATAGCCCCAAAATCATTTTCATATAATTTATATACTGTGTTCCCTCATTTGAAACTTTAGGGTCAGTCATACTATTAGCCAAACTAAAATATTGATAAGTATGCTTTAAAAGGAATTCATCTTCATTTCTTATACCCTCAATAATTTGATAGTTTACTGAAACAAGATTTGAGTAAAGTAAAACTTGTGTCCTTTTATGTTGGATAAACATGTTAGCATAAAAGTATAGTATTACAACACTAACCAAAGCCAATCCTACTATAAATTTTTTGTTATTTTTCAATAAAACCTACCCCCATTCTGTGGGCTTGTGTTGATAGCGTAGCTACAAGTCCATGTATACTTATAATATTTAATAACTATATCTAAATCTAAATATATCTAAAATATCTTTACAATGACTGAGGAAATTAATACTGATAATACTTTTGATAAGTTGTTTTTTATTTTAATTCCACCTTTTGTTAGTTAAGTTAATTTAGCTAAATTAGTTAACGAATAAATATTACTATAAAATAAAAAAAAGTAAATGGATTAATAGAACAAAAATTCTGAAATATTTATATTTAATAATTTTAACAAGCAATAAGTATTGATTTATGTATTGATGATGATAAAATAATAAATAAACAAAGTGAAATCTAAATGATAGGTTGTTAAAAAGTAACTGGAGGTGAACTATGGATTTTAAAAGTGGTTTAAAGTTTTTTGGGATTTATGTTATTTTGGAATTATCTTTGCTTATAGCAGGGATTGATAGTTCTCTTTATAGGATTGCTATTGCATTTATTGTTGCAGTAATACTATCAATATTTACAGATAGAAACAAATTAAAAGATAAAAAAGCCAAGTGAACTTAAAGTAAAAAAGTATAGTAGAAGCCCACATTTGATTATAATTAATAAATACTTGCCTTTAAAAAACAAAAAGAAATAAATAAGGGTAGACCGTAGAATGTTTCTTAACCTACGGTCTACCCTTATTTAACAGGATATCTAATAAGGAGCACCACCTTTTATTGATAGAGATATAGAAATAAGTGCAATAATTATAATGGTATCCTCTTAATTTTCGTAAATTTCTCGTATTAGCTCCTTAGTCTTCTGTTCATCAAGTATATAGTAACTTGTTGGGCCAATATATTCTCCTTTGCCCGGCAAAGTATAGGTTTCAAGCTTAGTATTATTGTTTCTATAGGTATTAGCTAAGTTTAAAATTTCATTTATACTTAAACTGGTTTCAACAGAATCAGATGCAATATTTAATAACTTAGGAATATTAGTAGGTCTTACTGCCTTATTAACAAGTACAGCAAGGAACTCCTGTTGCCGTCTAATTCTTCCGAGGTCGGCCTCTTTAGGCTCTCTATATCTTAAGTATTTTAACGCATCTTGCCCCATAAGTAGGGTTTGTCCCTTTTTAAAGTTTATAATGAGAGGTGGACTAGCGGCATAATCGGTGTGTTTCATGTCTGCCTTTATGTCTATTTCAATTCCTCCAAGGGCATCTACAATTGTTACTACCGAATCAAAGTCAACGGCTATATAATGATGGACGGGGATATCCAACAGATTACTGACGGCCTTCATCATGGAATAAGCCTTATCTTCCCTAACACCATAGGCAGCATTGATCTTCTTTTGATGGGCAGTATTGTATCCTTCCCTTGGGTAATAGGTATCTCTAGGGATACTGATTAAATCGACAGTATTTCCTTTGCGATTATAATTAATAAGCATAATGGTATCGGCTAAAGACCCATCGGCAACACCAATCAATAGAATATTTTCTTGCTTGCTGTTTTTGTTACCTTCTTCAAGCTTGTCTCTATATTCATCTGGTTCAGCCACTTCTACATTTATGCCCACCTGCAAGTTTCCAATTATATTGCCTATATAAAAGGCCAGAGGAATAAAGAAAACTAAAAATATAATAAAACTGATAAAAAAGACTTTTTTAAATTCCTTCATAGAATCTTTCATAAATTCCTTTATAAACCCTTTCATAAACTCCTCCTTGGTAGGGTAATTAACCCTTCATGTAATACTTCATATGTTATAGTATATCATATATTGTTAAAATAGTAATAATCAGATTAAAAGACAATAGCATAGCTGTATTATAATATATAAAAGGAATAGTTCTTCTTTAGTGGGGAGATAAAAACATATCAATAGCTAAGGGGGTACATGAAATATAAGTAAATGAAGCTTTCTATAAGAGATAACCATAATTTACATCAAGGATATAGGGGGGGCTCCTAGAATTATATTAAAGGACAGGATAATTCTACAAAAGGAGGCAACCTAATGAAGAAAAACATAAAAAAGATCATTGTAGGAACTACTTTAGCTGCAACCCTCTTTACTTCTACCGCAGGCTTTACCTTTGCAAATCAAGCCCATACCGTTAGAAGTGGAGATACCCTATGGAAAATAGCTCAACAATACAATACAAGCTTAGAGAGGATCTATCAATTAAATCCCAACTATCGGGCTAATCCAAACTTATGGGTAGGAGCAACAGTAATGGTGCCATCAAGTGGGCAATTGACTAATTATACCGTTGTAAGAAACGATACGCCGTGGTTAATTAGCAATCGTTTGGGTGTAAGTTTAAGTGAACTTTTAAAGGTAAATGGATTAACAGCTAGTTCTCAAATATACCCTGGACAAATATTAAAAATCCCATCAACCACATCTGCCCAAACCCAACAGTATCGAGTAGAAAGAAATGATACACCATGGATAATTAGTCAAAAGTTTAATGTCAATTTACAGCAACTATTAGATTTAAACAATCTAAAGGCTGGTCAACATATCTATGAAGGGCAAATATTACTTATCCCTAATACATCAAGTAATAATAGTAGCAGTAACAATAGTAGCAGTAACAATAGTAACAATAACAACCAAGGGAATCAATCGAGTAGTGGAGTAACAAAGACCTTTACAACCCATACTGTAGCCAATGGAGACGATTTGTGGAACCTTTCAATTAAATATGGAATTCCCTTTGCAGAGCTAAAGCAAGTTAATGGACTGACGGATAATAGTGTGTTGAGAATTGGTCAAAAACTAACAATTCCTGTATATCAAGTTCCGGTTAAACCAACCCCTGGGCCTCGATTTGGCGAATTACTAGATTGGTGGACGGAAGCACAATACGTTGTACCTATCGGAAAAATATTTACAATTATTGATTTTCAAACAGGTAGAAGTTGGCAGGCAAAACGTACAATTGGAGCTAATCATGCCGATACTGAACCCCTAACAGCTAGAGATGCAAATATTATGAAGGAAGTATGGGGCGGTAATTTTAGTTGGGCAACACGAGCAGTTATTGTTGAAGTTGACGGTAGAAGAATTGCTGCTTCAGCTAGTTCATTACCCCACGATATTCAATATATTACTAATAATAGTTTTAATGGACATTTTGATTTATATTTCTTAAACAGCACACGACATGTAGATGGTAGAAGTGATGCTAA
This sequence comes from Alkaliphilus transvaalensis ATCC 700919, assembly GCF_000621485.1. GTDB lineage: Bacteria > Bacillota > Clostridia > Peptostreptococcales > Natronincolaceae > Alkaliphilus > Alkaliphilus transvaalensis. The sequence continues at coordinate 238,085 of NZ_JHYF01000003.1, forward strand.
CCACCAAGCCAATGTACTAAGAGCTGGGGGAAAATAATCAATAAATAATAATTAAAAAGGAAATGATAATAGTCATAAAAAAGATTATTATCATTTTCTTTTTTTCAAAAATATCGGAAGATTAGGATTTTTGTTGTTAATCTGCTAGAAAATAGGTATATATAAACTAATAAACAGAGGGGGGATTTATATGCAAAAACTTCGCTTAAATGAAAAACAATTAACTAGTCGGTGCAGGATAGAAGATCTAAATTTTGAGTCAACCTCTGACTTGGGACCACTAAAAGGAATCATCGGGCAGGAAAGGGCGGTTAATGCATTAGCCTTCGGTCTAAAGATGAAGAAAAAAGGCTATAACATCTACATTGCTGGTTTAAGTGGGACAGGCCGTAGTAGCTATTCCCACTCCATTACAGAAAAGCTAGCAGAAGAGATGGAGATTCCTAACGACTGGATCTATGTTTATAATTTTAAGAACCCAGACCGGCCTAAAGCCCTGTGTATGGAAGCCGGCTTAGGGTTACAATTTAAAAAAGATATGGAGTGGTTGGTGGAACAATTACTAAAAGAAATTCCATTAACCTTTACATCATCCGATTACGAGACGAAAAAGAGTGAACTATATCGTGAATTTTCTCAAAAAAATCAAGTGATTATAGCAGAATTAAACAAAATTGCCGAAAAGTATCAGTTCACCTTTAAAGAATCGGAGGGGGGATTAGTACCTATTCCTTTATTAGATGGTAGACCAATGAAGCAAGAAGAGTATAGTCATTTACCTATTTCGGAAGTGGAAAAGATTAGAGAGGCTTCAAATCAATTAGCCATTGAGACGATGGATACATTAAATAAAGTGAAGGATTTAGAAGAAGAATATAGTATCAAATTAACTAAACTAGATGAAGAAGTTGGATACAATGTTGTTAATTACTATATTACCAAGTTAATACAGCGATATGGTCATAGAAAGTCCATTGTAGAGTATATTAATCATTTGGAGCAGGATATTGTTGAGAATCTTGAACATTTTAACGATAAAAAAGAAGATAACCAAGTGGAACAGTTATTAATGATGCAGGTACAAAAAGATGATAAATTCTTAAATCGATATGGGGTTAATTTGTTTATAGATAATTCAGATTTAGATCAAGCCCCTATTATTAATGAAAGTAACCCTACCCTTTATAATTTAATTGGTACAATTGAATATAAAAATGAAATGGGAATTTTAAAAACTGACTTTATGCAAATAAAGCCTGGGGCATTACATGCTGCTAATGGAGGATTTTTAATATTAAATGCTAGGGAAGTTCTTTCACAGCCCTATGGTTGGGAGACCTTAAAGCGAGCATTAAAAACGGGTGAAATCAATATAGAGTCTTTAAATAAACAGATGGGCTATGTTGTGACATCTACCCTAAAACCGGAAGCAATTCCCTTAGAAACTAAAGTAATATTAATTGGTGATTCGGAAATTTATCATGGACTGTATCACATAGATGAAGACTTTAGAAAACTATTTAAGATAATGGCAGATTTTGATGTAGAAATGACAAAGGATGATGAAAATATATTAAAAATGGCAAGATTTATTGCATCCCATTGTGAAAAGGAAGGATTAAAACATTTCCATAAGGAAGCTGTTGCTCGGGTAATAGAGTATAGTTCTCGATTAGCTGATCACCAAGAGAAATTAAGTTCTCTATTTAATAAAATTGTGGAGATTCTATATGAAGCTGACGCATGGGCAGAGATGGATGGGCAGCCCCTTATTCTCAAGAAACATGTTGAAAAGGCCATTCAACAAAAGATACATCGCAACAGCAAATACGAAGAAAAACTTAATGAAATGTTTAAAGATGGTACTTTATTGATGGATGTAGAAGGAGAAAAGGTAGGACAAATTAATGGTTTAGTAGTGATGGGAACAGGGGAATATAGCTTTGGAAAGCCAAGTCGTATAACCGTTAATACTTATCAGGGAAAATCGGGTATTATTAATATCGAAAGGGAAGTTAAAAAGAGTGGTAGTATCCATGATAAAGGTGTATTAATTCTTAGTGGTTACTTAGGAAGTCAATATGCTCAAAAGAACCCCCTCTCCCTTTCAGTTAGTATTAGTTTCGAACAAAATTACTCGATGATTGATGGAGACAGTGCTTCAAGTACAGAACTATATGCCATCCTATCTAGTATTGCAGAAGTGCCGATAAAGCAATCTATAGCAGTAACAGGTTCCATTAATCAAAAGGGAGAAATACAACCTATTGGTGGCGTTAATGAGAAAATAGAAGGCTTTTATGATGTATGTAAACATAATGGTTTAACCGGAGATCAAGGGGTTATTATTCCTAAGCAGAATGTAAAAAATTTAATGCTTAAAGAAGAGGTAGTTGAAGCTGTTAAAAATAAACAATTCCATATCTATGCCATTGGTGGTGTAGAAGAGGGGATTGAAATATTAACTGGAATCCCTATGGGAGAAAAGGATGAAGGGGGCCAATACCCAGAAGGCACTCTAAACTATCTAATTAATAAAAAGCTAGAAAACTTATCTAAAAATAATAAAAAAGAGAAATAAAGCAGGGTAGGAAATCTGTTGCCTTGAATAGATGATGGTTTAGATGGGGGTTAAAATTTAATAGGCTCTTTGTTAAAAATGGGGTGGGATTCTTTGAATTCCACTCCATTATTACATTAGGGAGTATCAAAATACACTCAATATTGATTATAGTACTGGATATTGGTTATATTACTTGATATTAATTATGGTACTGGATATTGGTTATATCACTTGATATTAATTATAGTACTTGATATTGATTATAACTCTTGGCTTTTTTAAAAGTAATGTTACTATTTTACTAGGGGGTTATTTTAATTATTCTGCAAAAAATAAAACAAGGCTAAAATCGCCCTGCCTTATTGGGTTATGTACTATGTTATTGCGTAGAAGTATTGTAGAAGTATGAATATTTACCTGGCTGTTTTATATAATTATTCCTTCATTTGTTTCTATCTTATTCACAAAGTCCATATTGTAACGGACAGCACCGTGATCTTTAATTACTGTACCTCTCGTAAGGCGGATTGCTAAAATACAGCAATTCTCATCTTGCTCATTGTTTGCGTCATCGTACCATGGGGCAAAAACTTCACGAAGTTTAGTTCTTATTTCAGCATTTTTCGGGTCTAATACCCAACCAAGATTTTCACCTATTCCATTGCCAGAAAACCACTCGAAGTTAACTGAAAATGCAACTTCTTTATTTTGGGCTATTTGATGCATTTTATTTGACTTACCATAGGTTACAGCATAAAAAACGCCCTCCTCATAATATGCATCTATATCACGGACAATGGGTATGGGATTTCCATCAGCACTTGGCTCTGTCGCAATAGTTGCAAGTGAGATAACATTATCCTTGTTGTTGCCGCACCTTTCTTCAATGATCTTTAGCCCTTCTTCGTATTTACTCATTAGTATTTCCTCCAATCAATTTATTTTTATTTAAATTCCCATTGCTTAAATAAAATCCACATTCCATATTTTCAGAAAATCCACATTGCAATACATTCTTTTTCCAAATTTTTCGCCTACCGTTGGAATAGATGAATTCTCTAGAATTTACCCTCGACAGGTGATAATTTGATTTTCAGTAATAATATATTGAACTGGAAAATCATAATTATCATTTGGAACTAAGTCAATCATTTGAACCTCTAAGGCAAGGGCAATTAAAGGAACTTGGGGGTTAATGTTTGGCAAAAAGCGATCATAATATCCAGCTCCATAGCCGATGCGATAGCCTCTTTTATCGAAGGCTACCCCTGGAACAATAATTAAATCTAATAGGTCGGGGGAAACTGGTCTAAGGGCTTCTTTTTTAGGTTCTAGCACACCAAATGTACCAACCTCAAGATCATTAATGGGGTCCTTTAATTCGGAGACTATTAAAGCTTTTGTTTTGGGAACTGTTACGGGAATAAATACTCGTTTATTAGCTTTTAATAGATCTTGAATGATTTTATTAGTGTCTACTTCATTTCGAAAAGATAAAAAAAGCATGACACATTGAGCTTTTTGATAATGGTCAGTGGCAGTTAACAGATCATAAATTTTTTCGCTTTTTTCCTGTACAGCCTGCTGGTCAAGGCCTTCTCTCTTGTTTAAAATTTCCTGTCGAATGATTTTTTTCATTATTTCTTCCTCCTAAAGCTTCAATTTCCAGTTACTTACTATCTATTGTATCGAATTTTGGTAATCAATACAATTGAAATTAAGGCTTATATATTGTTATAATGAATACAGTAGATATGCGAAAAAAGGATTATTATTGAAATTTATCTTTTATTATATCACTTAATGAAAAACTAGGTACATTTTCCCAAAGATCTCTACTGTTTTTAAGAAGGAAAAATAGATTTTATGTCGAAGAATATATTGTGGATAACAGGAGTTGATAACTTTGATCGAAATGAGTAACGTAACTAAAAAATATGTTAATGGTGTACAAGCTTTAACGAATGTAAATTTGAAAATAGAAAAAGGAGAATTTGCTTTTCTAGTTGGACCTAGTGGAGCAGGTAAATCTACTTTTTTTAAGCTATTATTAAAAGAGGAAGAACCTACATCGGGTAAAATTTATCTCGATAATCAAGATATTACAAAGGTTTCAAGAAGAAAAGTACCCTACTTAAGAAGGAACCTAGGGGTTATTTTTCAGGACTTTAGACTTTTACCTAATAAAACGGTTTTTGAAAATGTAGCTTTTGCTATGGAAATTGTCGAAGCCTCATCAAAGGAAATTAGAAGGCAAGTCCCCATGATGTTAGGGATGGTAGGGCTAAGTGAAAGGGCTAACCAGTATCCCCATCAATTATCTGGAGGAGAAAAACAAAGGGTTTCAATTGCAAGAGCCATTGTTAATAACCCTTCAATATTAATTGCCGATGAGCCTACTGGTAACCTTGACCCAGAAACAGCCTGGGAAATTATGAAGGTTTTAAGACAAATTAATAGAAGAGGTACAACAATTTTAATGGTAACCCATGCAAAAGACATTGTAGATGTAATGCAACAAAGGGTTATTGCCCTCGAAAAAGGCAGAATTATTCGAGACGAAGCAAAGGGGGCATATGGCTATGAAGATTAGAACCGTCAGATACATTTTTAAACAAGGTTTTGTTGGGTTATGGCGTAATAGAGGGATGAGTTTGGCTTCAATCGGTTCAGTTGCGGCATCATTGGTGGTTTTAGGGTTAATCATCATCTTAGTATTAAACATTAATAATGCAGCCGAGACCCTTCAATCAGATTTCGATACAGTTCGTGTATATTTAGAGGAAGATTTAACAGAAGAGGAAACTGCAAGAGTAGGACAGGTGATCAATGCCCTTGACGATGTTCGAATGGTTGAATATGAATCTAAAGAGCAGGCATTAGCCAATTATAAGGAAAGCTGGGGAGAAGAGGGATATCTTCTGGAGTTTTTCCAAGAAAATCCTTTATCTAATTCCTATATTATTCATTTGTGGGATATTGAGACTGCCCATCAAGTTGTAGCAGTCTTAGAAAATGTTGATGGTATTGATGAAGTAAGATATAACGAAGAAATTATCCAAAATCTATTACGAATGGCGACCTTTATTAGAACAATTGGTTTAGTGTTAATATTTATTTTAATTCTTGTAGCAATGTTTATTATCTCCAACACAGTTAAGTTGGCCCTAAATGCTAGAAGACAAGAAATAAATATCATGAAATACGTTGGAGCTACCAATTGGTTTATTAGATGGCCCTTTGTGGTGGAGGGTGTAATTTTAGGTTTAATAGGTGCTGTATTAGCACTATTGATGGTACATTACGGATACCAATACACATTAGAAGCAATCAACCTTAGATTCACAGCAATATTTAGTGGATATTTACTACCTATTGATACCATGATGCAAAGAACAACATATATGTTTGTGGTGTTAGGAAGTGGTGTTGGTGCTTTAGGAAGTATTATATCCTTAAGAAAGCATTTAAAAGTTTAGTTGGAAGGGGGCCCCTAGAAAGTGCATTTTAAAAGAATAAAATTAATTTTAATCGCATTGATTATCTTGGTGACAACAGTTACTGTTTTTGCAAATGATACGCAGGGATTAAGAGAACAATTAAATGACATTAATAGTAAAACCGAAGAAGTTACTAAAGGAATAAAGGAACTTGAAAAGAGAGAACAAGGTGTACTGGCACAATTGCAAAAAATTAATCAAGATATCGAGAAGACAGAGGAAGAAGAAAAGCAATTAGCACGACAAATTACAACTGTAGAAGGACAAATTAGAACGACAACACAAGAACTAGTTGTAGCAGAAGAAGAAATAGAAGAGAAATCAGATTTATTTGGTTCAAGGTTAAATGTGATGTACCGTAGGGGTAATGTGGGTTATCTTGAAGTGTTACTAAGTTCTAAGAACCTTCAAGAACTTCTAACAAACTTAGATATGGTGAAATTAATTGTACAACATGATATTGATCTTTTAAAATCATTAAGAGACCAAAGAGATTTAATAGAAGATAAAAAAGTACAGTTAGAAACAGACCAAAGACAATTAGTTTCCTTAAAAGCTGAAGTAGCCAGTAAGAGAGACACTTTAGTAGTATCTAGGGGGCAACAGGAAAGACTTAGACAAGAATTAGTTTCAGATCGTAAAGAACTTGAAAAAATGGAAGATGAATTAAAACGTGAAGCCGATAATATTACCTCAATGATTATTAGAATGGGTAATAGTGGGAAAGATTATTCTGGCGGAGTAATGGCATGGCCTGTCCCAGGGATGACAAGAATTTCTTCTCCTTTTGGGAACCGAATCCATCCGATATTAAAAACAAATCGTTTCCATTCTGGGATAGATATACCTGCACCAACAGGGACCCCTATCGTGGCGGCTAACGATGGTAGAGTCGTTTCAGCAGGTGACATGGGGGGCTATGGTAGAACTTTAATTATTGACCACGGCGGTGGAATTACCACTTTATATGCCCATAACTCTAGATTACTAGTATCGGTAGGAACAGAAGTGAAACGGGGAGATAGAGTTGCTCTAGCAGGAAGCACGGGTATGTCAACAGGCCCCCATCTACATTTTGAAGTAAGGGTAAATGGACAATATGTAGACCCTATGTCTTATTTATCTAATTCAAGATAGAATAGACATAGAAATAGAGTATAAAATACCAAATACAATATACATTATATAATAAAAAATTAAAACTATAATAACATAATGCAAATGTACCCTATAGTGTGGAGCAAAACTCACCTATAGGGTATTTTTATGGTTTAGGGTATTTGGACTTTGTTTTGATTTAGTTACCTAAATATCTAGAAAAAATCCATATTAAAATAGCTACTCCTAGTATCAATAAACTAATACGTTTGCTGGTAATCAATAGCAAATCCTCCTTTTAAGTTAATTTATTATCTGAATAGGAAAAATATGATAAGTATTTAATCCTATTTAAGAACATAATTTTATTAGGAAAGATTACGATTTTAGGGCTATTTTCGACTTATGGACAAATAATAAAGTAAGATCCTTAATTTGAAAGATTTTAAGTCATAATAAGAATATGATATAATGTTATTTAATAAGTTAGATAGAAGGATATAAAATGTAATCTGACAAGAGGGGAGAAGTGCAATGATCAGTAAGAAAAAAGCATTGATTGGAGCTATAGTCATTGTGGTATTAACCACTGTATTAAATATGACAGTCGTAAACTTTATTGGAGTCAGAACAGGTCAGATGTATTTAATTAGTAAAAATACCCATGAATATTATCAAGAAATACAATCCCGTTATGGTAAATTACTTCAATTAAGTAGTTTCTTAGAAGAAAATTATTATCAAGAAATAGATATGGAGGCTTTGGCAGAAGGAGCAGTAGCAGGTATGTTCGAAGCAGTTGGAGATCCCTATACTACTTATTTAACTGAGAAAGAGTTTAGCGATTTAATGACAAGGACTTCTGGGGTTTTTGGAGGAATTGGAGTTATCGTAACCCCGGGGGAAGATGGATATGTAACGGTAGTATCGCCTATAGAGGGTACACCAGGAGAAAGGGCAGGTTTAACAACAGGGGATAGAATTCTGTTGGTTGATGGAGTAGCTATTTATGGAGATCGTCTAGAAAATGCAGTTGAGTTAATGAAGGGAACACCAGGTACTCAAGTTACCTTAACCATTAGAAGGGATGGTATACCAAATACCTTCGAAGTTGAGATTATAAGAGAAGAAATAAGAGTTCAGACGGTAAGATCAGAAATATTAGAAGGAGAAATAGGTTATATTAGAATATCCTCTTTTGATGAAAAAACTTCTGATGATTTTGAGATTCACTTGAAGCAGTTGGAAAAACAAAATATTAAAGGCCTAGTATTAGACTTAAGAGGTAACCCAGGCGGACTGTTAAGTCAATGCGTTAAAATAGCAGATCGACTACTGGGAGAACAGGTGATTGTTTATACTGAAGATCGACAAGGAAAGCAAGATGTTATGAAATCTGGAAAGGGTAAAATAGATTATCCATTAGTTTTATTGGTTAATCAAGGAAGTGCCAGTGCTTCAGAAATTTTAGCAGGAGCAGTTAAGGATAGTGGAGCAGGTACCATTGTTGGAACAACCACCTTTGGTAAGGGATTAGTTCAACAAGTAAAACCCCTTTCAGATGGAACAGGTTTTAAATACACTGTATCTCAATACTTTACACCAAATGGTACCAACATTCATGGTACTGGTGTAGAACCTAATATTATTATTGAGCTACCTGAAGAATTAAAGGGAGCTACTTCAATTGAACCTAGTGAAGATACACAATTGCAGAAAGCGATAGAAGTCATTAGAGAGAAATTGAATTAATTAATAAAAGATAATTAATAAAAGATAATTAACTAAGAGGCGGGTATTCTTTATGGATACCTGCCTTAATTAATGTTTATAAAATTATGTTTTAAACTATTTTGATATTTAATTTGAGTTATGCAATTTCAAAAACTCCTTGAATCCAAAAAAAATCAGCTTCTTCCCTTAAACTATTACTAAAATCATTGTCATCAACGTATAAAGAGTTTGCATTCCAATGTTTGTCGTAATTTGCGTTATAGGAAAATTCATATACATGGTGACCATGTTTGTCCAAATCACTTAAATAAAGTATTTTCATTAGAACAAATCCCTTCGTAATGTAGTTTTATATACATATATCAAATAATACAATTATAGTATATATCCTTTCATAAAAAAAACAAACACATCAATTGTATTTAACAACAGATGTCAACACAAGTGTTTACTAAGAGTAAAAATGTTTTAAAAAAGATTAAAAAACTATTGAAATTATGTAATAAATTAGATAATATAGTAATATACATTAAATAAAAATCACATAAAGTAAATATAACTATAATATAATTAACAATGTATAGGTTTTTATTTTAACAAATGAGGAGGGGGAACAAAATGGCAAAGCGGATTGGGCCAGGTGAGAAGATTAAAAGACTTCGCTTGGCTATGGGATTAACGCAAGATGCCTTGACTAAGGATGAATTATCTAAAAGTATTGTAAGCATGATTGAAAGTAATAAACGGAACTTAACTTGGCATACAGCCCAAATTATAGCTGACTGCTTAAATGTTTATTACGAAAGATTGGGGCAAAAAATTACTGCCGAATATTTAATGGAAACAGAGGAAGATGAAGCTCGAAGAACCATTAAAGAAGACATCAAACATCTACAAGAGGTGATTGATAAAGGGAATGTAGACCAACAACTGTTAGAGAATACCTTCGATAAAATTTTAAATCACATCAAAACGTGGGGTTTAGAGAAGGAATTAGCAGATTTTAAAATTATCAGAGGTAACTTTTACTATCATAATTATCAGTATAATGAAGCCTTAACAGAGTACTTGGACGTGCTAGAATACGCTCTACGTTCAAATGACCATGGCTTAACGGCTAGAATGTACAATTCAATAGCATGTGTCTACAAATTGCAGATGAACCTAGATACTGCCTTAATCCATTATGTTAAGGCATACGATACGGCAAGGGTCTATAAGCCAAAAGATGAAGCAAAAAGAAAGGTGTTAGCATTATATAATCAGATATTATGCTATCGTCTGATGAAGCGCTACGACTTAGCCCTAAGCCATATTAATCTATTAAGGGGATTAAAATGGGATGATCCTTACTTTAAAGTAATTTTAGATAAGACGTTATTAATAGAAGGTAGTACCTATCGAGACATCGGAAACTATGAAAAAGCCCTTAAAACCTATGATAAACTACAAAACAATGAAAGAGAATTAAATAAAGAAACCTTATTTTTACTTTATGATAACTACGCAGAATTATTTTTATTACAGAAAAAACCCCGAGAGGCTTTGGTTTTCGTTCATAAAGCAAATGAAATAAAGAAAGAGGTAAATATAAACTATTTACCTGACCTATACTTAATGGAGGCAAAATGTTATAGTATATTAAAGGATTACGATCTAGTAGTTAGTTTGCTAGAAAATGCCCTGCATTTAGCCCATAGGGTAGGAAAAGAACGTGTAATATTAGACATGCACTTTGCCTTTGCAGATCTTTATTTAAAAACAAAAGACTACGAAACAGCCCTAGCCCATTTAGAGACGGCAGAGAAAACAATTATCGAGAAGGACTTAAGTACATATAAGGCAGACCTCTATAGCTTCTACTCAAATATATATCTTAAGCTGGGAGACGACAAAAAGGTTGAAGAATATCTTATTAAAATGAGAAGAAGTTTTTTGTAGACTAATTGTGGAGGATAATAAAATAAGGGGGAATTTTTGTGAAAAGGTTGAAGGGTGTTATCTTATCATTGGTAATTTCAATACTTATGTTAAATAGTGTTTTAGTATGGGGCAATATTAATATCAACGGAGAAGAAAACCCTAATACTGGTGGCGGGTTTACAATGCAACAAGACCCAAATCCAGAGATAGACTAAAAAGAGACTAGAGCTAGTCTAGAGCTAGACTAGAAAGACCCTAGCCTACTACATAATAGCTATCATTATTATCTATAATGTAATAATAGGAATAAGATAAGTTTTTAGAAGTATAAAAAGATTAGGTAGATCTTATCGATATAAATGGACTCTATGTTAAGGACAGTTTAAAAAAAGAGAATAAATGATTACCCTCATGTCATGAAAGCGATGTGAGGGTAATTTTCTATTTATAACTGTTAAATCATTTTTTACAAACTGCCACCATTAAATAATATTTATGATTTGGGATAGGTATTTCTATAGTAGAATCAATTTGATGATACATGGTTAATTGAGAAAAGGGTTTTAATACTTCTATAAATTCTTCCTCTTTATATTGATAAACATGGAAGGGGCAAGAACAAGGCTCATTTTTTCCTTTTCCAAAGGGAGTTGAAATAAGCAGCGTACCGTCAGGTTTTAAGAGATTATAGAGATTATTAACAAAAATATGGTCTCCTTCAAAATGTTCAATCGTTTCAAAGCTAATAATGGTATCGAAGGTACCATATTTTTTATCTAAATTTTCATCAAGGGCATCCTCTACATAATATTCTGTTTCTAGAAAATGATAATTGTCTTTAGCATATTCAATTGTTTCTTTACAATTGTCAATACCCACATATTTTGTAATTTTAGGATTCTGTTCTAATAATATTTCACTACCAAAGCCTACGCCACAAGCGATGTCTAAAACCCTTCCCTTTGCAAAGTCTTTTGCAAATTGATAGCGGGCAATATGCTCCATAAGTATTCCACTTCGAGGGTTCATTAAGTGGGGGATGACTCTTTCACCGGTATATTTCATAAAATTTTCCTTCCTTCTGGTAAAACTTAATATTTTAATATAACCACTTTTATCAAAAACAATTATAACAAAAGGTAGGAAATAGAACAAATTTAGATATAAGAACTAGAAAGTTTGATTAGCCTTTATTACGTTTAGTAAATATAGAAACTGCATAATTAATATTTAATTTATATTAATGATTGAAGTGTTAAAAGCATGTTTTAACAATGATATATACCTATATTGTACAAAACCTTTAGTCGTTGCTAGATGGTGGGGATGATTTATGGTATTATGCAATTTCTTCAATTAAATAGTAATTAAAATGTTAAGGGACTGGTTGAATGGTTATAAATATTTAGGGAATCATTTTAATTTAAGTAAAAAATATACTGACTAACGTTGACTTTAAAAAAATAGAGAAGTATAATTGAATAAGAACAAATGTTCTTGATAAGAATCTTAGTTAAAGATATTGTTAGATATTGGCATAGGGTTATTATGTTAACCAACTATGGTATAATAGAAGAGTACGTCTAGAATATGTATGAAAGTAATCTAGCGTATGCCTATAGGAATCTAAAAGAAAAGATCGTGAGGTTATATAAATGGACTCATTTAAAATTGTATCTGATTATAAACCAACAGGAGACCAACCGAGGGCAATAGAGACCCTAACGGAGAGTATATTAAAAGGAAGCAAACACCAAACCCTTCTAGGGGTTACGGGTTCGGGTAAAACCTTTACTATGGCCAATGTGATAGAAAATGTGCAGAAGCCAACCTTGGTTATTGCCCACAATAAAACCTTGGCAGCCCAACTTTGTAGCGAATTTAAGGAATTTTTCCCAAATAACGCAGTTGAATACTTTGTTAGTTATTATGATTATTACCAACCAGAGGCCTATGTGGTTCATTCTGATACTTATATTGAAAAAGATGCATCTATTAACGATGAAATTGATAAACTTCGTCACTCTGCTACAGCGGCTTTACTTGAGAGACGTGATGTCATTATTGTAGCCAGTGTTTCCTGTATTTATGGTTTAGGGGACCCAGAAGAATATAAAAAGTTGATGGTATCTCTAAGGACTGGTATGAATAAAGATCGAGACCAAGTACTAAGACAATTGGTAGATATTCAATATGAAAGAAATGATATCAACTTTGTTCGTGGTGCCTTCCGTGTAAGGGGTGATGTAGTGGAAATATTCCCTGCAAACTCTTCAGAAAATGCCATAAGAGTAGATTTTTTTGGTGATGAGATAGAAAGAATTACAGAAGTAAATGCCTTAACAGGAGAAGTAATAGGCAGAAGAAATCATATCTCTATTTTCCCAGCTTCCCATTATGCAACTGGGCAAGACAAAATTGAACTTGCCATCAAAGGCATTGAAAAAGAATTAGAGGAACGAGTTAAATATTTTACAGACAATGATAAATTAATCGAAGCCCAAAGGATTCAACAAAGAACGATGTATGACATTGAGATGCTTCGGGAAGTAGGTTTTTGTCAAGGAATCGAAAACTATTCAAGACATTTAACGGGAAGAGAGGCTGGTAGCAGACCCTATACCCTATTAGATTATTTTCCAGAAGACTATCTCATTATTGTGGATGAATCCCACGTGTCTATTCCACAGGTAAGGGGTATGTATAATGGCGACAGAGCTAGAAAAGAAACTTTAATAGAGCATGGCTTCCGTATGCCATCAGCCTTTGACAATAGGCCATTGCAGTTTAAAGAATTTGAATCCTTAGTCAATCAAATAGCGTATGTAAGTGCTACACCAGGACCCTATGAACTTGAAAAGGATGGTCCAGTAGTAGAACAGATTATCAGACCTACGGGGCTTTTAGACCCTATTATTGAGGTGCGACCAGTTAAAGGTCAAATAGATGACCTTGTTTCAGAAATTAATAAAAGAATTAAGCTGAAACAAAGGGTATTGGTGACAACCCTTACTAAGAAGATGGCGGAGGATTTAACCAATTATTTAAAGGAACTAGAAATAGCAGTAAGATATCTCCACTCAGATGTTAAAACCTTAGAAAGAATGGAAATTATTCGAGACCTAAGACTAGGCGTGTTTGATGTTTTGGTGGGAATCAACCTTCTACGGGAGGGGCTAGACCTACCAGAGGTTTCTTTAGTGGCTATATTAGATGCTGACAAAGAAGGGTTCCTGCGTTCGGAAACTTCCTTAATTCAGACCATCGGCCGGGCTGCTAGAAATGCAGAGGGTCGAGTAATTATGTATGCTGATAACATAACAAAATCAATGGATAAGGCTATTGGTGAAACCGAAAGACGTAGAAAAATTCAACAGGAATATAATGAAGCTAATCAGATAGAGCCTAAGACCATTGTTAAAAAGGTAAGGGAAGTTATAGAGGCTACAATGGTTGCAGAAGAAGAAGGTCTATATAAAACAGGTAAGAAGAAAGAAAGTCTTACAAATGAAGAATTACAACAATATATTAAATCTTTAGAAACAGAAATGATGGAGGCTGCAGAAAACCTTCAATTTGAAAGGGCAGCCCAATTACGAGATCAAATTAAGGAACTTCAAAAGAAAAAGTAAAAAGAGGTGTAAAAATGCCACGGGATAAAATTATTATTAAAGGTGCAAAAGAACATAATTTAAAGAATATTAATGTAGAAATTCCAAGGGAAAAGTTAGTTGCACTGACAGGACTATCTGGGTCGGGGAAATCTTCCCTTGCCTTCGATACCATCTATGCTGAAGGGCAGAGAAGATATATAGAAAGTTTATCGGCTTATGCAAGGCAGTTCCTTGGACAAATGGAAAAACCAGATGTTGAATATATTGAAGGATTATCACCTGCAATATCAATTGATCAAAAAACCACTAGTAAAAATCCTCGATCTACTGTTGGTACTGTTACAGAGATTTACGATTATCTTAGACTGTTATATGCAAGAATAGGAACACCCCATTGTCCTGTATGTGGAATAGAAATTAGTCAAATGACGGTGGAACAGATTGTTGATAAGATCATGGAATTTGAAGAAGGTACTAAGCTTCAAATTTTGGCTCCTGTTGTAAGGGGGAAAAAAGGAGAACACCAAAAGCTCTTAGAAGAGATTAAAAAAGAAGGGTTTGTAAGGGTTCGAATTAATGGAGAAGTTATGGATCTCCATGATGATATTAAATTAAGTAAAACTAAAAAACATAACATTGAAGTAGTCGTAGATCGTATTATATTAAAAGATGGGTCACAACAGAGATTAGCCGATTCGATTGAAACTGTTCTGAAACTTACTGAAGGTTTGGTTGTGGTAGATGTTATTGGAAAAGAAGAGTTGTTATTTTCAACAAAATTCGCTTGTCCAGATCACGGAATAGGAATAGAGGAACTAGCACCAAGGATGTTTTCCTTTAATAGTCCCTTTGGTGCATGTCCAGAATGTAACGGGATAGGGTATATGAAGGTGGTTGATCAAGATCTAATTATCCCTAATCAAAACCTCTCTATCCGTCAAGGGGCTGTTGTTCCCTGGGCTGGCTCTAATGGTAATCAAGAAAACACTTATTATTTTAAGATGATGGAGAGTCTTGCAAAGCAATTTAAGGTAGATCTAGATGCTCCTGTTAAGGACTTGCCAAAGGATTTTATGAAGGCACTATTATATGGATCGGCAGATCACAAGGTAACCTTTGAATATGAGTCTCAATTCGGAGGAGTTAGAAATTATGAAGCCATCTTTGAAGGTGTAATCCCAAATCTTGAAAGAAGATATAAAGAAACCTCTTCAGACTATATTAGAGAAAAGATTGAAGAGTGCATGAATGAAAACCCTTGTCAGGCATGTAAAGGAGCTCGACTTAAAGATGTTGTTCTGGCAGTTACAGTTGGGGAGAAAAACATACATGAAATTACTGAAATGTCAGTAGGCGAGGCTAAAGTTTTCTTCGATGAAGTTCAATTAGACCAAAGAAAGCAATTTATAGCAACTCAAATATTAAAAGAAATAAGGGGCAGACTTTCATTTCTATTAGATGTAGGTTTAGATTATTTAACCCTTTCAAGAAGTGCAGGAACCCTATCAGGGGGAGAATCCCAAAGAATTAGATTAGCAACCCAAATAGGATCTAGTCTAGTGGGGGTATTATATATTCTAGATGAGCCCAGTATAGGACTTCATCAAAGGGATAATGATCGGTTAATTCAAAGTTTAAGAAATCTTGCTGACATAGGAAATACAGTAATCGTCGTAGAACATGATGAAGATACCATCTGTTGTGCCGACCATATCATAGACATTGGACCAGGGGCAGGAATCCATGGTGGAGAAGTGGTGGCAGAAGGGACCCTAGATGATATTAAGAACTGTAAAGAATCCATTACAGGGCAATATCTGAGTGGAAGAAAGAAAATTGCTATCCCATCAGAAAGACGTAAGCCTAATGGTAAATGGATTGCAATAAAAGGAGCTAATGAAAATAACCTAAAGAAGCTGAATGCAGAAATTCCCTTAGGAGTCTTTACTTGTATAACAGGGGTATCTGGTTCAGGAAAAAGTACCTTAATTAATGAAATACTATATAAAAAGATTGCACAAGAGCTCCATGGGGCTAAGAGTAAACCAGGAAACCATAAATCTATTGATGGTCTACAGCATATAGATAAAGTAATTGATATTGACCAGTCACCTATCGGTAGAACACCAAGGTCAAACCCTGCCACCTATACAGGTGTATTTGATGATATAAGGGACCTATTCGCCCAAACACCTCAAGCTAAGATGAGGGGGTATCAAAAGGGAAGGTTCAGCTTTAATATTAAGGGCGGCAGATGTGAAGCATGTAGTGGAGATGGGATTATTAAAATTGAGATGCATTTCTTACCTGATGTCTACGTACCTTGTGAGGTATGTAAAGGAAAGCGTTATAATCGTGAAACTTTAGAAATTAAATATAAGGGTAAAACTATTTCTGATGTATTGGAAATGAATGTTGAAGAATCTGTAGAATTTTTTGAAAACATACCTAAAATCAAGCGAAAACTTGATACCCTTAACGATGTAGGGTTAGGTTATATAAAACTAGGACAACCTTCAACTCAGCTTTCTGGTGGAGAGGCTCAACGGATTAAATTAGCTACGGAATTAAGTAAGAGAAGTACTGGGAAAACCCTCTATATTTTAGATGAACCGACAACAGGACTTCACTTTGCAGATATCCATCGTTTAATTGATGTATTACAGAAGCTTGTAGATACAGGGAATTCTGTTTTAGTAATCGAGCATAATTTGGATGTTATCAAGACAGCAGATTTTATCATCGATTTAGGCCCTGAAGGGGGAAATAGAGGAGGTACGATCATAGCTAAAGGTACTCCAGAAGAAATCGTTAAGGTAAAGGAGTCCTATACAGGGAAGTATCTTAAAAAGCTATTATAGATTATACATTGTTGATTATAGTCTAAAAGTGAATATAAATTCAGCGTTATGGTATGATGCAATTCAAGCAGGTATAAAAGGTTTGGAATGTAATCTAATTTAATTTAATTATACACTCTACAAGGTATAAAAATATATGGAGTAGTCACCTTATATTTTTATACCTTATTTTATGTCTTATTTTAACATCATATTTTTAAATTTTTTGAAATGATCCATAGCTGAGGAAAGTGCATAATAAAAAATTAATTATTTATTAATTTTATTAATATTATTGCAAAACAACTTCGCTGCGTAGTCTTCAATGGGTAATAGATTATAATTTTAAAAGTAATTACTCAGTACACAATTCATAGTTAAGGTATTACGCAATTTCCGCAGTCAAGTATCTATAATTTTGCAGTTTCATTAGTAGAATAATTTGATTTTTTATTTTAGTAAAAGGAAGGTAAATGGAAAATTTTGAAGAAATATTAGAGGGGTTTCTTAATATATGAGTATAAATGACTATAGGAAAATAGTCTTTAAGGGGTTAGAATATTAGATAAGAGAAGTTAAATCTAGTAGTTTGTAGTAGGGGGAAGCATGAATGAAAACATACATAGAAGTTGGGATGCCAATAAAATTAGAAGTTGACGTTGTTCCTCCCTATCTCTCGTTTTGGGGGGTAATTGAGGAAGTTCAAGATAATGAATTAGTTGTTAAAATAGAGGGGCAGTATGCTCAAGGGGATATTCGGAAGGTTAAATGTACAATTCCAAAGGATACAAAGGCTTGCATTTTTGAAACCTTTATCCTTCAAGGAAAAGGGGAAGAAGTTCTCTTAAAATTACCACCAATTAAACAGCCAGAATTAGTTCAACGGAGAAAATATGTAAGGGTATCTACTGATTTGCCCGTAAATTGTTTTTTAATTGGATTTAATGATCAAAAAATCGAAAGCCAAAAGTCCTTCCCTGCTGCAGTTAAAGATCTTAGTGGTGGTGGCGTTCTAATCAATAGCAGCCTTTCACTACCAGTTGGTACAGTTATTGTTTTCGAACTAGAATTAAATAATCAAAAAATGGTCTTAACTGCTAAAGTTTTAAGAAACACTGAGAATATGGAAAATAATACAAGGGATTTAGGCTGTGAATTTATAGGCTTAGACGATTCCGATCGACAAAGAATTACTGCCTATTGTACAAGGATGCAGTTGATGAATAAGAGGAGATAAATTGAATATACAAGATATGAAATCTAGGTCGATATCAAACCCTCTATGGAATAGGGGGTTTTGCTTTTTGGAAAAAATTTTATAGCTAATATGTTAGATTGAATTAAATTACTTAATTTACAGTTTCTTCTAGATAATTATAAAATTAAGTATAGAACAAAATATTAAATAACTATAATAATTAACATATGTTTACGAATAAACAGAATATTTAATTAAATACCATTGACTCAAAATGTAAAAAATAGTATAATGATTAATAAATTGGGAATTGTTATTGTGTAAAGTATAAAAACAATTTCCAAATAATAAATGAAAGAGGTGAGGAAAATGAAAAAGGAACTTTTCATGGTACTAGAAGAAGGACATATTGAGTTTTCTGAATCTAACTTCTGTGTTTTCTGTAATCCTGTACAAATAACTCACTAATCTTAAGAGAAGCTTAAGCTTCTCTTAAGATTAGGATATAATGTGTAAGAACTAATTTTATCTAAAGAGAGGTTATTTAAAAGATGAAATCAAAGCTATCTAAGTATAATATAAATGTACCCTTTGGTGATAATACGTTCATATTTAATACACTTTCTAAAGGTCTAATAAGATTAAATAATAGTCTTTTATCTGATATAGAAAATAATAGAGAAGTGGACTCTTATATCCAGAAGGAAATGGAAAGAATGAATTTTATAGTTAACAATGAAGACTGCGAAAAGCAAATCATGAGATATCTGATGAATTCAGCTAAGTATAATTATAGTGCAATGGGTATAATTCTATCACTCACTTCAAACTGTAACTTTAGATGTAGTTATTGTTATCAAGATGGAGAAGATAAATTATCATCAAAATTTTTAAGTATAGAAGAATGGAAAATATTGTTGGGATATATTAAAAAAACGATTAGAAAAAATCATATAAGTAATTTAAGTATTAGTCTTTTTGGAGGAGAACCACTGCTTGATTATGATGCATTAATTAAAATAGTTAAAGAAATAAAAGCATTAGAAGAGGAAGAAGAAATTAAAGTAAGTATAGTGTTAATAACAAATGGTTCACTACTGACCAAATCAAGAATAGATGAACTATTAAATTATGTATCAGCTTTCCAGATAACTCTTGATGGATCTGAATCAACACATAATAAATTAAGGCCGTACCTAAATGGTGGTGGGAGTTTTAAAAATATTTTTTCAAATATTTCGTATTTAACTAATCAAGCGCCAAATAGACTTAATTTAAGGGTAAATGTTGCAGAAGAATCAATTAGTTCTGTTTATGAACTATTAAAAATATTAATTGACGAAAAAATTTCAAGTTCATTAGCAGGAATTTCTTTTGAAGCTATTTTCTCAACACAAGATGAAATTCTTAGCATTGGACATGAAAACAGAGTAAGCACTCAATTACTGAAGGAAATTAATAAGCTATATTTTTATGCAGTAAAAAAAGGTTTTAAGATTAACAAAAACTTTATATTTGGTCCTTGTATGATAAGGCATGTGCAAAGCTTTGTTGTAGATGAAAATTTAAATGTATATTCCTGCGCTGGTAAAGTATATCAGGAGCAATTGGGCAGGGTAGAAGATAACAGTAATTTATCGATTATAGATAGTAAATGGTATTCAGATATATTAGAAGAACCAAGTTGTATTGAAAACTGTCAGTATGCTCCAATCTGTTATGGCGGTTGTAGATGGATGTCGAAATGTAATAAAGAATTTTTCGATGCAGTAATTAAAGAAAGAATAGCTGCATATGTAATTTCAAAATACCCAGAAGAAGTAGAACATTTTCGATTTCAAGAGGAGGGGTTAGATGAAGTTGCTACAAGTAGAGAATTTGACTAAAGTATATAAAAATGGTTTTGTAGCTAATGATCAGTTAAATTTAGAATTAAGTACTAATGAAATTGTTGGAATTGTTGGACCAAACGGTGCAGGTAAAACAACATTAATAAGACAATTATTGAGGTTATTGAAACCAACATCAGGTGAAATAAAATTACTTGAGGAAAATATACCGTATCTTGAAAATATTGCATACGTACCACAATTACCTATATTTTTTCCTGCTTTAACAGTTAAAGAAACCCTATACTATTCACTAAGATATAGAGGGTATTCAAAAAAGGAAATCGAAGAAAAGATGAATTGGGTTATGGAGGATATTGGGTTAAATCAAGTACAAGATAAATATGGATATACATTATCAGGTGGTTATAAAAAATTATTGTTAGTTGCAACTGCAATAATGCAAGAGACTAAAATATTAATATTAGACGAACCCACAGCAATGGTTGATATTATAAAAAAACAAAACATATGGGATTTAGTACAAAAAAATAAAAATAATAGAGGTACACTTATTACAAGTCATGATATTAATGAGGTTAAAAGGCTTTGCGACAGAATATATGTTTTAGTAGGTGGTAAGTTTATTTTTTCTGGCACACCGGATGAGTTGGCATATATGATGCCGGAAAAAGTAGAGGTTTATTTAAAAATAAAGTCAGAAGAAATCAAATTCGAGAAGTTTATTAGTAGCCTGAATGTTGAGTATGAAAAAATGGAGCATAGGACCTTTAAATTATTATTTTCTCAATTGGGGGAAGCTGTCAGTCGATTAAGTGGTATAGAAGAGCATTTTAGTATTATATCGTTAAAAGTTGAGTATCCATGTTTAGAAAGTAGGGTGATGAATCTTGTTAAAAGTAATTAATGCTAAAATACTTACAACTTTGTCTATAGAAATGAAGAGTTTAAGGCTCTATAGTTATCACATGTTCTTCACATTATTTTTGATTCCCTCCTCTTATATTATTATTAACATGCTTAATCAAGGGTTCATAAAAGATCAAGTGGGTTTCCTGTTAACGGGTTTCATTGTAACTATTATGATCGGCGCATTCATAAGTATGCTGTCGTTAAGAGTTTCAAACCTAATGGAAGCAGAGGTATTAGAACTTTATTCAACTATTATTGTTAATAAAACACAGTTAATTATCGCATTAGTTTTAAATTATTTAGTTTTATCAATACCACAAATTATTATTGCAGGTATTTTAGCAGTTGTGTATAGTACACAGGTGAATGTGTTGAAATTTATATTCTCTATAATTTTAGCAGGTATTTTTTTTGCTTCTATTGGGGTATTTATAGGTTTAGTTATCAAAAATAAGTATAAGGCTTCTGGGATAGTTCCTTATATTAATATAATCTTTTTAGTTATAACTCCAATATACTATCGCCTTGATAATATGAATAGATATTTTGTTTATTTATATAGTATCAACCCAATTGTTCATATATTAAACATTATGAGGGAAAGTATTGGTATTAAAGGTTTAAATAGTGGAATAACGCTTTCGTATGGTTACATTATAATTCTTTGCGCCTTCCTATTAAAATCTATATATAAAAAAGTAAATAACATATATATCTTAGAGAAATTAATATGAGGCATTTATTTAAAGAATGGAAAAATTTATGGATATATTTTTTGAAATTAACAATAACTGTATTTGTTTGGATCATGATTACTATTACAAGTGTACCTATAGTAAATGCTAGTATTTTAAGTATATCAAATGATGAAGTACCTATTTATATAAAAATGGATAAATACTTTATACTCTATACATATCCGATAGCACCTTTTATTGATCAGCAAGGTCGTCTATTAATTCCATTAAGAATGATCCAAGACTTAATGGGGGGGAATGTGGAGTATAATCATACAACGAAAACAGCTTCTGTGGAACTATTAGATAGTGTTTTCAATCTGACAATTGATTCGGAAATAGCATATGTAAATAAAAATGAAGTTGTAATGGATACTATTCCAGTATTAAAGCAAGATTCGATGTTTTTACCTTTACGTTTATTTTTAGATCATACAGATATTGACTATAATTGGGACCTCTCACTAAAATTACTTCATATAACCGATGAAAGGGTATTAGTTGGGAACATTTTCAAGTCATTTGATCTTCATGATTTAACAGAAAATCATATAGACGGCAACTTCCACTTACAATCTTATAAAATATTCAATTCTAAGGGTCTATCATATTTAAATGTAAAAGTAAAAAACTTGACAACAGAAAATGTGTTAGAAGGAAAAACAGATATTCAACCACTAGTTTATTTTAGAGCTACTAGAGGCGGATATTCAGTAGATTCTTACATTAGGCCTAACAATAAGGATGTCCAAGAAATAAAGGCTGGGGAAACTTTATGGGTAAATAAGACAATAGATTTAGATGATGCGGCGTATATTATTTCTGTGGGAAGAAGAGTTCCTTAAAGACTTAAATAATATGAAACGTGAATAAGTAAAATAGGCTAATTAAAGGGTTGTCTCAATAATGGAAAAAATAATTTCTAGGACTGAGACGCTCTTTTAGTTTTTGTTAGACAGATAAAGGAGTTAAATTACATTTTTATTACTCTTTTAATTTAAATTTTATAAATTTGTAAAAATTAATTTTAAGATTAAAGAAATTGTATCCCTCTAATTTCAAAATCCAAGAAGGATTTTAACCAGATTAAGTAGAAATATTAGTATATGAAATAAAGCTATTGAAATAAAGAAATTTTGAGAACATTTAAAGGTTTGCTGTTGGTTTTCAATAGACAGGATGATATTAGAGGAGGCATAATAATGGGAGATTTCCACTACTACATTTACATTTGTTTGTTAGGGCTAGTCATTAATATGGTTTATTTAATCATTAAAAGAAGAGAACAACCTACTGTCGTATTAATTAATTCACTAATCTTGATTGCTATTTCAAATTTAGCCCTATGGCAAAAAGGAATTTACATTGATGAACATAATCTAAGTGGAAATTCATTTGATTTTTATGTTAATTTAGTTAACAACATCATTTTCTTAATTTCCGCAATTACAATAGGTGGGCCTAGCAAAAGGCGATAAAAGAGACAGGGAGTAATTTTATTCAGCTCTCTGTAGTTTTATGATAACACGGGAGTTGAGTATATGATCAAAGTAATCTTAGAGAAGGATAATTTCAGAAAAATATGTTCCTATATAATTATTTTAAATTTTATACTCAGTATATTCGTTTATAAGACAAAACTAACTGGAACGATTTTCTTTGTGTTTGGTATACTGTTATTTTTATCGGCTATTATACTCTTTTCTGAAATGTTGGCTACAAGAAGGTTTTCAGTGGTTTTTCTGGTGGGGATTCTGGTAGGGACATGGCGGTTTATGAATCTATTCTCAATAAACAACCAAAGTGCTATGACAATTTTTATTTTGATAAATTATATTATTTATAGCGGGATAATGGGCATAGCAATTGAAGTTATAAGTTATGGAATAAAGAATATTTATCAAATGTCTAGTGCAATGGGGATCGTAATCATTACATCATTAAGCATAATGAGTTTTTTCGGATATTTTTATTATCAAAGTGTTGTTCGTTTCATAGGATTTTAGTAGACATAAAGGAAATAGACGGTAGAGAGAATAAAAGTTCCAATAGAGCTTGATAAAGAGTATAGGTTCTATCAATTAGACATTTGAAAATAGCTTATATAGAATATAATAGAATTAGTTAATGGGGCTTAAGTTTTAGAATAAGGCCAATGTTGGCTAGTATGTTTATGAAATCTCTGCTAATAACCTTAAAGGGTGGAGGAAACTATGAAAAAATATTTTAAAATATCTATTTCTATTCTTCTAATTCTAATCTGCTATATGGTCTACTTTTATCAAACCATCGGACCAGAAGAATTAGTTAAGCATCATTTCAAACTACAAAACCAAAACGCTTTTTTTAGAATTAAGGCAACAGTGACCCCTCGACATTTAAGCACAAACTGGAATTTAAACAATATTGATGAAATTAAGCTATTAAATATAGAAGAAGATACTACTGGTAAAATTGCAGAAGACTATAATAGCAATGGTATGGGTAGTACTAAAAACTACCAAGAAGTAAAGGGTTATGTAGTTACTTATGCATTAAAAAACAAAGTAGATGGGAAGTCACCATTATATAGTGGCGAATATAACTTCAATTACGTTACTGTTAAGAAAAACAGATTCTCCCGCTGGTTGATAGACGATTGGGGCATATAACTTAATAACGTTTCATATCTTCATAAATAAACAAAAAAGTTGCCAACAATTTCAGTCTGGCAACTTTTTTGATTCATTGTCTAATTTAAAATATCAAAATCAAGTCAAAATCTAGTCAAAATCAAGTCTACAATCTAATCTACAATCATACCACGTATTTCATTCTCTTTAGTTAATATAATTCCTACAACATCCCCAACCTTTAAGTCTTCAAAGGATATATTGAAATGATGGGCATTACGCTTCAATAAAAATACTGCATCATCTATTGGCGAAAGCCCTTCAAAAACCTCACGACTATTGTTTTCTATATGTTGTTCAATTTCAATTAATTTTTTTTCAAAATCAATTTTTCTAATCTCTCCATAGACAAAGGCTTCTCCCTCAAGAGGATTAGCAGCAGGAAGTTTTTCTAAGGCTGTTTTATCAGAGATTGTTACGGTATGGGTGTGTTCATCATAATCAATTTGATAGCCTAAGCCCTCCGAAATGGCCCTAATAGGCAAGTAGATTCGCTCATTATACATAAAGGGTTCTTCATCTAATGTCAGAGACTCATCCTGAAACCTTACCTGTATGTTGTTATAATAAACCGTAATCTCTTCAAATAAAGTAGCGCCCCAGCTTAAAGATGAATAGGCCAGTAGGATAAAAGTTAATATAGATACCGTTAATTTTTTTAACATAGTCTTCCCCTCCAAATAAATTATTATGCAATTTATTTAGAGTATCGTCTAAGAAAAAAATATTATACCTATTTTTTAAAAGTACCTTGGGGTATTTTCATCATTTTGATAAAGTCTTTAATTTCACTTTTATCTTCTGGAGGAAAGGTAAGCTCAATTTTCCCAAATTCAGAACTAAGCTTTAACTCAACAGAAGATTCTCTAATTAAATAACTATCTATCTTTTCGTAGGGATAGAAACCTGACATATTAATGATTCTACCAGTAAGGGGAAAATCTAAACGGAGATCTATTCCTCTAACTAAAATACCATCCTTTAAAAAGTCAGCCGTGGTTTTCGACTTCGAATAACGTAGAAGCCCTTCAAAAAATAAGATTGTTATAATAAATAAACCAATTCTAAGTACAACAATTTCTGTAAGATAGGATTGACGAAAAATTGGTAGAAGGTATATGAAAAATGGTACAATATAATAGACAAGACGGTCTCCTATATAAAAGGATTTAATAGGATAACTCATGACTGCATTACTTTCTTTTCTATATTTATAGAATAAAAAGTGTCTAGTAAAGGCTTGTATAACTGCAAAAGCAAGAAAACTTAAAATAAATAAAAAGGCCTGATAAACCTCTACACTAATTGATGGTGGAAAGACTCGATCAAAAGTGGCTACGACAAATAGGTAAGTTATATCCTGAAAGAAAGGATATAATAGAAATAATAATATTGCTGCGACTGTAAAAATAATCATTCTTTTAGTATTGTACATTAAACAACCTCCCAAATTATTACAGACTTACTGATATAGTTAATTGTATCCAAAAAATTAGAAAACATCAACAGGATTTCTTAGAAAGGGGGCAGAAAATGTTTGACATTAAAGAACAATTAAAAATATTACCAGATCGACCTGGTGTATATATAATGAAAAATCTAGATCTAGATGTTATTTATGTTGGTAAAGCCATTTCCCTAAGAAATAGAGTAAGACAGTATTTCCAATCGGGTAAGAATCAGGGATCTAAAGTTAGGGCTATGGTGGCTAACATTAACTCTTTTGAATATATCGTAACGGATTCTGAGCTAGAGGCTTTAATTTTAGAATGTAATTTAATCAAAAAATATAGACCCAAATATAATGTCCTTTTAAGGGACGATAAAACCTATCCCTATATTAAAGTAACCTTAAATGAAGCCTATCCAAGGGTCATTAAAACAAGAAGAGTTTTAAAGGATAAGGGGAAATATTTCGGTCCCTACACCAATATCGGGGCACTAAATCAAACGCTGGAAATAATTCATCAGCTTTATCCTATTAGAGATTGTAAAAAAAATATTGATAGAATGATTGAAAGAAAGGAAAGACCATGCCTGAATTATCATATAAAGAAGTGTATGGGACCCTGTACTGGCGAAGGAAAAAAAGATGAATATAACCGTATGGTAGAGGAAATTATTACGATTTTGAATGGGAAAGAAAATCAGTTGATTAAAACCTTAGAGACAAAAATGAAGGAAGCCGCAAGGGAGATGGATTTTGAAAAGGCTGCCTCGTTTAGAGACCAGCTTTTGGCCCTTGAAAATACCTTTGAGAAGCAAAAAGTTGTTACGGATCTTAAAGTAGATCAAGATGTTATTGCCATGGCTACAGAAGGAGAAATCAACTGTGGTGTAGTATTTTTTATAAGGGAAGGGAAATTAATTCATCGGGAACCCTTTACCTTCATGGCTAATGAGGGAGAGTCGAGGGAAGAACTTTTAACGGCCTTTATTAAACAGTTCTACAATAATATGGACTATATCCCTAAAGAGATTCTTTTAGAGGAAATTTTAGATGAAGAAGAGCTACTACAGGAATGGTTAAGTGACAAAAGAGGTAGCAAGGTTCAATTGAGGGTTCCACAACGGGGGGATAAAAAACAGTTGATGGAAATGGCTAAAAAGAACGCTACCACCACTTTAATGCAATTGAAAATAGCAAGAAAAACAGCTACAGGTGGTGAAAGAAAAGAACTGGTTGAGCTTCAAGAATTACTAGGACTAGATGAAATGCCGATTCGCATCGAATCCTACGATATATCTAACATTAGTGGATTGCAATCTGTAGGTTCGATGATTGTATTTGAAGATGGAAAAGCTAAATACAGTGACTATCGAAGGTTTAAAATTAAAACCATCTCAGGCCCTAATGATTATGGAAGTCTTGAAGAAATCCTTGAAAGAAGGTTTTCAAGGGGCTTGTTGGAAACTCAGCAATTATTATCGGGAGAGATTTCCATGACGGAAGGTAAGTTTCTACAATTTCCAGATCTAATTATGGTGGATGGTGGTTTCGGGCAGGTTACCAGCGTTAAAAAGGTCCTAGATACCCTCTCTATTAACATTCCTGTATGTGGAATGATTAAAGATGATAAGCATAAAACAAGGGGGATCGCCTATGAAGGTGAAGAAATTATTTTGGACAAAAGGACACCATTATTTCGATTGATTTTTAAGATTCAAGAAGAAGTTCATCGTTTTGCCTTAGCATATCATAAGACATTAAGAAAAAAGACAATGCTTCAGTCAGAGCTAGAAGAAATAAAGGGCATTGGTGAAGCCAGAAGAAAGGCATTAATGAAGCATTTTGGCGAAATACAAAAGATTAAAACCGCCACCCTCGAAGACTTACTAAAGGTGGAGGGAATGAATAAAAAAGCGGCTGAAAGCATTATCAATTTCTATCAAGAAAGTAGTCAAAAGGAAGAAATAACAGATTTGGAAGGAGTAAAAACAGGGGATGAATAAAGAAAACCAAATGAAGTCAATATCAGTAAAAAAGATGATAGAATATTTTAAGTTTGAAGAAGTGAATTTCCCAGAGAATGAAAAAAAGTACATTACTACATCGGAACTAAATCGCCCAGGAATACAATTGGCAGGTTTTTTTAATTACTTTGCTTTTGAACGGATTCAAGTAATTGGAAAGGTAGAACACTTTTATTTAGACACCCTTTACCCTGATATTCGGCAACAACGTTTTAATAAGTTATTTTCTTATGATATCCCTTGTGTTATCGTGAGTCGAAACTTAGATATTTATGATGAAATGTTGATGGCGGCAGAAAAATATCAGATCAAGATCCTTCGAAGTGAGCATAATACCACCCACTTAATCAGTATGCTTGTAGGCTATCTAGAGGATAAATTAGCTCCTTCATTAACCCTACATGGGGTTTTAATGGACATCTATGGTGTAGGGGTTTTAATTACTGGGAAGAGTGGTATTGGGAAAAGTGAAACAGCAGTAGAGCTAATTAAGCGGGGGCATCTACTGGTGGCAGATGATTCTGTAGAAATAAAGCGAATTGGACATGAGTCATTAAGTGGAACTGCTCCAGAACTAATTAAGCACATGATGGAGGTAAGAGGCATCGGCCTAATGGATATAAAAAGCCTATTTGGTGTAGGTGCTATTAAAGAAAGCACTCAAATTAATTTAGTAATTCACTTGGAGGAATGGGATGCCCAGACAAGCTATGATCGTTTAGGCTTAGATGACAATTATCGTGAAATTTTAGGGATGAAGGTGAACGAAGTTGTTATTCCTATTAAACCTGCAAGGAATGTTGCACTTTTAATTGAAATTGCCGCTAGAAACTTTAGACAAAAGGAAATGGGTTATCATGCTGCAAAAGAATTTGACAAACGGTTAATGAGCAGTTTATCTATTCAAGAAGAAGATTAAAGGGGGAGGACAAATGTATAGGATTGGGATAGACTTAGGGGGAACAGAAATAAAAGGTGGTTTGTTAAATGAAGAGGGAGAAATCCTTCATAAAGTCTCGGTTACAACCCCTGTAACTGATGGATTTGAAGGGGTTTGTAAAAGGATTGCTGAATTAGTAGATGAACTAATAAAGATGGCTGGGCTTCAAAGGGAGTCTGTAAAGTCGGTAGGGGTAGGGATTCCAGGGTTGTGTGACGAAAGGGGTTTTGTCTATATTGCCGTCAATCTTTATTGGGAAAATGTACCTTTGGGTGAAAGACTTCGGCAAATTATGGGGTTACCCGTTTATATTGAGAACGATGCTACAGTAGCAGCTATAGCCGAAGCCACAAAGGGCTCTATGAAGGAAGTAATAAATGGTGTTTTAATTACCCTTGGAACGGGGGTTGGTGGTGGTCTTATTTTGCAGGGAAGAGCCTATAGTGGTAATCATGGTCTTGGTAGTGAATTAGGACATATGATTATAGGAGAAAATGATTATAATTGTAATTGTGGCAGTAATGGATGTTTAGAGACCTTTGCTTCAGCCACTGCCCTTGTGAAATATACCAAGAGTCTACTTAAAGAGGGAAATTTTAATTCTAAACTTAGGCATCAGTTAAAAGACAACTTAGAAGATTTGAATGCTAAGATGATCTTCGACCTAGCCAAGGAAGGAGACGAAATAGCCACTAAAGCTGTGAATCGTTTTATTAAGTATCTAGCAATTGGAATAGGAAACATTATAAATTTACTTGACCCAGAGATAATTGCCCTTGGGGGTGGCGTTTCTAAGGCAGGAAGTTTCCTTATTGAATCAATAGAAGCAGAAGTAGGCAAATATGTTTTCTTTAAAAAAGGTAAAAGACATTGTAAAATTCGGTTGGCAGAGTTAGAAAATGATGCCGGGATCATTGGAGCAGCCATGATGGGGATAAAAAGAGAAGATTAAGAATAAAAAAAGCTAGTTTGGAATGTTTTTTCAAACTAGCTTTTAAAAATAGAGGGTGTTAAAGCTATAAAGGTAGATCCTTTTTGCTAAAGATATAAATTCCTCCACTGTAGAGGATAACTGAAAGTATAAATAAGGCAACAAAGGAAGTACCGAAACCACTGACTTTATTGATGATATCTGTAGGGTTAAACAGGGTTAGTAGAGTAGCATATTTAAGGTTTGAAAGCTGATCTCCTACGTTAGATAACATTTGAATAATTAAAAATGCTACTGGTATGCCTCCTCCTACTGCAAGGGATTGATTTGTATCATTGAAGAAACAAGAGGCGATAAACCCAATTCCACTAATGGCATAATAAAGAAGTAGTGTACCTAAATTAAGCAATAAAAATCCTGAAATATCAAGGGCGCCTGGAAACATGGCTTCACTAGAAATAATCCCAATTAGGGTTACAAAAGCAATTAATAGAGTGATACTGCCAATAAGAAATAGACCTTGGGTCACTGCAATTTTTACCCTTGTATTTGGTGTTGAAAGTAAATAGGCCATTGAGCCCTTATCCACGTGCTTTGCAATGGTACGATTAGCCACTATAATCGAATAAATCAATGGAAATAATAAAATTAGAAAACCATAAAAATATCCAGCAATAAAACCTAATAAGGATGTGTCTACAATTGTAAAGTTTAGTGCACTGATTAGGTCCTTAGGTAGGGACTCAATAAGGGCATTCATAGAATCAAGGGTGTCTGGATCAAACATACCGACAATCATTGAAAAATAAAAAGCTAACACCACCATAAAGATAATTAGAACTTTATAATTAGACTTAATTGTTGCTTTTAGTAAGGGCATACTAATCATTTTGAACCCTCCCTTCCATAATAGTGCATGAAAATATCTTCTAAGCTTTGGGTAATCACATCTAAGCCCGTTACGCTATAATTGGGTAATAGGGCAATAAATTGGGAAAGGTCACCACTTATAGCGACATTAACGATATTCTCATACATTGATTCCACTGTAAGGTTTTCCTTTGCAAACTTACTTGCTTCATCAGTGGTTTTAAAAGTAACCCTGTAAAGTTTCCTTTGGGCGGCCTTTAGCGCCTGAATATCATCAATTGCTACTAAACGGCCCTGACGAATGATTCCAACACGGTCACAGGTTCTTTCTACTTCCTCAAAGCTATGGGAAGACATGATGATTGTTCTGCCCTTTGTCTTTTCTTCTCTAATTAATTCAATAAATCGATTTTGCATAAGAGGATCAAGTCCGCTGGTAGGCTCATCTAGAATTAAAATATCTGGGTTATGCATAAAGGCACAAACAATTCCTACCTTTTGTTTCATTCCCTTTGACATTTTTCTTATTTTACCCTTTGTATCTAATTCAAATTGAGCGATAAGTTCATCTCTTCGGGTAAAATCCTTTAAGCCCCTCATACTTGCCATTAGATTTAAAAATTGAATTCCTGTCATATCATCAAAAAAAGCAATTTCTCCAGGTAAATAACCGAGGTTTTTTTGAATAATAGCTGCCTCTCTATGACAGTCCATTCCATCAATTTTGCAACTTCCTTGATCAGGCTTAATAAAACCTAGAAGATGACGAATTGTTGTTGTTTTTCCGGCACCGTTAGGACCAAGATATCCAAAAACTTCTCCTTTACTTACTTCAAAGGAAAGGTCAAAGACTCCTTTTTTATTTCCATAAGATTTAGTTAGTTGGTGAATTTGGATCATTTTTTACACCTCCACAAAAAGTTTTGAACTAAAACCTAAATATGAGTTCATTATATCAATGGTAAAATCTAAAGTCAATATAAAAATGAACTAATTAAGTGTAAAAAGTTCATTTTTATGATATACTATGGATGGGTGATAATATGAACGGCTACGAAAAAAGAACACAAATGAAGAAGGAACTAATATTACAGGCAACTGAAGAGCTGATTTTTAGTAAGGGAATTACCAATACAAGTGTCGAAGAAATTGCAAATTTAGCTGGAGTCTCTAAAGTAACCTTATTTAAATATTTTGGGTCGAAGGATGCCCTTGTTCGCTTAGTTTTTGAAAGATACATGGATCGAAAATTAAGTGAGGTAGATAAAATGTTACAGTCAGATTTGCCCTTTCAAGAAAAAATAGAAGTATTTTTTTCTATGGAGCAGATAACCCAGGACTCAATTGATGATCGGTTTCTGCAAAGTGTACCATGGGAGGACCCTGCTATCCAATGTCTTTATGATGAAATAGCCAATACAAAGGCTGTTCCGATGTTATTAGAATTATTTAAACAAGGAAAAGATGCAGGTGTTATTGATCAAGATATATCAATAGAAGCTTTTATGGCCTACTTAGGGGCATTTACTGGTATTATGAAGGACCCAAATTTTTTGAAAACTAGTGAAGAATTTAAAAATAGTATCAGTAAATTATTTTATTTTGGTTTGTTTGGTAAGAAATAAAGATAATAATAATATAAGTTAATTAAGTTGAATATTCCCTTTAAGGGAATTTTTTTTGTTTATGGCGAGTAAGTTATAGTAAAAGTCAGCTTTGTTTCTTTTAAGTAGGAACACTTAAAATACTAAATAACTCATCTTATACAGAATAAAGTTATATAATTTAGACTATTTTAAATTTAATATAAATAATTAAAGGAATAAATGATAAGAGAATCGAAATAATATGTAATCGAAATAATTATTAGGAGGTATTATTATGGAGCTAAAATGGAGTTTAAAGGAGTTATACCCCTCCTTTGAAGATGATAGTTTTAAAGAGGATTTAGTGAAAGTAAAAAAACGATTTGATGAAATAAGTAGTTGGATAGATAGGGAGTTGGAAAGTACTAATAATCCAGTTGAGAAGATGGAGTATATGGTTGGGGAATGTAGTGATTTAAAGAGTCGTCTTCATCGTTTATATTCCTTTTCATATTTATCCTTAACAGTTGACGCCACAAATGAAATTGCATTACAATCTGTAAACAAAATAGAAAAAATACAGTCCGAAGCAACAAAAATAATTGTAGCTTTTGAAAAGTGGTTAGGAAAACTAGAAAATTTAGAAGAGCTTATTAATACATCAGAAATCCTAAAAGATCATCACTTTTTTTTAACAGAAAGCAAGAAAAAAAATAAGTATCTTCTCAGTGAAGGAGAAGAGATTATTTTAAGTAAAATGAGTAATACAGGGGCTAAAGCTTGGACAAAACTGCAATCTCTTTTAGCTTCTACCCTTATGATTCCGATAGAGGTTAAAGGAGAAATAAAGGAACTTCCATTACCTAGTATAAGAAACATGGCCTATGATTCAGACCCTAATGTGAGAAGAAAAGCTTATGAAGCAGAACTAGAGGCATATAAACAGATTGATGAAGCCTCTGCCGCTGCCCTCAATGGAATAAAGGGGGAAGTTATTACGGTTGCCGCCCTTAGAGGATATCAGTCTCCATTGGAGAAGACCCTAATAGAGAGCCGAATGGATGAAGAAGTGTTGAATGCTATGCTAGAAGCAATGGAGGAGAGTTTACCTGTCTTTAGAAAATATTATCGCAAGAAGGGTGAATTGTTAGGTCACGAAGCTGGGTTACCTTTTTTTGACCTGCTTGCTCCAATGGGGACAGTTAATAAGCAATATACTTATGAAGAAGCGACAGCCTTTGTTGTTAAACATTTTCGATCCTTTAGTGATAAGTTAGCTGATTATGCTACTAAGGCGATAGAAAATAACTGGATTGATGTTGAACCAAGGAAGGGAAAAAGGGGTGGAGCCTTTTGCTTTAATCTACATCCTATTAAGGAAAGTAGATTCTTGTTAAACTTTACAGGTAGTTTCAAAAATGTCAGTACTTTAGCCCATGAGTTAGGTCATGGGTATCATGGAGCATGTTTAGTGGATGAAGGCATTTTAAATACCACTTATCCAATGCCTTTAGCAGAAACAGCTTCAATTTTTGCCGAGACGATTATTACCAATGCAGCCCTTAAGGAAGCTACTAAAGAAGAGGCATTTAGTATTTTAGAAAGTTCAATCTCCCATTCAGGACAAATTATAGTAGATATTTATAGTCGTTATTTATTTGAAACAGCCCTTTTTAAGGAACGGGAGAAGTATCCTGTATCTGTTGAAAAACTTAACAAACTTATGATGGAAGCACAAAAGGTGGCTTATGGAGATGGTTTAGACCATCGTTATTTACATCAATATATGTGGATAAATAAATCCCACTATTATAATGCTGAACGAAACTTTTACAACTTCCC
The DNA here is from genome assembly GCF_000621485.1 of Alkaliphilus transvaalensis ATCC 700919. GTDB lineage: Bacteria > Bacillota > Clostridia > Peptostreptococcales > Natronincolaceae > Alkaliphilus > Alkaliphilus transvaalensis. The sequence continues at coordinate 272,369 of NZ_JHYF01000003.1, forward strand.
CTATGCCTTTGGGTTGCTTTTTGCCCTTGGGATCTATAGCGAGTATTTAAAGCGGGGAGAAAGCTTTGTAGAAGAGTACGATCAACTCCTTAGAGCTACAGGAAAGAATTCAATTAGAGATGTAGCCAAAATGGCTGGAATTGATGTAGCTTCTAAAGATTTTTGGAGAAGTTCATTAAAATTAATAGAAGAAGATATTGAAAAGTTTATTGAGTTAGCCAATGAGAGATTATAACATTTGGAAATGAGTAATTACTTTAATATGATAGTATATTACCCATTGAAGATTAAGTAATGAAGTTTTTGTTTTGCAGTAATTGCAGTAGTGTAAATTCTATTAAATTATAGAAGTTTCCTCTGCAATTTTCCCAACAATATAATACTTTTAGGGTGATAGATACTTCCAAGGTAGAAACTGTAATTAATCAAAATTACAAATCTGCTTTGGAAGTTTTTCTATCTGTTGATAAAGCATTAACACGATAAGCAGGGAATCTTGCGGTAAAATTCGACATTATTGAGAAAACATTAACAAAGTTTAATAATTAGGTAGTATTTTTTTTGAAATAACAATTGCAGAAGATAAGAAATATAGTGTATAATCAAAGTATAAATGATGAAAAAAGAATATTCACAGAATATAGTTAATTTTCTAAAAACTAAACAGGACATTTTGATAGTCGAAATATGGGATTCACTAAGCAAAAGAATGTTAACAATTTAACAACAAACGATGGAAAAAAATCACAATTAATATGAAGGATTTTATCGTTATATGTAGAAAATTTAGTTGATTTAAACTATTCAGAATTAATTTTATGTAATAATTAATTTCGTTTGGCAATAAGCTTAAAATCAAAATATGTAAAAAATAGGAGGGGCAATATGGCTAAAAATATTCTTACTGAAGAAAACTTCAAGAGATTGGAAGGAATCATTGAGGCTAATAAAGGCAAAAAAGGTGCATTGATGCCAGTATTACATGAGGCTCAAAAAATCTTTGGATGTATTCCGTTGGAAGTACAAAAAAGGGTTTCTAATGAACTAGAAGTTCCCTTAAGTGAGATTTATGGTGTAGTTACTTTTTATTCGCAATTCACTCTAGAGCCACGAGGAGAATACGTAATTGGAGTTTGTTTAGGTACAGCCTGTTATGTTAAAAATGCACAACCAATCATTGATAAGATTAGTGAGCTAACGGGAGCACCAGTTGGTGGAACCTCAGCAGATGGAAAGTTTTCTCTTGAAGCTACAAGATGTATTGGGGCCTGTGGTCTAGCTCCTGTACTTACGGTAAATGAAGATGTATATGGAAGATTAGTGGTAGGGGATGTACCTGGCATAGTTGCTAAATATTAAAAAAAGGGGGCATTTTAAAATGAAATCTTTACAAGAACTAGAGCAAATTCGCCAACAGGCATTGGAAAAGGTAAGTATTAGAACCGATAGAAAAGGTACTAGAATCGTTGTAGGAATGGCCACCTGTGGAATTACTGCTGGAGCAAGACCGGTGCTTATGGGATTATTAGGAGAAGTTCAGAAAAGAAAATTACAAGACGTTGTTGTAACCCAAACAGGATGTATTGGTGTATGCCGTCTAGAGCCAATTGTTGAAGTCTACAAAGAAGGTGAAGGAAAAACCACCTATGTAGAAATGACACCAGAAAAGGCTCAAAGGGTTATATTAGAACATATTGTTAATGGAAAAGTAGTGGATGAATTTACTATTGGAGCTTATGAAAAATAATAGCCAGAGATAAGGGGGTTAAACAATGGAATTAATGAGATCCCACGTGTTAGTATGTGGAGGAACAGGTTGTACATCTTCTGGATGTCAAAAAATAATTAATAAGTTAGATGAACAGTTAGAAAAGCATGAAATGAAAAAAGAAATACAAGTAGTAAAGACTGGATGTTTTGGTCTTTGTGAAGCTGGTCCCATCGTAATTGTTTATCCAGAGGGTTCCTTCTACAGTCGAGTTGAAGAGAAGGACGTTGAAAAAATCGTTGAAGAACATTTATTAAAGGGAAGAATCGTCAAAGACTTATTATATAAAGATGCGATTGTAGAAGACCAAATTAAATCGGTAGACGAAGTAGACTTCTACAAAAAACAACACAGGGTTGCTTTAAGAAACTGTGGTGTTATTAACCCAGAATCAATTGAAGAATATATTGCCTTTGATGGATATAAGGCTCTAGGAAAAGTACTAACTGAAATGAAGCCTCAAGATGTTATTGATGAAATTAAAAAGTCAGGACTAAGGGGTCGTGGAGGTGGAGGATTCCCTTCAGGACTTAAGTGGGAATTTACAGCAAAGGCAGAGGGAGACCAAAAATATGTTGCCTGTAATGCCGACGAAGGTGACCCAGGTGCCTTCATGGATCGTTCGGTGCTAGAGGGCGACCCCCACGCAATTATTGAAGCTATGGCTATAGCTGGTTATGCAGTTGGAGCAGACATGGGTTATGTATACATTAGAGCTGAGTATCCAATTGCTGTAGATCGATTAGATATTGCAATTAAAGAAGCAAGAAGAGTTGGTTTACTAGGTAAGAACATCTTTGGAACAGACTTTAATTTTGATATGGAAATTAGATTAGGTGCGGGAGCCTTCGTTTGTGGAGAAGAAACAGCTTTAATTAACTCAATAGAAGGTAAACGTGGGATGCCTAGACCAAGACCACCATTCCCAGCTGTAAAAGGAATTTGGGATAAGCCAACCCTATTAAATAACGTAGAAACCTATGCCAACGTACCACAAATTATTTTAAATGGTGCAGAATGGTTTGCAAATATAGGAACAGAAAAATCAAAAGGAACTAAGGTTTTTGCCCTAGGTGGAAAAATCAACAATACGGGATTAGTTGAAATTGCAATGGGAACTACCTTAAGAGAAGTAATTTATGATATCGGTGGAGGTATTCCAAATGGTAAGGCCTTTAAAGCTGTACAAACAGGAGGACCATCTGGTGGATGTATTCCAGGCGACTACCTTGATACACCAATTGACTATGATAATTTAATTGCATTAGGATCTATGATGGGTTCTGGTGGAATGATTGTTATGGACGAAGAGAATTGTATGGTGGATATTGCAAGATTCTTCTTAGACTTTACGGTTGAAGAATCCTGTGGAAAATGCCCACCTTGTAGAATTGGTACAAAACGTATGCTAGAAATTCTAGATCGAATTACTGAAGGTAAAGGTGAACTAGAAGATATCGAAAAACTTGAGCGTTTGGCAGAAAACATTAAGGTATCTTCATTATGTGGTTTAGGTCAAACGGCTCCAAATCCAGTTATATCAACTTTAAAATATTTCAGAGAAGAATTTGAAGCCCATATACGTGAAAAGAAGTGTCCAGCTGGGGTGTGTCAATCTCTATTAAGCATCACAATTGATGAAAGCTGTAAGGGATGCGGTATCTGTAAGAAGGCATGTCCTGTCGATGCAATCGTTGGAGAGAAGAAGTTACTTCATCAAATCGACCAAGATAAGTGTATTAAATGTGGTGTTTGTATTGATAAGTGTCCTTTTAAATCTATTGCTAAAAGATAGGTAAAAAGGGTTTCATCTCAAATTGAAAGGAGTGCTTCATTTGGAAAAAATTACTTTAACCATAGATCAAATACAAGTAGAAGTTCCCAAAGGTACTACAGTTCTTGAAGCGGCTAGAGTAGCAGGAGTGGATATACCAAGTCTTTGCTATCTTAAGGATATAAATGCAATTGGTGCCTGTAGGGTTTGTTTAGTAGAGGTAGAGGGAAGTAGAGGTCTTCAAGCTTCTTGTGTGTTCCCTGTAGCAGAAGGAATGGTTGTTAAAACCAATACTAAAAAACTAAGAGATGCAAGAAAATCGACAGTAGAGTTAATCCTATCAAATCATAATAGAGAATGTTTAACTTGTTCAAGAAATAAAAATTGTGAGCTTCAAAGTTTAGCAGAAGAAATGAATATTACTGAAATTCCCTTCGAAGGAGATAAGTCTGAAACAACAATAGATGCTTTTTCTACTTCAATCGTGAGGGACTCAAGTAAATGTATCCTATGTGGCAGATGCGTTAATGTATGTAAAAATCAACAGGAAATTGGAATATTAGATTTTACAAATAGAGGGTTTGAAACCCAAGTATCCCCAGCCTTTAATATGAGTATGGACCAAGCTCCATGTATCTACTGTGGTCAGTGTATTGTAGCCTGTCCAGTGGCAGCCTTAAAGGAAAAGGAAGATATTGATAGAGTTTGGGATGCAATTGAAGATCCAGATCTTCATGTAGTGGTTCAAACAGCACCTGCAGTTAGAGCAGCTTTAGGAGAAGAGTTTGGATTACCAATTGGATCAAGAGTTACAGGCAAAATGGTATCTGCCCTTAAGCGACTTGGTTTTAGCAAAGTATTTGATACAAACTATGCGGCAGACTTAACTATTATGGAAGAAGGTCATGAATTATTGCACCGTCTTCAAAACAAAGGAACTCTACCAATGATCACTTCCTGTTCGCCAGGTTGGGTAAGATATTGTGAGTTTAATTATCCAGAGTTTTTACCAAATCTTTCAACCTGTAAGTCTCCCCATCAAATGTTGGGAGCAATTGTAAAAAGCTATTATGCAGAAAAAAATAATGTAGATCCTAAAAAAATCTTTATGGTTTCTATTATGCCTTGTACATCTAAAAAGTCAGAAGTTGCCCGTCCAGAACTAGAAGTTAATGGATTAAGAGATGTCGATGCAGTATTAACCACAAGAGAATTGGCAAAAATGATAAAACAGGCAAGAATAGACTTCTTAAAGTTAGAGGATGCTGATTTTGATTCAGCTTTAGGCACCTATACAGGAGCAGGGGTAATCTTCGGTGCAACTGGTGGAGTTATGGAGGCAGCCCTAAGAACTGTAGCTGATGTGTTAGAAGGAAAAGATTTAGAGCAATTTGAGTATAACAACATTAGAGGTGTTGAAGGGATTAAGGAAGCGGAAGTAACCCTTGGAGGAAACACCATTAGAATTGCCATTGCCCACGGAACTGCTCAAGCGGCGAAACTTCTAGAAATGGTTAAGAATGGTGAAAGAGAATACCACTTCATCGAAATGATGGGTTGTAGTGGTGGATGTGTAGCTGGTGGAGGGCAACCCCATGTAACGGCTAAACAAAGAATGGAATATGACATCAGAATAGAGCGGGCAAAAGCTCTTTACGAAGAAGATACGAAAATGGAATTTAGAAAGTCCCATAAAAATCCATTAATTAAAGAACTATATGACACTTATTTAGGAAAACCAAATGGACATAAAGCCCATGAGCTACTTCACACCCATTATGTGGAGAGGGAGCAATATCCAACTTCTAAGGAAGACTCAGTTGTAGTTGAAGAACAACATAAAATTTCATAAGGTTAAACAAGATCGAAATGAAATCTAACCAAGGAACCTTTTCCTTGGAAGGAGAAAATGATCGGTAATTTCCCTAAAGGCAAGGATTTAATCTGAGCAAAAGGCGAAGAAGGTTTAATGATAAAATAAAAAACTTTCCTATCCTTTTAGGAAAGTTTTTTTGATGTTTTTTAACTATTTGCCATGAATATTAAGTAAAGTAGATTCCATTGGCATTAGCACAAATGTAGATTTAGCGATTAATTTTCTTTAGGTAATTTAATTTTCTTTAGATAATTTAGTTTTCCTTATCAAGATAGTAAAAAAAGAAGGTCTATTTGGAGGGTGGAAAATGGAAAAGAGAATTGGTGTGGTGGCCATTATTGTAGAAGATAAAAAGGTAATTGATGATGTAAATAAGCTTCTAAGTAATTTTGCTGAAAGTATTGTTGGAAGGATGGGAGTCCCCTATAAGGAAAAACAAGTAAGTATTATTTCCTTGATCGTAGATGGAACAACAGATGAAATTGGAGCTTTAACAGGAAAACTTGGCAGATTAGAGGGCGTAACAGTGAAAAGTGCCCTAACTAAAAAATAAGACCGAAGAATCTAAGGAGGTAAAAGCTATGAATACCCATGAGATCATCAATGAAGGTAAAATACATCAATTAATAAAAGAAGGGAGTACTTCCACAAAGGAAGAAGTTCTAGCAATAATTGAAAAGGCAAAGGAAGGCCATGGTCTAAACCTTAAGGAAGCAGCTTCGTTGTTAATGGTGGAGGATCCAGAAATATTAAATTCATTGATGGAGGCAGCCCAATTTGTGAAGGAAAAAATCTATGGAAAGCGGGTAGTTATTTTTACACCCCTTTATACCAGCAACGAATGTACAAATAACTGCCTATATTGTGGGTTTAGAGTAGCTAATAAACATCTCCACAGAAAAACCTTAACCACAAAAGAAATTGTTGATGAAGCTAAGGTAATTGTAGAACAGGGGCATAAGAGACTATTGTTAGTGTGCGGAGAAGATCCTAAAAAGACCTCAATTAACCATATTACAGAAGCTTTAGAGGCCATCTATAAAGAGACGGATATTAGAAGAATAAATGTTAATGCTGCCCCAATGGAGGTTGAAGACTTTAAGAAGTTAAAGGAAGTAGGGATTGGAACCTATCAAATTTTCCAAGAAACCTATCATCGAGAAACCTACGGAAAAATGCACCCATCTGGAAGTAAGAAGGATTATGACTACCGTTTGACTGCCATAGAAAGGGCTATGGAGGCAGGGATAGACGACTTCGGTATTGGCGTTTTACTAGGCTTATATGACTATCGTTTTGATGTATTGGCCACCCTAATGCATTCACAATATATGGATGATAAATATCATGTAGGTCCCCATACTATATCTGTACCGAGATTAAGACCTGCCAACGATTCAGCCATTAAGGAAGTACCCTATGAAGTAAAGGATGAAGATTTTAAAAAGGTTGTGGCAGTTTATCGATTAACCCTACCCTACACTGGCATTATTTTATCCACCAGAGAGTCAGTAGAATTAAGAGATGCCCTATTAAGCTTAGGAGTTTCTCAGATGTCGGCTGGGTCTAAAACTAACCCAGGAGGATATGGAGAAGAAGACAAAGAAGCAACGCAATTTGAAACTAGTGATGAAAGAAAATTAGATGAAATATTACAGGTGATTTGCCAACAGGGATATCTCCCCAGCTTTTGTACAGCCTGTTATCGTGCAAACCGAACAGGGGAAGCCTTTATGAATTTAGCAAAAGAGGCAGAAATTCATGAGTTTTGTCAGTCCAACGCCATCCTTACCTTTAAAGAACACTTGTTAGACTATGGAAGTGACACGACTAATGAACAGGGAAATGTTTTAATTGAAAAGGCCCTAAAAGAAATTGAAAATGATCGACTATACGAAATTACCCTTCAAAGATTAAAGGAAATTGAAGAAGGTAAACGGGATCTTTTCTTTTAGAAAAACAGATGGAGGAGATAGATATGAGTAATCAGCAATATATCATTATATGCTATTCTACAAGTCAAATGCTAAGGGCAGACAGCCTTTTAAAGGCTTTAAATGTTACAACAGATTTAATTCCAACCCCCAGTGAATATGGCTCCATCTGTAGTACGGCAATCGCAATTTCCCATAAGGATAAGGAAATAGCAGAAAAAATTTTAATGGATCATAACTTTGCAGTAAAGGGAATCTTTCCCCATGAAATTCGAAAACTAAGTGGATTGATGGAGAGTTTAAAAAATACAGTTATTTCTCAACCCTTCAAGGACATTATGAAAAAGGTTGAAACCGGTGAGACTTTATCAAAGGAAGAAATCACCTACCTTCTAAAGGTGGAAGGCAGTGAGAAGAAAGTATTATTCGAAACAGCAGACAGAATGAGGAAGGAAATTGTTGGGGATGTAGTAGAGGTACGGGCAGCTATCGAATTTTCAAACTACTGTAATAAGAGCTGTCATTATTGTGGCATACGAAATGGTTGCTCTGTACCCAATCGATATCGTATGACAGAGGATGAAATTATGGAGGCAGTCCATCAACTCCACAAAACAGGTATTAAAACAGTGGTGCTTCAGTCGGGAGAAGATGATTACTACACCGTCGATCTATTAATTCAACTGATAAAAAGAATTAAAAGGGAAACAAAGATGGGAATTACCTTAAGTGTTGGGGAGAGAAGCTATGAAGAATACGCAGCTTTAAAGAAGGCTGGAGCCAACAATTATCTTCTTAAAATTGAAACTACCAACCCAGAAATATTTCAATTTATTCATCCCGATGATGACCTACAAGTAAGGAAGCAATGTGCCCAATGGTTAAAGGAGTTAGGTTATGTAAACGCTTCTGGTAATATGATTGGACTACCAGGCCAAAGACCAGAGGATATTGCAGAAGATATTTTATTCTTTAAAGAAATGGGAATCCATATGATTGGCATAGGTCCCTTTATACCAGCCAAAGGTACGCCTTTTGAAAAGTACCCCCAAGGTAGTGTGGAAATGACCTTAAAGGCTGTGGCGGTAACCCGTCTCGTTTGTAAAAATGTATTTATTCCTGCAACAACAGCCCTTGCATCAATTGATCCTGATGGACAACGAAAGGCCCTTCAGGCAGGGGCCAATAGTTTAATGCTAATTTCCACCCCACCAAAGTATCGGTTAAATTATCAAATCTATAGCAATAAAAATATGATCGATTTAGATTCTGCAATAGAAGCAATAAAGGAAGCGGGCAGAAGACTGCCAAAATACCTAGTTCTTAATGAGGAGGTATCGGTATGAATCAAACCCCCAGAGGTAATAGATTACACATAGCCCTATTTGGAAGAAGAAATGTAGGGAAATCTAGCTTAATTAATGCCCTAACCAATCAGGATATAGCCCTCGTATCAGACTTAGCAGGGACAACTACTGACCCTGTCTATAAGGCAATGGAGATTTTACCCATTGGGCCAGTACTAATTATTGATACAGCAGGGATTGACGATGTTGGTATGATCGGTGAGCTAAGAATTGAAAAAACAAAAGAGGTTTTAAATAAAACCGATCTAGCCCTAATCGTAACCACAAAGGAGTATGGGATCGGCAGCTATGAAAAAGAAATTATAGAGACCATAAAAGAAAAAAACATTCCCATTGTTGTAGTAGAAAATAAATCTGATATACAGGAAGCTACAACAGAAAAGAGAAGAGAAAAGGAAAATCAAAACTATCCTTTTGTAGAGGTTAGTGCAAAAAATGGGGAAGGAATCGATAGACTTAAAGAGAAAATTATTGAGACCGCCCCTAAGGAAGTTGAAATTTCCCTAATGGATGGGTTAGTTAAAAAAGGAGATGTTGTTGTTTTAGTAACCCCCATAGATTCTGCCGCCCCAAAAGGGAGAATGATTTTACCACAAGTACAAGCAATTCGAGACATTCTTGACCATGATGCCTTTATGGTGGTTTGTAAAGAATCTGAATTAGAAGATGCCTTAGGTAGATTAAGTAGGCCTCCAGACCTTGTAGTAACCGACTCTCAAGCCTTTAGTGTGGTATCGAAAATATTACCGAGGGAAATTCCCCTAACCTCCTTTTCCATATTATTTGCAAGGCATAAGGGAGATTTAGAAGAATTAGTTAAGGGAGTTAAGGCAATAGAAAATCTGCAAGAAGGGGATGAAGTTTTAATTGCAGAGGGATGTACCCATCATCGACAAGAAGATGATATAGGAACTGTAAAGATTCCTAACTGGTTGCAAAGAAGAATTGGTGGGAAATTGAAATTTTCATGGGTGGCAGGTACAAAGTTTGAAGAAGATTTAACGAAATATAAGTTAATTGTCCACTGTGGTTCCTGTATGCATAATCGTAGAGAAATGTTAAATCGAATTAGTCGAGCTAAGGCAGCAGGTGTTCCTATGGTAAACTACGGAGTATTAATTGCTGATGTAACAGGAATTTTAGATCGAGCATTAGAACCCTTTAAATTAATAATTAAAGAAATTTAAGTAGAAAAGACAATCTGAGTGTAAAAAGATTGTCTTTTTTTTATCAATATTTAAAAGGGAAATAGAAAACTTTTGTATATTATTACTAATAATGGCTTTGAATTAATAAGAATAGTCTAAAGATTATTTATATTAATCACATTGAAAAAATAACGAATTTAATATATAATAAGCTCATAATGTTTAAATGTATTGAAATATAGCCATTATTACAAACTAACAAATTGGGATATTTCAAAAGGTTCAGTTGACTACGTTACTTCTTGATCAGAAGAAGTAAAGTTTTTTATGTTAAGACAATGTTTTACCATAACACAGAAAATTATAAGAATGGGAAAATGTTAAATATTTAACTAAGTTAAACATGGAAAGGTTTTCAGGTCAGATCGTTTTTAAGATCGGATTAAAGATTATAAATGAAAATAAAATTGATATCATCATTTTTAAAGGAGGTTCATTATGGCAAAAAACATTTTAACAGAAGAAAACTTTCTTAGGCTACATAAAACTATCCAGTTGAATCGGGGAAAGAAAGGGGCATTAATGCCTGTGCTTCATGAAGCTCAAAAAATCTTTGGATGTATACCGCTGGAAGTTCAAAAGAGGATTTCCGAAGAGTTAGGGGTGCCCTTAAGTGAAATTTATGGTGTCGTAACCTTTTATTCTCAGTTCACCCTAGAACCAAGGGGAGAATATGTTATAGGGGTCTGTTTAGGGACGGCCTGTTACGTCAAAAATGCTCAGCCAATTTTAGATAAAGTGGCAGAACTAACAGGGGCTTCAGTAGGAGGAACATCCCCAGATGGGAAGTTTTCGTTGGAGGCCACCAGATGTATAGGGGCCTGTGGTTTAGCACCAGTATTAACGGTTAACGAAGATGTATATGGTAGATTAGTAGTAGGAGATGTACCTGGTATTGTTGCCAAATATTAAGAAGATCATTGTAAAGGGGGCAGTAATATGAAATCCATTCAAGAATTAGAACAAGCTTGCCAACGAGGGTTAGAAAAAATCAATATAAGGCTGAACTCTGTTGATGAAAAGCATATAGACAAAAGCGATGAAGACAAGAAACATAAGGAGAAAAACCATGTAATGGTTTGTGGTGGAACAGGATGTACTTCTTCCGGTTGTCAAAAGATTATTGGTAAATTGGATGAAGAACTGAAAAAACACCAACTTACTGAAGAAATTAAAGTGATTAAAACGGGATGTTTTGGCTTATGTGAAGCAGGGCCAATTATTATAACCCACCCCGATGGAACCTTCTATAGTAGGGTTAATCCAGAGGATATAGAAAAAATAGTAGAAAACCATTTGATTGAAGGGAATATCGTAAAAGACCTACTCTATAAGGGGGCAATTAAACAGGACGAAATTAAACCCTTTCACGAAGTAGACTTTTATAAAAAACAAAAGCGAGTTGCCCTAAGAAACTGTGGGGCAATAGACCCTGAAAATATCTATGAATATATTGCCCTAGATGGATATAAGGCTTTAGCAAAGGTTTTAACTGAAATGACTCCAGAAGGAGTTATTGATGAAATGAAGCGCTCTGGACTAAGGGGACGGGGTGGCGGCGGTTTCCCAGCTGGCTTAAAGTGGGACTTTACAGCTAAAGCCAAGGGTGACCAAAAGTACGTTGCCTGTAACGCCGATGAAGGTGACCCTGGGGCCTTTATGGATCGTTCTGTTTTAGAGGGAGACCCCCATGCCGTTATAGAAGCAATGGCTATTGCTGCCTATGCCGTGGGTTCTGATATGGGTTATGTCTATATTAGAGCAGAATATCCAATTGCGGTAAGTCGATTGCAAATTGCTATTGACCAAGCAAGAGAAATTGGTTTACTAGGTAAGGATATTTTAGGTACAGGATTTAACTTTGATTTAGAGATACGTTTAGGGGCAGGTGCCTTTGTTTGTGGAGAAGAAACTGCTCTTATTAATTCAATAGAAGGTAAACGAGGAATGCCAAGACCAAGGCCGCCTTTTCCTGCCCATAAGGGAATATGGAACAAACCAACTTTACTAAATAATGTTGAAACCTACGCCAATGTACCCCAGATCATATTAAAGGGTGCAGACTGGTTTGCCAATATGGGGACAGAAAAGTCTAAAGGCACAAAGGTTTTTGCCTTAGGAGGAAAGATTAACAATACAGGTTTGGTGGAAATCGCCATGGGAACAACCCTTAAAGAGGTCATCTATGATATTGGTGGGGGAATACCCAACGGAAAGAAGTTTAAGGCAGTTCAAACAGGAGGACCTTCGGGGGGATGTATTCCTGCCAACTACCTAGAGACTCCAATTGATTATGATAACTTAATTTCATTAGGCTCAATGATGGGTTCTGGTGGTATGATCGTAATGGATGAAGACAATTGTATGGTGGATATCGCAAGATTCTTCTTAGACTTTACCGTTGAAGAATCCTGTGGGAAGTGTACCCCATGTCGTGAGGGTACAAAGAGGATGTTAGAAATATTAGAAAGAATTGCTGACGGAGAAGGAGAACTTAGCGACTTAGATAAATTACAGTCGATGGCAAAGACGATTAAATCGGCATCCCTATGTGGATTAGGTCAAACAGCACCAAATCCAGTTTTATCAACCCTACATTACTTTAGACATGAGTATGAAGCCCATGTAAAGGATAAAAAATGCCCAGCAGGGGTTTGTCAGGCTCTATTACAATATATGGTTATTCCAGAACTATGTAAGAAGTGTGGAATCTGTGCTAAAAAATGCCCAACCAGCTGTATTGATGGGGTTAAGGGTAAGGAAGTATATGTAATTAGACAAGAAGATTGCGTAAAATGTGGTGCCTGTATGGCGGCCTGTCCATTTAAGGCAATTAAAAAGGGCTAATGGCTAATTGTTCAGACTAAGCACAATCCATAATGAATCGGTGAGATTAATCATAAGGAGGATAAAGGATGATTACCTTAAAAATAAATGGACTAGAAGTTGAAGCAGAAGAGGGTTCAACGATCCTCGAAGCTGCTACAAAAGTAGGAGTTAAGATCCCCACCTTTTGCCATGACCCAAGATTAGTGCCCCATGGGTCTTGTAGAATTTGTGTTGTAGAGCTAGAAGGGGGAAGAAATCTTCCTACTGCCTGTACAACACCCGTTGCAGAGGGGATGAACATTCAAACAGAAAGTAAGGAAGTAGTAGAAACCAGACGGGAGATTTTAGATTTAATATTAGCAAACCATCCACTAGATTGTTTAACCTGTGAAAAGTCTGGTAGATGTACGTTGCAAGACCTTTGTTTTAAGTATGACGTCAAAGAGACCACCCATAGGGGAGCTAAAAAATGCCATCCAATAGATGAGTCTAATCCCTTTTATTATAGTGATCAAAACAAATGTATCCTGTGTGGAAAATGTGTCTATGTCTGTTCTCAGCTACAAGGAACAAATGCAATTGGATTTGCTGAAAGGGGCTTTCCAACCCATATTGCAACACCTTTTAATGAAGGTTTAGCGCATTCCACCTGTGTTTCTTGTGGAAACTGCGTTTCGGTCTGCCCTGTAGGGGCATTAATGCCAAAGAGTAAAGAAAAGTTTAGGTATTGGGAAACTAGAACTGTTAGAACAACCTGCTCCTATTGTGGGGTTGGATGCCAGATGGATCTTGTTGTTAAAGAAAACTCAGTAGTTGGGATAGACCCTGTTATGGCAGTACCTAATGATGGTTTATTATGTGTTAAAGGAAAGTTTGCCTTTAATTTTATTAACCATCCTAATAGACTAAAAAAGCCTTTAGTAAGAAAAGAGGGTAAATTAGTTGAAGCCACATGGGAAGAGGCCTATCAAGTGATCGCAGATCAAATTAATGAAATTAAGACAAAGGATGGGGCCGATGCAATCGCAGGTTTTTCCTCTGCAAGGGCATTAACAGAAGAAAACTATCTTATGCAAAAGCTGATGAGGGCTGTCGTGGGAACCAACAATGTAGATCATTGTGCCCGCCTCTGACATAGTTCTACAGTTGCAGGTCTTGCAACTACAGTTGGAAGTGGAGCCATGACAAATAGTATTGGAGAAATTATTGATGCTGATGCCATCTTCATCACGGGGTCAAACACCACCGAAAGTCATCCCGTAATTGGAGCTAAGGTAAAGCAGGCGATTAATCGTGGAGCAAAATTAATTGTGGCAGACCCAAGGGAAATTGAATTGGCTAAAGATGCCGATGTTTTCTTGCAAATAAAACCAGGCACCAGTATTGCCCTAAGTAATGGGATGGCCCATGTCATTTTAGAAGAAGGCATAGAGGATAAAGAATACATTAAAGCTAATACAGAAGAATTTGATAAATTTGCTAAAAAAGTGAAGGACTACACCCCAGAAAAGGTAGCAGAGATTTGTGGGGTAGCTGCTGAAGATATTAGAAAAGCAGCAAGAATTTATGGAGAAGCATCAAAAGCCAGTATCTTATATTGTATGGGGATCACCCAACATCATAATGGAACAGAAACAGTAATGAGTTTATCTAACTTAGCCTTGATGACAGGGAATTTAGGAAAGGAATCTACTGGTTTAAATCCCCTTAGAGGACAGAATAACGTACAGGGAGCCTGCGATATGGGGGCATTACCTAACGTATTAACGGGATACCAGTCGGTGGTTAATCCAGAAGTAATTGAGAAATTTGAAAAGGCTTGGAATGTTAAATTAAGTAGTAAACCAGGCTTAACCATTCCAGAGGCCATGCATGGAGCAAGTCATGGAGATATTAAAATGCTCTATATCTTCGGTGAAAACCCAATGGTTTCAGACCCAGACACCAACCATGTAAGGAAAGCCTTAAGTAAGACCTTCCTAGTGGTGCAGGATATATTCTTAACAGAAACAGCTGAATTGGCAGATGTTGTTTTACCTGCCGCCAGTTTTGCAGAGAAGGAAGGGACCTTCGTCAATACTGAAAGAAGGGTTCAAAGGGTTAGAAAGGCAGTGGAGGCTCCTGGTGAAGCAAAACCAGATTGGGTAATTTTGATGGAATTGATGAATGTACTAGGATATGGGAAAAAATATCATAACACCGAAGAGATCTTCAATGAAATTAGAGAGGTTACTCCCCAGTATGCAGGAATTACCTACGAAAGGATTGCAGAAGTAGGGATCCAATGGCCTTGCCCAACAGAAGACCATCCTGGTACTAAAGTTCTTCATGTTGGAAAACCTGCAAGGGGAGCTGGATTATTTAAGGCGGTGGACTATATACCTTCTAGTGAAGAGAACAAAGAGGAATATCCTTATATCTTAACGACTGGTCGTAACTTATATCAATATCATACGACAACCATGACGGGTAAAACCGATGGGATTAACGAAAAGGCTGGTGAATGTTACATTGAAATTAATCCTTCTTTAGCAGAAGCTTTAAATATTAAAGAGGGTGAAATTGTAAAAGTAACCTCCCCAAGGGGTGAAATTAAAACCAAGGCAAGGGTCAGCGAAATTGTAGGAGAAAAGGTAGTATTTATACCCTTCCATTATGCTGAGGGAGCAAATATATTAACCAATGGAGAGGAATTAGATCAATATGTTAAAATTCCAGGACTTAAAGTAACGGGAGTTAATATAGAGAAATTAGCTTAAGTGGATTAAAATCTTTTGTTGTACCATAAGGGGATAGGGATTCTGAAAGGGTTCTTGTCCCTTTACCTTTGACCAAAGATATTAAACTCTGAATATGCTATAATATAATAGGAACATAAGAAAAGATTATAAAGAAATAAGAATAGATTATAAAAAAACGAGGTGTAGCCATGGAAGAAACGATAAAAGCTAGAATACATAAAGTATTTAGAGAAGATGTTGAAGAAGTGGAGGATACACTAATCGTCGAGTACCCCTTTACAATTTATATAAATGACCAGGAATTCATAACTCTTCTATGTTCGCCAACTGCTTTAGAATACTTAGCTACAGGCTTTTTAGTGTCGGAGGGGATTATTAAAGAACAATCACAAATTAAACAATTGAAACTGGATGAAAAAAACGGTCATGCCTATATTTACTTGAATAACTCAAACTATTTTTCTGAAAAACTATTCGGAAAAAGAACAGTTACAACTGGCTGTGGGAAGGGGACAATATTTTATAATGCCCTTCACTCCTTGGGTACGGGGAAGTTACAATCGAACTTTAACATCTCAGCAGAGAAGATCTATCAGTTGATGGAGGATTTTAATCATAAGTCTGATCTTTTTAAAGAAACAGGTGGAGTCCATAGCTGTGGGCTTTTTGATGAAGAGGGGATCATCCTATTCCATGAAGATGTAGGTAGACATAATGCATTAGATAAGATTATTGGAGAAGCCTTGATAAAGGATATAGAGCTTTCAAACAAAATTCTAATTACCAGTGGTAGAATTTCTTCAGAAATGATTATAAAAACCAGTAAGCGAAGTATTCCTATAGTTATTTCAAGGTCTGCCCCTACAAATCTTTCCTACAACATTGCCCAAGAACTAGGGATAACACTGATTGGATTTGCTAGAGGAAAGAAGCTGAATCTATATCATGACGAAAATAGAGTTTTATTTTCAGAAAATTAATGCTATAATTAAATTATCTATTTTAGCAAAATAAATGAAGTTATTTCCGAGCTATTACTTCTAAGGGGAAACCTATGTAGAATAGCCTGGGTGTAAGGAGAAATTCTTATGCCTCCCTCACTTGGAAAGGAAATAAACTGGCATACTGTATACATAGCCAGTCCTTCCATAGGACTGGCTTTTTTACGTAATCTATTGCAACAATTGCTACAAAAGATCTTCCAAAGGAAGACTTTGAATTGAAGAAAGGGTGATTTTATGAAGGACGGTTATTCAAGAAAAATAAATTATATGAGAATATCGATTACAGATCTCTGCAATCTTAGATGTCAGTATTGTATGCCAGAAAAGGGCATTCATAAGAAAGACCATAGAGAGATGCTGTCCTTTGAGGAAATTACTGAAATTGTTAAATCAGCTGCAAGACTAGGAATAGATAAGATTAGATTAACCGGTGGAGAACCTTTAGTAAAAAAAGATATTGTGAAACTAATTGAGAAAATTGCAAGTATTGAAGGGATTAAAGATGTAGCTTTAACTACAAATGGATTATTATTAAAGGATATGGCAAAGGACCTTCATCAAGCTGGTTTAAAAAGGGTAAATATCAGTATCGATTCTCTAAAACCTGATCGATATGAGGAGATTACCAGAGGTGGCAAGTTAAACCAAGTATTGGATGGAATACAGGAGGCCCTTCACCTAAAGATGGCACCAGTTAAGTTAAATGTTGTGGTCATTGGTGGGGTCAATGAAGATGAGGTTGAAGATTTTGCAAAATTAACAGTAAATGATAATATAGATGTAAGGTTTATAGAATTAATGCCTGTTGGGGAAGCCAGTGGATGGGCTAAAGAGCGATTCATTTCTAATGAAGAAGTTAAAAGACGAATTGGAGGATTAATTCCTCTAATTAATGATACCTCAGGGCCAGCAAGGCTTTATCAGCTTCCTGGTGCAAAGGGGAGAATCGGTTTTATTAATCCTATTAGTGAACATTTTTGCGGGGCCTGTAATCGGATACGCTTAACTTCCGATGGCAAACTAAAGCCCTGCCTTCATAGTAACCACGAAATTGATCTGTTAAAGGTATTGAAGGAAGACCCTAGACATGTAGATGAGGTTCTACAACGGGCTATTTTGTCAAAACCTGAAAAGCACTACTTATATACAACAGAACACGAAATTGGACATAGAAATATGTCTGAAATTGGGGGGTAGCCAATGGCTAGTATAATATCAATTAACCCAAAGAAGATAAATGAAAATAGGATTCTACCACCTTCAAAAATACAGATCAGCCATGAAAATTTTATTGCTAAAACTAGTTGTGATAGACAAATAAGCTTTATTACCTTAGAAGGTGAAAATAGACTAAGAGAAGATGAAAGAAAAGGATTTTGTCATAGTCGTTTTAAGGCAGACTTAGTAATAGAGGGGTTGAGTGTAGCTGACTTGAAGCTAAAGGACAAAGTAAGACTCGGTACAGCTATTATTGAAATTTCAGAAGTAGGTAAGGAATGCCATAAAACTTGCCCAGCTTTCTCTGAGGGAATATCTTGTGAAATAAATCAGTTGATTTTTTTTGGAAGGATTATAGCAGAAGGCGATGTAAAAATTGGTAATAAAATATACTTTATGTAAATTTAATATATAGTGATATTCATTATCTCTTTTTAGGAGGCTCTAAAAGTAATTTAACTATAATTTATGGAGTTAACCCCAATAAAGGTGGTAAACTACAATTTGGTATTTCTCATTATAAAAATGGTGAGAGAATTACTGAGAAATATCGAACTGGACTTTTAGAAGATGATACCTTTATTTATATCTTAACTGATTTAGATGTAGATGACAGAATTTTTTTAGATTCCTTTGAGGTTATTAATAATTCCTAAATTGCAATAGCAAATTGAACTAATTTATAAATTAAAAGAAAAAAATTATAAAGAGATATCTTCTTAAATGGATAGATATCTCTTTTACATATTATTACCGCCCCCCGCCCACTTACACGAATAATCATTTTTATAAGAGAATAGACTTAATAGGGGGGGATTGCAATGAAAAGGAAGCAGAAACAGAAAAAAAGAATTATAAAACCATTACTAATATGTCTATTGATCTTATTCATTTTGATAGGTCCCTATTATTTTTTTGTTTTTAGACCTAATGATGTCGATTATAATAATGTTGTAAAATCAACACCCCAGTGGACAGGTGTTATTACAATGTGGGATTATCCTCGGTTAGATCAAAAAACTGGAGGTAGTTATACTTGGATCAGTCAAAAAATTAGAGCCTTCGAAAAAAAGTATCCCGGTGTTTATATTGATTTTCAAGGGTTAACGTGGGATCAAGGGGGAAGACGAATAGAAGAGGCAATAACAAATGATCGACTACCAGATATTTTACCTGTAGGGGGAGAATATCACTACATGAACAAAGGGATTTTAGAACCCTTAGACCCTTACTTAGGGGCTGAAGAAAAAAAGAACTTTGAAGAAAACGCCATAAAGGCTGTTACCTATAATGGTGAAATGCTGGCAATGCCATGGATGATGACCACCTATGGAATGATGCTAAACCTTGATATGTTTCAACAAAAAGGGGTAGAAGCTCCAGTTAATGGACTATGGACCTATGAGGAGTTTGTTGAATCTCTTCAAGCCTTAACCTATGATAGCAAAGGAAATGGTAAGATCACCCATTATGGCTTCAACAGTTTTATAGAAGAGGGTTATTATAATTTATGGGGGATTATTTTAAGCGACGGAGCAGAAATTTTTAATGAAAGAATGGCCTATACCTTCAACGATGATCGGGCAAAGTCTGGGGTTCAAAAAATAATCGATTTAAAACAAACTTATCAAGTAACCCACCCTAAGTTTGGAGAACATAACTCTAACCAAGCATGGACTACTTTTTATCAAGATAAAAACATTGCTGTAATACCTTCTGGAACATGGTCTCTAAATGTCCTTGACCGTTTGCAAAATGAAGGAAAAGGCTTCAACTACACTGTGGCCCTATATCCAACTGGAAGTTTAGGGAAGCCAGTTGCAATGAGTAATATGGTAGGCTCCTATGGCGTATCAAAACAAGATAATGAAGAAAAATTAAGTATGATCATAGAATTTTTAAAGTTTATTGTTGAAGATGAACATCAAGCAGACCTTGGTAGACTAGGGGTTTTTCCAGTAAAGAAGCAAGTTGGAAACATTTATTTAGACGATCCCTTAATGACCCTCTTATATCAAAATCTTCATAACACAACTATTATTCCACCCCATCCCAATTGGAAGGAGATTGATACAATTCTACAGGAGGAAATAGAACAAGGTATATTGGGTAATAAAACAGTAGATCAACTTTTAAAGGATGCAGAGGCTAGAATAGCCCCTTTCATTAGGGTTGATAATTGACCCAAGGAAAGAAAAAGTATATACTTTAGTAAAGAAAAAGGATATACTTTAAATTAAGTTCTCGACATTATTTTAGAGATTTAATGGAGATAATAACAATAGAAAAAACGATATATCTATATAAATTAGGAGTGAAGGTCAATGAATAAAGCTATGCTACAAAGTTTGTTTCTAGAATTTTTACCTGTAGAATCGGTATTAATAGACGAACCAATGAGAAAACATACTTCCTTTAAAATAGGTGGTCCAGCAGATTTTTTACTACTACCTAAAAAAATAGAAGACATTCAAAGGATTATACATATTTGTAAAGTAAATGATGCTCCCTATTTTGTAATGGGGAATGGTAGTAATTTACTTGTTAGAGATAAGGGGATGAGATCCGTTGTTATTAAAATTGCTGATAATTTTAATGACGTAAAGATTGAAGGAACCAAAGTGATTGCTCGAGCTGGCGTACTATTATCAACTTTATCTAATAAGGTGTTGAGGGAAAGTCTAGCTGGTTTTGAATTTGCAAGTGGTATACCAGGAACTTTAGGTGGGGCTGTTACCATGAATGCAGGTGCCTACGGTGGAGAGATTAAAGATGTTTTGACCAGTTGTAAAGTGCTAGATGAAGAAGGTAATGTTTTAGAATTTACAAATGAAGAACTTAAATTAGGCTATAGAACCAGTATCGTTCAAGAAAAAGGTTACGTTGTTTTAGAAGTAACGATAGATTTAAGACAGGATGAGTACGATAAAATAAAGGAAAGAATTAATGAGCTAAATATTCAAAGAACCACCAAGCAACCCCTACATTTACCAAGCGCAGGAAGTGTATTTAAAAGACCTCCCGGTTACTTTGCTGGTAAGTTGATTCAAGATAGTGACCTAAAGGGAGTTAAAGTTGGGGGAGCCCAAGTATCAGAACTTCATAGTGGTTTTATTGTTAATGTTGGCAATGCCACAGCAGCGGATGTTCTTAATTTAATTAAATTAATTCAAGAAGAAGTAATGAAAAACTTTGGTGTAGCATTGCATCCAGAAGTAAGAGTAATTGGTGAAGAATAAATAAACTACACATAAGAGGAGTTTAGGCCTATGCGTTTTGTTATTGTAACTGGATTATCAGGGGCGGGTAAAAGTCAGGCAGTAAAGCACCTAGAGGATTTTGGGTATTTTTGTGTAGATAATCTACCACCTAGCCTAATACCAAAATTTGTTGAGTTATGCCATCAAACTAAAGGCAAAATAGACAAAATTGCTCTAGTGGTGGACATTAGGGGAGGCTTGTTTTTTGATGATGTTTTTACAAGTCTTGATACAATGGAAGAGCTGGGCTATAAATGCGAAATTTTATATTTAGAAGCCAGTGATCAAGCCCTTGTAAAGCGATTTAAAGAAACCCGCAGAGCCCATCCATTATCCCTAGAGGGGTCAATTATAGATGGGGTAATCAAGGAAAAGGAAAAACTTCAACAATTAAGAAAGATGGCTACCAATACTATTGACACAACTAAGCTAATCCCCTCTCAGTTAAAGGAAGTCTTAAGGAGTAGCTATCTAGAGGGGAAAGAGACCAATAATATGATGATCTCCATTATTACCTTCGGCTTTAAACATGGAGTTCCCTTAGATGCAGACCTTGTTTTTGATGTTCGCTTTCTTCCTAATCCCTATTACATTGAAGAATTAAGAGATTTTACTGGTGATGATCAAAGAGTAAGGGATTATGTTATGAATTCATCTGTCAGTGTTGAGTTCACCGAGAAACTATATGACATGATGGACTTTTTAATTCCCCAGTATATAAAAGAAGGTAAAAACCAATTGGTTATCGCAATTGGTTGTACTGGTGGAAGACACCGTTCTGTTACAATCGCTAATCTATTATATCAAAGGATGAAGGAGAAGGGGTATCGTGTCATTACCAATCATCGTGATAGTACATTGGTAAAGGAAAGGAAAAGATAAATAGATGAAGATAGAAGATTGGCTCAAACCTGGTTTACAAATCAAAAGATGGCTTTTAATAGGTATAGCAGGAATCGTGCTACTTCTTATTTCCCTTTCATATTATATTAATCTTCTAAGGTTAAGCCTTCATGGTTGGTCAAGCCTGTTAGCAGGGGTTATGGGAGTTTTATTGGTTATTTATGCCCTATATCGGGGAGTCGGATCATTATTAACCGTATGTCATTTTCAAAATAGTCTACAGGGGAAATTGGATCGTACAAAAATTAATAAAATGTTTTATGACAAAAGGATTTTAAACAAGGGTCCTAAAATTGTGGTCATTGGTGGGGGAACAGGGCTTTCAGTACTTTTAAGAGGAATAAAGCTCTATACATCAAATATTACTGCTATTGTTACAGTTGCCGACGATGGAGGTGGCTCTGGTAAGCTGAGAGAAGACTTAGGAATGTTACCGCCTGGAGATATAAGAAACTGTATCTTAGCTTTAGCAGAAATGGAACCAACAATGGAACAACTACTTCAATATCGTTTTCCAGAGGGAAGCTTAAAGGGACAAAGTTTTGGAAACCTGCTTATTGCCTCAATGAATGGCATTAGTAATAATTTTGAAGAAGCCATAAAAAAAATTAGTGAAGTATTGGCGGTTACAGGAAATGTTTTGCCCGTAACTTTAGAGAATATGACTCTTTATGCTAAGTTAGAAAACGGAACAATTGTTGAGGGAGAATCTAATATTCCCCAAAAAAGTATTGAAGAAAACAGTCCAATTAAAAAGATTTCCATTAACCCTAAACATCCAAAGGCTGTAATTGAAGCATTAGAAGCTATTCAGCAAGCAGATGTAGTTGTCTTAGGGCCGGGAAGCCTATATACCAGTATTATTCCCAATTTATTAATTAATGATATTAGAAAAAGTCTATTAGAGACGACAGCAGAAAAGGTTTATATACCAAATATCATGACCCAGCCGGGAGAGACGACTAACTATTCTGTACTAAATCACCTAGAAGCTATTTTTAATCATTTTCCAGAACTATCAATAGACCATATTTTTATAAATCAAGGGACGATTCCACAGCCCATTAAAGAGAAGTACCGTTTTGAAGGTGCGGAGTTAATTTCTACCTCCCATGAAGAAATGGTAAAAATTAAGAAGCTAGGGATAAATATATTAGAAGCTAATTTAGTTGACATAAAAAAAGAATATGTTAGGCATGATGCAGAAAAGATTTCGAAAATGATTATGGAAAATGTATTAGAAAGTAAGTTCTCCCAAAAGGGAAATAAATTGTTTAAATTATTTAATTTAAAGTGGGATAAAAGCAAAAACTAATATGTAAATTGCATTACTACTATCTTTGGGTGGCCTTTGGGTCACCTTTATTTTTTACTTGAGAAGACTAAGCGATTGTTTTTGATTTGAAGTATAAGCTTAGATAAGCAGATAGATAAGTAGGGATAAAGGAAATTGATTAAGTTGATAAACTTATTAATAAAAAGAAGGAATAAAAATTCCTAGATCATCCAAAATAATTATTGGAGGTGTTTGAAAATGAATATAACTTTAACACAAAAAGAAAGATTCTTGTTGGAAGATCAAAAAAGTCATGAAGAGCTTTGTATTAAGAAGTATACCGATGCAGCTAATCAAGCTCAAGATCCCCAACTGAAACAGATTTTCCAAAATCATGCCCAAGCAGAGCAACAACACTTAAATACAGTTAATCAACTACTAAGTGGTACTATTCCCAACATGAATCAACAACAAGGTCAACAGGGGCAACAAAATCAACAGCAAAACCAACAAGGAAACCAGAGTGGAAATCAAGCTCAGGCAAGTGGTAGCTTTAACCAAAAAGACAAAGAATTATGTCAAGACCTATTAACCACCGAAAAATATGTATCGGGTACATATGATACAACAATTTTTGAATTCACCAATACAGATGTACGACAACTATTAAATCATATTCAAAAAGAAGAGCAGCAACATGGAGAAGATATCTTCCTATATATGCAAAGTACAGGAATGTATAAGCCACAATAGGGATATTTTACTGCCAATTATTTGAAAGTCTTTTGAGGGGAACCTTGAAGGACTTATTTTTTAAAATAATAATCAAAAGCCACCTGAAAGTATGACGGGTGGCTTTTTCCATATCTAAAAAAAATTGAAATAAATCATAGAATATGTTAATTTATTAGTAATAGAAAATTATATTCAATATTTTCAAAATTAATAACCTAGACTTATAAAAATTGATATAATATAGCAATAGAAGAAACAGCAAAGGAGTGGAAGGTGTGAGACGAGAAGTAAGTGCTGGCGGTGTAGTTGTATTTGGTAATGCTATTTTAATGCTTAAAAAATATAATGGCGATTGGGTACTCCCAAAGGGTAAAGTTGAAGAAGAAGAAGCATTAGAAGATACTGCAGTAAGGGAAGTTTTTGAAGAGGCCGGTGTTAAAGTTGAAGTAATCAATTATTTAGGCCAAATTGAATATACCTTTAAAAATACATGGCATGATAATAACAGAATTCACAAAACTGTCCATTGGTTCTTAATGCAATCAAAAAATATTGAATGTGTTCCTTTGAAAAAAGAGGGCTTTATCGAAGGTAAGTTCGTTCATATTAATCGTGCGGTAGACTTAGCCAAGTACCAAGATGAAAAAGAAATTATTGAAAAAGCCATAAACTTCTTTTTTAAAAAAGATTAGCAAACCCATACACCTCCATAACCAATTTTTATAAAGATGCATCTAACGGGCTACCTCATATATACTCTCTTGTTGTCACATATAAATTTAAAAAATTATTAATTGATTGTTACTGTCTGGGGAAAATAAATTATAATAGAAAAAAGATATAGAAAAAAGATACTAGAAGGTTGTGATAAAATGTCCTTTTCGTCAAAAACCAAAGGAGAATTGGCAAGATTATTCGCTGAAGACCAATGTTGCCAATTAGCTGAACTATCAGCATTAATTCGAATGAGTGGAACATTACAATTGGCTGGTTTAAATAGATTAAATTTAAATATAATAACAGAAAATCCTTCCATTGCTAGAAAACTTTTTAGACTGATTAAGGATTTGTTTAGTATTCATACAGAAGTAATGGTACGACGAAATCCCCGTTTAAAGAAAAATAACCATTACCTTATAGGGATTACCCATCAGATGGGCAGTGATAGAATTTTAGAAAAGGTGGGAATCCTTAGACGAGAAGAAGATTCCTTTGATATCACCTATGATATCCCCGAAGATATCATTAAAAGCCAATGCTGCAAGCGATCCTACCTAAGGGGAGCCTTTTTAGGTGGTGGATCAGTGAGTGACCCGGAAAAAACTTATCATTTAGAGTTTGTTACCAACAGCTTAGAGCATAGTGAAGTAGTTAAGAATTTAGTTAATGACTTTGACTTAAATGCCAAAATTATTCAAAGAAAAGGTAGCTTTGTGGTCTATTTAAAAGAAGGTGACCAAGTAGTAGACCTTTTAAATATTATCGGGGCCCATAGTGCCCTGTTAGATTTAGAAAATGTTCGTATTATGAAACAAATGAGAAATGACATCAATAGAATTGTAAATTGTGAAACAGCTAACTTAAGTAAGACAGTGAATGCTTCAATTAGACAAATTGAAAATATAGAATATATTAAGGCAACGGTAGGGCTTCATAAGCTTCCCAACAATTTAAGAGAAATAGCTGAAATAAGGCTAAATCATCAAGAAGCTAGTTTAAAAGAGCTAGGTCAAATGCTAAACCCTTCCATAGGTAAGTCGGGAGTTAACCATCGTTTAAGAAAGATTGAAGAGTTTGCACAAAAATTATTAGATCAAAATGAGGATCAACCACCCTGTTAAGTTGCAGGGTGATTTATTTTTTTGTATTAATAGATAAAATAAGAGGGAAACAGAGGGTTTTGTCGAATATATTTCCAGTGGATTATTTTAACAACCAAAGGATTTTTAACAAAAGGAGGGGGATTAATGATTAAACTACATATATCTTCTGTTAAACCAGGAATGCGTTTAGCGAAATCTCTCCATACGACAGAGGGGAGATTATTAATTGAAGCAGGAGTCCCTCTAAAGGAACAATATATCGAAAAGTTATCAAAGGTAGGGATTGAAGATGTCCAGGTGGACTGGAATCCAGCAATAGACCGAGAACTTTATGATTGCTTTTTTTATAATACTAAAGAATATATGATTCAATTGGTGGAGGATGTCCTTCAGAGCAGTCAGTTTTCAGCCAAATTAGAGATAGAAAAGTTAAGGGAGTTGATAAGAAACCTTCTTGAAAATCTATCTAATAATAAGGGGACAATGGTATATCTAACTGATATCAGAAATATCGACTCCTATACCTTTGGACATAGTATTAATGTTTGCATTTTTGCCTTAATGATGGGTAAGATATTAGATTTTAATTCAGAAGATTTAATTGATTTAGGAATTGGAGCCCTACTTCATGATGTAGGTAAAATCGTTATTTCTAAAGAAATCTTAAATAAACCGGGAAGGTTAGAACAGCATGAATTTGATGAGATAAAGAACCACTCCCTATTAGGATATAAGTTGATTAGCGAGATAGAGGGAATATCAGAAGCATCTTGCTTAGTGGTAAAGCAACACCACGAAAGATATAATGGGACAGGTTATCCAGATGGGCTGAGGGGAGAAAATATTCATCTATTTTCTAGAATTGTGGCTATATGTGATGTTTACGATGCCCTTACTTCTAATCGTGTCTATAAAAAGAAGATCTCCCCCCATTTTGCTGTAGAGTATTTAATTTCTATGGGAAACCATGAGTTTGATTTTGAATTAGTTAAATGCTTCATTAAACATATAACTGTATTTCCTGTTGGAACACTGGTAAAGTTTAATACTGGTGAATCTGCCGAAGTTGTAGCCAACAATGAAGGATACCCTACACGTCCATTGGTTAAAATGAAATATGATGAGTATGGTAACCTAATAGAAGGTACTAGAATTTTAGATCTTACAAAGCACCTGTATATTAACATTGAAAAAGTAGTATAAATTAAGGGAATAGGAGCAATAGGGATTAATCTATATTTTAATCCCTATTGCTCTTTTTGTGTGATTTCAAGCTATCCAATAAAAAAAGAGGCGATAGAAAAAATAAAAATCTAAAAATTTTAACTAATTATAAAAAATAGACGATTTAGTGACGGTAGGTTTTATATAATTTTTTTAGAGGTGTAAAAAGGGTATTAAAACTAACAAATAATATAAAAATACATAAGAACGTTAAGCAAATGAAAACGTTTTAATTCCTGTCTATCATTAAACTTTAATTATAAAAAATCAAGAGAGGATGGTTTTATTATGACAAAGTACTTAAGCGATATCGAAATTGCCCAACAGGCAAAAATGCTTCCAATTACAGACATTGCAAAAGAATGGGGAATATTAGACGATGAACTAGAGTTATACGGAAAGTATAAGGCGAAAATTTCATTAGATATTTTTGATCGTCTAAAGGATAAGCCCGACGGAAAGCTAGTATTAGTAACAGCTATCAACCCAACACCAGCAGGTGAAGGTAAGTCAACAACTACAGTTGGTTTAGGGCAAGCACTAAATAAGATTGGTAAAAAAGCTGTAATCGCCCTTAGAGAGCCTTCCTTAGGTCCAGTATTTGGTGTAAAAGGTGGAGCCGCAGGTGGTGGACATGCTCAGGTAGTACCAATGGAAGATATTAACCTTCACTTTACAGGAGATATGCATGCGATTACAACTACCCACAACCTTCTTTCAGCAGCTATTGATAACCACATCCACCAAGGGAATGCATTAAATATTGACTTAAACTCAATCGTTTGGAAACGAGTTTTAGACATGAACGACCGTTCTTTAAGAGAAGTAATTGTTGCTTTAGGAGCTAAGTCAAATGGTGTAGCTAGACAAGATGGGTTTATGATTACAGTTGCATCTGAAGTTATGGCTGCATTATGTTTATCTAACAGCTTAATGGATTTAAAAGAAAGATTCGGTAGAATGATCGTTGCCTATAGTACTGAAGGAAATGCTATTACAGCAGCAGACCTAAATGTTCATGGAGCAATGGCAATGTTAATGAAGGATGCTATTAAACCTAACATCGTTCAAACATTAGAAAATACACCAGCATTAATCCACGGTGGACCATTCGCAAATATTGCCCATGGTTGTAACACAATTATGGCAACTAAACTTGGCTTAAAGCTAGGTGACTACTTAGTAACAGAAGCTGGTTTCGGAGCAGATTTAGGAGCTGAGAAGTTCTTAGATATCAAGTGTAGATACGGAAACTTAAAGCCAGCGGCAGTTGTTATTGTAGCAACCATTCGTGCATTAAAGATGCATGGAGGAGTAGCTAAGGCAGACCTAGGTTCTGAAAATGTAGGAGCAGTTGAAAATGGTTTTGTTAATCTACAAAAACAAGTAGAAAACGTTAGAAAGTTTGGTTTACCAGTAATGGTATCTGTTAATAAATTTGTTAATGATACAGATGCAGAAGTTAATAAATTAATGGAATTATGTAAGGCAGCTAATGTAGAGGTTGCATTAAATGAAGTTTGGGCAAATGGTGGAGAAGGTGGAGCAGAAATGGCTCAACTGTTAGTAGATATCATTGAAAAATCAGAATCAAACTTCAAGCCAATCTACGAAGTAGAATCTACAATTGAAGAAAAAGTAAACACAATTGTTAAAGAAATCTACGGTGGAGATGGTGTAATCTTTACTGCAAGAGCTAAGAAAGAAATTAAGAAATTAGAAGAATTAGGCTTAGACAAATTACCAATTTGTATGGCTAAAACCCAATATTCATTATCAGATAACCCAGCATTATTAGGAGCACCAAAGGGCTTTAAGGTAACAGTGAAAGAAGTTAGAGTATCGGCAGGAGCAGGCTTTATTGTTTGCTTAACTGGAGATATTATGACAATGCCTGGTTTACCAAAGGTTCCAGCAGCAGAAAAAATGGATATTGATGCTGATGGCAACATCGTAGGGTTATTCTAAAGACAAAAATCGATCTAAAAAGGGGAGTACATTATGATTTCAAATATGGATATATCTAAAGCAATGACAATTAAGTTAGACAATAGCCTGCCAGATATGCCTGCATTTATTGAAGGAATAAGAAGAGCACCCAATAGAGGATTTAAGTTAACCCCTGCCCAAACAGAAGTGGCATTGAAAAATGCCCTTCGATATATTCCAGAGGAGCTACATGAAACTGTAGCTCCTGAATTTCTGGAAGAACTAGTGACCTATGGTAGAATATACGGATATCGTTTCCGTCCAGCAGGAGACTTAAAGGCAAAATCTATTGACGAATATGCAGGAAACTGTCTTGAAGGTAAAGCTTTTCAAGTAATGATTGATAATAACTTAAGTTTTGATATTGCCCTTTACCCCTATGAATTAGTTACTTATGGGGAAACTGGAAAGGTATGTCAGAACTGGATGCAATACCAGTTAATTATGAAGTATCTACAGGTAATGACTAATGAGCAAACTTTAGTTATTGAGTCAGGTCATCCATTGGGATTATTTAAATCAAAACCAGATGCGCCAAGGGTAATTATCACCAATGCCCTAATGATAGGAATGTTTGATAATCCAAAAGATTGGGATATCGCTGAACAAATGGGTGTTGCCAACTATGGACAAATGACTGCTGGAGGTTGGATGTACATCGGACCTCAAGGAATCGTTCATGGGACCTTTAATACACTATTAAATGCAGGTAGAAAAATTTTAGGCGTACCAGAAAATGAAGACTTAAAAGGAATTCTATTTGTTTCTTCAGGTTTAGGCGGAATGAGTGGAGCTCAGCCAAAGGCCGTTGAAATTGCCAATGGGGTAGGAATTTTTGCAGAAGTAGATTATTCTAGGATTGAGACTAGACATTCTCAAGGATGGGTTAATTTAGTATCAGCCGACTTGAAAGAAGTATTTGATAAGGCAAAAGAATATATGGAAAAGAAAGAACCTATTTCAATTGCTTATCATGGAAATATAGTAGATTTATTACAGTATGCAGTTGATCACAACATAAAAATAGATTTATTATCAGATCAGACGTCCTGTCACGCAGTTTATGAAGGTGGTTATTGTCCACAGGGATTAACTTTTGAAGAAAGGACGGAACTTTTAAAGCTTAATCGTGAACAATTTAACAAATTAGTTGATGAAACCCTAGTTACACACTATAAATTAATCAAAACCTTAGTGGAAAGAGGCACTTATTTCTTTGATTATGGTAACGCCTTTATGAAATCTGTCTATGATGCAGGTGTTAAAGAAATATCTAAAAATGGCATCGACGACAAAGATGGTTTTATTTGGCCATCCTATGTAGAAGATATTATGGGGCCAGAGCTTTTCGATTATGGTTATGGACCTTTCCGTTGGGTCTGCCTAAGTGGTAAGCATGAAGACTTAATGAAGACCGACCAAGCTGCTATGGATTGTATTGATCCTAACAGAAGAGGTCAAGATCGTGATAACTATGTATGGATTAGAGATGCAGAAAAAAACCAGTTAGTAGTAGGTACCCAAGCAAGAATATTATATCAGGATGCAATGGGTAGAACGAAAATTGCCCTTAAGTTTAATGAAATGGTTAGAAATGGTGAAGTTGGTCCAATTATGTTAGGGAGAGACCATCATGATGTTAGTGGTACAGATTCACCCTTTAGAGAAACATCAAACATTAAAGATGGTAGTAATGTTATGGCAGATATGGCCACCCAATGTTTTGCGGGTAATGCAGCTAGGGGTATGAGCTTAATCGCCCTACATAACGGTGGTGGTGTAGGAATCGGTAAGTCTATTAATGGTGGTTTTGGAATGGTTCTAGATGGAAGTGAAAGGGTAGATAATATTTTAAAAACTGCTATGCCTTGGGATGTAATGGGAGGAGTAGCTAGAAGAGCTTGGGCAAGAAATGAGAACTCCATCAGTACAAGTATTGAATATAATCATGATAATCAAGGTACAGACCATATTACCATTCCCTTTATACCAAAGGAAGATTTAATCAAAGGGTTAGTGGAAAAGGTTTTTAATAAATAGTTATAAAACTAAGTTTTATCCACTTGGGAAATAGATCTTTAATTTTAACTTGCGTTAATGTAAAAGAAAAAACGACAAAAGAGGGGAGAAATGCAGTCATGAATAAGATTATTCAATGTGTTCCAAACTTTAGTGAAGGTAGAGATTTAGACAAAATCGAAAAAATCGTTAATCCTTTTAGAGGTAAAGATGGGGTTAAGCTATTAGACTACAGCAGAGACGAAGACCATAACCGTGTTGTTGTAACAGTTGTAGGAGAGCCAGAAGCCCTTAAGGGTGCAATGCTTG
Source organism: Alkaliphilus transvaalensis ATCC 700919 (assembly GCF_000621485.1). GTDB lineage: Bacteria > Bacillota > Clostridia > Peptostreptococcales > Natronincolaceae > Alkaliphilus > Alkaliphilus transvaalensis. The sequence goes on from NZ_JHYF01000003.1 coordinate 303,626, forward strand.
AAGCAATGGGCGTAGCAATTGAAGTAATTGATATGACCCAACACCAAGGTCAGCATCCAAGAATGGGAGCCATCGACGTTGTACCATTTATCCCAATTAAAAATGTAAGTATGACAGAGGCTATTGAGTTATCAAAGGAAGTAGCTCAAGAGGCTTCTGAAAGATATGGTTTACCAATTTTCTTATATGAAAAGGCAGCTACAAGCCCAGACAGAGAAAATCTTGCAAAGGTTAGAAAGGGCGAATTTGAAGGTATGGCTGAGAAGGTTAAACAATCAGAATGGAAGCCTGACTTTGGACCACAAGCAATTCATCCTACTGCAGGGGTTACTGCCGTTGGAGCTAGAATGCCCCTAGTAGCCTTCAATGTTAACCTTGATACACCTAGTTTAGAGGTTGCCAATAACATTGCAAAAAATGTACGTTTCTTAAGTGGTGGGTTAAGATACTGTAAAGCGATTGGGATAGATCTACAAGAAAGAGGTATTACGCAGGTTTCCATGAACATGACAGACTATTCAAAGACTGCCCTATACCGTGCCTTCGAATTAATTAAAATAGAGGCAAGAAGATATGGTGTTAATGTAGTTGGTAGTGAGATAATTGGATTATTACCAATGGAAGCTTTAATTGATACAGCAGTTTACTATCTTGGAGTTGAAAACTTCTCTATGGAACAGGTTCTTGAAACAAGAATAATGGAGTAATATTGGAGTGATGATGATGAAAAAAGGTAACATTTTGATAAAGTCAGCTGCAGAAGTAGTTACTTGCAGTGGTTTTAAGGCCAAAGGGGGAGCCGAAATGCAAGATTTAAAGGTAATCCCTAATGGGTCGGTGGTAATTGAAGATGGAGTCATAAAAGCTGTAGGCTTAACTGAAGAAATACTTAAACAATATGATGAATCAAAATATGAAGTAATTGATGCAACGGGTAAGGCAGTATTACCAGGTTTTGTAGATTCTCATACTCACTTTGTTTTCGGAGGTTATCGTGCTGAAGAATTCTCTTGGAGACTTAAGGGCGTTAACTATATGGAAATTATGGAACGTGGGGGTGGTATTCTAAGTTCTGTTAGGGCAACTAAAGAAGCCAGTCACGAAGAATTATATCAAAGTGGTATGAAACGTTTAGATTCAATGTTGGCCTTTGGGGTGACAACCGTTGAAGGTAAAAGTGGCTATGGACTAGATTTAGAGACAGAGGTCAAGCAATTAGAAGTGATGAAACAGGTCAATGAAAATCATCCCATAGATGTTATCAGTACTTTCTTAGGAGCCCATGCGGTTCCGATGGAGTATAAAGGGAAAGAAGATGATTTTATTGACTATATGACAGATGAGGTTTTACCAGTTGTTGCAGAGAAGCAGCTGGCAACCTTCTGCGATATCTTCTGTGAGAAAAAGGTATTCTCTGTTGAACAATCGAGAAGACACTTAACTAAAGCAAAGGAGCTGGGCTTTAAAATTAAGTTGCATGCCGATGAAATTGTTCAACTAGGAGGTGCTGAACTATCAGCAGAACTTGGAGCAGTTTCGGCAGATCATTTATTGCAGGCATCTGATCAAGGGGTGGCGGATATGGCAGAGAAGGGTGTCATAGCAACCCTACTACCAGGAACAGCCTTTAGCTTAAAGGAAGACTTTGCCAGAGGTAGATATATGATTGATCAAGGCTGTGCAGTAGCCCTAGCAACAGACCTAAACCCAGGAAGTTGCTTTACAGAATCAATTCCTTTAATTTTTTCTTTAGCCACATTATATATGAAGATGACGACAGAAGAAGCGATTACTGCCCTTACCATTAATGGTGCAGCAGCTGTCGATCAAGCCGATACAATTGGTAGTATTGATGTAGGGAAAAAGGGAGATGTGATTATTTTGGAGTTTCCATCCTATCACTTTATTCCCTACCACATAGGTGTTAGTACGGTAGAAAAAGTAATTAAAAACGGTGTTCTTGTTTTTGATAAAGAAAGGGGAGACGGTAAGTTATGTTAGGAGCAATGGGTCTTAAGGAATTTTTAGAGAAAACAGCATCAAGTGATCCAGTACCTGGTGGCGGAAGTATTGCAGCTATGAGTGGCGCAACAGCAGCTGCGTTAACAGAAATGGTTGCTAATCTTACAATTGGTAAGAAGAAGTATGTTGAAGTAGAAGAAGAAATGAAGGAAGTTGCCAGTAAAGCAAATGAACTTAGAGAAAAACTAATTGGTGATATCGACCGAGATGCTGCATCCTTTAATAAGGTAATGGACGCCTTCAAGCTTCCAAAGGAAACTGACGAAGAAAAAGCAGCAAGAACAGAAGCAATACAAGCTTGTACGAAGGAGGCTGCTCTAGTTCCACTAGAAGTAGCTAAGGAAGCCTTCAATATGATGGGAATCATCGAAGCAGTAGTTGAAAAGGGTAATTCAAATGCTGTAACTGATGGAGCTGTGGCAGCGATGATGGCAAGAACAGCAGTATTATCTGCCCTATGGAATGTAAAAATTAACTTATCTTCTATTAAAGATGAAGCCTTTGTTGCTGAGGTAAGCCAAGAGGTGAAGGAATTAGAAGAAAAAGTTCAAGTAAGAGAAAAGGAAATATTAAGCAAGGTAGTATTGTAGAAACATTATAAACATAATATAAACATTGTGGAAACATCATAGAAATGGAAAGAGAAAAAGACATCCTCCTATAAAAATGGGGGATGTCTTTTTGTAGGAAAAAATTTATGTGAATTTGAGTAGACAATCATCAGATGGGTAGATATAATTAACATATAGAATAATATAATGTGTTCAAAAACTTGACAGTTTAGCTAGTCAAAATTATGTAATAGGTGGATATACCAAGATTTGAGGCTAATGATCAAAGTTATTAGAAAGAAAGGTGGGGTTTAGGAAAACGTTTAACTGTTCAAAAAGTTTACAGAAGAAAAATCTAAGGGGGAAATAAAAATGAGAAAAAACAAGGGTTTAAGATTTATTGCTATTTTTGTGTTAACGATGGTAATTGCCTTTGGGGGAATTGTACCAGGTACATATCTAGTGGCAGAAGCCAATCATTTTACAGAAAGTCAGATGTATCCATTACATTTTTTAAACATCTATGAAAGAACCGTTACCTATAACCTTGCCCCAGGCACTGTTTTGGTTATGTACCCGGGAAATAATCGAACTGTGTATACTTATTGGGCAGCTGAGGGATTATTGGAGAACAATACTGTTAAAACAATTGTGATGGCAGGGGTGGGAAGTAGTTCGTTAGGAACAGCGGCTTTTGCAAAACAAGTTGCAAATGAATTGGGAGAGCCTGTAGCAGGAATTGTAACAGGTTGGGGAGATTCGACAATTTGGTATTATGGGACTCAAGGTTATTATGTTGGACGCCCAAACAACATTGATGGAACATATTATACCAATGCAGCCTCGTATAAGTTATACGATTTGTATCGTGCTGGTGCACATCCCTACCGAGTTGTTGGACATAGTAAAGGGAGTTTAGATATAGCTAATGCCTTATTTAGGTTAAATAACGAAGGTAGAAGTAGCTTGTACAATGAAACGACTTTTATATCTTTTGGAATTGGTGTAAATAGACCAACAGGATTAGCTAATTATCGTGGATATCTAGGTACAGAAGATAGTCTCGGAGAACTAAATACAACCAGCTACACTGACTTAACAAGGGTTAATGGTGCAGAACATCATACAAATCCATTGGTAGCTAAGTATTTACCTGTAACAAGTAACCGTTTAGCTAGATAAATCAAATTTTAATAGTAGGTTCACCCTTTCTGGGTGAACCTTTATTACGTTCTCAAAAGTTGACAAAACTAAGGTTATCAATCCATTAATTTTTGGTAACAAATAAAGGAATCAGACCCTTGTTGTAGAAATAGGTAGCAAAATGACGTATGAATTATGACTATCTTGTAAAACAGTTTATTATATTAGTCTAAGGCGGGACAGTAACTTTGTTTATGCTATAAAAATAATCAAGTAGAGGTGAGGAAATGATTTTAGAGACTTTGAGCTTTATTGGAGAAAAACTGAATGAAAATGAGGTTCTTTGGGCTGTTGGAGCTTCACTTTTGCTAAATCAATATGGCTTAATAGACAAACCAAATGATATTGACCTAATGGTAGATCAAAAAGATTATCCAAAGGTACATCAGATATTAAAGGGATTAGGTAGTGAAGTTAGTATCGAAACAAAATCATCAGATTATGAAACTGAATGCTTTAGTAAATACATAATTAAGGGTGTATCAATTGATGTAATGGCTGGTTTTATAATAAATCATAAAGAAGGACAATATAAATATGAGTTTGATTCTAGTTCAGTCAATGAAAGGTTATTAATTAATGATGTTGAAATTCCCTTTACTGCATTAGAAGATTGGTTTGTTTTGTATCAGTTGATGAAAAATAGAGAAGCTAAAGTAAGATTGATAGAAGACTATTTGCTAACGGCAGGTATTAAAAGAAAAGACCTATTAGAAAGAGCATTAACGAAGGTTTTACCTAAGGAAGTAAAAGAGAAAATTAGTAACTTTCTTTAAGGGTGAAAAGGACTAAAAGAATGATAAGGATTAAAAGGATTAAAAGAATAAAAAAGCTTAATCATAAATTATTTTGATAAATAAACGATTAAAAATAGGAGTGATGAAATGGAAATATTAATAACGAAAGCAGATTCTTCGACAGAGGATATTTTAGTAGATTTTAAAACCCCCTATGGTGAAGGAAAAGCTTTTTGGAATGGTGTTAAGGTGTTTAATCCAGAAGAAAATCAGAAATATAAGGTGGAGTTCGATATATCTGATCCGCTAGTTTGGGGAAAAGAGATCCATTTGAGTGAAAGGAATACCTTCCATCTGTCTGCCACTGATGAAGGGGTTCAACTGACTGGAAGGTTGGAAGAAGTTGATGAAGATGACATTGCTATCTTGAAATTTGGTGAAAGTATTATTCAATTAGAGGTAGAAGGGAAAAAGTTACCCATTGGTAAATTTGTTGATATTTCAACAGGATTTTTAGAAATATATGAAATAGCCTATTAAACTTGGATGTAGAGTCCAAGTTTTTTTCTCTCTTTTTGGCAAGGCTTTTCTTTTCTTCTTAATAAAAGGATTTTTAGTTCCTATCAAGAATTAATAATAGATTAGCATCCAACAGCAGGGAGGTTCAACCGATGAGGAATATAGAAGTAAAAGTATTCAATACACCCACCGTTTTTAAAGCTGAAGAAAAAATTCTATTTCCCTTCCGAAAGGCTGAGGCTTTATTTTATTACCTTTTAGTTAAGGGAGAATCTACTAGAGATGAGCTAGTAAACCTCTTATGGGGAGAAATAGATGAAGAGACTGCAAAAAAGAATCTCAGAAATGCCATGTACAAAATTAGAAAGGTTTTTGACCTTGACATTATTATCTCCCCACAAAAATCAATTGTGATGCTTAATCCTGAAATTCAAATTAAAACAGATTTAGAAATTTTTTTATCTTCGAAAAATGAGGGTCTTGAGGTATATACAGGAGAATTTTTACAGGGCTTTTTGGTGAAGGATGGAGAGGCCTTCGAAGCGTGGATGTATCATACGAGGGAGCAATATAAAGATGCCTATATTGCTAGGGTAAATAAAAAGATTGAAGAAGAAATGAATAGAGACCATTGGGGGGAGATAGAGCATTATGGTAAGCTTTTAATTACTGTCGATCAGTTTGATGAAAGAGCCTATCGAACCCTAATGAAGTTATATATAAAAGAAGGGGCCTATAACAAAGGAATCGATTTATACCAAAAACTATCTAAGACATTAGAGTTGGAATTAGGAATTAAGCCTGATTCAGAGACAAAAGTAATCTATGAAAAACTATTGAAATTAAGGGATCTTCAAGAAAATCAAGTGAAAGAGTCCTATGAAAACTATTTCTACGGAAGAACTGAAGAGCTAACCATGCTAAGAAAAGATGCCCAACTATTTACTAAGGGAGAAGGGGGTAAGTCCTACTTAATTGTTGGAGAAGCTGGAATAGGTAAGACTAGGCTAAAAGATCAGTTTCTTAGGATGATTAACAGTGATGATATTTATATATTCAATGCTAATTGCTATCAAGCAGAAGAAAAATATATTTTAAAACCTTGGAATGGTATTTTTTCAAAAATAGCAGATTTACTAAATAAAGAGAAGATATCAATCCCCGTAATTTGGCGGAATGTTATTTCATACTTCTTCCCTATTTTTGCTACAGAAGGTAGTCTTCCTACAGTTAATCCTGCAAATCGTATGGATTCTATGCAGTATCAGGTGGCAGAAGAGGCAGTACAAGGGTTATTTAAAAAGCTTTCAGAAAAGAAAAAAATTCTATTAGTTTTTGAAGACCTTCAATGGATTGATTCTATCAGTTTATCTTTATTAAGTAGTATTCTTTTACATGATAATAAAAGTAAAGTAATGTTTATTGGAACATGCCGTAACATCCAAAATGAAAGGATAGATCGATTTTCTGCTTTACTTACCAAATATGACTTAATGGAAAAAATAGTGATTGAAAGGTTTAACGAAACACAGGTAAAGGAGTTTATAGATGGTGCATTGCCAAACTTTACAGTATCTGATGAAATGAAGGAAAAAATATATGAAGAAACAGAAGGGAACACTTTCTTTTTAGTGGAATTTTTAAACTCAATTAAGGAAAGTAGAAATATAGGTGAGATGTCCACTAAAATGAAGGATATCCTCAATAGCAGATTGATAGACATATCAGAAGAAGGACGAAAAATACTAAATATCGTTTCATTATTTTTTGATAAAGTATCATTAGACCTATTAAAGGAGTTAGTTGGAAAAGATGAGTTAGAAGTTATGGAGATGATGGAAGAACTTCAAAACAAATGTTTAATTAAAGAGGATCACGAAGACGACAAAATCAATTTTCTATTTACCCACCAAAAAATTAGAGAGTTTATTTATTTACAACAGTCCATTGCTAAGAGAAAACTATTACACAATAAAATAGGTCTAATACTTGAAAAACAACTAAAAAATGAGAAAAGCGATATGCTTATTTATTCTAGATTGATCTATCATTTTTCCAATAGTGGAAATAAACTGTTAGCCTTAAAATATCAGATGAAGAACGTTGATGCCTATTTAGAGTTTACCCACGAACTATTTCCAGTTTTAAGTAGTAATCTGCAAATGAAGGAAAAAAGTCTGTATTTAACTAAAGATGAGTCTAAAAAGCAAATAGATGAACTAGAGAACATACTCAAGAATATTTCTGAAGAGGAAAGACTTAGAGAAGAGATGATTGACCTACAGGTTGCCTTCTATCATATGAAGGGGAGGTTTTTAATACGGGAAGGTGAATATGATAAAGGAATAAAATATATCCAAGAAATGATCACCTATGCCCTAGAGATCGGCAATTATGATTATGGATTAAAGGGCTTTAAGCAAATGATTTATTATGGTATTCAAACTTATAATATTCCTTTAATGAAGGAATACCTTCAGCAGGGACTAGAAATGGTTCATTATAGTAAAATCAAAAAGGAAGAAGCTATTTTCCTTAGATTAAAGGCTGTAAGCAAAATCATGTCGGCAGAATATGATGAAGCAGAAGAGATCTTAAAACAGGCAATAGGCCTCTTTAATGATATCAGTAAAATGGAGGATAAGTATGCCTTGAATATTGCCGCCAGCTATAACTATCTAGGTGAAATTAGACGATATAAAATGCAGTTCAACCCTGCCCTACATTACTATGATAAAGCAATGGCAATTTGTGAAGAGAAGAAGGTAACTAGAGGGTTAACCATCTTTAGTACGAATGCAGGTCAGACGGCTTTTGATATGGGAGACTATGAACGAGCCAAAGTATACTTTGATAAGGCTCTAAAAATCTATAGGCAATTTGATGTTCTATGGGGGCGGGCAATTGCTGAAGGGTATATGGCACTATTGATGATTAGAAGGGGAAATTATAAAGGGGCTTTAGAAAGTTTAAAAAGGGCAGAGGTCTATGGAGAACGGATTAAAAGTCCTTACGAACTTGGGTTAATCTGTCGTGTAAAGGCAGAAATAAAGTCTAATATGAAGAACAATGAAAAACTCCAGAAGGTTTTTGAAAATTATTTACGTGAAGATTTAGAAGTATATTGTAATAAAGGGATTTCATATTTAAAACAAGTTAAGGAAAGTTATGAAATTCAGATTTTAGAAGTATTAAAAAAGGGTAAAGAATAGATAAACGAGGAAATTGCATAATTAATATTAAATTTATATTAATACAAAATGAAAACTTCGCTGTTTAGTGTTCAATGAGTAATATATTATTTTATCAAGGAAATTACTCATTTCACAATGCACGACTCAGCTTTCATCTTTGCATAAAACGAATATAAATTCGGAGTTATTGTATTATGCAATTTCCTCAAGTGTAAGATTACTACTTATATTTTTCCATATTTTCGTTTATAATCTAAGTAGTGACAATAAAAAGAGGAAATATATCCTAAATATAATATAAAGGAGAAATTAAAATTGGAAAATAATCATAACCATCAACATTGTGGACACCACCATGACCACGACCATCATCACCCTGATCATGACTGCTGTTGCGGACATGATCATCATCATGAACATCAAACAATTAAGCTGTTGTTAGATGATGACAGAGAATTAGACTGTACAGTGTTAGAAATTTTTCAAGTTGAAGAACAAGAATACATTGCCCTTTTACCAGAAGGAGAGGAAAATGTACTAATCTATCGTTTTAATGAAGAAGAAGAGGGCCCGCAATTAGCAAATATAGAAGATGAAGAAGAGTTTCAAACTGTTTCTGATGTATTTTTAGAAATGATGCAACAGGGTGAAGAGGAAGAAGAGATTACAGAAGAATAATCTTTTACTAAGAGAACTTACTTTCATGGATTAGAATCAAACGTACTTATATAACTATAAGTACTGATTCGAAACCATGATAGTAGGTTTTTTTCTTTGGACAGGCTCTTTTTTATCGGCGTGGAATAAAATAGACTGAGGTAATCCATAGCTAATGGGCAGTGGAGTTTCCAACATAAAAAGGGGTAATGTTTAAATTGATTATTTTGAGGAGGGGGGAATCATTATGGAACGTGTGATAGATCAATGGAATTATGTACAACAGGATGTAAGTTACCAAGTTGTGAAGTTAGCAAAGGATAAAATTAAAGTAACTGTACAATGGAATTCAACCCCGACAAAAGGCCATAAAATTAAAATACAAGATGTAATCGTAATCGAAAATAAGATTAAAGTAGTTTACAAGAAAATTTATCCCAATGGGGATTCCATCAATTGTCAGGTAATTACCAATTCCACCGATAGTTGGGAAGGAAGTGTTGATGGAATTTATGAAGACTACACGGTTACTTTATCTGACAAAACTAATTAAAGGGGTATAAAGTCCCCCAGCTACTTTACTGGGGGACTATAAAAGAACTTTAATTAAAAGAACTTAAACAAAATGAATTTGAATAAAATGAAACTGTATTAAAATATTTCGGAAAGAAAGAAGTCAGTATATAATAGAGTATATAGAAAGAGGGTGAAGGTCTTATGTCCTTTTATAGTACTCTAGAGATAGAAAGTGAAGAAAATCCGTTAATTTCCTTTATCGGAGGTGGAGGGAAAACCTCCTCAATGTTTCAGCTGGCAAAGGAATTGAAAAAGCAAGGGAAAAAGGTTTTAGTCACAACCACAACAGCTATTTATAAACCCACCAAAGACCAATATGACTATCTGATGCTAACAGAAGAAGACAATATTGAAGAAAACAACATTGAAGAAAAACTCAATGATTATAGTGCTTTATCGGGAATTACTGTAATCGGGGGTAGGGTAAATACAGAGGGAAAAATGTTTGCTCCAGAGGTTAGTTTAATCGAAAAGTTAAAAGAAAAAAAGTATTTTGATGTAATCATCCTAGAGGCTGATGGAGCTAAAAAACTTCCTTTAAAGGCACCAGCAAACCATGAACCTGTCATTCCAAAGGGGACAAGTATCGTGGTGGCAGTAATGGGAATAGAAGCACTAGAGGGAAGACCTATAGAAGAGATAGTCCACCGATGGGAAAGATTTTGCCAGATAACCGGAAGTAAGGCCTATGAGAAGGTACAGGAAGACCATATTATAAAGCTAATTACCCATGAAGAAGGAAGTTTTAAGGGGGTAATAGATCAAGTAAATATAAAAAAATATCTTCTGATTAATAAAGTAGATCATCATCAGAGAAGAAGATTAGCTTTAAGTATCATAAAAAGGATAGAGCAGGAGGTATTTTTTCTAGAGGGGGTTATTATTGCCTCAATAATGGGACAACAATTTGAGTTAAAGAGATTCGTTAAGAGATAAAATAGTAGCATTTGATTTTAGGAGGGGCGAAGGATGATAAGTGGAATCATTATGGCTTCAGGTTTTTCTAGAAGAATGGAACAAGAGAAGCTTCTGTTACAACTTGATGGAGTGCCTTTAGTAGAAAGGGTTATTCAAAGGGCAAAAGCGTCAAATTTACAAGAAATTATTTTAGTCTATCGAAGTGAAGCCGTTGGAGCCATCGGATATCAATATAATCTAAAAACAATTCATAACCCTGATGCCCATTTAGGCCAGAGCATGTCATTAAAATTAGGTGTAAAGGCTGCCAACCCCAAAACCCAAGGCTATATGTTTTTTGTGGGAGATCAACCCTTTTTAAAAGTTGACTTTATCAATGAATTAATAGAAGCCTACTATCAAAAAAAACATGCCATCATCCTTCCCAGATATAAGGGACAGCAGGGGAACCCTACAATTTTCTCTTCATCATTAAAGGATGAACTTTTATCTTTAGAGGGAGATGAAGGGGGAAGAAAGATTATTAGAGCAATGGAGGTTAAAAAAATAAAGTATGTAGATTCCCAAGATCAACAAATGGGTCAAGATGTTGATACTTGGGAGATGTACCAGCAAATATTGGCTAGTTGTAAAAGTTGATGTAATGGGTCTACTTTGATATATTAGTAGTAGGAAAAGTGTTATGAAAATAGAGATCTTAATTAGTAAATGAAAGTAACTTAAATGTAACTACGAAATAGTTAAGAAATATTAAAAAAAGTTACAAAATGTGATATTAAATAGTAAATGAAAGTAGTCGTAGAAAGAAATAAGAGGTGGTAATATGAGTCAATTTGTACATCTACATGTCCATACAGAATATAGTCTTCTAGACGGCTTTACCACCATTAATAAAATGATGGATCGGGTAAAGGAGCTAGGGATGGATGCCGTAGCCATAACTGACCATGGTACAATGTTTGGCGTGGTAGAGTTCTATAAAACAGCCATTAAAAAGGGGATTAAACCCATTATTGGTTGTGAAGTCTATACAGCTTCTAGAAAAATTGAAGATAAAGACCCCGTTAGAGATAAGGGGCAAGGCCATCTTGTTCTATTGGCTAAAAACAATGAAGGCTATCAAAATATTATTAAATTAGTATCCATTGGATACATAAAAGGCTTTTACTATAAACCAAGAATTGATTATGATCTATTAAAAAAGCATAGTGAAGGAATTATTTGTCTTAGTGCATGTTTAGCAGGAGATATTCAGCAACTGTTACTTAGGGGGCTGTATGATAAAGCAAAAGACAAGGCACTAGAGTTGCAGGAGGTTTTTGGAGAGGGTAACTTCTATTTAGAGTTACAGGACCATGGACTAGCAGAGCAGAAACAAATAAACCCTCTGTTAGTAAAGCTTAGTAGAGAAACAGGAATACCTCTCGTAGCAACTAATGATAGCCACTACATTCATCGAGAGGATGCAGAAGCCCATGATATTTTACTCTGTATACAGACAGGGAAAATTCAAGAGGATGAAGAAAGATTAAAATTTCCTAATGATGAGTTTTACCTAAAGTCGACAGAAGAGATGGAGAATTTATTCCCCTATGCCCCAGAGGCCATCAGTAATACCGTTAAAATTGCAGAGGAATGTAATGTAGAATTTGACTTTAATACAATTCACTTACCAGAATATAGTTTGCCAGAAGGATTTACCGTTGAAGACTATCTAAGGAAGCTATGCTATGACGGTTTAGTTGCTCGATATGGGGAAGTAACTGAAGAACTTAAGGAAAGACTAGAGTATGAATTAGGAATTATTAAAGAAATGGGCTATACAGAATATTTCTTAATTGTTTGGGACTTTATTAAATACGCTAAAGATCATCAGATCCCTGTAGGGCCAGGTAGGGGAAGTGCTGCAGGGAGTATTGTAGCCTATACTTTGGGAATAACCGACATTGACCCAATTCGATACAATCTAATTTTTGAAAGATTTTTGAATCCAGAGCGGGTTTCTATGCCTGATATCGATATTGACTTCTGTTATGAACGTAGAGAAGAAGTAATCGATTACGTAAAGAGAAAGTATGGGGACGATAAAGTAGCCCAGATAATCACCTTCGGAACAATGGCAGCTAGGGCAGCTATTCGGGATGTTGGTCGGGTAATTAATATGCCCTATAACGAAGTAGATCAGATTGCAAAACAAGTGCCCTTTGCCATCGGCATGACCATTGATAAGGCACTAGAAATGAACCCGATTTTAAAGCAAATGACAATAGATGATGAAAATGCCAACTATCTAATTCAAATGGCAAAAAAGTTAGAGGGGATGCCAAGACATGCCTCCACCCATGCTGCAGGGGTGGTAATTGCAAAAAAATCCCTAGACGACTATGTACCCCTATATATGCATGATAACAGTATCACTACCCAATTTCCTATGGGTCATTTGGAAGAACTGGGTCTTTTAAAAATGGACTTTTTAGGTTTAAGAACCCTAACAGTGATTAAGGATGCTCTGTTAGCCATCGAAGAGAACCATGGAGTAAAAATTGATTTTTCTACCTCCACCTATGAAGACCCAAAGGTATACGAGCTAATTAGTAGAGGGGATACCCTAGGGTTATTCCAGTTGGAAAGTGCGGGAATGATCTCCTTTATGAAGGAGTTAAAGCCCAATTGTTTTGAGGATATTGTAGCGGGAATATCCCTTTATCGTCCTGGTCCTATGGATTCCATCCCAAAATATATTGAGTACAAGAATAATGCTGAAAAAATTAAATACAAACATCAAATGCTAGAACCGATCCTAAACGTGACCTATGGATGTATGGTTTACCAAGAACAGGTTATGCAGGTAGTTAGAGATTTGGCAGGCTATAGTTATGGTAGAAGTGATCTGGTAAGAAGGGCAATGGGTAAAAAGAAGATGGATGTAATGGAAGAGGAAAGACACTATTTCATCCATGGGAAAACCGATGAAGAAGGTAATATCGAACTACCCGGGTGTATTAGAAATGGTGTACCAGAGACCATTGCTAATGAAATATTCGACGAAATGATAGAATTTGCCAACTATGCCTTTAATAAATCCCATGCTGCTGCCTATGCTGTTTTAGCCTATCAAACGGGCTACTTAAAGGCCTACTATCCTGTAGAGTTTATGGCGGCTTTAATGACTAGTATTATGGGCAACAGCTCAAAGGTGGGTCAATATATCCAAGACTGTAAACGAATGGGGATCGAAATTCTTCAACCCGACATTAACTCCAGTTACAGTAAGTTTACTGTAGAAGGTAAGCGTATTAGATTTGGTTTAGCGGCTGTCAAAAATGTTGGGATAAATATGATTGAAGCCATTGTTAGAGCTAGAAAAGGTAGAGGAAACTTTATTAGTTTTTATGATTTTTGTCAAAAGGTAGAATCTAGAGATTTGAACAAAAGGGCGGTGGAGAGTTTAATTAAGGCAGGTGCCTTCGATTGCTTGAAGGTTTTTCGTTCACAATTATTAGCCATCTATGAAAGAGTACTAGAGGGGGTTAATCAAGACCGAAAACGAAATATCGAGGGGCAAATAGGGCTGTTTGATATGGCAGAAGCTGCCGATATTTCTATTAAAGAAGACCTACTACCCAATATTAGAGAATTTGATGAAAAAATAAAACTAACAATGGAAAAGGAAGTCATTGGCCTTTATATTAGTGGCCATCCCTTATCAGAGTTTGAAGCAGAATTAAATCGTTATGCCACTGCCAATAGTAATGACCTAGTAGAATTGGTGGAACATCCAGAGGAATCGAAACTTAGAGATGGACAAAGGGTAATTGTCGGTGGAATGATAATAGAAAAGGTAACAAAAACCACTAGAAACAATCAGCTAATGGCTTTTATTACCCTTGAGGATCTGTTTGGTACAATAGAGTGTATTATTTTCCCTAAAACCTATAGTAGGTTTATGGGTATCATTGAAACTGATAGATCAATCTTACTGGAAGGAACCCTTAATTTTAAAGAAGAAGAAGTACCTAAAATAATGGTGAATCGCATTAAACCATTGGTGAAGGAAGAATTAAGAAAACTAAAAATTATTGTTAAGGATGAAAGAAATTTAGTCTTATGGGACAAAATAAAACCAACCCTACAGCAATATAGTGGTAATGTACCAATTTATTTATCATTGGACTATTTAGAAGAGAAAAAGAAGACCGTTAGAGCCAAACGGGAGCTTTGGGTTAAACTGGAGGAGCCTCTAATAGACCATTTAAAAACTACTTTTGGTGAAGATTGTATTATAGTGGGTTAATCAGTAAACTTTGAGTGGGCAATTCTGGCGGAGGCGGCTGCTGCTATACCTGCAACCAAGTCGTCTAAAAAGGTATGTACTTTTCCGTCAGAATTGTTAAGGGTTTTAATAATTCCTATCTTTTCTTTATCAAGAAAGCCAAAATTAGTCAAACCTATTGTACCATAAACATTTGTAATACTTAGGGCTAAAATTTCATCAATACCATACAGGGAAGCATCTGTTTCAAGGATTTCTTGAAGGGGCTCCGGTAATAGTTTTTTCTCAGCATACATGTCAAGGACTACACCAGTAATAATAGCATGTTGAACTTCTCGTTTTGAGAGGACCCGATCAACACTCTCTTCACATTCTTTAATGGTGAGGGAACCATAGCTCGACTGTAGGTGATAAACTAGATCAGCAATATCTACAATTTTTACTCCTCGGTCGGCTAATAGTTGAATTATTAACTTTTTCAAAAATCATTCCTCCCTTTCGTCAATATACTATAGATAATAAATGAAAGTATATGTTATAATATGAGATATATTTAAAAAAGGGAACAATAATAAATCCTATAGACATACATAAAGCGAAAAGGAGGCCTAATAGAGATTATGTGGACAGTAGTGTATATGGCTAATTCTAAACAAGATGCTGAAAATATTCAGAAAATATTAGTGGATGAAGGCTTCTTAGTCAAAGTAAAACCTATCAGTAAGAACAATGTTGAAGGGACTTCGGAAGTTCTTGTTCCTAGATCAGAAGTGGAGGAAGCACATAACATTTTGATGCAAAGGGGGTTTTAATCCCCTATTTTTTAAAATAGATGTTTTAGTGGGATAAAATTACTGCCAGTGGGACACAAAAAGTCCCTGTGGTAAAAAGGAGGTAATAAGAATGAAAACAATAGGGGTATTGACAAGTGGAGGAGATTCACCGGGAATGAATGCTGCCATTAGAGCGGTGGTTAGAACTGGTATCTATAAAGGGCTTAAGGTAATCGGTATAAAGCAAGGTTATCATGGGTTGATTAATGGCTATATGGAGGAAATGAATCTATCTTCTGTGGCAGATATTATCCATAGAGGAGGGACAATACTTCAAACGGCTAGAAGTGAAGAATTTATGACAGAAGAAGGTCGTAAAAAAGCTGGCTATGCCCTTAAAATTTTTGGCGTAGATGGGGTTGTTGTCATTGGTGGTGACGGATCCTACAAGGGAGCAGAAAAACTAAGTGAATTAGGGATCCCAACCGTAGGTGTTCCTGGTACAATTGATAATGACTTAAGATACACCGACTATACGATTGGCTTTGACACAGCAGTAAATACTGTAGTCGATGCCATTGGTAAAATTAGAGATACCTCCACATCCCATGGAAGAGCAAATGTTATTGAAGTAATGGGGAGACATTGTGGAGACATCGCCCTTTATGCAGGGTTAGCAGGTGGGGCCGAAAGTATTATTGTTCCTGAGGAAACCTTTGACTTAGATAAAGTTTGTAAAAAATTAATAAAAGGTAGAAACAGAGGGAAACTACATAGTATCATACTACTGGCTGAAGGTGTGGGTGGTGGTATGGAAATTTCTAAAGAAATAGAAGAGAAAACAGGCATAGAAACCCGTGTAACCATTTTAGGACATATTCAAAGGGGTGGAACACCTACAGCCTTTGACCGAATTATTGCCAGTAAGATGGGGGCAAGGGCAGTAGAATTACTGGTAGAAGGCAAAAGCTGTCGAGCCGTAGGCGTAAAAGGCTTGGAAGTTATCGATGTAGACTTTAAAGAAGTTTTTAATGCAGAAAATAATTTTGATAAAAATAGCTATGAACTAGCAAACATATTATCTATTTAGAAGATGAGGGGGAGTTTTAATGAGAAAAACCAAAATCGTATGTACAATAGGTCCTGCCAGTGAAAATAAAGAGATCTTCAGTCAATTAGTGCAACAGGGTTTAAATGTGGCAAGGTTAAATTTTTCCCACGGAGACCATGAAGAACACGCCAAGAGAATCCATACAATAAAAGAAGTTAGAGAAGAACTTAATATTCCTGTTGCAATTCTGTTAGACACTAAGGGGCCAGAAATTAGAACTGGTAAATTTAAAGATCCAGAGGTATACCTAGAAGAAGGCCAGGAATTTACAATTACAACAAGAGACATTTTAGGTGATACGACCATTTGTGCAGTAAGCTACGATGGATTACCTAATGATGTAAAAGAAGGTAATTCTATTTTAATAGATGATGGTCTAATCGAATTAGAAGTAAAAAAAGTTGTTAATGAGACAGATATTTTATGTGTTGTGAAAAATGCAGGAGTTGTTAAAAATCATAAAGGTGTTAATGTACCAGGGGTGAGCATTAACCTGCCAGCTATTACAGAAAAGGATAAAAGAGATATCGAATTTGGTATTAAAATGGATATCGATTTTATTGCTGCATCCTTTGTAAGGAAGGCTGCTGATGTATTGGCTATTAGAAGGATTCTAGAATTAAATAATGCTGAACATATTCATATTATTTCTAAAATAGAAAACCAAGAAGGTGTAGATAATCTAGAAGAAATTATTGAGGTTTCTGACGGAATCATGGTGGCTAGAGGAGACTTAGGAGTAGAGATACCTACTGAAGAAGTACCACTAGTACAAAAAGAAATGATTCGTTTATGTAATAAAGCTGGAAAACCAGTCATTACAGCAACTCAAATGCTAGATTCTATGATTAGAAACCCAAGACCAACAAGGGCAGAAGTGACAGACGTTGCTAATGCTATCTTTGATGGTACTGATGCAATTATGCTTTCTGGTGAAACAGCAGCAGGAAAATATCCACTAGAGGCTGTAAGAATGATGGCTGATATTGCTAAGAGAACTGAAGCTGCCATCAATTATGAAGAACTATTAAAGAGTAAGTCAATTGAAAAAGAGATTACTGTAACAGATGCCATTAGTCATGCAACCTGCAGCACGGCAACAGATCTTCAGGCTTCTGCAATTATTACAGCTACTTCATCGGGCTATACTGCAAGAATGGTTTCTAAATTTAGACCAAAGGCACCAATTATTGCTGCAACTGTAAGTGAAAGAATTAGAAGAAGAATGACCTTAATGTGGGGTGTTTATACAGTATTAACAGAGCCCCTTCAATCAACAGATGATGTTATTGAAGTATCTGTTCGTAGAGCGTTGGAAAACAACCTAATTAGAAGAGGTGACTTAGTGGTTATTACTGCTGGTGTACCTGTAGGTGTCGTTGGAACAACTAACTTAATTAAGGTTCATATCGTAGGAGATGTTGTTGTTTCAGGAATAGGTGTTGGAAAAAAGGCAGTAACTGGTAAGGTTGTTGTTATTAATGATGCAAGTCAAAAGGATCAATTTAATGTGGGTGATATACTAGTTGTTCAATCTACCGATAAAGAAATGGTATCTTTAATTGAAATGGCAGGTGCCGTAATTACAGAAGAAGGTGGATTAACCAGTCACGGAGCCATCGTTGGATTACACTTCGGAAAACCAACAATTGTAGGGGTAGCCGATGCCACTAGCAAATTGAAAACAGGAGATATTGTAACTGTTGACTCAGCAACAGGCTTAGTCTATAGTGGTAAAACGAGAGTAATGTAGGTAGTAGAAGATATTTTTTAGGAGATAAAAAAACTTTTACAAAAACTTTACCTAAAGATAACACCAAAAATGGGGAGAAACCATATAATAGGGTATGAAGTCAATATCCCCCTTTATTTATTGATATTCATGGGTTTTACACTTTTTAGAACTTACGCTTTAGTAAGTTCTTTTTTTCTTTTTATAATGGTTTTATAAAGGATTCTTCTTCTTTAATATAGAATTAAACAATATAGCATTAAATTAAAGTACCTTTGTATATAATAATATTAGGAGGAATAGCGATGACTAGTCGAAGTGAAATAACCGTAAGATATGCCGAGACAGATCAAATGGGAGTTGTTTATCATGGAAACTATTTCCCTTGGTTTGAGATTGGAAGAACAACACTTTTAAAGGATATGGGATATTCTTATAAGGAATTAGAAGATGAAAATATATTATTACCAGTTACTGAAGTAACTTGCCAATATAAAGAGTCTGCAAAATATGATGATGTTGTTGAAATACGAACTAAAGTAAAGGAAATGAAGGGTGTAAGAATCACCTTTAGTTATGAATTATATCGAAAAGCAGATCAACAGCTATTGGCATCTGGCACTACAACCCATGCCTTTGTAAACAGAGCGTTTAAACCAATTAATATTAAAAAGCAGTTTCCAGCCTTTTATCAAAAGTTAATTTAAACTTGGGGGTGAGTTTGTGTTAGGTAAATTGATATTACTTTTTACCATCATACCGATCGTAGAATTGGCCTTAATACTTAAGCTGAATAGTTACATAGGTTTAAGCTATACTCTTTTAATTGTATTATTAACAGGAGTTGCAGGAGCATATTTAGCTAAAAAGGAAGGTAGAGGCATCTTAAATAATATTAAAATGGATATGGCCCAAGGAAGAATGCCAGGGGACGAGTTGGTAAATGGACTATGTGTGTTAATCGGAGGGGCCTTTCTTCTAACGCCAGGTTTATTAACAGATGTAACAGGATTTATTTTAGTAATCCCTTTTACTAGAGGAGTTTTAAAAAGTTTTATTAAGAGAAGACTTCGCCAAATGGTGGAGGATGGTACATTTACTTTTTACTATAGAAAGTAAGTAAATATACCTAAAGAGGGACAAAGGGAGGTTTTGTTTTGGAAATACGGAAACTGGGAAGATCTAACCTGCAGGTAGGGGTTATTGGCTTTGGTGGAATACCCATTCAACGGTTGGAGGAAGAAGATGCAAAAAAGATCATAGCTTTAGCAGGAAAAGAAGGGGTCAATTTTATCGATTCTGCTAGAGGATATGGAGAAAGTGAAAGATTGATTGGAAAAGGAATTGAAGGAAACCGAGACCACTGGATAATTGCCACTAAAACCATGTCTAGGGATTATGAAGCGATGAAAAGGGATATAGAGATTAGTCTAACTAACTTTGGGGTGGATACCATCGATTTATACCAATTTCATTTAGTTAAAACAAAGGAACAGTTAGATCAAATTTTAGCTCCCGACGGAGCCTATAGAGCACTTAAAGAAGCACAAGAGGCTGGAAAGGTTAGAGAAATTGGGATTACAAGCCATAACGTAGAGGTTTTAGAATTAGCTGTTGAAACCGATTATTTTTCTACAATACAATTTCCTTATAACATTGTTGAGAGACAAGGGGAAGACCTTTTTAGAAGGGCGGCTGAAAGGGATATTGGTGTAATTATTATGAAGCCTTTGGCTGGAGGTGCTTTAGATAATGGCAGTCTAGCCTTACGATTTGTTTTAGACAACCCAAATATTAGTGTTGTGATTCCAGGAATGGACAAAATAGAGGAAATTTATGAAAATGCTAATGTAGGGAAGACCTTTTCTCCATTGGTGGAGGCTGACAGAGTACGAATAAATGAAATTACTAAGCAATTGGGGACATCCTTCTGTAGAAGATGCGGCTATTGTTTACCCTGTCCTCAAAGTATTGATATACCAACTCAATTTTTAATGGAGGGATACTATTCCCGCTATGAATTACAAGATTGGGCAATTGAAAGATATGGAGGCCTGCCTGTTAAAGCATCCAACTGTGTACATTGTGGAATCTGTGAATCAAAATGTCCTTATAATTTACCAATTAGAGAGATGTTAAAGAATGTTGTAGAAAAACTTGAGGGATAAAATATAAATTAATGTAAATTATGGGTATAAAAATGGTATAATTGGAGTATAATCTCTAATAGTTAATTTTAAGCAATAAATCATGGGTTAACTGATTCTATTTTTTGAGCACAAATGTGCTCATTTTTTTTTTGTCCTTTCTATAACCAATAGGAAAGCTCTACTTTAATTATTTTAATATAAGAGAACTTTACCTATTGAGTTTCAATATAAGTAAATCACCAATTTAATTGGATTAAACTATGTATTGGCTTAGTTTCTTTATCTAAAGCCATCCTTTAAATCTTCTGGATGAAGACTTTGTTCTTATATGTCTCTACTATTTTTCAGTTTTCTTGTTTTCTTTTGTTTTCTACCCATAATAAAATACCTCCCAGAAGAAAGTCCATTTTAATTAATTGACTATCTGCTTAAGAGGTATCATGTTCATTAAGAACTATTTTTCAGGATTAATATATTTAGATGGCTTAACAGGATTTTGTAACTGTACACCACCAAAGGATGAAATAGGATTATTATTAACTTTAAAAATAACTGAATCAATATTATCTAATGATGTTAAGCTATAAAGAAGAGCTTCCAACATAAAGGCTTGTTTATGATTATTACTTGAATACACCTCAAGGAAGGCTTCGTTTAATTCTAAGGTTAAAACCCCATCCTCTAATGTATGGGATAATAACTCCACTGATGCTGGTATAGGTGGAATTACGCCATAACGATAGATATTAGGATTACCTTCATATTTTAGGTTGTTAAATACCGATTCAACAGTAGGCTGATTTTCATACAAGTAAATGGGGGCTAAGAGGACTCGATTATTTTCCGTCATTACCCCTACATAAGTTTTTTGTTCCTCTGATGGATAATGGGGTTTGTCCATGGTCATATCATGAAAACCAACTTCACGAATTTGTCCTCCAAAATAAAACTGTACGCCATTGACTTCATTTATTGAAGCAAGGGAATTTACAATACTATTAACAACAATATAAGAGCTAGCAGAAGAGATGCCATAGTTACTAACATCATTAGGTAAATAAACATTTGCAATACCCCTACTTAAGCTTAAACCAGAAGAAGGTGGTACATGGGAGCCTATAGGTAAACCTAATTCTTCTATTGGGCCCATCTGTAGGTTATTAATGGTAGCCCGTAAAGGCGTATTTGTATAAGGAATAATTCTAGTAATAGGGATTAGATTATTGTATTGGGGGTCTGGAAAGTATAGTAGTAGAGCTGTTTCATTTCGATTAATGGATTGTAGTGAGGGAATATAGTTATAATTAGTATTGAAGTTAAATGCTATATTTAGTGGTTCAATTTTTTCATCATAATCTTTAATAGTTGGTTTTATTTCTAAACGATAATCTCCATCGGGAAGATCGAGCTCTTCCTGTAAAAGACTAAATGTAAGTAATATTGAATCCTCCACCAATAGTTCTGAGGTGAAATCTGGTAAATTGTCTGCAATATCTAGTAGGTTTAGTTGCTGAATATGTAGGTTGTTATGATAAAGATCAATAGAAAAAGGATTGTTGGGATTAAAGTTTACTGGAATTGCCTTGCCATCTGTTGATAGAATAATAGCTACATCCCAGTTTGAACTGGAAATCTGGTTAAGCTGCACATCTAGCGATAAATTCCCTTTTGAGGTTGCCCCTATAGATAAGTTAAGGTCAATATCGATGGTATCGGCATAGAGGGGAATGCCAGATGCGATAAAACAAACAATTAAAAGCAAAGTAATATTTCTTGCCACACGAAACATTTCATCAACTCCTTGCTAGCTTGTCTACTCTTATCTATTATTATAAAATAATTGGTAGTAATGGTAAACCATTATTGTACAACAAAATCTGTCAAATTAAGATGAAGTAGTGTAGAATAGAAAAGGATATAATAAAATTAGTCATAAAAATACAGTTAATGATTTAGTTTACATAGAAATAAGGTAAAGTTGCTGAAGAAATTGAATCATTTTTTAGAGCTCATAATAACATAATCGAAGATACATTTATGTTATGGAATGATACAATTTCAGATCTGATAATATTGTGAAAAGGAGCTTAATAAAATGCTGGAAAAAAATAAAGTTTATGAATTAGAAATAGTAGATTTAGGCCATAGTGGGGAGGGAATCGGAAAAGTCGAAGGGTTTACAGTCTTTGTTGAAGGCGGCCTACCAGGTGACTTTTTAAAGGTAAGGACGACAACCGTTAAAAAGAACTATGCGATTGGAAAGTTATTGGAAATTTTAACCCCATCATCTACCAGAAGTAATCCCCCTTGTCCAGTTGCCCACCAATGTGGTGGTTGTCAAATAATGCATATGGATTATCAAGCCCAACTAGACATTAAAAGAAGTCGGGTAGAAGAAAATTTAAGACGTATCGGAAAAGTTGAAGCTAAAGTATTACCTACCCTTGGTATGGACAATCCTTATGAATATCGAAACAAGGCCCAGTTTCCTGTAGGGATGATGAAGGGAAGGGCAATTATGGGCTTTTATGAGAAGGGAAGCCATAATATTGTTGATACGCCCTACTGTCATATTCAACACCCTATAAATGAAAAAATCGTTAAGTTGATAAAAGAATATATTGAACAATATCAAGTAAGTGTCTATGATGAAGAGACGAAAAAGGGCCTAATTCGGCATGTCGTAACAAAGGTGGGCTATCAAACTGGCGAGATCATGGTTGTACTGGTGACTAATGGAAAGAAACTTCTCCACCAAGAGGAATTAATTAATCTATTAAAAGAAAATATAGCAGGTTTAAAAAGTGTTGTTCAAAACATAAATGATAAAAACACCAATGTGATCTTTGGTAGAGATACCATTACCCTTTATGGGGAGGACCATATTGTAGACTATATAGGAGACTTAAAGTTCAACATTTCTGCTAGGTCTTTTTTCCAAGTAAACCCTATGCAAACTAAGGTTTTATATGAAACGGCCTTAGAATATGCTGGCCTAAAGGGAGATGAAACTGTCTTTGATATCTACTGTGGGATAGGAACAATCTCTTTATTCTTAGCCCAAAAAGCAAAGAAGGTCTACGGGGTAGAGATTGTTGAAGCGGCCATTGAAGATGCCAAAGTAAATGCTGAGATTAATAACATGACCAACACTGAATTTTATGTAGGAGAAGCAGAAAAAATTGTTCCAGAGATATATAAAAAGGGGATCAAGGCAGATGTTGTTATGGTAGACCCACCTAGAAAAGGGTGTGAAGAAGCTGTTTTAGAGACTATTGTTAATATGGCACCTGAGAGGGTGGTTTATGTTTCTTGTAATCCTGCAACTTTGGCTAGGGATTTGGCGTATTTGCAGGAGAAGGGATATTTTGCTGAGGTGGTTCAGCCGGTGGATATGTTTCCGCATACGGCGCACGTTGAGACCGTCTGTCTGCTGACAAAAAAATAGATGTATAAGCCCTTGAAAACGGCGTATTTACAGTGTTTTTAGGGGTTTCATTATTTTTTGATGGCGGGTAAAGTTATAGATTTCGGGTGTGTTTTAAGAAAATAAGGAAAAAGAGATGGATTGTGCTCACCCATGTAAATGTAGTTTTGCCTTCAGGGTTCAGCCGTTTAGCAAAATATCTAATACTGAGAGGTTAAAAATCAAATCATCATATAGATGTTTCTGCAATAAAGCTCATATAAGAATCGAGCTATTTCATAAATAAATCTTGTGAACCTAAAGAATAACATTGATATATCTTGTTTTTTTGATAAAATGGAGATAACGTGCTATTCAATTTTGATTTCAAAAAGTGTTATCAAATATGAGGTGAAGGGATATGGCAATTAGTTATAAAAAATTATGGAAACTGTTGATTGATAAAGATATGAAGAAGAAAGACTTACAACGTTTATCAGGGGTTAGTTCAGCATCAATTACAAAGCTGGGAAAGAACGAGAACGTTAATACCGAGATTTTAGAAAAAATATGTATAGCACTGAAGTGTGATATAAGTGACATTATGGAAATGACAGAATTGGAAGAAAACTCCAATGGAAATTAAAAACAATTTGGCAGGTGAATCGTTTGATTGATTTAGGACAAGTTTTCACAAGTGAAAAAATTGCGGAATTTATGATATCTTTATTTACCATACAAAAGGAAGGGGCACTTTTAGATCCTTGTTTTGGGGATGGTGCTTTTATAAAAGCAGCAAAAAAATTTAACTTCAATAATATTGAGGGATACGAAATTGATAGTAAGTTATTTGATGAATCAAAATTAGACTTATCTTCTGCCAATTTATACAATGAGGATTTTTTATTATCAAAGCGACAGAAAAAATATGATGCAATAATAATGAATCCACCATATATTCGACAAGAGAAAATTGATGATTTAAAAGAATACGGTATTACCAAAGTGAATTTAAGAAGAAATAAGTTATTTTCTTGTTTGCCTGGAAACGCAAATATTTATATGTATTTTATTATTAAAGCAATCAGCTTGCTGAAAAAAAATGGTGAACTAATAGTAATATTTCCTAGCAGCTGGATAAAAGCGAAAAATGGTGAAAGGTTTAAGGAACATATAACAAGTAAGTGTACAGTTGAAAAAGAGATTCATGTTACAGGTGAAATTTTCGAAAAAGATGCTTTGGTGGAGGTTGTGGTCTTAAAATTAGTAAAAGGAAAGCATGAATTTTCTTGTACAGATGAGTATTTGGAAATGAAAAATGGTAATCTTATTAAGCGAAATTCTGGCAATGAGTCTATCGATTTTGGTTTTGATACAGAATTTATTGAATTAGCAAATATTAGAAGGGGATTGACAACAGGATACAATGAAATGTTTATTAACCCATCATTAATAGGAGAATATTCACACAGAAATATTTTCAATATTATTTCTACTCCTAAATCGATAGACGGGTATAGTACTAAAAATGCAAAATTAGATAAGATTTTAATTATAGAAAATGATTCGATAGATAAAGAGATACAAGATTATATTAATCATTACAAATTGTTAATTGTAGAAAATGGAAAACCCAAAACGCTTTTTAATAAGATAATGAAGGATGAGCGATGGTACACTCTTAAGAAGATTGATTCAAAAGGAATAATCTTCAGTTATTTTGTTAGAAATGACATGAAATTTGTGCTGAATGAAACAGATTATTTGGTAAGAGATAACTTTTATATTATATACCCAAAGATTGACAAGTTGCTTTTGTTTGCGTTACTAAACAACTATTATACCTATCTTCAGCTAGAATTGTCGGGTAAAAAATACGGTGCTGGACTACTTAAAATTCAGAGATATGATATTGAGAATTTACTCTTTCCGACTATTAATGAATTAGCGGAAACTGACGTCATTACTCTAAAAGAATTGTCAAAAAGAATAATTGAAGGTGAACAGAAATCATTAATTGAAGAGATTACAAGAATTATTTCTAAATACTCATTTGTACCGTTTGAGGAAGTAATTGATAAATATAGACATGAAATAAAGCATAGATTGGAGTGACATATATGAGCAGAAATGTAGTTAGTTTGTTTTCTGGTGGAGGCGGCTTAGACTTAGGTTTTAAAGTTGCTGGTTTTAATATAATTTGGGCTATTGATAATAATCTCAATGCTGTAAATACTTATAAAAAAAATATTGGAAATCACATCATTCATGAAGACATCAATAAGCTTAATTTAAATAGTATACCTAAGGCTGATATTGTTATTGGAGGTCCACCATGTCAGTCATTTTCACTTGCAGGTAAAAGAGATGTAGAAGATGATCGTGGACAATTAGTATGGAAATACATCCATATTATTGAGAAGATTAAGCCTAAAGCATTTGTTTTTGAAAATGTTACAGGACTTCAGTCAGCAAAAAACTCTAGTGGAGAAAAAGTTTTAGATTTGATAAAATTAGCGTTTCAAGATATTGGTTATTCAATAAGCACACAAGTACTTAATGCTGCTGATTATGGTGTACCACAAAAAAGAAAAAGGGTCATAATCGTGGGCCTTAAGGATGGAAAAGAATTTATATTTCCAAAACCTACTCACAGTGAAGATGGGCTTAGATTAAAAAAATATATTAGTGTGAAAGAGGCTTTAGATGACTTACCTGATGCAGTAAATAATGAAAATGATTTAGTGGATTATGTGGAAGCTCCTTATAATGAATACCAAAAAAAGATGA
This sequence comes from Alkaliphilus transvaalensis ATCC 700919, assembly GCF_000621485.1. GTDB lineage: Bacteria > Bacillota > Clostridia > Peptostreptococcales > Natronincolaceae > Alkaliphilus > Alkaliphilus transvaalensis. Next base: position 330,238 of record NZ_JHYF01000003.1, read on the forward strand.
GATCCGATGGAGAAATATCAGAACACTTCATACCGAGGATGAGTGAATTAGATAAGTATATTATTTCGCATGTAAGACCGGGAGGGAATTACATGGATATTCCGAAGGATGTACCATCTGAAAGAATAAGAAGACTACAAAAAGAAGGAGGGCATACCACATGCTATGGAAGAATGCATCCTGAAGAGCCTTCTTATACTATTAACACTTATTTTAATAGGCCTAATGTAGGTTGTAATATTCACTACAAAGAAAATCGATTAATAACGGTAAGGGAAGCACTTAGGTTACAATCATTTCCGGACAGTTACAAAATAGTTTCCACTAGCAAACAAGGTAGAAACTTAATAGTTGGAAATGCTGTACCACCAATACTCGCTGAAGTGATTGCTAAGCAATTAATAAATTATTTAGATTAGGGGGGATTTTATGTGGATTTCATATTCAGATTCTGAGGTGTCAGTATTTCATCCATTATGCGAAGAGGCAATCAAAAATTCTTTGAAAAATTTAGGCTTGGAATCAACTTATAGAGTTATACATCATCAATTAACTGGTTCCTTAGAGATGGACTATGCCATTCAAAATATTACTACGGGTAAGTATTTATGTGTCGTTGAGGTGAAAAGAACACCAGCAGACATTAATAGTGCAAGATATCAGTTTCAAGCTATGTCTTATGTGCAAATGAATGATGCTGAGACCGAGAAGCCTTTTTACATCCTCACCAATTTAGAATATGCTTTTTGTTTTAGATATGATTCAACAAGGCCCAGAGTGTTTCAACAGATGCTAAAACCAGGACTTCATTCAGTTGGTGATTTTTCTAAGGATAGTCGCGATGAATTTGTAGATAAATTATCAAACTTTTTCTCAAAACAAATTGATGATTTTGTGAATAATAGATATGATTATTTGGTTACGTTGGAACAGTTTGCGAACCACATGGAGCGCATCAAATCGAATCCTAAATTATGGAAAAGTAGCTTGGCGGTTTTATTATACGAGTACATAAGAGGGTCTTTTACGTTCATTAAACGAAATGAACTACCTGATATTAGAGTTTTTAGAAATGACATTATTAGAATTTGTAACGAAGCAGCCAAGATAAATTTCAAGGAGATTTTTAATTATGATTCTAAACAGTTTGCGCCTAGTCCAACGGTAGATAATGATACACTAATCAACATATTTGATTTTGGTCTTCAAAATGTATCTGGAGATTCAGTAGCTGGAATTCTTCACCAAATTGTATCAGCTGGCCATGAACATGAAGGTGAAGTACCTACTGATTTAGAGTTAGGTCGATTAGTTTCAGTTCTAGTAAATCATGTACATGGAAGTATGACTAGTGAAACAATAGTGTGTGATCCGGCAGCAGGAAGTGGTAACCTTATTAGCGCTGCCATAGATGTATTGGGGTTAGTTCCATCTCAAATCGTAGTAAACGATTGGAATACCCAATTACTTGAGTTGTTGTCCTTGAGACTAGGACTGAATTATGTAAGGACTATCTCTTTGACTAATTCACCATTAATAACGGGAGAAAATGTTGTTGATTTGGACAAATCATACTTCGAAAGCATTGATGTAATTATTATGAATCCACCTTTTGTTGCAGGCATAAACTGTGTTGGGAGAAAACAAGAATTTTATAGAAAGATAAAAAGAATTACTGGTAAAGATGCAAAATCAAAGATTGGTCAAATGCCATTAGAGGCTGTTTTTCTTGAATTACTGACACTACTTTTAAAACCAGGAACAACTGTTGCCTGTATATTTCCAAAAACTCATCTATTAGCTAGGGGTGTTGAAGCTAAAGTTATTAGAAATATCATGCTTAATAATTTTGGTTTAAGAGCCGTATTTAATTACCCTGGAGGAGAAATATTTAGTGATGTAGTAAAAGATACTTGTGTACTTATTGGCAAAACAATGGAACCAAGTGAAAATATTGAAGTTCTCTCTAGTTATGAAGAGATTCCAAATATTGATCTTCATAGATTTCAGAGAGCACTTGATTCACAATTAAATTTAAATTTTAGTTCAATCATGCCTGGGATAGTTGGTAAATCAATTTCATACGAAACATTAAAAAACAAAATAAATGATGGTTGGCGAGAGTTAAATAGTGAAATGGTAGAAGCAATAAATTTCGTGCGTCAAAATATCGAAATGTCACCTCATTTTGAGAAACTTAAAATGAAAGATTGGAATATTAAAAGAGGCCCTGCTGGAAATATTGGTGGGAGTGATTTAGTTTTTTTTAGTTCTAGAGAAGAATTAAGGAGTAAATTTCTATCTAAAGGTGTTAATCTTAAACCTGCTATGAGAAATGCCAAACTTGATAGTTTTGTAGTAGGAAATGGAGATGCTGAATTCTTAGATATTTCGTTAAATAGTGAAAATCTTATTGAAGAAATTGTTGATGAGTATATGATTCTACCAGCTCGGAATGGTAGACAGCAAAGGCAAACTAAGTCAAAAGAGCAATGGTTGAAAATTTTGGAACGTGAAAGTAGAGGCAAATTTGGTGCTAACTCTGTATTGATTCCAAGAGCTATACGGAGAATTGGTAGAATATACTTATCTGAAACTGAGATATTTGTTTCAACTAATTTTGTAGTATGCACTTTAGATTCATACACTGAAGCACTATTATTATCTACCTGGATGTCCACTATTTTTTATCAATTAATTTGTGAAGTTTCATCTAAAGATCAAGAAGGAATGAGAAAAATGGAAGTTGAAGATATATACGATACTTTTGTTCCGGATTTAAGTATTGTTGATCAAGCAACAATTAACAGACTAGTTAGTGAAGTGACGTCATTGGAGTCACTAGATTTGCAAAGGCCCACAATAAGAGAGATTGATAAAATTTGGGCTGAAATTTTGTTTGGTACGAATGCAACGGTCATTGTAGAAGAAGCAAGAAGACTCTTAGAATTTGCAGCAAACAGAAGATCTTCTTTGTAGCTAAAATTATAACTTTTTGTAGTGTACAGGCCTGGAAGTATAGCTTTCAGGTCGTTTTGTTTTACAGATAAAGAAAAAATACATAACGCACTTGACAAAAAAGAGTTAATATGTAAAAATAGAAAACAGATAATAGAAATGAGGTGGTTGTGTTGGACGGTATCAAAATCAATGAAAATCTATTGCGACGAATAGTTCGGTGTGTGGATAAAGCCGTTGCAGATGATGTTCCTCAGTACTTGAGAGAACACTACAAGGAAACAAATAACGCTGTAGCTCACTTGAGAGGTGACTTCATAAATGATAATTTGAAAAACCTCGTGGTCAGTGGTGATATTGAGTTGTTACCATTCAATCGTTCGAGCTGGCAAGGAAGAATAATCGTGGATCATGGAGAAAAAGTGACATATACGGTTACAACGCAGCAGACCCTGCGGTCAATTCCTAAAAAGCAAAGAAACAAACCCCATTATCTACATACACTATTATATAAAGAAAATGGCGAGTATGAAGGTGAGGGGAAGCAACTTACATTGATGGATATGTATCCTTTTGAAATAGAGGATTTAGAAAGAGATTATGAAACCATTGTAAATGGTCGTATTAGCCCCGAAGATGGGTATGTTCACTATGTTATTGCATATGAATCACAGAATAGTGAATTAATCGATATACAGTTGGAATTCTTGGATAAAGATTTCAATACCATCACAACCGCATCTCTGAATGAGCACATAAAGCCGGACTTTGCACGGCTTACAGATGTCGAGCTTGTTGATGAGGGCTTTGATGACAATATTGAAGCTGAGGAAGAAGGTTTAGTATCTATAAAACCAGGCCTTCGACCAAAACTAAAGAAAGGTCAAAAACAAGCCTGACAAATAATTAGTCAGGAGATGAGAGATCATGGATAAAAAAATATTTAACGGGAAGCGCTTAAAAAATGCTAGGTTGTATAGAGGGTTGACGCTTACTGAACTTGCAAATCGGACTGATATAAGTAAACAGTCAATTTCTCTTTATGAAAATGAAAAGAATGTCCCGGAGCATCAACGAGTGCAAAAACTTTCAGCTGAACTTAATATCCCATACGATTTCTTTTTTCAAAAAGACAGCTTTGAGACCATTACCGATGTTACTTACTTCAGATCATTGGCAAGTGCGACAAAGCTAGATAGAACCGCTCAAAGTATAAAATTGGATTTTGTTGCTAAAATGTATGAAGTACTCTATGAGTATATTGATTTTCCAGTATTAAATATACCCAATGTTGAATTTGATGGGATAGATGATGAATGCGATGACCAAGGGCTTGAGGAAACACGAAGTCAAATAGAAGAGATTTCAATTAAGGTAAGAGAGCTGTGGGGATTGGGAGATAACCCAATTAAAAATTTACAATTCACTTTAGAAAAGAATGGGATTATCGTTACTGGTTTCAGCACAGAAGAGGATAAGATAGACGCTTTTAGCCAAAGAACAATCATTGGTAATCAAGACATGTTTTTTATTGCTTTATCACTTGGCACTAGACCAGAAGGGCGTATAAATTTTGACATGGCTCACGAACTGGGGCATATATTGTTGCACCCATGGAGTGAGAATCTAGAGTTAATTACTAAAGAAGAATTTAAGGCTCGTGAAAAACAAGCTAATATGTTTGCAAGTGCGTTTCTTTTACCTAAGACAAGTTTTGCAAAAGACATTCAAGCTTACCCAACAGATTTGAAATATTATCAGTTCTTAAAAAAGAAGTGGAAAGTATCAATTCAAGCAATGGCTTATAGAAGTCATCAGCTTGGAATAATTTCAGACAACCAATTTCAGTACATGATGCGCCAAATATCTAAGAATGGGTGGAGAACTAAAGAGCCTGGTGATTTTCCACATAAATTGAATGATAATATTTTTCAAGGGGCTATTAATCTTCTCATAAAAGAAGAAATAGTAGATCCCAAAAAACTACTACAAGTATTTAAAAAACACGGTATAACACTTTACCGTCAAGATATCGAAGACCTTCTTCATCTTAAAGAAGGAACATTATTCTTCGAAGAGGAAAAGCCTAAGATTATTCAGCTCAAACGTCCATATGATGAAAGTGGAGGAAGTGAATAGGCATAAGCGTAGCAGCTTCCTATAATGAATCTTATGGAACTTTTGTGCAGATTTTGCAGAGAGGTTTCATTATTGATTTGTTATGAGGAGCTGCTTTTTTGTTTGTGGTGTTGTTATTAATTTATCACTCCTATTAAAAGCAATAATCCTTATTGTTCTGGGGGTGATCACATGTGTATGCTTAAGGAGGAGTGGTATTGGGGAAATTACATACTTTCAAGGTATTAATTGAAGAGCAGTGTTTTGATGATATATTTGAAGCTCTAAATGCTTATATAGAGCAAAACCCGGACAAGTTCGCAGGAGAATCTAATACAATTGATGACCCTGATGAAGCTGAACTATCTGATATGAGAATGCAGTTTGTAACGGTCCATGAACACCCGAATAACCATTTGAAATTTGAAGTGGTTGTATCTGCTGAAATTGAAATATCACAAAGAATGCCACATAGTTATAGTGACAGTGATGGCATTACACAGTGGTTTTCAGTAGAATGTTCAGCGGAGCTTAAAGATGGACTTAATCATTTTCAGATATACGATATTGAAATATATTACAGACATAAACAGAAGAAAGAAGGAAAGCTGTCAGAATACCTCGTGCCTATAACGTACAAAGAGATGCTGGATGATGTGGCAGAGGATTTCTTGTCAAGACATTACCCTGAAGCTTTAGAAAAGCCGGTACCGATAAAGGTGGAAGATTTAGTTGAAAGAATGGGTCTTTCAATAGAATATATCCATCTATCAAAGACGTGTACTGTATTTGGTCAGATATACTTTGCGGATGCTGAAGCGAAATTCTATGACAGCGAAGATGGAGTATATAAGCAGAAGGATGTTCAAAGAGGCACTATTATAGTTGACCCCAATGTATTCTTCATGAGGAATGTTGGATCCGTTAACAATACTATTATTCATGAATGCGTACATTGGGATCGACACAGTCTATTCTTTGAATTGGAGAAGATATTCAATCCTATTTCAAAAGCTATAACCTGTCAGGTTAAGGAAGGCAAGAAAACTGAGAATGACGGTACTCCATACGAATGGATGGAGTGGCAGGCTAATCATCTAGCGCCAAGAATACTAATGCCAGCCAAAACTACAAAACAAAAGATTGAAGAGCTTATTGAAAAAAATGAGAAAATCCTTCCAGATGCAAAACGAGTTGATATCATAGAATCCGTGATTTTTGAGTTGAAGGAGTTTTTTGGTGTTTCAATAATGTCAGCCAAAATTAGGATGATTGATTTAGGATATAAGGAAGCTGAGGGGGTTTATACCTATGTGGATAATCACTATGTACTAAACCACAGCTTTGAGTTAAGCGCTCTTCAACGGGGCAGACTTATACAATCAGTGCACAGGATGCTTTGATAGAGTATGCTACGAATCTTAATTTTAGAGCAATTATTGATTCTGGTAGTTATGTTTTTGTAGACAATCATTTTTGTATCAATGACAGCAAGTATATAAAATTTGATGAAATTGGCTCTCCAAAACTAACTGATTATGCTCTCCAGAATATGGATGAATGCTGTTTTGTATTTGATTTCAGGCTTAGAGATAATAAAGATTATGGAGTCCAATATTATTCAGAGTGTACACTGTTCAAAAGCGCAATTTCAAACAAAATTGTCGAAACTTATTATGATCCCTCTGAACATAATGATGAAATTGTTCAAAGAGCAATGGATTTGAGAGAAACGGTTGCTGATATCGTCAAGATCAGAAATTCATTGCCGGCCGAGTTCTCAAAAACCCTTAAAGCCCACATGAAAAGAAAAGGCTGCACAGTTGAAAAGCTTGCTGAACTATCTTTGATTGGTCCTAAAACTATCCAAAGGATGAGAAATGAAGAAGATTACCCTGTTGAGATGCATCATGTTGTTGCTCTTTGTGTAGGAATGCAATTGCACCCGATATTCAGTAGAGACTTACTGAAAAAGGCGGGGAAGAGTTTTAAAGGTACTGAATTGCATATAACATATGAGCTGATCATCGATTCTCTGTACCCTGAGTCCATTCATTATTGTAATGAAATCCTTAATGATAACAGCTTACCCCTACTTGGAACAGAAGATTTGAAATAAATTTTAACCTAACCGGACACAGCATGTCCGGTATTTTTTTGTCTAAAATCAAGGCTCCTTACAGATTGCGATTTTTCAATTGCACCTGTAAGGGGCTTTTTTTTGCGTTAAAACCGGACATTCTGTGTCCGGGGCAAACCTAATGAAACACAGTAGTATTAAGGCATGAGTTAGCTAATTGGTAGGCCAGTAATCACTTTTAAAGTTTTGCGAAAAAGTTTTTCTAACTATGAAATGAACCTGCGTAGTTAACTCTTATTCTTAAACCACAGAGCACAGGGAGGAGGTGAGAAAGCGATGGGACCAAATGAAAGACGTATGGAAATCATGGAAACTCTTTGCCATAGACGGCAAGAAACCATGGGAAATCTAGCATTTGAGTTTGGAGTCAGTGTCAGAACAATCAAGAATGATATTGATCATTTGTCGCTTTCTTACCCACTTGAAACAATCTGTGGACGTTATGGTGGAGGTGTGAGGGTGGCTGATGGTTTTTATATGAACCGAAAGTACCTAAAGCCTGTGCAGCAGGAATTACTGGAACGGTTAAGCGCGCAACTGTCCGGTGATGACCTCACTGTAATGAATAGCATCTTCAAGGATTTTGCTCTGAACAAAAAGACGGGATGATCCCGAATGATGAAAGGATGAATAGACGATGAAGAAAATATTTGTTTGCTCTCCCTATAGAGGAGACGTTGAGAAGAACACAAAACGAGCTGCACAAGTAGCCAGAATCCTATGTGAATGTGGCTACATGCCAGTTGTACCACATCTGTATTTTCCAAACTTCTTAAGAGAAGAGGACCAGCACGAGAGGATCCGAGGCATTGAGCTTGGCATTGAACTGATGAAAGAGTGCGATAAGATATGGCTCCTCGGTCCTGAAATTACAAGTGGAATGGAGTATGAGCTTGAAGCGGCAAAAGAGCTGAAGATTCCCGTTGTGATGTATGACGAAGAACTGAGACAGATTAAAGCCAAAACACTACCAATTGATGATCGCGTGGATGATCGTATCCGTGAGATTCTCAAAGGCTTGAAATTAGATTAGAAAGGATGGAAAGTCATGAGCAAAGTTTATTTAACCCTGGCTGATGGGTTTGAAAAGTTAGCTGCTGGATATCGAGCTTTGGCTGAAGAAGGTACAAGCCCAAATCCAGTAAATGAATCACCGACTAAAGAGGAACCATCCATCGACATTGAAACGGTAAGAGCTGTTCTTGCTGAAAAAAGTCGGGATGGGAAAACCAAAGAAATCAAAGCACTTCTTATGAAGTATGATGCCGGAAAGCTTTCTGGAGTAAACCCGGAAGACTATGCCAGCCTGCTTTCTGAAGCGGAGGTCCTTTAATGGGGGCACATGCCAGATTTTCTCCATCAGCGGCACACCGCAGATTGAACTGCCCTCCGTCATTGGTGCTGGAGGAACAGTTTCAAGATGAAGAATCTGGATATGCAGCGGAGGGTTCTGCCGGTCACGCACTGGCAGAGCACCTCATAAAAAAGCACCTGAAGGTAAGAAGCAAAAGACCAGTGTCTGATTATTATTCAGATGACCTGCTTGAAGCGGTGGATGAGTATGTATCCTATGTCATTAATGAAATTGAAGAAGCCAAAAGGACATGTAAAGCTCCAATCTTTTCAGTAGAACAGCGGGTAGATGCATCGGAATATGTGGATGAGTGCTTTGGTACAGCTGATATGGTCATCGTCACAGACAAGGTGGCACACATCATAGATTTAAAGCTGGGTAAAGGCGTGGCAGTTTTTGCTGAAGAGAACCCACAACTGATGATTTATGGCCTTGGCATCCTGAGCATGGCTGAAATTCTATACGATGTGGAAATCGTCAGGATGACCATATTCCAACCAAGGCTCAACAATTCAAGCACATGGGACATTGCACCAGATGATCTAAAGAACTGGGGCGAAGAGGTTCTAAAACCCAGAGGAGCTATGGCTCTGATGGGGGCGGGAGATTTCAAATCAGGAAACTGGTGTCGGTTCTGTAAAGCCAGAAATCAATGTAGGGCCAGAGCAGAACAGTTTCTAGAGCTTGCCAAGTTGGAGTTTAAAGCACCGGCACTTTTGTCTGAAGAGGAAATCGCTGAAGTGTTAAAAGTCTCTGACGAGCTCTCCAAATGGGCATCTGATGTTTATGCATATGCTCAGGAGCAAGCCATCGTTCATGGAAAAGAGTGGTCAGGCTTTAAATTGGTCGAAGGTCGAAGCAACAGAAAGTATTCCAGTGAAGAAGAAGTAGCTGAAGCTGCAATGGCAGCCGGTTACAAGGACATCTATAAAAGTTCCCTAGTGACCATAACTGAGATGGAGCGGTTAATGGGAAAGAAAGAATTCAATAAGATTCTTGGACATTTGGTGTACAAGCCACAGGGCAAGATTACCCTTGTTCCTGAATCGGACAAGAGAGAAGCAATAAACAATACTACCGCTGCGGCGGAATTTCAGGAGGATTAATTATGAACAAGAATACTGTAGCAACAAAAGTGATTGTACCATGTCGTTTTTCCTATCTGCACTGCTGGGAACCAGATTCAGTGAATGGAGGAGATCCAAAGTATAGTGTTTCAGCCATCGTGCCAAAGAGTGATACAAAGACCATCGAAGCCATCAAAGCTGCAATCGAGCAGGCAAAGAAGGAGTCCGTTTCCAAGTGGGGCGGCAAGATTCCAACCAATCTCAAGACGCCCCTTCGTGATGGCGATATTGACCGTCCGGATGATGAAGCTTACAAAGGCTGTTACTTCTTCAATGCCAACAGCAGACAGGCTCCTCAAGTGGTGGATAGCAAGGTGCAGCCGATTCTGGACCAGAGTGAAGTTTACTCCGGATGTTATGGTCGCATCAGTGTTACCTTCTATGGTTACAACTCAAACGGTAATCGAGGTGTAGCAGCAGGACTTGGAAATATCCAGAAGCTGAAGGACGGAGAAGCTCTGGGCGGACGTTCAAAAGCGGCGGATGAGTTTAGCACAGTCGAAGAAGATGACTTCTTAGAATAGTAAGGCATATGGGCGGTGGGAAACTGCCGCCCTTTATATAAGGTCTTGAAAGGATGATTTAATGAATGGAAAACTACTCAGCATCGATATAGAAACCTATTCGAGTGTGGACCTAACCAAGTGCGGCGTTTATGCCTATGTGGATAGTCCAGACTTTACCATATTACTTCTCGCCTATGCCTTCGATGAGGATGAAACAAGCATTGTGGATCTGGCTTGTGGTGAGGAAATCCCGGATGAAGTTATATCTGCCATAACGGATGACGGTGTAATCAAGACAGCTTTTAACGCAGCCTTTGAGAGAGTGTGTTTATCAAAATACCTGGGTGTGAAGTTAACCTCCAAAGCATGGCAATGTACTGCTGTTCAAGCATCTCTACTTGCTCTACCCCTATCTCTAGAGGGCGTCGGTGAAGTACTAAACATTCAAAGAAAGAAGCTGAAGGAAGGGACGGACCTGGTTAGGTACTTCTCGCTACCATGCAAACCAACTAAGGCAAATGGTGGAAGGAAGCGGAACCTGCCCGAGCATGACAGGGAAAAGTGGGAACGCTTCAAAGCCTATTGTATTCGAGATGTGGATGCTGAACGTGAAATCCGCTACAAACTTCGAAAGTACCCCATCCCTGAAAATGAGCTGGTGCTATATCAGCTGGATCAGGAAATCAATGATCGTGGCGTATTGGTAGACCTGGATATGGTGTCAAAGGCAGTTGAATGTGACCTGATGTATAAGGACCATATGACAGCCAAAGCTTATGAGCTCACTGGTCTTGAGAATCCAAACTCCGTAAGTCAAGTAAAAGAGTGGCTTTCAGATCGAGGGATTGAAGCTCAAAGCCTTGATAAGAAAACGGTAAAAGGACTCGTAGAGGAAACAGATGGAGAAGTATTAGAGGTATTGAAGCTCAGACTGCTCATGGCTAAAACCTCAGTGAAAAAGTATGAAGCAATTGAGAGATCAGTATCAAAGGATGGAAGGGTTCATGGACTACTCCAATTCTACGGGGCAAATAGAACCGGGCGATGGGCAGGAAGGCTTGTGCAAGTACAAAACCTCCCTCAAAACCATCTACCAGATTTGGAACTGGCCAGATTGCTCATCAAAGAAGGACGTTTTGAAGATGTTGAGCTGTTTTATGATTCTGTTCCTGGGGTTTTGTCAGAACTCATCAGAACAGCCTTTGTGCCAAAACCTGGCACACGGTTTATCGTAGCAGACTTCTCAGCCATCGAAGCGAGAGTGCTTGCTTGGCTGTCAGGGGAGAATTGGAGACTTGAGGTATTCGAGAGTCACGGAAAAATCTATGAAGCTTCAGCATCGGCAATGTTCAATGTGCCCATTGAGGAAATTGATAAGGGCAGTCCACTAAGGCAAAAAGGTAAAATCGCTGAGCTGGCCTTAGGCTATGGCGGATCCGTTGGTGCACTGACGTCAATGGGTGCTTTGGATATGGGGCTGACAGAAGATGAGCTGCCTCAACTGGTCAATCAGTGGAGAAATGCCAATCCCCATATCACAAAATTCTGGTGGGAAGTTGATGTGGCAGCCATTAAAGCGGTCAGGGAGAAACGGGAGACTGTGGTCGGTAAAGTGTGTTTTAACTACATGTCAGGGATCCTGTTCGTTGCTCTACCCTCTGGCAGAAAGCTCTCCTACATTAAACCAAGACTTGAAATCAATCGATTTGGTAGGGAAGGTTTGACCTACGAGGGCATCGGTGAGAGCAGAAAATGGATGCGGATTGATACCTATGGACCAAAACTGGTGGAAAACATCGTGCAAGCAACAAGTCGTGACCTTCTGGCTTTAGCCATGCTAAGGCTTCGAAATAAAGGCTTTGAGATAGTCATGCATGTGCATGATGAAGCTGTACTGGAAGTACCTGATGGTGAATCAAGTGTTGATGAAGTATGTGAAATCATGGCCATCGCACCAGAATGGGCAAAAGGATTGCCGCTTCGAGCTGATGGTTATGAATGCGACTTTTATAAGAAATCATGAATTCATGATTTTTTATATTATCATCAGGTTTACATTATCCTCAACAAATACAAAATTCTTTGAAATTCCAAATGTTTTTCTGCAAATGTTGAGGATAAAAAATCTATTTCAATCCACAGAGACGAGCCAGTTCTTCTTCATCACTTTCCCACAAAGGTTGTTCTGTAGCATCAGCTGGCATATTAACCTTATTCAATGCCTCGCGCATTTGATCGAGGGATGGGATTGCGTAAATTTTGGTAGTTTCAACACTGGAATGTCCAAGAATTTTTGAAATCATAATTGAATCCACACCATCTTGATACAAATGTGTAGCACGTTCTGCACGAAGCAAATGAGGATAAACCCTGTCAGGCATGTCTGGGCAGGAGTTTCTTGCAGCATCTGCATATTTCTGGACAATGCGTTCAACTGTACCAGTAGAAATTCTACCAGTGTTACCTTTAATAATTGTGTAAAACAATACATGGTCTGGGTCTTTGGTATCTGAATGGTAAATTGATTTATACAGCTTTAGATGTTCTGCTGTCTTTTCTGTTATAGCCACAGATCGTTCCTTATTGCCTTTGCCATGTACATGTATGGATAAAGTGTCAAGATTTACATCGTTGATATGAAGCCCTGTCAGTTCACTGACCCTGATTGCAGAATCATAGAGAAGAATCATGATTGTGCGATCACGAATACCGATTTTTGTATTCTTAGGTTCTGAAAATAGAGCATTTAAGGCTTCTTTAGAGAGAAGAATCTTTTCCCTCTTTGGAACCCTCATGCTAGGAACTTTTGATACCTGCAAAGCAATAGATTGTAATGACACATCGTTATCAGATGCATACTGCACATAATTCTTTATCGCTGCCAGCCGTACATTACAGGTGGCCGGAGAATTTCCATGTTCTTTCAAGTAGGCACAATATTCTAGAAGCAACTCACGAGTACAGTCAGTAAAAGTTAGTTTTGAAATAGAAATATTCTTTACTTTGAATAAATATTTTCTAAACGCAGACAGAGAATCTTTATAGGAACGTATAGTTTCTGGACTACGCCCCAACTGCTTGGGAAGATAATTCTCGAGATATTGCAGGGTCATTGAGAAGAAAATTTTTGTATCAGTTATCTTTTTTTTCATTGAAGTTCACCTCCGGAATTACTAAGCCTGATGTTTTATCTTTGGCATGAATGATTTTGAAACTTTCAGCTACCTGATGATAGTAATAAAGAGATTCCTGGATGTTGGCATGTCCTAAAAACTTACTAAGGTATGGAAGCTTTGTCTCAATATTTTCACCATCCTCCATCCAGCTATTTAGACGGTCAACAACAAATGTATGTCGAAATGACTTGATTGTTGGAGGATTGCTATTTCTGGAGTAAGGTGTATCAGTCCATGCTCTTAAAAAGTAGTCTCTTACTGAAACATCGCTCAGATGATTATCTTCCTTTGTTCCAGGAAAAACCCAATTTGTGTCAGGACGTTCGTTCTGGATATAAGCACGATATTTTTTTAGCATGTCGATGATGTCATCAGTAAGCCACAGAATACGATCCTTGTCACCTTTGGATTGAAGGATGCGAAGAGTTCCTGCTTCTAAATCAAGGCACTCCCATATGAGCTGTAAAGGCTCATTAAGACGCATCCCGCAGCAGTAGTAAAGCCTAAAAAGGACTTTGCATTCATTGAGAAGCCTCACTCCATAGGATTGTCTAACAGGTTCAAGATTGTCAAGATTTTCAAAGAATGCCAGCAACTCATCACCAGTAAAAACGTGTGCTTCAGATATTTCTTTAGATTGAAATAACTTTGGAATATATGCGTCTGTTCCAAGCGAAATCAGGTATTTTGAAAGCTGGCGAAGTACGCTCACTCTTATGTTTCTGGCATTCAATCCTTCGGTAGAACGCTGCATGGACCATGCATCTGCAAGTTTTTTCGTAACTGTGGAGGATGTAAAATCATGCTTAAGGCAAAAATTGTCAAGTTCCTTCAATACATTTTCAGTTGATGCATATGAGTAGCCACATGCACGTTTTTCGTCGATCAGGCCCTTGATGACCGGAGCCAAAGTGCTATAAAAGTCATAGTTGCGTTGTATTTTCATCCTATTTCACCGTCCTTTTAAGGGGAAGACAGCATGATCGAATGCCTTCTTCATCGACTGAGAGATATCGGTTAACTGTATCAATAGTAGAGTGGCCAAGAGAATCCTTAATGGTGTCACTCCCGATGCCTGCTGATAATAACCTCGTTGCAAATGTTCTTCTTAAGATATGGAAGGAATGCTTTTCACCATTGAAAACTCTTTCTATAGCAGTATTACAGGCTGAACGATTTGCATTTCCATATGGTGCGCGCTGAGACAAGAAAATATAGTCTGAGTTACTATTGGGTCTTCCATATTTTAAGTATTGAAAGATGCTGTTTCCGACTGCTACAGGCATTGGAAGGATCAATGGACGGTATGTTTTCTGCTGGGTAATCGCTATTGTCTGATGCTTCCAGTCGATATTGGAAAAACGTAGATTAATTACATCAATTCCTCGTAGTCCCATGAGAAGTCCAATTATTAGCATTGCACTGTCACGCAATTCCAACGGTGTACGTGCATTGTTACGATACGTATAGATGTTTTGAATTTCATCATTTGAAAGAATTTCTACGATTTTACGAGATTGTCCACGTTGTGATGGAAATGATCTGACCAAATCCTGTTCTGTATATTTTTTCTCAAACAAATATTGCAGGAACTGTCGAATTGAGTAAGCATAATTATTCTTTTTATTGGACGATTTTTGGGCTGTTGTAATGTTGTAAGCCTTAACAAGCTGTGGCGTAAGTTCTGAAATTGAAGTAAGTCCCTGGCTCTGCAAATAAAGCAAGAAAGAAATACTGGCAGACTTATGGCGGCTGATTGTATTGGCAGATAATCCGTCCTTTTCTTTTTCAGAAACAAACTCTTGAAGAAGATTTCTGCCCCAGACCGCTAGAGATGTTACTATTCCAGGTTGTGCAATAACCGGAGGAATACTCTGAAGAAAAGTATCCCCACACTCAATAAAGCTCTTTAGCACATGAAAGCAACGGTATCGCATTGGACCCACACGAAAATCACTTGAAAAGGAATCCATTGACTTCAGCCAGTAATCAGCAACGGCGGGTGTGTAGTCAAGATTCAATTCACTGGCAACGATATAAAACATTTGAAAATAAGCCAAGTAATTGCTTCTAAGAGCTTTAGGCTCGAAATGGTAGATTTCTTCAAGAGACTTAATAAGATCTTGACATCGCTCCAGAAAAGTTTCAGGTGATAACCGGAATTCGCTCACTTTGGCATTTGTTTCAGAAATGCTTGCGATAGAGATGTTTTTTAACGCAAATCCAGCTGCTTTAGCTTGTACAGGTGCAGTAAGTGCAAAAGGCCTATGTTTAGGAATAAATCCTTGGTTAGCTAAAAATTGCAGAAAGTATCTGACAGAGTAGGTACAGATATATTTGTCACCTATAGAGTCTGCATATTCATGGTATTTGGAAATGACTGGAACTGTAATTCCTACAGGATCGTAAATATCATTGTTTACAAGGAAAGTTGCAAAGCTTGTACAGTGAATGATTTGGTCTCTGGTTGCTCGGTGCTTCAGTCGGGTTAAAAGATCTTCTTTATATTTAATCAGTATTGTCTGCCAGCTTTCTGGAAGACGGTCAAAAGAAGTTTCATAATACTTGTAATCACCAGTGATTTTTCCAAGAGTCATGACATCATTAAATTCATACACAGCACGTCTCATTCTAAAGAAAGTTTGCTTATCTCTGGACTCTATATTCAAGTTGAGCCAATGCAGGGCTTCATCATGACTATAGGAAATATTGTTTTGCTCAAGGTGTCGTCGCAGGGAATTAATTGCAGCCATCTTTCCGACGTTAATGACATGACCGTTATCAATCCAGCATTGTTTAATTAAGATAACACCTTCATCGTAAGTTAGTTTCATAGTTTTTTCCTCCTGTTTTTATATTTTTGAGAAACACGTCTCAATAATATTATCCTCAACTTTCTAGGAGGAAAAAGTGTAAATTAAAGATTTATGAAAAAGTTGAGGATAATGAAAACTTGAGGATAATATAAGAAA